>NZ_CP096429.1:0-1565233 GCF_053903115.1 Vibrio sp. AK197
CGATCATCGAAAAACATCATGACAGTCGATGATCTCATGACGCTGTTTGCTCTGTTTACACTGACCGTGCAATATCACGAACATCATCAGGAACAATATCATCTTGATGCCACACATATTCCGAACAAAACACCACTGTACATTACCGACATCTTGTCTTTACGTGGCAAAAAAGACAGTGGACCTGCTCGTGATTCCATACGCGATAGCATTGATCGCATTGAATTTACCGATTTTCAACTTCATGAACTGACAGGGCGTTGGTTGAGCGAAAATATGCCAGAAGGCTTTAAGAGTGACCGTTTTCGTTTTCTTGCTCGAACCATTACAGCATCAGAAGAAGCGCCAGTTGAAGGCGCAGACGGTGAAATTCGCATCAAACCTAACTTGTATATTTTGGTTTGGGAACCGTCGTTTTATGAAGAGTTGATCACTCGAGATTACTTCTTTTTGTTCCCGCCTGAGATCTTGAAGCAGCACACCTTGGTGTTCCAGCTCTATTCATACTTCAGAACGCGTATGTCGCGCCGCACGACGGATGTGATGTTGTTAACCGAGTTAAACCAGAAACTTGCGCGAAACATCGAATGGCGTCGTTTTTCAATGGATTTGATCCGCGAATTGAAGCGTCTTTCCGATGGGAAAGGGAATGATGAACTGTTTGTGGTGAATTTATGGGGCTATCACTTAACGATCTCTGCGATGATCGAAAATGAAAAGATCCAAGACTACCAATTCGATATTAAATGTGATGCGGAAGAAGTATTACGTTATTCACGAGCACGTACCACCAATGCGGGTAAACGCAATATGGCACCTACGCTGCCAAACCCATTACGTAATGAAATGGTGTCCCGTCAACAACTTGATGAATTATCTCAGATTATTGATGGTGAGTTTGAGCCAATTCAACGCAAACCCGCCTCCCCACGTGGCAAATTGGGACGCCGTGTAAAACAGCGCAAACACTTAGTGGAGATCAATGCAGACGAAATAACGATCACTCTATCGAAATATACCTCCTCAGAGGCTCTAGAACGCAGTATAACGGCTTTAGCTGCCATGACAGGGCACAGCCATAGCTCTATCCGAGAAGAGTGTCAGGAGCTCATAGATAAGCTTGATTGGTTAAAGGTAGGAAAGGAGATCATCCCTTACGAAACGTTGAGCAAGGTGATTGAGCTGTATAATTCGCAAGATAACAACAAGCATCTCTCAATCGAACGTTTAATTTCAGGGCTAGCCGTGCGACGTAAGGTATGCAAACAAGTGATCGAGGGCCATATAGATGATTCAGTATTTCGAGTGCTTGATGAAGTCGCTATCTAATCTTGAATGGTCGGCAAAAAGTTAATTGACCTCTCAACGAGAGAATGAACAAATCTACTACATTCCTCTGACACTCGACTGACATAAGCGCGCGCTGTTGTTATTAAGATTAATCCCGAATAGACAACCTTTTGTCCTTTCTGATGAATTCGGGATTTGATTGTCCCTGATAGATTGGCTCATATTGTTACATCACTTTGAATTGTTAGCGAGTTCTGTGCAGAACTCGCTTTTTTTTATCCATTTTTCAGCTTATTACCGTATTTGTTCCCTTGATCATTGTTCCGGTTCGTTTACTTAAGACAATTCGTGCACTTAAAACAACGGTACGGATGAGCGGATAGTCGCTACGGGCAGATAACTGGTCGAGTTCAGAAATGGCTGCTCCGCATTGGCGGACGTAAAATTCAGCTGATGAGCGTAACGGACCAAGGCTTATTAGAAGGGGAGGGGAGTTAAAAAGTGAGAGTTTGATCCACTTACTTTTAATAGGGACAATTTTTTAAATGTACTTCGAGTTTTGTGTCCATGCAAAACTATTTTTATCGAAAATCCCCCCAAATTTACGAACTATTATAGAAATCACACTCTGAATTAAATTCTCTTAACAAGGGCTTGGGGCTTTGCTACAGATTAGGCGTCCCAGACATGGTTTATTCGGAGGGTATTATGTCCATTAATTCTATCGACCATGACGAAATCACTGGCTTTACAACAAAGTGGGATCTCACTGAAGATGTTGTGCAAGAGAAGCCATCTCGCAATATGAAATCAGCGGAAGCTCGCCGTCGCATTGAAATGCTCAGAGAAATCCGTGAGAGCGGATTAACCATAGAGGAAGCGAAAGAACTCGGTTTATTGCACTGAGCGTAGATTCAAACGTAACATTTAGAAAAGGGTGGTCCGAAATGCCACTCTTTTTGTTTGTCAGTAAAGTAAACTCGCAACTTCACATTTCAAATATTCAATAGCTCTCAACATCAGCCATGTTTGTGGTATATTGTCGAACTTTCAATAGGTGAGTGGATAAAGCTATGTCGATGAACTTATCTCTGTTGCCAGCAGATGAAAAGAATCGCATTGAGCTGGATAAACAAGCATCTTTCATTGTTTGGAAGATCAAACAGTCAAAAGCGGGACCTGACAGTATCGATGCTCAGTTGAAGCAACTATCAAAAACGCATGAGCGTGAATGCTTCGAACAGTCCGTCGAGAAATATAAACGTATTATGGGTGTGTAATACGCTCATCAACTGCGTGGAAATTGAAAACCCTTCACTTTTTGCTAAAATCCCCGCGTTAAATTAAATAGAGAGACCATCCCGATGGGAAGAAGTTTTGAAGTGCGCAAGGCCTCAATGGCAAAGACTCAAGGCGCAAAAATTAAAGTTTATTCCAAGTACGGTAAAGAAATTTACATGTGCGCGAAAAACGGCGGTGCGGACCCAGACATGAACTTGTCACTAAAGCACTTAATCGCAAAAGCGAAGAAAGACCAAGTGCCTGCCCACGTTATCGATAAAGCCATTGATAAAGCAACTGGTGGTGGTGGTGAAGATTACCAACCCGCTCGTTATGAAGGCTTTGCTCCTGGCGGAGCGAGCGTGATTGTTGATTGTTTAACCGATAACGGCAATCGTACTTTCCAAGATGTTCGCCAATGCTTTGTTAAAACAGGCGCTAAAATTGGTAGCCCAGGTACAACAGCTCACATGTTTGATCACCAAGCTGTTTTTCAGTTCCAAGGTGATGATGAAGAAGCGGTACTTGAAGCGCTAATGATGGCGGATGTTGACGTCGCAGATATTGAATTGGAAGACGGCGTGATTACAGTATTTGCACCGCATACCGAATTCTTTAAAGCGAAAACGGCACTGAATACTGAATACCCAGACTTAACTCTGGATGTCGAAGAAATCACCTTTGTGCCTCAAACTCACACGCCGGTTACGGGTGAAGATGCAGAGAAATTCCAAAAATTCTTGGATCTTCTAGACGATTGTGACGATGTTCAGCAGGTGTACCATAACGCAGAGCTATAAAGCATTGTGACTGAATACCATGAAAAGCCGAGCGATTGCTCGGCTTTTGTTTTTGTATAAGCTTGTCAGCGATGAGGTTTATTTACAGTGTAAATGAACCATCACTCTGATGTTAGCGTTTATGACACACGCCTGAAGAACAACGCGACTGACCAGTTAACCACCGAGATATGGTGTAACGGTGACGAGCAAAGAGCCGATAACCTGCATCAAACAGCGTTTTTAAACCCGGCAAGCGCGTCAGCTTTACCCAGCGGCCTTTACCGACTAAACGCCAAGCATGGTATGTGGCATCGAGTCCCAAGTACAGTGTGTTATCAGCAGCTAAACCATGAAGAATACGTGACGCTTCAGTAGCATCGATGTGAGGAAACTCTTCAAAAGCGGTTGAGTTAATATCAATTAAGCGAAGATGAGATTTCTGATCCGCTTTCGATAAGCGCTGCATCTCCGCTACACATAGCGGGCACTCACCATCATAAAATAGAGTCATTTGAACTGGCATAATAGCTCCTTATCTTATTACTTATCCTACGCAGTTGAGTGGTTGTCGATCAACGTCAATCATCGTCAGCGTTGGAAAGTTAATTGCCAGCTTTGATTAGGGCTGTGCTAAAATAATGTCTGATTTAATAAAGAGATTACCGAACATGAGTTTAAAAACGGACATTCAGAAATTAAATAATCGTCTGGATAACTGCCGCCATAAATTGGAGGCTGCGAAATCTCGCGGTGACCAAGAAATGATCTCAAAATTTACCGATGAAATTGAAGATTTGACCAAGAAGGTTAACCAACTCAAGCACAAGCAAAGTTATGATCTTAACAAAGAACGTAAAAGCTTACTGGACATGCCTTTTTCTCGTGAAATCACCAAAGCGGAACAAGCCGACTTAGGCAAGCTCAAAAAGTCAGTGAAGGGGCTAGTGATTGTTCACCCTACGACCAAAATTGGCAAAGAGCTGCGCCTTGATGCGATGACTGGATTCGCGCCAAAACCGTTCTAATGTCACGAATGCTGAATCAAACAAAAAAAGGGTTGAAGCGAAAAGCTTCAACCCTTTTTGCATTAAGAGGGTGAGGGTGCCGTTAATACCCCATCAACTGAAGCAGATTTTCTGCGGTGTGAATGGCTTCCTTGCGATTGGCAATATTGAGCTTTTGATACAGATTACGGATATGGGTTTTGATGGTGGTTCCTGCAACATCAAGTTCCTGAGCAATCTGTTCATTACTAAAACCGGAGTAAATTAATCCAAGCACTTGCCACTCTCGCTGCGTCAGCGGGCTAGTGCGGACTAACTCTGGAATGTTGGGATGATTTATTAGCTTTTCAACGAACTCCTCGTCAAAGTGCACTGAGCGGCTCCGCTGTGTGGTGGAGATGGCTTTTGTCAGTTGCTGAGCACGATGACGTTCAAGATCACCAAGTTCTGACTTATGGCTGAGTTTTTCAAGCACGTGACGGATTTTGGCTCCGTCAATTAAGAAGTTACCCATAATCCCAGTTTGGCTTGTCATCTCTAGCGCTTCTTTGAGGTAATCACGTGCGGCATCTTCTTGCTTTTGTGTAACGGCAAGAACGCTTAATACGATCAAGTTGCGGTTAATGTCAGTGATCAATTGCTTTTTACGCGCTTGAGTCTGGATAAAGTTGAGGGTTGCCAACGCATCATCATAGAGGCCTAAGCTAATTTGTGCGCGAGCGATATTACGCCATTGCAATTGAGTAAAATGGTTGCACGCTTTCTTCGGACGGGATGTGGTCTCCAGCCAGTGTTGAATTGCCTCGTTGTCACCACGTGCCTGCCAAAACAGAATTAACGACAGGGATGCATTTGCGGTCCAGTCGACGTGGTAGGTCGATTGTTTTAGTAAGTGAATAATTTGGTCAACAAACTTAGCGGCTTTATCCAGCTCGCCACGGCCAACGGCAATACGCGCAAGCATCGAATAACTGTGTAGATGCTTGTTATTTGAGTGGTTTCCAAGCACGTCCAAGCCTTTGTAGGCGCACTCCTCGGCTTCATCGAAGCGATTCCAGCACCAATATATTTGTGCGCGGATTCGTAACAGGAACTCATGCAAAGGAACTTGATGCAGCTGGTGTTCCTCAATGAGGCGAAAAGCGCTATCTTGCACTTCGTAGGCGGCTTGTACATAACCTTGAGCAATCAATATCTCGCTCTGTTGTAACATTGCCCATAACGCTTGGTGATAGGCTTGATACTGACGCGCTAGCTTTTCGGTTTGCTGCATCATGGGCAGAGCTCGGCTTAAATGCCCGAGAACGTGATTGACTTCACCCACCACTGAGGTTGCAACAATTCGACTGCGATAGACGGTGTTATCCAGCTGACTAAGCGCCAACTCCGCCAGCTCTAGGGCCTTTTCTGGCTCATTTTGGTTAATCGCGACTTGGGCACGAAGCGCGTTGAATTCGCCTTGCTCTTGCGTGCTGAGCTCAATATTGAATTGCGCCATCTGCTGATCGGTTTGCTTCAACATGTCACCGACATCATTATAACGATGCTGGCTTTGTGCGAGCCAAGCTTGCAACATGCAAAGTTTCGGCGCGCTATACAGTTGTTCTGGCGACAGTAAATCAATAGCGCGTTCAAGGCTTTGTAATTCGCCGCCATTAAACATACTCCAGCCATATTGATTGAGGATGTCTGCGGTCAGTTGGCTGTTATTGGCTTTTTGCGCATGACGTAATGCTTGGTGAGGCGATTTTTGTGCGAGCCACGCCTTGGCCGCGGCTTGGTGTAATTCGCTCTCTTTTTGCGGCATACGCGCTTGGCGTTCGTGGGTTAAAAACTCGGCAAATAGGTTATGAAAGCGGAACCAGTTTTGCTCACCTTCAAGTGGATGAATGAACAAACCATAGCGGTTGAGTGATTCCAACATAATTAATGCGTCATCACGCTGAGTTAACGCTGTGACTAAGGCATCATTAAAGTGATCTAAAACGGAGCACTGCATTAGGAATTGGCGTGTTTCGTTGTCAAGGAGATCAAACACTTCTTCGACCAAGTAATCCCATAGATGCGCATGATTAAACTGCGACACCGATTCAGCCGATTGGGCGAGTGTACGGCGCTGATGTTGCGCTTGCAGAGCAATTAGTTGTAACGCTGAAGGCCAGCCTTCCACATAAGTTCGCAAACTGTCTGCGGTTGCGTCATCAATGCCATCGCTCACTCGTTGATTGAAAAAGCGCGTGGTTTCTTCCACATCAAATGCCAGCAAATCATTCCCAATTTCAATCATTAAGTCGCGTACGCGCAAGTTAGCTGTGCCAAGCGGTGGTGCCGTGCGACTGGTGACAACCAGAGTCAGGTTGTCAGGCATATGCTTTAAGAAAAATCTCAGCGCTTCGTGAATCTCGTCATCGGAGATCAGATGATAGTCATCAAGAACAAGGTAGGCCTCTTGATGGAAGTCCGCCATTTCCGCAAAGACTTCACCAAACAAGCTGTGAATTGAAGAAAACTGTCGCTTCTCGGCCAGTTTTAAAGAGTTCGGCATTGAAAAGTGGGAGGCTTTATTCAGCGCTTGCAGCAAATAATTAATAAAGCGAAATGGGTCATTGTCGCTTTCATCAATGTTGTACCAGCCGACATTTGGTTTATCCGCCAACCACTGAGCCGCCATGGTGGTCTTTCCATAACCGGCAGGAGAGCGGAATAAAACCAGTTTATAGCAAGGCGCTTGCTGCAGCAGATCAAGAACTCTGGGGCGAACGATCGCATTGTGCAGCCGTCCTGGACGCGTTAATTTTGAGGGAATCCACATCTTTTAAGCCAGATCCTATATCAAAAGTGAACCAATTGAATTTTGCAAGGGATGGTACTTGAAGTAGGACCATACAGTTATTGATCAACTGCGCGAATTTCGTTGGATTCACATTTATAAACCCACTACGCCCCTGAATTGTGATCATTATCACTATATATCTGTCGCACAGCCGAGATTTGATCGTTCATTTGCACCGTGATTGATGTAATTGATGAAAAGTTACTAGGCTAAATGTGATGTCTAAAACAGTTTGATTATTTGTCTGGTGAGAAAGATCGATGCCATATCGGGAAGCTGACTAGCTTTATTTTGTTAGTGGTGTGATCTTTCTCACCGGACTATTGAGTCTAACGCTGTGGTTTGAGAGTTCGATCACTGAGCTCTGTGTAATCTGCACTCTACGCCCTGACTCCTCCTCCTACGCATTGATGTGGTTAGGAGGATGTTTCACTTGTCTAGTGAATGCACGATATGCCTCAGATGACTTAAACCAAACAGTGAGAATTCTGTTATGAAACCTACTCAGCAAAAAGATTTCGATAAAGGTGCTTTTCAAGCCAATGTGAAGAAGCATCTATCGGCAACGTACGCGACGACGGTTGAGCACGCAACGCCACGTGCATGGTATTTAGCAATGGGCCGAGCGTTAGCTGAATTGACGACTCTTGATCTTCTTGAGACAGAACAAGACGACAAAATTACCCACGCGAAAAGCGTAAATTACCTTTCTCTTGAATTTCTTATTGGTCGTTTGACGGGCAATAATTTAATCAGCATGGGCCTTTATGAGCAGATCACCGAAGCAATGGGTGAGCTGGGCCAAAACCTAACCGACTTACTGGAAGAAGAGCGTGACCCTTCTCTGGGTAACGGTGGTTTAGGCCGACTGGCGGCGTGTTTTATGGATTCGCTAGCCGCGCAAGAGTTCCCAACCGTTGGGTACGGGTTGCATTATGAATATGGTCTGTTTAAACAGTCATTTGATCACGGTCGTCAACAGGAAGCGCCTGATGCTTGGTGTGGTGTTGAAGGTTACCCATGGGAAGTCGCTCGCCCTGAACTTGCTCAAGAAATCGGTTTTTACGGACACGTTGAAGTATACGAAGAGCAAGGCAAAGAGAAGCGCCGCTGGGTGCCTGGCATGCAAGTTAAAGCGATGCCTTGGGATATGCCTATCGTCGGTTACCAAAGTGATACGGTTTACCCTCTACGTTTGTGGGAATGCCAAGCGATTGCACCTTTCTCTCTGGAAAGTTTTAACAATGGTAACTATTTTGAGGCGCAGCACTCATTGATCGATGCGGGTAACATTACCAAAGTTCTGTACCCGAACGATAACCACGAAAAAGGCAAAACTCTGCGTTTGATGCAGCAGTATTTCCATAGTGCGGCTTCTGTACGTGACATTCTTCGTCGTCATGAACTAGCTGGTCACACTTTGGCGTCATTGCCGAAATTTGAAACCATTCAATTAAATGATACGCATCCAACCATCGCGATTCCGGAGTTAATGCGCATTCTGATTGATGAGAAAGGATTAACGTGGGATGAGGCGTGGGCGATCAGTTCACAAACCTTTGCCTACACCAACCACACTCTATTGCCAGAAGCGCTTGAAACCTGGAGTGAGTCGTTGATTCAGCGTTTGCTTCCTCGTCATATGGAAATCATTTACGAAATCAACCACCGCTTCTTGCAAGAGGTTCGAGCGAAGTGGCCTGGTGATGTAGCAAAACAGCAGAAATTATCGATCATCGAAGAAGGCTTCCATCGAATGGTGCGTATGGCGAACCTTTGTGTGGTCGGCTCTTACGCAGTTAACGGTGTGGCAGCACTTCACTCTGAGTTGGTTAAACGTGACTTATTCCCTGAGTTCAATGAGCTGTACCCTAAGCGTCTACAAAATGTGACCAATGGTATTACCCCTCGCCGCTGGTTAAAATTCTGTAACCCTGGTTTGTCTGCGCTGATTTCTGAAAAAATTGGTGACGAATGGCCTGCGCATCTCGATCAACTTGAAGCGATTGCTCAGTATGCCGATGACGCTAAATTCCAGAAAGAATTTATGGCGGTGAAAAAGCAAAACAAAGCGCGTCTGGCTACATGGGTCAAGGACAACATGGGGATCGAGCTTGATACCAACGCGATTTTTGATGTGCAAATCAAGCGTCTTCATGAATACAAACGCCAGCACTTGAACATGCTGCATATCCTGTCTCTCTATCATCGTTTAATTAACGATCCTGAGTTTGATATGGCGCCGCGAGTGGTTTTCTTCGCTGCCAAAGCCGCCCCTGGTTATCACTTAGCGAAAGAGATCATTTACGCCATCAACAAGATCGCAGAGAAGGTCAACAATGATCCGCGCATTGGCAATAAGCTGAAAGTGGTCTTTGTTCCTGATTACCGAGTCAGCATGGCTGAGATCATCATTCCTGCTGCGGATGTTTCTGAGCAAATTTCGACAGCGGGTAAAGAAGCTTCAGGTACCGGTAATATGAAAATGGCACTCAATGGTGCATTGACTATCGGTACCATGGATGGCGCTAATGTTGAAATCCGTGAAGAAGTGGGAGATGACAATATCTACATCTTTGGCTTGGAAGTGGATGAAGTTGAGGCGTTAAAAGCCAGCGGTTACAACCCGTACGATTATTACAATGCCGACCCGCTACTTAAATCATCAATGGAACTTCTTTTGGGCGATGAGTTTACGCCGGGTGAACCGGGTGCGCTAAGAGCGACATACGACAGTTTACTCGATGGCGGTGACCCTTACCTCGTATTGGCGGATTTTGCGTCTTATGTTCAAGCGCACGAAGCGATGGATACTCAGTATCGAGACCAAGCCGGCTGGGCTAAGAAAGCGATTCTCAATACCGCATTAGTGGGCAAGTTTAGTTCAGACCGCAGTATTCGAGATTACGTGAATAATATCTGGAAATTGGATGCGATAAGTCGCTAAACAGTCCGAAAGAGCCAAGGCCACCGCGCCTTGGCTTGATTCATTTCAATTATATAACCCTACTAATTTTTGAAGGTGTGAGCATGCCTTCGGAGAGAGCGATGAAACAACAAAATGCATTAAAACAAGTCGCTGAAATGGCACAAATTGCTGACCGATACGTCAGCGCTTGGGGCGACGAGGCGAAGGTCGAAGATGACACCATTCGTCGCCTTTTGGCGTCGCTTGGTTACGATACCAGCAGCGATGACGCTTTATTAAAGTCCGCAGCAAAGAAACACAAGAAAGATGTTCTTGGTCCGGTTTTGGTTTTACACGAGGGTGGGCCTGTTGAAGTCGAGCTAAACCTCGGCAGTAGCGCGCGTGAGAGTGAATTTAGCTGGCGTTTAGACACTGAACAAGGCGATGTGTTGGAAGGTTACCTTCAGTCACAAATTGTGCGCGATGAACGCAGCAATGGCGGCCCTTTGGTGTTTGCACTGCCTAGCGATCTTCCGCTCGGTTATCACAAGCTATCCGTCATTCGTAAACGTCGTAAATCGCCATACGAAATGACATTAATTATCACACCAAAGCAGTGCTATAAGCAGCCTGCAATGGAAGAGAACAAAAAAATGTGGGGGCCAAGCGTTCAGCTTTATACCCTGCGTACCCAGCATAACTGGGGAATTGGTGACTTTAGCGATCTCAAACAGTTGGTCGCAGATATCGCTTCTCGCGGCGGTGATTTTGTCGGGCTTAACCCGATTCACTCTTTGTTTCCAGCAAACCCAGAAGGGGCGAGTCCGTACAGTCCATCCTCTCGACGCTGGCTAAATATTCTGTATATCGATGTTAGCTCAGTTCCTGAGTTTGCTTTAAGCGCCAAAGCTCAGCAAATGGTTGGCAGTGCGGATTTCCAGCAGCGTTTACAAAAAGCACGCGAAGCACATTGGGTGAACTACACCGATGTCGCTGAACTTAAAATGAGTGTGTTACCTCTATTATTCGAAGAGTTTAAAATTCGTCATCTGGATAAAAATAGCGAACGCGCTCAAGCTTTCTTAGCGTTTGTCGAGCAGGGCGCTGATAGTTTATTACACCAAGCGGCATTTGACGCCATTCATGCCATGTTGCATGCCAAAGACAGCAGTATTTGGGGCTGGCCCGTATTTCCGGCGGAATATCGCCGTTTTGAAAATCCGGCAGTGCAAAAATTCATTCAGCAAAATCACGATGCTGTTCATCTTTATATGTACCTGCAATGGGTTGCTGACAATCAAATCAATGAAGCGCAGTCCTTGGCATTAGAGAAGGGGATGGCGGTTGGCTTGTATCGTGACCTTGCGGTCGGCGTAGCAGATTCGGGGTCGGAAACGTGGGCCGACGATGGCAATTTGATTTTGGATGCCAGTATCGGTGCGCCGCCCGATATTCTTGGTCCTTTGGGGCAAAACTGGGGATTGCCACCACTAAATCCTCAAGTGTTACAAGAAACGGGATACGATGCCTACGTTAAATTGCTGCGCGCCAACATGAAGCACTGTGGCTCTTTGCGTATTGACCACGTGTTAGGGTTACTGCGTTTATGGTGGATACCAAGAGGTGAGAGCGCCACAAATGGGGCGTATATCTACTACCCAGTGAAAGATATGCTGGCTATTTTGGCGTTGGAATCTCATCGTCATCAATGCAGTGTGATTGGTGAAGACTTGGGTACCGTGCCTGATGAAATTGTTGAAATTCTGCGTGATGCCGGAGTTCACTCATATAAAGTGTTTTTCTTTGAGACCTCAAAAGAAGACGGCGGTTATATTTCTCCTGCGCATTATGCTGAGCAATCCATGTCCGCTTTATGTACGCATGATATGCCTACTCTGCGTGGTTTTTGGCATTGTGATGATTTGAAAATGGGTGCAGAGCTTGGACTCTACCCTAATAAGCAACAATTAGAAGCGCTGTTTGCTGATCGCCTGAAATGCAAGCAAGGCATTCTTGATTCGGTCGCATGGCACGGCTTCTTACCTGAAGGAGTAGGGCGTGACGCTCAGTTTGTGCCTATGGATACTTACCTCGCACAAGCTCTTCAATTGCACGTGGCGGCCGGATCATCTGCACTGCTCAGCGTACAGCTTGAAGATTGGCTAGAGATGGATAAACCCGTCAATATACCCGGTACCGTGGATGAATACCCGAACTGGCGTCGTAAGTTATCGATGAATTTGGATGAAGTCTTTGCTCAAGAGAGTGTCAACCAGATCGCATCGAAATTGACTAAAGTTCGAGCAAAAGCAAGTCATTAACCGTATGTTGTAGTTTAAAAAGTCAGGTGTTGGTCACTCTCAATTAGGATTGAATTCGCTACACTTTAATAACGCGACAAGCCCGCATTTTGCGGGCTTTTTACTCTTTCGCTTACGTCAAACTGAGACAGTTCGGTTAGGGAGAATCAGTTGATTAGCAAAACAAAAACCAAAGTGTCCAAAATTCATGACCAGCTTTCACGTGCGTCGTTTTCTGACCCTTTTGCCTTTTTGGGGCCATTTTTAGACTCCGAGCATATCCTGCGAGTATGGATGCCTGGAGCGAAAGGCGTATCTGTACTTATTGACGATTACGCGCCATTACCGATGACGCGTGAAGGGGACTCCGCCTTTGTTCTTGCTGAAGGTCCCGATTTAACGCTTACTCATTACCGGCTTTTAGTTGACTGGGGGGAGACAGAGCAGGAAATCGATGATCCATACCAGTATCACAATATCTATGCTGAGTATGAAGATTTGCATACACCAAAAACCATGTATCACCACATGGGGGCGCAGTTCATGACGCTAGAGCGTGGTGGACAACAAATTTCCGGTATTCGATTTTTGGTTTATGCGCCACATGCTGCTGCGTGTAGCTTGATCGGCCATTTTAACCAGTGGGATGGACGCCGATTGCCGATGCAGCGTTTGGATTACGGAATATGGGGAATTTTTGTTCCCCATCTTGAGCCAGGAACGCAGTACAAATATGAAATCAAGGGGCCAAATGGTGAGGGCTTACCGCATAAAGCCGACCCCTGGGGAAGCTACGCTGAGCAATATCCCTCTTTCGCGTCTATTGCTTATGATCACCAACGATATCAATGGCAAGATGCGCAGTGGCAATCTCGCCCGGTGACTGAAAAGCGCAAGCAAGCGTTATCGTTTTATGAGTTGCATCCGGGGTCTTGGAAGCGCAATGACCAAGGCGAATTTCTTAACTATCGTCAACTGGCTGATGCATTGGTCCCGTATTTGGTTGACATGGAGTACACACACGTCGAACTCATGCCCGTTGCGGAGCATCCGTTTTACGGCTCTTGGGGTTATCAGCCGGTTGGGTTGTTCGCACCCACCAGTCGCTATGGGACGCCGGATGATTTCAAATATTTTGTTGATCAGTGCCATCAAGCTGGTATCGGTGTGGTGCTTGATTGGGTACCTGCTCATTTTCCTGCGGATGGTCACGGGTTGGCTAACTTTGATGGCACGCCATTATTCCATGATCCTGATCCGCGTCGTGGGTGGCATCAGGACTGGAACTCCTACATTTACGATCTTGGCAGAGAGCACGTTAGGCGCTTCTTAGTCTCCAATGCTTTGTATTGGTTCGAAATGTTCCATATCGATGGCTTACGTGTCGATGCCGTCGCCTCAATGTTGTATCTCGATTACTCTCGCAGTCATGACCAATGGGTTCCTAATATCGATGGTGGTAACGAAAATTATGATGCCATCGCGATGTTTAAGTGGATGAACGAAGAAGTGTACAAGTGGTTCCCAAATGCGATGACTATTGCTGAAGAGTCCACCGCGTATCCTGGAGTGTCGGCGCCTACGTTTGTCGGTGGTTTAGGCTTTGGTTTCAAATGGAATATGGGTTGGATGCACGATAGTTTATCGTACATAAAAGAAGACCCTGTTCATCGTAAATATCACCACAACACCATCACCTTTCCTCTGATATATGCACATAGTGAAAACTATGTCTTATCTCTCTCCCATGACGAAGTCGTTTATGGTAAAGCCTCAATTTTGGACAAAATGCCAGGGGATGAATGGCAAAAAACAGCCAATGCTCGGGCCTACTATGGCTACATGTATGGTCAACCGGGGAAAAAGCTTAACTTCATGGGGGCCGAGATTGGCCAAACTGCGGAGTGGAATCATGATGACCAACTGCAGTGGTTTTTACTCCAATTTGAGCGTCATCAAGGCATCCAACATTTGATCAAAGATCTCAACCATTTGTATTGCAATGAGAAAGCCTTGTATGAACTTGACTGTGAACCAAGAGGTTTTGAGTGGCGATTGCAAGATGCCGCTGATGCAAGTGTACTTGCCCATGAACGCTTAAGTGATCAGGGAGAACGTATTTTGGTCGTGACTAATTTTACGCCTGTTCCTCACGAACGGTTTCGTTTGGGTGTGCCATTGAAAGGGGATTATCAGCTTCTACTCAATACGGACGACAAACGTTACCACGGAAGCGATTTTGGTGTTGTGAGTAACGCAAAAACAGAGTCGATAGCCAGTGAGGGCTTAGGGCAATCTATTGAGATTGTGCTACCGCCATTAGCCACGCTGTTTTATAAGTTCAGTTAATCGTTATGATGATATCGCGTTACTATTTATAGTGTAAATAGCCAGTGAGGGCTTAGGGCAATCTATTGAGATTGTGCTACCGCCATTAGCCACGCTGTTTTATAAGTTCAGTTAATCGTTATGATGATATCGCGTTACTATTTATAGTGTAAATTGCTGGGTACTTATAAACCATTCTCAACACGGTATAAACAAAGTTTATACCGTGTTTTTTATTGCCTTACGTTTGAAGCCGGGCAGGCTGTTACCTGAAAACATTTGGCATAAAGGTTGACTGCAACGCTAAACGTTGCATTTTCCCTTGCTGGTTTCTCCTTCACTTTTGTGTTGTCTTCATACCATCACAGAAAGGATATTTATGGTCGTAGGGATAGGACTACAAATGTTAAGCCCCTGTCTTGTAAAGATATTTGATATTTAAGACTCAGTCTCTTTGACGAATTTTGATGACGTTTTACATCCAGAATTTGGATTGTTAGAGGCGTATGACCTTTATGTTTGTTGTCCAACAAATAAGACAGTCAATTGGTTTTAAAGCGTGATCAGACCTTGTAAAGTTAAAGTCAGATCGAGTTGTTTGGTCAATTTAAAGTAAATTTGGATGACTAATTAGCATATAAAAATTTAGTCAGTAAACGTTTGAACTCTATTTAAATTCATTTATGCGCTTTAGTCCCATAAAAATTATTGCCTTATTAGTACTTTTAGTGGGCATCTATGGTGTCGCCTCTTGGGCATATGTCCTGCCGGGGTTTCACTATGCTCAAGCCGAGTTAAGACGTTTGTATCATGGTGATTCTTACGAGACTCAACACTATCAAAAAAGGATGGAGAGCTTTTCTAAACGTAAAGATGAAATAGCGGCTTCGGATGTCCTTTTTGTTGGTGACAGTATTACTGAGGGTTTTGATTTAGATAAATATGTCAAACATCCAAATGTCATCAATTTAGGAATATCTGGTGATACATCATTAGGTGTCATTAATCGAATTGATTTATTGAAAAACAAAAAAAATGCCATTGTTTTTCTAATGATAGGTGTGAATGACCTAGGAATGAACGTGTCTATCAATAATATTGAGGATAATATTATACATATTATTGATTACTTGAAAGATAACGGCTCATTTATAGTGATTCAATCTGTTTTGTTAACGGATGGCAGAAAACGTGATAACCATAAAATATTTCTTCTTAATCAAAAAATAAGCCAATTATCTAAACAAAGGGGAATTGCTTATTTAGATCTGAATCCTTTTATGGTGAAGAACGGTAAGTTAAACCCCGAGTTTACTTATGATGGTCTTCATTTAAATGAAGATGGTTATAACGCTTGGGCGTACGCAATAAACGTATTTTTAAATGCGATGATCAAGGGATAAGTTAGTTGAAAGCGAAAAATTACCGCCCGGATATAGATGGACTAAGAGCGATAGCTGTACTCTCCGTCGTCCTATTTCATATCGAGCCTTCCTACTTAAGCGGCGGATTCTTAGGTGTCGATATATTCTTTGTTATCTCAGGCTTTTTGATCACTGGGATTATCTATAGAGAAAAGCTAGACAACACATTTAGTTTTGCTAACTTCTATGTGCGCCGTGCCAAGCGTATTTTACCGCCACTATTTCTTTTATTAATTTTAGTTTTAGTGATCGGTTACTTTATTTCGCTTCCTTATGAATACTATAAGGTTGGGATATCGACGTTAAGTGTGTTGGCGTTTGCATCAAATATGCAGTATGCGCTGAGAACCGGTGACTACTTTTCTAACGATTCTTCAGAGTGGCCTTTGTTACATACTTGGTCATTGGCGGTAGAAGAGCAATATTACTTTACGTTCCCAATTACGTTATTTCTTTTAATTAAATTCTTTGATAATCGTAAGTTTATTATTCTTTTCGCACTTTGTATTGCAAGTTTCATTTTGGCTGAATACATGTCGCGAACGCCATCGTTGCAATCTGTCAGCTACTACCTACTATTTACACGTTTTGGCGAAATGTTGGTGGGGTCGTTATTGGCGCTGTTGTCTGTCAGTGGTAAATTGCCCCGTTTTCGCTCAAATGGGTTGGCGCTGGCCGCGTTGCTGGTGGTTGCTGCACTCATGGCTTTTATCAATGAGTCGTTTCCTTTCCCTGGGTTTGTTGCACTCGCCATCTGTTTACCGATAGCGGTGTTGATCAACAGTGAAAACACTATTGCTAACAAGATATTGGCGAACCGTGTCTTCGTGTTTATCGGCTTAATTTCATACTCTTTATATTTGTTCCACTGGCCGATTTTGGCCTATATCCGCTACGTGTTTGATATTAAAGGTGAAGGTTACTCACTTCCGTTCAACCTTCAAATAATGGCGGTTGCGGCAATGGCGATCTTGAGTTTGGGTTCCTTCTTCTTGATTGAACGCCCATTACGCCGATTTAAATTAAAACCGATTTATGTGGGCGCGTTCTACTTTTTGATTCCGACGCTGCTTCTGGGCTCTGTGGCTGGTTATGTGGTTTACAACAAAGGGCTACCTCAACGGTTGTCGACCAGCGATGTGAATGCCGATTTCCAGTACAGTCACATCGACAAGAATAAATGCCCAGATCTTGTGAATTTGGGTTGTGAAGGCGGACGCACGGATAGTCAGAAGAAGATCGTATTCTTTGGTAATAGTCACGCAGAGCATTACTTTGAATACGTTTCAACGCTCGCGAACAAATACGATTATGACGTGAAACTCTATGCTTCAGGTGGCTGTGGCATGGGTGGTGCGCGTGACTCTCAAAAATGCCAAGTGGTACGAGAGGCGTTTGATAAAGTGAGTGAGTCTGCGGATCTTATCTTTATTGCATTCCGCTGGGATAAACGAAGAAGTGGGCTTGCCGATCTGGTATCGAGTTTGGTCAAACAAGGTAAGCGAGTTGTGGTACTAGCGCAGCCGCCACTGCTCACGGTCAATCCTGCTAAGATCAGCAACTGTATTCGCCTTGGCGTGAATTGTGACCAAGATGTATCGGTCAGCGACCAGTACCCCAAGTACAATGAGTTGGTCAAAAATATCGCAGTAAGTAATGGCGCTGAGTTTTTAGACCCTTACGCTTATGTTCCGGATTTTAAAACTTACCGTGATGGTGACATTCTTTACTATTCCGACGATGACCACTTATCGGTTTATGGTGCGAAATGGCTTGCTCAATTGTATGAAAATGCAGGCGCTTCCATTTTTCAATAGATGACATATTGTTCACTCGTCATTTGGACTACATTGAAAGGACCTCTTAGAGGTCCTTTTTTACGGTCGATTTATCGCAGGTCAGCACGATCCTGATAGGAGAAACAATGGTTACTGCTTTTTATAGTGCTTTACTTGGGCTTTGGATGGTGAGCTTATCGGTTTTGGTGATCAAGCAGCGTAAAAGCCATTTGGTCTCATTAGGTGATGGTGGGGTCGATGAATTGCAAAAAGCGCGGAGTGCGCAAGGTAATGCGGTGGAATATATCCCCATCACGTTAATCTTGATGTTGCTGCTAGAGTATCACGGAGGTCCACACTGGCTGCTACACGGCGCTGGCGTTTTATTCTGTGTTGGGCGAGTCGCTCACGCCAAAGCAATACTGTCGGGTACATTCAAATGGCGAGTCAGTAGCATGGCATTGACTTTTCTTGTTATTTTAGGCCTCGCGGTAGGGAATTTGGTGTATTTACCCTACCAACAAATTTTTACTATGTGAGTAACGATATTGAGTAACTAAAAAAGCGAGCATTGAGCTCGCTTTTTTATTGTTTAAAGGGGAGTTAAATTAATTGCCAACTCGACAGCAAGAAAATTCCCAGTGTACAACTGAACAGCGAGCAAACGGTCGTCAGGGCGATAATGTTAGCGGCTAAGGTTGAATTGCCGCCCATTGCTCGAGCCATAACATAACTGGCGGCAGCAGCTGGAGAGGCGCTCATTAAAAAGACCAACGCCAGTTCAACATCCCGGTAGCCAAGTAATACCGCGCCAATGGTAATCAGCAAAGGGCATAGGATGAGCTTGAGCGAAGTGGCAAACCAAGTGGAATTTTTTTCATGCTTGAGCGAGCCGATATCGAGCGAGCCGCCCGTGCATAGAAGCGCTAAAGGCAGCGTCATGTTGGCAAAGTATTGGCCTGCATCGAGCACGATATTTGGCACTGGAATTGACGCAAAATAGAAAATCATACCAATAATAATCGCAATAATGAGCGGGTTCTTGGTTAAGGTTTTGATGATAACGCCTAAAGCATCTTTACCTGAGTTTTCACTTTTGGGGCTTAAACAGATAACCGCTTGAATATTGTATAGCAGAGTCATGGAGGCGACATACACCGCAGCTAATGCAACACCAGAGTCGCCATAGGCGTTGGCCACGTAAGCCAGCCCGATAATCGCGGTATTGGCGCGAAAACCACCTTGTATAATTACCCCCTGGTCCTTGGGATCAGGAAATAAACGCTTGGTCGCAAAAGTGGATAACAGAAAAAATAAAATGTTGGCGATTAAGCCATAACCAATGAGTGGAGCACTGGACATAAAATCATGATTTGACTTTATAATGCTCAGAAACAATAACGCTGGCAATGTGACTTTAAACACCAGTTTTGAGGCGATGTCGATAAAGTTTTCATTAATCACATTGGTACGTTTGAGTATCACCCCAAGTAGCAGCATTAAGCATATTGGCCCGGTGATCGACGCAGAGAACACCAACTGGTCAAGCATATCTGCCATATTAACTCCTTGATTTTAATCCTTTCTTAAGCAGCTCTCCATTGTGCGCCTAATCTTCTGTGAAATAAATTAATTTTACAAAAAAGAACGGTCGTGCTAATAATGACTGGTCAATGATTCATAGAGAATATCAATGAGTAAAGGGCGTATGACTCGCGAGTATATCTTGGCTCAAGCGTTTGAATTAGCGAGTGTTAACGGCTTAGAGAGCTTGACCATAGGTAGCCTTGCTAAACATTGTGGGCTGTCCAAAAGTGGTCTGTTTGCGCATTTTAATTCCAAACAAAACCTTCAAGTCGCACTGTTGGATCATGCTCATCAGGTATTTGCTCTTCGCGTGATTGAGCCTGCTCGTGAATTGAGTGATCAGCGTATTGAACTCAAATTAAAAGCGTTGCTGGAAAACTGGCTAAGCTGGAATGACTCATTTCAAGGCAGTTGCATGTTTCTCGATGCTTGGAAAGAAATGCATGGTGAACTTGGCCCAGCGCAGCAAGGGCTTAAGAAAATCATCGCAACTTGGATTGATTATTTAGTGATTCAGATAGAAAAAGGTCAGCAGCAAGGTGAATTTTGTTCACAGCTGGATGCTCGTCAGGCTGCATTCGAACTTTATGGTCTCTACTTAAGTGCTCATCTGTTTTATTCGATTCAAGGAAAACAGCAGAGCGATATCCATTTTTGGCAAGGTGTCGAGCGTTTACTTGCCAGTTGGAAAGTGACTGGCTAATCACAGGGCGAACACATTCGCCTTTTTATTTGGGTCAAAAAAGCACGACCGTTCTTTTTATAACCTTCGGCTTAGGAAATCACCATGAGTGACAAAATTTATTTTAATACTTCGAACAAGTTCAGTTTTAAGCGCAGTTTAGTTAGTGTAAGCACTCGCTTACATCATGCTGTTGCTCCGAAGCATGCAGAAAACTTAGCCAGAAAGCTGCTGTTAACCCCAGTAAGAAGTAAACCGAAAAATGCACAGCCTCAAGGGTTGATTAAACGTGAGCTCAAGACATCAGAGGGGACACTGCAAACCTATCAGTTAGGCGAAGGCCCGGTTTGGGTACTGACGCATGGCTGGTCGGGCACGGCAAATCAATTTATGCCGTTGATGGAACATATTGCGAGTCAGGGGTATACCGCACTGGCTTATGATCACCCTGCCCACGGGGAGAGTGAAGGCGTCTATGGGCATATTCCAGGTTTCGTTCGTGGGCTTGAAGCTGTGCTCGATAACTGCGGTGATGTGGCGGGCATTATTGGACACAGCATGGGAACGGCAGCGGCACTGGAATGTCATCATCAAAAATTACTGAATTGCCCCATGTTACTGATTGCGCCAGTACTGGATTACTTAGACAACCTGTTTTCGAGTTTGAAGCGTTCAGGTTATTCAATGAAGCTATTTAATGCCGTGGCGCTGGAGTTAGAAAAGGAATATCACTATCCGCTGCACTCCATTGACCCTTATACCAAGCTATGTAACCGCACGAGCCGCACATTTATCGTTCATGATCAGGATGATAAGTTTGCGCGTTTCGCTGTGTCGCAAAAAGCGGCCAATGAAATCGATAACGTCACCTTGATTGCAACGCAAGGACAAGGACATGGACGAATCATGAAAAGCGATTTCGTTATGCAAGCGTTTAACGTATTAGCTCAAGAGTAATTCTTGGGTTTATATCGGATATCATTCGATAGATTAGTTTAATAATTCCATTGTTATCAGTGTGTTAATTTTATATCCATGTTTATGATAAGGGTAACAAAATTGCAATGATTATTATCGGTGAGTGACAACATGTGGGATCATATCGTTGCTACACAGCCCCTACAAGGAAGCATAATAATGAATAGAAACGATAGTGTCCCTTTGCCCACGAACACCCGAGAATGGTTTTTTCACCGTAACAGTTTGATTGTCCTTGCGGATATCATGCTGTTTTTAATCCTCTATTTTACTCTCCCATTTGACTCTAATGTCGTACTTGGACTGAGCATACTCGTCTTTGTGGCGGTTTTATGGCTGACCGAGGCTCTGCACGTTACCGTGACTGCGATATTGGTCCCGGTGCTGGCGGTTGCCCTCGGCGTGTTTGATACTCAAACCGCACTTAACAACTTTGCCAATTCGATTATTTTTCTGTTTTTGGGGGGCTTCGCCTTAGCGGCCGCGATGCATAAGCAAGGTCTTGATCGCGTCATTGCCGACAAAGTGCTGTTGATGGCTCAAGGTAAGATGAGTGTCGCGGTTTTCATGTTGTTTGGTGTGACGGCCTTTCTATCCATGTGGATAAGTAATACCGCGACAACGGCAATGATGTTGCCCTTGGTGTTAGGGGTTTTGAGTAAAGTCAATGAAGAGAGTGGGCATAAAACTTATGTCTTTGTGTTACTTGGTATTGCTTACAGTGCCAGTATTGGTGGTATCGCGACGATGGTCGGCAGCCCTCCGAATGCCATAGCGGCAGCGGAAGTTGGGCTAACCTTTACCGATTGGATGTCGTTTGGTATTCCGACGACATTGATTATGTTGCCTGTCGCACTGGTGGTGCTGTTTTTGCTCGTCAAACCCGACTTAAACGGCAAATTCGAATTGAATCGAGAGGCGGTCGATTGGGATAAAGGGAAAGTGGTGACTTTGGCTATTTTCTCGCTTACCGTCTTTCTTTGGATATTCAGCAAACCGATCAACGCTATGATCGGCGGCTATGCCAAGTTCGATACCTTGATTGCACTGGGGGCGATCATTGCAGTTAGTTTTGCTCGAGTGGTGCATTGGAAAGATATCGAGAAAACCGCGGACTGGGGTGTATTGCTGCTGTTTGGTGGTGGTATTTGCTTAAGCAACGTCCTGAAAGAGACCGGTACAAGTCTCTTCTTGGCAAACATGCTGAGTGATTTAATTGCGCATTTCGGTTTAATTTTGATCATCGCGGTGATCGCCTTTTTCGTGGTATTTCTGACCGAGTTCGCCAGTAACACCGCAAGCGCAGCCTTGCTGATTCCTGTGTTTGCGACGGTGGCCGAAGCGTTTGGGTTATCTCCTGTGGTGTTATCGGTATTAATTGCTGTAGCGGCATCTTGTGCGTTTATGTTGCCAGTGGCCACACCACCCAATGCGATTGTTTTTGGCTCGGGGCATATTAAGCAGAGTGAAATGCTGAGAGTCGGGCTAGTATTAAATTTAGTTTGTGGTGTGGTATTGACCTTCATCGCTATGACATTTTGGGCGTAACGACCAAAAATTAGCAATATTAAGGATCAAAGGGAGGCTTCAAGCCTCCCTTTTTTTGATTGAGAGCTTGATCCACTTTATGCGGTAAATAGTACTACGAAAAGCTAGCGTTTACGGCTTTTCTTGATAGTATCCGCTTTAGTGGTTTAGCTGAACTAAAGAATTAAATGAAAGAAACGCTCGTTATTTCCGTTTCGTCCATTAGTGGCACGAGACACTTTCATGTAAGCAAAATGCTTCGCAAGTGCCTTAAAGGCGCTGGTATTCTTACGTTTGCAGCAATCTGTACAACTGGCGGTACCATCTATTATCTTAAAGACGAAGTGGACTTTGCTAAACTTAAGCAGCATGAGTTGGAACGTAAGTCCTCCACGCTGACCGAAGAGTTAGGATCACTTCGCGATCTCAAGCTCAATTTGGAAAGTGATCTGCTGGAGCGCGAAGAGAGGATCAACTTAGTGTCGGATCGTCTCGGAGAATTGGAAAAGGTACTTGGGATGGAAGATACCGAAGGGGAAAGCCGTTTAGAGACGCGTCTCGATACCGCTGCCATTACCTCCTCGGTTCGTATGCAAATGTTAACTCAGATTCCAAGTGGGCCACCGGTTGTCAATGCGCGCACGTCGTCTGGATATGGGTCTCGTATCCATCCGGTAACTGGTAAGCGGAAAATGCACCGAGGTCAAGATTTTGCAGTCAATATTGGTACGCCAGTATATGCCCCTGCAGATGGTGTGGTAGAAGTAGTTAGACCAAGTAATAAAGGTTCTGGTAACTTCCTACGAGTTCAGCACTCATACGGTTTTTCCAGCTCCTTTCTGCACCTTAGTAAGTTTAAAGTGCAGACAGGAGAGTTTGTTAAAAAAGGCGATCTTATAGCGTATTCCGGTAACAGTGGCTTGTCCTCTGGTCCGCACCTTCATTACGAGATTCGCTTTGTAGGTAGAGCGTTAGACCCCAAGCCGTTCATTAACTGGGGCGTCAATGACTTTGAATCAATATTTAGTAGCGTAAGAGGTATCCGATGGGAATCTTTAGTAGACAAGGTGGAGTTACGAGTCAGCAATCAGCTACAACTCTCATCACAAAAGGTTGCTTTGTCACCGGGGAGCTAAAGCTCGAAAGCGATATTCAGATTGACGGTATTATTGACGGACAGATCCACGTCAGTAAGACATTAGTGGTCAGTGAATCGGGCCAGGTGAAAGGTGATATTTTTGCTTCAAAAGTTGTGATCAACGGCATTTTTGAAGGCAATTGCAGTGCAGATAAGATTGAGATCTTAGCCAAGGGTCGCGTGAGTGGGACGATTTACACCGACGATCTTAGCATTGAGCAAGGCGGTAAATTTAATGGTGTAACCCATCCGGCAAAGTCTAAAGACAAGGCGCCGGAACATGTGGTGGATCTCAAACCGGCCGCTGCTGCGACACCTTCGAATTCTTCAGCACCCGTAAACTCAAGCAAAGAGTCTACGAATAACGTGAAAGCGCCGACCAAGCCGGTCACGGAAGTAAAAAAACAAGCGACAGCGAAAGGTTAATCTCCCTTTCCATCCGAACCTCAGCGTTAAAAAGGAGCCTTCAAGGCTCCTTTTGCTTTTATGACCGATGATCTTCTTATCATCATTAGCCTGCAACTTGGGATCTATCACTCCACGTCTTATGCGTTAACATTGTGTAAATTGGTTGTTGATTTGGTTGCACTATGTGGCAAAAACTGATTGTATGCTCAATACTTTAAATGATTTTTTCATCATTGATGAGGAGTGAAAATGAAAAATGATCTCGAACCGACCAAAGTATTACTGGCTTATGAGAAGGTCATGAAATATGGCACTCCCACTGAGCATGGTAAACGTTATGAGGGAATTGAAGCGCTATCGGATTATGATGGTTATACCGTGTATATGAAAGGTAATGGTGTGGAGTTGAAGTTGGGGTTCCACAACACATATCACCTTGATTATGAACAAGAAAGGCTCAAAGAAGAGTTTGTAAAAAAAGTCGCGGCTTTAGCCAAACAAGACCAAGAGTAACCAAGCCGCTTTTTCAGCGAATTATCGCAAAGCGGCTTGAATATCAATAAAGTGTCGAGCGTGTGGCTCGACACTCAAATCATTTTCGAGGTTGGGTTAGTCTTCTTCGACTAGGCTTTCGTCCTCTGAGTAATCTTCGCTCGCGTCTGGTTTACTGCGACCGTTTAAGGTATGAAAACGCTTGCGACCACGAGCCAGTTGTGTGTACTTCAACCAAGTTCTTTCCAGTTTGGTTTTCGCTTTACCCGGGTTTTCAACCACTTTAATAAAATGCTTTTCTTCGCTATTGTCGGGTTCAAGTTGACCAGACTCTAGAGCCAGCATAGTATCACCATAAGTAACGAGAATTTCCTCTTCGTTAAGAGTGAAATCCCCTGACTTTGCAAAACCTCTTGGGAATTTTACATTGTCGTAAAATCGTTTTTTGCCTGGACGAAATTCTAAGTCAGACATGTCACAGCCTCTATATCTGTATAAATGATTCATTGCGAAAATTAGGCGTAAATTCGACAAAAGAAAAACAAATTTTTTTTATCGTCATGATAATTGTTGCTTATTGTTATGACGGTTTTATGGCCAAGGAAAAAAGGGAATGGACGTAAAAGTCTTCAGAACATTCTTAGAGTTAGCGAAAGTTCGCCATTTTGGTCGAGCTGCAGAAAATTTGTATATAACCCAAGCGGCAGTGAGCGCCCGAATTAAGCAGCTTGAGAGCTACTTTGATACTCAGCTTTTTCTACGCGATAGAAACAATATCAAGCTCACATCGTCAGGTGAGCGTCTTGTTAGTTACGCTGAAGTGATGGTCACGACCTTACAGCAGGCAAAGTTTGAGTTGTCGATGGAAAACGGCAAAGCCCTGCAGTTAACCATGGGTGGCACACCGAATGTATGGGATTCCTACCTGCAAAACTGTTTAAGCGTTGTTACCAGCGCGTTTAGTGGTTATGGCTTTATGGCAGAAGTCATGAGCCGAGAATCGCTGATTCGCAGCTTGCAAGAGCGCACGCTGGACATGGCGTTTGCGTTTGACCAGATCAAAGCAGATGAATTGCATTGTAAAAAGGTGGCGGATACGGTGTTGACGTTAGTTTCCACTAAGCCCACTGATGTTGACTCTGTGTTTGAACAACAATACGTGTATGTTGACTGGGGCACGCGCTTTTCTTCGGAATACGCCGAGAGGCATCCGAAAGTCCCTGCACCTTATTTACGTACCTCTACAGCCCGTATCGCGCTTGATTTTATTCTCGAAAAGGGGGGCAGTGCTTATTTACCTATCTCTCTGGTTGAACCGTTTATTCGCCGTGGGCAGTTGCATCAAGTTGATGGTGTGGAAGATTGGAGTAGGCCGATCTATTTGAGTTATCGCAAAGCAAGTACCTCTGTCGAGGCAATTAAGCAGGTTGAAGAATTAGTGAAAGATATCGATCCGCTGACAGCGTACAGCTTGCAAAAATTAGCAGAAACAAACTAGTTAATTGATTAACGTTAAATAAGACGAATAAAAAAGCCTCGGCAATATGTCGAGGCTTTTTATTCGTTTTTATCTTGTTGGGTTATTTACGGCTGATGATTTCGTCAGCAGAAACTTTACCCGCGCCAGAAAATGCAAGCGATACGCTGATTGCTAACAGCGCAAGAGCATATTCGTAGCCGTTATTTGACATAAATAGGCCATTTGAGATGTGTACAGAGAGAATGGCCACCAGCATAGTAAACGCTGTTACAACTGCCGCTGGGCGTGTCAATAAACCGATAAGCAACAATAGACCACCAAAGAACTCACCACTACCTGCAAGACCAGCCATCAGAACGCCTGGTTCGATACCGATAGACGCCATCCATTGACCTGTTCCTTCAAGGCCGTAGCCACCAAACCAACCGAATAGTTTTTGAGAACCGTGAGCCATAAAGATGATGCCAGCCGGAATACGTAAAGCCAAAGGGGCAAAGCCAGCCGTTGATGTGGTGATTTTTTTGATTAGAGCGTTCATTGTACTTACCTCAATAAAATGAATATCTGATGTCGAACTGGACGATACCGTTCATGATTTAAAATAAGTTTAGTTCTCTCGATGGACAAGAAACAGCTATCGATATTGATATAGTTGTTCAAAAAATTCGAATGATAATGTTTCGTGGTTTTATTGTCCAAATGGGCACTTAAATGACTGAATAACTAGGTTTGATAAAGGTTAGGCCTAGGTATTTTGAACCTGATTCCAAAGTTTTTATAATATTATATGGATGACTTGAACAAAAAAATTGAGCAATAAAAAAGAGCCATTAAGGCTCTTTTTTATTGTATCTGAGTTGTTTAAAAGCATGGCTTTTAAATCAGAGCTGCTAGCTCTTGTTGCGCTGCTTTGCGAGCAAGATCCGCAGGTTCGTCACCCATGTTTAGGGCTTCTGCAAAGACAAACTCGACGTCAGTGATGCCAATAAAACCAAGTAGGGTTTTTAGATAACCATGAATCGCGTCACGATCGGTATCTTTATGGATACCGCCACGTGTGGTGACAATGATGGCTTTGGTATTTTCCACCAAACCTAGCGGGCCGTTTTCAGTATAAGTGAAGGTAACTCCCGCGCGAGTAATCAAATCAATCCAGTTTTTGAGCTGAGTTGGAATCATGAAGTTATACATTGGCGCACCGATAACCAGAGTATCTGCGGCTTTTAGTTCTGCAACGAGTTGGTTTGAAAGTGTGAGCAATGCTTTTTGTTCATCATTCAGTTCGTCTTCTGAGCCACGCAACGCACTGGCAACGTTTAAATCCAGAATAGGAAGGGTATCAACAGCAAGGTCACGTACTGTGGTGTTGCTGTTTGCTTGAAAAACTTGGTCGATTAATTGGTTTGAACTTGAGTGTTCGCCAAGAATGCTGGATTTAAGAACTAACGTATTGGACATTATTGCCTCATAAAAAATGGATGGAAACAAAGTCGAAATACTTTAGTTAAGTTTGAGTCATAAAGACATACCAAGACATTGAGCGAGATGTTCGAAGTTTTAGAATAGAAAAGGCCGTGATCGTGTTATCACGATGGACACGGCCTCAGAGTTAGGGGCGTTTTTACAAGTTCATCAAGCTTTCTAGCGACTCTTCAAAAGAGAGCTGATAGCTATGCAATTGCTGGCCATCAAGGGCGTCAATCGTCACCTTTTCAATATGATTTTGGCTATATTGTTCGAGTACGCCGAGGGATTGCTCCACAGAGTCGAGTGTCAATACATGATGGTTTTTTAGCACTATAGTGCAAGAGTGAAGTTTCATGCCAACGTCCTGTCTTATTATACTGAGATTAAATCTAGTGTATTAACTCTGAAACATCCAAATTTGTTTTCTATTTTGTCGACTTTGACCTCCGAAAATGGCTAGTCATTGATGTTGATCTCGCTACACTGAGAGCAAATGTAAGTTTGGATAAGTTTTATGGCCTTAGGTGCTGCTAGCCCGTTAACAGAACAAGATTGTCATCATGCTCGTCTTGCGAGAGATTCGCGCTTTGATGGCCGTTTCTATGTTGCGGTGAAAACCACGGGTATTTTCTGTCGGCCAATATGCCCAGCCAATTTACCCAAAGAGCAAAACGTCGAGTACTTTATCGATCAAGCAGAAGCGCTTGAAGCCGGTTATCGGCCTTGCTTGCGTTGTCGTCCTGACAGCGCGCCGGGCTCTTGGGCCTGGAAAGGGACGGAAACGACCTTTCAGCGGGCCATTACGCTTATTGAACAAGGGGCGCTCAGCGGCGGTTCAGTAGATGCTTTAGCTCAGCGGCTTGGCATCAGCGCCCGTTATTTACGCCAACTATTTGAGCGCTACCTATCAATGTCACCTAAGCGCTATGCCCAATACCATCAACTGATGTTCGCGAAACAGCTACTGTTTTCAAGTTCGATGAGTGTAACGGATATTGCTTACGCCAGCGGTTTTAATAGCACGCGCCGCTTTAATGATGCTTTCGCAAAAGGGCTGCAATTGAGTCCAAGCCAGGTACGGCGGCGAGCCCCCGTTCAGGTTGAGAATAGAATTGACCTGAGTTTTCATGGCCCGTTAGATTGGCAAAGAATGTGTGGTTTTTACGCGCTACGTGCGATTCGCGGTATCGAAAATGTGGGAACGGATTATTACCAACGCTACGTTGATATCGATGGCAGTCTTGGCTGGTTTTCTGCTCGGCGCCAGAGCCAGCAAGCTCTGACAATAGAATTTGAGCTGGATGACATTCGCCAACTCAAAGCACTGGTGAGTCGCCTACGAGTGATGTTTGATTTGAATACCGATATTAATGCCGTTGAGCAGCATCTTAATCGAGTGGCTCCTGGCTTAGTGCAGTATTCTGGTATTCGCATTCCCGGGGTCTGGAATGCATGGGAGGCAGGTATTCGTGCTATCTTGGGCCAGCAAGTTTCAGTTAAAGGTGCCATTACCCAGCTTAATCGATTGGTCGCTGGCGTTGCTGGCACGGAAGAGGCCGTCCGCTTTCCGTCAGCGCAGCAGTTGGCGACGTCAGATTTGAGTTTTCTGCCGATACCTTTGAGTCGTAAGCAGACGTTAGTACGCTTTGCTAATTTGTGTCTGACGGACGAAAAAGACGATTTGGATGCCTGGATAGCGCTAAAAGGCATCGGTCCTTGGACGGTTAATTATGCTGCTTTACGTGGGTTGTCTGATCCGAACCGTTTTTTAGATGGCGACCTGATTGTCAAAAAAATGAATGCTTTATTCCCAGATTTAAATCCAAACAGTGCCTCACCTTGGGGCAGCTACGCTACGTTTCATCTTTGGAGTCACAGCCAATGAATGCTTATTGTTCGATGCCAAGCGTGCTTGGTGATATTACGCTACAAGCGAATCACCAAGGGCTACTTGGCGCTTGGTTTGAAGTGCATACGACCCAGCCTGAACAACTCGGTAAGCACGATCCCGAACATACTGTATTGCGAGAGGCTAGACGTCAACTCGAACAATATTTTTTGGGACAACGCCGTGTTTTTGAACTGCCACTTGCTGCCAAAGGGACACCATTTCAGCAACAAGTTTGGCAAGCATTAACCACCATTCCGTACGGACACGTATGGAGCTATCAGCAATTAGCACAGGCTATCGGTAATCCGAAAGCGGTACGAGCGGTTGGTCTAGCTAACGGCAAAAATCCGTTATCAGTGATTGTGCCTTGCCATCGAGTGATTGGAAAAAATGGCAAACTCACTGGTTATGCTGGTGGCGTTGACCGCAAGCAGCAGTTGCTTCGGCTTGAAGGCTATTTGGCACAATAAGGTTATTTAACTCAATCACATAGTAAGTATTCACATCGCTTGAAACACTTAATGATCAACCAAATAGGTGGGCATTCAGCATAAGATGAACACCAATCGCGACCACATAACCGATGGCGATGACAGGCGCCCATCGCAGATGCCCCATAAAGGTATAATTGCCTTTTGATGCGCCCATTAAAGCGACGCCGGCTGCCGAGCCGATAGACAATAAGCTGCCGCCAATTCCTGCTGTCAACGTCACGAGGAGCCAGTTGCCAAGCGCCATATTGGGTTCCATGGTCAGAACGGCAAACATGACCGGAATATTATCCACGATCGCCGACAGTACGCCCACCATGGTATTTGCCCATATCGGGTTCCATTGCAAGTACATCAAATTAGAGATAAGCGATAGGTACCCAAGCAAACTTAAACCGCCGACACTCATGACAACACCATAAAAGAACAGCAGCGTATCCCACTCCGCATGGGATATACGGCGGAAAACGTCAAATGGCACCACAGAACCGAGACGGCGTAGCGCATTCTCATCACCATTGGCGATCGCTAGTGCTTTCTTTCGAGCCAGTGAGCGACTTAGCGTTTTACGTAGGTAGTAGCCAAAAAATTGCAGATAAGCTAAGCCCATCATCATGCCCATGACGGGAGGGAAATGCAGTAGAGCGTGAAAAGCAACGGCGGTGACGATAGTTAATAGAAATAATCCGACGATGCGCCGCGCCCCACGTTTTAATTCCACATGATTATGTTCGACGCGTGGTTTGGCATTAGGAATAAACAGCGACATGATAAACGCAGGCACCAAATAGTTGACGACAGACGGCACAAATAGGGGCATAAAGCCAGAGAAAGGGACATGACCCGCTTGCCATACCATCAGCGTGGTAATATCGCCAAAGGGGCTGAATGCACCGCCAGCGTTGGCTGCGACCACAATATTAATACAAGCAATATTAATAAATTTTGGGTTATCACCCGCGACTTTCATCACCACTGCGCACATCAAAAGTGCGGTAGTGAGGTTATCGGCAATCGGCGAAATAAAAAAGGCCAAAGCGCCCGTTAACCAAAACAGTGAGCGAAAATGAAAGCCTTTACCAATCATCCATGCCTGCAGTGCATCAAATAATCGACGCTCTTCCATGGCGCTGATGTAAGTCATCGCTACCAGTAAAAATAGCAGCAGTTCGGCATACTCAAGTAAATTATCTTTGAGTGCATGTTCCGCAAGCTCAATATTTCCCTGCGCCTGGAACGTAAAGCCAATGATGGCCCAAATGAGCCCTGCGGCTAATAACACCGGCTTGGATTTTCTTAGCTGTAAGTGCTCTTCCATCGTGACCAGTAAGTAGGCAATCAGAAAAATCATGACACATAGATAGCCTGAGGGGCTTTGGGTAAGATCAAGCGACGCCTCATTGGCGGCAAATACTGTACTCGGTACCAGCAAAAACAGGAGCAGTAATGTTGAACGCTGCGAGGAAAAGGGCATGGCAAATACTCCTGAATCGGCTTAGGGCTCAATCAGTGTATGAAGCGCATTTTATGTCTGGTGTGAGATGGGTTGGATCTCGTTGAATTAACGACTTTATTTGCAAGCAGCAATAAAAAACGCCTCGAATGGATCGAGGCGTTAGGTTTACAGTGTAAACAATGAGATTTGCTTAGGCGTCATGTTTCGCCAGCACAATTTCTTCTTCTTTGTGTCCGGCATTTGGATCTTGAAAACGCGCTTCGTCAAGCGCACCTTCTGATTTTGCCACGATCACGGATACACAGTTGTCACCCGTGATATTTACCGCCGTGCGAATCATATCCAGTAGACGGTCAACGCCCATGATCAGCGCGATACCTTCAAGTGGAAGACCAACTTGGTTCAGTACCATTGCCAGCATAACCAGACCAACACCAGGAACACCAGCGGTACCAATCGATGCGAGAGTTGCGGTTAAAATAACAGCAAGGTAGTCACCCATTGATAAGTCGATGTTAAAGGCCTGCGCGATAAACGCCGTCGCCACGCCTTGCATGATGGCGGTTCCGTCCATGTTGACGGTAGCGCCAAGCGGAATAGTGAACGAAGCGATTTTATTATCCACACCCATACGATTTTTCGCAGTTTCCATCGAAACCGGGATGGTTGCATTTGATGATGCTGTTGAGAAGGCAAACATCACCGCATCTTCCATCTTACGGAAAAAGGTCAGTGGGTTGAGACCAGTAAACAGTTTGAACATGATGCCGTAGGTGAACAAGCCGTGCAGAATGAGCGTTCCTGAAAGCACCAAGAAGTATTCGGCCAAATTGGTGATGGCGCTTAATCCAAGGCCAGTGAACAGTTTAGCCATCAAGAAGAAGACACCAAATGGAGCAACATACATCAACATCGCAACCAGTTTCATCAGCACTTCATTTAGATCTGAAAACAGGTTAGCGATACGCTCACCAGACTTTCCAGCTGCGCTGACTGCGACGCCGAATAGAATCGCAAACACTAAAACTTGTAGTGTCTTGCCTTCTGCCATCGCATTGATTGGGTTCGTTGGGAACATGTTTACTAACACTTGGCCCAAAGACGGTGCTTCAGCGGATTGAAACGTACTGGCCGCGGTCAAATCTGCACCGGCTCCGGGTTCGAATAGCGTACCCATGGTTAATGCAAGCGTGATCGCAACGGCAGTTGTTGTAATATAAAACGCCAGCGTTTTACCGCCCATGCGGCCCAAAGTGGACATGTCTTTTAGCGAGCTCACGCCACATACTAATGAAACAAAAATCAGCGGCACCACGAGCATTTTTAAGCTAGCGATAAAAATCTTTCCGCCTACGTCAAACAATCCGTTGACGATATAGGCATCAATAAATCCGTTGTCGGCAAATAAGGTTCGAATGACGAAACCAGTTAAAATGCCGGTAACCATACCGATAATAACGCGTGTGGTTAGTGACATTGGCTTTTTGGTATTCATTTTGAACACTCCTTATAGTTTTCACTTCGCGGTCATTGCGAAGCGTGCAGGAGGTTATCAGGGGTCGCGTGAAACGAGAAAACAAAACCGCTTAATCAGTGTTCTAATGTGATCTTGATCACCATTTATTGTTGGTCATTAACGCTGGCTAAACGAATTTAATGCAAAATATTCATCTAATTTCATTGAAAATAACAGAATTATCATGAAATTTAACCTTATCTATTGGTTGAGATTTTTTCTCACAGTTTGGGTTGGAAAAGCCAAGGACTGGCTGATCTTTAGCATGGTTTGTATTGCAATGAGAAAAGCTCTAGTCTGAGCAACTTAAACCTAGCTAGGAACCTAAGTATGACGCTGTTGACGACGATGACGTTTTTTGAACGATTTGAGCACGATATCGTATCGGGTGTGAAAACCATCACCATACGTAACCACGAAGAAAAGGATTACCAACCGCAGTCGGTGGTTGAGGTTTCGACTTTAGAAACGGGGCGAGTATTTTGTTATCTGAGGATCCTTTCCGTGGAGCCGATTTTATTTTCGCAGCTCAACGACGCGCATGCCCAGCAAGAGAATATGACCTTGCCGCAACTAAAGGCGGTGATTCAAGAGATCTACCCGGGAATCCAGCAGCTTTATGTGATTCGTTTCGAACGTGTGAATGATGAATAATCCATGCAGTGCGTAGATTGAACACGCACTGCATGGAAGAGGTTGACTCTCACTTCAGAGTGAAGAGATTAATTGGCAGACGATTTTTGCAACTCTTTATACAGTTTCGCTAATTCGTCTTCTTCACCGATCGCTTCAAAGACAAGATCCGCAACGGTTTCTGCACCATGTTTTTGGAAATGAGTAACATCCGGTTTGTCCAGTGACCCTGTACGTCCCTCGTAATAAGGGTATTGCTCAGGATCGACGGCTAACCAAAGGTTTTTCCACTCACCCTCAGCCGTTGCATTGGCCATATCAATGACTCGGGTTTGCATATCTAACAATGGAACATCATTCTCCGAAGCTGTTTGGCGAACGGTCGCAGTGTAATCACCAACGAACAAGTAGCCATTATCTGAGTTTTGCTTGGTAATATGCTGTTTCTCAGTGATTGGTGTTCCTTGTTGGTTATCATCTGTTTTTGCGCGCGGTACTGACGTGAGCATCACGGGATGTAACTTGTGTTGCTCTGCAAAATTCAGATAGCGTTCAAGTGAATATTGCAGTGAGTAATCAGGCTGACCTTCAGGATACTGAGGTTCTCCTTCTGCACTGTTTGGATAAGTACATAAGGTGCCTACATCTAATGGGCCTCGGCCTTCTTTGGCGCCATTACATTTCTCATCATTGTGGCTAAATTGGATAAACACATAATCCCCGCGTTTAACCAAAGGTTCTGCATAGCTTAACCAACGACCATTGATGTAATCTCTTGAGCTTCGGCCTGACTGAGCGGCGTTGACCACTAGGAGTTTATCGCTGGTGAATTGATTGGCGAAAGCTTGGCCCCAGCCCATGCGAGGATAAACGTCTTGCGGGTAGTTGGATGCTGTCGAATCACCGAAGATAAAGACGCGAGTTTTGGCCTGTTTCACCGCATCTTCTGTTGTCGACAATTGGTTTGGTGTCAACGCATATTGAGGGACCGTATCCAAGCTGATGATTGGTTTAAACGCTAAGTCAAACAGTGAGGTCTTCGCCAATAAGCCGGTTTTTGTATCATGCCCCAAGTTGTGAATGACTTGCGAAGCCAACTCGTCCATAACCGGTTGATATTCGGCCGTGTAACTGACCGGATCCCAGGCTTTTTGCGCATCTAAGTTATGGGCTTGAACCACTTCCTCAAAGGCTTGATTGAAGTTGGCATTGGCTTGCTGCCAAGCCTGATGAGAAAGTGCTGGCAGGGTTGGCTGCGCCACAAGAACTTGTGGACCATTAATACCTTCATAAGCAGCGACACTTGATACCACTAAATCACTGAATGGGTTTACATTGGCTTGAGTGACTTGATTGTTGTTGATATCAGCAACGAGTGCAGTGGCACACACAGAGCGTCTCACATCACTTTTCAAGCACGACTCGCCACTATGATCATCAACGGAGATCAAAATAGGCGGCGTCATTCTGGCAATAGAGGCTTGATATTGGCCGTTGCTGTCGGTTTGAGTGGTGGTAATTTTACCTAGACTGTCTCGGATCATGACGGTTGCTGGAAAGACCATGCTGCGATGAGTGACTTGTCCACTCAGTTTGCTTTTTTCACCCAAAGAGATGGTTGGAGTCCAGCCTGAAAGGATATTTTGCGTTGTATATTCGCTCGCATCGGCATCAGTAAGCTGTGGGCGTTGGTCGGTAATTTTCGCGCCAGCCCCTCGGTTTGCGTATTCCCAAAAACGTGAGTCTTCTGGATAGAACCAAATCTTATCGCCATTAATATCTTTACCGCTCATGCGATCCCAGCCGTAGATATGGTTATCCATTTGGCAATTAATAAACGCGCTGTGACCAATCGCATTGGGGTCCGCGTAGCGGCCATCGTCAAAGGTGGTGGTTGGGTGCCATGGGCGGCCTAATCCATAACTGCCTTTAGGCACATTACGTTCTTTGACCAGACGGCAGTGCTTAAATACCAATCCAAAGGGAGAATCAATGTTAGTGGCTGGTGCTGTGATGTATCCAAGTGGGTCACCGGGGTCAGTGTCGTCACGGTAACGAGCGATGATTTCGCTATTCTCAATTAGCCCTGTGCCGTGACCAAAAATAAAGTCAACCGTGCCACTAATGCGTGATTGATCAAAGTACGAGCGTCCGGCGCGTAGGTACAACGTATCTTGGTAGCTGCGTACATTTACGTCTTTAAACTGTGCTCGGTCGCCGCCATGTGAAACCAGTAAGGCGACCGCTTGAGTGCCACTTTGTCGCGTTGGATCATCTTCGTCTTTGGCTTGGTTTGCTGGGAAATCAAAGCCATTTTCTATGGTTAATGAACGTGCGCTAAAGTCAGTGGCATCGACACTCACCGTACGGCTACCAAACGTGCCAAATTTAGTACCATCGGGTTTAAGCATACTATTGGCAGTGGTTGCAGTAATCACCGTTTTATCGCGATCTTGACCAATTAAATAAATATTTGGCCGAGTTATGTGCAGTTTTTCTTGATAGGTGCCATTTTGGATATAGATAACAAAGGGCTGATCATTATCAGGTGCACTGTCGATAGCCTTTTGAATGGACGCATAGTCAGCGGATCCATCAAGGGCGACTTTGACATCGTAGAGGGGGGTTGCGGCGGCAGAAGAAAAGTAGAGTATGGCAGTTATCCCTAGCCCGCATATGACAGACTTGTTCATGTTATTTTCCTTTATGAAATGTCGGATATTTTTATTAGAAACGCGGTTTCATTATAGTTTCGGGTGTGGGTTAAACCGTGATCCGCTTAAGAAAAGAACAGTAATATCATTAGGGAAATGATGAGCTTACGCACTATTTAACACTTTTTTGATACTAAACCGTACGAATATCTCATTTTAGGTTTTACCACCAATTGCTATTGACGTGGATTTTTCTAACCGTCACTGCGATTTGGTCAATTTCCAGCGCATCATGCTAAATCTGCTCTCAATGGTCGCGCCCGACGTTTTGCTCGTCTTTACTTACTAGCACGTGAATTGGTCTCTGGAGGCGACATGTTAGTGAAGGGAAATACTGGGCTAGTGGTGGTGGATATGCAGGGTAACTTGGTTGAGCAAGTTCAACAAAGCCGCCAGTTAGTCGACAAAATACAGATGTTAATTAAGGGGGCTCAACTTCTGAATATGCCTATCCTTTGGCTTGAACAAGCTCCGACCAAATTGGGGCCAACGGTTCCCTCTATTGCCAAGTTATTGTCTGATCAGCAACCCATTTCCAAACACGCTTTTGACGCTTGTTCGAGCGCTGAATTTCTAAGTTATGTTAAAGCTGCCAATGTCCGTTCATGGTTGGTGTGTGGTGTTGAAGCGCATATTTGCGTGTATCAAACGGCGCAAAGTATGGTCAAGCTTGGTTACTATGTGGAAGTCGTGAGTGATGCGGTTTCATCGCGCAGTGAAGATGATGTCGTTCTTACTTTGAATAAGTGCCATCAACAGCGTGTCGGCATCACTGGTGTCGAAATGTGCTTATATGAGTTGTTGGGTGACTGCTTGTCTGAAGAATTTAAATCGATTCTTAAATTAGTGAAATAATAAGAGTTTTTTGCTTACATGGTTGAATGGTTTAAGCCGCGCACGTTAAGGTTAGTCACACTTAACACAGTGGATAGAGGGTTTATGAATAGTCAGAAAAGTGCATTACTTGAACTGGATTTTGGTCAGGAACATGTGGTGATTCAGCGTCGCTACGATGCGATTGGTGCACTGAACGATTTCTTCATTGCAATTTGGTTTCTTATTGGGAGTTGCTTTTTCCTCTATGACAGCCTCATGGAAGCGGGCACTTGGTTGTTCATTATTGGTAGTGCGCAGTTTTTAGCTAAGCCGACCATTAAGCTCATTAGTTTGATTCATGTAAAACGGGTATACGACAGCAATAATCCGACTCAACCCTCTAAATTATAGTGACGCCAAATTAGGGTTGATGCTTCGCAAAAAGGGTAATAATTTGTAACCGGTTTCGGGAACCGGTTACATTTCTGTTTTAAGTGGTTTAGAATTGCCCCAAACCAACTAAGATTATTCACTCTGGTTGAGTTATTTTACTTAACACACCGACACATAACGGGAGCATTTATGTCTCAACAAGGTTTTCCTAACGATTTCTTATGGGGCGGCGCTGTCGCTGCGCACCAAGTAGAAGGTGGCTGGGATCAAGGCGGAAAGGGCGTTAGCGTGGTTGATGTGCTGACCAAAGGTGAGCACGAAGTTCCTCGTGAAATTACCGATGGAGTGCAAGCGGGTAAAGTCTACCCCAACCATGAAGCGGTTGACTTTTATCACCGTTATAAAGAGGACGTTGCACTATTTGCTGAAATGGGATTTAAGTGTTTTCGTACTTCTATCGCCTGGACTCGTATTTTTCCTAATGGTGATGAGTCAGAGCCGAACGAAGCGGGCCTCCAATTTTACGACGATTTGTTTGATGAGCTTTTGAAATACGGCATTGAACCTGTGATTACGTTATCTCACTTTGAAATGCCGAACCACTTAGTAACCGAGTATGGCAGTTGGACCAACCGTAAGTTGGTGGATTTTTTTGTCAAATTCAGCCAAACGGTGATGGAACGCTACAAAAACAAGGTCAAATACTGGATCACCTTTAATGAAATCAATAACCAGCGTAACTGGAAGTTACCAATCTGGGGTTACTGTAATTCGGGCATGATTTACGCCGAGCATGATAATCCAGAGCAGGTGATGTATCAGGTTCTGCACCATCAGTTCCTTGCCAGTGCGCAAGTGGTGAACATTGGGCATCAAATTAACCCAGAGTTTCAAATTGGTAGCATGATTCACATGATGCCGCTTTATCCAGCCACTTGCCGCCCACAAGATATGCTGCTGGCACAAGAACTGATGCGCGAGAAATACTTATTTAGTGACGTGCAAGTTCGTGGCTATTACCCAAGTTATTTGCTTAAAGAATGGCAACGCAAGGGTATTCATGTTGACATGCAGCCGGGCGATGATGAGATTTTGCGTCAAGGCTGTGCGGATTACTTAGCTATCAGCTACTACATGACCAATATCGTGACGAACGAGCCTGACGATCAGGGCGAAACAACGTCATTGTTTGAGGGCAGTCGTCTTAATCCTTATCTTCCTGCATCGGATTGGGGTTGGCAGATTGATCCTGACGGCCTACGTTATGCACTTTCTGAGCTTTACGAGCGTTACCAAAAGCCAATCTTTATTGTTGAAAACGGCTTAGGTGCGGTTGATGAAGTGCAAGCCGATGGTTCAATCAATGATGATTACCGCATTGATTATTTGGCGGCGCATATTAAAGCGGTGCAGCAAGCGGTGGCCATTGATGGCGTCAATGTCTTAGGTTATACCCCATGGGGCTGTATTGACTGTGTCTCTTTTACCACGGGTGAGTATAAAAAGCGCTATGGATTCATCTACGTCGATAAACACAATGATGGCAGCGGCACGTTACAACGCTCTAAGAAGAAAAGTTTCTACTGGTATCAAAATGTCATAGCAACCAATGGCGAGACCTTGTAACCGATAGCTACATATTAGCGGTTCATAATGTACCGCATATCCGTTAAAATTGCCCTCTTACCATGCCGGTAGGGCGGCGATAAATCAGGAGTATCGATGGCCAATATTAAAGATGTATGCAAGCTAGCAGGGGTATCTAAAGCCACTGTCTCACGAGTGATCAATCAAACGGGTCAAGTGAAAGAATCAACCCGTAATTCGGTGCTTGCCGCGATGGAAGAACTGGGTTATCAGCCCAATACCTTGGCTCAAGCCCTAGCGACCAATACATCCAACGCCATCGGCTTACTATTACCTAATTTCCGCAGTAATTATTTTGGTTCTGTTTTGCATTGTGCCGAGTTAGGGGCGCAGCAAGCGCAAAAAAAACTGCTGGTTGTGAATAGTAAAAATAGCGCTGACGGCGAACGTGAAGCGCTGGATACCCTAGTTAATCAACGCTGTGATGCCATTATTGTTTACAGTCGACATCTTACGCAACAGGCGTTGGTAACGCTGCAGGAGCGCTATGAGGTTCCGCTGATTATTCTGAATCGCTTGCTCGATAGTGAACAACTCCACAGTTTTGGCCTTGACCAACAACAATTGGCAGACACTGCGGTTGAGCATTTGTGCCAGCTTGGACACCAACGCATCGCCTGTATTACCTCGCCAATGGAAAGTGAAACTGGACAGATACGTTTTCAAAGTTATCAGAAAACGTTAGAAAAATATGGGTTACCTTACCAACCACACTGGGTTGCTGAGGGTGAGAATACGTTAGAAACAGGTTATGAAGCGGCCAAGCAATTGATCGCGGCTGGCGTTGAGTTCAGTGCCTTATTTGCCTGTAATGATGATATGGCGATTGGGGCAATTCGTGCTTTACATGACCACGGATTGAACGTACCAAAAGATGTTTCGGTGATTGGCATTGATAACGAGCCTGCGGCGGCATACGCCATTCCCAGCTTGTCCAGCGTCTCACTGCCTATTGAGCAATTGACGGACGACGCCGTGCGTCTTGCTATTCATGTTGGAAACAAATGCAGCTCTGAACCTGTGCACTATCGCTATGTTGGTTCGCTGGTGGCTAGAGAGTCAACCCAGCCATATCGCGAATCATGATAGCCTAAACGTAAAAAAGTCGCTCATGATGAGCGACTTTTTTATTTCTATTTTGTATCGTTGGATTTAGCGAATATGGCGATAACGCCCAAGTAACCCACCAATCCACACTAACGCGAATACACCGATCAATGCGCCAGCGTACGTGACTTCATGCAGAGATCGAAGATGAATGACCTGGCTACCAATGAGTGCGCCAGCACCTATCCCTAAGTTAATGATGCCGGAGAACATGGACATAATCATGTCAGAGGCATTGGTATCAATGTTAAGCACTTTCGCTTGCATGGCTAAGGTAATGAGCATCAATGCGGTTCCCCATACCAAGACGACACCAATGGTTGCCCACTTGATGTGGACCACACTCAGCATCAGCGCCATACATATGCTCATGACGGTGGTACCAGAGAGCAATAGCTTCGAATTAGCTTTCTCTCCCCAAGTGCCGAAAATGATTGATCCAATAATCCCTGCGCCGCCAAACAGTAAAAGCAGCAGTGTCGTGAAGCTTTCGCTCGCCGACCCAACTTGTTTCATAAACGGTTCGATATAACTGTAACCCGTATAGTGAGCACTAAATACGGCAAAGATAAAGAAATACATTCCCATTAGCGCTGGATTTTTTAGGAGTTCTGGCAGTTTTTTGGTGGTCCCGCTAAACAAACTCGGTAGGCGTGGCAGTAACCGCATCAAGGTCAACATGACCAATAATGCACAGACTCCGATGACTGCAAAGGTCATTCGCCAACCCGCCCACTGTCCGATGATACGACCAAGTGGCACACCCATGACCATCGCTAATGAGGTTCCGGTAGCGAGCACACTGAGAGCGAGTGTCTTTTTGCCAGGAGGGGCAACGCGAATCGCAATGGAAGCCGTTATTGACCAAAACACCGCATGCGCAAAAGCGATACCGATTCGACTGGCAATGAGAGATTCAAAGCTCCATGCAAACACCGAAAAAATATGGCTGACGATAAATAGAGTGAATACGCCGATCAGCAAGGTTTTGCGTTCAATTTTGCTGGTGAGCATCATCATCGGTAGTGACATCGATGCTACGATCCAAGCGTAGATGGTCAACATCCAACCGGCAGATGCCGGGCGAATATCGAAGTCGCGTGCAATGTCAGAAAGCAAACCGACAGGCACAAATTCAGTGGTGTTAAAAATAAAGGCGCTGAAACCTAAGGCAAAGACTCGCCAATATTGGACACTGCGCGGTGCGTTATCAGGCGCAGAAGTAGGTTGCGTCATAAAACTCAATCGTTAGTTTGGGGTTGATAGTGTGACGATTATCTCGTTTTTATTCGACAAGTAAAACAAATTTGTGAGGTTGATAAGGATTTGTTAGCCGAATATGAATGTTTAGAATCAAGCCAGAAGCTTGTGCAATACGGTGTAAGGCGTTGGGGAAAGAGTGGCGAAATAAAAACGCCGCGAGTGCGGCGTTGACTGGCTTTGAGTGCCTAGACTATTCGACTAAAGCTTTATCGATCGCTTGCTGTAAGATTGGGTGATCCGGTGTCATGTCAGGAGCAAAGTGACCAACGACTTGGCCTTGTTTATTGATTAAGAACTTCTCAAAGTTCCAAAGGATATCGCCTTCTTTGCCTTCAATACCGTGACCTTTCAATTTTTCCACAAAGCCGCTATCTGGGGCGAAGGTACGCTCCGGAATCTCGCTAAGTAACTGTTGGTATAAAGGATGGCGGTTATCACCGTTGACATCAATTTTGCTAAACATTGGGAATTCAACGCCGAAATTAGCGGTACAGAAGTTTTGAATTTCGGCTTCGCTTCCTGGTTCTTGAGCGCCAAATTGGTTACATGGGAACCCGAGGATTTCTAAACCTTGATCTTTCTTCTGTTTGTACAACGCTTCAAGCGCTTCGTACTGAGGTGTTAAGCCACATTCTGACGCAACGTTGACGACCAATAAAACCTTGCCTTGATATTGTGACAGGGTCAGTGCTTTTCCATCAATTGAGGTAACCTCAATATCGTAGATCTTACTCATGGAGACTTCCTTTTATTTATGTTGTTTTCCAACAAGATGACATAAACCTTAGCAGAAATAAATATGCCTCAGGCGCGATGAGAATAAAGGCAATAAAAAAGCCGCCTAACGAATGAGGCGGCTTCATCAACATTATTTGGTTTTTCGCTGTTGCTCTTTCAAGCTTAATTTTTGTTGTCGGCGTTGTTCCATCACTTTTTGCACATCGCCCCCCACATGATCTTCACCTCGCTGTTTGGCAAGCGTGACCTGCTTTTCACGCTCGCGGAAACGAGCGATTTGTTCGTCACTATGGGTGCCATAACATTTAGGGCAGCTTACGCCTTGTTCATATTTCTCCGAACATTTGTCTTCATCGGTAATCGGCAGGCGACACGCGTTGCAGACATCGTACTCGCTTTGTTCAAGAGCATGATTGACCGCCACACGCCCGTCAAACACATAGCAATCGCCTTCCCATAGGCTTTGCTCCTGAGGCGTGTCTTCAAGGTATTTCAAAATACCACCTTCAAGGTGATAAACCTCATCAAAGCCTTGTTCTTTTAAGTAAGCCGTTGATTTTTCGCAGCGAATACCACCGGTACAGAACATGGCGACCTTTTTATGTTTATTTGGGTCAAGATGCTCTTCAACATATTTAGGAAACTCTCTAAACGTATCGGTATGCGGATTCACGGCGTTTTTAAAGGTTCCCAATTCGACTTCATAATCATTACGCGTATCAATCAGCAGGACTTCTGGATCTGAAATCAGTTGGTTCCATTCGCTTGGTTTGACATAAGTACCCACCACGTGACGGGGATCGATGCCTTCAACGCCCATGGTTACAATCTCTTTTTTGAGTTTGACTTTGGTCCGGTTGAAAGGCTGCTCGTCGGAGTACGACTCTTTGCTTACTGTGCCTGTGAGCCTAGGTTCTGCTTCTAACCAAGCGAGTAGGGCATCAATGCCGCTGCGTTTGGCTGCTACCGTGCCGTTGATTCCTTCCTTGGCCAACAACAGCGTGCCACGAATCTCGTGCTGTTCCATCAATGCGGTTAATGGTGCTTGCAATGCTTGGAAGTCTTCGAGCTCGACAAATTTGTAAAGCGCGCATACGACGTATTGACTCATAAAAGGTTCCTTTAATGGAAGATAATGGGATAACGCGGCGCATTATAGCCGAGCTTCACCATGACAAATACCTACAGGGTTTAAGGTCAATATTAAGCCAAAACGTCAGAGAGCTTAGAGCTTCACTCATCACCCGGTATCGACTGACACAAGGTGATGAAAAGCAAAAGAAATCGAGGCTAAGCTTGGTTGGCGGCAATTTGATCGCCCATGGCGATCAGTCGGTCAAGAATGTGTTCACCATCTGCTCGCAACCCATTATGCTCATATTGGTTGGTGATCCAAGCTTGGCTATTGGCCACGTGTTTTAGCGTTTGACGGCTCAAATCCATATCGACAAACATGTCATCTGCGTAAACGGCGCAGGTCATTGGTACGGTATTATTTGCCAGTACTTCTGGATCATAGAGCTTGCCCCAGTCGGCTTTTTGTGCCAGACGTTCAGCGGCAGGTTGCAGCGGTTTCAAGCATTGGTATTGTTCGAACATCCATGGAAAGACCATTTCGCCGGTAAAGTAGAAAGCCTGCCCCGGCTGATAGTTAAACTCCGGATAAGATTGACGTACACGATGAGCACTCCAGTTGGATGCGGCATCTTGGCAATAAATCGCTTCATGCAAAATGGCGTAAATGGGGTGGGTTTGAAACCCTTGGTGTTGAAGCATCAAATCGAGAAATTCATAGCGCATGACGCTTTTGCCATTGATATCAATCAACGCGTTTTCAAGGGCGTAATAGGTAGGAAGAAACGTGTCACTCATGCCGAAACTGATGCCAATTTGTTGGAATTGTTCGACCGTAAATCGTTGACCATTAGGCAGAAACTCTTCGTTATCCATCAGATGAGCCGCAATACGCTGACACAATGTTTGCGCTAACGGAAATTGGCGAAAGAAAGCGTGATTCTTCTCTTTAACGCGTTCAAACGTGGCTTGATAAACGGTATCTGCATCGGGATAAATGGACGGTACACCGCCGGTAATGTAACTGCGTAGCAAACTGCTTGGAAACATCGAAAGATAGGTGAGTGAGCAAAACCCGCCAAAGCTTTGACCTAAAATTGCCCATTTTTCTACCCCCATTTCCTGACGAATATGTTCTGCATCGCGGACAATATTATCGGCGCGAAAATGACTGAGGTAGTCTGCTTGCTGCTCTGAGTCAAATGCGGCGAGCGTTTGATGGGTGATAACACTGCTATGACCGGTGCCTCGTTGATCGAGCAGTAACACGCGATAATCTTTTAGTGCTCGCTTTATCCAACCATTGTGTCCGTTAGGGCGCGGCGAAGGGAAGCCAGGACCGCCTTGAAAATAGACCAGCCAAGGTTTGTCGTGATTGCTACCATCAGCGTAGGTGACTTCACGAACGAACACCTCAATATTACCTTGATTTGAATCATTATGATTCAGTGGGAGCGTATAAAATTTAGGGGTATATTTTAGACCCTGATCGACAAAAGTTTGGCTGGCTATCTGCATGGTGACTCACTGAACGTTATGGGGAAAATAAAAACAAACCCATGCATTGTGAAGTATCCACCTTAAAAAGCAAAAGGCTTTTATGCAGCCGATACTTTTACATAGCCGATAACAGACAAGCAGCGCAATTTACAGTGTGAATGGTAGCCTGAGTTTAGAGTGGATCACGAGCTTCGACCTTGGTGATGTACTCTCTTACTACTTTCGGTATGGCGGCCTTTTGATCACTTTTAAAGTCAAACATCACAATCGTTGCGCGGCCAACTGTGGTGATTACTTGGTGCTTGGCGCTGACGATAGCGTATTCCATCGTAAAGCGGTCATCCCTCATTTCAATGACTTTCGAACCGACAGTCAGTGTATCTGGAAAGGTGACGGGCATTTTATAGCGACACTGGGTTTCACTAACGACTGGGCCAACGTTCATTGATGCCAAGGTTTCCATTAGATGGATTGCTTGGCAGTAATCAATTCTGGCAGTTTCAAAATAGCGAAAATACACCGCGTTGTTAACATGCTGTAACGCATCCATTTCTCCCCATGCGACAGAGATTTCGGTGCGTACCGGGTAGTCTTGTAGTAAGTCAGATTCAGCCATGACGTTGTCCTGCTTTCATCACAATTAGAATCTTTATTCTAACTCTGACGCTGTACAAAAAATAAGAATTGTTATAAAAATGTGATCAAAGTTAATTGGTGGAATTCACTGCTTTACTGCGCGTTAGCATCGCGTTAGTTTGATGTTATCTTCGCAGTCGATGGAGGCGTCAAGATGTTGAATTACCCTGGATTCCAATCCGCTACGGTGACGCAACGAACCGACTGGACATCAGAACTGTTCAGCTTACGTGTCTCGGGTGCTGACTTGTCGTTTAAAGCCGGACAATTTACCAAATTGGCATTACCTAATGCTGAGGGAAAGCTTGTGAGCCGAGCTTACTCGGTGGTCAATGCGCCATTGAGTACCAGTGACATGCTGGAATTCCTAATCATCGCCAATCCTCAAGGCCAGCTCAGCCCGCAGCTACAAGCTTTGAACGTTGGTCAGTCATTATATGTGGGTACGCGTGCCAATGGTGACTTGCTCGGCGAAGTGATTCCTAAACGTGCCAACGATCTTTGGCTTTTGTCGTCTGGTACGGGTATTGGCCCCTTTTTGTCACTGCTCGATGATATTCATCTGCGCCCACGCTGTGAGAAAATCATCTTGGTGCATGCCGTTCGCCATCGTGCTGATCTGGTGTATCAATATCTTATTCAACAACTCATCCAACTATATGATGGTCGGCTGCAATACGTTCCTATTGTCAGTCGTGAGCCGACAGAGTATCTCAGTGGTCGTATTCCTCAACTGATTGCCAGTGGGGCACTGAGTCAACACACCGGCGTTGATCTTTCTGCTGACGAAAGTTTTGTCATGTTGTGTGGTAACCCACAGATGATCAAAGATACGTTGCCGGTACTTAAAGAACTGGGGCTGGAGAAGTATCGCGTTAAAACCGGTGGCCACATTGTTTATGAACGTTATTGGTAATTTGAGTTACATGGCAAAAAACATTTGATATGTTCTATTGGTTGAAAAGTTCAGCCGTATTTAGGACATAGGGATATGGAAATAAAAACTGATCCATTAACGCACCCACAAGTGCTTGAATTACTCCAACAACATTTGAATGACATGAATTCAAACTCTCCGGAGGAAAGTGTTCATGCGCTCGATGTTTCTGGGCTTAAGCACCCAAGTGTGACGTTTTGGACCGTCTGGGAAGATGAGCAACTACTCGGGTGTGGCGCGTTAAAGCAACTTGACCAGCATCATGGGGAAATTAAGTCGATGCGCACCACGGCATTAGCGAGGAAACAAGGCGTGGCGTCTAAATTACTTGAGCACATCATCGAGCACGCCAAGGGTGAAGGCTATCAGCGCTTAAGTCTAGAAACCGGTTCGATGGCGTTTTTCTCCCCAGCACGCCGACTATATCATCGCTATCGTTTTAACGAGTGTGAACCGTTCGGTGACTATCAACTTGACCCGTATAGCTTGTTTATGACTCGAGAGTTGTAGCGGATGCTGTTGGCGTTTTGTCTTGAGTTTCAAGTGCTAAGCGGAGTCATGTTATGTCAATAGTTGGTCAGAGACACCGTATAATTTTTGACAGCCGAGCTGAATAAACTACGCTTAAACATGAAACTACGTCAGGACAAGGAGATGCTAATGGCTACGTTTAAGCAGGATATTCCTCATCGAGTAACTGTCTATCATGATGATATTGAACAAGAAAAACAGTTGAAAAACGCAATGCTCCCAGAAAAACCTCGTTACTTTAATGGCTCCCCCACTTACAAAGCCGATTCGATTGATGAATTTCGAGACAAGCTCGATGGGATTGGCATGTCGATTGATAAATAGTGCTTTAGGTGCTTTAGGTGCTTTTTGCTAAAAGCGACAAGCATTCATTATATTGAGATTTCAGAAGCCGGTAATAAGCCGGCTTTTTTGCGTTTAATATTCACGAGTTTCCCTCGCTGCAGTGACATCGTGTGTGTTGATGCCACATCAAGACTCCTTCATCCCAAGACTTGCTCAGTGCAGACTTCTGGCCGATTAAGGCGCTGAATAAACAACGCGACCAACAACATACTTATCGCCGCGAGGTAGAACCCCCACACCGTAATCTGAGCGTGAGTGAGTAACGCGATAACCACATACCCCAAAGATTGACATAAAGTACTAAACATACTTATCGCCCCATCTATTCGTCCGCGTATTCGCATGTCAACTTCATGGTGCATCCAATTGGTTCTTGAAATGCGGTTAAGCGCATTGAAAAAACCAAACCCCATCGTAAGCAGTACCAGAGGAAGGGGCGACGAAACACTCATTGCAAACAGCAGCCCGGTAATCGTGTAGAGCGCGAATTGAATCAGTTTTGGTGCTTGCCAGCGGTTTAAGATTCGACTGACGACAATACCTGTTATCAATGAGCCCATCCCAAAGCACAGATTGTAAGCCGCAAACCAATACCCGTCGATATGTTGCTCGGTGAACCAAATAGGAACCAATTTAGAAAGGTAGGTGAGCATGGGGTAGGTGAGTGCAGAGAGAAAAACCACGGTATAAAAACGGCGACGAAAGCGCAGCTCGGTTTTGAGTTGTTGCCAATTACCGCCAAACATAGGTTGCTGTTGTGGTGTACGAAGTTTACGCCGATAGGGGGTGAGTGCGTAGGCAAGGGCTGATAGGCTTGATGCTAAAGCTGCAAATAGTGCAAATTCGAGCATTCCCCACTGCGCGAGTAACAGAATGCCTAAGGCGCCAGAACCAAGCGTCGTCGCCTGCATCACAACTTCTTGTTGCCCAGAAATCTTTGCGTATTGGTTCTTACTGTAGTTCTCTTGAGTAAATGCATTGTTGGCATTCCACCCCACATTGCTTGAGACCCAAAACAGCAGTTGAGCGCTAGCCAATAACCAAACTGAATCCCAATTGAGTAGGGAACAGAACACCACAGTAAAAGCAACCGATGCTTGAATACACTGGTTGATAAGCAGAACGCGCTTTCTTGAATAACGGTCAATTATCGCCGAAAAATACGGTGTTAAAGCAAACGACACTAAGGTACAGCTCAGAGCAACAAGCGCCACAAACGTCCCCATATTTGGGGTTTGCAACATGATCCATGGTAGTGCCATCATAAATAAGCCCGATGAAATGCCATCGAAGAAACGTCCAATGAGATATGGGCGAGATTTCTTGTCCATTGAAGTAGTCCTTGCAAATGAAAAGTGAGAAACTGGGCTCACTGTAAAACCTCAAGTAAGGTTGAGGTAAAGCATTATTTAGGATCAGTTGATGGAATTGAGTGTTGGAGAGGTAGCCAAGCGAACCAATGTAAAGGTTTCTACTTTGCATTTCTACGAGCAAAGGGGGCTAATTTACAGTGGGCGGAATGCGGGGAATCAGCGCCGATATGAGCGCAGTGTTTTGCGCCGTGTTGCAGTAATCAAAGCTGCGCAGCAAGTCGGGCTGAGCTTAGACGAGGTTGCACAAGCGTTTGAGTATTTACCGAAACATCAAGCACCGAGCAAAGCGGAGTGGGAGCGCTTGGCGACTGAGTGGCACGATTTGCTCGAAGTGCGAATTCAAAAACTGAAAAACTTACAAACTAGCCTTGGTAGCTGCATTGGCTGTGGCTGTTTGTCTCTCGAAAAATGTCAATTATACAATCCTGATGATAGTCTGGGTCAGCTTCGCCCTGGCAGCAACTTGAATGTATAACAACCACCATGATGTACAAGGATCCAAACATGCAACAGGCTTCAAAACAGATGCTCGACGAATATTGGCGCGCAACCCCGACCATTTCTGATGAGCGTATTGCCGAGGCAACCGATGGGTATTTTTGTGCCGATGAAACCAATGCCAACCTGTGTGCCCAACTTATCGTAAACGGGGAAAAACAAGCCAGTTGCAGTCTTCTACTGTGGTATACCGAGCAAGGGGAAGCAATGCCGAAAGTGGGGCATTTGCATGTTGTTACCGACTGGAATAACTTGCCGCTGTGTATTATCGAAATAACCGATCTTGAAACTTGTCCATACGACAAGGTCAGCGCAGCGTTTGCCGCAGCAGAAGGTGAGGGAGATAAAACCTTAGCTTGGTGGAGAAAGGCGCACTGGGATTTTTTCAGTATGGAATGTCAAGAGTTGGGTATTGCGATGCATGAAGATAGAGAGTTACTGCTTGAGCGCTTTAAGGTGGTTTGGCCGCCCCAACAATGAGGCGGCGAGAGCGGTTAGATTAAGATAAAACCCCAAGTAAACGCGGCAAACGCTAATGCAATAAATACCGCCGCAGAACCGATATCTTTGGCTCGTCCACTGAGTTCATGATGCTCATCACTGATGCGATCAACCACGGCTTCGATAGCAGAATTCATCAGTTCAGCAATTAATATCAGCGCTATGCTGCCGATCATGGCCAACTGCTCAAGCTTGGTCACCGGCAAAAAGAAAGACAGCGCGATTAACACGACAGCAGCAACACCTTCCTGACGAAACGCGGCTTCATTATGCCAAGCCGCTTTTAATCCTTTGATTGAGTAACCCGTCGCATAAATAATGCGTTTAATACCTGTGTGTCCTGTTTTCATGGATGCGATGTATTCCTTGCTCAATTAGGGCTGCTTTGCGAGTAGATAGCCGTCTGCCATGTAGCTTATTTGTGCTGCGTAGTAATCTTTCTTGAACGCAAGGCTACCCCACATCGCATTCGCGTGTGCTTTACTGACTAACGCGGGGTCATCTTGTTCGGGGAGCAACACATCTGCTGACGGATCGTAGCGATAACTGCGAATCCCTTGACCAGGCAAGATGGTAACCACTTGGTTGTTGGCATTCATCCACGCAAAGTTTTTGTCACGTTGCATCAGCGCACGCTGTTTTTCTTGCGGAATATCTCGAGTGAGATCAAAGCCAATCATCGGGTTAACGCTATCGACACCAGCCAAAGATAACAGTGTCGGGGCAATATCAATTTGGCTCACCAAGCGGTCATCTTTGTGTGCTTCGATCCCCCCACCAAAAATAATTGCCGGTATGTGGAAGTGGCCAATTGGCACCGGAGATGAACCAAAGGTACGAGCATCGTGGTCAGCCACGACGACAAACACAGTGTTATCCCAGTAATCGGATTTTTTGGCTTTGTCGACAAACTCACCCAATGCGAAATCCGCATAATGAACCGCGTTTTCTACCGTGTTTTTGGGTTGATTATATTGAGTAATGGTGTTGTCTGGGTATTCATGTGGGCTGTGATTGGATGACGTAAACACCAAGCTAAAGAACGGCTTATCTTGTTTGTTAAGCTCAGTGAACTGCTGGTCAGCTTTATCAAATAAATCTTGATCGCTGGCACCCCATGAGCCAACAAACTTAGGGTTCGTAAAGGTTGGTAGGTCTTGAATGTCCTCAAACCCGTTGCCAAGGAAGAAACGCTTCATGTTATCGAAGTGGCTCTCTCCACCATAAATAAACTGCGTGTGATAGTCATTTTGGGCAAGCAGATCGGCAATCGTAAAGAACTGGGTTTGGCTCTTGCCGAGTTTCACCACGGAGCGAGCCGGAGTCGGGGAGAAGCCCGTTGTGACTGCCTCTAAGCCACGTACCGAGCGTGTCCCTGAAGCATACATTCGCGTGAATGCCCAGCCTTCGTCAATTAACTTATCCATGTTTGGTGATGCATCAATACCACCAAGGCTTTTCACATAACGAGCGCCATGGCTCTCCATCAACAAGATGACGATGTTTTTTTGTTTACCCTTGTAGCTGGCTGGTCGATAAGCCAAGGTTGGCGATGATGTATCGACAAAATCATCTGGGTTGACGTTCATTGATTGGCGAATTTGCGCCACAATGTCGCTTTCGTCCATCTTGGGGTAATAATGAAAGGCATTGGCCTCACTGCCCATTTGTTTGGCAGCAAAAATGACGGCGTAAGATGAATTAAGTGTAAGGTCATTAATCAATGGGTCGCTAGAGAAGGCGACCATCGCTGGGTTTAAAGGGCGATGACCCAGCGTAGAGCGTGCGCCCATAACCCCAATAGCCAGTACACAAAGTGCAATCACAGGACGCCAATACCACTTAGGAAAAGAAAGGTCTTGCGTCAACGTACGGCTCCATTTCCACCCAAAAACAATCGTCGCCACACTGACGACGGCGCCTAGCAACAATTCCAATTTGTAGCCAGACCAAAGCATGCTAAATACTTCTTTTGGATAGATAAGATATTCGATAAACAGGCGATTGGGGCGTAAATCGTATTCGTTAATGAAAGCAGGCGTTGCGGCTTCCATATACACCGCGAGCCATAAACCGCCGACGATCCACAGGCGTAACACCCAGCGCCAGATGTGTCCTAGGGGGTGATTTCCGGTAATCAGCGCTGAAAGAAAAGCAGGAAGAATAAACAGGTAACACACTGAAGCGAAATCAATACGAAGACCACTTAAAAAAATCGAAGACCACGAGGAAAAACCTTCAATTCTCTGAGATTGCCACAACGAAAGTCCTAGTCGTGAAAGTGTAAAAATCACCATCACAGCGAGGCTAGCCATGATCACCGGGTAAAGAGGGCCGAGCCGCTGCTTTAGACTGATATGATTGGTATTTTGGGCCGAATTTATTTGCTGATTCATAGCTAAGTAAGTTCCTTTGCTGCACCATTGGTTTATTTTTATAACGAGACTTAACAACCACTGCGTCAGCATAATGAGGGGAACTTAAGATTGACTTAAGAAATCGATTTTTATCGTCTGGATTTGGGAGGATGATTACAAAAGAAGGGAAAAGTGTGAAGGTGATACTGTATGGTATTCTCAATATAAATCATTGATTTTACTTTAAATTGTACAGTGTTTTATTACTATTCTTTATCAAAGCTATCCACGACGATGGCGCCCATCGATGCGGGCATGGTAACGACAACAATGCGTCGAAAGGCTGTTAGGGGGTCCGTCAAAATAGGCAGTTTATCGAGGCAAAATAGCACCAAAGCAGCAACAAGTGCGGCAATCAGATAAGCAATCACAATCCGCAACAGAAATACGGGCACGCGGTGGCGAATGTTTTGTTGAAACACACTTTGGTAGGTGAAGATAGCAAGGAACAGAACCGATAAACTGAACAGCATGGCTAGGTTTGTGAGAGGCAGAGTTTCCCCCAGTTGCCATGCTTCTTCTGAAAATGAAATAGGCACCGCTAACGCGAAAGCGCCGACAAATACTTGGCTGGCATCTTCCCAATTAAAGCTAATTTTCATCAGCAAACTTCCGCGTTAATTGTTAATTAATCAGTTATGTGGTTCGGTCTTATCGATATGATCGCCGGCGATTAAGGCATCAAAGCGGCGGTGACCATGCAGTGGCTCGAGGTCTTTTTCATCGGAAATCAAATCACGAACTGATGGGCTGGCTTCGATCGCGCGTTCCAAATCTTCGACTGCTTGATCTTCAGCGCCTAATCGTGAATACGCACAAGCACGTTGATACAGTGCTGGGCCGTTCGCATCATCAACTTCCAGTACTCGGTTACAAATACTCATAGCCCAGTGGTACTCGTTGATTTCCATCGCCGCATCCGCTTTATAGGTGAGCGCTTCTAAGTCACCAGGACGAATACGTAAAATTTCATCATACACCTCAATGCGTTGCTCAGGCGTCGGCATGCTTTGAGCTCGCAACCACAAGTTATGGATTTCGTTGATTTTTTCAATCTCTTTGTTGTTTTCACTGATGATGCGAGTTTTACGTTTTAAGTCACGTTCCAAGGCGAGAAATTTTTTCTCGTAGTCTTGCGCTATCTTATCGAGACGCTTATCCGCCATTTCTTTGGTGTTGTGTTTGATATCACGCAGTGACTGCCAGCCAAACAGCGCGACCATGGACGCTACACCTGCAATGATGTAGAAGAAATAGGTGACGGTAACGTTAGCATAATTGAGCGATTTATCGGCAACCGCGAGTTCTCGGTCGGTAATTTCAACCGTTAACTTTCTTTCGAGATCTTGTTGTTCGGTACGCAGTGACTTGAGCTCGTCAAGAATGTAGCGCTCCATAAGCGGGCGGTCGAGCATATCGGAACGCGAGTATTTTTGTGTATCTTCTGCGTGAGCGGTAAACACAGCACATAGAGAAGAAAGGAGTAAAACTATCAAAGACCGCATGAGCGTATAACCTATTTAAAAGTGGCAATTTTTATCGTGCATAAGATAACAAAATGTTAAGGGAAAGCGCAAAATCCATGGCATCTAGCCAGTCAATTTCTTGAACCAAAAGAAGACGTTTACCTTCTGCCTCTAAGCATAGTGTGAAATGTGGCTAACAAATAACGGATTTTCCCTGTCGCTCGACACGGATTCACGTTAATAGCAGCCCGATATTTTTACCGAAAGGGATTTTTAGAGGCAGGAAGGGGCGACCGTTTTTCTGAAAAATTAAATAAAAAATGAGTAATCGATTACATAGTACTTTATTGTGATTCTAATCACAATTTTGGTTTGTTTTGGTGAACCTTTCAACAATTTTGAATTAAAAACGTCCAAATTTATAAACTAAAGTATGGGTTATTGTTGAAGCTGAAAATCGTATTTTTCGTTTCGCTGCTTTATTGGATTTCATTTTTTGTTTCTTCCGCGCCTCTCCCTCCTAGCGTACAAAATGAAATCGAAGCTCAGCAGCAGCAGCGATTAGAAAATATAAAACAACAACAAAACCAACTGGAAAACCTCACCCCGTTACCCACACTTCCTGACACGTCAAATGAAGATGACAGTACATGCTTTGAGATAAACAGCATTACTTATTCAGGGAATGAACTATTCAGTGATGAGGCGCTTAACCAGCATATTCGTTTCACACCAACATGTTTAGGTTTGGGTGGGATTAATGGTTTATTGCGAAACATAACCAATTACTATATTGAGCATGGTTATGTGACCTCTCGCGCCTATTTAACGCCGCAAGATCTTAACAGTGGTGTGTTAAATATGGTGATTTTGGAGGGTAAGTTACAAGAGGTTCAACTCAATGGACAGCCAAGTAGCATGCTGAAATTTGCGTTTCCATCTCTGGCTGGTCGTAAGCTGAATTTGAGAGATATCGAGCAAGGTTTGGATCAAATCAACCGCCTTAGTCGATATAACGCGCAGATTAAATTGCTGCCTGCACAGCAGCAAGGATACAGCATTGTTGATATTCAAACACAGGATCAAGGTCTTGTTAGTGGATCATTTGGATTTAATAACGGCGGCAGTGAAAGTACGGGTGAGACTCAACTTTCAGCAGCAGCGAGTGCAGAAAATGGCTTAGGTGGATTGGAGCAAGTGTCGTTATCCACGGGTAAGAGCAGTGAATTTAATTCAAGCTTTGATTCGGAAAACCTCAATTTGAGTGCCAACCTTCCGTTTGGCTATTGGACTTATTCTTATCAGATGACTTACTCGAGTTACCAAAGCGCGTTTGAAAACAACGGGTTTAGTATTGATACCGATGGGCGGACTGATGTCTACCAGCTCGGGGCTAATTATCTGTTTTTTCGCAACAGCCAAACGAAAGCGACGTTGAGCTCTAACCTCAGCCATCGTCGTGAAAACAACTATTTATTAGGCACTAAGCTCGATAGCAGCAGCCGAAATCTCACTCATTTCAGTGTTGGGATGGAGTTGAGCACGCGAGTTGGTCAAGGCTTTATCACGGTGATGCCTAAGTACAGTAAAGGAACCACTTGGTTTAATGCTTTGGGCGATAGTGGTCGCTCTAATGGGGCACCAGTTTCAAAGTTTGATAAAGCAGAACTCACGCTGAGTTATACCTATCCGTTACTACCAGCGGTGCGTTATTCATCAACACTCTTTGCACAATGGAGCAACGATACATTATTTGGCAACCAAAGAATGAGTATTGGTGGTGAATATTCAGTACGTGGATTTAAGTCAGTTTCGCTCTCTGGTGATGAAGGGTATTACTGGCGAAATGAGGTGAATTACCAAATGGGACAGTGGCCTGTTATTGGGCAGGTGAGTGCCGTTCTAGCACTGGATACCGGCAGTATTGTACCTGATTCACAAGATAAGTTCGAAAGAGGCTCATTACTTGGGACTTCTCTGGGTTTCATGACTCGCCATTCTTATTACTCCAGTTCGGTTTCGTTGGGCTTTCCTTTGCAATCGCCATCTCGATTGCCGACAGACGATTACGTTATTAATTATCAAATTCGCTTCATGTTGTAAGCGAGTAAAAAAGGTTACTTCTCATGACTTCGTGGCAAACTCGTTTTAACCGCTGGCTGGTTTACGTTCTGTGCTGGACAATAAACATTCAGCCTGTATTGGCGAATGTGGTCGTCAATGGAACTCAAACCCAAGTGACGCAGGCGCTCAATGGAGTTGAAGTAGTGGACATCGCAAAGCCCAATGGCAAGGGGTTGTCGCATAACCAGTATGAGATGTTCAATGTTGACCCAACTGGCTTGATTCTTAATAACTCAACTCAGGCACTTAGTCAGTCTCAACTTGCAGGAATTGTGGAAGGCAATGCCAATCTGCAAGGTCAAGCCGCCAGTGTGATTCTTAACGAAGTCACCGGTTCTAATCGCAGTCAGCTCAACGGTTATACGGAGGTGTTGGGTAAACAAGCGAATGTAATTTTAGCTAACCCTTATGGGATCACCTGTGATGGCTGCGGATTTATGAACACCCCGCGCGTCACGCTTTCAACCGGTACGCCGCAAATTATTAATGGGAGCCTCAATGGATTTGATGTGTCGCAAGGGAGCATCAGTATTGAAGGTTTGGGCCTTGATGGCTCGCAGCAAACGTATTTTGATATTATTACTCGTGCTGCCAAGTTAAGTGCTGACATCCATGCGCAAAATTTGAATGTGGTGACAGGGCGCAATCAGGTCGGCTATAAAACCAATCATGTCACCAAAAGCCAATCGCAACCACAAACCCAACCTGAATTAGCGATTGACTCCTCCGCGCTTGGCGGTATGTACGCTGGCCGCATTCAATTGGTCTCAACAGAAAGCGGTGTAGGAGTTAATGCTGGTAACTTAGCGGCTTCCAATGGGGATATTCAGCTCTCGGCTGATGGGAAAATAACGCTTGGTCATGCGAGTGCGACTCACGATATTGTGCTTGAGACTTCCGATCAATTAGCGCTCAGTGGTCAGCAATATGCGGGAGAGACATTCGATGCCAACGCCAAGCGAATTGAGATCATTGACGGTGCGGTTGCCGCGCGCAAGGAGTTAAATTTAAATGCGAAGCAAGACATACAACTCTCGCAATCTTACCTCACTTCAGGACTTGATAGTAAAGGCACGCTAGCAGGGCCGAGTCAACTTAACATTACGGCAGATTCGCTAAATTTAAATCAATCGCAAGTGACTTCAAGTGGTGGGGTGACTTCACAAGCATCAAACATTGAACTGGATGCTCAAAGTGAGTTGCAAGCTAAACAGATTCAATTCGACAGTACTTCTTCCCTACTTAATGATGGGCAAATTCACGCTGAGCAGAACGTAACCTTTTCTGGCGACAATTATCATATTGAAGGTGAAGGGAACCTGAGTGCTGAGCAATTATCACTGAAAGGTGGTGTCGCCGAGATTAACAGCCAACTTCAGGGTGCGACTATCACTTCTGCCGTTGAAAGCTTAGAGGTGGGTGAGCAAGGTCACCTTAATGCCAGCCAAGCGCTTGAATTAGGCGCTCAATCATTAATCAACCAAGGCGTTTTGCAATCGGCAGATGCGTTCGCTCTTTCAGTGACAGATTTGGATAACCAAGGTTCATTGATTGCCGCACATGATTTGCAAATTACCGCAGCCAACAATGTCACTAACAGCGGGCTTGTGTATAGCGCTGAAGATACCAAGCTGAATGTCGCTGGCGATGTGGTTAACGAGCAAGGCGATATGCTGATTGGTGGTAATTTTGTATCCCAAGGTATTACCGATAGTGAACGCAGCAGAGGCTTTTATAACCGTTCGGGCAATATTGAAGCACAAGGTGATATACAACTTAACGCGGATGCGATTGAAAATACTCGCGTAAAGGCGGAGGAAACGACCACCAGTATTTCTAATAGTGCTCCAAGCCAAATTAGTAAAAAGCTGACCTTAAAATCGCAGACATGTGAAACCAGAGGTGGGAACGAGGCTAACGAGTATTGTACATCAACATACTACGGTTTTTCAGAAAAGAGAATAATGTCACAAGACTCAACGATTGTGACTATTGAAGGGGACGCATCACAGTTGAAGTCTGGAGGTCATCTAGATATTGAGGCTGGAGTGTTGCGAAATAACGCTTCACTGATGACTAGTAATGGTGATATAGCAATTAACGCTGACGAGGTAAGTAATAAGGCATTTCAAACAGCCAAAAATACCGTTTATGCTAATTATTCTTCCGGTGAGTCAAGAATAAAAACTGTCAAAGTGAAGCGTGTTATCAAAACCGAGTCTGAACAAGGCGAACTCTACAACGCATCAATCATTGCTAATGGTGATATCAGTATTAATGCAACGGATTCGGTCGATAACGGTACCACTCAAGCGAACGCTGCAGGTAGTGGTATAGAGCTGCCTGGCGCACCGCAAGTTTCTTTACCTGCTGAACAAAGTGATACCCCGTTTATCAGTGATAACGATATTGCGTTTCCCAATTACACCATTCCAGAGTCGCCCAATGGCTTGTTTGTACCAAGTCGTGACCCACAAAGTCAGTATGTGATTGAAACCAATCCTTTATTAACCGACATGGGCGAGTTTGTGGGATCAGATTATTTCCTTAGCAAGATCGAATATCATCCTGACAATGACGTGAAGTTTCTTGGCGACTCTTACTATGATACTCGTACCATCACCCAGGCAATCTTCGAACAAACGGGGCAACGTTACCTCGAAGCCAACATAGGTAGCGATTTAGCGCAAATGCAAAGCCTGATGGATGCGGCAGCGAGCGCACAAACCGAGTTAGATTTACAAGCAGGTGTGGCGCTAACACCAGAACAAATTGCCAATTTAGAAAACGACATTATTTGGTATGAACGTGTCACCGTAAATGGTCAAGAAGTGCTTGCGCCAAAGCTGTACCTCTCGTCCGCAACCCAGCAGAGTATTGCACAAGGCGGCGCTCTTATTGCGGGTAACAATGTGGCGATTGCCGCTAATACCATTACCAATCAAGACGGTACTCTTTTCGCCGCTCAAAGTATGAACCTGCAAGCAAGCGATTCAATCCTCAATAAAAAGGGGGCGATTGAGGCGGGAGGTGACCTTTCGCTAACCGCAGGCAACGATATTAAAAATATCAGTGGTCAAATCTCTGGTGAGGATGTGTCTCTTACTGCGCAAAACGGCAGCATCATCAATCGTACTCAAGTTGAGACGTTAAGTGTATCGGGTAATGGCCAGTTAAGCACAAAAGCTAACCCAAGTCGCAGCGCCGATGTTATGACGGGCGTGGGTAACACGGCTTCCATTTCATCGCGGGGTGAACTTGATTTGACGGCCGGTGAGAACATCGAGCTTGTTGCAGCGAATGTTGAATCACTCGGTGATGCGAACCTTAACGCTGGCGGCAGTGTGACGGTAAGCTCCGCTCGCCAGCAAATCACCAACCATACCATTGAGGGCCGCTCTCAGATTGATACGCATTCAGTCAGCAATCTGGCATCGAGCTTAAGCTCTGGCGGCAATCTTATGGTCAATGCTGCTGAAAATATTGATGTTACGGGGTCAAATTTTGCAGCGTTAGGAAACCTTGCCCTTAAAGCACAAGGGGATATCACTTTAGATACAGCAGTCGATGAGCAATATCAGTCCGTCAACGAGCACAGACACGACAGCATCTCCCAAACCAAAACGCATCAGGGAGCTTCGCTTCGCGGTGATTCGATTGCAATCGAAGCTGGCAATAATGTTGCGATAACCTCGGCTGACCTGCAAGCAACCAACGAGGCGAGCATTAATGCAGGAGGTGACGTCAGTCTATTGGCTGCCAACGACAGTATTTACCACTACGACAAGAAAACCAAAAAGAAATCGTTTGGTCGCAAGAAAACCACCATTAAAGAGAGCATTAAAGAGACGGCACAAGGCACGCAAATCAATGCGGGTAATATCAATATTGCAGCAGGTGGAAATCAACAAAGCCAAGGTGATTTAACTCTGGTTGGCGCCGATCTTAGCGCGAATGACAGCGTGAATCTCAGCGCCGATGGTGATGTCGTACTGGCCGCTCAGGGCTATCGTGATTACCAGCGCAAAGAGACCATCAAAAAAGGTTTTGGTGGGTTAACTGGCAAAACAACGGGCAGTATCGATGATGCCACATTGCTAGACAGCGCTAATGTGATTACTGGTGCTGATGTCTCTATCCAGTCGGGTAATGATATTGGGGTGATCGCCAGTAATATCAGTGCTGGTGGTCAAGTTGACCTCGAAGCTGAAAACCAAGTTGTGGTCGGCGCGGATTACGCGCAGCAAAGCAGTCAGCAATGGAGTGAAGAGAGCAGTCTGTTTAGTGGTGGCGATATCTATTCAATGAACTCCCATCGCGAAGGCGTGACTTCATCAACCGCCCAGGGTAGCCAAATTCAATCGGGGGGACACTTAGCCGTCAACGGTGCTGAAGTCTCGGTAGTAGGCTCGGAATTAGCTGCTAATGGTAGCGCAGAGCTAAGCAGTGAAGCCGGTGATATCAAAGTCCTTGCGGCCACAAACCATACCAGCTCCTATTCTAACGACGAACAAATGTCGATTGGTTTTGGTGACGTGGCAAATGCGGCAAATTTTGCTTCCTTGGCCATGGGGAACTTTACAGGGCTATTAGGCAGTTTAGACGACTTAAAGGATGGTCGTTTATCAATGCAAATTGCGGAGGCGACATACGACAAAGTCGATACTCAAACTCAATCGACGTCGCATACGGGCGCGTCTATTTCCGCCAACAATAACGTTAGCCTAAATAGCCATGGTGATATTACTGTTGAAGGTTCTCAGTTAGCTGCTGATCGTGACAACGATAATCAAGGCGACTTATCTCTGACCTCTGTTGGCGATGTGTCAATTAAAGAAGCTAAAGACACTTATCAAACTAAAACCGATGAAACGCATGGCAATGCGTCGGTTAATTTTACGGTTAAACATCAAGCCGTTGAAACATATAACGCTTCAGTTGCGTTAAAAGATTCAGTTAAGGCTCTTAAAGAAGCGAAAGATTCGTATCAAGAATACAAAGATCAGTTGAAGGACCTTGAAAAGACCTACGCGCAACTCGAGCAAGATTATAACAATCAAGTGCCGGGTGTTGCGGCTGAAGATTTAGATGAACTCAGTAATCTAATTGCGGCATCAAAAGCCGATGAGTCTTGGTACATCGCAGGCATTGCGATGGCAACGGAAGATGTGACGACCAAAGGAGTATTGCTGGCAAAACAAGTGCATACGTCGATGGACAGTACCGTCACTCAAGGGTTTAACGCATCGCTCGATATTGATATGAGCGTCTCCAAAAACAGTACCTCGAGTAGTGGTACAACGTCTGTTGCCTCGAATCTTTCAGGACAAAATGTTTCGATCAATTCAGGAAACGAAACTGGCGACGAAATTACGGTTCAAGGTTCGAAGGTTTCTGCCACTGATACCATTGCGCTTTCGAGTAACAACATCAATCTGCTTGCTTCCCAAGATAAAGCGCAGACCCAAAATACGGGGCTATCAGGCTCTGCCTCGATTTCCCTTTCGGCTCATGGTGCTGCAACTGGGGCGGACATCAACGCGAGTTTAAATCGTTCTGGCAGTCAATCTAGCTCAACAACCTACAGCAATAGCTCTCTATCCAGTAACACCATACAGCTTGCATCGCAGCAGGATACAAGCATATTGGGTGCAAACCTGAAAGCCGATTCTCAGTTAACCGCAGATGTCGGTGGCAACCTTAATGTTGTGTCGCAACAAAATCAGAATACCAGTACCCACCATAGCGAAGGGGTCAGTGGCGGTGCCTCAACAAGTATTTCGGATCAAACCAGCGTTAACGGACTCAATGGCGGTTTTAACTTAGCCAATGGTACCTCTACGAGCCGAGAAACGGTCACTACATCTCTTATCTCCAAAGGCTCTGCTGATATCAATGTTGGCGGGAGTACGGACGTTCAGGGCGCGACGATTGCAACGATCAACGAGCAAGGCGATGACTTAGGGGCGTTGTCTCTTGTCACTAACACATTGACGTATTCTGATCTGAGTAATACCCGTTATCAAAGTGATCAAAGCGCCAATGTCAGTAGAAATATCGGAAAAGATAAGGAAGGACATTTTGACCTATTAGGCGGTTCTTCACACCTTCAATACAACAATGAATCGAACTATAAAAAGACCAAGTCACTGGCGACTATTGGCGCAGGTGATATTCAAGCAACAGGCACCGAAAATGAACAGTTAGCGAGTTTAAATCGTGACATTAGTCAAGTAGATAAGGATCTTTACGATGTCACGCGTCAGCAAGGCGATTTTGATTTTGAGGTTGATCATCGGTTCTTTTCTGAAATGGGGCGTAATGAAATTTCAGAAGATGTCATGGTCACTGACATGATTCGTGAAAGTATTGCGCTTGCCATGATGACAGACCGTGTTGGTTTTTCGGATATTGCTTCAGAAACTGGCAAGCAACTCAAAGTTTACAATGGATTAAAAGCCAAGATAGCCAGCGATCCAGAACTTGCTGCTGCGTTAAAAGATCCGAATTTATCGGCGGATGATAAAAAAATCATGCTCGATAAAGTAAGCCATGTGGTAATGACCGAACTTGGTTATAAAACAGAAGGTTATGAAAATAAAATCATTGCCAAGAAAGACGATAAAAACCCAGGTTTTCATTCCGATGAAACCGGTGATGCCTATATCAATGACGAAAAGGCTGATGATACTAAAAAACTCACACAAATCGCTGGGCATGAAACCAGTCATGAAATGGACGAGCAGGATATTGCCAATGGAGGTAAGCAATACTCCAAAGCGGATAAAGAAACCTATGCCGACCATATAGGCAGTAATGTCGGGGATTATCTGGAAGTTGGATTGGGTATCAATGGGGGAGGCTCACTCGCTAGCAGCAATAATCATGTGGACAATGAAAGTAGTGAAGTTATTGAAAATAACAAGGAATATGATGGTTTAGATAAAAATAAGGGTAACCACTTTTTAGGTGCTGCCGCGATGTTTGAAACTGGTCAGGCTGCTGTCACCGCTCAAACTCAAGCTGCTCTTTCTGCACAAGTTACAGGTGCGAGTGCTATATCGAATGCAGGACAAAATAATACCACCAAGCCACTTATTACAAATCGTGTTATTGATGATGTAAAAGAAAATACGGGTAATATTTATAGTAATATCAAAGAGTTGATTTTCGGTGGTATTGAATTTGAACCTGAATATTCAGATGAAGAGCGTGATTTCTTAGCCCAGCAATATAATCAACTATTGATTGATTATAAATCAGGCGATACTGGGCAAGATCGGATTGCTTCCTATGAATACATGCAACAGTCCCAGTTTTCACCGGAGGTTATCGCTCGAGCGGAAGTGTTACGTAGTAAAAGAACAATCTCTGGTTCTATTAATCCTTCTACGTTATTACCGATTCAAGAAGGTGATGATCCATCAACTACGAGCGAAATAGCGTCAAGTATAGATGCCTCAACACAAACCGTTTCGACTAACGAGCAAGGTCTAGGTACAACAGAAAGCCCATCCTATTCAGGTGTTGACCCGCTTGTTATTGTAAATTCTAAGAACGTAAAAAATGATGGTTCTTCAGATAGTGATTTTGATAAGGTCCCAGGTGGAAGTGATGTTACAAAGAGTACAGGCAAGCCTGACTTCATCGTGTCACCTAACGGTACGACGATGCCCACGAATAAAGACTTTAACCTGGTTGATTCAAATAAGAAGGGTGGCGACTGGTTCCAGATCCACAATAAGCACACTGATGCTAAGGTCAATGGGTCTCCGCATACCCACTATCCAGAACAACATGGCCGCAGTCGTACACGCGAGATAAAAACTACAGATGGTTCTGATCTTGATTATGCTGACAATGCGCTAAGAAACGGAACTATGAGAGAGCGGAAAAACCGGGGTGATAAAGGAGGTTGAGAATGACTCAGTTTGTGTTAGCAGTATCGAAAACTCACAATACTAGCTTGATACCGATTTCAAGAAGCAGAAATGACTTTCTCCTTGAAATCGCTAGTAAGTTATTTCCTGATCTTCCTCTTGAGGATGTCTATGTTATTGATGTAAATGAGAAGGATATTGACGCTCTGATGCTAGATGCCCAGAAGTTGGTTGTTGAGTCTTCAAGGTTTGAGCAGACAGAACTTTTCAAAATAATGGAAAAAGTAGCCCCATCTGTTGATGAGCTAGTCTTCTGGTACGGTTCGGAACATGAGGAGTTGGATTATGTTTACGGCGCCCCAGCTTTACTTAGCAAGCTAAAGGAGGCTGTAAGCGAGTCGACTTGCGAGCTCTATGTCCATTACAAGCAGACCAAGTAAGGGAAATATCGTTTTTTGTAATGCAGTAATGTTACAAACAAAGTAGATGTTGATGACTTAAGCAAGTTGGCCGCTGAGCCGTATAAAGGAGGGCGAACTAGGGCTGGTTTCAGTTTAGACAAGCACTCACAACGAGAAGGAAGCGTTTATTCGTCCTCTAGTCGTGAAGCAGGTGTCCAAAACCAAGAAGCTCAAGATATCGTCGACGATATACTTACGACACCTGGTACGCAATTTATAAATAAGACCGCTTGAAAGAATGGGCAACCGGTATCTGTCATTGATGGGGTTGCTCCGGATGGACGGACTTTCAGATTTGATTCCAGCAGAAATAACCTTTCTGGGTTTAGGGAGCCCAACAGATGATAGATAAATTGGATTATGGACTTCTTCATTGTGACGATAGGGATATTTTCTATGTTGAATTGATGTTTGATAACGTTCAATGGGGTGAAATTTTATTGGATAGTAATTCAGGTGATCCTATGGTTACGATTTGGGATTGTAATTTTACTATCCCATCAGAAGACCTTATTGAATTTGTTTCAAAAGCTTCTATTCATCTGAAGGAGTTTGAGACTTCTAAGAAATATTATAATTTTTAAAAAGTTGGAACACTCATGAATGAAGATAATATTTTCGAACTTAGCTGAAGAATGTGAGAAAATTATTATTCATGATGGTTAGTCGGAATCGCGATGATACAATCGATATGTAGTTTTTTTGATGATTTTATTGAATGGTTAGATGAGTTCGGTGTGTTACCTTCTGAGCGACTTGCTGCAGTATTAGACGATTTGGGTGGGCTAGATGGTGTTAGAGAAGATGAGTTATATATCTCCGCTCTTGAAGAGATTAGCCGTTATATTGTCAATTCTCTTAACCGGACTCAGCTTTATAATTTCCTATTGAACTGTAATGATAAGTTCTCTGTGAGGCCTGATGAATTTTATTACTTTTTTGAATCTTTGATAGATGAAGTGACAGTAAAATATTCAGATGGTGAGTCATTTATTTCTAACTGTCCTTCGCGCTATCAGCCTTTTTTGATAAAGCGGTTTATTTGATAGATTAAAAAAGAATGACAATTTTTAGACTAATGTTGTCAAACTAGAGCTGTAACCCAAAGAGCTAAGCCTGCGCGGCTGGGGCACAAAGCGGTTTCCAAAGGTTTTCATTTGAAATCGGAACTGATGGTAAGACTTTACGAACCGTGCAAACCGCTTTTGATGATGCGGGAACACTAATGAGACAGCGGGCCGGAGCAGCAAAGAATAATCTCTATGATGTCAAATAGGGTTATTAGCATGATGCAAGTATATAAAGATATTTTGGAAGGTATAGTGTCTGTTGACGATGGGAAGAAGATTCTTGGTTCTCAACCAGATTTCGATGGAAAAGAAGTTTTCGTTACTCCGGAAATAATTATACTTGTGCTCGGCAAGTTTATTTGTGATGAGATTGACTCTAAGCATCTTTTTGAATGGGCTAAATTCTTAACGAATAATGATATTTACGTAACGCAAGGTTGGGAAGACGATGCCACCTCGGATAAGTATGAACCTATGTGGGAAATATTGCAGATTCTTGCCAACCCTGTTATTGATGGACCTGTCGATAAGCCTAGAGCAAAAGATTTTGTAGAGGCACTTAAGAGCTTAGGTTAGGCGTAGTGTAGCGGCATAGTGAATTTTGCCACCTAATTATAGGTAGTAGATGGAGTTGACATTATTTTATGTTAGTGCGAGAAATCATCCTATTATTGGGTAAGTTTATATTACCGTAAATGATGATTGGACGGACAACCAGCCGATAGATTTTCACTGGCTGAATTTAAATCCGTGATTATTGCATGGAAACAGTTTCTACAATTGCCACAGTCTCTAGATTCGAAGATAACGATAGAGCTGTAATCCAAAGAGCTAAGCCTATGCTTAGCTCTTTGTCGTTTGGTGAGATTAATAAGTCGGCCAGCCCTGTGCGTCCCAGTTGAGATCGCTAATTAGCATTTTTGGGGTTCCGTCATCTTCGGCATCATAGGCGTGGCGGATGATCACATCGGTGTTGATGATACCTTTATATTTTTGCGGTCTTTGTCGCCTATAGATAATGGATGAATAACGCAAGAAAATAGGTATTACATGAAAAAGACCGTTCAAGTCTACTTTTCTCTCTTTGTTTTGGCCCTAGTCGTGGGTTGTGCTGCGATAATTCCACCTCATCAGCAAGCCGGTGTAGAGGTTGGAAAATTATACAAGTTTAGTAACCCAAAACTTGATACAAGCTTGTATGTGAAGTTTCTACCTTTAGCAGGAAAAGAAAAGCCTGTGCTATTTGGTACATTCGACAATAATAGAGTTATTAAAGATTTAGAGTTGGGAGAAGAGGGCGTCTTTACAAGACCTTATTTTCAAGTTAGTGATAGCGGTGTTGTGACATTCCGTTACTATTCAAAAGAAAAGACAATAGAGGAATTGGTACCACTTCATCCTTATTTTGTATCTGGAGGACAATATGGTGATGAAGCTGCGGTACAATACCGATTGAACTTTAAGTACGCAAGTATTGTTGACTAATAGTCTGTGCTAATTCTGGAGAGCTAAGTCATCGATTCTTAGCTCTTTTTGATAGCATGATTCTATATTGAATCAATATTTAAAACGGTAATTATCTTCAATCCCTTATCTGATAGAGATAAAGAATTTGAAAATAAAAAAGAAAACACAGATAAATAAAAAGTTGACGTGGTCTGAGATAGAGTCCTTAGGGAAATTGGAACAGATTAATATGCTAATAGGTGTAGAATTTTTCCATCAATTCTACAGTGAAGATAGTTCTATTTATTCCTTGATTATTCTTGTTTTTTCTCCTATTTACTACGTTCAAAGCAATATAAAGAAAATAAGAGGTTGCCATTCATTTATAATTAGACATTTATGTCAATGGTTAATCACTGTTTCTATTTTATATGGTGGGGTTACTTTATTTTTTATCTATATAATTATTACTATTTTTAATGTTTTTTTTGATGTGGTTCTCTACAATAAAAAAGCAGGCTTATACAATGATAGATTATATGAAATTTAAATTATTAAGCGGTTTTGTTAAAATTAACATATACTTAAATATTCAATTTTTATAATTATTGTAAAAGAGCTAAGCCTATGCTTAGCTCTTTGTCGTTTGGTGAGATTAATAAGTCGGCCAGCCTTGTGCGTCCCAGTTAAGATCGCTGATCAGCATTTTAGGGAGTACAGGTCAGCAGATTTAAAATCACAACGTTAAATATTACAGCATGCCAAATGAGGTTGTTACAAGAGCTGAAGCGCTACGCAATGATAGTAGTACGATTGCCGACTCAATTGATCCTTCGACTTCATTATCCGTTCAAGACGGTCTTGAGCCGATTATGGTAACTGAGCCAGCAGAGCCGATAGACCCGTCAACAGAGACGACGGCTACCGATGAACAAGGGTTGGGTACAACAGAAAGCCCATCAGATTCAGGTGTTAATCCATTATTGGTTATGACCTCTAGCTCTACTGACTATGAGCCCAACCAAGGAGCCGTCGATAAAATGGAGGATTTCCTAAATCAGCGGGGATTTGGAGAAATTGTAGCAAATAGTACGAAAAAGAGTCCCAAAAAATATCAAGGTCAGCGAGTTTATGAAGTTACTGAAAAAAAGGAAATATATTAAAAATAGGAGATTAAGTCTATTTGGATGGTAAGCATAAAGACCATCTTGAAGTCTTCAATAAACAAAATAAAAGTTGTTTTAAACCTTGATGGTACTGTTAATGAGAAAAAACTAAGGTAGCTTTAAAACAGGGGAGAATTTTACCAAAATGATTGAAAACTTAAACAACTTATCCAAGTATCTTGAACGTTTACCATTAGAACCTGCTGTTGACGTTAGGAGTATTAATCAAGAAATCGATGACTTATCTGAGGATATAAAGAGTTTTAAACAGAGAATAGATGAGCTTCAAGAGAGGCTCAGCGAAAATGAAGAGGTCGCACTACTAAATTCTTTAATTCTAATTAGAGCATCGTTGTTGGATATGTCTACAGGATTTTCGAATTTAGCAGATGAATGTGAGAAAATTATTATTCATGATGGTTGGTCAGAATAACGAATTTGCATTTTCTTTGACTTTATTTTATCAGAGATGAAGAGAGCTAAGCCTATGCTTAGCTCTTTGTCGTTTGGCGGAATTAATAAGTTGGCCAGCCCTGTGCGTCCCAGTTGAGATCGCTGATCAGCATTTTAGGGGTACCGTTATCTTCTGCATCATAGGCGTGGCGGATAATCACATCGGTATTGAGGATATCTTGGCCGCCAGGGCCAACCCAACGTTCGTTGCCCGCATCAAAAATCTCAATATTGCCATTGAGCATCGATTGACCCGCCTTGTTTACGTATGGGCCAGTGATGTTTTGTGAACGGCCATAAGCGATGCGATAGGTACTATTAGTGCCTTGGCAGCAACTGCCGACAGAAACAAACAAATAGTAGTAGCCATCGCGGTAAATAATGCTTGGCGCTTCAATCCCACCTGAGCGGCTGGCAAGGCTATAGATTGAACCAAACGGCTTCATGGTTTCTGGATTAATTCTGGTTAGTTTAATACCAGAGAACCAAGAGCCAAACACCAGCCAGGGCGCGCCATCTTCCGCTATGACCAAATCAGGATCGAGGGCATTGTAATCATCTTGCCCTGCAACGCTATTGATCACTAAGCCATTATCGACCCAGCCGCCACCGATAATACTGTCGGTTGAGGTTAAGCCTATCGCTGACGTGTTCGAGCCAAAGGTAGACACGGTGTAATACATCCATGCGCGGCCGTTATAGAATTTTACATCAGGCGCCCAAACGTTACGCCCGTCATTTCCTGGTACATAGTCTGTCCACCAAGATAAACCGTTGGCAAAAATGTTGCTGGCGCCAAACCATGTTAAGCCATCTGTCGAGTATTTACCGGCAATACCATCATCACTGGTTTGAAATTCCCACCAAATACCGTCTTCATAGGTAAGCGTTGGATCGTGAGTAACGAGGTTCCCAGCGAGATCCCAATGGTCAGGGCTACTACCCGTAGTTGAAGGATCATAAGGCTCAGACTCAACATTCGCGGTTTTGGTTAACGTCCATAATTGGGCATCGTTGGCGGTGTAGGTCCATTGAGCCACATTGGCCCCATCTGCGGTGTCGAAACCATAGAGATCGAGTGCTTTACCACTGTTAACGTTGACAAAGCTGTAGTCACCGCCATGCTGCTCAATCGTCCATAGTTGCCCGCTTTGTTGGTTAAACTCCCACTGGCTGATATTCGCCCCATCTGCGGTTGAAAACTCATACACTTCGAGTGCTTTGCCACTATTGAGGTTGATGAGTGAGTACTGATCGTTACCTTGATTGGTGATCAGCCACTTTTGACAGTCATTGCCATTCTCTGCCCAAACGGCGACATTCTCGCCGTCACCGGTTAGGCAGCTTGCGACTTCAAGTAATTTCCCGCTGTGTTTGGAAGTGATGGTATAAACGCCATTATCTAATGCGAGTGCGAATGGGCTTGCGAACACGGCAGAAGATAATAATAAAACAGAGTACTGTTTATTCATGATATTCCCTTATTAACCTAGACATCGTTGTATTAAAAATAGATCTGAAATAAATAAGCGTTTAAAGGGTATAGTTAATCATTTTAAATAAAAAGTGATCCGAGTCTTAATAATAAATCTTTAAATATTATTTATTAATTTAACTTTATATCTTAATGATTTTAATCGTTTAATTTTATTGTTAATTTTGTATTTTATCCTACGAGTTAAACATTTTTATGATATTAACTCTGATGTGAATATATAAAATTATTAATAGTATGTTTTATGCTTAAATATCTCGAGTTTTATTTATACCGAACTTAGTATTATACGTGGCCTTTTTTAAGGGGCATGTTGTGGAGGTGAGCGAGAAGCTGCAGCTGTTGGAGAGGCATCAAAGTGTGTCGTTCGAGGAAATTTCTATACCAAAATGGAGTATTGATTGAATTGTCATTTTGACTTTGATCTTGACGTCTCTTTGTGTGGAGCGCCTGTGTGCGCGGCCAGTTTCTATCGAAACGATAGAAATTCAAACCTTTATCCTTCGTGGTTAAGCCGATACACGGTTTGATACAAATGCAGTGGTAGGTCATTAACTCTAATAACTTTACCTCACTTATCAAACCTTGTCTGTATGTTGAGTTTTTTCTCATCAATGATTGCGAGTGATATTATTTCACGATAGAGAAAAGACTAAAATGGATAAGTTGCTGTTTTATGTTGACTTAATTTTTATATCAATAACTTAATTTTGTTTGTTGCTCTGGTGTTTTTGTTCCAAGGTTATTGAGTGCAAATGAGACGAGTTTCTTATTTGGAGGCCGTTTCATTGAAACACGTGTAATGCAATATCAATTAACTTCATGTTATAAGGAATCAATCACGATGAGTGAAAATGGAATTTTAGAATTAACGCCAGAAGAATTAGAGATTAAAGCTCAGTCTGAAATTATTTCTGGGGCCGATTCGATTGGGCGGTTGTATAATTTCCAAGGTGAGATAGCCAATTCAGAATCTTGTAATTTAGCACGTCCTGCGATCTTTAAAGATATTCATAATATGAGTCAGGATGCAAAAAAAGTCGGTAATAAACATTATGTTTATCCGACAATCTGTATGCTAAATAACAGTCAGAGTGTGGGTGAAAAAGATACGATCAGAGAAACGTCTTATCGAAGTTTTGAGAAGGCATTTTCGTTGCGTGCTGGAGTGAGAGGGCGATATGGTGCGTTCTCCGGATCAATCTCTAGCGAGTTTTCTCAGAAAGAGCGCACTGAGAAAACGACCCACTTTTTATCGATTAACGTGATGTGCCAATATGCGACGTTAAGCATCGATAATTACCTGAGTAAAAGCCTCATTCCAGAGTTTGATGACGCATTAAATTCGCAAAGCGTTGATGCCAAAACCTTATTTAATGAGTGGGGAACACATGTGGTGGTTGGGGTTCGCATTGGAGGGAAGTCAACCTATATGTGTTCGGGCAGTAGTGAGCATTACCAAAGTCTGCAAACATTTGAGCTGGAAGCTAAAGCCAAGTACGCGACGGTGTCTGGTTATAGCGAGTTTGAAACCAGCACGTCTGTCGATTCAACCCATGTTCAGTCACAAAGCGGCCTTCAGATTGTCGGCGGAGACCCAAGTTTACTCAGTCATCAGCAGTGGGATGCTTGGGTTGAAACCGTAGCAGATAATCCAGATTGGGTTGCCTTTACCGAGCAAGGATTATTGCCCGTTTGGGAACTCTGTAAAGACACCACTCGCCGCGATACATTAGAAATGGAGTTTACCCGTCTATTTACTCCTTGCTGTTATCAGCCAGAGTGGAAAGATTACTCTCGAGGTACGCATCCTATCCAAGTCGGGTGTTTTACGGTTGACCCACTTGAATTTGTGACTGGGTTTGGCGCAAGGATTAACAGTGGATGTCATTTTACGCGCTGCGCAGTGCAGTTTGAAAACTCTGCAACTGGAGTTCGTGAATGGCGAGTAGACGGTGATAAAACCAGCTTTAACCCAGGTGATTATGAACGGCTGGTTGAAGTGCCGGAAGGCTGCGCGATGACAGGGATCGGACTTCGAGAAAAGGATAATAATCTGAACCGACTCGTGGCGTTTTATCAGTTGATTTCCCCCGTCAAAGACAAATTTAATCAATCCGTTCCGGCTTTGGAGCCCGAGGTGTTTTCGATGCATGCTCCGCACAGTGGCGGCAGTGGATTTGAGGTGGTTTGCGAACCAGAAAATCACAATGGTAAAGTGATTCAAGGTATTAAGGTGACCTCTTCTAGCCGAGCTAAGAGTGTGGTTGCGCTGAAACTGTTACATGCCGATTTTATGTTACCTATCTCAAAGAAAGGTTAGTACTTTTCGCTTGGGGTCAATGTCACTATTGAAACCTTATTCACTTCTGATAATCGTCAACACGGATAAACTGCCTTACAGATGCGATGTAGGGCAGTTTTTATTTTAGTGAACTAGAAGCGCAGTTAAACTGAATGGTTGGCTTGGCTGTTTACTGATAAAAATATATTTATATCATCATTGATACGTATCATATAACCAAGGGTTATGGGTTCTATAAAATAGTCCGGCACACTGACTTAGCCCTTATGGATGAATGGACCGTTTTAATGACTCGCCAAACGACTCGCAATAAAACTTATCAACCGGATGCCAATTTAATCTCGACCACCGATCCACAAAGTCGTATCACTTATGCCAATCAGGATTTTTGTGATATTGCTGAATACACGCCGGAGGAATTACAAGGGGAGCTTCACAATATCGTTCGTCATCAAGATATGCCAAAGGCAGCTTTTGCCCAATTATGGCAGTATCTTGGGCAGGGCAAGAGCTGGATGGGGTTAGTCAAAAACCAGTGCAAAGATCGTGGTCGGCATTATTGGGTCTCAGCGTTTGTGACTCCGATTCGTGATGCGTCGGGTAAGGTGATTGAGTATCAGTCAGTGCGCTCAAAGCCAACCGAGCAGCAAACTGAGCGCGCATTGGCCTTATATCAAAAATTGCAGTCAGGAAAGACGCTGCGTCATTGGCGTTTGTCGTTGCATAAAAGTGTTGCGGGTCTGAGTGCAATATTGCTGATGGGCAGTGGTGTCGAGTGGGTGCTTGCACCGACCATATTAAGTACAACGCTGACGGTAGCCAGTGCTTGCTTACTCGCCGTTGCCTACTACCAAGGGCGACGATACCAATCGATTCGTCAACTTGCTGAACAAGCGTATTCAAATCCGTTGATGGAAAAACCGTATACCGATCATTTTGATGATTATTCTCCCTTGCAGCTAGCATTGATCATGCGAAACGCCGAGCTTCGGGCAATCACGGCAAGAGCCACGGAAACTTCAGGACAAATTTTATCGTCAGCAGAGCAGGAGTTTTCCAATATCCAAACCATTGGCAGCAGTATTGATCGGCAATGTCTCGCGACTCAAAGTGTGGCGACGGCAGTAGAAGAGCTTACTCACTCGATTCAAGATGTCGCGAGTTCGGCTGCGGATGCCCATCAATTAACGCAACAAGCGACGGATAAATCAGCGCAAGGCAGCCAAAGCCTGGCGCAAACGCATCAAGCAATCACACACTTGGTGGCATCATTGGCCCAATCGCAACAGATTGTTGAGTCTTTGGAAGCGGAAACTCAACATGTTCGTCAGGTGCTTACCGTGATAAGCCAAATTTCAGAACAGACCAATTTGCTTGCACTCAATGCGGCGATCGAAGCGGCGCGCGCCGGAGAACAAGGTCGAGGGTTTGCTGTGGTGGCTGATGAAGTTCGCCAGCTTGCCGAAAAAACGCACCATTCTGCCGATGAAATTCAAACTATGCTCAGTCAATTTCAACAGACCGTTAGCCTTGCTTCGAACTCGATGCAACAAGGGATTGAGTTATCTCAGCAGTGTCAGCTGCGTGCCGATAATACCGCAAAAGTCCTGGCGGACATCGAAGTAAAGCTCAATCAAGTTTCTGATAACAGCCATCAAATCGCGACTGCGGTAGAGCAGCAGGCAAGCGTGACTCGTGAAATCAATAGCAACGTCGCCAATATTCAAGCACTTGCGAATGACACGTCGACACATTCGCAAAGTTCCGTGCAGCGCACGAAACAGTTGGTGGACAGCATTGAGGCTTTAAAGCGCTTAATGGCGCAGTTTATGGGGTGATTTTGACTGAAATCGCTGGCCGGTGAAAACATCCGTTTTCTCACCGGTCAATACGGCGCTATGCCCGATTAGGCGTGAAACGTCTCAAGGTTTGGGTTCCAGAACGCCTGCTCAATGCGCAGAGATAATGTTTCTAAGCAAAGGTCCTGCTCATTGGCAACGCCTTCTTCCATTGCCTGAATGGCAACGGCTTGAGCGATGGCTTTTGAGATGTCGAGAGTCGATTCAATCGCTGGCAGCACTTCATAATCACTATTGCGTGAACATTCAAAGTTTGCCAGTGCATCCATGGCTTTTTTCAGCATCGTGTCGGTAATGGTGCTTGCATTAACCACATGCGCGCCAAGACCAATCCCTGGGAACACGTAAACATTGTTACATTGTGAAATTACGTGGCTGCGACCCGCAAACTCAACTGGAGCAAACGGGCTTCCGGTCATCACAATGGCGTTATCGCCAATCCAGTCAAACACTTGCTGTGGTGTGACTTCACAGGCACTTACCGGGTTAGACAGTGGCATAATCACGGGCATCTCTGTGTGACTTGCCATGGTTCGAATGACTTGCTCGTTAAATAGGCCTGTAACGCCAGTAACGCCAACAATCACGTCCGGTTTGATGTGCTCAACCGCATCTAAAAGAGGCAGTGGGGCGCGGGCTGACTTACGCTCACCGGCGGGACGCGCCAGCGGTACTTGCATGTCACTTAATGTGTCATCGTCAAATAACACACCATCACGGTCGACTATGTAAACTGCGCCGTTATCAAACCCAAAGCTGCGCTGTATCAAATCCGCAATACCACAACCAGCTGAGCCGCCACCGACGACGAAAATTCTGGCATCACTTGGCGCTTTCTTCGCTTTGAGTAGTGCACGTTTGATCGACGCGACGGCGACGGTTGCTGTACCTTGAATATCATCATTAAAACAGCGGTATTGATGCTGATATTTTTTCAATAGTGGGTATGCGTGGTTGTTGCTGAAATCTTCAAACTGAATAATCGCGTTTGGCCAGCGCTCAGCAAGAGCCGTCATGACTTCATCGAGATAGCGATAGAATGCCTCGTCGTTGACGCGGTCTTGCTTATCACCTAAGTATTGGTCATCCGATTTGAGGCTCGGGTTATTGGTGCCTACGTCAATGCAAACTGGCAAAGTACGCTCTGGTGGAATGCCTCCCACCGCGGTATACAGAGAGAGCTTACCAATCGAGATGCCCATGCCACCGATACCGAGATCACCAAGACCCAGTACGCGAGAGCCATCGGTGACCACAATAATATCGATCTCTTGATCGATGGCTTGCACTTGCTCAGCTACTGACTTGCCGTCACGGTAGGTGAGATATAAGCCGCGAGGTGAAAAGTTTAGATAGCTGTAGTTTTGGCATGCATCGCCTACCGAAGGGGTATAGATGTAGGGCAGGCTATCGCGGATATTTTCGCGAATGTAGTGATAGAAAAGACGTTCGTTCTGATCCTGAACATGACGAAGGGTTAAGTACTTCGACAGGTTATTGTTTGCCAAATCCAGTGAAAAGCGGATTTGCGCCGTTTTCTTGTGGAGATTTTGCTGTGACATACCCACGGAAGAAAGCGGGGATATCCCCGCATCAGAATGAATGTCCAATTCGTTTATCTGTGACATTACAAGGCCTTATAAGAAAATTTCTAGAATAAAAGTGGCCAGAATCAGCATGAAGGCACCACCAAGACGAGAAGAGATCTGGGCAAATGGCATCAGACTCATACGCTTACATGACGCAAGCACGGCAACATCACCGGTGCCACCCATATTCGCCATACATAAGCCGCCAGTGATGGCTGCTTCAATTGGATAGAAGCCAATAAGACGCCCAATCAGGGCACTACCAAGGATGGCGCCAAACACCGTTGCGACCACCATCATCAGGTTGGTCCAAGTTAAGGCCATCGCGATTTGGTCAAGGTTGGTGTAAACCACACCAATGCCGACCAGAAGGGCAGGAGTAAGATTGTTTACAACGAAAGTGCTCCAAGCATGCGCTGCACGTTCAAGTTCACGAGGCATCACGCCTGAGACTTTGATAAACGCCACGGATAAAATCATCAGCGCATACGGGTGCATGCTAATCACTGAACTTAGCAACGAGCCCACTAAGTACATGGTGATCGCCAGTAACGCGCCCACACCAAGTGCTTGCACGCTTAGCGAGGATTCTTGCTCCTCTGGCGCTGCGGTCTCTTGTTGACCATGCATTAACTTGCCATTGCCGGTTAAAGATGGGAACAGGTTGCCCAGTTTGTCGAGCAGGCCCGCCATTACGATCGCAACCGCATTACCAATCGCTAATGCAGGGACCATTTTTGACATTAGTGCTTCGGTTGATAGATCCGTGCTGCCTTTCATGATCTCGACCAGTGGCACTGCGCCAGCTCCCATGCCTCCGCCCATAATCGGTAAAGCAATTAACATGATGGAATCAAAAAAGCCTTCGCCAAGCATGGCGCCGACGAAGCCTGCCATCAAAAAGGCACACGCAACGCCGCCAAAAATGACGGGAATGTACTTTAGCGCCGCTTTTTTTAGCACTTCTGTTTCCATGCCGAGAATCGACCCGGTGACCAGGCTCGCAATAAAAAATGCGAGAAAACCACCGCCTTTGACAAAGGTGGTCACGGTATTGACGGCTTCTGTTGGAATCAATCCAGAGTGAAAAATATACGAAGAACCAAAAATCACCACAATCGCGCCGCCACCGAAGTATTGGTTGATGATGGGGGTTTTGTTTCCAAGTGTGTTGAGGATGTAACCCACCACAGCCATTACGCCTAATGCGCCAATGAGGCCCGTTGGCATTTTGTTACCTATGGTGGCAACCATGATGACGATAGCGGAAGCGGCAAACACAAAGTTGATCATGCGTTTGTCACGTGAAGATATGACATCATTGTTAAACATATTTCGCTCTCTTGTAGGGTTGTTTTTAAAATTTTGCGAAGTTTAACAATTGTTGTGAAAAGGAAGATTGAGATTCGGTGTAATGTAACTAAGAACACCTTTTGTAACTTTTGTTCATGCTGAGGCGATGATTTTCAGACCAAAAGTTGGATAACTTTTGACTCATTGCGAATAAGTACGGAGAATACCCGCCACTTTTTTCATCTTTGCGATTGATGACTCATGAAATTGAAGAACCATTTGGCGCTCAGCGCGATTACCACGTCGACTGTGATTGTCGCCACGGTGCTGACGGCGATCTTTTTTCTATTGCAGACTCAATATCAGCAAGGACTACAAGCGCGTGGCATTGAATTGGCAAAAGTACTGGCTCACGATGGCAAGATTGTCGACGCAGTGCAGGCCGTAAACCAGCAACAGCCCGCTGATCTTTACGATTATATTGAGGGAATTCGCGCTCAAACGGATGCGTCTTATATCGTGGTTGTTGATAAAAACGGCTATCGCTTAAGTCATCCCAACCGTGAGCGTATCGGCCAGCATTTTATCGGTGATGACATGTTGCCCACCCTAAATCAAGGCATCACACACAGTAGTGAAGCGAAAGGATCGCTCGGGCTTGCCATCCGCAACTTTGTGCCGCTCATTCATGGTGGGGAAGTCATTGGCGCGATTTGCGTCGGTTATTTGTCAGAAAAAACCACCCGTATTGTGATGGCACAATATCAACAAATCGGCTTTATGATTGTGCTGGTTTACGTGATGGCCATCACCATGACGCTGTTGTTTCTCTACAAAATGCGCCGCACATTCTTGGATTATCAGCCCGAAGAGATCGTCGCGAAATTTCATCAACATGAATTGATCCTCGATAGCATTCGAGATGGCATCATTGCTTTAGACAGTAACTTGTCAATCACCACGTTAAACCGCAGTGCATCACTCGCCCTTCCCAGTGGGACTTCGGTCACCATTGGTACAAAGCTGAGCGATCTTGCTCCGGCGTTGGCTCATTTTGTCCTTGAACATAGTGGCGGCTATCACCAAGCTACGGTGGCGTTTGGCAAAACCGATTACCGAGTGCACTTGTACCCCATTCATCGAGGAAAAACACTCACTGGGCACGTGGTGGTGTTTTTCGCCAATCAGTCCGCCAGTGAGGTAGAAAAAGAGCTGACCTATCTAAAGCATTATACACAGTTACTGCGCAGTAAAACCCATGAGTATTCCAACAAACTGAATACCTTATCGGGCTTTTTACAGATGGAAAACTATCAGCAAGCGGTCAGTTTCATTCAGCAAGAAAGCGATGATTATCAGAGGGTGGTGAATGGCATTGTCCACTCAGTACACGACAGCGCATTAGCTGGACTACTGTTGGGAAAGTTCAATAAAGCCAATGATATGGGCGTGGATTTTCAACTTGATGACCACAGCCATATTGAACAATACCCTAAGCCGGTGTCTGATAAGTTGCTAACAATGCTTGGTAATTTGATTGATAACGCATTGTTAGCCGCGTGGCAAAATCGAAAACAACGTTCTGCTCAAGTTAATGTATCGATTAGCGATCGGGGTCAACTGCTCAAAATAGAAGTCGAAGATTCTGGAGCAGGTATTGACCACGCCGTGGCGGAGCAGATCTTTGAATTTGGCGTATCCACAAAACAGGGTGAGGAGCAGCATGGAGTGGGGCTGTATCTGGTTCATCAATTGGTGACCTACTTTTCTGCCAGCCTTGAATGGGACCGCAGTGATAACGACACTACGGTGTTTAGTATTTATATCGATAAACAAGTGCTCAACCAATATGACTAAATACAGCGTGATGATTCTCGAAGATGACCTACGAGCCAGTTATCTGCTTGAATCAACCATAACCCAAAACTCAGATTTTCAAGTTGTCGCGTTAAGTGAAAGCGTGGCCGATGCGATGTTGCAATACGCGATTTATCAGCCCAACCTGATTTTTGTTGATATTACGCTGCCGGATGGCTCGGGCATTGAGTTTATGCGCCGTTTGCGAAAACAAGGCGTGCAGTGCGATTTCATTATGACAACGGCGGAGCGAGAATCGACAACGGTCGAACAAGCGGTTCATCTTGGCGTCTCTGATTATTTGGTCAAACCGATTCGTATATCGCGGGTCAACCAAGCTTTGAACGACTACAAACACTATAAGCAGCAGCTACTGGCTCATAGCGAAGTCAATCAGCATGACATTGATGCTTTGCTGGGTAAGCGTGCGCAGAAATCACAACGAGAAACGCCTAAAGGGATTGATGCCACCACATTGGAAAGTTTAAAGAATTTGATCAAAGGGCAAGATTTGCAAGAATTCTCAGCCGACGATATTGGCCAGAAAATGAACATTAGCCGCGTGACAGCACGTCGCTATTTGGAGTTTTTAGAAGGTGAAGGGCAAGTACAGCTAGTCCTAAACTATCAGACCGGAGGGCGACCTCAGCGTTTGTATCGAACAGTGTACAAAAAATAAATATTTATTAATCATAAGCTTAATTTAAGATTGATATCTTTTTATCTTTTTTTGATTGAAACTAAATTCAGTATTGATACATTTACCTCATCCATTTATGTGATCTAAGTCACTCGTTTGAGTTATCAATATGAATAAAAATACTAACGCTTGGCAAGCCATTTTCGGCGCTGGTGCCCGCTTCTTTCTGATCTGCGCTGGATTCTCGCTGATTGCTGGCATTGTAATGTTCGATATTCTCGTCCTAGGTAACGACATTCCAGAGCAGTCGGCGACGGAAATTTCTCAAGAGTTGTTCCTGCTGATTAGCTCGTTGTGCTTCTTCCGATTGGCGGCAAAGCATGCGTCATCACGTGGTGCGTATGTACTGATTGCCAGTTTCTTCCTATGTATGCTGATTCGTGAACTTGATGCATTTTTCGACGAAATTCAACATGGTTTCTGGAAATATCCAGCGTGGCTGATTGCGTTGGGCGCCATTGTCTTTGCCCGTGTGAAAGCGCCAGGCTCGACCTTAAACGCGCTCAACGACTTCTCGCGCACCGCTCAGTTTAATACGCTCTGTTACGGCATGGCGGTAGTACTGGTGTTTAGCCGCTTGATGGGGATGGGCGATTTTTGGCAAGGTGCGTTAGGAGATAATTACGTACGAATCGTCAAGAATGTTGTCGAAGAAGGGCTAGAGTTATTTGGTTATGGCCTGCTCATGTTTGGTTCAATCAGCTACTCTCGCCAAGTATCAGCGAAATAATCACCGTATAAAGAAAACCGGAGCCATATGGCTCCGGTTTTTGTATCTGGAAAAGCACTCCCTTAGACTTTAAAACGTCCAACATCTTTCACCAGTTCACAGGAAGCGGCACCCACTCGCTTGGCAACGGTATTGACTTCAACTGACAGCGCCTTGGTCTGTTCGTTTTGCTCGTTTAAGCTCTCTAAGTTTTGACTTAGCTCCGTTGAAACACTGGTTTGTTGATCGGTGGCGGTGGCGATTTGTGTGGCCATATCACTCACCACACTGGTCGAATTAAGAATGTTTTCAAATACCTGTTGAGTTTGAACCGCAAGCTCAACGTTCTGTTCAACTCGCTGGGTCCCATCTTCGATGGACAACACCGCCTGTTTAACGCCAGCCTGAAGCTGGTTAAGCATGTGTTGAATATCTTCGGTTGATTTCTGCGTTTTACTCGCCAGTGCTCGCACTTCATCGGCAACAACCGCAAAGCCTCGTCCTTGCTCGCCAGCCCGCGCTGCTTCAATGGCGGCATTAAGCGCAAGCAAGTTAGTTTGTTCGGCAATACTATTGATGACATCCACCACCGAGATGATGTTTTCGGACTCCGCCGCCAACTGTTGGACAACATCACTGGCGCTTTGAATGGAGTGTGACAGGGTGTGGATTTCACTCACCGAGTGCTCGATCACTTCAACGCCTTGTTTGGTGAGGCTGGTGGTGTTCGTCACCTCATTTGAGGTGTTCAAGGCACTCTCTGCGACATCACTGATCGAGATACTAAATTCGTGCACGGCCGTTGCTATCAGTTCAATGCCTTTAATTTGTTCGCTGCTGATACGTTGACTATGTGCATACACTTCATCAAGTTGTGTGGATGCTTGGTTGATCGAATCGGCGCCCGAGGAAACTTTCCCGATTAGGCTTTGCAGTTTTTCTAGAAAGCGATCAAATTCACTGGCCAGTGTACCCAGTTCATCAACCCGAGTTGAGCGAATTCGTTGGGTTAAATCGCCATCACCTTCGCTGATTTCACGAATACGCTCGTTAAGGCGATTAATGTTGTCGACCAATAGTTTAGGCGTGTAATACGTCAGTAGACCCGCGATAATGACGGCTGTACCAACCAATAACAGTAACCAAAATTGGTAGTCTTTACTGTCTTCTGCTAGGGTCGCGCGTTTCTGATTTGCTTCGTTTTCTAAATCTTCACTCGCGATATCATAAAACAGTCGTAACTTTTGAAAAGCGCGCTGACCTTCACCATTTAACAGGGTAAACGCCTCAGACTTTTGTCCTTGATTGACCATGCTGAAGAAGCGCTGTGATAGCGTAAACCATGTGTTGTATACGGTGTCGAATTGACGCATTTTGGCGAGAACGTCGTCATGGTCACTCATGTTGTCAGCGAACTCTTTGGCTTTATCCAATGCTTGCTGGGCATTGTCATTAAATTCTTTGCGATAGGCGCTGTCGTTACTTTCTAAGTACATCAACTGCGCCACGTAGGCCTGATACAGGTCTCGGTCAGCATTTAAAATCAGAGAGGTGGAAGGGAGATATTGGCGTCCAAATATGCCAAGGCCATCATTCAATTTATTGGTCAGTGAATTGTATGAAGCGTAGATTAATATTAATGATAAGAAGACAACGCCAATCGAAATAGACAGTTTTAAACGAATACTTTGCGAGATAAATTTCACTGAGCTCACCTTAAAGACATCAATCTTTTTATTTTTGTTAAGGAAGACGTGGTACGCATTAACGTACGCTATGTTTTATAAAATTAATTAAGTGACAGCGTATCTTAATCTTATGGGTGGGTAATGACTAGAGTAAAATAATTATTCAGGATTAAAATGCGGACTTTTGTCCAACTCTTATGAATGGGAATGTAAATTCACATGCACAAAGGATTTATGCGGGTAGCTAACTAAAAAAACGGAGAGTTTCAGTCAGTAAGCATCTTATGACTTGCAGTGAAACCTGATTGGGCCGTGGATGATCATTAGGGACTTATTTAGTCATTGCTCCAATTAGCCGTCCTATTTTATATAGAACAATCACAGATTGTATGCACCGAAAATAAGACAAGTAATACCTACAAACCGAGACGCTAGTAGCGCAATTTATTGTTAATTAAATCCGCCTTTGTACATTTTGTGAGCGCTATATTTATTTTATACACCTTAGGTTGTCGATTTATCGCTGCCATGCCATAACCGAAATTGGCAATACCAACCACCTGCTTGAGATTAATCACCTTAGGAACTGACATGTGGTTGGTCATAACAATATTAAGCCAAGACAAACTCCTAATCGGAACATGAACATGAACATGAACATGAACAGCAATAAAACTCTCCCATCTAGATTGGTCTTACTACCCCATCATGATTGCTCCCCACGATATTGGATGCACTTTAAGCGGCTCGACCTCGCTCAATGTTGTCGAACTCTGAGCACAGCGTGTCCGTGACCAAGTCATCGACCGCGACTTGACGCGTGTTTTGTGGTCTCGCATCAATGTCATCACACAATTAAGGACAATGAATGATGAAAGTACTTCCATTGACAATGGTAGGACTGACTCTCATTACCGCATCGGCCCAGGCCGAGTGGTTTTTTAGAGGCACGTCGAACCAATGGTCGACCACACAATTAGAAGCCATCAGCGCCAGCGAATTTCAAACTTGCCAAACGTTCGCTGAAGGCGATGATTCGGGTGGGCCGAGATTTAAGATCGATCGCTACGGGGATTGGAGTGAAAATTATCCTGCCAGCGATTATGCGGTAGCGGCGAATCAGAGCTACCAGATTATATTTAATACCAATAGTCACAGTCTCAGTGTCACCGATGTGGCGAGTTGCGATGGTGGAGGCAATGGCGATGAAAAGTGGTATTTCCGTGGCACGCCAAACGATTGGTCAACGACCGAAATGACCACGGCCGACACAGTAAATTACTGCACGGTACAGAGCTTTGGTCGTGATGACCCTCGGTTTAAAGTCGATCACTTTGGTGATTGGACGGAAGCGTATCCCAGTGAGGATTACCGTGTGGAAGAGAATAGCGAATACCAAATTTGTATCGATGCGACCAGCAAACAGATTAGTGTGACGCTTGTCTCCGCCGAAGATACTCAGGCGCCCATAGTCGCGGCTTCCCCGGTTGCAGGCCGCTATCAAAACAGTCAAACCATAAGTCTTATCGTGTCGGATAACCAGGATGCGTCTCCTCGTATTTATTACACCATCGATGGCAGCGAGCCTAGCATCAACTCAGCTCACTATCAGGGTGAACAGCTTGCGGCCAATGATCTCGGTGAAGGGGCGGATTTGGTGGTTAAAACTTTAGCGGTTGACGCATCTGGTAATCAACAGGTTCAAAGTTTTAGTTACTACATTGGCGACACCCAAACGTCGAGTAATGACTTTCGTGAGGAGACCATCTATTTCTTGTTAACGGCACGTTTTTACGATGGAGATAGCAGTAACAACTACTACAACCGTGACCGTATAAAAATCGGCGATCCACAATGGCGTGGTGACTTTAAAGGTTTGATTGAGAAGCTTGATTACATTAAAGACCTTGGATTCAGTGCCATTTGGATCACGCCGCCAGTCGAAAATCGATCTGGGCTTGATTATCACGGCTACCATGCGTATGACTTTTATACAGTAGACCCTCGTTTAGAATCACCCGATGCCAGTTATCAAGATTTTATCGACGCTGCCCACAGTAAGGGACTTAAAGTGATTCAAGATGTGGTGATTAACCACTCAAGTCAATATGGATTGCGAGGCAAAGTATGGATTGACCATTTACCTATCAAGTATTACGTGCCTGAAGGAGCGAGCCAAGGCGATGTGGACAATGATCCTTACTTTGGCAATTTAGGGGATTACCAGTCGACCTATCGTGATGATAACGATAATAGTGTGGCGCCTGAGTGGTTTAAACAAAGACACAATGCTGACCCAGAAGGTATCGTACCGCTCGTTGATCCAAAAACGGGTGTCAGTGTACCGCTTGCCGGTTATGACCCTAATCGTTTCTTTGGGATCGATGCCAATACACTGGATCCGAATTGGTATCATCTTGATGGCTTTATGTCGGGTGGCGATTGGGAAAATCCTGAGTCATTGCAAAATAAGCATATGGCAGGAGATACGATTGACTTAGCCACAGAAAACCAAAACGTTAAGGATTATATTAACGGCGCGATCCATCAGTATTTGGACATGGGGGTGGATGCCATTCGTCTTGATACGGTTAAACATGTAGAGCGTAATGAGTTGCTGGAGTACGTCAACAATTGGAAAGCTTATAAACCGGGGCTATTCGTGTTTGGCGAGAACTTGGTGAAAGGCACAGGATTTGGTTCCGAGTTGGATAATGATAATGCTTCTGCGGTGATTCGTCCTTGGTGGTACACCCGAACAACCGAAGACCCATCAAACCCAAATGCAGGTGGCGATTCTGGATTCTCGGTGTTGGATTTTTCGGTGTTCTCTACCTTTCGTGATAACGTCACCAAAGGAAGCTTCGGTGGTATTGGCGGCGTTCTCGGCTGGGACTGGGTGTATGGTGATGCGACCAAGCTTGTTACCTTTTTCCAAAACCACGATGTTGGCCCGGATAACGACTTCAAATATCGCTATGGCGGTGAAGCGGGTAATGCCGCAATGGCCTATAACTTAATGTGGACCAACCGTGGTATTCCCACCCTGTATTATGGGGAAGAAGTGATGTTCCAAGCTGGATTACCGCAGGACATCGCCGGTAATAATGACACAATTGATCAAACGGGCCGTGCTTATTATGGCGCCTATTTGGATGATCTCCAGACAACCGAAAGCCATCCTCTGTTTACTCATATCCAACGTTTAAACGCGATTCGTCAAGCCGTCCCTGCGCTGCAGAAAGCGCCGACGACACAAGTTAATGAATGGGGCTCAGGCATCAGTTATGTCCGTGACTATAACCAAGGAGAAAGCTACGCCGTGGTTGGGCTTGCCAATGCGAATCAACAGACGATCAGCGTGAGCGGTGTTCGTAATGGGTTGTATATTGATGCGGTGACGGGACATCAAGTGAGCGTTGCTGATGGCACACTCAGCTTTACGGTGAAAGGTTACAGCGCGGGAATTTACGTACTCAACGGCCCTGGGAAAATTGGCCAAGATGGTACGTATTTACGTTAAGTCTCCTGATATCAAAAGGAGCTGGTATTTCCAGCCCCTTTTTTCTGCCTGAATCGGATTATCAGCCAATGATGGTCATTCCAATTCAACCTGTGGACGAAACAGCAATTCATGAATAATCACATCGCTTGGTAATTCTAATAATGTTGTGATGGTCTCGGCGACACTTTGCGGCTGCATATATTGTGGACGTTCGGCTTCGCGGAAATTGGTGTCTGTGCCTCCAGGATAGAGGGCTGTGACTTTTATACCGTGTGGTTGAACCTCTTTCATCAACACATCGTTGAGTCCCGATAAACCTTGCTTCATTGCTGTGTAAACGCCCATGGTCTCACTGGCGCGTTTGGCGACCGTGCTGACAACATTGAAAATGTGTCCGTGCCCGGCGGGCTTCATTACTTTAACGGCTTCACGGCAAAGAATCGCAGGCGCTCGCAAGTTAATGGCATATTGCAGGTCGAACTCTTCATTGGTGAACGCTTCGATCGTACATTTTCTTGAATTCATTCCTGCGTTGTTTATCAGAACATCCAGTCCTCCGAGTGCTTTGACGCCAGTATGAAAGATATCCACGGTTTGTTGCGCGTCAGCCAAATCGGCGTCACCCACCAAACACCCGGTTTCCTCTTTGAGGGCCTGCAGTTTTGTCTGGTTACGCCCGGTGGCAAACACTTGATGCCCTTTCGCGGTTAGGGCTTTACTCAGTTCATAACCAATACCGCTGGTGGCGCCCGTTACGATGATTTTCATGATCTCTCCTATTAAGGCATTCAGACACATTGTCACGGTCAGAAAATGCACTGTTGCTTTTCGTTTAATGCCTTACATTAACGGTAATAAGGTTCATTAAAAAGCATGAAGCGGGCTTTTTTGTGATCAAACCAGACTCATCCTTATTATTGATTTTATTGATTTATGAACTAACTTCGCGCTTCGAAATAAAAACCAAACGACACATTCTTAAAAATAAAAACATCATGAAAATGAGATAATTATAAATAGCCTTGTGAGCGACGAATAAGAAATTAATCACTCAGTAAATACTATTGATGCAAGTGGTATGAAACATGAATTAAAATAAGATGACAAAATCAGTTTCTAATAGATTAACCAATCATAAATTAAATCTGCTTGCCGGCATTGGCGTTGATGTTAACCAGGTTTTGAGAAAATCAGGTATCAGCCAATTTACGTTAAACAAATCCAACGGACGTATCCCTTATCGTCAACATAAACAATTTATTCATGAAACGACTCAGTATAATGAGCATATCGTCACGGGGATGAGCTGCTTGAATCAGCTTTATGGTATTTTTCCCGAGTTATTTGGGCTCTGTTTGAATGCAGAATCCGCCGTGGAGGCGATGAGAAACTTTATTCGTTATCGGTTTATTATGGGTGATTGTGACGATATCGAGATGCGGGTCTCTGAGAACCGATTGTGGCTGGAATACACCAACAACGACCGCGATGAGCGCTCTAATAGCTCGATAGGGCATTTCTTATTTTTCAAAGAGATTTTGAGTCATTATCTACCTCGTTTTTCTATCAACGTGAGCTTTGATAATGCAATACCTCTCAATGGGCAAAGTGTGGATGCGCGATTTAACACTTTTTGCCGCTACGGAGAAAACCGTAATCGAATGGTGGTCACCAGTGCCAATCTGCACCAAAAGAATCCGATGTACAACCCGAACCTCTACGCGATGCAAAAGCAGCTTGCTGAGCAGCGGCGCAGTGATTTACTGATGATGAGCTCTTACTCTGCCTACGTTAAAGAGTGCATTGCACAATCCATTGAGCGAAAAGAGGATGACGCCACGGATACACTGCTTGATGATGTTTGCCAGAGCTTAGGCGTTAGTCGCTGGACGCTTAATGGGAAACTAAACAAGGAAAACACCACATTTAGCGATCTCCTAAAGCTGGTACGTCTTGAAAAAGCCTGCAGCTTGTTGGTATCGACAGAGAAAAGCATCAGCGAGATAAGCATGTTGTGTCGTTTTTCGTCCCAATCCGCTTTTTCTAAATTTTTCAGGAAAAACAACAAACTGTCACCGATGCAATATCGAGATATCAACATCAATACGGCGTCTTTTCGCGGTTAGCTTGTTTGGTTATTAAGGTCGCTCAGTCGCTGTTTAAGAAAATCCACAAAGACACTAACTTTGCGCGGGCGATCGCGCTCTGTCGTACTGAGCAGGGCAACAATGTCTGCATCAGGCAATTGATAGTTCGGCAACACTTGCTCCAGTAACCCGTGCTTGAGTTCAGTTGCGACATCCCACTCCGAGCGATGGATGATCCCGAGCCCTTCTAAAGCCCATATTTTAACCGCGTCCGCGACGTTGCAGACCAGTTGCGGATGAATTCGAATATTACTATGGCGACCATCGCCTTTATGAGTAAATGACCACTGAAGTGTGTCTTCATTGTTCTCAAGCAGCCCAATGCATTGATGCTGTGCCAGATCATCGGGACAGAGGATGGGCGGATGCTTGGCAAGGTACGTTGGTGACGCGCAAATCAGGCGCTGGTTTTTGGCTAACACAATGCGGCGCATCGAAGAATTTTTCAGCTCACCGATATAGATCACCACATCCGATTCGGGCGACGCGTCTTTATCGGGATGATCAGAAAGCAACAAGCGGATTTTTAGTTCAGGATAGCGCTGATAAAACGCACCAATAGCCGGCGCAACGTGCTTTTCGCCAAAGCCAACTGGCGCTAGGACGGTCAGCGTACCACTCAGGGAGTTTTGCTGATCTTTGAGTTCATCGGTTAAGGAATCGATATCATCGAGAATCGCTTTGCAGCGACTGGCGAGCTTCTTACCACTGGCGGTCAATGTCGATTGTCGTGAGTCACGCTCAACCAACTTAAGCGATAGCTTGGCTTCCAAGCTTTGAAGCCGCTGCGTCACGGTAGGCGCCGTGACATTTAATTTTTTGGCGGCGGCCGATAAGCTTTTGCTGGTGGCTACGACATAAAAGAAATGAAGATCCTGAGAGGACAGCATTAAATTTTTCCTTATTGCCGATTAAGAAATTATAAATATAACACCTGTATAACATAATGATATTAATAGATAAATGTTTACGCCACCGCTAACAACGTCAACTAGGAGTTCAAGATGTATTTTGAACCAATTACTAATATAAAAATACAATTAGAAAAAATGGGCTGGCTGGTAAATAAACATCAAGATGGGCAACACGTCGACATTGATACAAAGGGGCTTCCAAAAACCGAAGAGTTTGCTGCCGCTTTACTATCAGACGGGTTTTATGTCGCTCAGCAAATGCTGGCGGCTGCACCATCTGAATCTCGCTCTTGGTCGGAGTTTCGTCAGTACTGGGATCGGCTTACGACCGATGAGTACATGAAAGACAACGGGACCTATCGTAAGCGGCGATATTCAACCATGTACTATGCTGCCCAAGCGAATACCGTGGTAAGAAAGCCTTATATGCCACTGTATAAATCGAATTTATACAACAGTTTTGCCGGAAATGTGTTTCGCTATTTTGATGAAACCGAATCAGGTTTGTTTGAAAATCCTCATTTCAAACGCGCACTGTCGCTGGCATTGACGACGTTTAATCATTGCCAAAATTTACTCGGCAGTGCTCAGCCCCAATGGTTTGTTGAAGTAGATCAATATCGAATTGTGGCAGATAACACCCGTGTTGGAAAACCCGCACCGGAGGGAGTGCATAGCGATGGCACTTCCTATTTTCTTTTGATGTTGGTGGAGAAAACCAATGTCGAAGGAGGAGTAAGCTCCATCTATGATCAAGATATGGAACTGGCTTGTACCACCACTTTGCAAAATCCAGGCGACATTATGCTATTGGATGATACACGAATGCTGCATGGGGTCAGTGATTTATACAGTCAGTTGGAGGGCGGACATCGCGATATTTTGCATTTGTCATTCACTAATCTCAACTCGCTACATGCGATTGAGCGACGTTTTGGGCTCAATCAGGATGAGCTTGAACACATTAAAACAGCGAAGGTTAATCAATGGACATCGTGGCATTTGTAGTTGCCTGTATTTTTTTTAGCATATCGCCCGGTTCTGGGGCGGCGGTCTCGGTGAATAACGTCATCGTTAATGGCTTTAAAGGGGCGAGTTTTGGCATTCTTGGTTTGCAAGCGGCCTTAGCGATGCACTTAGTCTTAATCTATTTGGGCATCGGTCTTCTTGTTTCGCAATCCCCGATTCTTTACAACTTAATTAAGTACTTGGGCATTGCCTATTTGGCTTTCTTGGGAATAGAAAAAATACTCAGCAGCCTAAGAAACCAAGCCAACTTTATTAAGGCAGGTGATAAAAAAAGTTGGCTGACGTTGATGCGCCAAGGTTTTACCGTCAATTTGACGAACCCAAAATCAATTATTTTCCTTACGGCGTTTTTGCCTCAGTTCATTGATATCGATTCTAATCAGGCAACGCAATATCTGTTGCTGGGCGGTATTGTGGTACTGGTGGATACCCTCGTCATGTTTCTGTACAGCTTAGGCGCGAGCTCATTTCGACAGGTATTGAGTAATGAGCAGACGATTAAAAATGTCAATATGGTGTTTGGTGTTGTGTTCATCGCAATCGCCGCTTCAATCGCAATACAATAGGCGTGAGCCGAGTCTCAAAAAGACCACAGAGCGACTCTGTGGTTTTTTTTGTATCTTCACACTGGAATAAAGAATTTTAAATCATGTTTACGAAGATAAAGAATTAGTTAAAGTGATGGTTTTATTATTTCACAGTAGAACATTAAACCTTATTAAATATGCAGTTCTGAATAACGCTAGATACTTTTCCAAATATTGTATTTATATTGATTTTCCTGATTGATGCATATTTTCTTAAAGAGAGTGTGTGGCATATTTTAATTAATTTTGTCAACTTAAAGATGTGCGTTAATCAGTTGGAATCATTGGCTAGGAATATAATAAGGAGAATAACGTGAAGAATAAAACAATGAGGCGACTGATAAATATTGGTTTCATCGCGGTGGTTTTACTGATGAGCCATTTTGCCCGAGCAGATGCAGAGGTGATGCTTAGTGGTACCACATGGCACTCTGCGGTTGATGGACAAACCGTGTACAGCGGTGCGCGGATGTTTGATGCGGTGAATGCTGCAGCAAATAGTATGGGTCAGGGTACCATTCATATTCGTAATTCGGGCTCAAGTGGGCCTGACGGTGGCAATGTATACGCGATACGCCCGCAAGCGGGACAAACTCTCGATTTTCATGACAACACAGTGACCGCGAATGGTGGTGATTTAGTGGTCCCAGTCTATTGCGATCGGCGTGATAACGTTACGGTGCGGAATTTACATGTCGAGGGTAGCCCAAGGTATGGCGTATGGTTTCGAGGTTGTTCATTTGTCACTTTAGACAATATCACCATGAGTCTTAATGGCCAAAACCCTGTAGGGTTGGGGATTCGAGTCGACTCATCGACCCGAGATGCAACCAATTTAACCATCTCCGGAAATACCGTGATCGATGGCGCAACGGGGCATGGTATTGAAACTTACGGGATTGATGGCATCAATATTGGTGATGTTCGAGTCACGAATAATGGCGGATGTGGGCTGATTTTGAACGATTCAACGAATGCACAAGTGGGCAATGTGTGGGGCGAGTACAATAATATTGACGGTGGTTATGCGACATTTCGAGTTGCCAACGACAATGGGCCGAATATTCACGTTAACAGTGTTTATTCGAGGCATTCAGGGCGCGGTTTTTTTAGTGTTTCAGGCAGCCATGGAACGACCATTGACTACGTGGATATTGAGCAAGCCACTCAGCAAGGGATTTTCTTGGAAGATGCCGCAGATACCCATGTTTTAGCCGGACGAGTGGCAAACAGCAGCCCGAATTGCCAGTTAGTACGCACCACGAGCTCGAGTCTCCATGTGAACGGCTGCGATGCAGTAGGAAGTACGCCAGATAACAGTAATAATGCGATTATTTCTGGCGTTTATCGCCTAACACCTGCACACAGTGGTATGGCGATTGATGTCGAAAACTGCGCCAATAGCGATGGTGCCAATCTTCGCCAATGGAGTTGGCTGGATAACACGTGTCAGCAATTTACTATCTCACCGGTCAGCGGTGTTTGGCATCGTATTTCTCCGTTGGCGGCACCTGGTCGTGCGGTCGATATCGACAGTATGAGCAATGATAACTCCGCAAACGCCATGCTGTGGGAAAATTGGGGAGGCACTGGTCAACTGTTTCGTTTTCAGAGCGCTGGGCAAGGGCTATGGCGAATCATTAACCTCCATAGCCAAAAGTGTTTAGACATCGAAAATAGTTCGTCGGAAGAGGGGGCAAATCTAATGCAGTACACTTGTCTTGCTGATGCGCAGAATCAAAAGTTTCGCTTAGAGCGAATTCAATAACTGGCCCTATAATGAGACGTTAGGGCATGAATCGAGTCCTCCATTAGCGAATTCGGTATTGAGACTTCCCTGAATTTTTGGCCTCGTACAGGCCTTCATCCGCGCGTTGGAACATCGGGGCGATATCACGATAATCTTCCACAATTTGGGTTGTCGCCCCGATACTGACCGTTAGTTGTTCACTGACAGGCGAGTAGCCGTGTCTGATTTTCAATTCAGACACTTTTCTTTGAATAATATGTAACTGCTTTTCAATATTGATTGGAAAATCATTGAAAAAGACCAAGCAGAACTCTTCACCACCGTATCGACATGCAATTTTTTCCATCGCGATGTCGTCGTCAGCCAGCGCCTTCGACAGTTTTTTCAATGCTTCATCGCCCGACATATGGCCATAGTTATCATTGAATTGTTTAAAGTGGTCAATATCGAGCAGCACAATTGCGACATATTGATATTGTTGTTGAGAGATATAGTTTTCAAGTGATTCGTAAAGACCACGACGGTTTGCAAGTCCTGTTAGCGGGTCATGAAAAGATTGCCACTTTAACTTTTCGCTTTTGTCTTCAAGTTCGGAAATAAGTTTATTGATGTAACGGGCAAAGCTACGCATCTCTTTGGAATAAAAACTGTTTTCGCTGGGGAGCTTGCCGCCTGTCTGTTCAAAAGCGGTGAGTGCTCGCTGCGCTCGGTTGATTGGGCGAATCATAAACGTCACGATACCTACGTTAAAAATCAACATAATCATCGCAAAGCTTGAGAGCGCATAGATTTCAGGAATCGTTAGAAATTCGGGAATTTTTTCTGGGTGAGAAATATCAATCGCCAGAATATCTTGGTCGAGGGCATCCTTTTTGTAAATAAAGCTATGGTTTGGCGGTGCAGTCTGGAGGTCAGTATCAAAGAAAGTACGCATGGTAATTCCCACGCCCGTGGCTTGTTCTACATTACTGATAAATTGAGGTTCAATCTGACGGATAAAAAATAAATAGCCGTATTGGCAATCATACCCCGTGCTTTTGCAAAGCTTAGCGTAGGAGATAAGGTAGGGACGATTTTGAAACACCGTATATTCTACGGCAGAAGTTATATGATTGGAGGGCAGAGCCTTGGCGTTACTCAACAGAGAATGACCCAAAAGCGCATTGGATTCAGAGCGCCTAGGCATGTCTAAAAAATTCACATCATAAACATGATTATTTTGATACTGACCACTCCATATGGGGCGCATGTTAGTATCTAAAATCACAATGCCATCAATGAGTTTCGATTCAAACGCATGGGGCCCGATATTATCGCGAATGAACTCCTTGGTCGGATTTTGGGTAAATTCGATCATTGAATCCCAGGCTGCGTAATCTTCTAGTGAGGTTTGTAACTCTCGTTCAGCCATCGACAATAAAATCTCGACACGTTCAATCTCATTTTTCTGTCTTTCGGTTACGGCTGTGACTTGCTGCTCAAAGCTCCAGAACGCTTTGAATGTAAAGTAGAACATCAAGAACAGCAGTACTACCAACACCGACATCAACAGGGTTAATTGTCTTAGAGTTAAATTTTTAAGTTTACGCACTGAGCTTGGAATTTCCTTAGAGCAATAAAGCGAGAGCGGAGGATAATAGATAACTTTAGTTTAGCCTAAAATAATCCATTGTTGGGTTTTTGAATCTCTAATGGATTATTTTTATTTTGTTGTAAAGAAACAGTGGTACAGGTCTAAACTTGTTGAAAAGTAGCTTCATTCATTAGTAAATATAATTACTTACAAGTGAATTGTTTTCGGCTCAGGAATAAGAACCGGTAAAGTTAACCCTCAGACTTACGTTTACATCGTCAGGATAATCCGTTAAGGCAAGAACATAAAAAAACGATTTAGAGACATCTTTTATTACTGACTTGGATTTCAACATGTCTGCCCCCATTTTTAAAATTAGTAAGGTCGCTCGTTGGCCTTGCAGTGTAATTTAGCTTGTCTTTTATGAGGTTCGATAGGAGGCATTTATGACACGATATCCTCACTTACATTTCACGGTTTCTGAACGCCACGATGATCAAACTCGACTTCAAGTATGGCCTCAGTCGGCGCCTTTTCCGAGAAAAGCATCGGGTGAATATTTTATGGTTGAAAATCGTTTTGTCTTACCTACTGAAGTGATGCTTTACATTTTGCGTCACGATCCGGCACTCGGTCCTAAAGCTACGGTTCATTAGTGGTAAGCCAACCATGCAGAATAATCTATGATAAGGTAACTAAGGTGGTGTTAACCATCACTGAGGTTTGCGCCAAATTATATTGGCGAATAAAGTCATTTAAACAGTCAGCCACTTACCGACATCGTGGGTGGTTGAAATAAAGACCGCTTCCCCTGAAATGGTTGAAACGGCTAAGGATTATTATGGATGGATACCGTTTGGATTAAGAATCCACTCGCGATTTACACTGCAAATCAGCACGATGCTCGAGGTGGGCTGCTGGTGCGTGGTAATCGGATTATTGAGTTGGTGGCAAAGGACGGCACGCCAACGAACCACGTCGATTATGTGGTGGATGCATCACAACATGTGATGACTCCTGGGTTGATTAATGCACACCATCATTTTTATCAAACTCTGACTCGCGCCTACCCTGATGCGCTCAATAAAGAGCTTTTTCATTGGTTGAAAAGTTTATACCCGGTTTGGGCACACCTTGATGCTGAAATGATGAGTGTTGCCAGCGAACTTGCCCTAGTTGAGTTAATGCGCTCAGGGTGTACGACCGCTTCTGATCATCATTATCTTTTCCCCGACAGCCTTGAAAATGCCATCGATTTACAGATCGATGCGGCGCAGCAATTGGGCGTACGTGCTATTTTTACTCGTGGTTCAATGAGTTTGGGTGAGGATCAAGGCGGTTTACCGCCAAGGCAAACCATTCAAAACGAACACACCATTATCGATGATAGCAAGCGGCTTATTAGTGAATACCATCAGCATCATTATGGCGCGATGATTCAAATCGCTCTGGCACCTTGCTCACCTTTCTCAGTGACCACTGAGTTGATGAAAGAGACGGCTCGCATCGCTGAGCAAGAGCAAGTCATGGTACATACGCATTTGTGTGAAACCAAAGATGAAGAGCAGTTCTGTATCGAGCGTTTTGGCCTGCGTCCAGTCGACTATCTTGAAGATGTTGGTTGGCTAAATAAACGTACCTGGCTGGCTCATGGTATTCATTTCAACCAAGAAGAAATCACCCGTTTGGGGCGCGCAAAGGTTGGTGTTTGCCATTGTCCCACGTCGAATATGATGTTGGCATCTGGGATATGCCGTAACCTTGAGTTGGAGAAAGCCGGGGTCAAGGTCGGGCTCGGGGTTGACGGTTCAGCATCAAATGATGGCTCGAATATGATTGCAGAAGTGCGCATGGCAATGTATTTACAGCGCTTACAGTATGGCTCTGCGGCGGTAACCCACACAGATGCCTTACGCTGGGCCACCAAAGGTTCCGCCTTAGCGATGGGGCGGCATGATATCGGAGAGTTAGCCGTCGACAAGCAAGCCGATATTGCGATGTTCAAACTCGATGATATTCGCTTCTCTGGTAGTCATGATCCATTGGCTGCGCTTCTTTTGTGTGGTGCTCAGCAAGCGGATAGAGTTATGATCGCTGGCCAGTGGCGTGTTCACGACGGTGAAGTACAAGGTGTTGATTTGGCTTCATTGATTGACCGCCATCGCCGCGCTGCGAAACGATTAGCAAAGTCGGTCATGGGGTAAAATAGGGTCAAGTGGTTGAGGATGCACTCGCCACTTGGTCTCGTGACTTAATCGCGTATTGAACTCCAATAGGTGGTGGTCATTAATAAAAGCATGAACAGTATGGGTTCATGCTTTTTTATGATGGTTATAAACGTTATTACGTGATTTTTACTAGGTTCTTTTATTAATTTTAATCTTAATTTTTCAACGGTTTGTTTTTTATATGAATATTTATTTCATCACTATTTCTAACTATTCTATATGTTATTAACCGGGATGAAACAGTGTTATTTATCAGCATTTCATGTTTATTTATTGTACTGCACAGAAATAAATTTCCACCTCGATCATGATCACTAATAATATTAGTTATATTAGATCAAATATTAGCTTTAAATATAGTTGTACCGCGGTTTAGCCAAATGATATTGAGCTAGCATGCTGTACGATGAATGACCTTCCTCCTCACTTATCTCTTTGAGCTGTGAATTGGTTAGCCCGCAACAATAATATTCTTACCTCCTACTCCAGCGGAGAATAAACTATGTTGCACAAAATAAAATGGGTGAATGCAGGGCTAGTCAAGCTTTGGTGTTTGCTCGTGATAACGCTTGCTGCCGGCGCCGTTCATGCGGCGACAACCACCTTCACCAATCCCGTTTTTGAAAATGGCGCGGATCCTTGGGTGGTGTTTTATAAAGGCAATTACTACTCGACGACAACCACGTGGAGCTCGCAGCTCGAAATGCGTAAATCGCCGACGCTAGCTGGGTTGGCTGATGCCACGCCTGTTAATATCTGGTCAGAGACCAACGAAGATCGCTGCTGTAACTTTTGGGCCTTTGAATTTCATCGATTAAAAGGCCCCAATGGATGGCGGTGGTATGTGCTGTATACCAGTGGCCGTGACGGTACGTATGATTACCAACATCAATCCGTACTGGAAAGTGTTGGGGACGATCCAATGGGGCCTTACGAATACAAAGGGTCACCAATGGCAGACAGTTACAATATTGATGGTAGTTACATTACGATTCATAACCAGTTGTATTTGATGTATTCCCAATGGCAGGGTGATGAGCAACGTAACTTCATCATTAAAATGCAAAACCCATGGACAGTGGAAGGGCAGCCAACGTTACTTTCGAGGCCAAGTGAAGATTGGGAGCGTACTGGGCTGAATGTCAATGAAGGCCCAGAGCCTCTTATTCACAATGGGCGGGTGTTTGTGGTTTATTCAGCAAGCTATTGTGCGACCCCAGATTATAAGTTAGCGCTACTTGAACTGACTGGGGATGACCCACTTGATCCGAATGCATGGACTAAATCTGAAGAGCCAGTATTTACCAAAGCGAATGGCGTTTACGGCCCTGGTCATAACGGTTTCTTCAAATCTCCGGATGGAACGGAAGATTGGTTGGTTTATCATGGTAATGCGGGTGAAGATGATGGATGTAGCACTCTTCGTGCTCTACGCGCTCAGCCATTTACGTGGAATGCCGATGGGACGCCTAACTTTGGCGAGCCTGCGGGAAGCGACCAACAAATCAATGTACCGTCAGGGGAAAATGGACCACTGTGGGTTCAGCCAGAAGCGCCAATGATGTTGTTAAATCAATATGTTCCAGTGAATGAAGGTGCGCTGATGATTCAAAGCAGTACACCGGTTATCGTCGATCACATTGCTGATGGCAAAGTTCGATTGGCCGACTTTACGGGGCAATTTTTATCGGGCGCTGCCTGTGGCGGAGAGCTTGCCTTCTTACCTTGGCAAAATAAAGAGTGTCAGACATGGCAATTTGATGTGGCGCAAGCTGGGCTACTGACCGTGACCAATAGCGTTAATCAGCAGCCATATTCGGCCTGCACAGGTGAATATTGTAATTTGTGGGGGCTTTCTCCACTTGGAGCGGTGGCTATCGTCAGCGCGCAAAGCGGTAAAGTGGTTACGGCGACACAGAGTTCAACGGTACAACAGTCTTGGACAAACCAAGCCAGTCAAAAATGGTGGTTACGCCCACAACAAGATGGCAGCGTGACGATGGTGGCTGATAGCGACCAAAGCCGCTGTCTTAATGTCAGTGGTAACACCACCGTGTTTGGGCGCTGTGATAGTGAGACAAGTAAATGGTATTTACATCCTCGCGATGAAGGCGGCTATCGCATCGTTTCTAAAGCCAACCAGCGTTTACTTGACCTGTCTTATTGTGATCTTAACGATGGCGTCAGTGTTGGTGTCTATGATGACTTAGACAATATTTGCCAACGTTTCTATCTGCGAGACGTCAACTAACGATTGAATACATCGTGTTTTGGGAAGGGATATAAAAAGGCGCTGCCTGAGGCAGCGCCTTTTTTACGTTAAACATACGCAAACGAGCTTAACAGTCATTAACAGGCTCTACCCACATGACACTCACTTCGATTTTGACCACCTTTACTTTTGTTCCTTGAGTAAGGGGTTGGTCGCTGCGTACTTTCCAGTTAATACCAGAATAAGCGTAGAACACATCATCGCTGTGCGCGTTGACATCACCTGTTAACACAAATGTCTGCTGAGCAAAATCAGAGGGTTCGTTGTCTGCCGTTGAACCCGAACGATTTTGGAGTTTTTTGAGTGGCTTCCAAAGCACGAGAGCCAAAACAAAAGTCACGACTAAATTCGCCCAAATCGCGGTGGTGACGTTGACGCTTAACCAACCCATCTGCATCGCGATGCCCGTTGCCAACAAGGACAAGCCAACAAAAAACAGAATGAAGGTGGCAAAGCCAAGTACCGCAACTTCGATGATCAGAGCGATGATCCCAAGGCTCATCAACAGCTCTGGCAAGTAATCCAGTAGCGAAGTCATCGCTTACGCTCCTGGTTTTTTGTTCAGAGCGTTAATGATCGACATGCCCTGAGCCACCAGTGAACTGGCATCGGTCGCGTTGTCCGGCAAGAGCACCACCGACGACTCTTTGGCAATCGCCTGTTTGGCTTCAATTGCTTTTGTTGCCAGGTCAAGCTGAATCGCTTTTTGACCTTCTTCGGTATTCGCAGCATCACCGACCGTTTTTAGCGCTTCGGCTTGAGCTTCGGCGACTGCGATGATCGCTTTTGCTTCGCCTTCTGCACGTAAGATTTGCTCGGCTTTGTCTGCTTCAGCAGCCAATACTTGGGCTTGCTTCTTTCCTTCAGCTACGTTGATCGCGGCTTGACGATCCCCTTCTGATTCAAGAATCTGCGCACGTTTGACTCGCTCGGCTTTCATTTGTGCTTCCATGGATTCCATGATCGAATTTGGCGGCACAATGTCTTTAATTTCGTAGCGGAGAACCTGAATTCCCCATGGCTCAGAAGCTTGGTTTATTGAGGCAACAATGTTGGTATTCAGCAGATCGCGCTCTTCAAACGTTTTGTCGAGCTCCATTTTACCCAGTTCAGAACGCATTGTGGTTTGGGCTAGCTGTGTGACGGCAAACGTATAATCATCAACCCCGTAAGTCGCTTTATACGGGTCGAGAACCCGAAAATAAAGCACACCATCAACCACCAAGGAGATATTGTCTTTGGTGATCGCCGATTGTGAAGGCACGTCTTGCGCCTGCTCTTTTAGGCTACGCTCTGCAGCGATACGGTCAATAAAGGGAATAATAAAGTTAATACCGGCTAACTTAGTTGATTGGTATTTACCAAAACGTTCAACCAGCCAAGCTTGGTTTTGCGGAACGAACTTAATGCCGCTTTTTAAAATTGCGAGGATCAGAACAAGTGCGACAATCGGCACGATGTTGGAAAAAATTATATCCAATGGATAGTTCATTAACGTTTCCTATGTGGTCAGTACTGTGCCCATTCTACTATCAACTGCTTGTTTAAGCAGAGATTTCATCATAAAGCTTCAAACAGGTTCACAGATCGAGTTGCGAGACGATTTCGCCTACACCGAATGGGGCACTGAAAAGTGTAGTCGTTAATGCTGGGTTTGCTTTCGTTGGCATTTTTTAGCACATCGCCGGGTGTATTTATTCGCGAATGTTTAGTCTTAGCAACCACTTAAGTAAATTTATTAGGCGATAGCTGTTTTATAAATGTGTCAATATTGTTACGGTAAATAGGTAAGCATGAGGTTTACAAGTGTTTTACTAGACAGGAGTCAGTTTTGAACATTTCAACTTATTTTAAACAGGCATTGGTGTGTGGTATCGGCGTATTAATGAGTACGCACGAGGTTTTGGCGCAAACACACATTGCAAACCCGGCGATCATTGCGCATCGTGGCGATTCGTTTCACGCGCCGGAGTCAACAGTCCCTGCCTATCTACTGGCATGTAAAATGGGCGCAGATTACTTAGAGCTCGATCTCCAGCGGACCAAAGATGGTCAATTGATTGCCCTTCATGATAATAATCTTAAGCGCACGACCAATGTGGAAGATGTCTATCCGCAGCGTGCTGCTGAGCCCGTGAGTGCATTTACCTTAGAAGAGTTGCAAGCTCTAGATGCGGGGAGTTGGTTTAATCAAAGTTACCCTGAAAGAGCCCGTCCATCCTACAAAGGCTTAAAAATTGTAACGCTCGATCAAGTGAGTGAAATTGCCAAAGCTTGTCCTTCTCAGCCGGGGTTGTACATAGAAACTAAGGTGCCGAAGTTATTCCCTGGCATTGAGCGCGATCTCAAGCAATATCTTCAATCTGAAGGGTGGTTAGAGGCCGACAAAGCGGGCCAAGTTATTTTGCAAACTTTTGAAAAGCCAAGCTTAGTCGAGCTACAAAAGGTGATGCCGACCATCCCTAAAATTCTCTTGTTGTGGACCGGTGATGGCTACATTGATGAGAAGCCAACGGCAGCGAAAGCAGACGATGAATCTTATGCCGATTATTATGCTCGTAAGCAAGTGGCCTCGCCGCAAGCTTTTGAAGAGTGGCTCGATTTTGCTAAGCAAAATGGTGCGGCAGGGGTGGGCCCTTCAACGGTTCAAACCGAGCGTTCCGGTCCGTTCTCAAGTCAATTTAGCTATATGGATTTAGCCTTACCTTGGATGGTGAAAATGAGCCACGATAAAGGGCTGTTAGTGCATGCGTATACGGTTGACCAAGTATCGGATCTCAAAACCTATCGTCAGCGCGGCGTGGATGGCTTCTTTACCAATGACCCGCAAACGGCTGCGAAGACGTTTGGACGCGATGTCCCTGATGAGGTTGAGCAAACGTTAAGTACGCTTTCGTATTAATACTCATCGAGTAAGATTACTGGCAAGCGCTCAACACCGAGCGTTTTTTTTGCCTAAAAATTAAACCAATAACCATTGAATGTCGCCTGAAATAAATGACTGATTAATATCGCGAGAAGGATTATTTGCGTTATGTCTACACAACGTTTTGCCTGTTATTACTTGGCTCTGTTTGTGGGTACTTTTATTATCCGCGCAGCGTTTATCCCTGATGTGAATACGCTTGGGTCGACTTACACTCAAGCCTATACCAGTGTGTATTTTATCTCTAAGCCTGAGTTAGTACTGATTGCCGTCTATGGGCTAATGGTGTTTTGCTCGGTAAAACGTGCAGGGTACAGCGGACGCAGCTATCTGCTGTTTTTCCCGCTGTTTGCTGGCATCTTTGATGTCTTACTGGCGCCATTCCTATTTATGCCGACCATTCTGAAGATTTTAGGTTTATTGTTTGGTTTACTGGGGCCGATTCAAGACGATATCCATTTGCGTAGCCAATCTTCTTTATCACGATGACAAACAGGCTCTCGATAAAATAACAGCAGCCAATTGGCTGCTGTTTTCATAATACAAAACCTTGGGTTACTGGCTGAGTTTGTAGGCCAGAACTGAGTCTCCGGTTTTGGTACCGATAGAGCCATGTCCACCGGCGACGATGACCACCATTTGTTCTCCTTGGCTGTTTAAGTAAGTCATTGGCGTCGCTTGACCACCCGCAGGTAGACGTGATTTCCACAATTCTTTACCACTGGTCAAGTCGTATGCACGAATGTAGTTATCCATCGCTGCGCCCATAAAGGCGAGTCCACCATCGGTGATGATCGGGCCGCCAATTCCCGGTACGCCCATTTCAATCGGTAATGGCAGTGGGGTCATGTCTTCTATGGTGCCATTTTTGTGTTGCCAAGCGATATGACCGGTAGTGAGTTCAGCACCAGCGACAAAGCCCCAAGGCGGTTGCTGACATGGCACACCCAGTGGCGACATAAATGGCTTCAATTCAACAGCATAAGGTGCCCCTTCATTGGCGTTGACCCCGTGTTCGCCAGTATTGACTTCCTCCAATGAATAGCCTTCGTCGTCTTTGGGAACAATGGTTGATACAAACGCAAAGCGCAGCGGCATACCAAACATGACCTGACGTTTAGGATCGACCGCAACACTGCCCCAGTTAAACACACCAAAGTTACCGGGGTAGACAATGGATCCCTGCTTAGAAGGAGGGGTATAACGGCCTTCATAGCGTAACTGTTTAAACTGGATTCGGCAGATCAGTTGATCCACCAGAGAAGCCCCCCACATATCACTCTCTTCAAGTTCCGGTGGGTTGAAACTCAGCGCAGAGCTTGGTTGCGTTTCAGCGGCAAAGTCCCCTTCAATGGTGCCTTGTGGGGCAGGCTGCTCTGTGATCGGTAAGATAGGTTCGCCTGTGGCTCGGTTCAGTACATACACATCCCCTTGTTTGGTCGGTGCGACCAATGCAGGCACTGTTTCACCATCAATGGTTAAATCGAGTAATACTGGCTGCGCAGGGGTGTCCATGTCCCACAGATCGTGGTGAACAAACTGCTGAACCCACTTCGCTTGCCCCGTTTTTGCATCAAGAGCGACCACTGAGCTTGAGTATTTCTCTTCGGCTTCATTACGGTACATACCGAGTTGGTCCGGTGTACGGTTGCCCATTGGGAAATAAATTAACCCTAGCTCTTCATCCGCACTGGCGACAGACCAACTATTCGGCGAGCTTACCGTATAGGTTTCACCCTCTTGAAGTGGTGAGGTATCTTCAGGGTTCGCAGAATCCCAGTTCCAAACCAGTTCACCGGTCTGTGCATTGAATGCGCGAATGACTCCTGATGGTGAGTTAATGTCATAGTTATCATTGACCGCGCCTGCGACCACGACCACACCATTGGTGACTACCGGCGGTGAAGTGGAATAGTAATAGCCGGATTGCTTAAACGGCATATGCTGCATTAAATCGAGAACACCATCTTTCGCAAAATTACGACACAAAGCGCCGGTACTTGGGTCAATGGCCAGTAAACGGGCATCTGAGGTTGGCATAAATAGCCTCGCGTCACAGGTGACAGGCGCCAAGTTTTCAGTATGCAGATTCGCGTTTTGAGTTGACGCTTCGCTGAGCTGTAAATCACCGTTTTGTGCAGGAAGATAAGAGACGCCGCGGCAAGTTTGGTGCTGGCGCTGACTTTCCTCTGGTACTTTCGCGTCGTATACCCAGCGCTTTTTACCGGTATCTGCATCAAGTGCCACCAGCCAGTTATGCGGAGTACACAAGTAAAGTGTATTTCCCAGTTTTATTGGCGTGGCTTGATAGGTGGTTTCGGTAACATCTTGTGGGCCTTTTTGGTCACCCGTTTCCATGCGCCAAGCTTCGGTCAACTGGCTAATATTTTGAGTATTGATTTGATTTAAAGGTGAGTAGCGTTGTCCGTAATTACTTCGTCCATAGCTCGTCCACTCGTCATCACCAATCCCGCCCATGTTTGGAGAGGCATTTACTTGCTCAGTAGGGAGCGTTCCTTCAATAGTGTGAGTAGTATTGAACAGCGAGCCTAACGTTACTACGGCACTCAGCGCCCAAATGACAAATAAAAAGCCAGTGGAGTAAGGGTTCGCTTTTCGGTAACCGAGCAGTAATGGAATAGCGAATAGGAGCGGGATTCCCATTCTTGATGACAGAGGCCACCAATCAAAACCTGACTCACTCAACGCCCACAATGACGTGCCGAGTAGAAACAGGGCATAGAGGTAATTGGCAAAAATACGTTTTGATGTGAATAAAAAGTAACTGGTAATCAGCAGTGCCAGTCCTGCTAAAGCAAAATACCCGCTACCACTCAGGGAGACTAACCAAATACCACCAGCGGTTAATACAATCCCGAGCAGCGCCAAAATGACCGCGAACAGTCTCATGTGCTCTCCTTAGTTAATGATGCGAAAGGCCGTATAAGTAGCTCTAAACGTTATTAATCGTGGTTTAATGAGTGATTTATGTCAAACATATGAGTGAGAATCCCGTAACAATTGTAAATGAATGTGTACTTGCGCGATGGGTGTATCAACTGCTGTGACTGCTTCGCGTGTGCTATCTCGGTGGGTTGGCGTTGTTGTAATGTGTAAACCTGAGCGAATTCAGGTTTTTTTGTCGAAACAGGATATCGAGCGAATTGCTTCGAATGGCGGTTTTATGCCACTGTATTTAAAGCTAAAAGCAAAAGCGTGGAAGAGACGCCCCATCAAAAATACGATGATGGGGCAGTGATAGACAGTGAAGAGTTAGAGCCCAGCTTCGGTGAGCACCGAAATTTCTTGATCGCTAAGTTCAATCTCCATCGCTTTTACAAACCCTTCAACATGCTCGCGTTTTGTTGCACTGACGATTGGCGCGGTGACGCTTTGCTGGGCAATCAACCATGCCAATGCGACATGAGCAGGCTGCGCATTTTGCGCTTCCGCAATATCATCAAGTGCATTTAAAATTCGAAATCCTTTGGCGTTGAGGTATTTTTCAATGCCCTGCCCACGCTGGCTTTGACCCAAGTCTTGATGGCTACGATATTTACCGGATAAAAAGCCAGAAGCAAGGCTGAAGTATGTGACCACACCAATATTCTCTTTCAGACACAAAGTTTGCAGGTCACGATTAAAGCCGTCACGGTCATATAAATTATATTCCGGTTGCAACACTTGATAGGTTGGTAGCTTGTGAGCCCGGGCTTGTTTGAGTGACTCATAAAGCTGTGTGGCGTTAAGATTCGAGGCGCCAATGGCGCGAATTTTACCTTGTTGCATCAAGGTTTCATACGCAGAGAGTGTTTCCTCATACGGGGTATTCTCATCGGGCCAATGAGAAAAGTAGAGGTCAATATAATCGGTCTGCAAGCGTCGCAGTGAATCTTCGACGGCTTGCATGATCCAGCGTTTCGATAAGCCTTTTTTATCAGGGCTGCCCATTTCTGAACCGACTTTGGTAAACAGCGAGACTTTTTCGCGCATACCCGGCCGCGCTTTAAACCAATTGCCTAATATGGTTTCGGACTCCCCACCTTGATTCCCTGGTGCCCACGCGGAATACACATCGGCGGTATCAATGGCATTAAACCCTGCATCGACGAACGCATCTAAGATCTCAAAGCTGGTCTTTTCGTCAATGGTCCAGCCGAACACATTACCGCCAAACACTAAGGGAACGAGATTAATATCAGTATTACCAAGTAAAGTTTTGTTCATGGTATCTCCTCAATTTATGTCTATCACACTGTCGTGGCTCCGGCACTACACGATATCGTCGACCACACCGCCATCGACTCTCAATGCCGCCCCACTGGTTGCAGAGGCTTGCTGTGAGCAGACATAAACCACCATGTTGGCCACTTCCTCGACACTCGCCGCTCGTTGGATAACCGAGCTTGGACGATTCGCCATGACAAATTCTTTTGCGACTTGCTCAACGCTTTTACCCGTGCGTTGTACTTCCTCTTCGACCATTGAAGAGAAACCATCGGAAATCGTCGGTCCGGGGAGCACGCTGTTTACGGTAATGCCGCTGCCTGCCAAGCGTTTGGCGAGACCACGGGCCAGAGAGAGCTGCGCAGTTTTGGTGACGCCATAATGAATCATATCTGCAGGAATGTTGCGTGCTGATTCTGATGAAATAAAGACGACGCGACCCCAGCCATTATCTTGCATATCAGGGGTTAAGGCTTTAGCCAGACGTACACCGGACATCACATTGGTCTGCCAATAGTTTTGCCAAGTATCGTCATCGGTTTCATAGAAATCGGCGGGGCCATAAATGCCAGCGTTGTTCACCAAAATGTCGACACCGGACACGGAGGCCAGTAAGTCATCGCAGCCTTGGGCGGTACTTAAATCTGCCGCGACGGCCGTGATGGAGGCGTTTGGAAGCTCGGTTTGGAGGGCGTTTTTAGCCTTTTCAATGCTTTGTGCTGAACGACCATTTAAAATAACCTGCGCACCGCTTGCGGCAAGCCCTTTAGCGATGGCATAACCAATGCCGCCCGTTGATGCGGTAACCAGTGCTTTTTTTCCATCTAATCGTATTTCCATTGTGCCTCCTATTACCTTGTCTCAAAAAGAATTTTGTCAGCCAATGATTCAATGAATATTGGAGTAATCCATTGTAAGCAGGTGTTTTGATTGATTAAATGGAGACTATTTCAATAGCTTGTTTCCAAAAGGTAAAGAATGCAGGGTCTGACGGATTTACTTGGAATGCGGGTTTTCGAACGGGTAGTGAGTTTGGGAAGCTTAACCGCCGCTGCCGAAGACTTAGGGCTGTCACTGGGGGCTGTATCTAAACGATTAACTAACTTTGAACAGCGTCTTGGCACTCAACTCATTCATCGCAGTACGCGTAAATTATCGGTCAGTGATGAGGGACGATCGCTCTATCAGCATATTCGGCGCATTCTTGATGAAGTGGATGAGGCAGAAGAGTCGTTGAGGAACCAAAAATCTCAGCTTTCTGGTAGCTTGAAAATCACTGTGCCGACCAGTTTTGGTCAACGCCATTTGTTACCCGCTTTAAGTGAGTTTAGCCAACGTTACCCGCAAATCCGCCTGCAACTACTCTTTAGTGATGAATTAAAGGATCTGATTGAAGAGGGGATTGATGTTGCCATTCGTTATGGCGAACTGCCTGATTCTCGGCTGGTGGCGCGTAAGTTACTGACCAACCGTCGTGTGCTCTGTGCTTCCCCTGATTATTTGCAGCAGTTTGGGTATCCCACCAGTATTGATGATTTGGCAAAGCATCGCTGCATAGTGATGGGGCATCATGTTGAAACCGAGTGGCGCTTTGCGGAGCACAAAGTTCATATTCATGGTTACATGGCGTGTAATGATGGTGAAGCGTGTCATCGTCTCGCCCTGCAGGGGGTTGGCGTGGTGATGAAATCGTACTGGGATGTTGCCGATGACCTCAATTCTGGGCGTTTAGTACAAGTGCTGCCACAGTTTGCCATCATCGAAGCCCCCATCAACTTGGTGTATTTACGCAGCCAAGATCTTGCGCCGCGGGTAAAAATGTTTGTCGAATACTTGGTATCTGAAATGGCCGAAATTGATCGCCAGCCTTTGTTATCAGGTCAATCGCTTGGTGACTGACTTTCATCTCAGGGCGCTTCCTGCTAAGTTTGGATCATTCTCCTTACCAGAGTGAACCCAATGAAAATATTCAGTAATTTTGAAAGCGGAAATATCCTTGTCGAAAAAGCCCAATCGCCGGAGGATATTCAGCTATCGATTCCTTGTGATAACCAGTCTGAATTTGCTCAGTGGTTTCACTTTCGCCTAGAAAGTGAACCGCAAGTCTCTCATCAATTTAAGTTAGTTAATCTTGCCAAATCCGCCTATCCAGAAGGTTGGAAAGATTACGATGTGGTGGCGTCTTATGATCGCGAAGAGTGGTTCCGTATTCCGGCCCAGTTTGATGGTGATACCTTAACCTTTAAAGTGATTCCAGAATATGGCTCGATGTATTTCGCATACTTTGCTCCATACTCTTACGATCGTCATCAAGATTTACTGCATCAAGCGCAGATGAATCATAACGTTACGCTGGAAACACTCGGTCATACGCTAGATAACAACGACATGAGCTTACTCACCATTGGTGAACCGGAAGAGGGTAAAAAACGCATCTGGGTTATCGGCCGTCAGCACCCTGGAGAAACGATGGCAGAGTGGTTCATTGAAGGGTTGTTGCAGCGTTTGTTGGACGACACCGATACGGTTGGACGCGCTTTACTCGATAAAGCGGTGTTTTACGTCGTACCGAATATGAATCCCGATGGCAGCATTCGTGGGCACTTACGCACCAATGCGATTGGCGTCAACCTTAACCGTGAATGGGCAGAGCCAAGTTTAGATAAAAGCCCGGAGGTTTACTATGTGCGCGAGCGTATGTTGCAAACTGGGGTTGATATGTTCCTTGATATCCACGGAGATGAAGCGATTCCGTATAACTTTGTCGCGGGTAGCGAAGGCGTTCCAGGCTATGACGACCAGATGCAAAGCACAGAACAAGCGTTCAAGCATGCATTATTGACCATCTCGCCGGAGTTCCAAGATGAGGTAGGTTATCCAAAAGATAAGCCAGGAAAAGCCAATTTGACGGTAGGTTCTAATTGGGTGAACCACCAATTCCACTGCCTATCGTATACCGTCGAAATGCCGTTTAAAGATCACATTGCGCATCCTGATGAATTTTATGGTTGGTCGCCTGAACGTAGTGTGGCGTTTGGACAAGATGTTTTGGCGGCAGTGTGGGCCGTTGTCGATAAAGTTTAACGCCTTCAATGAGGACGTGATGACACTGAAAACCAGAGCTTGTGCTCTGGTTTTTTTTAACACGCTCCAAATCTTTTGATGGGTGATTTGAGGTTGCTCCACAATTTAGTCGGTTGGGTATTTTATTTAACGCAAATTTGTTGCCGCATAGTAGATATATGCGCCGTATGGTTGCTGGCAGTGGTGGTTAATTTTTTTTGTGTGTTCATGTTCAAAGACGAAAAGTTAACCAACCATACGGCGCATGCTAACAACGTTGACAACAATAAAAATCTCAATTCATCAGGACGAAACATGAAAAACAAGTTGATGTTATTGCTAGCCGTTGTATGGCTGGCTGGCTGTGCTGGTTCCCAGCGCTACACCTATTATGTCGAACCCACGCCGCTTGTCGCGGAGCAATCGAAATATGTATTGGGTAATGTCGATGTCCAGCTAACACTCGGGCACGGCGCGATTGAAGGCGATCGCACATTTGCTTCTCAGCGAGAATTGCAGCAGGAATTTGCCCAGTATTTGCAACACTTTCTAGAGCAAAGTGGACACGCGGCAAAAGACAGTGCAAGTGCTGATGCGACAATTGATGTCGTCATCGATTACAAGCGCACGTTTAATTATGGTGGGCATGCGCTCAACAAGCCAGAAGTTGAGCACGCTATCGTGCTGAGCAAAAATGGCACTAAACTCGCGTCTTTTGAACAAGGGCCTTATACCACCAAGTATTCGTATCTTGAAGACTTGGCGGTCAATTTAAAAATCGCCAGTTTCAATTGGGATCAAGAAGACGAGCCAAGAGATGTCAGCTTGATTGCTGAGCACTTGATCAAAGATGTGACACAAATTGGCCAATAACGGGTCGGCCAGAAAACAACAAACCCAGCATTGGGCTTGTTGTTATTCGATTGATTTATGCTAGCGCAAAATCGGCATCGTTGGTGAGCAGCGTGTAATCATCGTCATCGATGTGAACCGTGATTTGGCTAAAGCTGTCGGCATCGTAGTTAAGCTCTTCGAGGTATTGATGATGTGCGCGGTCGACGGCGTCAACGTGATAGTCCAAATTACTGGCGAGTTCGACATCAAGGTCGACAATCACTAAGCCCATTTCAGATTGCGCATTGCTCTCAATTAATGCTGAGTCGACTGTTAAAGATTGGTCGGTTTGGCTACCATGAATCACTTCAAAGCCGCTAAATTCAACCACATCGTCACCGTTGGTGATCAGCACATCAAACCCTTCGCCACCGTCAATTTGACGTGTTTGGCTAGAGCTGAGCGCATCACTTAATTCTGAGATATCAACGATGTCTTCACCGGTGCCCATATCGATATCAAACTCGGTCCATTGCGTGCCACCAAAATTTCCCATCACCAGTTGATCATCGCCTTCGCCGGTGTTGATGGTAAATAAATTGCTCCAACTGGCACTGTTACTTTCGACGCCAATGAATAGTGAGTCGTCAGAGTCAACACCAGAGGTATCAATATAGCCACGTTTTGCGCCAAGGACTTCCAATGCTGAATAGCCTAAATCCGATTGATTAATCAAGCTGACGTCTGTCACGTTATCAATGGTGGCTTCTTCATAATGCCCGTTAACGTAAGCCTCTTTATACGTTTCACCCCAACTTTCTGTATACAGATACAGACTCGAGTATTGGCTGCCATCATTGCTGTTGTAATCAAACGCTCTTACACCATCGAACTGGTAGTTACCGCTAACGGTGATACCGTTGCTGCTATTTAGACCTAAAGAAGAGCCAGAACCGTCGACGTTGGAGGCACCAATAATCACACTCATCGTAAATTCCTTATTTCATTTCAAACACATCGAGCGCTGTGGTCAGCGCGAGGGGCATGATTCTAACGAAGGCGATGGCAAATGACTTATCACTGGTAATGGAATGGTCTTTTTTTGGTACTTATAAGAATATCACTCTCTTTTCTTATAATGCAAAGACATAATAACAGCAGGATGTTGAATCTCGAACACGCTAATGATTAGGGTAAGCGTTTATCTATCTGATTTATAAGTTATTAACTTTTAAAGTGCTGGTTTCGCATAAGGGAATAGTTTATTTTTCTAAGCATTGGCAGTCTAGTTTTAAGGCTCGCCAAATAGGTTTAGAAAGGGTAACCCCTTTTCCGGGGGCTACGCTTACTTGCGAGTGTGACGTGTATAAAGGCGAGTTTTGATTTTGCTCTGGGTTTTGTGTTCCGGATAGAGCTTGATGACACCCTTTTGCAGAATTAAATTATTGGGGTAGGTAATCATATTGCCGCTTTCGTGCTTAATCAGAACGTGAAACATCGTAATATCGATAATTTCTCCACGTACATCTTCATCTTTATCCATCACTTTAATGCGATCGCCGATACGATAAGGAAAGACAAAGAATATGAGAAAACTGGCGGTAATGTTGCTCAAAATTGACCATTGTGCAACCAGCGCAACGCCAAGTACCGCAAAAATGGAAGACAGAAATAGCGCAATATCCCCGTAGCCAACACCGCTGATGATCAGTAACAGCGATAGAACGATTGCAGCCAACATGACATTAAAGCAGCGCAAAATAAAATTAAGCCGCAATGACTTAACTTGCTTTTTGCTCGCAAGGCTACGAATCGTTGCGTGTCCGCCTCGCTTTACCAAACGGTAACCAATGAGTAACGCAATAAGCCAGATCAGTTTATGAATCAGGGATTCGGACAGGTAGTGGGTAAGAACTTCCATAAATGGCATGAGAATCGTTATGTTTTTTGCATAATAAGCGACTCTGCTATCTTCGCCAACGATTAGTTGTTATCGCGCTTGATCGAATTAAATGGCTTGCCGAGTAATCCGCTCCGCACACTGTTTTTTGTCACTCGCAGACACTTCAATACGATTACGGCCATTATGTTTTGCTTTATATAATGCGCTGTCGGCTTTTTCCGTCGCTTGCTGGAATGGCGTTTCTAGGCTGCATAGCGCGATGCCAATTGAACACGTGACTTGCTGTTGATGAGGCCAAGAATGCGCTGCCATCTGTTTATGAATTTGGCGCGCAGTAAAATAGGCTGACTCGATATCATCACAGCGTATTAAGCCGAGAAACTCTTCACCTCCCCAACGAATTAACGTTCCTTGGCTGCGTACGATGCTCTGTGCAATGTCAGCGAATTGAGTGAGAACATCATCGCCCACTTGGTGCCCATAACGGTCATTGAGGTGTTTAAAATGGTCCAAGTCGATATATAACAGACAAAACGGAGTGTGAAGAACCTTCAGTCGATGCACCAGTTCGAGACCGCCGCCGCGATTGAGCACTTTGGTTAAAGGATCAACCGTCGCTTGCTTTTGCAGGCTATGACTGCGTTCTGAAAGTTGGATCACTCGGCGTTTAAGGCGCTTTTGTTGGCGATGAATACGCGTTAGGTAGCGCATCAGTTGGTGAAGAAGAAACCATAACCAGATAAAACTGAGCAAACCGTAGAGTGTGAAATCAGGAATTAACTTACCTTGTGTCGAGAGTTGGTTGATCTTGATTTGATATAAGCCTTGTGGAGCGCCCTCAGGGGTGAGTATGGAAAGGCTTACGATATTCGTTAGGTCTACCATGCTACGCAACATATCCGCTTGGCTTGCTTCACGCCACCAATCGGCCACTTGGATATACTCGGTCGGTAGAGACAACCCATTGGTATGCTCATAGGTATCAAAATTAATTTGATGGATTTTATGATGCCAGTGCTTAGGCAGGTTCGGGTCATATTGATGAAGATAGACTCGAACCGGATAATCCTGCAGAGGCCAACCATCGCGAGTCATGCTTATGTTGAGATCTAAGCTTCCAAACTGAGAAAAGTTGAGGCCATGAGTCGCATCTTTTCCCAGTTGAAATGTGTATTCACAAAATGAGCGTGGACTCTGATCCGCGATCTGACATAAAAAGCCCACCCCCTCCTGAAAAGGAAGGGCTATCGCCTTTGAGTTCCCGCCACCATAATCGCTGTTCGTTGTTATCGAGCCTGGAGAGTTCAAGAGGTTGATGTTTCTCTGAGAACAAAAATGTAAGGCCAATAATGAAACCGTTAACGCGATAAGGAAGCCTATCTTTCCTTGATTTCCTAGCATTGTTGGGGATTATTTTATTGTTATGTAACTGGTTCAGTATATGAGTCTACCGAAGGTCGATGTAATAAACTTAAGATTTATAATGTAATTATTATGCTTCACCATAAAAATATGGATGAAACGTTTGCATATTCATATCAAAGTCGCGTCAAAGAACTGGATTAAGCAGTTCACTTAAATGATGTATCTGTTGGACATTTGATGGCAACGTGCCTTGGGTTTCATGACCTAATGGGTTAAACCATATACCATAAATCCCTGCTTTTATTGCGGATTCTACGTCGGTTTGATAGTTATCGCCAACCATCACGATTTGGTTGGGGGGAATGTCTAGGTGGTCAATGATGCGTGTAAAAAATTGGTCGGAACCTTTGCCAACGCCAAGCGTGTCATAGCAAAAGTAGCCAGAGAGATACTGCGCGAGTCCTACGCGCTCAAAGCAGCGTTGTATATCGGTTAGGCTAGAATCTCGCGCATTGGTGGCTAGGTAAATTTGATGATTTCTGCTGAGTGTACTTAATACGGTCTCTGCATGCTCAACGAGACGAACTTCAGGCCAGTCACACATTTTTCCTTCAAAATGCTTAAAGTCGACCATAAGCGTATCACCCCAATCAAACAAATAAGTCGTCGTGCTTTTTGATGTCATTCCCTCTCCTTGTGATTAATCTTCCCTTGCTTCGAGTTAACATACTAAACAAAACAGCGGTCGTCAGTGTTTATCGTTGACGCTGGTAAAAGAAATGGCGTTGGGCAACTTATGGTCGAGAGGTTATCGAGTTGTTTGGAGTTAACTTAGTGTCACTGTTTGCAATAAAAGAAGGCCCACGTGGGGACGTGGGCCTGAAAGGGCACTAATACCAATGCTAAAAATGTTTGGAGATGGTCAAATAATCCATATTGCGCCTTAAAAGTTACAGAGTCAGGTAACTCTTTTCGGCTTGACCACAGTTAAGTTACCATTTGTATCAATATTGTTAATAGAATTAAAAATGTAATCATAGATTTCACTTATAGGTACTTGTTGTAACATAAGGGCTATCGCGGCAATGGGGTAAATACAGAGCCGATAAATTGTGAAATTACTTCCTGATACAAAAAATAGTCTGTTAGGTTAGCTTTTGGTCGCCTATATAATACTTAAAGATGACTTTTGTATTGGAGACGCTTTTGCTGCGTTGGCTGTTATGGGGAGCGATCGCTGTTCCGATCGCTGCATGGGGGATTTTTCATCTCTACCACGATATATGGTGGGTAGAAAATGTCATTTCAATTCCCGGTATCTTTCTGAGCTACTTTTCTCTGCTGTCGATTGCGACTTTTGCGTTACGTTACTGGGCGCATTTTGTGGTGGGTGTATGCAGTTCGGTTGTGTTTTTAATGATGGCCGAGCCAGAACAGCAGCAAGTGCTTGCTCACTGTGCAACACCTGTTTCAGTGGGGCAACTAACCTTATCTGAATCGACACTTAGTGATGAACAATGGCAGCAATTGATCGCTACTGGCGTTGATATGCTCGTGATTCAAAACATCGACGGTGAACTAAGTAAGGACAATGCAAAGCGTTTAAATGCAGTTTTTCCCCATCAATACAAAATGCCTGCATCATCGACCTCGCGTGGACAATGGCTATTGAGTCGATTTGTCCTCAGTAACATTTCACAATTTTCGATTGGCTACGGACACCATGCGCTGAGAGCGGTGTGGCATCCGGTTCCGCAAAAGCAAATTACATTGGTTTCTGCGCTGTTACCTTACCCATTTGATCAAGCGCAGTGGAGTTTAAGAAACGCATTGTTGCGTGGCGTGGAATCGCAAGTTTATCTTGATGACCAGAATGAAATGCTGGTGGTCGGGAACTTGAGCATTTCAGCAACCAATTTGCGTTTTTCCGGTTTATTTCCCGGCTTCGAAACCGCGCCAGTTGCCAGTTGGCCTACGCATCTTGGCGAGGTGGCACTGCCATATTTCATGATGTTGAGTTTAGATCATGTATGGCTCAAGTCTTTGCAGTCTGGACGGCGAATATGTTCACGCACCACGGAACGGTCGATAAGCGGTGAAATGCATCGCATGATAAAAACCGTGATTGGTTTTCGCTAGATAAAATCCAAACTAATTGATTTTATGGATATAAATTGCAAAACTGGTTTCTCATATCGCAATGTCTAGGAGCTTGCATGGAGCATACGCGCCTCGCTTTTATCGGATTAGGAGCTATGGGTTATGCTGTGGCTGGGCAATTACAGAATGCGGGGTTTCATACGTCCGTTTATGACGCAGACTTTCAGGTAGCGAAAAAATGGGGAAGTGAGTTTCCTGGCCAAGTATTTGAGACTCCTGAAGAAGCTGCTCAAGAGTGTGATGTGGTATTTATGTGGACCGCCAGTGATGCAGAGATACAGCAAGTCATTTACGGTGAGGATGGTGTATTAGGGGGGCTAAAAACCGATGCGATTTTAGTCGACCATAGCGCGACATCAAAACCTGTGGTGGCAGAACTAACTCAAGCCTGCTTAACGACCGGTCATCCTTTTATTGAGGCTTTACATCGCCGAGAGCAAGACGGTGAGCTCACTACCATTGACTGCCAAGGACAGCTTGAAGCGTTTGAGCGTGTTCAACCCATTATGCGCCACTATGCCCAAAAGGTGGTGCTGGTGAATCGCTGAGTCGAGCGAGAGCAATGGATAGCGCTTGTATTGCTCATGAGTGAAAGAAAAAGCCACTGAATATTCAGTGGCTGTGTTTTATTATTTAGCCGTAAAGGCGTTCCAGCTGTTCAGCCGCACGATGCTTTTCATGCCCTTCCAGCGTGCTTGCATAGCGCTGAATATTTGGAAAACGTTCAATCAGCCCAAAGCGTGCGACAATCTCGACGACAAAAGACATCAAGATATCTGCGCCGGTTAAGCGCTCTTCAACCAGATAGGTTTTGCCTTCCAAGCAAGCATCAAAATACCCTAGCACTTTGACACATTCTGCGTTTGCGTAGTCTCCTAAGAAATTGGTTTTCGCCCCATCTTTGGAGACAAACATCTTAAGAAGCAGAGGGAGCATTGCCGAGCTTTCTGCGAAGTGAAGCCATTGAAGGTAGTCAACATAGGCATCACTGTCGCGCGCTGGCGCCAGTGAGCCGGACCCATAGCGTTCGATAAGGTACTCGGTAATCGTGCCAGATTCCGCAATGACTTTTTCACCATCTTCAATCACTGGGGATTTGCCAAGTGGATGGATATTCTTTAGCTCAGGCGGTGCCAAAAACGTCACACTGTCGCGCTTATAGGGCACAATTTGGTATTCAAGACCAAGTTCTTCAAGTAGCCAAATGATGCGCTTTGAGCGTGATTGATTGAGGTGGTGAAGTTTAATCATGCGAATTCCTTATTGAGTTTTAACCACCAACTTACCGAAGTTTTTACCTTCTAATAAGCCCATGAAGGCTTGTGGTGCGTTTTCTAATCCTTGTACCAAATGCTCACGGTATTGGATCTTTCCTGCTTGTAACCATTGTGTCATATCTTCAGCGAATTCGTTATAGCGGTGAGCATAATCATCAAAGATGATAAAGCCTTGCATTTTAATGCGCTTAATCAGAAGTTGCCCCATCAGCAGTGACATACGGTCAGGACCTTCTGGCAGTCCGGTGTTGTTGTACTGAGAAATTAGACCACACAATGGAATGCGGGCGCTTGTGTTGAGCAGAGGCATCACAGCATCAAATACTTTACCGCCAACGTTTTCAAAGTACACATCAATACCTTGGTCACAAGCACTGGCTAACTGTTCATTGAGATCGGCAGCACGATGGTCGATACAGTCATCAAAGCCTAACACGTCTTTGGCATAGCGGCATTTTTCTTCGCCACCAGCGATACCCACCACTTTACAACCTTTAATTTTAGCAATCTGACCGACCATAGAACCCACCGCGCCTGTTGCTGCCGCAACGACCACGGTTTCACCCGCTTTCGGTTGGCCGATATCCAGTAAGCCCATGTAGGCGGTAAAGCCAGGCATACCCATGACGCCGAGTGCGTAAGATGGATTTTCTGGGTTTTTGCCAAGTTTCAGTAAACCTTCACCATTTGAGATAGCGTAGTCTTGCCAACCTGAGAATGAAAGAACCCATTCACCCACTTCGAAATCAGCGTGGTTTGATTCGACAACGCGAGCGACAGTCCCACCGACCATCACATCGTTCACTTCGACCGGATCAGCGTAAGATTTCGCATCACTCATGCGACCACGCATGTATGGGTCAAGCGATAGGTATTCAGTATGTAACAACACCTCACCTTCTTTAGGTGATGGTTTGCTGACTGCTTCTAATCGAAAGTCGTCTTCGGTTGGGGCGCCAACAGGACGAGAAGCGAGTACGATTCGTCGATTTTGCTCTTGTGTTGTCATGATAATTACCTTCATTAGACCAGTCGTCTAGTTTTGAGTGAAAAAAGAGCTGTGGCTTTTAAGCTACAGCGTTTCGACTTAGGTGTCAGCCTTGATGCCGTGTTAAATCCGCGACTTAAGGCTGTTTTAAGCGTTGCTCGGTATACGCCAAGCAGCGTGTTAATCCGTTTTGGTCATGGAACAGCTTATTGAGTACACTCGCGCCTATCCACATATGATAGATATCGAGTGCGGCTTCGTGGCTGTTGGTCACCAAAATGGAGCCATCTTGTTGGCCTTGTTCAATGATGTTCGCCACCGTCTCGATGATGCGTTTTGAACCTTTAGCCAAAGCAAGGCGCATCGGCTCTGATAAATCAGACACTTCTGCGCTCAACTTTACAATCAAACAGCGGTTGGCGTTGCAAGTATCGTCATCAACCGAGAGCCAATGTTGAAAATAAGTCATCAGGCGCTGATAGGCATTTTGCGATTGCTCAGAAAAGATCTCATGAATGCGCTGACGATAACGCATGAAATAGTCTTCAATCAGTGCCTCACCAAATTGCTCTTTTGACTTGAAGTAGTGATAAAAAGAGCCTTTAGGCACATCGGCGGTTTTGAGTAACTCTGACAAGCCCACGCTGGTAAAGCCTTTTTGCACTACCAGTTGGTATCCTACATCGAGGATATGGTGTCGAGTATCGTGAGTTTTGCTGTTCATAGTGGCCACTATAAATAAAATTAGACCAGTCGTCTAGTGGGGCGTGTATGACGGTTGAACATTAAGCGTAGGCTTGTTGGTTGAATATAAGACAATATCAATAAAAGCAAAATGATAGGCTGAATTCTCACCCATAAAGCATTAACGTGGTAAGCCCTACTGAAAGGAGAACAATGATGATTCGTAATGTGATTTTTGATATTGGCAATGTGCTGGTGCGGTGGTCTCCACACGAGATTCTACGACTCACATTTGGTGATGATGTTGATGTTGACACATGGTCGCAGGACATTTTTCACAGTGATCTCTGGGACAAGTTAAATCGTGGCTTGGTGACCGAGCAGGAAGCGGGACAACAATTTGCTTATATGCTTGGGGTTTCTGAGCAACAAATGGAGATTCTGTTCTACTACGTTAAACGTACTCAATGCCCGTTATATGGGTCGGTTGAGCTCGTTCAAGATATCAAAAAAGCGGGCTATGGTGTTTATGCGCTAACTGATAATCTGCATGACATTGTCACGTTTCTAAAGCAACAGTATACGTTTTGGCCGTTGTTTGACGGAGCGATTGTGTCAGCGGAAGAAGGCTGCGTTAAACCTGGCGCTCAAATCTTTACCACTCTATTTGAACGTTACGATTTAGACCCAGCATGCTGTGTGTTTCTGGATGACGCACAGAAAAACATCGTAGGGGCTCAGCAAGTTGGAATGCAGGGGATTGTCTTTGAGCATGCCCAGCAAGCTCGAGAGCAATTAAAAGCGTTAGGGTTAACGTTTTAGGCGGGAAGAATAAGTCGGTGCATCAGAACAGAGTGTCGGAATTCCGTTAACATCGCGGAATTAGGCGACCGCAATGTCAACAACAGCTCTGAACTGTGCACCAGATTCTTAAATTCAGATAGCAAACGGCAGTAACTCAAAGCCGAGTACGCCGCTAATGCTCATCACTGCAACGAGCGAGATCTTGAACACGGATTTGGCCCAGGTCTCGTAGTTGTCATAGGTTACCGAACGGAAAGTCACTTTTAGCCAGTAGAAACTGACCAGTGATGACACGGCGAGATACGTATAGCTAGCTTGTCCTAGGAAGAACAGCGCTAAGCCAACGACCGCGAAGGCCACCACATAGGCTTTCATATGTCGGTGTGCTTTGCTGATGCCTTCTTTTACCGGCAATACAGGAATGCCTGCTTCACGGTAATCCTGCATACGGAACATTGCGATCGCATAAGAGTGCGGCATTTGCCAAAGACAAAACAGCACAAACAGCAATACGGCATCGATGTTGATGTAGTTCGTGACCGCCAAGTACCCGACTAAAGGAGGGACTGCGCCAGAGATGCTTCCAATCAAGGTGCCATACACCGAAGTACGTTTGTACCACATGGTGTAAAAGAACACGTAAAAGATATATCCCAACAGTACCACGACCGTGGCAAGTGGGTTGACCTGTTGATATAAAAGCCCGGTCCCAAGAACCAGTAACACCAGAGCGTATACAAACGCATGATCCACGCTGATCGAACCGACCACCATTTCACGTTTGGCTGTACGCGCCATTTTCATATCGATATCGCGGTCGAAAATATTATTCACCACGCAACCCGACGCAATCACAAGCGCTACGCCTGCAAGCGTCGGTAGCATCAGTTCCCAGCTTACTGCTTCAGACTTCGCTGCGAGGAAGAACCCCGCAGCGGCTGAAATCAGATTGCCGAAAATAATGCCCGGTTTCGTAATAGACAGGTAGCTTTTCAGCATTTTGCACCTACAACATCATATTTTCGTGCAAGTTCCACATGATCCAGAGGGAACCCGCAATCAAAATAAGCACAACGATGGCACTAAATACCAAGGACACCATGTTCCATTGGCCTTGCTCTGATTTCACTTCCATGTGTAGGAAGTAAGTAAAGTGCACAATCACCTGAACAATCGCACAACCGAACAGAATCGCGTAGGTTGTGGTTTCCGGTAGGCTTTGCGTATAAGCAAAGTAGAACGGAATGACGGTCAGGATAAGTGAAAGGACAAAGCCTTTCACATAATCACGAGCACCAGTGTTTTCAGTGTCTGAATGTTGATAACTCATTACATCACTCCTAACAAGTAAACAATGGTGAAGACACAAATCCAAACGATATCAAGGAAGTGCCAGAACAAGCTTAGGCATTGGAAACGGGTTTGCATGGTTTCCGTTAGGCCTTTGCTGTTCAGTTGCTGATAAGCAACGGCAAGCCAGATAAGACCAAAGGTTACGTGCAGACCGTGAGTGCCGACCAGCGTAAAGAACGCTGATAGGAACGCACTGCGCTGTGGACCGTGTCCAGCTTCAATCAGATGATGGAACTCGTAGATTTCCATGCCAATGAAGCCTAGACCCAGTAAGAAGGTCACGATCATCCAGCGTTTCATCGCTGGAAGATCTTTGCGCTTCATTGCAATCATGCCAAAGCCGAAAGTAATACTACTAAATAGCAGCAACATGGTTTCGACAAAGACGAATGGAATTTCGAAGATGTCTTTACCAATTGGGCCGCCAGCGGTAGCGCCAGAAAGTACTGCATAGGTCGCAAACAAAGTTGCGAACAAAATACAGTCACTCATCAGGTAGATCCAGAAGCCGAACAGCTTGTTCGCGCCAGTATCATGATGATGATCGTGAGCGTGAGTATCAGCGTGCATAGTTCGCCTCCATATCATCTTCGCTGTCTGTCTGTTTGCCAGACGCTTTTTCCGCTTCAGCCAGTTGAGCACGACGCTCCGCTTCGATCGCTTTGATCTCTTCAACGGTAACGTAGTAATCCACGTCGTCGTTGTAGCTGTGACGGATAGAAGTCACGATGATGGCAACAAAGCTGATTGCTGCGAGCCACCAAACATACCAGATCATGGCAAAACCAAAGATGGTTGCCCACGCTGAAACATACATACCCGTTGGGGTGTTTTTCGGCATGTGGATTGGTTCGTATTCTTCTTCTTCCATTGGCTTAAATTCGCCACGTTCTTTTTGGTACCAGAACGCATCCAATTCATCGGCTTTTGGAATTTTTGCGAAGTTGTAGAACGGCGGTGGTGACGAAGTCGCCCACTCAAGCGTACGACCATCCCACGGGTCACCGGTCACATCGCGGTTTTGCGCGCGGTCACGGAAGCTCACGTAGAACTGAATCACTTGACACAATACGCCCAGAGCAATCACGGCAGTACCTGCTGCTGCAACCGCAAGCAGTGGGAAGAATTGTGGATCAAGGTTTTGGCTGATACGACGTGTCATACCCATAAAGCCCAGTGCGTAAAGCGGTAAGAAGGCCATAAGGAAGCCCACAATCCAGCAGAAGAACGCACGTTTGCCCCAAGTTTCGTTAAGCGTGAAACCTGTCGCTTTCGGGAACCAGTAAGTGATCGCCGCAAAACAACCAAACACCACGCCACCAATGATAACGTTATGGAAGTGTGCAATCAGGAATACTGAGTTGTGCAGTACGAAGTCCGCACCTGGAACGGCCATCAATACGCCCGTCATACCACCGACACTGAACGTGATCAGGAAGCCGACTGTCCAAAGCATTGGTGTCGTAAAGCGAATACGGCCTTTGTACATAGTAAATAGCCAGTTGAAAATCTTAACACCGGTCGGTATCGAGATAATCATGGTGGCAATACCAAAGAAGGCATTGACGTTGGCACCAGAACCCATCGTAAAGAAGTGGTGTAGCCAAACAACGAACGCGAGCACAGTAATAACGATGGTTGCCCACACCAGTGAGGTGTAACCAAATAGTTTCTTACGTGAGTAGGTTGCGGTCACTTCTGAGAACACACCAAAGATTGGTAGAATCAGAATGTACACTTCTGGGTGGCCCCAGGCCCAAATCAAGTTGACGTACATCATCATGTTGCCGCCCATATCATTGGTAAAGAAGTGCATACCAAGATATCTATCAAGCGTCAGCAGGGCGATGGTTACGGTTAGAATTGGGAATGAAATGATGATCAAAATGTTGGCACACAGAGATGCCCAAGTGAACACTGGCATTTTCATCATCGGCATGCTTGGCGCACGCATACGGAAGATGGTCACAAAGAAGTTCACACCCGTTAGCGTTGTACCGACACCCGATATCTGCAGTGCCCAAATCCAATAATCGACCCCGACCCCTGGGCTGGCATCAATACCAGACAGTGGCGGATAAGCAAGCCAACCTGTACGACCGAACTCACCCAGACCTAACGACATATTGGTTAGAATCACACCAGCAACAAACAGCCAGAAGCTCAAGTTGTTCAAGTATGGGAAAGCAACGTCACGCGCACCGATCTGTAGCGGAACGATGATGTTCATTAGGCCGATAACCAAAGGCATCGCCACAAAGAAAATCATAATCACGCCGTGGGCGGTAAAGATTTGGTCGTAGTGGTGCTGCGGTAAGTAACCCGCTTCACCGGCTGAAGAGAGCAGCTGTTGACTACGCATCATAACGGCGTCTGCAAAGCCACGAAGCAACATGATCATTGCAACAATGATGTACATGAAGCCCAATTTTTTATGGTCTACTGAAGTAAACCACTCGGTCCATAAATACTGCCACTTACCTGCTTTTGTGATCATCGCTACGATAGCAATACCCACAATCGCGATCACCGAGAGGGTGATCATGATAATTGGCTCATGATATGGAATCGATTCGAGAGTTAATCTACCGAACATAGAATTATCCTTCCTCTGAGACTAGGCAGGCTGCGTCAAAGCTCGCATTCATTGAACCTGGATATTGCGTTACCACGTTGGTAAACAGCTCAGGAACGACTTTTGAATAATACGTCACAGGCGCATCGATAGATGGCTCAGCCAGTGATTTATAAGCAGCAAGGTCTGAAAGGGTATCCGGGCTGGCTTTCACCATGTTGACCCAGTTATCAAAGCTGTCTTGGTCAGGCAGCGCCTTGGCAGTGAACTTCATGTGCGAGAAACCTTCGCCGCTGTAGCTCGCTGCGATTCCTTTGAAGTCACCTTCGTGGTTCGCGATTAGGTGAAGACGCGTCACCATGCCTGGCATTGCGTAAATCTGACTACCTAAACGAGGAATAAAGAAGGAGTTCATGATGTTGTCAGAAGTCAGTTTAAACTGAATCGGTACATCTTTAGGGAATGCAACGTAGTTCACTGTCGCAATCTTCTGTTCTGGATAGATGAATAACCATTTCCAGTCGAGAGAGACTACTTCGATGGTCATTGGTTCCACTTCACTGACTAACGGCTTGGAAGGTTCCAACTCGTGAGTCGAGTGCCAAGTGATGGTACCCAAAATCGCAATAATGATGATTGGAATAGTCCAAACGATCACCTCGATTTTAGTGGAGTGCGACCAATCAGGCGCATACTCTTCATCCGTATTGGACGCTCGGTATTTAAACGAGAAATAAAGTGTCATCAGAATCACAGGGATAACTACAATGAGCATCAGCAGTAGTGATGTGATAATCAACTCTTTTTCTTGAACACCAATAGCGCCTTTCGGATTAAGCAATGCAGAATCGCATCCTGAGAGCAAAAGAACGGCAAAAGCCAGACTAGCCCTCGACAAGATGCTTTTATATCTTGAGGCTTCCATTAACTTTCTCGATGTCTTTTTGGGCCACGTCCAGTTGTACAATTGCTAATGTAAAACACAATCGCCAGCTAAACCGTGGTCGTTATCGTCATTAGAATATGTATGTGTTGAGCTTATGTAATACCGTATTTTCGATAACAACAAACCCGCTAGAGTGGAGAATCAGTTAAAAACCCTGATTTCTATATGGTCAAATTGTTACACTTGAAAAGGCGATGTTACAATCCTGCAATTATGCTTAGATCGTTAACGAACCTCACGCAATGAAAATGCAATCTTAGATTGCATTTTTGATAGTTCAAGGGGTGATCTGTTTCCTTGTATTTGATTTGGAATACTTATCGCAAATTTGGCGCTAGCCCACGTCGCATATGGGCACGTTAAGGATGTGTTACTTTGTAGTGGGGTGATTAACGATTCATTAACATAGTTGTGAAGAATCGTTGTGGAGTTAACGATTTAACCAACAGAATGGCCTGTCGTAAATAAGTTGGCACGAGAATTGTTAGCGATAAATACAGCGAGCGAATGATTCAAAAAAATCTGCAAAAACCTCAAAAAATGTAGTGTTTTAGCGCTTTGTGAGCGCCATCACCTTAAACATTGACCACAGACAGTCGGCGCTCATCAATGACCAAAATCGCTTAAATAATCTTCACTGCACCAAAAAAATACAGCAAATAAATAATGATAAATTTTTTACAATTATTTAATAGATGAAACTTTTAATTGTTAATTAGTTTAACGAGGGAATGTCAGGTCGCTTAAATATATTAAAGAAACCTGAAAATGATAATTTCATTCAATTTTTTAATTTAATAAATCCTTTATTAAATTATTGGACTCTTAAGTAGGTAAACTTTCATTCCTTGAAAGGTGAGTCCACGTCCCTGTGACTGAGCTTTTAGTCTTAATGCTGATAAAGACTAACGTCCACTTTATAGATGGCATTAAAAAAATACAAATAAATAACCCTATCAAAAATGGAATGATAATTTTCAAGTTTTCCGATTTCGGAAAGATTATTTCTGGGTGTATATTTCAAAACGTTTTCAGATAAAAATATTTTTATCTTCTCTAAATGTCAGTCGTGAATATTATTTATCATGACCGAAATTATTCTGTGAATTTTTCTTATCACAATAAGAGATTTTATCTCAGAGAAGATTTTTGTTGTGAAATTAATTTCTCAACTCGCATTTAGAAATTGAAACTCAAGGTGACTTTATGGAAGCAAGCAGCACTAGTGACTCGATCATGTTGGCGGGAAAAAGGATTCTAATCACTCAACTGGTTATTGGTTTAGTGTTTGTACTTTTTGAGCTTTTCTCTGGAGGTGTGGTTGGCGTTGAGTCTGCTGTGACGGGAGTGGTTATCGCCATCATCCCATCGATGGCGGGCATGTTGTTTGCCTCTATGAAGTCGAAGATGAAACCCACGGAGAGTCTACGAGATTTAATGAATTTAAGTAGAAATATCAAACTGATATACACAATTATTTTGTTTATATTGACCTTTAGATTCATGGCTCTGCGTAACATTGTGGTACTTATTGCGTTTAGTTTGACCATGTTTGGGCACTTCTTTACGCCGCTCTTTAAGGACCAGGATGAAAGGAAGGCTTAAATGGAAAATGTCGTAACTGCTCATGAGTATATCGAGCACCATCTGACCTTTCTCACTGCTGGCGAAGGCTGGTTCGGAATCAATGTCGACTCCATGATTATGGTGTGGCTGTTCGGGATCATTTTTATTCTGGCTTTCCGTTTGGCGGTGAGTAAAGGAACAAAAGGTGTCCCTGGTCGATTCCAATGCTTAATTGAACTTATATTTGAATTTGTCGATGATCTCGTCAAAGAAATATTTCAATCTAAGGATAAATTAATAGGTCCATTAGCACTGACAATATTCGTCTGGGTGTTGTTAATGAACTCAATTGATTTATTGCCAATCGACCTCGTACCGGCTTTAACAAAAATGATGGGTATTGGTCATTTCCGCGATTTACCATCCGCTGACGTAAACGTCACCATGTCTATGGCTTTGGGCGTATTTATTTTAGTGATTGGGTATACGTTAAAAACTAAAGGGGTAATGGGTTTTATTAAAGAGCTTACAACGCAGCCTTTTGATTCTCCATTCTTATATCCTGTGAACTTTGTTTTAGAACTTGTAACGCTTATTTCTAAACCAATTTCACTTGGTCTTCGACTCTTTGGAAATATGTATGCAGGCGAGATGATTTTCATCCTTATTGCATTAATGCCGTGGTGGATGCAGTGGGCACTGAGTGTTCCATGGGCATTGTTCCATATTCTAATCGTTATTCTTCAAGCCTTTATCTTTATGGTATTGACCGTGGTTTATCTCGGTATGGCTGTGGAAGAACATCATTAATTTTTTAACTTAATACTTTGATTTAATTTGTATTTTTAGGAGTTGTTATGGATATCGTTAGCGCAGTTCTATACGTAGCAGGTGCACTACTGATCGGTCTTGGTGCGGCAGGTGCTGCTTCAGGTATCGGTAATCTTGCGGGTAAATACCTTGAGGGTGTAGCACGTCAGCCTGATTTAACCCCAATGTTGCGTACTCAGTTCTTCATCATGATGGGTCTTGTGGATGCGGTACCTATGATCGGTGTTGGTATCGGTTTGTACATCATCTTCGCTGTAGCGTAATTCGAATACATAATTTTCAACACGTTATAGATGTGAGGGTGCTATGAACATAAATGCTTCAATGTTAGGCCAAGCAATCTCGTTTGTGATTTTCGTTTGGCTATGCATGAAATACGTCTGGCCACCACTCGTAAAACTTCTCGACGAGCGCCGAGCTGAAATTGCGCAAGGCCTTGAACATACTGAAAAAGCGGCAAAAGAATTGTCGTTAGCGCAAGCCAATGGTGAGCAAATCATCAAGGAAGCGCGTCAAAAAGCTCAGGCCCTAATCGAGCAAGGAAAACAGCGTCAGGACCAAATGGTTGCTGATGCAGTGGAACTGGCCAACCAAGAAAAAGCGCGCATCATCGAAGAAGGCAAAGCAAACGTCGACAATGAGCGCAATCGCATTCGTCAAGAGCTGAAAGAAGAGATGGCTGACCTTGTAATTGAAAGTGCCAGCAAATTGATTCGTCATAACTTAGACAGTGCATCAAACCGCGAGCTGGTGAACAAATTCATCAGTGAAATTTAAGGGGGCGTGCATGTCTGAATTGACTGAAGTCGCTCAACCTTATGCCAAAGCAGCGTTTGATTATGCCAAGGACGCAGGCAGCTTAGAGGACTGGCAGCAGATGTTTGACATTATCGAGCTTGTTATGCAGCAGCCTAAAACGCAGCTGCTAATGAGTGAACTCGATGAAGAGAGCTCTGAGCAACCGCTACTTGATTTGATCCTCTCCGCCAGTGGCGAATGGCTCGACAAGTACTTTGAGAATTTCCTTAAAGTGATGGCGGAAAATCAACGTTTAATCGCGCTGAGTGACGTAATCGATCAGTTCCGCCAATTGAAAGCGGACTACGAGCAAGTGATGACAGTGACAGTGTGGGCATCTGAGCCACTTGATGAGGCGCAGAAAGCACAGCTTATCGAGGCGTTACAACGCAAACACGGTAAAGCAGTCACACTGGAGCAGCAGCTGGATCCATCCCTTGTAGGTGGTGTGGTAATTAAAGCGGGTGAAACCGTCTACGACGGCAGTATTCAAGCCAATATTGAACGACTCGCCACCAACCTGCATGTTTAATGGGGTATAGAAATGCAATTAAATTCTAATGAAATTAGTGAACTAATCAGAGAGCGTATCGTCAATTTTGACCTTCAATCTGAAGCGCGAAATGAAGGTACGATCGTATCGGTAAGTGACGGTATCATTACCATTCATGGCTTAGCTGACGTGATGCAAGGTGAGATGCTTGAACTGCCTGACAACCGTTTTGCCCTAGCGCTAAACTTAGAGCGCCACTCTGTCGGCGCGGTGGTCATGGGCCCATACGCTGACTTGTCTGAAGGTATGAAGGTTAAAGGCACTGGCCGTATTTTGGAAGTGCCTGTCGGCCCTGGTCTTTTAGGCCGTGTGGTCAATACCTTGGGTCAACCTATTGATGGTAAAGGCGCGATCGATTATGTCCAAATGGACCCAGTCGAAGTAATCGCACCGGGCGTAATCGACCGTAAATCGGTGGACGAGCCTATCCAAACCGGATACAAAGCGGTTGACTCAATGGTGCCAATCGGCCGTGGTCAACGTGAGCTGATCATCGGTGACCGTCAAACGGGTAAAACCGCTCTGGCGATTGATGCCATCATCAACCAAAAATCGTTAGGCGTAAAAGCCATCTACGTGGCTATAGGTCAAAAAGCCTCTACCATTGCCAACGTGGTTCGTAAACTGGAAGAGCACGGCGCGCTGGATAACACCATCGTGGTGGTGGCGTCAGCATCGGAAGCGGCTGCGCTGCAATACCTTGCGCCATATGCCGGTTGTACCATGGGCGAATATTTCCGTGACCGCGGTGAAGACGCCTTGATTGTGTATGATGACCTGTCAAAACAAGCCGTTGCTTATCGTCAAATTTCGTTGCTGTTAAAACGCCCACCAGGCCGCGAAGCCTTCCCGGGGGATGTTTTCTACTTGCACTCACGTTTACTTGAACGTGCAGCGCGTGTGAACGAAGACTATGTGGAGCGCTTTACCAACGGTGAAGTGAAAGGCAAAACCGGTTCTTTGACTGCATTGCCAATCATCGAAACTCAAGCCGGTGACGTGTCAGCGTTCGTTCCGACCAACGTTATCTCTATCACTGATGGTCAGATCTTCTTGCAAACCCAGCTATTCAACTCTGGTTTACGTCCGGCGGTTGACCCAGGTATCTCGGTATCTCGTGTGGGCGGTGCTGCGCAAACGAAGATCATTAAGAAACTGTCTGGTGGTATTCGTACCGCACTGGCTCAGTACCGCGAACTTGCGGCATTTGCGCAGTTCTCATCTGACCTTGATGAAGCAACACGTCGTCAGCTTGATCACGGTGAGAAAGTGACTGAGCTGATGAAGCAAAAGCAGTACACGCCGATGACGGTTGCCGAACAAGCATTAGCGATTTTCTCTGCCGAGAAAGGGTTCCTGACTAATGTTGAGTTGAGTGATATCTCTAAGTTCGAAGATGACTTGTTGTCTTACGCTCGTCAGAACGCGAAACCGCTATTAGACACCATCAACCAAACGGGCGATTACACCGAGGAGACAGAGCGCGAATTGCAAAGCTTGCTAGAAAAATTCGTCGCTGTGCATTCGTAACGCAATCACTCGCGTCATTAGTAGGAGTCCGTTATGGCAAATACCAAAGAGATTCGCACCAAGATTGCCAGCGTGGCCAACACGCAGAAAATCACCAGTGCAATGCAAATGGTCGCCGCCAGCAAAATGCGCAAAGTGCAGGACAATATGGAGGCCTCTCGCCCTTACGCCCGTAATATGCGTAAGGTGATCGGTCACGTTTCGTCAGGGACGCTGGAATACAGCCATCCCTTACTGCAAGAACGTGAAATTAAACGAGTGGCTTACATCATCATCTCTTCTGACCGCGGCTTATGTGGTGGTTTGAACAGTAACTTGTTCAAGAAGGTGATGGTTGACATGCAAGAGTGGCAGGACAAAGGCGTTGAGGTGGATACCACTTTGATTGGCTCAAAAGCCATTAGCTTTTTCCGTTCATTCGGCAAAGTGATTGCACAAACATCTGGTTTAGGCGACAAGCCACGAGTTGAAGATCTACTCGGTACCGTGAATGCGATGATGGAGCACTATGCAGATGGCAGCATTGACCGCCTGTACTTAGTGTGTAACCAGTTCGTCAACACCATGGTGCAACAACCGCGTGTGATTCAGATGTTACCGTTCCCGAAAGAAGATATTGAACGTGATAAAGACGTTCGTTGGGACTACATCTACGAGCAAGCGCCTAGAGACATACTTGACCACTTAATCCAGCGTTACGTTGAATCGCTGGTGTATCAAGGTGTCGTAGAGAGCATCGCCTGTGAACAAGCCGCGCGAATGGTGGCAATGCAAGCCGCTACCGATAACGCCGGACAACTGATCGAAGATCTACAGCTTGTTTATAACAAAGCTCGTCAGGCGGCCATCACTCAAGAATTGAGTGAAATTGTTTCGGGTGCGCAAGCGGTTTAAAGAGAGAATTTGAGGTTTTAATTATGAGTATTGGCAAAATTGTCAAAGTCATCGGTGCGGTGGTCGACGTTGAGTTCGAACAAAACCAAGGTCCGAAAGTCTACGATGCCTTAAAGGTGACAGAAACTGACGGCAGCACATTGATGTTAGAAGTGCAGCAGCAACTTGGTGGCGGTGTGGTACGTTGTATCGCCATGGGTACGTCTGATGGTCTAAAACGCGGTTTGAGCGTTGAATCAACAGGCCACCCAATTACTGTTCCTGTGGGCGAAGAAACCCTGGGACGGATCATGAACGTGCTGGGTGACCCGATCGATGAATGCGGTCCTATCGGTGAAAAAACATCTTATGAGATTCACCGTGCTGCGCCAAGCTATGAAGATCAATCCAACAGTACTGAACTTTTGGAGACGGGGGTGAAAGTCATCGACTTGATTTGCCCGTTTGCCAAAGGGGGTAAAATCGGTCTGTTCGGCGGTGCCGGTGTTGGTAAAACCGTCAACATGATGGAGCTTATCAACAACATCGCAAAAGCGCACTCGGGGCTTTCTGTATTTACCGGTGTAGGGGAACGAACTCGTGAGGGTAACGACTTCTACTACGAAATGAAAGATGCGGGCGTGCTTGATAAAGTCGCGATGGTTTATGGTCAGATGAACGAGCCACCGGGTAACCGTCTACGTGTGGCGTTGACAGGTTTGACGATTGCTGAGCGCTTCCGTGATGAAGGCCGTGACGTACTATTGTTTGTTGACAATATTTATCGTTATACCCTAGCGGGGACCGAAGTTTCAGCACTGCTTGGCCGTATGCCATCAGCGGTAGGTTATCAGCCTACATTGGCTGAAGAAATGGGCGTACTGCAAGAGCGTATCACATCCACTAAGTCGGGTTCGATCACGTCTATCCAAGCGGTCTATGTGCCTGCGGATGACTTAACTGACCCGTCACCCGCGACCACGTTCGCGCACTTGGATGCAACGGTTGTACTATCGCGTAACATCGCGGCATTGGGTTTGTATCCTGCGATTGACCCGCTCGATTCAACATCACGTCAGCTTGACCCACAAATTGTTGGCCAAGAGCATTACGATGTCGCACAGCAAGTGCAAATGACGCTGCAGCGTTATAAAGAGCTGAAAGATATTATCGCTATCTTGGGGATGGATGAGTTGTCAGAAGAGGACAAACGCTTGGTGTCTCGTGCACGTAAAGTGGAGCGTTTCCTTACTCAGCCTTACCACGTGGCGGAAGTCTTTACCGGTCAACCTGGTGTGTTCGTGTCACTAAAAGATACCATTGTTGGCTTTAAAGACCTGCTTGATGGCAAGTACGATGATATTCCTGAACAGGCATTCTTGTACTGTGGCACCATCGAACAAGTGCTTGAAAAAGCGAAAACGCTGTAACGCGCAGGAGGCATCATGGCAATAGGGGTTTCACAAAATACGTTCCAGTTGAACGTCGTCAGTGCTGAGGGAACGTTGTATTCCGGCCCGGCGCATGCCATTGCCGTTGCTGGCGCAGATGGAGAACTCGGCATTCGTCCGGGTCACTCCCCGCTAATCAGCAAGCTGAAACCAGGGGTGGCCCGTATTCAGGGTGACTTGCAAAAACCGGAAGAGATTCTTTATGTCTCCGGTGGGTTGGTCGAAGTGCAATCTGATGTAGTGACAGTACTGGCCGATACGGCTTTGCATGGTAAAGACATCGACAGTTCGCGCGCGGAAGCGGCGAGAAAAGCGGCGGAAGAAAACATTCGTCATTATGACGATAACTTCAGTTTTGCTCAGGCGCAATTGGAGCTCAACAAAGCGTTAGCTCAGTTGAAAGCGTTTGAATTGAGTATGAAAACACGTCGCTAATACCACTATGATTGTTAAGCCAAAAAACCACCTAAGCGGTGGTTTTTTATTGTCTAAATTGACGGTCGATTGGCATTTATATCATGCCAGCTTCAACACAACTGACATGGCATAAATGCCAACGGATTACTGCAACATATTGGCGTAAACTTGCAAGCCGCGCTCAGTCAGTGAATACACACGACCTTCTTCTTTCTCGACCAGTTTACTGTTGACGAGATGTTTGAGATGGAAATTAAATTTAGTGTGATCTTCAATACCGACGACACGGCACAAATCCATAAATTTGAGCTTATGGTGAACCTTAAGTTGTTTGACCACCGTGCGCCGAATCGGGTTGGAGAGTGAGCTAAAAATCACGTCTCGATCTTCGTCATCCATCATCACCCGCGGGGCGTGTTCGGCATGAACACGTTTTAAGGTGACAGACAGCGATGGCAAGTTAAAGGGCTTGGTTAAAAACTCATCAGCGCCTTTTTTCATCGCATCGACAGCCAAATCGACGGTCGCAAATGCGGTGGTAATGACGATGCCGATATTGGGTTGCAAACGGCGCAGGGACGTTAAAGCATCAATGCCCGTAATCCCGGACATCACCACATCAAAGAGTGCCAAATCAAAATGCTGCTGAGACGCGGCATCCAATGCATCTTCCGCACAGTGGCAGGCCGTAACCTCGAAGGATTCGAGCGTTAGGGCTTCGACCAGCACTTCACGTAATTGTTGATCATCTTCAGCAAGCAATAATTTTAAATTCATGACCGTTTCCTCGGCAACTGGACTTCTACCGTTAATCCATGAGGATTATTCTTCATTTTCATCTCGCCGCCATGTTGTAGAACAATCTTTTTGCAGATTGCCAGTCCCATACCTGTCCCTTCACCCACCGCTTTGGTGGTGAAAAAGGGCTGAGTCATTTTCTCCAATACTTGATTAGTGACGCCGCCAGCGCGATCAACAATTTCAATCACCGCATTTTTCTTGCGTTGATAGGAGAAGATGGCAAGGTATTTCGTGGTATGGCTAGCATCAATGGCGTTGCCAATTAAGTTGGTCAGCATCTGCTCGAGCTGTCCGGCATCGCCATCGATACGCAGTTCAGGTGCGAGATGGGTTTCGACGGTAAAGTCATTTAAGCGAAAGTGATTCAGCGATATCGCAGATTTAATAACCTCGGCAACCACAACGGTATCGCGTTTAAGGGGATTTTGATGGGCGTAATTTAGGACTTCTTGGCTGATCTGAGCGGCGCGTGAGAGCCCGTGACGAATACGCTCAAGTTGGCGTTCTGTTGTCTGTTTTTCTTTGCTTTCTGGTTCATGTTGCACTTGGTGGCTCAGAATATCGCAGCTCATGAGTGCGCTGCTGAGTGGCGTTTTGATTTCATGAGCAATCGCAGAAGTCAGTTCACCTAACTCTTTCAACTTTTGGTTTTGCAATGAGAGTTGCAGTGCTTCTTCGATTAAATTGTCGTGCTCTTCATCAAAGACACGCAGCGCAAACCACGTCGCCGCAAGCAGTAACACCGCACATACCATGCGAATCGCGATAACCGACGGGGTCATCTCAGAGGAGAGTCCGCCGATGCTGATGACATAAATCATCAAGGCAAACCCCACCAATTTAAATGGCAGTGCTTTACCATAGCCTTGGCGGGCGAGTGAATAGGCATAGTCTGCCAAGGCAAAACTGGCCAGTAAGCCGCAGACTAATCCAAAAATCCAGCGCATGTGCAGCGCGACATTATGCAGATACTCGAAGTAATCTAAAGTGTTGAAGTGGTAAGCGGCACCAATCAAAAATAGACAAATCAGCAACAACATACCGCGACGCAAGAAGCGTACTCCAGGCCACTGAGTCAGTGGTAACATCTTCCAACAGAATATGGCTAATGCCGCCATGGAAAGCCCTAATTCAATGGTATGAATGGTTTCCAGCGTCAGGGTTTGTGCGGTTTGGTGTACGTACATCACGGTGTAAAGCTCAAACCATTCATGCGCGCCGCGTAATAAACAAAATAGCGCGAAGTAGGGTAGCACCTCGGCAATTGCGATGCGGCTGATATGAAGCTTCCTGAAAAAAATCGCAAAGGAGATAGCGAAAAGGGCTAAGCCGTGAAGTAAGTAAAACTTAAAAATTATGAGCGTATCCATTGGCTCAGTCTATGCCAGCGCTGAAAACCGGGCAATGAGATTTCAGCGCTATTCGCTCACAGTAATTTTTCAAAAATGAAGTATTGGTATGACCACCATTCTCGGTTTTGCATCAGTGAGACGATGCGGTGGTTAGAACTCGGCGTCCGCTTGAAACACCATTGGCTGCTTGGTGTAGGGGTGGGCAAATTCGAGTGTTTCGGCATGCAGATGCAGGCGATCGGCACGTGTTCCGTATAAGCCGTCACCGACCATGGCTAAGTTGAGCCCAAGATGGTGCGCGCAGTGCACACGCAGCTGATGCGTCCGTCCGGTATGCGGATACAGATAAACTTTACTTTGCCCATGGGTAGTGACGATCTCTTGCCACTCGGTACGCGCCGGTTTTCCATGTTCGAAACACACCAATTGGCGGGGCCTGTCATCGGGATCACCCCGCATAGGCAAGTCAATTTGGCCCTGCGGCGCGGGAACTTCACCGCAGAGAAGTGCAACATAGCGCTTTTTGACTTCGCGACTGATGAATTGTTTTTGTAAACTCTTATTGGCGCGCTTGGTGAGTGCAAACACCAGTAAGCCTGAGGTAGCCATATCTAGGCGGTGAATCACAAACGGACCTTCGACATCGGGAAATTGTTGTTGTAGCCGAGTATAAGCCGAATCTTTGATGGTTTTTCCCGGGACTGAAAGCAGTCCTGAGGGCTTGTTTACCACCACCATTGCCTCATCTTGGTAAACAATCGTCAGCGGTTTATCTTCAGCCCAGTTTTGCTCCAGTGGGTTGGGTTCCACCTCTAGCCCCTTGAGCATATGAGTTAAGATCGGCTGACACTTGCTATGGCATGATGGGTAGAACTGACCATGCTTACGAATTTCAGATTTTGGCGATACGCCCCACCAAAACTCGGCCATCGCCAGTGGATGATAACCATGCAAATAGGCGTATTGCAGCAGTTTTGGCGCGGCGCATTCACCGGCTCCGGCGGGCGGAACCTCCAGCCCCGTTTGCTGAAAGATTTGGTTTAACCCCAATTGCTCGCCGCGCTGATTTAAAAATTGATATTGGTCGAACAGTTTTTTTTGTAATTGATGAGAGAGTTGCTTACGTTTGGTTTTTAACTGCTCAAGCTTGCGCTGGATGCGCGCAACGTGCTGGTTGACTTGGGCAATTTTTTCTTCCCATTCGAGCTTTAAGTATTTGAGGGTATTTTTGTCGGCGACACTGGCTTTGGCGAGTGCATCGAGCGCGTGTTTTAGCGCGTCGCCTTCTAGAGTTTGCTCTGCATTGATGCGCTGCTGCTTACGTTCGGCGCGCGCAGCAATCATATGCTGGCGCTGCTGCGCTTCGTGTTGTTGGTAGTCTGACTCTAACTGCGCCAATTGCTGCTGTAGGCGAATAAATTCATCATCGTGGCTGAGCGTGGTCACATGGCTATTGAGTTCAGTAATTTGCGCCAGCTCTGCATGAAAAAAGCTGTCTTTTGCCAGCATATCAAATACCGGAGGCACAAAACCGGGTAGCAGGTTTTGCTCAGCGATTTTGCCAGAAAATCCAGCCAGATAACCGATTTCCCCTTCGGGGCTCTGTACCACTAGTACTCCAAACATTTTACCGACTGCGTCGGTTTTTTCACGACTTTGACTCTGCCCCTCGATACCAAAATCATGCCGCCACTCGGTTTGAGTGAGTAAATGCTGCTGAAGCTGCGACGCCGCCAGTTTGCAAAGCGAATGAGGCTGATAATAAAACGGAAAAGTAAACTGGCTCGGAAGTTCTATCGAGCGAATATCGCTGGCGAACGAATGAAAACGTGGGTCTTGATGCGGCATGGGCGTTGAAGTCGTGATGTTCTGAGCGGCGATTGTACCGAAAATGAGGCCAAATGCCACGCTTAACCGAAAGCGGTGTCGAGCGCATATTTGGAGATCGGCGAAAAGAATTGGGGGACGGAATCTTCAAAGAAAGGGGGAGAAGAAGATTCCGCGCCACCCAATGGGGATTGCGTTTGAGTGTTTAGCCTAGTGCGAGTTGCGCAGCTGTGGCTCCACCCATGTGCAATAGCGGATTGTTGAGCTGATTTTGTACTTTATGGAACAACGCTTCGCGGCGCTGTTCCAGTAGCTCTTCGATCAATCGCTCTTTGGCACCTTCACCAAAGTGTTGAGCATACTGTTTTACTTGAACGATTTCAGAATGATTAAGCTGATAAACCTCAGATTGAATCTGCGCTTCAGCCTCTTTCTTGATCAATCCTTGAAACTGCAACAATTGAATGATGATCCGATCCAGCGGATGAGTTTTCTTTGCCATAACTGATGAATTCTTTTGTCCGTGAACGTTGTAAGTTTTATGGTGTTCGCCACTACTATGCGGCTTTTAAAGATCAAGATTAAACAACATATTGTATGGAGTGTGATTTGGGTTCGAGAACAAATATATAGTCACTTTTTTCCACATAAACAGTCAGTTAGGTTTTGGATCCAAGTATCATTTTTGGTCGGACTCAACGTGTGATCCACATTCAAAGACAGATGTCGCATGGCGTCGGGGATGGCAGGGCAAAGAGAAAGTTAAGAATAAAAAAGGCTCCCAATCGGAAGCCTTTGCGCATAGTTATGGTATTTATTTAGCTGGGAACTGATTTCATCATGCTGGTGCTGGCAACTTGTTTACGCCGTTCGCTCATGACCAGCAGCAAACGTTGTAAACCGATAAAACCAAACAGCAAAATGCCGACGATGATTTTTGTCCACCAAGAGCTCAATGTGCCATCAAAGGTGATGTAGGTTTGAATCAACCCCTGAATCAGCACTCCAAACAGGGAACCAAATACCGTACCGACACCACCAGAAAGCAGAGTTCCACCAATCACCACGGCGGCAATCGCATCGAGCTCAACCCCAATGCCTGCTAATGGATAGCCCGCAGAGGTGTAAATCGAGAAAACGATTCCTGCGCAGGTCGCCAAAAACGTTGACAGCATGTAAATGCCAATGGTTGTTCGGCGAACGGGAACCCCCATTAATCCAGCCGAGGTGGCATTACCGCCGACGGCGTAAACGTTATTGCCAAAACGGGTTCGGTGGGCAAGTAAAATGCCTAGTGTGACAATTACCAGCATGATCACCGCCATAAGGCTCAGGCGGCCGCCTCCCCAAATATGCCAAGCGGTACGTGACAACTCTTTAAACATGGGATGTTGAATCGGAATGGATTGCTCGGAAATTAAAAAGCTGGCACCGCGTAAAAAGAACATGCCAGCCAGCGTTACGATAAAGGCTGGAATTTTTAAGGTATCGATAATCCAACCCATAAAGCCGCCAAACAGCATCCCCATGAGCAGCACAATCAGCATCGCCATCAACGGAGCAATGTGCCAGTCACCAATCATCTTCGCCATAAACACGCCAGTGAACGCCACCACCGAGCCGACCGACAGGTCAATACCTCCGGAGAGAATCACAAAGGTCATCCCTACCGCGAGTATGCCCAAAAACGCATTATCGGTGAGTATGTTACAGATCACGCGTGTGGTCATAAAGGCAGGGAATTCCAACATGCAAAACACGTAGCCAATAAGAAACACACAGATGGTGATAAACAGAGGAAAGTTACGCTTAATCATGATTCATTTTCCTCTTGAACATTTGAATGACTGCGGGAGATTGCATGACCAGTACAAGCAGTACCACCACGGATTTAACGATATGGTTCCACTGCGGTTGGTAGCCAGAGAGCAAAATGCCCGTATTGATGCTTTGGATGATGAACGCACCGACTAACGCGAGCAGTAAGTTAAAGCGCCCCCCCATCAATGAGGTGCCGCCGATGACGACCGCCAGAATGGCGTCCATCTCGAGCCAAAGACCTGCATTATTGGCGTCGGCGCCTTTGATATCGGCGGCGACAATAATACCAGCGAGCGCCGCCATTAGACCGCTAAGGGCATAAACTGACATCACTATGGCTGGCGTGTTAATACCGGCATTTTTCGCGGCTTTAATGTTGATACCGACAGATTCAATAAATAGCCCGAGCGCCGTTTTTTTGGTTAAACACCAAATCGCGATGGTGGCGATGATCAACAAAATGACCGGAGTTGGTAGCAGTAAGAATGAACCACTACCAAACCACGACAGTGTGTCGCTATTAAAGGTGACGATTTGCCCTTGAGTAATGAGCTGGGCAATACCACGTCCGGCGACCATTAAAATCAGCGTGGCGACGATCGGCTGAATTTTAAATACGGCCACCAAAAAGCCATTCCATAGACCACAGGCGACCCCAGAGAGCAGCGCACAAATTAAGATAGTGGTTGGCGCGTAATCTTGTGATGCCATACTGGCCATCACAGCGCCGCTGATCGCCATCACAGCGCCAACCGACAAATCGATGCCCCCCGTGGCGATGACCAGTGTCATCCCGATGGTAAGCAGCGCGACAGGCGCTCCGCGATTAAAAATATCGATCACGCTGCCGAACAGACGTCCGTCTTGAATGTGAATGGAGAAGAAGTTGTCGGCGATGACCGCGTTGATCAAAAACAGACACACAAGGGCCAAAATTTGGGGCGCGCCTTTGGGCAAGCTGAATCTGCGCTTAGTCTGCGCATGTCCCGGGGTTGATGGATTAAATGTTGTCATACTCACCTCACATCGCTATCGCTTGCATAATGGCGGGTACCGAGAGTTCTTCGGTTGGAATTTCCGCGACTTGCTTGCGATCGCGTAGCACGATGACGCGGTCAGCGTAGCCGACTAGCTCTTCAAGTTCTGAAGAGATAACTAGGAGTGCTAAGCCATTGGCGCACAGTGATTCAATTAAGCGAATGATCTCGGCATGCGCGCCGACATCAATGCCGCGTGTTGGTTCGTCGAGAATTAAAAAGCGGGGTTTGGTGAGCAACCAGCGTGCGAGCAGCACTTTTTGCTGGTTACCACCAGAGAGAAACTCTATCGGCTGTTCGATATTGGGCGTTTTGATGTCGAGTTGTTTGATAAAACGCTGCGACATCTCTTCTTGCTCGGCGCGCGATATGGGACGGAACCAACCTCGCTGGGCTTGAAGCGCCAGAATGATATTTTCTCTGACCGATGCCGCGCCAATAATACCATCAGTTTTGCGATCTTCAGGGCAGAAACCAAAACCTTGCAAGGACGCTTGGCGCGCTGATGTGACTTTAGTTGGACGGCTTTTCAGTTTACAACTGCCGCTGTCATTCGGTTCAATACCGAAGATAACTTTGGCGGTTTCAGTGCGGCCTGAACCGAGAAGTCCGGCAAGCCCTACGATTTCGCCAGCGTGCACTTTAAGATCAAAGGGCTCGATGGTGCCTTTTTTACCATATTGGCTGAACTCGACCACAGGCTCATCACTCAATTGCGTTTTGCCTGCTCGCCTGAGCGCATTGTCTTCGAGTTCACGCCCAAGCATAAGTTTAACCAGTTCAATTTGTGGTAATTGACGCGTCTCGTGCGTTCCGACTAACTGACCGTTGCGCAGCACCGTGATGCGGTCACTTACTTCATACACTTGGTCGAGGAAGTGAGTGATAAAAACAAGGCTAATGCCTTTCGCACGTAGATCTCGCATGATGCCAAACAGCATGTCCACTTCACTACTATCAAGGCTGGCGGTTGGCTCATCCAGAATTAAGATTTTGGCGGAAAGCGATACCGCGCGCGCGATGGAAATCACTTGTTGAATCGCGACGGAAAAGCTATTTAGTGGTTGAGTTACATCCAAATTTAAACCATAGCTGGTCACGATTTGGCTGGCTTTTTGCGCCATCAATTTACGGTCGACAAAGCCCCATTTTTTAGGTTCATTGCCGATAAACAGATTGTCCATAACCGACATATTGGGCAATAAGTTGACCTCTTGATATACAGTGCCAATTCCTAATTGCTGCGCATGCGCGGTATTTTGGGGAGAGATGGATTGTCCATCTAAAAAAATATCACCAGCGTCACGTTGGTAAACACCGGTTAGCGTTTTCACTAAGGTTGATTTTCCGGCGCCATTTTCACCAAGCAGCGCCATAATTTCGCCTTTTCTCAACGAAAAATCGACATTCTGCAGCGCTTTCACGCCAGGAAAAAATTTACTGATCCCTTGTGCGCTTAATATAACGTCATTACTTTGCATCGATGACATACCCACTCCAAAGCCTCCCACCAAGCGTCGAAAAAAATTCGATTCAGTGAGAGGCTTTTATCAAAAATTAATAACCGAGGTCTTTTTTCATATCCAATTGTTCTTTTGCATCTTTCGGCAAATAAAGATTGGATTCGGTCACTATTTTTTTCGGAGGTTGAGTACCATTTTCTTTATATGAAATAAGCGCATCAAAGGCAGGGCCTGCCATATTTGGTGTTAATTCTACAGTGGCATTGGCTTCACCATTCATCATGGCTTTAAAAATATCCGGAACCGCATCTATCGAGACAACTAAAATATCGTCGCCTGGTTTTAAACCGGCTTCTTTAATTGCCTGAATCGCGCCAATGGCCATGTCGTCATTATGGGAGAATACCGCACAAATATTTTTGCCACCGTTCTCTGCTTTAATGAAGCTTTCCATGACTTCTTTCCCTTTACTGCGAGTAAATTCGCCAGATTGGGTACGCACAATATTGACGTTGGACGCATTGCTGATCGCTTCGCTAAAGCCTTCCTTACGGTCAATCGCCACACTGGCACCGACGGTGCCTTGCAGTTCGACCACGTTACACGGTTTGTCTTTGACGGTCTCGAGGAGCCACTGGCCAGCAACTTTCCCTTCTAATACGTTATCTGCAGTAACGGCAGTCATGTACAAAGAGTCATCGTCGACGGTGATCCCGCGGTCAAGAAGAAATACAGGGATTTCATAGTCTTTCGCTTCTTCAAGTACCGGGCCCCAGCCTGTTTGAACCACGGGGGCAATAAAGATCGCATCAACCCCTTGGGCGATAAACGAGCGTACCGCCTTGATTTGGTTTTCCTGTTTTTGCTGAGCATCAGAAATCTTCAAGTTGATGCCACGCTTTTCAGCTTCAGCTTTGGATACCGCAGTTTCGGCAGCGCGCCATCCTGATTCTGAACCAATTTGAGAAAAGCCAACCGTTAAGGAACTGGCAAAAACGGAGGCAGACATAACGAGACTACCGATGGCAGTCGCAAGGGTGAGTTTTTTTAGCATAATCTTTCTCTATCTTATATTTTATATTTTCACGTGTAGGGTATTAATAGGAACTGCAGGTGTATATTTTTTATACGAAAATAGATTAGGAAACCCACTGAATATTGGGTTAGAGGTAGGTCACAGCCGGTCATCGATAGCAAAAAAATCCATTATAATAGCGGAATTAGTAATGAATTTTTATGAGCTATTAATATTTGTGTTAATGTCTTTTTTTTGTAATTTTATACAATATTTAATTAGCAATACGATAAAAGTCTTAAACAAAAAAACGCCTCATAATTGAGGCGTTTTATAGAATCGAAATAGTTAAATTAATATGGGCTTCGAATTAATATTTAAGCGCGAGACTTCTGTTTGTATCGGTCAAAAATAACCGCTGCTAGCAGAATCGCACCGCGTACCACATATTGTGCAAATGGAGACATATTCAATAGGTTCATGGCGTTTTCAACCGTACCGAGAATAAGTACACCAGCAATGACGTAAGAAACTTTACCAATCCCGCCTTTTAGTGAAACACCACCAAGTACACAAGCTGAAATGACAACAAGTTCAAAACCGACGGAAGTCATTGGCTGACCACTGGTCATCCGCGCAGCAAGAATCACCCCAGCAAGCGCCGAGATAAACCCAGAGACAGTGAAGATGATCATCTTGGTTTTCACCACGTTAACCCCGGCCAATCGGGCGGCTTCTTCGTTACCACCAATGGCGAGTGTATTACGACCATAAACCGTGCGGTTAAGCAAGAACGCAAATACGGCAAAGGTGACAATGGTTAACCATACGGGCGTTGGTACGCCGATAAACGAAGAATTACCCAAAGAGAAGAAGCTTTCTTCCGTAATACCGACCGCTTTACCGTCGGATATGATGTAGCCAAGACCACGTGCAATCTGCATGGTTGCAAGGGTGGTGATCAACGCGTTAATTTGCAGTTTGGCAATCACAAAGCCATTAAGCAGGCCAAATGCAACACCAGACAGCAAGCCAGCACCGATGCCAAGAACCACGCTTGAGGTCGCGTTGATAGCCACCGCCGTTACGACACCTGAACACGCAATGATTGAGGCGACCGATAAGTCTAAATCGCCGCACGCCAGGCAGAACAACATGGCACAAGCGACCATACCACTCATCGAAATGGCAAGCCCCAATCCTTTCATATTAATGAAAGTGGCAAAGTAGGGAACGAAAAAGGCACACAACAGAAATAGACCAGCAAATACCATTAGCATGCCGAAGCGATCCCAAATACCGGCGAGACTCATCGCGCTTTTTGGTTTTTCCTCATTGAGGACTTTGGTTGAACTAGATAGGGACATAGGATATTCCTTCGTATCAGGCTGCAGCTTGTCCGTCGCCCAACATGGCGAGGCTCAGAGCTGCTTGTTCGTTAAATTCTTCACGTTTCAGTTCGCCAGTTACGGCGCCTTCTTTCATCACCAGCACACGGTCAGAAATGCCAAGGACTTCAGGAAGGTCACTGGATACGACCAATACGGTGACGCCGTTTTCCGCCAAGTTGAAAATCAATTCGTAGATTTCCGATTTGGCGCCTACGTCGATGCCGCGGGTTGGCTCATCGAGCAAAATCACACTCATCGCGGTGGATAACCAGCGACCAAGGATGACTTTTTGTTGGTTACCTCCAGAGAGCTCACCAATGGCTTGCTGTAAAGAGGCGGTTTTGACATTAAGCGCTTGACGTTGCTTCTCTGCGTTTTTGCCTTCCCAACTGAAGTCAATCAGGCTGCCAAGTTTTAGATGCCAGCGACGGGCACTGACGTTGGTATTCTCTTCCACTGACATGATCGGAATGATGCCATCCGCTTTGCGGTCTTCTGGACATAGCGTGATGCCGGCTTTGATCGCATCTTGCGGTGATTGAATGGAGATGGGTTCACCGTGAAGATAGATTTGCCCTGCGGTGGATTTTTCTGCGCCAAAAATTAAACGAGTTAATTCGGTACGCCCTGCGCCCACCAAACCAAATAAGCCAAGAATTTCGCCTTGCAGAATGTTGAGTGAGACAGGGGCCGTTAAGCCTTTGCCTTCGATATTATCAAGGCGCAAGCCATCTTCACCTAATGGGCGAGAACGGTAGTTATAAATATCATTGATTTCACGACCAACCATCAGCTCAACCAAGCGATCGTGGGTCAGTGTGCTTAAGTCATCGAAGGTTTGAACATGGGTGCCATCTTTAAAAATGGTGATGGCATCACACAGGTCAAAGATCTCTTCCATACGGTGCGAAACATAAAGAATGATTTTTCCGTCATCGCGCAGCTCGCGAATGACTTTAAATAAATTTTTAATTTCTCTTTGAGACAAGCTACTGGTTGGCTCATCAAAGGCAATGATTTGCGCATTACGGCTTAAGGCTTTGGCAATTTCCACCATCTGCCATTGGCCGATTGAAAACTCTTTTAATGGGCGTGAAGGATCAAAATGTTCTCCTAAACGACTGAGCTGTTCACGTGCATTTTTGTTGAGCGTATCGGTATCGACGCGCCCGTTTTTAGTTGGCATCTGGCCCAGATAAATATTTTCAGCCACACTCAGTTCAGGAACCAGGTTAAGTTCCTGATAAATGATGGCAATACCTGCGTCGAGCGCATCGGTAGTTTTGATGAATTCAAGGCTTTTTCCATCGACGATCAGTTCGCCTTCAGTGGGCTTATGCAAACCACTTAGGGTTTTAAGTAGAGTCGACTTCCCAGCGCCATTTTCTCCCATCAACGCATGTACGCTGCCCTTATTGGCTCGAAAGCTGATGTTGTTCAACGCTTTTACGCCAGGGAAATGCTTTGAGATATTGCGAAACTCTAAGTAAGAAGGTGATCCCGCCATAGTATTTCTCTCCGAATTTGTGATATGGCGGCCCAAGTGGGCCACCACGACAGCGGCTTATAGGCCTTTTTTCTCGAGTTCGGCTTTAAAGTTGTCACGTGTAATCAGGACGACATCGGTTACTTCAACGAATTTCTTCGGTTCAACATCGTCATTTACCCATTGGTAAAGTGATTCAATACTCTTGAAGCCGTGTACGTCTGGGCTAGGAAGTAGTGAGCCATAGAAGCCGGTTGGTTTTGATTTCGCCAGTTCGTTAACAGCATCAACACCATTGATACCAATACCGATAACGTTGGCTGCATCAAATCCTTGGCCTTCGGTCGCGCGCACGCCACCCAGTACAGTGTTGTCGTTCATACCTACAATCAGCCATTGCTTAACATTTGGGTATTGAACCAGTAGAGAGTTCGCTGCATCCAGTGCGCCAGGAATATCGTTGGTTTTGGTTGGAACGCGGTAAATTTGGTTTTCAGGGAAGCCAGCTTCTTTCAACGCTTTGATGGAACCATCAACACGGCGACGTGCTGTATCTAGCTCGTCTGCTGTGATTGCCATAACACCAGTGGTTGAGGCATCCCAGCCACGGTTAGTCATTTCTTTATACAACTCAGAACCTTGACGGTATCCGATTTCGCTCGCAGCCATCATGACCAATGGTACGTTGGTCATTGGTTCACCTTTGGCATTCAGGAACTGGTCATCAACAGTGACGACTTTCAGATCATAGCTTTTGGCTTTGGCCATGATCGCTGGACCTAATTTTGGATCTGGCGTACAGATAACGAAACCTTTGGCACCACTTGCGGCAAGTGTGTCAATAGCATTTAGGGTTTTTTCACCGTCTGGAATTGCCATTTTTACCACTTCAAAACCGTACTTCTCACCGGCTTTTTCAGCAAAGGCCCATTCGGTTTGGAACCAAGGTTCTTCAGGTTGTTTTACAAGATAGCCGAGCTTAAGTTCATCATCACTAGAACCAAAGAAGGCATTGGCAGACGCACTCATCAAGGTGAGACCCGATAGTGCAGCAGTTGCGAGTAGAGTTTTTAGTTTCATTGTTATTCCATCCACTGGTGTGTAGGGGGTAAATATTCACCTCCATTATTCTTGTAACTAACAAGTAATTGGAGTGATAAAAATCACAACAGAAAAAAGTAGCAATTTTGTCCATTTATTTAGCGTGCGAGACTATGATCTAGCTCTCATTTGCATGGCTATGGTGCACTTTTGAATGATTTTGGTGCGAGTGAAACGATTTTTCGACCAATTAATCGCCACTGGTAACAAGTTGGGTGCATTTCATTATCAATGACGCAAAAAAAACCTCGTAACGTTTTTGTCCATAAATTTAGCGTTGTGGTTTATGGGAGATTTGCCGAGCTCTCGCTATAACATTGGGTATATTGCGACCTTACAGTTGGAGCTGTCATGGATACTAATAATGTGAAACAGCAGCATGTCATTGGATTGGACTTTGGTTCAGATTCGGTTCGTGCCCTTATTGTTAATGCTGAAACGGGAGCTGAGGTGACCTCTTCAGTGGTGTATTACCCAAGATGGATGGAAGGTAAATACTGTGTGCCTGAGCACTCTCAATTCCGCCATCACCCTCGTGACTATATTGAAGCGATGACCAATGCGATACAGGAAGCATTGGCACAAGCGCCCCGCGAATTGGCACAGTCGGTGGTTGGTATCGGAGTCGATACCACAGGGTCCACACCTGCGCCCGTTGATGCCGAAGGTAAAATCTTAGCGTTATTACCTGAATTCGAACACAACCCAAATGCGATGTTTGTGTTGTGGAAAGACCATACCTCTGTGTCGAAAGCCGATTTGATCAACCAACTGGCCCACTCGGGCGACTTTCCTGATTACACTCGCTACATCGGCGGGATCTACTCATCGGAATGGTTCTGGGCAAAAGCGGCTTGGGTGAGTGAGCAAGACGATAGCGTTGCAGAGCGTGCCTACAGCTGGGTTGAGCTGTGTGACTGGATTCCAGCGCTATTGTCTGGCAACGAACACCCAAGTCATCTGCGCCGCGGCGTTTGCGCAGCAGGGCACAAAGCGATGTGGCACAGCAGCTGGGATGGCTTGCCAGACCAAGCGTTTTTATCTGCGATTTCTCCAACGCTCAATGGCATGCGTGAGCGCATGTTTACTGAAGTTTTCACCGCTGACCAACAGGCTGGCGTATTAACTCAAGAGTGGGCAGACAAACTCGGGTTGCCTGCAGGGCTCGCCATTGCGGTCGGTGAGTTTGACTGCCATATGGGCGCAGTTGGTGCTGGGGCTGGCGCTGGAGATTTGGTCAAAGTCATTGGTACTTCTACTTGCGACATTCTGATGGTTGAAAATGAAGAAGTCGGCGATCGCACGATTCATGGCATATGCGGGCAGGTGCTTGGTAGTGCAACGCCTGGTTTATTGGCATTAGAGGCGGGTCAATCAGCGTTTGGTGATGTCTACGCCTGGTTTAAACGCTTATTAATGTGGCCGCTACAACATTATGCAGCGGCAAATCCTGATTTTGCTTTAACAGCGGAAGAACTTGATGGTGAACTGCTGCCCATGCTCTCGCAAGCAGCACAGGAATATCAAATTCAGACTCAATCGCCTTTGGCGATGGACTGGCTCAATGGTCGCCGCACCCCCAATGCAAACCAACGGCTTAAAGGTGCGTTAGGTGAGCTTAACCTTGGCAGCACCGCGCCAGCGCTGTTCTCTTCTTTAGTCGAATCTACGGCGCATGGCGCTAAAGCCATTGTTGACTGTTTTGTTGACCAAGACGTCAAAGTGGACCGTGTGATTGCCATCGGCGGGATCGCCCAGAAATCGCCTTACGTAATGCAAATGTGTGCTGATGTTATTGGCCGTGAAATTGCGGTTGTTGAATCCGATCAGTGCTGCGCCTTGGGCGCTGCGATTTTTGCGGCTGTGGCGGCGGGAGCACACCCAGATTCACAAACCGCACAAAAAGTGATGGCGAGCCCGATTCGTTCTGTCTACCAACCAAACCCAGAAGTCCAAGCACTGCGTGCGGCGCGCTACGCCAGCTACCGTGAATTTGGCGGACACATCGAACAGATGGCGGAATACCATCAACATCAGGAGCGTAATCATGACTGAACACACAGTATGGCAACCAACCTCTGATGTCGCGGAGCGTTTAAAAACGCTTCGCCACCAAGTTTGGCAAGCCAATATGGATCTTGAGCGCCACAACTTGGTGACGTTCACGTGGGGCAACGTTTCGGGCATCGACCGTGATTCAGGGCTGGTGGTAATAAAACCCAGCGGTGTGAAGTACGAAGAGTTAAGCGCGGAGAACATGGTTGTCGTTGATCTCCACGGCGAAATTATCGAAGGTGATCTCAATCCTTCTTCTGATACCGCGACGCATTTGGAACTCTATCGTCAATTCCCAGAAATTGGTGGTATTGTGCATACCCACTCGCCGCAGGCAACCGCTTGGGCGCAAGCCGGAACTGCGATTCCAGCTTTAGGTACCACACACGCTGACTATTTCTACGGCAGCATTCCTTGCACGCGAGCACTGAGTGACGACGAAATTGCCAACGATTACGAACTGAATACGGGCAAAGTGATTGTCGAGACCATTGCCGACAGTGAAGTGCTGGCAACTCCCGGCATTCTAGTGAAAGAACATGCGCCTTTTACCTGGGGTAAAGATGCCGACCAAGCGGTACATAACGCGGTCGTGGTCGAAGTCGTCGCCGGGATGGCATTACAAACTCTGCAAATTAATCCAGATGTTCGCTACATCAATCAAGCGTTATTGGATAAGCATTATCTGCGCAAACATGGCGCAAACGCGTATTACGGCCAACATCAATCCAGCAAAAAATAAGGGATAACTATGAAAGTCTTCAACGATAAAAAAGTTTGGTTCGTTACCGGTTCTCAACATCTCTACGGACCAAAAGTGTTAGAGCAAGTGGCACGCGATAGCGCTGAAATTGTTGCCGGATTGAATGGTGCTGAAAGCATTTCAGTACCGGTAGAAGAACGTGGCACGGTGAAAACGCCGGATGAGATCTTGGCGGTATGTCGCGCTGCGAATAATGACCCAGAATGTGTCGGTTTAATTTTGTGGATGCATACGTTCTCGCCTGCGAAAATGTGGATCGCTGGGTTGTCACAACTTAATAAGCCATTCTTACATTTGCACACTCAATTCAATGCTGCACTGCCTTGGGATGAGATCGATATGAACTTCATGAACCTCAACCAAAGTGCTCATGGTTGCCGTGAATTTGGCTTTATTGGTACGCGTTTAAACCTTGATCGTAAGGTAGTGGTTGGTCACTGGCAAAACCCAGAAGTTCACCAACAAATTGATGACTGGTGCCGCGCGGCGATTGGTATCGATGCAGGTCAAAATCTAAAAGTGGCGCGCTTTGGTGACAACATGCGTCAAGTTGCGGTAACTGAAGGCAATAAAGTTTCTGCGCAAATCCAATTTGGTTACGAAGTGCACGCTTACGGCTTGGGTGAGTTGGCTGAAGCGATTAACGAGACTTCCGATGCCGATGTGAACGCATTACTTGATGAGTACGCTTCAACCTATGATATGTCACCGTCGCTATTGACCGACACCGATTTGAAAAAACTCATGGTACAAGAAGCGCGTTTAGAGCTGGGGATGGAAAATTTCCTCAACGCAGTTGGCGCGAAAGCTTTTACCAATACATTTGAAAACCTGACCGGCACCACCAACTTGCCAGGTTTAGCGACCCAACGTTTGATGTCAAAAGGGTTTGGTTACGGCGGTGAGGGTGACTGGAAAACATCAGCCATGGTGCACATCATGAAAGTGATGGCGCAAGGCAAAAAAGGTGGTACTTCCTTTATGGAAGATTACACCTATAACTTTGGGGCGAAAGACCAAGTTCTTGGTGCACATATGTTGGAAGTGTGTCCAAGCATCGCCGCGAAAAAGCCAAAATTGGAAATTCACCTGCACACCATCGGTTGCCGCGCGGATATTCCACGTTTGATCTTCAGCGGAGAACAAGGTCCGGCACTCAATGTCTCTGTGATTGATTTGGGCAGCCGTTACAGAATGTTGGTGAATGTGCTGGATACAGTAACTCCGCCACAATCATTACCCCATCTACCTGTCGCTCATGCGTTATGGGAACCTCAGCCAAACCTTAATGTTGCAGCAGCAGCTTGGATTCATGGCGGCGGTGCTCACCATTCCGTCTACAGCCAAGCGGTATCTGTGGATACTTTAACGGACTACGCGGAAATTGCGGGTATTGAAATGGTGGTGATTGATAACAGCACTCAGCTGCGTCAATTCAAGCAAGAGCTTAAAAATAACAGCGCCTATTTCCGTATGACTTCTGGTCTTTAAACCATCAATTGGCCCCCACATTCGTGGGGGCTTATAGGGCAGTAACTGTGACTTCTCATACCGCAAAGGAAACCTATCAATTACACGATGCTTCTTGGGCACTCTCGGTGTTTGACCATTCACCTAGCCAATTTGAGCTGACTTATCAAAGTGAACGTATGTACCTGGGTCAACTGGAAGTGTTAAACAATGGTGAGCTTCTCACTGTTGATGACGTTGAATGGCGATTTCGGCATAAAACCCAGCGTATAGAGCAGTGGTGCCAATTACGGCATAGCGAGACGCTGTCCGTCAATATGAACTACTACTTTCACCAAGGCTCGTTAGTGATTGAATATTTGGCGCGTAATAGTGTGCCAACCCGACTTGATATTCGCCACAGCATTTCGACCTTACAACCGGCTTTCAGCGATGTTGCCCCTGTCAATCCGAGTTCGATTCCCGATGTCTTAAAGCGGCAGCGAAACGGTATGCCGAGTGAATTTTTGTCTCAAACTGAAAAAACGGACTTTTTTCGTGAAGCTTTTTCCGCCACTCAGTGGATCGTTCTTAATAAAATGTGAACCATGAATTCGTTTTATCGATAACGCGATCATACACTGAGCCAAAAAAAGTACCCCCTATGCAAAATAATGATCCTCTAAAACCCGGCTACAACTTTAATGCCCATTTGGTCGCGGGTCTGACGCCAATCATTGAAGGTGATGAACTGGACTTTCTGATTGAACGTCCCGGCGGCATGAAAGGTTACATCATTAATATGACCAGCCAAGGCGAAGGGACGATCTTCTCTGGCGAACAAGCATTTGATGTTAAAGCGGGCGATTTGCTGCTGTTTCCGCCCAGCGCCGAGCATTTCTATCAGCGTCAAAAGGACAGTGCTTCTTGGTTTCACCGCTGGGTTTATTTCCGTCCACGCGCCTTTTGGAATGATTGGCTCAACTGGCAAGAACAGCGTAACGGTGTGTTTGTGACCCAAAACCTCGATCATAACAATATTGAGCAGATTGAACGGCTGTTTATCGATATTGAATACGCGGCAAAATCAGACATGCCTTATCGCGATGACTTAGCGATCAACCTACTGGAACAATTGTTGATTCGCTGTAAAACCGTGCAGCCTGATGTGGTAAGTAAGCCGATTGATCCGCGTGTGATTGAAGCGATGAATTACATGACGCAAAACCTGAATCAAGATTTCACCCTTGAAGATATTGCTGACCATACCTGCTTATCTTCTTCACGCCTTGGGCACCTATTTCGTGATGAAATGAAAATGACCATCACCCAATGGCGAGATGACCAACGCATCAGCCGCGCCAAGCAGTTGTTAGTCACCACCAACTACTCAGTCAACCACATTGGTCGCATTGTTGGCTATACTGATCCGCTGTATTTTTCGCGAGTGTTTAAACGTAAGGCGGGGTTAAGTCCGAAGCGTTATCGTGAGCAAATTTCTTAATGCGCGGCTTTTATTGGTGAGTGTGGGGGACGCTTCCCCCCCTATCGCTACACCAAGACCATCAGTAGAGTAACTTGTCGGTCGCATAAATCACCAAAATGATCGCGAGGGTCGCAAGCACCAGGATAGCGAATATCATTGCTAATTTTTTTATCGCACTTGGTCTATCAAATACCTCGCCGGCTGCTTCTTTCACTCTTCGATCTTCATCAAAATGCCATTTGATCGCTAAATAGCCTCCGATCACCAATACAATGATCTTAAAAGCACCAGCAAAGTACGGAAAGAAGTTACCCAAACCGCTATTCATTATCTATCTCCAAGCACGTAAATATCGTCGCTACGGTAGCATACTCAAGGATACATGTTTACTTTTTGATATCATTGAACTTGAACTTTTTCATTGCTTGTATGGATGGTGTGAAGGGGTTTCTGTTCCAAATTAATCCCAGTCTGAGAAATACTTTACTAGATAGTCTATTGCTAGGCGTGCCCGCAAAGGAAGAAAGCGCTGGTTCTGATACACAATCCAACTGCTGCTTCCTCGTCCCCAAAAATCTTCGAGTACTGGAATCAGCGAACCGGACTCTAAGCCTTTTGACAGGCTACTTTTAGGCATGTAGGCAATGCCCAGACCTTGCTCGCACGCCGAAATTGCAGCGTGTGAGTTATTGCTTTTCCAGCGACCGTGAACCCGTGTGGTTATGGTGTTGTTATTGTGTTCAAACACCCAATGCTCATTGTTCGTCACGATACAGCTATGCTGCTTTAATTGGGTTGGATGAGTCGGTTGACCATAACGCGATAAATAGTCATAGCTGGCAGCCGCTGCCATCGGCCTATCCACTAGCTTTCTGGCCATTAACCCTGAATCTTTCAGTTCCCCGTAGCGAATCGCGAAGTCGATACCGTCCTCGATGAAATTGACAAAGCGAGAGTTAAAATCCATCTCAATGGTAAGTTCTGGGTACGAGCTTGAGAACGCCATGAGGGCAGCGGCGACATGTTCTTCGGCAAAAGCGCCAGCAGCGCTGACTCGTAATGTGCCACTTAAATTAATTTGTTGTGTCTTTAGCCCTTCATTTGCCTGTTCTAATCCATTAACCAGCTCTCTACAGCGTTGATAATAGACTTGTGCGGCATCGGTTAAGCTAACCTGCCGGGTAGAGCGAGCAAACAAAGTCACGCCCAGTCTCTTTTCCAGTTTGGATATCTGACGACTGATGTGGCTGGTACTACAGCCGAGTTGCTTTGCCGCTGAGGAGAAGCCTTGGCTTTCAGCGACCGCGACAAATTCAATGATCCCGTCGAAACTATTCATACGTCCTTATTGTTGCTATTTAGCAATAATATTTTGTTAATTATCTATATTATCATCCAATTGGGTTTGAATTAACATGTTTTGGTACTCAGCACTTAAGGAAAGCACAATGAAAAAAATTCTTATCCCTGTCACCAACCATGCAACGTTAGGCGAAACTGATCAGGCTAACGGTACTTTCTCTCCAGAGATTACTCATGTTATCCATGAGCTAATGGCCGCTGGTTTTGATTATGACATTGCGTCGATTCAAGGCGGCAAAGCCCCACTTTATGGGACAGATATGGAAGGGGACGAGGTCAACGCAAAAGTATTGGCTAACCAAGACTTCCAGAACCGAGTCACTAATACGATTCCGGTAACGCAAATTCAGATTGAGGATTATGACGCGGTATTTTATCCCGGAGGCTTTGGGTTGCTGTCTGACCTAGCAACTGACGCGAGTTTTGCCCAATTGTCAGCAAAACATTACGAGAACGGTGGTTATATCGCTGCAGTATGTCATGGTCCAGCGGCGATGCTTCCAATCACATTGAGCAATGGTGAAACGCTGCTTGGCTCAAAATCAGTAACGGGCTTTACACGCGAAGAAGAGATCGATTTCGGAACCATCGCTGATATCCCGTTTCTATTAGAAGAATCACTGGCAAGAAAAGCTGCTCGCTTTAGCAAAGTCCAACCGTGGCAAGAGCTGGTTATCGTTGATGAAAGAGTAATTACCGGTCAAAACCCGGCCAGCGCTCACGGCGTTGGTAAAGCATTAGTCGATGCATTGTCATAAAGAACCACTGTGAATACGGTTTAAAAACCGTTGTTGAATAGCTCATTAAATAATGAGCTATTTTTTTAGCCACATATTACGAGCACGGGCGGATGCGAGGAGTGAATCGTCTTCTATACTGGCTCGATCACGATTTTTCGGGCACAAATTTCATATCACAATTCACAACTTTGGCTTTACCTTTCGCTCCGAGCATCCACATGAAATCGAGTTGGGATTCAACCGCAGGGTGCACTATCAACTCACCAGAGCTCGGTTCATCAATGGTTAATGCATTAATCTCTTTTCCATTCTCATCTTGCATTTCTATTTTGGTAATTGGATTGTCGCTATGAATGGTTTCGGTTGGATTCGGCCATGATATGGCGACTGACTTTTTCTGGCCCTTGGAGTCAGTAATCAGGATATCGTAGGCGAGTGTGGATTTTCGCCAGTCATGATTGCCTTGCGGTACAGAAGTAATGACATAGCGATAGCCTGAGCCGTTTTGCTCTGGGTGAACTTCAGAGGCTATCGCTGAGGGAACCAATATATTGGCAAATGCTTGCTGATTAGACTCGTTCATCCCCGAGCCAATTGAGACAATGAGTGATGGCGCGGCAATGCCAGCAAATAGGTAGTCAACCAATTTACGCTCTCGTTCTACGGCAAACACTGAAATCACACCGCCGATCACAAAAAACAGCGCGATACCAATGTAGAAACTAAAGACGATTTTATCTGTAACCTGAGCTGTTGGGCTGTTGGTTAATAAAATGGCGAGCGTCAGCGACTTTGGTAAAATTCCACCAATGCCGCCCACCAAAAACGATTTTAAATGTTCAGGCATCCTCTGCTCCTTGCTGCGCTCATCGACTTAGGCATCCATAAGATGCTCTATTTATTCGGTGCAATTTTCGATTTGTCATACCAGTTGAAATAGTCGTTGGCGCCCTCTAGTCCAGAACTAACTAACGCCAGCTTCTTCTGTTCGGAGAGATCAAACTCTGTGGTATTGACGCCTAAGGTATCGATATACACGGTGCGAGCCCAATCATCACTATGAAGGTGGCTATTTTGCTGCGCTTCCATGAAGGTGTTAATCAAGGCCCATGTATAGTCAAAGAAACTGTCAATTCGCTGGCTGGTGGGGGCGGCGTGGTCACGAAATACCGATATTTCTTCTTTGGAATCTAATCGAAATCCAAGCGTTTCCTTGTTGTAGACGTATTCTGATATCGGCCTTGCAATTGCTTTTACCTGCTTGTTGACCTTTTTGTAGTAGCTTGGCTCAACGTAATTTTGGTTTTCGAGATACTTTTTACGGTCAAACAGCTTAATGGGATAGTTATCCAACACACCGCCATCCACATAGACATCGCCGCGCATACTGCGTTTTGATGCAAAAAAGAGTGGGATAGACATAGAAATTCTTGCTGCATCAGCCACGCATATTCGGGGCGTATGTTCTGCTGAGAACACTTCAGAAAAAGAGGTAGAAAGGTTGGTGCCCATAAAATACATCGATTTAAAGCCTTTGGCTTGCTTTAGCGCTTCGATGTCGGCGAAGGTACTCTCAGTGTTGCCAGTCTTGGCTTTGATCAATTGAGCGATCCAATGTCGAAAAAAGTCGCCTTTATACCAGCCGAATTCATTGAGCAGCCTTTGAGTATCGCGACTTATGCCCCAGGAGTCATCCATGAAGTTGTTGAAATCTAAATTCCAAAGGATAGCTTCTGTTTCTTTCTCACTGTAGCCAAGGCCAACCAAGACTGCGTTGATGGCTCCAGCTGAAGTGCCACCAACACGTTGTATATTTTCAAGAATATTTTTTTCATTAAGTACTTTCAACGCACCTAAATAAGCAATTCCTTTTACCCCACCACCTTCAAAAACAAGGTTTTTAAAATGATAATTCATAATTATATCCTTAGGTTATAATTCAATTACATTCAGTTAGCGATTTATTAATAAATAATCAGTAAGTGCTTTAACGCCATTTATTAAAGTTTGAACCTTATGGTTGGGCAAGATGAAGATAGAGAGGATTAAAATTTTCGTCATAGGTGAGAGACTATTTCATTCTTTCACTTTTAGAAAAATGGCGGGCGTTAAATAATGATTTCTTTTTATCAATGAGTGACGAGTTCAATGATGCGTTTTACGATACGGGTATTCCATTGGCAATAATTGGTATGGTATTAAGATCCCAGTTATTTTTCTCTATTTCATTGATCAAAGTTTGAGTTCGATAAATCGTGTTACGTAGGATAGGGCGACGGTGGTATTTAAGCCATTGATGGCGTGTGCTGACATAGGATGCGATCCATGTCTTTTCATTGCCTCCTTTTGACGGCGGCATGGCGATAAAACGCTTACGCAAGAACATTGGAATACTGCCAGAGTGAATAAAAGAATCGTAAACGACCAATGCACTTAACGCGAGGTCCAGTTTGTGGCGCTCACACCAAGCTATCGCTGGCTCCCAGTAAACATCGTCAAAGAATCTATCCTGAGTGCTACGCATGATCTCATCGTCTTTGGCTGCCAATATTAACAGGTCCTTAAATGGTTTGTTTTCATGTAATGGCGTACGTCCTATTAGCTCTAAATAGGGCACAAAATCATCAGAATAAGCACCTTCACACTCAACGTACATTTCTATTAATGTCAGTAGATTGCCTTGTTCTGTCGTTTGGCATCGGCCAAACGTAATCTGTTTACTATCATCGATTCCATCACGGTAAATGACTAATTGATCATATTTTCCTTTGATTGATCCTGTTTCAAAAACATTAAGAACTTTTTGAATTAATTCCTTTTTATCCTGCATTTTTGGGTTCCTAAACTAACGCTTCGTTCATATTTTTCATACTGGGTGGATGATATATTTTTGATGTTATTGTTCTGAATTATTTCGTCAGTATAGAAAAGGTTTCTTTATTCACATTTTCGTAATTTATATATTTATTATTTTTCTAGTGTTTAAGAAAAAATGAAATAGATATTCTCAAAGGTTAAATATCCAATTTTTCGGTACAGGAGTTTATATTCAATAACGGGTTTATGTCTTAGCTGCTAATTTTCTAAGCGGCAAGCTGATAACTTGCTATCGTCAAAATCTTGAACCGCAAAGTCGATCAAGTGTCGGACTTTCTTTGGCGTTACTTTACCGTTCAAGTACACAGCGCAAATGGGCAGTGTCTTCATCGTATAATCCGGGAGCAGCCTCACTAAAGCAGATCCATCGCTATCTTGGTTGTTTTGTAACAGAAAACTAGGGCAAAGTGTGATACCCAAGCCGTTTTCTGCCCAGCGTTTGGCGATACGAGCATTGTTCACGGTAAAGTTTTTTGACGGATGGAATACATGCTCGATGTTGTCTTTGGTAAACACCCAGCGACTTGCTTCACGCATATTGGTATCTTGAATACAGATGTGATGCTCGAGTTCATTTGGGGTTCGAGGTTCACCCATACGTTGTAGATACTGCTTTTCAGCGACTAATACGCTAGTGATGGTACCGAGTTTACGCACTTTAAGCGTATTTAGTGTTGGTGACCCAATTCGAAACGCAACATCAAACCCTTCTGCGGCTAAGTCCACGTGCGAATCATTGAGTCTTAAGTCTATTGATAAATTTGGATGCTGCGCCGAGAAACGGCCAAGCATTTCACTGATATACATTTCACCAAAAGTGACGGGCGCTGAAATTCGCAGTGAGCCGGTCAATCCTTTCGCGTCTTCAGAGGCGCAGCCTAATAAATCGTCCAGTTCAGCAATTAACGCAGGGGCTCGCGCTAATAGTGCTTCTCCTTGTGGTGTTAATCCAACTTGGCGAGTGGTGCGTTGCAATAATCGCGCGCCAATTTTGTCTTCGAGTTGTGCAACGTATTTGGACGTTAAACGATTAGAAATCCCCAAGCGATTAGCGGCATCCGTAAACGAACCTGTTTGTGCGGTATACACAAACGCTTTTAAACCATCAATCACATCCATGCTTAGTGACCTCAATTAAGAATATTTTGTGGAAATTGATTCTTTATAATCTCCATTGTGGCGAAGGTCAACCAGGGGGATACTAATCACACAGCGAAACATCATCGCAACAAACAGATACAAGGAATTGGAGACAATATTATGAATATCGCAATCATTGGTTCAGGTAACATCGGCTCAGGTTTGGCTCTGACTTTTGGTCAAACCGCTTACACAGTGACAGTCGCCTCAAGAAATGTACAGGCAGCACAATCACTTGCTGACAAGCTAGGCCGATCAAATGTTCAAGCTTCAAGCATTACAGAAGCAGTTAAAGGTGCGGATGTGGTGATTCTCGCCACGCCTTATGATGCTGTTCGCACATTGGCAAATGACGCTGATTTTGCTGGTAAAGTTGTGATTGATGTGACGAATCCTGTTAAGGCCGATTTTTCTGGCTTAAGCATCGGGTTTGAAACCTCCGCTGGCGAAGAGATTCAAAAATTATTGCCTCACGCAACCGTGGTCAAAGCCTTTAACACCGTGTTTGCACAAGTGTACGAGCAAGGGCTTGAGTTTAATGGTAGCAAAGCTCAAACCTTCATTGCAGCCGATGATGAAACCGCTAAACAAACGGTACTCACCTTGGCAAACGAAGCGGGTTTTGACGCGGTAGATGCAGGCGCGCTCAGTAACGCACGGTATTTAGAACCACTGGCGTATATGAATATCCACTTTGGCTACATGCTTAATCGTGGTACTCAAATCATTCCAGCTTGGTTATCACGTTAATGGCAGCAACCCCGTATCGAGAGTATGAAAAATCACCAAGGGCAGACGCCCTTGGTGCTTTGACTTTGAGCCAACCGTGAATGAAGAATGCAGCATCGGTTTTCTAATTTAGTGCTCGACGATATCACCCATCAAACGGTCAATTTGTAGCACGACTTGCTCACTGGCCAATTCCATTGCATTGATAGAGGACACCATTTGTTGCATGTCGCCTTTCTGTGCCTTCGTCATTGCGTTGCGGCCACTTTCATGAACTTGTTGATGTGGCGCTTCAATTAAGCTGTAGCTTGGTAAGTGACGGAAAGATTGTCCGTCACCATGATAATACCATTGGCCAAGGCGACATTCTGAATGGCTATTGACGGTTTCATTAAATGACTGGCTCTGCAGTAAACGATACACGTTATTTTTCCACACGGCGTGGTCGAGTTTAACGGTGTCAAGAAAAGCGCGAGTAGAAGCGATTCGAATCACTTGTTGCATGTGTTGAGACTTGATGACCACATCATTGACGATAGAACCGATTTGCGCTGATGAAACGGACACTTCCTCGGCACAGCTTTGGTTTTCTTGTATGGTTGTTTTTATCGACCCCACCTGAGTCATGACCTGATTGACGCGAGCGTCGATTTGCTCGCTAGCCTCACGCGCTTTACTGGCAAGTTTGCGAACTTCGTCAGCTACGACGGCAAAACCTCTCCCGGCCTCTCCAGCTCGCGCCGCCTCAATGGCAGCATTTAACGCCAGTAAGTTGGTTTGGTCAGAGATTTCTTGAATAGATGAAACTAATTGGCTGATCGACGTTGCGGTTGAATCAAGCTGTTCAACGGAACTCATGCTCTGGCTAGCTTGAGTTTGGATATTGTCTGCACGCTCATCAAGTCGATGCAGGGCTTGATGAGTTTGTTTAAACATATCATCAAGTTGTTTTAACGCTTCGTCTTCTTGTGCCAGAGACTGAGCGCTTTGCACCATTCCATCGCGAATGGCGAGCAGCATATCGCCGCCTTTTAGGCTACTGCTCATAAGGTCGTTCCCAACGTCGCTGTTGGCTTGGTTCTGGGTAACTTGGCTTTTGTAGGTTTGTAGTTGCGCGTTAAGCGATTCGATATCCGAGTTGTATTGTGATTGCAAAGCTGCAAGCTGCTGTTTTAGTGCTTGGTTTTCTTGCACAAGTTTTTTGTTTTTAAACATTTCTGACCTCTAACCGATATCGACTATTTAGCATCAAACCGTGATAGATAAAAGATACGGTATCAATCCTTTTTTCAAGCAATAGAATAGGTTAGAGATGTGATCACTAACCCTATGTCATTCCATAAATGTGAGAGAGGCAAGGGTTAGTAACTGGCGAGTCATAGCACGACATCGCTGTTGGATAATGGTTTGCGCTGGAACCAACTTTGACCAAACACGTTTATGATGAGTCCAAGAGCGATCACCACCACGCCTGCGATTTGCAACCCGCTTAAACTTTCATCCAGCAGTAACCAAGCACTTAAAAGCCCAAATACAGGTACCAGCAGGGAAAGTGGAGCGACCAGAGAGGTTTGGTAGCGGCTTAGCAGGTAACTCCAACCGCCATAGCCTACAATCGTGGCAAGCAATGATAGATAAGCAATAGCAAACAGGTTATGCCATTCGATATTTTGCAGTGAACTGACCATCAATTGCGGCCCTTCAATCCAAAAGGAAGAGACGAAAAACGCCGTCATAGGCACAAATGCACTCCAGACGATCAAAGACATCGTTGGCACGGAATAATGGTGCATAATCACTTTATTGGTGATGTTTCCTAGCGCCCAGCAAGAGGCGGCGCCGATAATTAAGGTTAAGGTCAGCCCGGTCAGCGAGGCAGCATCATCACCTTGCGCGGCTGCCAGTAAATAAATACCAATGCCTGCCGTCAAAACAGCAATGAGGTTGTGTCTGTGGATTCTTTCTTTTAGCAATAATGCGCCGAACGCTAAGGTAATAAACGCTTGCGCTTGTAAAAGTAGCGACGCGAGTCCGGCCGCAAGGCCGACGTTCAAAGCCCAGAACAGTAAGGCAAATTGCCCGAAACAGATGGTTAAGCCGTAGCACGCCAGCCACTTAAACGGCAATTTTGGTCGCTTAATGAAGAAAACCGCGGGAAACGCGACCAAGGCAAAACGTAAACCTGCAAGTAATAACGGTGGCATACCTTGTAAGCCGACTTTGATCACAACGAAGTTGACGCCCCATATTAGGACGATAGTCAGTGCTAAGAGACGATCGCGAAAAGACATTCTGTTTCCTTACAGCTAAGAGCCACTCAGAAGGACTCTTCAATTTAGGTTGGCGCCATTAACAAAGTCATCACTTTGCTGAATGGAATTTAAGCAGATTGCCTCAAATTTTATCAATGCACAATGTTTGATGAGTGATTTGATGAGATGTGGTATTGCTTCCTCCATTGACTGGGGGAGAGTCCAGTCCAGAGTTTAAAATGACGGCTAAAAACCGCTATCTCGGAGTAACCCAATTGCAGGGCGATATCGGTGATCGTTTTCTGTTGGCTTTTTAACAGTTGTTCAGCGAGGCGCCGACGTACATTTTGGAGTAGTTGGCTATAACTACTGCCGCAACCTTTCAAGCGCAGTTGAAAAGTACGAGGGTGAAGATCAAGTGCCTTCGCCACACGTTCAATGCTGCATCCTCCACCTGCAAAAATTAATTATGCTTATGCAACCGTTAAAGAGCTAGAACTGCGTTTTAGTTATTACTATCGACCACAGGAGTTTGCCGAGTGCCTGCAGCGCATCGCTGATAACCAGTTGCCTTGGCGTAAAATGTTGACTGCAAAAGTGGGCATTGATGGTGTGCAAACTGCGTTTGATACGTTAATGACGCCCAATGATCATATTAAAGTGGTGATTGAGCCCTGGCGTGATGGAGAGCTTGAGTCGATGTAATTGAATACAAGGCTAAAAGCTCTTATGTACGTCCACATAGGAGCTTTTCATCCCACTATGCTGCAATTTGTATTCCAATGTTTTCTTTTTAGAACACGTTCGCTTACGAATAAAAATAAAATCGGAAAAAGTGAAAATAACACTAGTGATTTTTAAAACTACCTGTATAGTACCCACAGCTCTAGCAAATGAGCTATTAGTGTAAATTTAGCAAAAGTCTTTTCTCAGTAAACATTCGATACCTTTCGTCTACCACCTGCGATAGCTTCTCCTGATAATCCATAAATAGCTTCTGTTCGTAGCGTGTATTTAATATTTAAAATTTTATAGAGGTATCTATGTCTAATAAAACTACTGGTCTAGTTAAATGGTTCAACGAAACTAAAGGTTTCGGCTTCATCACTCAAGATAACGGCGGTGCTGATGTGTTCGTTCACTTCAACTCAATCGTTTCTGAAGGCTTTAAAACTTTGGCTGAAGGCCAAAAAGTAAGCTTTGAAGTAGAACAGGGTAAAAAAGGCCCTCAAGCAGCTAACGTAACTGCACTTTAATATTTCTAGGTGTGGTGCATTGCATCACACCTTCCTTTCCCATTCCTCACAAAACCGCTTCTTATTTTTCATACCACTTCTAATTTCTATATCTATCTTTTCAAAAAACTAGGAAACATCATGTCTCGAAGAACGAGCCGCCAACGTTATTGGTACCAAATATTACGTGATCACAATACTAAGGGGAGTAAGCCATCCGAGTGTTCAAAATAGACTTTATCATAGAAAATAAAAATATAAGATGGAGTGCTCACATCCATCAATTAAATAGCGATATCCTTCAGCGTCATATCCTTTCTAAGATTTCTCTTTCTCAAGCTAACCTTCATTTCGACTTCTGCGAAAACACCAGTCAAGGTGATATTTTTACAAAAACAGGCATAAAAATAGGTTCATTTACTGTAGAGTAAATAAACAGAAGGATTTTTGAGTGATAATAAGGTTAATTTATGAGCAATAAAACGACGAAGAAAACAAAAAAAAGCAGTGAAAAAGAAACTGCAGCGAATAAAACTCACCAAACTAGGAAGAGAATAGAGGATATACTGGCAGAGCGCGAATTTAATAAACAATTCGAACTGTAACCTATCTCTATACTGTATTTTGCACGTTCTGTAGAGCGTGCTCGATATTGGTTTTCTATGCCCTAACGGCAGTATGACTTCATGCTGACATCTTAATTAACTCGTTGATTAAAGTGCAGTAAAGCAGAGGAGTCGTAAGTATGAAACCTAATATTGTCAGTATCGCCTTGCTGACGTTTTTAAGCAGCAGTTCGGTTTATGCCAAAACTGACTCGGAAAAAGAATCTCCATTAAAAGCAGGGACCAAAGTTGGCCTGTTTTATTCACAAACCTCCAATACATCAATGTCGTTCAACTCAGCATTATGGCTAACTTATAAGCCTAGCGAGTGGACTCATGATATGAAGTTTAATTCCTATTATACCGACACGGATGATGATGACGGGACCAATAAATATACGCTCTATTACAAAGCGGATTATGATATTGGAGAGGCATTATCTGGTTATGTTGAGAATGAATATGAACATAACCAATTTGAAACCTACCGGCAAAGCTATACGTTGATCACGGGTTTGGGGTATAAATTGATAGACGATAAAGAGACCAAGCTCGAAGCGGGTCTTGGTCCCGGTTATCGTTATACCAAACGCCAGGCAAGCGATGTTGATCATCCAAACAAAGAAACCAATGAATTGATTGGTTCTGCTTTTATCAAAGGCTCGCGAAAAATGACCAAAACGTTTTCTTTTGGGGGCGGCAGCAAGATGGAATATGGTTCATCCAACACCAAATATACGGTTGATGCGTTCTTAAAAAATACACTGATGACTGATTTAGCTTTGGTCGTGGATGCACAATATATCTACAATACTGAGGTTGCTTCAACCAAAAGTAATGATGAGATCTATAGCACCTTAAGCTTGAGTTATGATTTCTAAGTTGACGTGATGGTATTCACAAGCGGGTAATACAATATGCCCGCTTGTGAGAGAAAGAAGGCGAGTAGTTAGAGAATGGAAGCTGAAATGACGCCAATAATACCGCCGAAGATACCTCCCCAGACCACCAACCAACCAAGATGTTGCTTAATCATCGCTTGAACAATTTCCTTGACCATTTTTGGGGTCAACTCATTGAGGCGTTGGTCGATAATGTTTTCGATATTCTGTTGAATCTCTTCCATCATTTGTGGTGATTCAAGTTGCTCTTTCAGAGCCTGTTTGACGGTGTCACTTTGGCTAATCTCAATGATAGATTCCTGCATTTTCTCAACAAACGGTGCCTTTAGTGGCTCGAGTGCTTCTGCACCGCCAAACATGGTCAGCATGCCACCAAATGATGAGTTGGAAATCACTTCGACTAACGAATCAAACGCCGGGTGCAAATCAATTTTCTCAATCACCGGTTTTAAATTGAGACTGTTCTCTCCTGCCATTTCTTTATTTAGGAATCGATCAATATTCGTTTGTGTGAAAAATTGCTGCATCATCAATGTTTTGATGGCGAGCTTAAACTCTTCAAAGCGGGCGGGAATCACGCCTGATCCATACAATCCGGGCACCTTTTCAAACAGCATATGGATAGCAAGCCAGTTGGTTACAGCGCCAGAAAAAGCAAATAAACCAGCATAAAGAACGACGGTATTGCCAGTAACGTATCCGGCAAATAGCAACACCAGTGCAATAACGTTGGTGATAAAACTCTTATTCATGATGATCTTAAGTGAGGTTGAAGAATAATGATCGCTAGAGTATAGAGTTGGGCACCATTTGAAACAACCCCGCGAATGCTCGCGGCTTTTTGCAACTAACATCGTTAACCATGACATCCAATATAAGAAATTCGAGAGGGATTTCCGATAACATTTTTTGGGTTTTTGACTTTCTGAAGTGATTATTGCTGATTTTACTCTTTATAACCATAAATATTCCTTTTACGTGCAGTCTTTATGACTTAATTCAGTAATTCTTTATGTAACATTGTGATTACAATTTCGATATTGATGGATCAAAATAAGAGTATGGCGATGTTTCGAGACCCTATGTCGATGACGCAACAATCAAGCTCTGTACAAAACGCCCAGTGCGTAGTCATGGTGCCACCCAAGGAATTCAAATTTAACGCCCTGACCGCGCAAGATAATGAATTTCAAAATAAGCTTAACTTAAGTGATGAAAAGGTTCGTCAGCAAGCTCTGCGTGAATTTCAAGTTATGGCTTCGATACTTCGCGCCGAAGGCATCGAGGTGATTGAATTCGATTATCCTTTGTCTGACATACCCACTCCTGATGCGGTGTTTCCAAATAATTGGTTTAGCACCACTCAACGGGGTCAGCTCTTTACCTTTCCTATGGCATGTGAAAATCGCCGTGAAGAAGTAAAGGTATCGGCTCTGATTGGCGCGCTGAAAAATCAAGGGCGTCAAACCACGCAGGTGGATAGCCTCGAAGCGTACACGGAGAGCAACGCATTTCTGGAAAGTACGGGCGTTATGGTCATGGACCACCTCAATCACACCATCTACGCAGCATTGTCACAGCGCTGTGATCGAGAAGTGTTGGAAGACTATGCGCAGCGCATTGGCTACTCGAAGGTGATTTCGTTTCAGACTGCGCTTCCGTCAGGCATGCCTATCTATCATACCAATGTCATGATGTCGGTTGGCGAACGTTTTTGTGTGATTTGTGATGAAGTTATTCCTGAGTTTGAGCGCCGCTTCGTGCTTAAATCCCTTGCTAAAGATAAGCAAGTCATCTCGATTTCTCTTGAGCAGATGAATCAATTCTGCGGGAATATCTTGCAGCTACAAGCGACCAATGGACAGAAAGTGATTGCCATGTCGCAGTCTGCTTTTCAGGCGTTCTCACTTGCACAGCGTCAGCAATTGGCAACTCACGGTAAGCTCCTCGCGTTTGATGTTTCAACCATTGAACAGATTGGTGGAGGCAGTGTTCGTTGCATGCTTGCCGAGGTTTTTCTTCCTACATCGTTGTGAACGAATGAGTGTATAAGTGGTCAACTAAAAAGGGAGCATTTTGTTCCCTTTTTTTTTGCGTTTTATCAACGGCGACATCGTGGTGAATGTTAGCTGGGAATACTTATTCCCTAGCGTGTTCGTACTATAGTTAATAAGTCGATTCGCGCATTCATCTGAGTTGGAGCCGAACGCGGCGATTTAAACCCAAAAGGCGAAAGGAGAGAAACAATGAGCAAAGAGAGCATTGTGGTCGTGTTTCACAGTGGATATGGTCATACCAAAAGACAAGCAGAAGCGGTCGCTAAAGGGGCGAATGCGACGTTAGTCGAGATTTCCTCTGAGGGTGAAATCTCTGAGGAGCAGTGGACACTTCTGGATGATGCGGGTGCGATTGTATTTGGTACGCCTACGTATATGGGTATGGCGAGTTGGCAATTTAAGAAATTTGCTGATGCATCGTCAAAAGCTTGGTTTGAACAAAAATGGCAAGATAAGATCTTTGGTGGTTTTACCAACTCGGGGTCGTTAAACGGTGATAAGCAAGCGACAATGAATTACCTGTTTACACTTGCGATGCAGCATGGCGGGGTTTGGGTTGGTCTTGGCATTTTGCCCGCGAATACTCTGGCTGCAACACGAAATGATGTCAATAATCTGGGCGCTTCAATCGGCGCATACATGCAGTCACCAACGGACGCGGGAGCGGAAGATATTCCTCAAGGTGATGTTGACACTGCGGTGTTGTACGGTGAGCGAATTGCCAAAACCTTAGCTCGCTGGAAATAATCGTTAAAGCGGTTTATTCAGAGCGAAATAACCATACCGCGTTGTTTCGCTCTTCCTTTCTTCCTTGCAAACAATGATTTGTTTTCATTTTTGAAATCTTTTATTGCGATTTTTGGTCATGGTTTGAATGGTTGTGAAAAACCGCTAAATAGACCGAAATTGATGGATATTGCCCAGATGCGCAGCTAAATTTTATTTCTGAGTGTGGGTGGTTGAATTATTGTTTTATTGACGCCTATCATAGCAAGGAGTAATTTAACCATAATTTCACAAAGGAAACTCAGCTGAGTTTCGCGCGAAATCATTGAAGTCGTCGGTCTGGTCTCGATGCTCTGTGTTGCTAAGCACTCTGTCTATTTGTCCCCTCTCTGACGCTCGTCCTCGCGTATTCTAACAAACTCAAGAACGGTGTCATGCAATCAAATAAAGTCAGCAATTTGCGCGATGATGCACCCGTGTATCTAACGCGCGTTAACCGTAAGCGTTACACTCGTCATCGTGGCTATCGCTTTGCCGAAGATGTACTCGCAGTGGAAGAGCCTCTGCAAATCAGCATCGAATGGCAAACCGAGCAGAGCACACAGTGTGAGCTGTGGAGCATGACAATGCGTACGCCTGGTGATGATACCAATTTGGTGTATGGATTGTTACTGAGTCAAAGCGTCGTGGACAGCTGGCTGGATATCCAAACCATCCGTTACTTTGACGAGCATACTAGCCACGCAATGAATCACGTGATCGTGGTACTGAAACCGGGTGTTGAGCCTCGTTTGGCTTCGTCGAGCCGCCGCTTTGTGAGTACGTCAAGTTGTGGTGTCTGTGGTGCCACATCAATACGTGCGTTACAGCTTTCGAATCCGCATGATATAGACCAAAGCCAGCATTGGCTATCGTCTGAACAAGTTCTTAACTACCCGGTTTTACTTAACCGTCATCAACAGCAGTTTCACGATACTGGTGCGGTACATGGTGCTGCATACATCGTCGACAATCAATTAATTGCAGTTGCTGAAGATATTGGTCGCCATAATGCTTTAGATAAGCTTTTAGGGCATTTAGCCCGTCAGCAGGCGATGCACCCCCGTGGTGTCGTTGTACTAAGCAGCCGCGTTAGCTTTGAGTTAATGCAAAAAGCGGTGATTGCTGGCGTCTCTACCATCGTCTCCGTTGGCGCGCCATCTAAAGTGGCAGTCGACATTGCCCGTCAATTTGATATGACGTTGATTGGTTTTACCAAGTCTGATTACTTTAATTTATACCATGGACACTGGCGCATGAAGCCAGAGCAAGAATAAGAAGAGAAGCGAATGAGTTATAAACAATATTCTGGATCGGCAGGGGGTTGGGGCGCGCTTAAAGCCACCACTCAGCACCTGTTTAAAAGTGAGAATGTCGCGAAGAACATCTCCAATTTATTACGCACTAACCAAGACCATGGTTTTGATTGCCCAGGTTGTGCATGGGGAGAAAAGGGTGTCCCTGGGCGTTTTCGTTTCTGTGAAAACGGCGCGAAAGCCGTTAACTGGGAAGCAACAACGCGTCGTGTTGATAAAGAATTCTTTGCGCAATATTCGGTGTCTTGGTTAAACAAACAAACGGATTACTACCTTGAATATCAAGGTCGATTGAACGAGCCGATGTGCTACAACCCGGAGACTGATCATTATGAGCCGATCAGCTGGGATGATGCATTTGCGCTGGTGGCGAAACATCTAAACCAACTTGATGATCCAAACCAAGCTGAGTTTTATACTTCGGGCCGAGCCAGCAATGAAGCGGCGTTTGTCTATCAGTTATTTGCTCGCCGTTTTGGTACCAATAACTTCCCTGACTGTTCAAACATGTGCCATGAAGCAACCAGTGTTGCTCTCGCGAAAACCATCGGTATTGGTAAAGGTACCGTGACGATTGAAGATTTTGAAATCGCGGACGCGATTTTCTTGTTTGGACAGAACCCGGGGACTAACCACCCTCGTATGCTTGAAACACTTGCTGCGGCAAATAAGCGTGGTGCACAGGTGGTGGCATTCAATAATCTCAAAGAGCGAGGGTTAGAGCGATTTACTAACCCTCAGCATCCATTAGAGATGCTAAGCAACGGTTCAACGCCGACCACGAGTCACTACTTTATGCCCAAGTTAGGTGGTGACATGGCTGTGGTTCGCGGTATGGTCAAAGTATTGCTTGAACGCCATCATCAAGCGCAGCAACAAGGCGATAGTATTTTTGATTTAGCATTTATCGCCGAGCATACCCAAGGATTGGACGATTACCTTGCAACGGTAGAAGCTACACCTTGGGAGCAAATTCTAGAGCAGTCAGGCTTGTCGCAAGATGAGATTGTTCAAGCGGCGGATATTTATCTCAATGCAAAAACACGCATTGTGACTTGGGCTATGGGCGTCACTCAACACAAACATTCCGTGGCAACCATTCAAGAGCTCGTCAACTTGCAGCTGCTGTTTGGTCAAATTGGCAAACCGGGCGCTGGGCTTTGTCCTGTACGCGGTCACTCCAATGTGCAAGGTGACCGAACCGTTGGTATTAACGAAAAGCCGCCAGCTATTTTGCTGGAAAACATTGAGAAGGTGTTTGGCTTTGAGCCACCAAAATCTCATGGTCATAATGTGGTCAATGCACTTCAAGCCATGAGCCGTGGTGAGAGTAAAGTCTTTATTGGCCTTGGTGGTAACTTGGTTGCTGCTGCTCCTGATACTCAAAGGGTTATGGATGCAATGCGTCAATGTGACCTCACAGTGAACATTGCGACGAAGTTAAACCGCAGCCATGTAAACCCTGGTAAAGCCTCACTGATTTTGCCGTGCTATGGGCGCACCGATATCGATATGCAAGCCTCTGGGGAGCAGAAAGTGACGGTAGAGGATTCATTCTCTATGGTTCATGCGTCTTCTGGACGCGTGGATGTAAGCGCTGAGTTGATGCGCTCCGAAATCGCGATCATCGCTGGTATGGCTAAAGCGGCCCTTGGCGAAGAGAACCCAGTCAATTGGCAATCTCTGGCTGATGATTACGGCAATATTCGTGACTATATCGAACAAACCATTGCAGGCTTTACTGATTTTAACCAACGTTTGGATCAGCCGGGTGGTTTCTACTTGGGCAATAGCGCACGTGAGTTACGCTGGAATAATCCACAAGGTAAAGCACAAATCACCAGCAATACCTTGCCTGAAAGTATTCTCCATCATGACGTGAAAAGTACCGCGAAACGTCCGGTGTTTGTATTACAAACGATGCGTTCACACGACCAATATAATACCACTGTCTATGGTTATGATGACCGTTATCGTGGTGTTTTCGGTGAGCGTAACGTGGTGTTCCTAAACCCTGAGGATATTGAAGCTCTAGGTCTGCAATCCGAAGCTCTGGTTGATATAGAAACACTATGGACCGATGGTAAAACGCGTAAAATTCATGGTTTCAAAGTGATTCCATATCAGATTCCCAAAGGCAACATCGCGGCTTACTTCCCTGAAGCCAATGCGCTAATCCCACTTGAAAGTAAAGGTGACTTTAGCGATACGCCAACCTCCAAATCGATTGCCGTGGTGCTCACTCCAAGTGACGCTAGTAATACATTGGTTCGCAGCGCTTAAGGTAAGCGAAGTCGATAAAAAAGAGGCCATGGGGCCTCTTTTTTTAATCTCATATTTTATCGTTGGAATATGATTTATTCTTGGTTTGCGAACTTCTCTAACCCTAACACTAAGCCAATCGCGCATAACATCAAGACAATCGCTAAACCTAACTGCGCGGGTTCTTGGGTTACGGACTCAAAGTTAAATGGAGAGAGGTTATTTTGAACTAGAGGAACCAATTCACCCTTTGAGTTTTCACGCCAAGAAACGGTTTCTTTCCATGGCCAAATCTTTGGCAATGTTCCAAGCATCAAACCGATTAGAAATAAAAACGTTTGATCTCGGTAGCGTTTGAGTAACCAAGACAGAAGGTGTGAAAAGCTAAGCAGGCCAATCACACAGCCGCATAAAAACATCACGAGCAAAGACGCTTCTGCATTCTTAACGGCCGCAAGAACAGGCGCATACATACCGATCATCAGCAAAATAAAACTGCCAGACACGCCTGGAAGAATCATGGCACAAATTGCGATGGCACCTGCAAATAAAATGTTGAGCGAAGTGGATTCTAAGTGGAGAGGTTTTAACACAGTAATGCTGTAAGCGACGCCAATGCCAATGAGCATGAACACAAAGCGCAGCGCGGTTTTCTTTTCGACTTGCTTTAGCATGTGGTAAACCGACACCAAAATCAGACCAAAGAAGAATGACCACAAAGGAATAGGGTGATGATTGAGAAGCCAAGAGATTAACTTCGCGAGGGTCGCGATGCTCGTGAGGATTCCGCCAAACAACGCAATGAGAAAAAAGCCATTGATGTGATTAAACGCGGCTTTGAAGCCTTCGCGTTTCCAGAGACCCAATAAACTTGGATTCACACGACGAATGCTTTCAAGTAACGTATCGTAGATGCCAGTAATAAATGCAATGGTACCACCGGAAACGCCGGGGACAACGTCCGCTGCGCCCATCGCCATGCCTTTTAAGAAGGTGCTTATATAGTTCATTTAGCCATTAATACTTGTGATTAGAATGTGCAAAGTATACTGATTTCTAATCCTAACATTGTAAAAAAAGTACGAATTTCTTAAATTGATAATATTGTCTATAAGTAAATAGATGCATATCGTTCTGCACATGGTTGCAAAATGAAATTGCAAAATGCAAATAGAATGGCGTGCCATTGGTCAAATTAACGGATATTTAATAAAATTTGACCAAAAATAACTTGGCACAACTTATGCTTTATGTGTAGTGACCCTTATTAAGCCGAGGGTCACCTAGCCAACTGACGTTGTTAGTGAATAAAATTTGTTCACAATTTATGTAGCCAATCGAATATATTCGGTTGGCTTTTTTTTCGCCCAAGATTCATCAGTCTTTGATTCCTTCCTCGAAGGGGAGTCTCACCTCTAAGAGCGGCGTTGGGTATAAGCTGTCATTATTCGCTTGCGATTTAAGGTAAGTGGGCCATTCCATTGATGAGCCGTGCCTATTGGCATTGGTTGTGATTTTTATACTGAATTTCATCTACACACTTGACGGTTGGTCGCAAGTGACGAAGTGCTGCGTGGAGTTCAGTGTGTGCTCGCGAACACATTTAATAGATGATAAAGAGGTGGTATGAACCAAGTTATTTCCATTGGCACCCTAGAGTCGTTTCTGATCGCAATTGGCGTTCTGTTTTTAGGTCACTTTATTAATTCTAGAATCCCGCTTTTAAAGCAGTTCAATATTCCTGAGCCTATTGTCGGTGGGTTAATGGTTGCCTTGGTCATTACGTTAGTGCATTTTCAGGGGGTGGATTTAGCCTTCTCTTTGCCACTACAGAACACCTTTATGTTGATGTTTTTTAGTACTGTTGGATTAGCGGCAAATTATACCCAGTTGTTAAAGGGGGGAATGAAGGTGTTTATCTTTCTCGCCGTTGCATCTGGATATATTGTGCTGCAAAACGGTGTGGGCGTGACATTAGCCAGCGCAATGGGGTTAGATCCGCTGATGGGGTTGATAGCTGGTTCGATTACACTTTCTGGTGGTCATGGCACTGGAGCCGCATGGGCTCAGACGTTTTCAGAAAGTTACGGGCTTTCAAATACGCTAGAAATTGCGATGGCTTCAGCGACCTTTGGGTTGATTATCGGAGGGATTATTGGTAGCCCTGTTGCTCAAAAACTGGTCAACAAACATCAGCTTGAGTCTGATTATGGCAGTGCAGGACACACACATGAAAAGCATCCGGAAGTTGTGACCTATAACGAATATGAAGAAGAAAAAATCACGCCGAAAAAAGTCATCGAAGTGCTGTTCATTTTGCTGTTTTGCGTTACCGGGGCTAAGTATCTTGAGCAGTGGGTGAGTCATTATGAAATCAGTTGGTTGATGATTCCTGATTTTGTTTACGCCTTGTTTATTGGCGTTTTTATTACCAATGTGATTGAGGTGAGTAAAGTCAGAAAGCTTGATACTGACACGGTGGATTTACTTGGAACCGTTTCTCTTGCATTGTTTTTAGCCATGGCTCTAATGAGTTTAAGGCTGTGGAATATTTTTGATTTAGCGATCCCGTTTTTAGTGATATTGGCAGTGCAGTCGGTCGTGTTGGGGTTATTTGCTTATTTCGTGACTTTTCAGGTGATGGGGTCGAATTACGATGCCGCGGTGATGTCCGGCGGACATTGCGGTTTTGGGCTGGGCGCCACGCCAACAGCGGTGATGAATATGGGCTCACTGGTGACCAAATTTGGCCCGTCTCCTCAGGCGTTTATGGTGGTACCGATTGTCGGAGCCTTTTTTATCGATATTGTTAATTTAATTATTTTACAAGGCTTTATTAGTTTCTTTGGTTAAATAAATAGCCCGCGATCTAGCGGGCTTATGGTTTGTTTAATGATACTTCAGGCTCTTAGTGTGAGCCGAGTGCCATCAAACTTCAAATGGCCCAAAAGCTTTTTGGCTGCTTGTTGACCGAGTTCATCAAACTCCACCCCGTAGCGCGCATAGTGTAAAGAACGCTGCAAGTTACATATTTTTCCGTGCAGCGGCGCCATTTGGACCTGATGCCTAGTATCCACTTTTACATGCAAATGGACAATATCACCGACTTGGAAACTCTTAGCGAGTGGTGCTGTGACAAATCGGCAACCTCCCTTTGAGAGATCGCGAATTTCCCCATCAACATGGTGTTGTTCCGTGCTGACTTTGGTAGCAAGATTGAGCTCATACCGAGGTTCTTTTCGCAGCTGAGCGACTTGCATGGTTTGCGGAACGGAGATAGCCACCATCGGGATTGGATGGAGATAGAGCTGTACTATCTGGCTACGAAAATGAACCAGCGCACCTTCTCCGCGTTGAGAAATGGCACGCACTACGAGCCAGAACCCTTCTTGGAAATAATAATCCAAGTCATCATCACTGATAGTTGGAAGTTCAATCAGGGCGATATTTTGGCTGTGTTTACCGATAAACGCTGTTTTTGCGCGAAATGATGTACCGACTGGCGTAGTAATGCCAATGGTCATTTCGCCGCCATGTTCGATCATCGCTAACGCGTCCGTGCTGTTTAACGTTGAATTTCTTTTTTGTGTCACTGCTTATTACTTTTTATGTTTATGGGTATGTATCAGTATTGTTATTTCTATTTGCTGGGCGCATAGAGCACCCGTGTTGCAGTACGCTTACCCATATTATGGTTACTGTGATTTTAGTTCAAATACTCAGTACGCCATTTTTTTTGAGCTAGACAGCACTTCTGACTTTCATTTTGTCTTTAAATTGAGAATTTTATAAATAAGTATTTTTTCGACAATAAATTAATCAAATGCGAGTAGTGGTGGGGCTTGAGAGGTGAATTCAAATGAACCAAGGGCTTATTACCAGTTATACCATGATAAGCCCTGTGAACGTTAACAATTGGGTTTTAAGCGGGCCATATAATAGGTGTCGATGTATTTGCCATGGCGAAAAACGGAATTTTTCGCCTGTCCCTCAATCTCAAAACCGAATTTTTTATAGCAGGCGATCGCGGATTCATTATCACAATTCACTTCAATTTGAACGCGAGACACTTGCAACCAATTATCAGCAAGATCGAGGACGGTGGCGATCAGCCGTGAACCGATGCCGAGGTTGTGGTAATCATCATGAACGCCAATACCAAAGCTTGCACAATGCGCCGTTCTTGGACGTTGTGAATGCTCAAAGCCAATATTACCCACGACTTTACCGTCCACTTCAGCTACAAATGAATAGACACCTTGCGGCATACTCTCCAGTCGTTTTGTCCACATCGCGGTACTAGGGTTGGGTAATTGCAAGGTGCCCGCTTGAGCATTGGGTTGAGAATAGAGCTCTGCCAAGGCTTGTGCATCGCTGATCTGAGTCGGTCGAATGTGGATGTTCATGCCGCTTTCCTTTTTCTTATTAAACAGTATGTTATATCTCAGAAATAGAAAATAAAAGCCAGAACTTTGTTAATCAAATGTTGGTTAATGTTTCGAGAGCGGGTAGTATGCTTCTTTTTACAAGGATGCAAATCATGAACGCATTGAAGCGCTGGCAGACGCCTCAGCATTTCCTCATTTTTATTTCTATTATTGTGCCCATTGCGTTTTCAAGCTGGATGGCGCTACTCAATAATTTTGTGGTCGAAAAAGCTCAATTTGATGGGGCGGATATTGGGTTACTGCAGAGTGTGCGAGAAATCCCAGGGTTTTTAGCCTTTACCGCCGTGTTTGTTTTGATGTTTATTCGTGAACAGCGTTTCATGCTGGTTGCTCTTGCTCTACTTACAATGGGAACGGCCATTACGGGTTTTTTTCCTTCGCTGGTTGGCTTACTGCTTACTACATTGCTCATGTCGACGGGGTTTCATTATTTTGAAACCTTAAAGCAATCACTCTCTTTGCAGTGGTTAAATAAAGAAGAAGCACCAGAAATGTTGGGTAAGATGATTTCTGTAGGGGCTCTAGCGTCGTTACTCACCTATGGTGCGCTGTGGATCATGCTGGAGATTTTGCACCTTGATTACCTAACCGTGTATGCCACAACAGGTGGCTTAGGGTTGGTGTTGGTGGTGATTGCAGCCTTGATTTTCCCTGAGTTTAAATCAGCCACACCACAGAATAAAAAGTTGGTTCTGCGCAAGCGTTATTGGTTGTATTATGCACTCACTTTTATGAGTGGGGCTCGCCGCCAAATATTTACTGTTTTTGCGGGCTTTCTGATGGTGGAAGAGTTTGGGTATTCGGCAGCGGACATCACCATGCTGTTTATGATTAACTATGTATTTAACTTTTTGTTTGCTAAAAAAATTGGTCGCTATATTGGCGTCATTGGCGAGCGACGTGCACTGACCTTTGAATACATCGGATTAATTTTGGTGTTTATTGGTTATGCGTTGGTCACGAGCGCCGAATGGGCGGCGGCACTTTATGTCGTGGACCATCTGTTCTTTGCATTAGCACTTGCTATAAAAACTTACTTCCAAAAGATTGCCGACCCTGCAGACATGGCATCAACGGCGGGAGTATCGTTTACCATTAATCATATTGCCGCGGTTGTCATTCCAGTAACGTTTGGCCTCATTTGGCTTATTTCTCCTGCTCTGGTTTTTTATATTGGCGCGGGCATGGCAGGGCTCTCTTTGTTACTGGCGCTCAATATTCCGCTAAAACCTGAACACGGGAATGAAGTTGTACGTTTTGCAGTGAAAAAAGCAAACGCGTAACCCGATTATTCAGATGAAAGAATAAAAAAACAGCGCCTAGACGCTGTTTTTTGTACGTAATTGTTAGTGATCTAGGTAGAGGTAGTTTTTCCAACTTTCCATTCGAATCAATACTTTACGCATAATGGCCACATGTTCAAAGTGATCGGAATATACCGCGACTTCTGCGTTGACACCTAAAGGCATATGATAATCGCTGAGGTCATCGGTCATTTGCAGTTTCACCATCACTCGTCCGCTGGTTTTCAGAGACTCGGTGTTCATCAGCGCGCCAGCCGCTTGCACCTGTCCTTCACCAATGGCAGGAATGACTTCGACAACTTTGCCTGCAAACACTTTTCCGGGAATTGCTCTAAATACGAATTCTGCTTCGTCTCCTGCTTTAAGGCGTTGTAATGAGTTTTGTCGAAATGCGGCAATATAATAATGTTGCTCGCTATGAACAAACGTCATGACTGGCGCCAATGGCAAGGGCACCGCCATCATACCTGGGCGTACTGCCAAGTGAGTCACGAACCCATCCGTTGGCGCTTTGACCACGGTTTCACGCAGATTAAATTCTGCTTGCGCTAGCGCCGCCTCTAAGTTAGCTACCGTGGTGTTCTCTCCATTAATCTCAGATTGATAAGCGAGTTGTGCTTGTTGTTCGGTCGCTGTTGAAGACTCTAACGCGGCTTCTGCGGCGAGAAATGTCTGGCGGCGATTGTCCACTTGCTGCTCGGTGAATGCCCCACGCTTAAAACCGGCTGCGTAACGTTCATACTCACGTTTAGCGCGGTCGCGTTTAGCTTGGGCTTGCACCGTGTTTGATTGAGCGGCTTTGTACGTGGCTTCAAGTTGTAATACGTCTTGCTCCCCTTCCGCTAAGGCTGCCTGAGCTTGCGTCACTTTCGCAATAAACGGTGTTGGGTCGATATGAAGTAAAGGATCACCGGCTTTCACTTCTTGGTTTGGCTTAACGTCAACAGAAGTCACTCGCCCGCGTACACCGGGAACAATTGGCGTGGTATTAAATACTTGGCTGCCAAGCTGAGTGAATGGATGGTTGTAGTTCATGAGCAAAATCAAGGTACCAATCAGAGCGATACCGCCGAGTACTGCGGTGGGGACCGTCCATTTATTTAATGGAATACGAAAGACTTTAAAAACGGTAATACACAGTGCGGTGTATGAGAGTATCAATAATAGATCCATTAGTGATGCCCCTCTTGGGAAGTCATATCGTTACCCCGACTGTCAGCCTTTTTGAGGCTAGCCAGTTCTAATTTTAGCTTTGTGAGTTCATGGTCCATCTGTTCCATTTTTAAACTGAGATCATGGTTGAGTTTGTTTTGTTGTTTGAAGCCCCATCCACGTTCTTTACGCCACAATGTGGCCCATATCCACAAAAAAGGCCAAAGAGCATGCAGTGTAAATAGGCTTACCCACCCAGCATAATGAATCGCATCTTGATGAGGATGGTCACGTTCTTTCGCAATTTCGTAAGGTATGTCGTGAATTGCAATAACCCCATAAAAGAGTACCAAGGAAACAAAAATGAGCATTCCCAAGGCAAAGTAGTCTAAAAACATAAAAGTGTTTCCTGATCAGGATATTAGTTAGAAAAAAGCCGCTATTTAAAAGCTAGATGAAGAATAGCAAGTTTAACTAGGCGATTAGGTAGGAAAGTTAAGAATGACACAAACTTCAGCGCAATCTGGCTCGTGAGTGAGACGATTCTTACAGATTTAAGTGGGAAATTTGATTTTGCCGCGCGGGAAGAGGGAGGGGCAACTGAACTACTTATTCGAATTCAATGCACACTTGATTGCGGCCGTTGGCTTTCGCGCGGTAGAGCGCTTTATCGGCACGGTAGAAGGTACGTTGAGTATTCTCACCGCCTTTATGCTTCGTCACACCAATACTGACGGTTAACCCTCGTTCTCCAAGTATGTTCTGCCAGTTCAGTTGGTTAATTTGGTGACGATATTGCTCCGCATGACGCTGCGCATCGGCAATATCGATATTCTCCAACAGTACCAAGAACTCTTCACCACCGAAACGTACACACGATGCGCCTGCAAATGAAAACGACTCGGCTAACTGCTCAGAGACTTGAATAATGGCTTTATCGCCCACGAGGTGGGTCAGTTCATCGTTGATCGATTTGAAATGGTCGATATCGATGACCATCAATGAAAATGGGGTTTCATGGAGTAACAGGTCTTTAAGCTTGATATCAAGCCAACGACGATTATGCAGAGTGGTCAGCGGGTCAGTAAATGCATCTATCTGAAGCTGTGCTACGGTATTTTTCTGACTTTCCGTCGTCTCTTTTAATTCGCGATTTTCTTGCTCAGATAAGATGAGTTTGAGCTGTAATTCGAAACGTGACAAGCGGCGCAGTTGAGCGGCGCCCAGCTCTCCAATCGGAATGGCTGTCACCAATGCACTCTCAAGGTCGTAAGCTTTTTTCTGATACGTAAGCGCCTGTTGATACTTGCCTTGCTGCTCATAAATTTTTGCCAGTGAGTTACATAAGTTGAGGTTGAGAATTGGCGCGTAGCCATTACTTATGCGCTTTTCGGTTTGTTCGAGCAACCAATTGGATAAGTGGTCACGCCCTAGCTCCGTCAGGCAGTAGGCAAGCTCAAGACGCAACATGTTTGATAGCCATGTTGAGTGTAAATTGCCATAGGTATATTGGATGTTAGCTAAGTCACGTAAGGCTTGTAAGGTTTGGCCTTTACGACGTAGCAAAATAGCGTTGTATAGATATACTTGGCCAGTCAGAACTTTGTCGCTGACCAGAATACAGAGCTGCTCACACTCTTTGAGCAAGGGAAGCGCCTTTTCTGGACGATTCATTAATAAAAAACAGGCAAGTTTAAATAACTTGTACTTCAGTCGCAGTGAGCGGCTATTAATGGCGTGGTCGATGCTGTCAATCTTTTGATAGTAGCGTAATGCACGCGTGTGATCGCCATATGCGTTGCACAGATTACCCATACCAATGATCGCTTTGACGTAGGAGTCAATAAAGCTATGTTCTACGGCAATCGTGGTAGATTCGACATAGTGATTGAGTGCATTTGCGTAATCACCAGTAATAAAAAATCGATCGCTTAAGCTGTCTTTTATCTCAAGAATTAACTCGGCGTCCTCAGGAAGAGAAAGAAGGCTTAAGGCAGCGTTAAGGTCGTGAATGCTTTCTTGAAATTGACGCTGTTTGCTCAGATGCTCGGCGCTAATGATAAAGCAGTGTGCTTGCTCTTCCGGTGTGGTGGCGATGTGAGTACGAACATGTGTCCAAAACGCGAGTGCATCTTGTCCGCTGTAGGAGGCGGCATCTAATCCGAAATCGGAAATTTTTTTAAGCAGTGATTCCATAACCGTCGGCCTCAGTCGTCATCAAGATGATCAAGCGTGAAAGGAAAGCTGAGAATGTCATAAAAATCCATAGAAGGCTTTGATTTGTCAAGGCCTTGTCGGTGCCAAGGATAGATAGCAAACATTTGGCTCAAACTGTAAAACACTTGATGGGCTTGTTCATCATTTTCCGCTAATAATAGAGCAATTCGGTTTTGACTCAACCGGGTAAGAAGGTCCCGGGTTTGGCAAAGCGAGTGCGCCAGCTCTGTGCAGATCTCGAGTACTTTGTTGTTGCTGTGCTTAATGACGATAACCGAATGACTGGCTTTAGACATCGCCGTTTTATGCAGTACTAATTGCTCCCACCAATAGGTTTCTGACACCATTTGACTGAGCTGTTGCTCGGGATCAAATTCATGCTGACGGCGAACTCGATTAATTAACTTTCGCGCACGTTGTTCCATTTGACGCTTTGAGGTGCGCGCTTTGTCGGTGCCTACCCGCAGCGTTTGTTCACGTTGCATTTGTAGTGAGAATTGACGGTATTTTTTGAATGCGACCAGTGCCGCCTGATAGTGACCAATTTCTTCTGCCACCAAGGATTGCTGATAGCAAATCTGTGACAGCAATTCGCCATTATCAAACTCAGAGGCAGAGACCTCGGCCAACATCAGTAGCTCTGAAGCCTTTTGAGGATTTTTACGCAGCAGTTCCAGGCGAGCTCGGCTGATATAGGAATGCGACTTCATCCATGATAAATCATGTTTTTCGGCAAGCTCTTGCGCTTTTTGAGTGGCTTGCTCTGCTTCTTTGATACGCTCTAGCCCGAGCAATGCTAAGCCGCGAAAGTCCCAGATTTCTGCATGCCAAGTTTTATCATCATGATAGCGCAAAGCTTCTGCTGCACCATCAAGCACCGACAACATATCAGCGAACTGATGGAGTAAGTAGTGATCCCATGCCAGCAGAATCCGCGCTTTGCCTTCGAGGTAATTAATCCGCATATTATTGGCGACAATCACCGCTAATTCATGCGTTGAGCGCGCGAGTTGATATTCATTGGTCATCCGCCACACATTACCCAAACCAATTAAGCTTTCTATTTGAATTTCGGTTTCGTCTGTGAGGGCAGACTGCTCAAGGGCATTAATCCAAAATTGCTGCGCGGAATAGTATTGGGCTTGTCCCCAATAATGGAGAGCGTGAATATGAAGAATTTCCGGGACATAATCATCGGTATCAAGGCCACTTAACTTTGAATAAGCGTCTTTGATTGACTTGAGACCTTTGCGGTAATCCATCAAGTGCCAGTAACACAAGGAAACAACGATAAGGGCGCGGATTCCAACTTTGGGGTATAACATTGTGTTGGCATCTTCAACGCATTGCTGAGCTTCAATTAAAACCGCTCGTGGATCACTTTCCACTTGTTGTTTTAGCTGTTTCAACTTGGTGTCTAGCGAGCGTTGGCTTTTGTCCAAATCAGGTCCTTACGTTGTACGGCAACTTAATTCCTAAGTATTATAAGAATAGGTGAGACTACAACTCTAGCAAAATACGCAAAACACCGAACTTTTAATGGTCAACTTCACATTTATTCTGTCTCTAAGCCAGTAAATCCTTAAGTGTCAGAGGTTTTGTCGTTAATCCTAGCTGTTGAGCAGCGGTTTCACCTTCTTTACTTTGGTAGCAAAGGTTGTGCCAAGCTCGGAAGATATCGAGTAAAGGAAGCAAGCCTCCAGGACGTAATTTACGGCGGGGTTCGTTGATGAAGTCTTCAAAAAGAGATTGAAACCGTTGTTGGTAGGATTCCATGCTGCGCAAACTGGCTCGAGTTAACCATTGCTCAGGTTTGTCGTTGTCGCCTGCTAAATAGCAAATGCCTTTTGATGCCGACTCTTGATTCGCGATCGCCCATCGATCACGCCACCAACCCATATGGACAATATCAATTTTGTCGAAATAGAGCTGAGTACGCCACTGTGTGTCCTCTTCAACATACATAAGATCCACATTACTGTGCTGAATACGAGGTAAACATACACTCAGCGCAGCAGAGCGTAGAAGGGGATCTTGCGGAAGATAAATCGACACACGTTTATCACTCTGACAGAGATCGAGTACATGTAAAAAGTGAGCATAAGAGGTATAAGGCGCTCGAATCAATGCCCCTTTGGAGGGGTAGTGAAATTGCGTCAAGTTACCAATCGGGTCTTCAACGTTACCTCGTGCAAGAATCGTTTGATATTGGCGGTCAATGCGCTCATGAAGCGCTGGAATATTTCTCATCGGAGCTGAATGGGCTTCCGGCGAATATTGCGGTGAGACAAAACGAGCGGGTGAATGGAAAGGATCATGGTCAATGGGCCCAACTGGCTTTTCACTGGCTGAGTAGTTCACGTGTTGGCATAGCACATAACCGGATGGCGCGTCACCAGTCACCATCCATACAACACCGTTATTACTTTTGGGTTGTAACGGGATGTAGTGCGAGGCTAATTCATAGTGTTGCGCGTGATTGACCCATCGAGCATCAAAGGTTGCTAACTTGCGTCGGCAGCGACTGGCGATGTGGTCAAGGTGGTCGTAAAACGTCTTGGGATTGATGTTGAGACGCCGACATATTTCACGGACGGAATAGCTCATAAATAGCAAGCCAAGCAGCGACTCCTGAAAGTCGAGCTTATTATTCACGCCGGACCACTTATCGACAAACGTTGATTGACAAGCTTTACAGCGATAGCGCTGACGATCGCCACTGTAACCAAAAGCATGGTAGAGGTGTTTGTGAATGTGCACCGAAAAACCGACGTTTTCACATTGTTGGTTACGACAGGCTGGCAGCCCGTCACTGTGTAACTTTCTGAGGCGAGTCAGCTCTGTTTCAACGTCATAGTTATTAAGTAAAGGGGGGAATGCGCCGCATTCACGGCAAACCATCGCCGGACGCTTTGGGTTTGCATGTTGCACAATGTAACCCTGTGCATCGCTCAAGCCAAAGTTGTCACACGCCAATGTTTTACAAAAGTTGAGTTGTAACCCGTCTGCGTCCGCAGGCAGCTGTCCTTTTGGCACAATCTCCCCCTTATTCATTGTGTTACCCAATCCGTGGTAACGTTATGATCGTTATAATTTAATCGCTGTTTCCAGCGCGACTTTCATCATATCGTTGAATGATTTTTGACGTTCTTCAGAGCTTAACTTTTCACCGCGGATGATGTGATCAGAGACCGTTAAAATGGTTAAGGCTTTAGCGCCAAGATCCGCGGCAACGCCATAGATGCCCGCCGCTTCCATATCCACGCCCAAGATGCCAAGTTTGTTCATTTTTTCGAACAGGTCGGCTTCCGGTGTATAGAACAGATCCGCAGAGAAGACGTTACCAACTTTTACGGGGACATCTTGCGCACGCGCTTGTTGTACCGCTGTTTCAAGAAGGCCAAAGTCTGCCAGTGCGGCAAAATCATGGTCATTGAAACGAATACGATTGACTTTCGAGTCTGTTGAGGCGCCCATGCCAATGACAACATCCATTAGATTGACGTCATCACGCACTGCGCCACAACTGCCGACACGAATAACATTCTTTACACCGTATTCGGCAATGAGTTCATGAACATAAATGCAGCATGATGGAATGCCCATACCATGCCCCATCACTGACACTTTCTTACCCTGATAGGTGCCCGTGAAACCAAACATGTTTCTCACATCACACACTTGTTTAACATCTTGCAAGAAGGTGTCTGCAATATATTTTGCACGTAATGGATCTCCGGGCATCAAAACGGTTTCTGCGAAATCACCGGGTTGTGCATTAATGTGAGGGGTTGCCATAGTGGATACTCCAAAATAGTTACTATGTTTACTTTTTCTGTTGAGATACAGAACACGATTTAGAGACGATTCTATTCTGTAAATTCGGCTATCTATGAGGTGTTAGTCACAAAAATCTCGGATATTCGTTATTTTTACTCTCTTGATAACGATTTATGTTGAAAGCGGTAAAGCAATCGTTTTGCTGTTTAAATGACAGGGCAGTGATCGTTTTTCATTTAATGCTGTACAAGTTAAAAACTTGTATAAGTTTTGCTGATTGTGCTAATACTTATACAGAAAACATTTTTGTATAACTTGGGTGGCAGACAATGGATTCACAAATTTTGGTTGGTATCAGTTCATGTGTACTAGGTGAAAAAGTTCGTTTTGACTCTGGTCACAAAGCCAGTGCATTCGTCAATAAGGAGTTATCGCCTTATCTCGAGTTTGTGTCGGTGTGTCCAGAAGTGGGGATCGGTCTCCCGGTCCCTCGCCCGACGATTCGGCTCATCTCCGATGAGGAAAGGGTGGCGTTGGTTGAAACGAAAGATGCCAGTAAGGATTATACCGACGCAATGGTTGACTTTGCGCATCATAAAGTCGACGAGCTATCGCAAACCAACCTTTGTGGCTACATCGTATGTGCCAAGTCTCCTTCTTGCGGAATGGAGCGAGTCAAAGTGTACGGTAACAACCATGCAGAAAAAAGCGGTGTGGGCCTGTATACGCAAGTGATGTTGGAGCGCATGCCGTGGTTACCTGTTGAAGAAGATGGTCGGCTTAATGATCCCGTGCTTAAAGAAAATTTTATTACACGTATTTTTTGTCTTTATGACTTTTATCAGTCCATGGGGGACGAACCAACTCGGGGAAAAATTATTGATTTTCACTCGCGTTATAAGCTGACACTGATGGCTCATCACCCAGATTCTTATCGTGAGTTAGGCAGGCTGGTTGCACGTATTGCTGACTACGACATCAAGGAGTTTGTGCAACATTATCGCCTTGGTTTAATGCAGGCAATGGCGCACCGAGCTACGCGAAAGAATAACACCAACGTATTGATGCACCTGCAAGGCTACTTCAAGCGTGTATTGAATAAACAGCAGAAAGCCGAGCTTAGAAAGGTGATTGATGACTACCGTGTTGGGCTGATTCCATTACTGGCACCGCTTACCCTGATAAAGCATTACTTAAATTCATACCCTGATGGCTATTTAGAGCAACAAAAGTACTTCCAACCTTATCCTGAGGAGCTGCGTTTACGCTATGGATTATAAATCTTCGAACGTTAAAAAGTGGTATGCGATTCGAGAAGTTTCTGAGATGACAGGGGTTAAGCCTGTTACCTTAAGAGCTTGGCAGCGACGCTATAACTTGATACACCCGCACCGCACTGAAAAAGGGCATCGGCTATACAGCCAAGCCCATATTGACCATATTCGCTTGATTCAAAGTTGGCTTGCGAAAGGAGTGGCGATTGGTAAGGTCAAAGAACTGATTGATGGCAATCAGCCGCTGCATGCTGAGTTGGAAGCATCGCAGGTGCAGCGAGAAAGCATTGATACGTTACTCAATGCGTTGGCTCAGCTTCAGCTTGCCAAAGTGACGGCCATGATTCGAGGTATTTTAAAAGAGTACCCGATAGCCATGATCGAAGCCCGTTTGGTGGATCCCATCATCCAGTCGCTAAGCCAAGTTAAAAAGCCGCAGCGCTCGTTGCAGATGGGCCTGTTCCAGTCGGCGATGATTACGGCATTGAGTGCGATTCTCGAATCAGAAAATAAAGCGGCGCATAAAGGGGGCTGCTTAGTTGTAAATTGTGAGGCCTCGGGTTGTATTGGCGCATGGATATGGGCGATTTCGATTGCTGGTCAAGGGTATACCGTGACCGTGCTCGATGGCGTGACCGACTTGAGTGGATTGGTCACCCACGCCAGTTTAGATAAGCAATGGCTGGCTGTTTATGCCAATCATACGTTACCTGCCACGCAGAAAAATGCGCTCAAGCAGTTGGGTATTCAATTGGGTGAGCGATTGATGCTATCACCTTTGCTCAACGCCTTTGACAAATCACAGGAGCCCGTATGAATTTGGTATGGTTACGGCGCGATTTACGCGTCGAAGACAATCGAGCTCTATATGAAGCATTGCAGACACATCAACCAGTAACCGCTCTCTATATCGCGACGCCTGAGCAGTGGCAACAGCATCATATGGCCCCGATTCAAGCCGATTTGATTGTTCGTCGATTAGGGGCGTTGAGGGATGACCTAGACGCGCTGAACATTCCTTTGCTTTATCAAGAAGTGGCGGATTTTAACCAAGCGGCACAAGTTGTGAGCGAATTTGCGGAAAAGCTAAAGGCTCATACGGTGTGGGTAAATCGTGAATATGAGCTCAATGAACAGCGTAGAGATGCTTTGTGTGAACAGCTGCTAGAGCGCCGGTCTATCGACTTTAAAAGTTTTCATGACAAATGTGCTTTGTATCCAGGGCAAGTCGTTAACCAGCAGCAAAAGTATTTCAAAGTATTTACACCGTTTAAAAAAGCCTACTTAAAGCAATTTTACTCCCAGTCTCTTAACGTTCTAAAGCCGAGTGCAGGCCCTGACCACACATTACCTGACACATTACATTCTGCACGATTTACGCTAGAGTCTACGTTTAGCTATTCACGTCAATCGAGTGAGCAATGGCCAGTCAAGACCGACGAGGTAATTCATCGATTGAGACGCTTTTGTGCAGAGGATGCCGATGATTATCACCAGCAGCGTGACCTTCCTGCGTATCCTGGCACCAGTTGTTTATCTCCGTACTTAGCAATTGGTGCGCTCTCTGTTCGTCAATGTTTTGCTCGGCTCGCTTATGGGCTGCCGTCGCTGACGGAAGGGCGTGAAGTATGGCAAAGTGAGCTTATATGGCGTGAGTTCTATCAGCATTTACTGTGGTTTGAGCCTAAACTGAGTCGAGGAGAGCCGTTTTTGGACTGGGGACGTCGGCTGACTTGGCATCATAACGACTCCGACTTTGAGGCGTGGAAGCAAGGGAACACCGGTTATCCGATAGTCGATGCCGCCATGCGCCAATTGAATAGTACCGGATGGATGCATAATCGCTTAAGAATGATTGTTGCCAGTTTCTTGATTAAAGATCTGCATATTAACTGGCGACACGGCGAAGATTACTTTATGCAGCACCTCATTGATGGTGAATATGCGGCGAACAATGGCGGTTGGCAGTGGTGTGCCTCAACTGGCTGTGATGGACAGCCTTACTTTCGAATTTTTAATCCAGTGACTCAAGGCGAGCGATTTGACCCCGACGGCGAATTTGTTCGTCATTGGATTCCTGAATTGTCTGAGATTCCAGACAAATTTGTGCATCAGCCTTGGAAATGGGACAGGGTAAATTTATTGTCATATCCCGCACCGATAGTTGATCACAAGTCAGAAAGAGAGATAACCTTGGAACTCTATAAACAAGCGAAGGATGGGAGTTAATGCTACGTAAATTATTGTCTTTATGTTGGTGTATCAGCAGCGCCGCATTTGCCGTTACTTATGAGTTGCCACCTGAAGACAGTAGCATCGTTGGACGTACGGAATATCATATTGTGAAGCAAGGTGAAAACTTGTCCGATATTGCTAAACAATATGATGTCGGCTTTCTCTCTTTGATGGCAGCAAACAAAGGGGTTGACCCTTTTGTGCCTCAGGTTGACTACGTATTGACGATCCCCAGCCGTATTATCCTGCCAAATGTTGCACGTAAAGGCATCGTAATTAATCTGGCAGAACTTCGTCTGTACTACTTTGAGCCAGACAAGAACCAAGTCCATATCTTCCCGGTCGGAATTGGTCGTATAGGTCGTGATACGCCAGAGATGGAAACTAAGATCAGCCAAAAAAGGCCGAATCCAACGTGGACGCCACCAATGTCAATTCGCAAAGAGTATTTAGCGAAAGGCATCGAACTTCCACAAGTGGTGCCCGCTGGGCCTGAGAACCCGTTGGGAGAGTTTGCAATGCGCTTGGCGTATGGCGCTGGGGATTATTTGATCCACGGTACTAACAAAGATTTTGGCATCGGTATGCGCGTCAGTTCCGGGTGCATTCGAATGGATCCAAAAGACATCAAATGGCTGTTTGCTCAAGTCCCACTGGGCGAGAGTGTCAAAGTCATTGATGAGCCCGTGAAGGTCGCTCTCGAACCCGATAGAAGTGTCTTTCTTGAAGCGCACGAACCCTTAACTCGTAGTGACGGGTCTAAGAAAGATCTTAAGATTCCAACTGAGCTTCGCTGGTGGCTGGATGAGTTTGAGTTGCCAGATACCAAAGCGCGCGCCGTGATTCTAGCGCAAAATGGCGTACCTACTGAAATTGCCCCGTCCGAGATGCTTGAGCAGTAATCGTCAAAATTATGAATAAAAAGCGCAGCAAGGGCTGCGCTTTTTTACATGTGTTTACATGTGAAATATTTGTCGCATCGATTTTATACGGCGCCAATATAATAAAGGGCCTGCTAAGCAGACCCTTCTTCTATCAGTATTTAACTAAATTTCGATTACTTAGTGTAAGACTGAGCAATGTTGTCGATACGCTCATTGGCACGTGCTGCTTCTTCTTGTGCTGCCATCGCTGCATCGCTAGACTTTTGAACTTCAGAAGATAGTTCAGACTTCATAGAAGACACTTCTTGGCTCAGTTGGCTAACCTGATTGCTTAGCTCGTCCATTTGCGCTGTAGTTTCTTCGTCTGGACCAGATGCACAACCAGCGAGTAGAAGTACAGAAGACGCAGCTGCGGCGATTAACATCTTGTTCATATATGAACTCCTTGCATATTTTTTGTAAGTATCAAAATGACGCCCTATACCTTCTAAACAATATAGCGACGAGTTAAATTGTAGACTCAATATTACAGAACGTATAACGCCCGAAAGTCAAAAAAACCCAAGTTTTTAAGCAATTAACTTATAATTGACATTTGTTTCAATTTTGAGACGGTTTTGGTGGTTATTGCTATCTCATTGAATAGAAAAGCAAGTATTCGAAGGCGACTTCTCGTGCCCATAAACGGTGAAATTTTGTGGTTCACGCTATCTATTAACCCCAAATTCGGTGTATTATGTCGCGCTTTGTCATGCCTTGCAGGCATGCCTTCAATCAATGTACACCTTAAGTGGAGAGCACCTTTGCAATTTAAAGATTTAGGCTTGGACAATCGTTTGTTGAAAACGGTCAATCATTTTGATTTTAAACAAGCGACTGAAATTCAACAAAAGGCGATTCCAGTCGTTATCGCAGGTAAAGACTTGCTGGCATCGTCTAAGACGGGGTCAGGTAAAACACTTGCGTTTGTGTTGCCTATGCTTCATAAATCTTTGAAAAGTAAATCATTCTCTGCTCGAGATCCGCGCGGTTTGATTCTGGCGCCAACGCGTGAACTGGCCAAGCAGGTTTACAGCGAGTTACGTACCATGTTGGCGAGCTTATCGTATGATGCTGCGCTGATTGTTGGTGGTGAGAACTTTAATGACCAGGTCAAGGCATTACGTCGTTATCCTAAGTTTATTGTCGCGACACCAGGGCGTCTGGCTGACCACCTTGAGCATCGTTCTCTGTTTCTGGAAGGTTTGGAAACGCTGATTCTCGATGAAGCTGACCGAATGTTAGATCTTGGTTTCGCGCCGGAGCTGCGCCGAATTCACCGCGCGGCTAAACACCGTCGTCGTCAAACATTGATGTTTTCGGCGACCTTGGATCACGCTGAAGTCAATGGTATCGCGTTAGAGATGATGCAAGCACCTAAGCGCATTGCGGTTGGTGTTTCCAATGAAGAACATAAAGATATCACGCAAAAATTCTACCTGTGTGACCACCTTGACCATAAAGAGGCGTTGCTCGATAGGGCGCTGGAAGAATCAGAGTATAAGCAGGTCATCATTTTTACTGCAACACGTTCAGATACTGATCGCCTGACAGAAAAGCTTAATCAGAAAAAGCTTAAAGCGATCGCCTTAAGTGGTAGCTTAAATCAGACTCAACGCAATACCATCATGAGCCAATTTGAGCGTGGTGTGTTTAAAATTTTGGTCACGACAGATGTCGCATCACGTGGTTTGGATATTGGCAATGTCACGCATGTGATTAACTTTGATATGCCAAAACACACAGAAGAATATGTGCACCGAGTTGGGCGTACTGGGCGTGCTGGCAATAAAGGAGATGCACTTTCTCTGGTGGGTCCAAAAGACTGGGATAGTTTTAAACGTGTTGAAGCCTACTTGCAACAAGAGTTGACCTTTTCAGTATTTGAAGGCTTAGAGGGCAAATTCAAAGGCCTTAAGCCTCGCCAACCACAGGTACCGAAAGGCAAAGCGACCCACAAGAAAAAAGCCAAACCTAAATCGAAAGCGGCTGCGAATAAGCCCGCTGCTCGCGATAAAAGCTTTTATAAAAATGTCTCGGTGGGTGACGATGTGTTTGTCCCACGCAAGAAGACCCCACCTAAAGTCGATGACGAGTAAAATGACTAAAAAAAGCTGACCAAGTGTCAGCTTTTTTATTTTGGCGCTTGATGTCTATGTTGTAGTAATCGATATCACCACGCGTCCTGCAAACGGCGGATAACAAAGACTTGGCAGTATTCAATGACATGTTTTAGCAACAATATGGCCTAGCCGAGTCAACGCTTTTTTCTTATTTCCAATCCAGACTCGTTAAATAATTTCTTCCAAATCATCACCCTAGTTAGTAATTTTCGAAAATCTCTTACCACGCAAAGTGTCATAGAGGCTTCAACGAAGTGAAACACAACTGTCATATTCCCCCCCTAAAGTGAGCATCGTCAACTGAAAACATAACGGCAATTAAGCCTTAAAGGATATTAGTGATGAAAAAAACAGTAATCGGTGCCATCGCTCTATTGGGTGCAATGACCATGAATACCGCTTCAGCTCAAGAAACTATTTCAGCAGTGGGTTCAAGCAGCGTTACTCCTTTGATGGAATTCTTCTCAGAAACTTACATGAAGAAGAACCCGAATGTGTTCATCGAAGTACAAGGACCAGGTTCTTCAGCAGGTGTTAAAGCAGCGAAAAATGGCTCTGCAGATTTAGGTATGGCTTCACGTAACCTTAAACCTGCAGAAGAAGAGCCAACGCTCAAAACAGAAGTCATTGCTCGTGATGGTATTGCGGTTGTGGTTAACCCTAAAAATACCATCAAGGGTTTAACGGCAGAGCAAGTCTCAGCGATTTATAAAGGTGAAGTGAGCAACTGGAAAGATGTCGGCGGTGAAGATAAGCCAATCGTCGCTATTACGCGTGATACCGCATCGGGTACTCGTGGCGCCTTTGAAGACATCATGTCGCTTAAAAAGAAAATTGGCGATAAAAAAGTCTCAGCAATTTCACAGCGTGCTCAAGTGGCAAACGGTAACGGTGGTCTGAAAACCATGGTGGCCTCAAACCCTTACGCGATTGGTTATATCTCGTTAGGAACCGTTGACAACACAGTACATGCTCTTGATATCGACGGCACGCCAGCAAGCGTTGATAACGTGAAAAGCGGAAACTACAAAGTCGCTCGTCCTTTCCTTGTTCTTTATAAAGAAGGCAAGCCATCCGCTGAAACGCAAAAATTCCTTGATTGGATGTTGAGTGACGAAGCACAAGAGATTGTTGCTGACCACGGTTACATCTCCATCAACTAATTCAGTGTATGAAGACCCAGCAGTGAAACTAAATTTTGCTCAGCCCACCTTTTCGGGCTGAGCGTTTTCCGTCAAAAACGATCACAAGTTGTATCGTGATTAAGTGAGACAATATGACCATCGCATCTGATAGTGAAAAGCTTATGAGTGTTGACGCTTCACCCAATACCAAGCACACGTTACGCACCAAAAAACGTGTGGATTGGAAAGAACGTATCTTCCACGGCTTGTTTTTAACCAGTGCTGCCATCGGCATTATCTCGTTGGCGATCATCGCCTACTTTATTGTTCGAGAAAGTATTCCAGCCTTCCAAGAGGTGGGTGTCGGGGGCATTGTACTTGGCCAAGATTGGCTTCCCCCCGCTCTTTATGGGGTTGCGACGATGATTGTCGCTTCGGTGGTATCCACCTTTGGTGCCGTTATTGTCGGTGTGCCAATTGGTGTGTTAACCGCCATTTTCATTGCGGAAATCGCCCCCAAACGCCTTGCCGATATTATTCGTCCGGCGGTTGAACTGCTTGCCGGTATTCCTTCCGTGGTTTACGGCTTTTTTGGCTTACTGATTATTGTTCCTCTGATTCAAGATATTTTTGACGTGCCAGCGGGCAATACGATTCTTGCGGGAATCATCGTCCTCGGCGTGATGATTTTACCGACGGTCATTACCGTGTCTGAAACTTCCATTCGCGCTGTCCCTCATGCTTATAAAGAGGGGTCTTTGGCTCTGGGCGCATCAAAAATATTTACCATCTTTAAGCTCTTAGTACCCGCTGCGCGTTCGGGCATTATGACTGGCGTTATTTTAGGAATAGGTCGAGCACTGGGGGAAACCATGGCGATCATTATGGTGATGGGTAATGCGCCCGCCATGCCACAAGGTTTACTCGATTCCGCGCGGACGCTAACGGCCAATATCGCTATTGAAATGTCTTATGCCAGTGGCGTGCATGCCAATGCACTGTATGCGACAGGGGTTGTCTTGCTGGTGTTCATCATGATGCTTAATGCGGCACTTCTTTACTTAAACCGTGAGAAAGCGAGGTAATGATCATGGAAAAAACAGCACAATTGAGCAAACTTCGCCAAGCTCGCTTACGCAAAGATAAAGTGTTAAGTGCTTTTATCTGGGCCTCAGCAGCCGTCACGGTTGGATTCTTATTCTGGATCATTTGGTACATCCTTTCCAACGGGCTGCAACATGTGGACTGGAAATTCATTTCTGATAACTATACCCGTACCGGTGAAGAACACGGCATTTTCCCGATGATCGTCTCCACGGTGTATATGGTAATTGCATCACTGGCAGTCGCAGCACCAATGGGAATCATGACGGCAATCTACTTAACTGAATATGCCAAAGTGGGCAGCCGACTCGTGAAAGTCATTCGTTTTTGTACCGAATCACTGGCGGGGATTCCATCGATTATCTTTGGTCTTTTTGGTATGACCTTCTTTGTGGCTGTACTCGGTCTCGGATTCTCTATTCTATCGGGCGCTTTAACCCTAAGTATCTTAATTTTACCTGTCATTATTCGTACCACAGAAGAAGCGTTAATGGCGGTACCGCAAACTTATCGTGAAGGCTCATATGGTTTGGGAGCTTCAAAAATTTACACAATATGGCGACTGATTTTACCCAGTGCCATGCCTGGTATTTTAACGTCAATCATCCTCAGTACAGGGCGAGTGATTGGTGAATCTGCCCCTGTATTCTTGACGGCAGGGATGGTGGCGCGAATTCCGGATTCGATAATGGATTCTGGCCGAACGCTAACCGTTCACCTATACAAGCTGACCACAGAATTGTTCACCGTGGATGAATGGAATCAGGCTTACGGAACGGCCACCGTACTGATCGTCGTGGTGCTTGTCATCAATATGATCACCAAACTTATGGCGAAGAAATTCAATACAGCGACTTACTAATTCGCGCTAATCAATTGACGTTAAAGAATTTAGAGATACGACTATGAACAAATTTAATATTGAAAACTTGGATCTTTTTTACGGTGATAACCAGGCACTTAAATCGATAAAACTGCCGATTCCAACCCAAAAAGTTACGGCATTAATCGGGCCTTCAGGGTGCGGTAAATCAACGCTGCTGCGTTGCTTAAATCGTATGAACGATTTAATCGAAGGTGTAAAAATTACTGGCAAATTGGAAATGGACGGTGAGGATATCTACGGCAATATTGATGTTGCTGATTTACGCATCAAGGTGGGGATGGTCTTCCAAAAGCCGAACCCGTTTCCTATGAGCATCTACGAGAATGTAGCGTATGGATTGAGAGCTCAAGGCATCAAAGATAAAAAGCACATTGACCAAGTTGTTGAGCGTTCTCTGCGTGGGGCAGCTTTATGGGATGAAGTCAAGGACCGCCTTAAATCTCACGCTTTTGGCCTGTCTGGTGGTCAGCAACAACGCCTATGTATTGCACGTACCATTGCAATGGAGCCGGATGTGATTTTAATGGATGAGCCAACGTCAGCGTTGGACCCTATTGCTACTCACAAAATAGAAGAGTTGATGGAAGAGCTTAAAAAGAACTACACGATTGTTATTGTTACGCATTCCATGCAGCAAGCTCGGAGAATCTCTGATCGCACCGCGTTTTTCTTAATGGGAGAATTGGTGGAACACGATGAGACACAGATTATTTTTAGTGAACCAAAAGATGATCGAACAAAAGGTTATGTTAACGGCGATTTTGGTTAAATTTTACTAGATTCATTATAATTATAAGCGATGGTAAACCTTGCCCCTCTCATGAGGGGCTTTTTTTGTTCCCACTTTCTTATTTATAAGAATGGAAAAAGTAATAAATTAGTTTTATCGTTAAGTGATAAGTTAGTTTATGGATTTTAGTTGACATTGTCAGTTAAGTGTCAGAAAGCTAAGGGGTTTCTGATGGGGTGGTTATATATAACACATTGTTTTATGGCTGTTCTTGTAATTGACATGAGTAGGGTTCTAAATTTTGAGAACTAAAAAAAACAAGAAGCCAATGCTATTTGTTTTTAGTCAAAAAAAATCCAGACTATGTGCTTTGATAGGAAACTTAAATCTTCGATTGAGTTTCTAGTGTATTTAACTTTGTGACGTTTGAACGTTAAGAGAAGGTGTCGTTCTCTAGCGGCAGCGTAGTTATTGTAAGGACAAGATTTGTGATGAGAGATATCGGAGCAATCAAAAGCCATGGTCAAGAAAATATATTGGCTTATCGATTAACTGACATTTTACTCATTTCTCTGACTCTTCTAGTACTTAAAAGTGTGTATCTAGGTACTTGGGAAATCCAATATATCTTAGCTCTGTGTATAGCGCTGGTTGCCTTTAGCATCGTGGGAGAGTTATTGGGTGTGTATGATGTTTCTTCGTACAACTCAGCCAAACACTCATTAGGTCCTATTATTTTTGCCTGGTTCTGTACGATCGCCGTGTTATTGACCATTGCTTTTATGTTTAAAGCGACGGAAGTGTATTCACGAATTGTGGTCGGAATGTGGTTTGCGGTGGTGCCGGTCTCTTTACTCGGATTCCGCTTTATTGCAACTCACTTACCTTCTTCGATTAAGTCAGATTCGTATGAGCAAAAGAGTATTATTATCGGTGCTACGCCAGGTGGAGTCGCGTTAGCACGTGAAATTGAACAAAATAAACACGTAGGTATGAAACTGGTTGGTATGTTTGATGATCGTTCAATTGAACGACTGCCTGATAATTTACCTCAACCGATCAGCGGTTCAATTAATGACGCGTTAGAAATGGCAAAAGAGCGTAATTTCCGACATGTTTATGTTGCACTGCCGATGGAGGCCTCAAAGCGTATTAAAGAAATTGTTAGCTATTTTTCAGACAGTACGGCACGAGTGTATATCGTCCCGGATTTCTTTACTTATGATTTAATTCAATCACGTTGGCGTAATGTTGGTCGAATCCCAACGCTCAGTATTTATGATACCCCTTTTTACGGTTTCTCGACTTTTATTAAGCGTGTTGAAGATGTGATTGTTGCGTCAATTATTTTGCTGCTAATTAGCCCAATTCTTTTAGCGGTATCAATTGGTGTAAAAATGTCATCACCGGGCCCAATTATTTTCAAACAATACCGTTACGGTATGGATGGAAAGAAAATTAAAGTGTGGAAATTCCGGTCGATGAAAGCGATGGATAATGGAGCAACGGTCAAGCAGGCGACAAAAGACGACCCGCGAGTCACCAAATTTGGTGCCTTTATTCGCCGTACATCTTTGGATGAACTCCCTCAATTTATCAATGTACTTCAAGGACGTATGTCGATCGTGGGACCTCGCCCTCACGCTGTCGCACATAACGAGGAATACCGTAGCTTGGTCGACAAATATATGCTGCGTCATAAGGTGAAACCAGGGATCACCGGTTGGGCGCAAGTCAATGGTTACCGTGGTGAAACTGACACAATCGATAAAATGGCAAAACGCGTAGAGTACGATTTATTTTATATTCGTAGCTGGTCACTTTGGCTCGATATAAAAATTATCTTTATGACGGTATTTAAAGGATTTATAGGCAAGACTGCCTACTAAAGTTATAACTATTTGGGTAAATAAACACATGATAAAGCGTATTGTTCAGTTTTTGCTAATCAATATTATTTTGTTGAATGGCGCTATTGCAGCAGAAAATTTATACAGACTGGGTGCTGGAGACACGATTAGTATTTCCGTGTATGGAGAAGAAACTCTGTCTATACCTGAGCTAAAAATAGACAATCGAGAATCAATTGATTACCCATATCTTGGCGTGATTCGTCTAGGGGGAAAAACGTTGGAAGAAGTACAGCGTGAAATTACCCAAGGATTATCAGGTAATTATTTAATCGATCCGAAAGTCAATGTCACGATTGTAAAATATCGAAATGTTTATATTAACGGATTGGTTAATCGCCCTGGTGGTTATGAATATGAACCAGGCCTCACAGTGCAAGAGGCTATTTCCCTCGCTGGTGGTGTGATGACTAAGTACAGACGAAGTGCACATGCTTACTTAGTTAAAGCAAAAAACATCCAAAAATATAATCAGCTAAGCAATGAAGAATTAGCCAAAGCGTTTGAAGACGATACCGAAAACGAGACCCCGTTATATAAAGTTGTCGATCCGGGTGACACTGTTTATGTAGTTGCTTCATTTTGGTAAGTAGAAAGCGTAGATTTTTAAAGAATTTGAGTTGAGATAATAAAATGCATGGCTTAGACAATAGCATTCCTCAGAATGAGGAAAAAATAATTGATATCGGGAAATATTTTACTCTAATTAAGCGTAACTGGCTGAAGGTTTCTTTATTTACAATTCTTGTAACGATAGTTACCGCTTTAATTGTTTTTTCACTGACTCCTAAATACACAGCAACAGCGACACTGTTAATTGAGCCTGAAGTACAAAAAGTCGTCTCTTTTGAAGATTTGGTAGGGGTGGATACCAGTAAAAAAGGGTATTACCAGACTCAGATTGAAATTTTGAAAAGTCGCCAAATTTCACAGCGTGTCGTTGATAAACTAAACCTTGATGAGTATCCAGAATTTAATAGCTCGTTGATTACTGAGCGCTCGCTGATCTCCACTATTCGCTATCGCATTAAATCTTTCTTCTCTATGTTATTGGGTAAAAAGAAAGAGCCAATGAGTGATGAAGCGAGAGAAGCGCGTATTCGTCAGAACGTCGTAAACAGTGTTCAAGGTCATATTAACGTTACGGCAATCGACGGCACCCAGTTGGTGAACATTGAGTTTACCTCTAAAGACCCAGAGCTTGCCGCGAAAGGTGCAGATGCGGTTGGTGATGCCTATATTGAGTCAAACTTAGACGCACGTTTAGACACCGCACAGCAAGCCTCATCTTGGATTTCAGGGCGTTTAGAAAGCCTGCGCCAAGAGCTGAGAGCGTCAGAAGACAAACTAACCGACTTCTTACGCCAAGAAAAGCTGATTGATGACAGCGGTATTGATAGCCAAGCCAGCTCAATTATCAGCGATTTGACTCTGCGTCTAAGCCAAATTCGTGATAGTCGTATCCAATTGGAATCGGCTTACAGTACGTTGAAAAATCGTGGTAACGACCTGACAACAATTCCTTCTATCTCTAAACACCCACAAGTGGTGGCGCTGCGTAATGTGTTAGCCAGTGCTCAGAAAGATGTTACCGAACTTTCTAAGCGCTATGGTCCAAAACATGAAAAGATGAAGGCTGCGATTGCAAAGCGTGATAGCGCAAGAGAAGAGTTAAATAACCTCTTAGGACAGCTTGTTTCTGAAATCAAAAAAGAACTGGATTCTGTAAGTAACCAAGAGCGTTTGATTCAGGAAGAGCTTCAGCGTCAGGTTGATAAGTTCCAAGACATCACGGTTAAGAAACGTGAATATCAATCATTGAGCCGCGAGGTTGAAACGAACCGCAATATCTTGAATGTGTTCCTGAACCGCTACAAAGAAACCGCGGCAACTGGTGACTACAAAACAGAATACGCTCGATTTGCAGACCGTGCTCAGAGACCATTAAAACCATCGAAACCAAATAAGAAGCTTTTGATTGTTGCTGCTTTTGTTGGCTCACTGCTGTTCGCAATCGGAATGTTGATTTTAATTGATATTCTTAAGCATACCATCACCTCAATGAAGCAGTTTGAAGAACGTATGGGCTTTATACCGCTTGGTGGTATTCCAAAAGTTAAGCTGAAAAAAGGCCAGGACATCAAAGCGAGCATGTTCTTTGATGATAATGAATCACAATTTTCTGAATCTGTTCGTGCAGTGAGAACAGCCTTGACACTCTCTGCGATGAGAAATCATCGTAAAGGATTGGTGTTCAGTTCTTCGCTAAAAGATGAAGGTAAAACGACGACAGCAGTCAACGTGGCACAATCTTTTGCGCAAATGGAAAATGTGATTCTAGTTGATGCTGATTTGCGCAAGCCATCTGTTGCCGAGCGTTTTGGTTATTCAAAATATCAACAGGGTATTACTAACCATATTTTGATGGGTGCAGATTTAGAGCAATGCATTATCAAAGACAAGGAATCGGGTTTGAATATCCTACCTGCAGGGATGTTGACACCAAATCCGCAAGAACTTCTGAGCTCTAAAGAGTTTAGTGATTTACTTAATGTTCTTTTTGAACGCTATGATCGAGTGATCATTGATACTCCTCCTACGTTACTTGTGAACGATAGTTTAGTTGTTGCGAAGCTAGTTGGAAGTGTCTGTCTCATTGCTAAAGCGGATGCCACTCGATTTGCGACCTTGCGAAACACAATCGCGCGCTTTATTCATCACAATATCGCACTTGATGGTGTGGTGATTAACCAAATTAAAAAGGATGTGATGAGTTCATACTATGCCTATGGTGACTACCAATCTAAAAAAGGCGGTAAGTACGAATCACCAAATATGGGCTAAAGCGTAAATGATTCAAGGTGTTTATTAGCCAAAAAATGATGAGTAGAGCTTGGCTCTACTCATCCATTGAATTATTTAAGATTTAACAGTTTCGATTGGTCTATTTAATGTACTTTAATGATTTTAGAGAATTTGAAAAATATAAGATTAACATTGGGTTAGCTCTGTTAATCTTATTTCTATGCTTAGGGTATAGTTCTAGAGTTATCCCTATGGCTTTTCTTATACAAAAAGCAATTGCTCTAGGATCTTGTATTTTACTCCTTGCTTTTTTAGGACCAGATAAACGTTTTTTTAAATTCCTTATTTTTTATGTCACGATTGTCGTTGTTTGCTATTTACTTAGGGATCAATACTACGTCGGTATTAATACCACAACGTTTATAAAAGCGGTGCTTGGGGTAGGGCTATTCTATCTGGTTATGTCGGTTAACTTTGGTAACTATATCTACTCGGTTTCCACGGCCTACGTGTTATTACCGATTATTATGGTGCCGATATCGTTTGTTTTTGCGCAAGTGTTCGGCTTTACCAACTTTCAAGATGGTCGTTATGGTGCAGGGCTAGCGAGTGCTCACTATGCATTTTTAAGCTATTTTGCAGTACTATTTATGTGCTATTACTCGTTAGACCAAAAACGTTTTAGTTTAATGCTGTATGGCCTATGTGTATTACTGCTACTTCTGTCCGGGAGTCGTGGACCACTTATCGCTGTCTTTATCCCTTCCTTGTTGTTAGTACGCTTTATTAAACGACCTTCAGTAAGACAAAAAATTCTTCTGTTATCTCCGATCATATTGTTTGTTTTGGTCAAGTTTTTGATGAGTATGATCGCACGAACAGAAATGGAAACCTTTAATACAGAGGGGAGTTTTAACCTGTCTGGTCGTGACGTTGCATGGGAGTACTTTCTCGCTAAAGTGCATGGGCTTAATTTGTTTGGCGGTGGATTAGGTTCTACTCCAGAAATAACAAAAGGCGTACGAGAATTTAACTTATACTTATTTGTTGCGCCTCATAATGAGTTTATTAAATTCTTCATGGAGCTTGGTATTATTGGTTGTACACTCTTTTTCATTAATATCTTTTTGATGTTTAAGATAGTATTTAGTCAATCAAGAAAGGAAATGAGATCATTCTTCATCCTCGCATTTCTTGGTTTTATGATTATTACTATTTTTGATAATACCTTCAGTACCGTGCAAGCGTATATTCCTCTGGCTTTATTCTTGAAATACGCAGTACATAATGAGCAAATGAGAAAAACTTATGCAACTCAATGATCCGATTGTCACGGTTTATATACCGACCTACAACCGCTCTGCTTTGGTAAAGCGAGCTATCGAGTCTGTACTTGAGCAAACGGAAAAGAATCTTGAAGTCATTGTGGTTGATGATAACTCACCGGATAATACTCAAGAGGTCGTGAGCGAGATCTCTCGTCAATACCCTAATGTTAGATACATCAGGAATGATGAGAACCGCGGAGCATGCTACAACCGAAATGTAGCCATAAAACACGCGAAAGGTAAATTTGTCACAGGGCTTGATGATGATGACTATTTTTTAAGTCATCGCATTGAATCATTCCTTGAAGCATGGAAAACAAAACACCCAGATACCATCGCACTGTTTGATGATGTGACGATAAAAAATAGCGAACAAAATAGTTTTGAGTTAGTAAGGCCTGATTTTATGGGCTTGGATGAATTGTTTGTTCGCAATGATATCGGCAATCAAATCTTTATAGAAAGACAAGTTTTTGATAATGGTTTGGCTTACGATGAGGATTTGAAATCTTGGCAAGATATTGATCTGTGGATTCATATTTTATCTGTTTTCAAAGGTAAGAAATTCGAAAATATACATAAGAAAAGTTATATCTTCGATAAGAGTCATCCGCACGAGAGAATCAGTAGTGCTAATATTTCAAAACACTTAATTTCGTTCCAACATATTAGAGATAAATATCAACTAAGTAATGCCAATAGTTATAGGTTAAAATGTCAAGCTTACACTTATAATCCAAGATCGGTTGGCGTTACATTATTTTTAGATGCTTTTAAATCAAGAAGTTTATATGTTGTTTTTAGGATGATTAAATATTATCTGAAAAATAATAAGGGTATGTAGATGAAAAAATTATTAATGATGACAACATGTATAATGAATCCTGATAATGTCAACGATTTATTGAGAATGATTGACTCTTATGACAATAGTGATGAAAAGTATCGTCACATTATTCTTATTCAAAGTGATTACTCGGCGTTTTCTGAGCAGGTAGAGTATCTGCGTACAAAAGCGATTGTGATCCATTCTGAGACGATTGTCTCTTTATCAAAAGCAAGAAATATTATTTACAATCACGCCAAAGATAATGACCTATTATCAGATGTAGAGCTGATCGCGTTTCCGGACGATGACTGCTGGTATCCTGGTGACAACCTCAACAAAATCTACTCAATGTTTGTTGAAGATAGCGCTCTTGATCTTTTTGTATGCCGTTCTTCTGAGAGTGCAGAAGAAATTACTGCGCAAGACAAACCGAGAGATATCAGTGTTAAAGAGCTGATCAATACGTGTAATTCAAACACCATTTTCGCGCGTGTAACCGCGATAGATTTTGATGACTTTTTCGATGAAGCGTTAGGCATCGGTTCGAAAAACAATGGTGGAGAGGATGTTGATTTTGCGATGCGATGCTTTGTGAAAGCTCGTAAGGCATTTTATCTCGATAAATCGATCGTCTGGCATCGAGACCAAGATATGGCGGAAAAGCCTGTCTATTTTCGAGGCGGCTTTAAGGCTCTAAAGAAAAATGCTTTAAAGCACCCTATGTTTGCGTTTTATTGCTTTAGGAAAGCGCTCGTGGGTGTTTACTACATGTTGAAATATGGCATGTCGCCAAAAATGTTTTTGAGTGCGTCATAGTAGTATCACATTCAGGTTAAAATTCGATGGAAAAAAAAACAAAAATAATGCTTGTTGCCTCTCCTGGTGGGCATTTTGTGCAATTGAGTCTTGTATCAGAATGCTTACAGGACATGGATATTACAGTCGTCGGTACCTATGAAGATAAACCTTCATTTATGTATGGAGATCGTTACTTTAAACTGTCGGATTTTAGTCGTGACAATGCTTATATTGCAGTCAAAGTACTGTTTGAGTGCCTGTCCATTTTTAAAAAAACACGCCCAAGTTTGATCGTAACAACAGGCGCGGCTCCCGGGTTAATTATGTTGCTCGTGGGACGCTTGTTTGGGACCAAAACCATTTGGTTGGAAAGTATAGCTAACTCACGCAAGCTTTCTTTATCGGGTAAAATTGCCAAAGGTCTGGGTATCACAGTTTTTAGTCAGTGGGAAAATGTCGCTAAGCTTTCCAACGTTGAATATCATGGAAGGGTGCTATGATTTTTCTAACTGTAGGAACGCAACTTCCTTTTGATCGTTTGGTTAAAACCGTCGACCTTTTTGCCGCTAAAAGTCATTGGTTGTTTAAAGCTCAAATCGGTAAATCGAGCTATCATTGCGTCAATATGCAAGCGAGCGAATTTTATCCCCCCGATGAAATGAATGAGCTTTTTAATCACGCTGAAGTGATTGTCTCTCATGCTGGAATGGGCTCAATCATTAATGCGTTAAAGTTGAAAAAGACGATCATCTTGTTTCCTCGACTCAGCAAATTCGGTGAGCATCGTAATGATCATCAACTCGATACGTTAGCTTCTTTTTCTAATATCCAAGGAATTTATGTTGCTGAAGATGAAGCCCAGTTGCTTTCGCTACTTGAACAACTTGACCAGTTAGAGAAGCCCCAAGGATTGGAAACGCCAGAGCGACAACGTTTGGTTAATAAGATCAAAGAGTTTTGCTGTTAGGGTAGGTACAAGATGATGTTTGGATATTCTTCAAGAAATGTATTTGCTGTGTTCTTAGCTTGCGGTTTGTTTATCACTTACGTTTGGCAAGTTTTGATTCAATTTGGTGATGAGATTGATCTCCTCACCATCAAGCAAGAATCTCCACATGTTTCTGCCGCACAATTTAATGACATGCTCGAGTCTGAAAACCCAGAACTTTTGGTGTATTCCGCTTCTGCATATTCTCTTGCTGGGTATCAATATTTACAGTCGGAAAAGAGTGACATCGCTAGGCAGTTTTTTTCATTTGCTAACCAACTCGCCGCAAAAGCGAGTTGGTTGAAGCCGATGGATGGCAATGGCTATTTGCAAAGAGCAAACTATGCTTGGATCACAGGTGAAGAGCCGAAGGTCATTGGTTCTTATATAGCACAACTACAGCAGGTGGAACCTTACGAGACCACCACGGTGTTTGAAGCTCTCAAATACTATTTCCATTTCTGGCCAGAGATTTCGGGCGCTGAAAGAAAGCAGGCGATAGAATATCTTTATAATCCGGGTCATTATGGGGTTAATTATACTCTAATTGGTCGGAATATTACTGAGCCAACAAGTCGATTGAGGATGTGTCAAATCTACGCATTTACCGATAAAAAAGTGGGTTTTTGTGTGAAAGAGTTTGGTCACCTATATTCCTGGTAATTTTTGGCATTACATTTTTCATTTCCAGTTAAAACATACGATGATGAAAGGGGAGTATATTTTATTCCTTTTTCTTAAACCTCGCCTTTGGAAAAACACCGAAAGTTTATATTTTTCCTTCCCTCTCCATTCTTACTTTTGGTGATATTTTCGTGTTTATCATCATTAATATCTATAAAGAACACGAAATCCCATAGAATGTCTTCTCAATAATGAGAGCGCTTATAAACAATAATTAAATGGTGACCGGTAAAATTGAATTAATCTGATGTTGTGTAAGAATATTAATTCGATTTTGAATGATTTTCCTTTGCTCAGTGAGTGAGTAATATTATGAATAATATAGAGTTCTTTAAGAAGAAACGCCGAGAAATATATTTATTTATCGGCTTTTTTTCGGTTGTTATCAACCTCTTGATGCTCGTGTTGCCTGTCTACAGCTTGCAGCTCTTTTCCCGAGTTCTTTCTTCCAAAAGCATTGAAACGCTGTTCTTTTTAGCTGGCTTAGCACTGGTCCTATTGCTCCTCCAATCGATTCTTGATTTTGTTCGAGGCCGCTTATTGTTCTCTGTCGGGGAAATCTTTGAGAAAGTATGCTCAAAGCAAATCGTCGAGCATAGTCTCTTAAAGTCGGCGTCGAGTGTCAGTGAATCGCGCCGTATTTCACAAGATATGAAAGATGCCAAAATGTCGGTTTCTGCAGCGTTTAATAATTTGAAGTTTGACTTACCGTGGAGTCCATTGTTTGTCCTAGTGATTTTTGCGTTTCATCCATATTTAGGCATTTTTGCCATTGGCGCGATTATGACTCTGGCTGGTTTAGCATTTGCCAACTTGGTGTTGACCGATAAAGCGCATAAAGCGATGAACGATGTTGCGTTTGATAATGGAACGAACCTCATCAAGCTCTATTCTCATGGTAAAACCATCAGTCATTTCAATGTGGCTCAACCGCTGGCACAAGATTGGTATGATTCAAATAATATGTTGTTGGATCAACAAAATAATACCAACTTTGTGACTACTTTGATTCAAGCGGCGATCAAGTATGTACGCATGACAATGCAAATCGGTGTACTTGGGTTAGGTGCCTGGTTAGTGATTACCGATCAAGCGCAATCGGGCGTATTGATTGCGTCGTCTATATTGTTGGGACGCGCATTAGCGCCTGTTGATCAAAGTATGAATCAGTGGCACAACTGGCGTCGTTGCCGAGCTGCCTATAATCGAATCATGGAGTTATTTGACGGTGCTCGCGAAGATAACAGGATTGAATTACCGCTTGAGCAATATAACTTGGCTGTTGAGGCCGTCACCATTCGTGACTCCTATGAACGCTACACACTTAAACAAATCCAATTTGAGTTAAAAACGGGCCACACGCTGGCAATTATTGGCCCGAGTGGTTCGGGTAAATCCGCATTGCTGAATACGATTAAGGACCCTTCAGGGCTTAGCCAAGGAAAGATCCGCGTGAATGGCGTTTCTTTGGTCGAGATGCCAGCTCATCAACAGGCGGATTTAATTGGTTATCTACCTCAAGATATTGAGTTTTTCGAAACAACGGTGTTTAACAATATTTGTAATTTCGATACCAGTGAGGGGGTAGAAGAACGCGTATTCTCTGCAGCTAAAATGGCCGGGATTCATGAATGGATTTGCCAATTACCAAATGCTTATCAAACGGTTTATGGCAAGAAAGGCTTTGGCTTATCCGGTGGGCAAAAACAGCAGCTAGCTTTGGCACGTGCTATTTATAAACAGCCTAAAATTTTGCTGCTTGACGAACCGGATTCTAACTTGGACCCTCAAGCAGAGCAGCAGTTGCTGTTTGTGATGAAAAAGCTTAAACAGCTCGGCACTTCTATTGTTGTGGTTAGTCACCGCAATAAATTGCTGAGCGCTGTCGATTGGGTCGTAGTACTAGACAAAGGGCAGATTCGCGATGCAGGAAAACGAGACGAAGTTCTTGAACGCATTTCTAATAACAATAAAGTAGCGAGCCTACGAGCGAGTAGACAAAATGCTAATTGAGTATAACGATTTTTCGGAACAGAGCTTCTCTTACAAGAAGTACATCAAAGCTGGCGTGATTTGTGTTCTTGCCGGTCTTCTAATGACTTATTTTTGGTTGATTAAAGCGCAACTCGAATCGGCCGCTATTGCCCAAGGTATCGTTGGTGTGGAAGGTAATCGTAAAACCATTGCTCACCTAGAGGGGGGAATTGTTGACCAAGTGCTGGTTCATGAGGGCGATATGGTACAAGCTGGGCAGACACTGATCACGTTGTCGCCAGTGGCCGCTAGAGCCAGTGTGGCACAATTGGAATTACGTTATTTCAGTAGTTTGGCACAGCAAAATCGCCTTGAAAGTGAACGTCACGCTGATGATGAAGTTATTTTCTCTCCTAAGATTTTTGAAGCAGCCAAACGCTATCCGTCATTGAATTCAGTGGTCAAGACTCAGCAGTCTTTATTTGCCAGCCGTCGCCAAATGCTTGTCAGCCAACTTCAGGTACTCAAAACTCGACTTGCGAGCGCAGAAACGGATGGGACGTCTTATAGTCGACAACTTCAAAGGCAGCAGCAGGCGTATCGATTCTTACAGGAAGAATTGGATATGCAATCCAAACTGCTTCAAGATGGCTACACCTCTAAATTGCAAGCTATTGAGCTGAAGAGAAACTTAGCACTACTTTCTTCAGACTTGGTTGGGTTACAAGGACAGTTAGACAGTTTGGAAAATTCCAAAGCTGAAATCAAAGAACAGATGCAATCGGTGAAACATCAGTTTGTTAGCGGTGTAGAGAGTGAACTTCAAGATGTATCTCAAGTGGTTGACGATGCTCAAGAGCAACTTGCCAACGCCAAAGATGTATTGCAACGCTTAACCATTGTTAGCCCACATTCTGGACGTGTGGTTGGACTGACGGTATTCAGTAAAGGTGATGTTATTAGCCCTGGTGAAACGGTAATGCAAGTTGTGCCTGATAACGACGAACTTATTGTCGAAGCCACGCTACGCCCAGAAGATATTGACTTGGTGCACAGTGGGCAAAAGGCGATGATTCGTCTTTCGGCCTACAATTATCGAACAACACCTATGTTTGACGGGAAAGTGATCAATGTAGCGGCTGATCGACTGCCTGATGAAGAACGCCGTGACCAGAAACAAGGCTTTAAGATCAAAGTCGCCATTCAGCCTGAGCAACTCAAAGAGCATCCTAATGTGACTTTATATCCTGGTATGCCTGCTGAGGTCTACGTAGTGAAAAACAAACGATCGCCGATGGATTATCTATTAGAACCATTAGATATCGGTCTTCTAAGAGCATTTAGAGAAGACTACTAATTGTTTTAATAATTAAAAAAGCCGCCTAGTGAAAGCTAAGCGGCTTTTTTATTATATATAATACGGTTTTTAAATTTTTATTTAATTATTGTTATTGACGATTATCTTTAAGCCAGGCGAGGGCTTCTATTTTATTTCTCACCTGAATTTTTTTAAATATATTATTAAGGTGTGTTTTAACAGTGTGCTCACTAATATAAAGCGTATCTGCTAATTGCGAATTAGATTGGTTGCTTCTCATCATCTCTAATATTTGTCTCTCTCGCTTGGTTAAATTAACCGGCCCCTCAACAGGACGCTTAGTGACGACTTTTGGAGTATGTGTTGACTCATAGAGTTCAAGCATGCGACTCATCACACCACGTGGCAGCCAGTTGTCACCCGAACAAATTGCGGCAAGACCTTTTTGTAGGCGCTCGACATCCGTTGCTTTACCAAACACACCACGAATTCCCTTCCATTTCGTGATTTCGTGAAAACTCATTTTGTCTGGTGCATTGATTAACACAGTCACGACAGAAAGGTCGGTTAGAGATTCAATCATTACCGATTTTGTCTCATGGTTTAAAGCGTCTAAATCAATGATTAAAAGCGATTTTCTCGTAACTGTTGGGGCAAGTAAAAACTGTGAAGGATGAGTGATCGCAATGGAGAGATCCAGTACATTTTTTAGTGACTCACACAATGCCTTTACTTGCATCGTGCAGTTTGACAGCAGGATGATACTACTAAAGGATTTCTCGGTCATACAATGCAATAGCTCGCTCATTTTGTTTAATTAGAATATCGAAATAGTAAAGCTCGAACGGCGTGTTGTCATTTAGGAATACTCGAATCAAGTCGGGGTATTAATATTGATACGCGTTTTTTACGTTTTATTCTCAAATTTGACGGCTGTCTGTAGGTTTTGATTAATGCTTTAGTACTACTTTTGTTGATGGTACCAAAAAATAACCAAAAAGAGGGTCCTGATGTGAATAATTTCGGGATTTTATATATGATTTCAAAAGCATCGGCGATGGAGATGTTTTTCTATTTCTGATGTTATGGCGAAAATTTTTACTAACTGAATTTTGACGGTTAGTTTGCACAAAAGAGTAATCATCAAAAGGAATTCATCATGACTGTAATTTTAGGCGAAACAAATACTGACGGTTCAGGTTCATCAGTAAACTTGACTGGTGAGAATGGCGAACTTGTTCTTGGTACCTATGTAGATGGAGACGCAGGTGTCGTGGCTTTAGACGGTGATACACGTCTTGGCGAAGTCTTCGATACCGCGACTGTATACTCCGATAACTGGGACCAAGACGGTTATAAAGAAGCAAAAATTGACGGCAGCTATGACCGTATTACGGTTAGTAACATTGTTGATGTTGATATCACCAACGATGCTGGCGCTGGTGTTTCTCATATTGAAGTGCTTTATGCGAAACGTGGTCAGATTGATACCTCTGGGTCGGATACAGCGGACTCTATTTTTATCGCAGTAACTACGAATAATGATCACTGGAGCAACACGTTTGAAGTAACGACTGGTGATGGTAACGACTTTGTCGAGTTCTATAACGTTGCAAACTCTCAACTTACAGGCTTCGATGTCGATCTCGGTGAAGGTAACGATACCTTTGATATTTCTGAGCTAAACGTTGCTGCATCGAATGCGGACGATCGCTATGTTGATGGTGGTGAAGGTCTTGATGTCCTTATCTATAACGGTGATAGTGCAGTCGATTTCGCTGGTTTTGAAGTGGTGACCGGTAGCGATGTTTCAGTGACGCTAGACTCTGATCTGCTTGCGACCAACGCATCGAGCGAACTCGGCTTGGTGGTTGCTGATATTGAGCTTGAACTGAGCGATGACATCTCTGCATCAGTGAGTGAAGAGCTCTCTGGCGACCAAGTTGATTACTTGTCAGAGCTTGGCTATGACGCAAGTGACTTCGTTGCTGTTGATGTCATCACTGAAGACGGTGCTTACGCTGTATTGTCTAACGACGACTCTTGGGCAGTCGCGTAGGCGTTATCGTATATTACGGTGTACATTATGTACATTTAGTAACTTGATTCGATTTGAAAGGCTGGTTAATTACCAGCCTTTTTTATTGGCTGTAATAATGGATTGGTATTCAGACCAAAGCAAATTCCTTTATAACGTCAGGGCGAGGTCATTTTTATGTTGGGTGTATTTTACAGCCGATACTTTCAACTATAGATTCTGGGTGGTCTTTAAGTTTACTTTTTGTGTAGTCATTACGTTTTGGATAAAGGCCAATTTCTCATTTTACAACGTTTTAATCTCATGAATTATAAATAGAGATTTTGGAATGTTTTGTTTTAATCTCTATTTTATATAGAGCGATGAAATGATTTTTAATAAGTACCAAAAAAATACCAAACCACGGAGGTTAACTGGTATTAGTTTATGATTGTATTATTATTTTCCCACCTCTTGAGAGAGGTAATTAGATTGCAAAATCTGAAAGATTTATACATACAAAATTAACTTAAACATAATAAAGGCAGTATAATGAGTATTATTTTTGGTACAACTAACAGCGACGGTTCTGGTTCTTCTAGCGATTTAAACGAGTCAAACGGTATTACAATTAATGCAGGTGAAGGCAGTTCTGATGGCGTGAATTACGAAATTAAAGGTGAAGGCGATTACGGCTTCCCATTCACCTCAATTGAAGTTGACTCAGATACTTGGAATGGCGACGACTCAAAAGAAATTAAGATTGATGAGTCGGCTGACTACATTAAAGTGGATAACTTTGTTGATGTTCAAATTACCAACAGCGCCACTGAAGGTTTTAGCCACATTGAAGTGCTTAACGTAAAACGTGGTCAGATTGACACCTCTGCATCAGATTCTGATGATTCAATTGTTTTGGGTGTTAATGCTAACAATGACCATTGGAGTAATGAGTTCACTATCGACAGTGGTGCTGGTTCTGACATGATCAAAATGGCAAATGTGAACAACTCTAAATACACTGAGTTCGATATTGACGCAGGGGAAGGGAGCGACACTGTTGATGTTTCAGGCTTAGAAGAGGCTGCATCAAGTAGCCAAACTCGTCACATTGATGGTGGTGAAGGTTTGGATTTCCTTGTCACTAATGGTGATTCAACAATCGAGTTTGAAGGTTTTGAAGTGGTTCAAGGCAATGGCTTTGATCAAACGCTGACACTCGATAGTGAGTTACTTGCGGATAACGCTGATGTAAGTTTAGGCTTAGTGGTTTCTAATATTGATGTTGAGTTTAGCGATGATATTTCTGGTTATGAAGTTTCTGAACTGAGTGATGCTCAGCAAGAGTACATTGGTGATCTTGGCTTTGATACTGATGACTTTAGTGTCGTTACTGTTACAACGGAAGATGGTAACGAATATTCACTGTTGACGGATGATAGCTCTTACGCAGCAATGTAATCTTTAATTGCGTATTGTTTAGAAGCCACCCACCTGGGTGGCTTTTGCGTAGATAATGCCTTATTTTTGAGATTTACGATGATTTCTGACCAAACTATCACTAATCTCGGTACTCTATTGTCGCCTTTATAAGTTTTATAGAGTCGTTACATTAAATAATGGCGTCATAGATTGAGATAAGCTAGGATTTAAAAGGTAAATCGATTAGTAATGTTTGGAAAAGTGGTTATCACACTTTTGGCATTATATGAGTCGAAGAAGATACTATAAAATCAGGTGGTATAGTATATTTTTAGGTTAAATGGAGCGTTAAAGCTGTATGCGCTAGCCTAAAGAAGGTTGGTATTGTAGTCTCGTCCAACGATTATCTATTTTAATTAGCTAATCAGTAGATTTCTAAGGTAAATAATGAATATAAAAGCACCCTTTATGGGAATAGCAGTGGGTTTATCGGTATTTGCTGTGAGCGCTCATAGTGCAGAGTTTGATGTAGAAGCGTTATCCTCGACCATTCAAAGCTCAACGCAAGATGTTCGAGTATTAACCTCGCAGCAGTTGTCAGCGCATCCCGATGATCTGGTTTCCGTATTAAGTTTATTACTTCAGCTTAAACCAGAATCGGCGTCGGATATTTTGGCTCAGGCTATGGTCGATTATCCAGAAATGGTGATGGAATTTGTTACGCTGGCACGAGAGCTCGGTATTTCCAATGAAATGATTACTATCGCGGCGGTTGAGGCTGGATTAGACCCGACTCAACTAGCAGAGCAGACGGCTGCAGGTGAGGAGACAGTGATACCTACACCAATCCCTCCTACGAATAAAGCGCCTGTGTCTCGTAGTTAGATAAAGTAGTAAACAAAAAGGCCGATATATAATCGGCCTTTTTTTGAAATAAAAACGTTGGTTAGAATGACATACTGGCACCGACACCATAATTCATTTGAGAGTCACCCGATAACGTTTTACGATAGTTGGCTTCAGCATAAACTCTGATTAAGTCCGCGAATAAATATTTAGCGCCCAGATACACATTTTGTTCATCACCATCGAGTGAATCCGTCTTTGATTCCCTGGCTATGTATTCGATGCCACCAAACGAGGTTAAATCCGGTGTAATTGCCAATTGCCCTGCGAACGCTAATGCATGGCTGTCTTGATCGCGTAGAGAATTATTTTTATTTTCGGACTTATTGTAATAATAAGTCGTGCCGAGTTCATAATCGATATAATTATAAAAGAAAGACAATTGTGTGTAGGTAGATTCTTGTCGGCGAAAAGTGGTTTCTGTTTTCGAGTTACCGATACCCGCTTGAATTTTTAAATCGATAATGCGGTAGCTACCAAACAGCTCTTTCAGTTCACGTTGGTTATCACCATTTGGAAAACCGTATGTCGCATTGAGGCGCAATAACTCAGCATTGTAGGTGTATTTGATGGCTTCGTCTTTTTCACCGACGGCATTGAGGCTGGCTTTGCCACCATAGATTTCTGAATAGTCGACAGCGGCGACATCATCAGATGAGGTCGCATGCTTACCATAAGTAATAGTTCCGAAATTTCGTAGCGAAATACCGGCGTAATATTCAGACATATCTAGATCGTCTTCATCACGTTCTTCGTCTGGATCCAAATTTACATTTGCCTCAACACCTGCTGCGACCGACAAGGAGTCAAAAATAGAGTATCGCGCTCGAGTGCCGATCTCAGAATCACCAAATGTGTAATCATTGTCCCGCCCATCTAAAAATTTCGCACTGGCTTTTAATGTGCCGTATACATTCCAGTATGCAATGTCGGTATCAATTAATGTGTAAGCCATAGACGGGCTCGAAAAAGCGAGTAATACACCAGCTTGGATTAGTCTTTTTTGCATGATTTTTCCGTTAAAATTTATCCATAAATGATAATCGATGAATCATCCTTGTGTGCAAATCAAAGATCATAAGTTAGAAGTGATTATATATTGTAGTTGTAATTCTATGGTTGAGAATATATTACAGTTACTTTATTAGTTCTGTATCAAATATGAGAAAGGCTTAAAAGAGGTGATTTTTTGTTAGGATTAGTCTAGATTTTGTTCCCTAACTGGTTTTAAACTTTAGCATTATTCAGGGAAGATATAGTGATGCAATTATCAATGTTTTTTAAGTGGTATTGGGGTAATCTTCTTGAAATTTAGTTACTTAGAGAAACTATGTTTTTGGAGTTTGCTGCTTTTATTATTTTGGGTTCCTATACCATTAGCATCAAATCGTGTCTGGGCGATGTCTATTTTTGAACTATGGTCTGCCGTCTTATGTCTAGCGACCTGTTTAATCTATTTGCAAAATGGAACCGCACATTTCCTTAGTAAAATAAAACCATTTTTTTGGTTAATTGTCCCGATCGCTATTTTTCAGATTTGGACAGCTATCCAGTTAATTTATCTCCCTATTGAGTTGCTAAGGGCTATTTCTCCAAAAGCAGCGGAGATTTATTTAACTTTCAATATGGCGAAAGCTCCTATTTCGTTAGATCCTTATGCGACATCTCTATCTTTATATAAAGGCTTGGCTTATTTAATGGTCATCGTCAGTACTGCATTGTTAGTAAACCGAGTAGAACGCGTGCGTGCTATGGTGATTTTGTTTGTCGTTAGCGGTTCTTTTCAGGCTTTATACGGAGCGGCAGAGAATTTATTCGGTGAACGAGAGTCCTTAGTCTTTAGTGTGATATTGGAAGAGGCGGCAACAGGCAGTTTCATCTACAAAAATCATTTTGCCAATTATCTGCTGCTTAGTTTGTGCTTAGGTATTGGTTTGATAGTGAGCCAATTACATTCAACGCCATCAGGCTCTTGGGTACAGCGATTACTTAGGTGGAGTAAAGGCGCACTTTCGCAGAAGATGTTTTGGCGTATGGCTATTGTGATTATGGTTATCGCGCTCGTCATGTCCCGCTCCCGAATGGGGAATGCGGCCTTTTTTGCTGCTACCGTCCTTGGAAGTTTAGTGGCACTGATGTTTTATAAAGACAAACCGCGCGCTTTGGTGGTTTTTATGCTCAGCATCTTATTTGTTGATTCGGTGATTATTGGTTCGCTGTTTGGCTTTGACCAAGTTCAGCAAGAAATTGCTGAGACCAGTTTAGCGACCGAAACCCGTGATGAAGTGGTCGAGTGGAGTATTCCGATGCTCAAAGACTTCGCTGTGACGGGAGTCGGCATGGGGGGCTTTGGTTCATCATTTCCTAGTTATATGCAAAGAGCCATCGGTTACTACAATCATGCCCATAACGAGTATGTCGAATTTGCTGTTGAAGCGGGAATTCCAATGACGCTGATGCTTGGTGCAATCTGTTTATGGAGCCTGAAAAAATGCATCAATGTTATGCGAACGCACAATAGCAAAACGTTGAAAGGCACCGCATTAGGTTGCTTCATGGCGATTGTCGGTATGCTGCTTCATATTTCAGTTGATTTTAACCTTCAGCCTCCAGCTAATGCGCTGACATTTTTAGTTCTTTTAACTCTCACTGGCTGCTTAGAACCAGTTCGAGTGCAACGTCGCTTACGAGGAGCTACACGTGTTTGATCACATTTTAGTGGTATGTGCAGGTAATATTTGCCGTTCGCCAATTGCTGAGCGTATGTTACAGCGAGAATTGGCTGATAAACAGGTGATTTCTGCCGGACTGATTACGGAGAAGAGTCATATTGTTGGTAATTCGGCGTATCCTCCGATGATTGATGTCGCTAACCAGATTGGAATTACATTAACGGATCATAAAGCGCAGCAGCTCACTCAAGCTTTGTGTGATTGGAGTGATTTGATTCTGGTGATGGAGCATGCTCATATTGATAGCATGGCAAGCCAATTTAAGCAGGTTCGGAATAAGACGTTTTTGCTTGGTCAATGGGCATCGGGCTCTATAGATGACCCGTTTGGACAAGGTTTGATGGCATGCATCGAGAGCAGCCATAAGATAGAGCAAGCATGTCAGGGATGGGTTAAGCGCCTTAGCGCTTAGCAAATTTCATTTGATACATCTTCTTATCGGCCACGGAGATCAATTGGTTTAAATCATTCCCATGTTGTGGGAATTGTGCATAACCAATACTGGTTGAGACCGATACTGTATTACCATCTCCAAGTTCAATGGGTTCTATAAACGTATTGTGAATGTGCTGGTGCAAAAACAGCACACTATTTTCGTCAACCCGCTCTGATAAAATTGAGAACTCATCCCCACCGATGCGATAAATACTAAATTGGTGGTCGGTTTGCTGAGCATTAAGTCGCTGCGCCAGGGTTTCTAAAACCGCATCTCCCGCCTGATGGCCATAAGTATCGTTCACACCTTTGAAGCCATTTAGATCCAAAGAGTAGATAGCAAAGGGTTTATACTGCTCTATCTTGTCTTCCACATGGTGAACCATTGCCAGTCGATTCTTTACGCCAGTCAAGGTATCTATCATCGCTAACTGTCGATGATACAGAGATTCCTTATGCAGAATATATACGACAAGCCCTGCGCAGCTCAGAAGTAACAGCATGAGCGAGAATTGAATCTGGCTTAACACTTTAGCTTTCGCCATTTGCGTTCGATAAATTGGGCTTTTAACGCGAAAATTGACGTTGATAAATTGAATCATTGTCGAGTAGAGGCGTTGCATTTCCTGAGTAAATTGTTGATCGCCATTTGCATTGCTCAATGCAGCTTTGCTTGGTTCTAATTGTTTAAATTTACTGAATATATGCATAAAGAACTCGTAAGCACCCTCAAGATCCATCATCGAATCAAATTCTTTATTATCGATCAGCAGATCAAATCGGCTCCAAGTAAGCTCATATTTCAGTAAGGTATGATTGAGGTTTTCCTCACTTTCATGAGCATACGGAGCTGAGGCAATGAGTTCTGAGAACTCTTTACTTAGCTGAAATAGAAACCAAGTAGCTTGGTTTTGCCTATCAGAATAGCTTCGTGCCAAGTCTCTTGTCGCAGAGAGAAAATAGATATTCGCGACGAACAACACCAGTGATAACATGATTAATAAGGTTTTAGCTCGGGAGTGACCGACGGTAAATTGATTGTTCGCGTGTTGAGTTAGCATACTATTTAATCGTTAACCCAGAAATTTGCCAAATCATCTGTTGTCGGTAATCGGCGGTGTCTAATTGAGGGTAGGTTGCTAAATCGTAGATAAACCACAGCGGCCCTTTGTCTCGAATACGCATATATTGTCCGTTCATTTTAAACACCAAATACGGATTGTAATCTTGGATATCTTGCCACGAAGTGTAAGAGGTATAGTCGTTGAGAGCGTGAAAGTTCACCCCTTCATCTGGAGTGACGTCAAGGTAATCAAGTAAATCCAGTAGCCGTATACCCGTAAAGGTACGGCTTCCCGTATACCAAGGAAGGGTTGTTGAAATATTCTCAGAAGGAAAAAGTACTTCTAGCTGTTCGATACTAAGTTGTTGCGTCTTGTCTCCGACGGTAACAGAAAACATCGAGGCATTAGCCATTGTATTAAGGAACAATGCTAATGTGGCTATCCATTTCATTGTAAGGTCTTACCACTTTTTTATTATTTGACTTGTGGTCGCCTAGTATATGTGTGTTTTATCGACAAGCAAATTATTAATTGACGCAATTAATATTAAAAATAGATGTCTTATAAGCAAAAGGCTCCATATAAGGAGCCTTTTTTCGTTATTTTTGTAGAGGTTAGAAAATCAAATGTGCGACCCCTGCAATTACCGGCAGCGTAATTAAAGTACGAAGTAGGAAGATAACAAACAGTTCGAAAATATTAACTGGAATCTTGCTACCTAGCAGCAGCGCACCAACTTCCGACATATAAATAAGTTGAGTGACTGACATGGCAGCAATAACAAAGCGAGTCATTTCATTGTCAATGGAAGCAGCCAGAATTGCTGGGATAAACATATCGGCAAAACCTACAACCATGGTTTGTGATGCTTGAACTGCTTCTGGAATACCAAGTAACTCTAAAAATGGCACAAATGGCTGCCCTAGAAAAGCAAACACGGAGGTGTGTTCGGCGATAACCAATGCAATCGTCCCCATTCCCATAATGACAGGCAATACGCCAAATACCATGTCTGCCGCATTTTTTAAGCCTTCTTTAAAGATACTGGTAAACGAACCGACATTGCTGGCTTTTTGAAGTGCGAGGTTCATTCCCCATGAGAAACTTGAGTGTCCTTGAGGAATCGCATCTGCATCTGATTGAGGTTTGCTACCGTCAACAAAGTGGTCTTTCTTTAAACTGAGTGGTGGTAAGCGTGGAATAATCACCGCGGCTACAAGCCCTGCAAGGCAAATCGCCCCGTAAAATGGCAAGAAAAGGTGCTCTAATTCGACTTGTGCTAAGACAACTAAGCTGAAAGTGATAGAAACCGCTGAGAACGTTGTTCCCACTACCGCTGCTTCACGCTGGGTATAAAATTTTTCTTGATATTGCTTGCTTGTGAGTAAAATGCCGACGCTACCGTCACCTAACCAAGAGGCAATACAATCAATGGCGCTGCGGCCTGGTAAGTTAAACAGTGGGCGCATAATTTTACTGAGAAGCGTACCGAATAACTCCAGTAATCCAAAGTTCAGAAGTAATGGCAGGAGTAAGCCAGCAAAAATAAACACTGAGAACAAGGTTGGAAGTAATCCTTCTAATACCAATCCGCCAGTATTTTCCTCCCATACCCATTCAGGGCCAACTTGGAAGAAGGTTGCGACAACAGCGATGCCGCCTATTAAACGTACAGTTAGCCATAATAGTGATGGATTAAATAGGCTGTTTAAGAATGGACGCTCAGCAATAAAGCGAGGTTTTAGAATGCGAGTCAATAACGATGCCACCGACATAAAGGCGATGATAACCGTTACTAAGGTCACCAAATGGTCACCAAGCAGCGCTTGAATTGATTTGGCAAGCACTGCAACTGGAATAGTGATGTCCCCTTGATAGCGAATAGGGCACATAAACAGAAATACCCCTAACAAAGAGGGAATCAAAAATGTCCAGAAGTGCGTTTTTGTCCTTGTTTTCTCAAGGGATTGTGTGTTGTCTTGCATCGTGTCACTCATGTTACAACTAGTCAATATCAGCCAACCGTGGCATATCTATTCACTAAACATCCATTTTTAATCAGGGTCGCGAGATTACCTGTATTTTGTATTTCTAGCAACACTATTCATTAATCTAAGTTAATTATTCAGTGTAATTGGTGGTTTACTAAAGATATTTAGTGATTTTGTATCATGGATGTTATACAGGTTGTCATTCTGTTTCAAATGTCACGACGGCGAAATGAGAGGAAAAGCAGGTAGCTCCAATAGGCAAGTGCTAAACAAAATGCCATGGCCGCGGGTGCTGCTAGTGCGTCATTGTGATGATGTTCAAACAGTTTCGCGCCAACGTATCCGCCACCAATAAAGCCCAATAAAATAAAGCAGAATAATTTCGCTTTGCGAAAATCAAACGCTTCGCCCCGTAAGCGAGCGCCGAGCATTAAACCGATGTCGGTCAAAATACCAGTCATATGTGTAGTACGAATCACAGCGCCACTGAAGGTTGTGATCATGGCGTTTTGTAAGCCACAAGCCGCTGATGCGAAATATTGCCCAGTCAATAGATCAATATCTAACAACTTGAGGGCGACAACCAGCAGCCCTCCCTCGACACACAATGCGACGCCGTACCGGCGGCCGAGCTTAAGCGCGGTATTCTCGATCAACCAACCGCTAAACATCGCGCCCATCAGGAAGCTTAAGACAATCATTAGCAAATGTAGGGCACTGTGATTATCGACACCCAGTTGAGTTCCTAGAAGCGTGAGCGTGCCAGATAGATGAGAGACGGCTTGATGTTGAAAGCCAAGCAAACCTATTGCATTGACTAATCCTGCCAGCAGAGCAAGTAAAAAAGCGCCGTATTCAACCCATTTTGGTAATCGTGAAATCAAGTAACACTCCTTAAAAAAGCGCACAAATTATAACGAGAGCGAAGTGATAAAAGTAGTCATAACTCAAGCTTTACATTGATCTAAGGCATAGTCTATGGCGTCGAGATGGGTTTACGAGTTAAAGCCGCGACAGTCATACACAGCGACTTTTATTCATTTACCCTGTTTAAATCGGGTTTCATCCTTTGTTAACTCTCAGAGCGTGATGTACATCAAATTAATTTGTGTAGAGGGTAAACTAAGTCTCACTATACTTTTTCATGTGAGCCCATACCTCAGTGGTACCAATAAGAGGCTCGAAATAGAGTGAGGGCACTGTTTAATCGTTACTTTGCTGCCACTTGCACCCAGTCACCCTGGGTAAGTTATTGTGTACTACGACTTGGAGTTGGAAATGATTAATAAACGCTTTTTTAAAACGAAAGATGAAGTTGAAGTGACCTTTGAGTTACCAGAAGAACAAGTAGACAGCAGCGCAGTGCTGGTCGCGGACTTTTCAGATTGGCAGCCAATCGCGATGCGACGTACCGGAAAAGGAAAAACATTTCGCTTTAAAACTCGCTTACCCAAAGACAGTCAATTCGAGTTTCGCTACTTAATCGATGACCAGCGCTGGGTCAATGACCCTCAGGCGGACTTATATAGACCAAATGGATTTGGTTCTGATAATGGGCTTGTTTCAACTTATGAATAAAATAACCTTCTGATAATAGAGATAAATAGATCACTAATCGGTGATTTTCATCTAAAAAAAAGGCGTTGATTCGCCTTTTTTTTATCAACATCACCTATCTCAAAGGTGACTTTTTTATAAAAATCCGTAATCTTATGCTTTTCAATCCAGATGATAAGCAAGGATAGAGTGTGAACGCCAAATCTATCACAACTCGTTTTACTGAGTTGCCATTACTGAAATTGACGGCACTTTTAAGTTTTCCTATCGCTGCTGCTATTGGAATTGTTGCACTTACCGAATCTTCCCTTCAAGGTACAGTCGAACTCTCTCTCCCAGAAACCGAAATCGTCAATAACATTTTGCTATCTGACGCGGCGGATATTTATCACTTACCAGATTATGAGTATGTGATTCAGCCAGGTGATAGCCTAAGCAAAATCTTTGAACAGCTTGGTTTTGGTTACAGTGACTTAATGAAAGTCATGGAGACGGACTTAAACTATCTTGCTTTAGATACCTTGAAGCCAGGTAACACATTGCGCTTTTGGCGCTCAGAAAATGGTGTTAGCCTGCAAAAAATGGAATTGGAATTCAGCGTTGTAGAACGTGTCGTTTATACACGCTTGGATGATGGAACGTACGAATATAAAGATGTAAAAATTCCTGGAGTTTGGAAGGAATTGCCTTTGGTTGGCGAGATTCATGGTAGTTTTTCTCAATCAGTGGCAAAACTTGGCCTAACGAATGCAGAAATTGAGCAGGTTGTGGCTCTGCTTAAAGATAAGGTTAACTTTGCTCGCGATTTGCGTGCAGGTGACAAATTTGAACTGGTTCAGTCTCGACAATATGTTGGCGATACATTAACTGGTAATCGTGAAATTCAAGCCGTGAAACTTTTTAACCGTGGTCGAGTATGGAGTGCTTACCTGCATTCCGATGGTCAATACTACGATAAAAATGGTGAAAGTTTGCAGCGAGCGTTTCAGCGCCGCCCTGTTGCTGGAAATTATCGTATTAGTTCAAGTTTTAATCCTAATCGTAGGCACCCAGTGACTGGACGTATCGCGCCACATAACGGAACCGACTGGGCAACGCCGACGGGGACTCCCATTGTAGCCACAGGGGATGGCGTGGTTATTATGACGCGCAAACACCCTTATGCGGGGAACTACGTTGTTATCCAACATGGTAATACATACAAAACGCGCTATCTTCACCTGAGCAAAATTTTAGTGCATAAAGGGCAGAAAGTGACGCGTGGTCAACGTATCGGTTTGTCTGGGAAAACTGGCCGAGTGACTGGGCCTCATATCCACTATGAGCTGATTGTTCGAGGACGCCCTGTTAATCCTGTGACCGCTAATATCCCAATGGCCAGTTCAGTACCGAAAAAAGAGATGACTGCGTTTAAATCACGTCGTGATGAGTTAGACCAAATGCTAAAAGCGCAGGAGCTCCAACTCGCAAGCCAAGGTGATACTCCTCCAGCCAGCTAATAAGCGGCAGCGAATAAAATAGCCTCCATTGGGGGCTATTGATTTGAGGCCTTAGGGGTTATGCCAGAGTCTCTCAGATGATGTATTAAACTGGAGGGCGTTTCTGGCTTGGAAAAATAATAACCCTGAATTTTTTTACAACCCATATCATGAAGTTTCTCTAAAGCTTCTTTCGTCTCAACACCTTCAGCGACTAAAGACACTTTCAGTTGTTCTGCCAGTTGAATGATCAGCCATACCACTCGTTCTGATGTCTCGTTACACAACATGTTGCGTACAAAAGTCGCATCGATTTTTATGCAGTCAATGGGGTAACTGTGGATATAGTTTAAGCTTGAGTAACCTGTACCAAAGTCATCCAAAGCAACAGTAAACCCAAGGCTACGTAAACGGTCCAAAATTTTGCGGGCCTCACTGGTTTGGGTCAATAAGACCGTTTCAGTCAGTTCAATCGTAAAATCGCTTGGCGCGTATTGAAATTTATTAATAGTGTGTAACAAATGGTCTAAATAGCGAGCAGAGTCATTCAGTTCATGGGCTGAACAGTTGAGACTTAGCCTAACGGTATGACCTAGTCCTTCCTCAAGTTGCTTTTTGGCTTCGCAAGCGAGTTCTATAATTCGTTCTCCTAGATCGACAATCAACCCTGATTGCTCCGCAGCTTCTATAAATTCCATAGGATAGATGGCACCAAGCGTTTTGCTATGCCAGCGAGCAAGAATCTCGTAGTGGCGCCACTTAGGATCGTTTTTATCGACAATGGGTTGTACCAGTACATAAATTTCGCTGTCGGCAGAGAGGGGGTTGTTCAGCTCATTTCTCAATGCGTCAATGACCATGGTTCTTCGGTAGTATTGAGCGCTTAGGTGGGTATCATAGCATTGAATTTTATTGGTACGATTCTGCTTACACGCTTTCAGTGCTAAAGTCGCGTTGAGAATTAATTGATCTGCCGTTTGATGAGTATCCACTTTACGAGCTACACCGATGCTAATGCTAACTTTTATGTTGTGTGAAGAGTCAATAAAGCCGGCGTCCAATTTATCTATGATGTTTGAACATATCGCCAGTGGGTCGCTGGAAAACGTAATGAATGCAAATTCATCACCAGCTATACGAAATGAGAGTTGATCTTCTGGCACGGATTGCAAGATAGTGTTAGCCACAAATCGGATAATTTGGTCACCAATGTAATTGCCGTAGAGATCGTTGATTGACTTAAAGTTATCAATATCCAGATAAGCAAGCGTGAAGTTTTCTTTACTATTTGCAGCGTAATATTCGAGCTTGTCTGACAAAAAACTGCGATTCATTAAGCCAGTTAAATTGTCGTGTGAGACTTCGTAACTGAGTTGATTAACTAAGCTATCCGAGCGTGCAGATAGCCATTTAGAGCGAAGGCTATGCACCACCACATTCGCAAAAAGTAGGTGATGAAAAATGACGTTTTGTTCCTCATCGATGGTCGAATCGAAAGTCGACACTAGGATGCCGATGATCTCGCCGGCTTTTGTTTTCAGTGGCACACCGACATAGCCTTCCAATTGATGGCTCTGTACGTAGTCATCTTTTTTGAATATTTCTTTAAGCCCTGAACGGTAAATACTCACTGTTTGACCGGAGTTAATAACATGCTCACTGGCCGTGCCGCGAACAAAAAAGGCCGAAACTTTATTTGCGTTATCTTGGCTTGAACACGCTAAAGGTCTTGCTTTGGAATGAAACTTATCAATATCAAATATTACGGTACAAAAAGAGCCAAGATGACGATGCAATTCATAGGTAACTTTTTGCAATAGTTCTTCGCCATCTAGAATCAGAGTTTCGTTCACAACAGAAAGATCAATCGTACTAGTGAGTTGTGAATTATTCGTCATATCTAAGCACCCACGCGGTCGTTAAAAAGCATTGTTAAGAATAACAATCATATGCACCATAATTACTATGGTATAGCATTTGTCTTTTTTCAACTTCCCGGCAGGATTGTTAAGTTTAGATTATAAGATTATGTTTTATCTAATTTTCTTCATTGAGGCGTTGTTTTAGATAGTCTAAAAACAATTTCGTGCGTGTATGCTGGTATTCCAGTTTTGGATAATACGCATACACGGTAGCTTCATCAGCGTGAATGGCGGGTAATATGCGAGTCAGCTTGTTTAGCTGAAGATCCTCTTTGATCATTACATCGTTGGTCAGCAAGATGCCCATGCCATTTTTTGCTGCGTAAAATAGAGCTTCTGGGTTGGTAGTGGCAAAATTCCCACTCAATGTGATGCGCTCGCCTCCTGATAATTTGATCTCTCGTTGTGTTCGTTCTCCCCAGATCAGTGAGTTGTGCTGTTCCAGCTCTTGTATGGTTTGGGGAGCACCATAGTTGGCAATGTAACTCGGTGACGCATAAAAGCCAGCTTTGTGCTCAAACAGAGCGGTCGCTTTATAGCTTAACGAATTTAATTGCTCAATCTCACGGCTGATAAATAAATCGAGACGTAATTCAGGTAGTTGCCCGGGCGTAGTGGTCGTGAGTTGGATGCGAATTTCTGGGTATTTGTGCAAGAAGTCATCAAGATACTGAACTAAGAACTTAGAGCCGACGGCAAGCGTTGCACCGATGCGCAATAACCCAGCGGGGGTTTGATTTACTGAGCGCGTCTCATCAATCAAAGACTGCCAACTGTCTAATTGTCCTTTGGCACGCTGATAGAACAGCGCTCCTGCTTCCGTTTGTGTGACTGATCGTGTTGTTCGCTTTAAAAGTTGAACACCAATTCTTTCCTCCAGTAAGTGGATACGCTTACTGATTGCCGAGCTTGTGGTATCAAGTTTACGCGCGGCCCCATTAAAACTGCTTTCATCAACAACTGCGATATAGCTTCTGACACTTTGGATCCAATCCATAATCTCCTGCTTCGTCCTTTGTGGAATGAATATGTTTCCATTTCTAAGTATTATCACACAAAAGGCAATAGTCATAGTCGCTTATGGGTGTTCATCTCAAGACACAGAGGCTTGAATACCCGGAAGGTACTGATAGAATGCCGCAAAACATCCCAAGGAAATCAGGTTATGCAGCACAATGAATTTGTCGCGTTGGTTAAACGCTTATTAGAAGAACAGAATTTGCCTAGCGCGCTTGCCGTACTTAAAAACAGTGAGGACACTGAAGTGGCTTCTGCTGCTCATTCCTTGACTGGTCAATTTTCGTTGGCTGAAATCGAAGGTGAGCGACGAATTTATCACATTTCAATTGAAAAGGACGATCAAGGTGTTGAGCAAGAGTATGTTGAGCACGTGATGAATGAGGGGGATGATTTGATTCGATTTGTTGCTTGGTTCTTTGACTCCCAATTTGATATTAAACGCAAAGAGACGTATCAAGTTGCTGGAAAAACATATCGTCAAGAAAAAAGAGCCTAAAATGTGATTTAAGTATTGTTTTTGTTAAAAATGTGATTATAATCACTCTTAAGCAGTTAAGAGGAGCAAATTATAATGAACAACGATTTTTGCAATGCATATTTGGGTCAAATGCTCGTCAAACAGGGCATGATTGAGAACCATCACACGAAAAGCTCGACGAAAAAACAGTCTACTCTAAAAAATTGGTGGAAGCAGGCTCGTCAGTTTGAGTTCAAGCAATTGCTACCATCTTTTTAATCTTAAAACCCAGCGAAATTGCTGGGTTTTTTGTTTAATGCTAACGAGAGTGAGATTTTGGGTGGGTGATAGCCACGACATTATTCGGGAAGTACTGTGTTCCCTTTTTTTCTATCCAAAGTTTTAAATCACTCGCTCCACCCACATAGTGGTCTTCAAGCCAAATTTGCGGCACCGTGACCGGTGTTTTGTTGCCAATAATCGCTTTAACCTCGGGGATCATTCGATATAGGTGTTGGCTATCATTAACCACATCACGATACTCATAGTTAATCCCGGCTTCATCCAGCATCTGTTTTGCTTCAATACAAAATGGGCAATGCGCTTTGCCATAAATGATGTTACCACGCAGAGTATCTCGTTTAGACCATTTCTCAATAACGGCTTGCACAAGGACTCCCCGGTTTAGCGCTTCCCCTTGGCTAATGACTTTGTTTTCGACCATTACAATTGGCGCATGCCAGGCTCCACGTTTCAATGGTTGCCACCAACAGGAAAGCCAATCTTTTTCGGTTAAACGAATCGGTATACCAAACAGTTCATTATCGAATGTGTCATTGAGAATGTCTTTTGTCAGTGTGCATTCCCCACATGGAATTTTGACTTTAAATGGGCCCCAATGTCCTGCCCAGCGGTAGAGTGTGATATTGATTGGGTCTGCCATGGATGTACCTCGTTATCTGCACTTCTGATAAAGAACGGTGAGCGGAGATTTTTATTTCACTCATCTACTCATTATGGAGGTTGTTAAATGAGATAGCACAAAAAAATGTGTCAAATTCAAAGGTGAGAATATTTTGGACGGCGTGAGATAAAGGCGATAATCATTATGTGATGTGGTCGGCGGTCGGTCTGAGCGCCATCGCTTAAGATTACAGGTAAAAAAAACTCCCCTTAAAAAAGGGGAGTAAAGAACATGAATGGTTCGTAGTTTCTGCCACGGGTTTCCCCACTACGAAAAAGAAGCACAAACGCTGCCGAGCATTTGTAATTATATTAATGCAGGTGGCGTGCCAACTTTTAAAACCCCATAAATCCGCCATAAACGGTCATTTTTCTACCTAACGTCCTATTTTTAGGAGCAATTTTGGTGAAATGTTGCTTCAATATGGTGCATTAGAGGGGTTTGTGGTGCGCACTTCACCTCACATCAATATTCAATGGTTTAAAAATCGTAACGGATACCCGCTTGAAGTTGATCATCAAGATTATCAATTTGCTCGAATTTATAACCTGCATAGGTACGTAAGTTACCGTTGAACTTGTAAACGGCTTCAACAGCAAAGTTGTCTTCCGTGTCGGTATCATCAATTTCTTGATAGTTGTAGACAGCCACCAGTGTCGTTTTACCGATTTTATATTTAGCGCTTGCTTCGATAGCTGTTGCATCTTCATCAGCAATGCTACCAATCCCGTAAAGGGCGGCGAGAGTCAGAGCTTGCACCTTATATTCAGCCGCTAAGTTGAACTGGCTATCTGTATCATCGGCGGTATCTTGCGCAACGTAACCCGCACCAAGCTTTAAACCAAAATCAAAGGCATATAAACCGGACATTCCGTAGCTGTCACCATCTTTTTCACGAGCGGCAATGTAGTTTGCTTGAATCGTTAGGTTATTGAATTCACCAGAGTAGAAAAAGTTGTTTTCACGTTTATCTTTGTTGCCAGCGACTAGGTCAGCGGCATCGGCACCAAACGTGGCCATTGTATCGGTTAAATCGGTGATTTGGACTTGTGCAGAGTCTTGTTTACCGTAAGAAACGGCACCGAAAGTGCCACCGAGGCCCGCAAATACATAGCGGTTAGTGATGTCTTCATCAGTATCCATCTCGGCTTCATATTTACCAAAACCGTACAGGGTGTCATCGAGTTGAGTTTTTCCCTTCAAATTCACACGAGCACGTGATTTATCTTTAAATGTACTGTTATTGGCGTCCTCATTGTTATCTGAAACATTGAATCGTGCCTCGGCACGGCCGCCAATTTTTAGCTCGCTGGCATCATCTTTGTAGACCGTCGCGGCGAGAGTTGAACCAGAAAATAACGTGAGTAACACTGCTGAAGAAATAGTAGACTTTTTCATTTTTGCTTTAACCTTATGGACGTAAACTTTAGAGCGATCCTGCTCTTTAAGAACGTGTTCAAGGTAGCCATAAACTATTAACTTTTTATTGCTTTTCAGTGATATAACAGTGGCAATTGTGTGTCGTCTTGATGACTACATTAAGAACAATATTCACTGTGATGAATATTGGTGAGCATTTAGGGCTAGCCACTGAGGTTGGGTTTTGAGATACTTTTGTTGAGTATATTGTGCACAACTTAATTGGAGCTTTTATGAGCCGCTGCGTTCCTGAATCCTCATCATCAGACCATGAATCGCCGTTACTACTGCTGGACAACCAAGTTTGCTTTCCCTTGTACAGTGCCGCCAACGCGATTATTCGTACCTATCGTCCACTGCTTGATGAGTTGGATCTCACCTACGCGCAGTATTTAACGATGATGGTACTTTGGGAACAAAACGGAATCAGCGTAAAAGCCTTAGGAGAAAAACTACATCTTGACTCAGGAACCTTGACGCCTCTGCTAAAGCGCTTGGAAGCCAAAGGCTATGTAGAGAGAAAGCGTAGTGAGAGTGATGAACGGATAAGAGTCCTGTTACTGACCGAACAAGGGGAACAGCTGAAGCTTAGAGCGGTCAATGTGCCAGAGCAGATGGTTTGCCAGTTTGGATTAGACGTGGATGAAATGCTTCAATTAAAAGCTTTGTGCTTGAAAGTATTAAAAAACTTTGGGGCATGATCGTAGTTTTATCGCGAGTAAATCGATATTTTAACCCGCCACCGCTAGGATAGGATGTGGCTGCTATTTATTCAGGGAAGAACAAAGATGTATGATATCCGTGTTGGAGAAAAGAGGATTAAACCAACCAAAGTGGTTTGCGTTGGTCGAAATTATTTAGAACATATTCAAGAGCTTAATAACGCTATTCCTCAACAAATGGTGCTGTTTAATAAGCCAGCGACAGCGATATCAAATCAACTGAAAGCGGGCTTAGATGAGCCGAATCACTATGAAGCAGAAATATGTTTCGTGGTGAAGAAAGGCGAATTTCATGCCGTCGGAGTGGGGCTAGATTTGACTAAACGCCGCCTTCAATCTCAATTAAAAGAGAAAGGCTTACCTTGGGAACGTGCTAAGGCCTTTGATGGCTCTGCTGTTCTAAGCCGATTTGTTCCTTTAAAAGGCGTTAATATTGATGAATTGCAATTGGAGCTTTTAATCAATTGTGTACGCGTGCAATATGGCGAAGTCAAGCAGATGATCTATCCACCTCATACGATTTTGGATGAGATAAAAAGCTTCAGTACCTTGTGTGATGGGGACGTTGTGATGACAGGCACCCCAAAAGGAGTCGGGGAAGTCCACCGTGGTGACGTGTTCCTCGCTAGACTCAAAGTCGGTGACTTTACATTGGTCGAAGTTGAATGGGCGGTCGATTAAAACACGCCCAATTTGATGATCAAAAATCCTGTCATGCTTAACACGGTCGTCAGTAATACATTGTGGGTTTTCCAAGCGATGAGTGCTGCCATGACAGCGCCGAGCAAAAATGGATTGCTTACGCTCAAATCTAATTCTCCCGAAGGCGCGAAGACGATAGGAGCCCATATGGCAGAAAGTACGGCAGGGCTAGAGTAATTAAGCAGCCGATGAGTCTCAGTGCCGAGCTTTATAGGTAACTTCGGTTCTAGAAACAGATAACGGCTGATGAATACGATGACGGCCATCAGACAAATTGCCAGTAGAATCATGAGCGGTTCGTTCCCCATACTTCCGTTAAATAACCCGCGAGCATTGCTGTAACGCTCGAAATAATTAATGCACCAGGTAGTTCGATCAGCGATAAGGCCACGGATAGAAACAAGGCCACGGTGACGGAAACCAATACCGGCTTGCTTTTTATTGTGGGGATAACAATCGCAATAAAGGTCGCGGCGACCGCAAATTCTAACCCCCATTGGTCCATCTCTGGTATGGAATTTCCTGCCAAAATCCCGATGAGAGACGCGATGTTCCAACATAGATAAAAGCTAGCCCCTGCCCCTAAGGCGAACCAAGGGTGAAATTCCTGATGGGATTGCTTTCCACATAATGCAAATAATTCATCAGTCAGTAAGAATCCTAATGTGAGTCGCCAAGGGGTAGAAAGGTCCTTAATTTTCCCACGCATGGAAACGCTGTACAGCAGGTGACGGGAAGTAATAAACAATGTTGTGAGCAACATTGTTGTAAGCCCTGCGCCGGCTTTTATCATGCCAGTGGCGACTAATTGTGCGGCGCCTGCAAATAAAATGGCGGAAAGTGCCTGACTCTCAACAAACGTCAAGCCTGATTGTGCAGCAAAGGACCCTGCTAATAGGCCCCAAGGTAAAACGGCGATGGTGAGAGGAAGCATCGCAATCGTCCCTTTCCAAAATAGCCGACTTTTTGATAATGATACGGGATGTTGTGAGGCCGTACTGCTCATGCGTGTTCCTGATACAAAAGAGGGAGTATTTAAGCGCATTCAATCTAAAGTGCTGAATTAGTAACTTGCTAATTTATAATGCAATTATTTCTAATGTAACCCATATTGTTTGGGCGTGATACCCATAGCACGTTTGAAATGACGGTGAAAATGGCTTTGATCATGAAACCCGCTTTGGTGGGCCGCATGGATGATTGGCACCCCACACTTTAGCAAAGATTGCGCATGTCTCAGCCTCGATTGAATCTGGTATGCATGCGGTGACAATCCAAACTGCTTGTTAAACGCTCGAATAAAATGAAAAGGACTAAGTGCAGCCATATCCGCGAGTTCTTCAAGTGAAACATCCTGTTGAGGAAAATCATCAAGGAACTCTTTTACGAGTAGCAGCCTTGGTGTCGAGTTGATTCCTTTGGCTGACCTACGTACTTTTGCGTGGCGGCTCAATAGGCTAACTAAGCTTTGATAGATTAAGGTATCTCGTTCTAAACGGTGATGTGAACGTCTTAATGCCTCAAAGGCAAGGCGAAACTGGGTGGCTAATACGGGATCGTCAACCACGGCTTGTGGAAAATAGGGGGCTCCAAGATGTGTTTGACCCATTTGCTCTGCGATTTGTTCAAACAGCTGAGGAAGGGGGTAGAGCGCACGATATGCCCAACCGCTAGCTACGGCTGAATGACCCGTATGAACTTCATCTGCGTTCACTAAGATAATACTATTTTTCGGAGCGACATGATTACCCCCCGTTCGATAAAAGCGCTGAGCGCCCCGCTCGATAACCCCGATAGTAAAGCCTTCATGGCTATGACGTGAAAACGTTTGAGTGTGATACTGCGCTTCCAGCATTTCGATTCCACCGAGCGCTTCAGAACGATGAAAGTCAGCCTTTTCTTTGCACGTTTTTTGTTGATAATCTTTCATTCTTCACCATCCCTGAACGTTGTTATGCAGTGTACAACAAATGCCTGGATGGGGTTTGTACAAAATTGCGCTATTCAATGATTGGGTCTAGGTAGCTTAAGTGTTTTTTCGCGTACCATGGCCTCATATGATTTGCGTCTTTGTAATAGTAATTGAAGTTACTATCCATCACCTGACAGACATCATCGCATAAGAAATCAATAGGATCGATTTTGACCACATCCGCCGCCTCGGGGATCTGCTCCAGTGCAGTGTAATGCAGGGTGTAGTTTTCTTTGGCTTGTTGTTTAGTAATGAACCGTTTTAAATTCCTGCGTGTTGACATTTTTGGATCAAACTCTGGTCCTTTGGGTTCACCTAAGATAACAAACACTTCTTGAGATTTATTTTTTACGAATTTTAGAAAGGTATTATATTCAGAAATCCGTTTTTGTATTTGCTGATTCTTGATGATCTCGCTGTCTGATAAATAGCCATCAAACCCATAAAAAGAGGTGACAATTTTATCAAACTTCACTTCATCAAAGAGCGCTTGATAATTCTGAATGTTGAGGCAGCTCCACTTTGGATTGACGAAGGATGGGGAAACAAAGCAGCCTTCTGCTGTATCGTAATAAATATTATATTCACTGCCAAAGCTTGCTACGTAAGGGTAGGTTTGCTCTATATGGCTTGCACCAATGAACAAGATATTCTTATCAGACGTTCCTTTAATAAAACGAATGTGGTTGTCACCAATTTTTAAATTAGGGTCAGGGTATTGCCAATCAGAAATAGCGGTGATGGCGTTTTGGTTAATTTGTCTTAAGTCGTTTGAATATCGAGATAAGAAACCATTATTGGCGATAACGACCAGCCCAACGATGGCCAGTGAAAAAACCATATAGCCGGGCTTAAAGCGTAAATAGTCCTTTGTGGTTTTTAATTGTGACGTTAGTTTGACTCGCTCGATAAAATAATAACTTAAAAATCCCAAGAGCACAGAGAGCAAAATACCAGCATAAATGAAAGTATGGCTCAGAGCAAAATAGTGGATGGCGACGACAACTGGCCAGTGCCAGAGGTAGATGGAATATGACCATTTGCCTAAGTATTGAAAGATAATATTACCCGTGATGAAACTGTCATTCCGTTGTGCTTGAATGATCAAGAAAGCACCGGTAACAGGAATAGAGGCAAGGTAACCCGGCCAGAAATTTTGCTTAGATAACAAGAAATAGCTCATGATAATCAGTGCGATACCGATCAGTTCCAAGGATTTTTTACTCTTGTTATTGTTGATGTTTAATGGGTAAAGATAGGCAAGCCCGCCCACCATCATTTCCCACGCTCGGCTAGGGAATAGGTAGTAAGCAGGTGTTCGCCACTGATAACTGACCAGAATACAAAAGAGAAAACCCAATAAGGTTACTGCAACCAAAAGCGCTTTTATGGATTTCACCGAGATAAATTTTTTCAGCGTTACCAGCACTAACGGATAAAGTATATAAAACTGCCATTCTGTCGATAGTGACCAAGTATGTAATAGCCATTTTTCCAAAGAAGAGGCGCTAAAATACCCAGCCTCTCGCCAATAGACGATATTAGACACAAAGGTAATGCTACTCGCTGCGTGTTTGCCTAATGCTTTATAGTCATAGGCGGTCAAATAAAACCAGCCAAATATCAGTAGTACAATGCACAGCACCGCTAAAGCAGGAATAATTCTATTGGCGCGAGCAACATAAAAGGTGACAATAGAGAAATTATTTTTGTCAAAGCCTCTAAATATAATTCCTGTCATTAAAAAACCAGAAATCACGAAAAATACATCAACACCAGCAAACCCGCCGGGCATCCAACTTGAATTGAAATGAAATAGCATTACCGAAATAATCGCTATTGCGCGTAATCCATTTATATCCTTTCTAAATTGCACTACCTTGCTCCATTATGTTTACAAGTCAATTCCATGTCAGCGTAGTGTTAGTATCTTATAAGGAGCTCAATAAATAATCAGTGAAAATAAGTCTCTATATTAAGATCCGATAAATTTGCGATTAAACATTGAGAGAAGGAATTTGCAGTAGTGAGTTTTGGGAAAAGGAGAGGAATTTAAGGCGTTAATCTTTGAACCAAGCGAAGATACGTTGAAGCCAAGAACGTTGCTGAGAGGTGTTTTGTTTTCCTAGGTAGTAACTTTGCATGAAGTTGCTTCGGCGTACTTCGAGGTCACCGGAAAAATGTTGTGTGAGTATTTGGGCGGTATGACGTGCATGATCGTTAGCAAGGCTAAAATCAAGTGCTAAATACCCTTGTAGGTAAATCCAAGCATGTGTAATAAGTAGCAGTTGCTGCTCTGAATGGAGTTCAAATTTATCTTGGTGCTCATCACCTAGGTTTTGTTTAATGGCATCGAAAACATGGGCCGCAGATTGGCCCTGGTTCTCAACCATTGCCATCGCTTCAATGTGTGCTTTGGTCAATAGTCCAAGTAGCACATTGTTATCATCCTTATTAGCTTGTGCGCGCTCAAAAAGCGCACTATTTTGCTCAATAAATGCCTGCCACAATGGGCTATCTGCAGGAAAGGGACTCGATTCTAAAATATTGAGCTGATGAAGGCGATGTTCAAGTGTATTCATTGCAAGGTCATCACGGGGAAATTTGTTGATATGCTAATGTGGATTGCGTAGAGAGTAAATGCAGGGTAAAAACAAAAATAGCCAGCAATGCTGGCTATTTTTTTAAAAACTTAAAGCTACTTTAAAATTAAAGTACTTTGATGTTTTCAGCTTGAGGGCCTTTTTGACCTTGAGTTACGCTGAACTCAACAGCTTGGCCTTCAGTTAGAGTACGGAAACCGTCGCCAGTGATTGCGCTGAAGTGAGCGAATACGTCAGGGCCGTTTTCTTGCTGAATAAAACCAAAACCTTTAGTTTCGTTGAACCATTTTACTGTTCCAGTAACTGTATTAGACATAATATAAATCCTGTTAAAATAATGTTAGCCGATAAAGGCACGATAGCGCGTAAAAGTAGATTGCTATTGCGTACGGTACGACTGAGGAGTTACAAGAAACTCAACGAAACGCAGGTGTAGACAATGAATCGATTTCTAGCTGCGGTCTAGTCTGAGAGAGCAGCTAAGTTAAGTCAACTAAAATATCTCGGCAAAAGCTAAATAAAGTCAGATTTCGCTTCGTTTTATGCGCTAGGTTATGTTTTTGTTTTTTGAGTGCTGAATTTCATATCAATGTCACAACGGTTCCAACTTTGAAACAGAGCAGAACAACGTCACATCTTTCTGTGACTTAGCGAAATTGAACGTCGTTTACTGCGCGCTAATTCATCCGTATTCCCGAATTGGCGAGTTTTTATACCTCAAAAGTGCTGTTACAACTTGAAACATTTTAATTGGCGGCTTGTGATGTTATGCAAATGTTAAATTAGAATTGTTCCGCTTGATTGTTGATGCGAAGCAGTTCTTACTTAACAAGTTTTTTATTAGCGCAAAAACATTTATTTAACATCTGTTTTGTAAGCAAAAAGTGTGAATTATAACGACCGTTTCTGGCTTGTAATTTTGTCTAGAGCTGACGAAAATGGTGGAAAGTAAGATTTCATAATTGAAATTTGTCCATTCGGTTTATTGCGAGGTGTTGTATGAAATTGCTGCTGATTGGTTTGCTGTCTGTGTCTGGGGGAATTGCTTCCGCAGAACATTTCCACTCTTTTATCTTGGGGCTCTCGATCTCAAGCCTGGCCGTTGGCACGTGTTATTGGTTCGCGTTTCGCTCAAGCCGCTACCCACAGCTTGCGCTGTTGTTGCTTGGTCTTGGGATGTTCGCCAAGCTAACAGTAACCGTAGTGGGGGTAAGTTGGGGTATCTCTGAGAATCTTATCACCTCGCCATTTGTGTTTGCTTTGTCTTATCTATTTTTCTCTATTGTAGCGACCTATTTATGGTTTGCTTATCGTGATAAGGGAAAGCGATTTACGCAGAGATTAGTCGCACGTTTTGCACATTAGAAAAAGCTCGCCACTGGCGAGCTTTTTAGTTTTCAGCCGACTTAGCTTGGCCCTTGGCTGCGGTTTGCCGAATAAGAAACTGTTGCATGGCTTGAAGGTCAAGGAAACCGTCTGCTTTTTTGTGTGCTCGCAAGTATTGGTATCCCGCAATCATTTGTCTATGATCCTCAATCTGGGTTGGTAACTGACCGAAAACATGCTGATAAGCCCGTTGATAGGCTTCGATATCGACAACCTCGGCTTGGCGATAGAAATAACCACAACCGGTTGCGAGCCATTCTAATGAGCAATTGGCTTTCATTGCGATTTGATTGGCTTTGCTCAGGCTAGGTTCACTGCCGCGCAGATACTTGCGGACAAGCGCTTCTGAAAGCTCGACGCGCCGGGCGAATCCACTGATGGTTTCTTCACCAATAAGTTGCTTTAAACGTGCTGCGAAACTCAAATTTCGTACTCCAGTTCGAATTCATCCGCAGTATACGTTGAGCTTGTGTAGAAACAAGCATAACCTCTTAGGCAAAATTAAATGGAGGTAACAACATGGTACCCACAACGACGATAGCCCCTCAAGGCCCAGAATTCTCTCGGTTTGTTCAGGGGTATTGGCGTCTGGCAGATTGGGGGTTGACCCCTCAGCAGCGTCTTACATTCTTAAAGCAACATGTCGATCTCGGTGTCACCACCGTTGATCATGCCGATATTTATGGAAACTATGAATGTGAAGCGTTATTTGGAGAGGCGTTGAAGCTTGATCCAAGTATGCGTGAACAAATTCAAATCGTCACTAAATGTGATATCAAGCTTTGCAGTGACAAGTTTCCTAAGCGCAAAATTAATCACTACGACACCAGTGCAGCACATATCTATGAGTCGGTGAACAATGCTTTACAGCGGCTGAATGTAGAGCAATTGGATGTATTGCTCATTCATCGTCCGGATGTACTCATGGATGCTGACGAGGTCGCAGAGGCGTTTCAGGAGCTGTATAAAATTGGCAAAGTGAAACATTTCGGGGTCTCAAACTTTTCGTCTGCTCAATTCAGTTTACTGCAATCGCGTTTATCTAAGCCGTTGGTCACCAATCAAGTAGAAATTAACCCCTTGAATTTTGAGGTCGCACACGATGGTACGTTGGATCTACTCCAACAGATGTCGATCCAGCCAATGGCTTGGTCGTGTTTGGCTGGTGGCCGTTTGTTTAGTAATAATGATGAGCAAGCCAAGCGAGTACGCGCCGAGTTAGACGCCATTCGAGAAGAAATTGGTGCGCAGTCGATTGACCAAGTGATTTTTGCTTGGATTATGCGGTTGCCATCCAAACCATTGCCAATTATTGGTAGTGGTAAAATTGAGCGAGTGGAAGCCGCTGTCCAGTCTCTAGATTTTACGTTAACTCGTGAGCAATGGTATCGAGTTTGGGTTGCCTCTAAAGGTTATAATGTGCCTTAAGAAGTGCCTTCTCTGAGTACAAAAAAAGCCAGCTTTGCTGGCTTTTTTCATGAACAAGCGAGTTAGATTAGTACCTGTGCAAGCACATAGCCCAAACAGCATGCACCGATGACGGCAATCAAACCTACAGCCATAAATGAATGATTAAAATACCACTTCCCAATTTTTGTTGTGCCTGAAGTATCAAAGTTTACCGTTGCAATATCTGATGGGTAGTTTGGTATAAAGAAGTAACCATAGACAGCAGGCATAATACCGATCAGCAGTGCAGGGTCTAAGCCTAAACTCAAGCCTACTGGCAGCATCATCCGTGCGGTTGCTGCTTGTGAGTTAACTACCACGGATACAATAAATAACGCCAGAGCGAAGGTCCAAGGGTAGTCCGTTACCATCTCGACAATCCCACTTTTAAACTGGGGCATCGCGTATTGAAAGTACGTATCCGACATCCATGCGATACCGTAGATAGCAATGGCGGCAACCATACCCGATTTAAATACCACACCATTTGGCACATTTCGTGGATCAGTCTTGGTGACCAGCAAAATAATGCCACCGAAGCACAGCATCATCATTTGAATGACAACGGCCATACTAATCGGTTTTTCACCTTCGACAATCGTGCGAACGTCCGGCAGCATCGCAATAATGACAATCGTGACCAGTGAAGCAAGGAAAATAAGCACTGCGTTACGGGCACTGGTTGGTAATTTTTCATCCAGAGAGGTCGCCGTTGTACTTTCAATACGCTTGCGCCATTCTTCGTCTTTAAGGCGTTCTTGGTAGGTTGGATCATCAGCCAGCTCTTTACCGCGTTTCAAGCTATAGAGTGCCATTAACAATGTGCCAAATAATGTCGCTGGTATGGTGACGGAGAGAATCGAAACTAACGTAATCTCATGCTGAATATTGGATAGCTGGGCTAGATAGTAGACGACAGCAGCAGAGATTGGCGACGCTGTTATCCCAAGTTGCGAAGCCACAGAGGCCGATGCCATTGGTCGTTCAGGACGAATCCCATTTTTTAAGGCGACATCACCAATAATAGGCATGATGGAATAGACTGCGTGCCCGGTGCCTAGCAAGAAGGTCATAGAGTAGGTAACGAAAGGGGCAATTAAGGTCACGCGTTTGGGGTTTTTTCTCAGTAATCGCTCCGCGACTTGTAGCATGTATTTTAAGCCGCCAGCGGCTTCCAAAATAGAGGCGCAAGTAACGACAGCCAAGATAATCAGCATCACGCTGATGGGAGGCGAGGTGGGAGGCATTTTGAAGATAAAGACTTCAATGACCAAACCTATTCCCGAAACGACACCTAGACCGATCCCGCCGTAACGTGACCCGATATAAAGCATCAAGAGTAAAAATAAAAACTCTAAATACAGCATAGTGTTAAGCCTTAAATTTATGATTCACTGATATATTTTCGCTCTCGAACAGAAAAAAAGCTTGAGTAAAGTTCACACTCCATTCGCGAGGATAGTGCAAATTTATCTTCTCTGATCAGACTCACAGTATCTTGCTGATAGGTTTCTTGGGTGTAATTAATTTGCTGTTTATTTGTTAACTTACGTTACGATTTTTGATGCGTTTATCATGGATAAAATGGCCTGATTTAGGCAAAGGTCACCAACAAGCCTTTAATGATATTTTTATTTTTAAATCATTAGGTTAAGTTTTATTACTTAGGTGAGATACGGGCTTTTCAAAGCGGGTGTGAGAGGCGGCATATTTTAGAGCTCGTTACTCACAAAAAGCAGCGCCTGATGAGACAGGCGCTGTGTCAGAAGGTCATTGTTGCCCTTGTTCCTCAGATTTATTTTCCGAGGTTGAAGATGAATTATCCTCCGACTGACTGTATTCCATTCCTGCATGTTGCGGAGCCATGTGAATGGTCTGCGTAGGGTAGGCAATGGATGCTTTGTGTTTCTCAATGATGCCCATAATTTGCAGTAAGACATCTTGCTTTACTTCATGGTAACGAATCCAGTTCACTGTTTTTGTAAAGGTATAGACCATCATATCCAGCGATGAGGGGCCAAAGGCATTGAAGTTGACAATCAAGGTTTGTTTGGTATCGATATCATCGTGATTTTGCAGCATCTCTTTGATGTCACTAACTATATCAGCAAGAACTTGGCTATCTTCATAGCGAATTCCAACGTTCTCGTAGATGCGGCGGTTGAGCATGCGAGACGGATTTTCTACCACAATATTGTTAAATACCGAGTTAGGAACATACAGAGGTCGTTTGTCAAACGTTCGAATAATCGTCATACGCCATCCGATACGTTCGACAGTGCCTTCAATGTTGCGATCGGGAGAGCGTACCCAGTCGCCAACTTTGAATGGACGTTCCAAATGAACAATCATTCCACCAAAAAAATTGGAGAGTAAGTCTTTCGCCGCAAAACCGACAATCAAACCACCGACACCACTGAATGTGAGCAACCCTGAAAGGCTGACACCAAATGACTGCATAACGGTCATTGCCGCAATCACTGTAAAGAACAGGCGAACGATTTTTGAAATTGCCTGAACCGTGGTTTCGTCGCGCTTTTGCTGTTCAATCACATATTCTTCAATGTTACTGACAAGTCTCAACATAAACCATAAGCAGACACCGAGGATAAGTATCATTTTTAGCGTACTTAACCAGTCGACTTTGGTATTGAAATACCCTTCAAGTAAAAAGCCTAACGAAATAATGCCTGGCCAGCCCCAAATAAGCAGCGTGATTGGGGTTCGTAGGGCTTCCAACGTTAGGTCGTCCCAGCGAATTTTGGTTTTCTCCGTTAAGGCATAGAGGCGATTGTAAACAACACACCAAACTAACCAAGCGACTAGGCTGGCTGCGGTAATAAACAGAATATTTCCTGCCCATTTATCGATAAATTGTGTGGCTTCTTCGGCCAGTTGAGCGATCTCTTCTTGCATAATGTGTTGTTCTTGTAATTGAGAATAAAGGTTGGACGAGAACACCTATACTACGTTATAAAAATCATGCAATTAAGTCTTATCCGACAGAGATTGCCGCTCGAGTAGTAAAAATACTGTCAGGATCGATATTTGGTGTTTGATCCCACCACTTCGAAAGCGCAAACTTTGCGCATTTTAACGTATTAAAAGGTAAACCAATGAAACTTGCTGATAAGCAATTTGCTGTGATTGGACTGGGCCGGTTTGGCTTGTCCGTTTGCCAAGAACTACAAGATTCAGGAACGCAAGTATTGGCTATTGACCTTAATGAAGACCGAGTTCAAGCCGCTGCGGGGATAGTGACCCAAGGTCTGATTGCTAATTGTACCAATGAAGACGCCGTTGCAGAGCTAAAGCTAAGCGACTATGACATGGTGATGGTGGCGATTGGTTCAGACATTAACGCGAGTATCCTCACGACTTTAGTGCTCAAGGAGGCAGGGGTTAAGTCTGTGTGGGTTAAAGCTAATGATAAGTTCCACGCCAAGATCCTGCAAAAAATTGGCGCTGATCATATCATCATGCCAGAACGCGATATGGGGATTCGTGTTGCGAGAAAAATGCTTGATAGACGCGTTCTTGAGTTCCAACCTTTGGGATCAGGCATAGCAATGACCGAGATAGTGGTTGGCGCCAAGCTGATGGGAAAAGCGTTGAGTGAGTTGCCTTTATTTCATGATCAAGGGGTACAAGTGCTTGGGTTTAAAAGAGGCTCGGATGTTCAGGCATCCCCATCCGGAGAGCAGACGCTGGAAATTGGCGATGTGATCATTATTGTTGGTCCTGAATCAACACTTGTAACCAGACTCAAATCGCTATGATGGATTTCCAGCACCCTGGCATCTTTGAGCTGCCTAAAACCGAGAAAAAGAAAAATAAAGGCTCAGAACCACAAATCATACTTCTGTGCTTTTTGGCCATGTTGGTTCCTTCTGCGCTGCTCTTGATGTTGCCGATGTTTTCTGTCTCTGGCCTTAGCTTTACCGATGCGCTGTTTACCGCGACGTCGGCCATTAGTGTTACTGGCCTTGGCGTGGCCGATACTGGTACGCACTTTACGCTTGCTGGAAAGATTTTATTGATGATTCTGATGCAAGTTGGCGGGCTTGGGCAAATGACATTATCGGCGGTGTTACTGTATCTGTTTGGTGTACGCTTGAGCCTTAAGCAGCAAGCATTAGCCCGTGAGGCTTTAGGGCAAGATGGGAGTGTCAATTTAAGGCGCCTTGTACAGCGGATAATGATTTTTGCATTGGTGGCAGAAGCCATCGGCTTTGTCATTTTAAGTAGTCGTTGGGTGCCAGAAATGGGGTGGAGCACTGGGTTATTTTATGCCTTGTTTCATGCGATATCAGCCTTTAACAACGCGGGATTTTCACTGTTTTCCGACAGCATGATTAGCTTTGTTGATGACCCTCAGGTCATTTTTACGTTATCGGCGCTGTTTATCTTTGGTGGACTGGGCTTTACCGTTGTCGGTGATCTCGCTACTAACGGACTGAAAGGGTTTCAAGCTTGGCAACTTCACACCAAGATTATGCTCGTTGCAACGCCAGCATTGTTACTATTTGGTACCTTGATGTTCTGGGTGTTAGAGCATAACAACCCAGCAACGATGGGCAGTTTATCTACGTCTGGCCAGTGGTTGGCGGCGTTTTTTCAATCTGCAAGTGCGAGAACAGCAGGCTTTAATAGCGTTGACCTCTCGCAGTTTGGTCAGCCTGCGTTGCTGATTATGATCGTGCTTATGCTCATAGGGTCTGGCTCAACGTCAACCGGTGGCGGGATTAAAGTGTCGACTTTTGCAGTGGCATTTGTTGCCACTTGGACTTTTCTGCGTCAAAAACGGTTTGTGGTGATGTTTAAACGCACCGTGAGCTGGCCTACGGTAACCAAAGCGTTAGCCATTATTGTGGTCAGTGGCGCGATTTTAACCAGTGCGATGTTTTTATTGATGCTTACTGAACAGGCAAGCTTTGAAAAAATTCTGTTTGAAACCATTTCTGCCTTTGCCACTGTCGGGGTATCCGCCGGGCTGACCGCCGAGCTTTCCGAGCCGGGGAAATTCATTATGGTGGTGGTGATGATCATCGGGCGTATTGGGCCCTTGACCCTGGCTTACATGCTGGCAAGACCAGAGCCTTCCTTAGTGCAATATCCTGAAGATACCGTATTAACGGGCTAATTAATTATCAGAGAAATGTTCTTGTAGCGCGGCGCGGCGATTTTTCGCTGGGCCGCCACCTTCCATGTTCACTGTGTCTTCGTAACCAGATTTGATCAAGCGTTGTGTCGGACTGTTAGGGATTAGGCGTCTTAGTTGTGGTGAGTCGTGAGTGCCACTTATTTCGTAAACGCTACGGCCACGGCCTGTTTTTACTTCAATCGTGCTGCCGTCAAATTTAAATTTGGTCGCAATCAAACGTCCGTTACGGTAGACACCATGTTCGTTAAATTTGAGCTTCTCAGTGTTGTATGGTGGCGCACCAATCTCGATCCAAGTCCCGTAGACATTATCTGGTTGTACATAGTCTTTGTAACTGAAGTAAATGAGCAAACTAAAGCTAATGGCTAACGTTACAAATGCGACCCCAAACACGCCACGGATAATCTTCATGGTTTGATCGGGGCTTCTGCGTCTTTTGGTTTTTTTTTGTTTGTCGTTGGCCATAATTACTCGTTAGATACACATCCATTATCGTCGAACTTCACGCTTTGAATAGTATCGGACTAATAGGAGTTCAAACTAACGTTTAGCACATTTCTTGAAGCTACATCAACCATTGAGGCAAAAACACGCCAACATTAGTTAACGAAGTGCGAGGGAATTATTCAGCCAGTTTCACCGTATGTTCTTACAAAATGCAAACTGTTGTTGCGTCAATATCCGCATTTAGATATAAGGTTAGCTCGTTTAATAACAAGGAAGAATGTTCGATGATTAAGGAAAACACGTATTTTGAAGGTGGAGTGAAATCACTAGGTTTTGATCACCAAGGAGAAAACAGCAGTGTCGGAGTGATGCTTGAAGGTGAATATACTTTTGGCACGGGACCTGCTGAAAAAATGACGGTAATTAAAGGCGCCTTAACTGTCCAACTGCCAGGTAGCGACCAATGGCAAACTTTCAGTGCAGGCGAGTCTTTTGATGTTGTTGGTAATTCATCGTTTGAAGTGAAAGTGGCAGCGACCACCGCCTATTTGTGTGAATACTTGTAAACGAATTTAAAAAAAAGTATCCACCGGCATAGCCGGTGGTTTTTCATATGCGCCTATAAGGCTCTCCTACTGGCAGCGCCCTAGCAGGCGCGTAGTGATCTGACATTTGCATATGACTATTTCCTGCGGCCCGTAAACGGGCTACCTGAATACGGGAGCGATAATTGCTCTCCCATTTTATCTTGCTCTAATTGGTGCTTGATGTAATTTTGTATCTTGCTCGTATTCTTACCTACCGTATCTACATAATAACCTCGGCACCAAAACTCTCGATTTCTATATTTAAACTTCAAATCGCCGAATCGTTCATAAAGCATTAGGCTACTTTTGCCTTTCAAGTACCCCATAAACCCTGAAACACTCATTTTGGGCGGTATTTCTAAAAGCATGTGGATATGATCCGCGCAACATTCCGCTTCAAGAATGTTCACATTTTTCCATTCACATAGTTTCCTCAATATTTCACCTATCGCTCTACGTTTTTCTCCGTAGAAAACTTGCCTTCTATATTTCGGTGCAAAGACTATGTAGTATTTACAGTTCCAGCGCGTGTGCGCTAAGCTCTTTTCGTCCCCCATTGGGACCCCCTTTCAATTCTTAATTAACTCTTGCAGTTGCCAGACCACAAGACGTTTTTATCAAATTGAAAGGGGTTATATAACTGACTTATAGCTATAAGCTTTACGGAACCCCCAGCCTAGCTGGGGGTTTTCTCTATACAATAAAATGCCACGCGTATTGCGTGGCAAAAATGGCAAACTCATAAAGGCAGTGGTGTTGAGGTTGCGAAATCTTTAATATTGATGAAACTTACCAGCGTTGTAATCTTCAACCGCTTGCTCTATCTCTTCAAAGCTGTTCATCACAAATGGGCCATAGTGAACCACTGGTTCGTGAATCGGTTGGCCAATAAACAGTAGTGCGCCAACATCTTGTGTCTGTAATAAGGCTTTTTCACCTTGTGATAGCACACCGAATTGGCCTTGTTTCAGTTCTCGCTCACCGACTTGCATTGCTCCGCGATAAACATAAATCATCATGTTGTGCTCTTCGGGAGTGCTGAGGTTTAGCTCTGCTGGCAGTTCACTGCGCCAGTCAGCAACGGTCGCTGGCACACCCGTTTGTAAAAGCGGCCCTTGAAGACGTTCTCCATCTAAAGTGAGATCGCCAGAAAGTATACGAACTAAGCCGACTTTATCGGTTTTGTACTCGGTAATGGTTTCAGGCTGAAAATCATGATATTTCGCCGGCTTCATTTTGTCGGATGCGGGTTGGTTGATCCAAATTTGAAAACCGTGCAGCTGGCCCTCTTCCATAATTGGCATCTCACTATGGATAACACCTTGTCCCGCTGCCATCCATTGTGCGCCACCAGAGCGCAACTCACCCACGTTACCCATATGATCCTTATGCTGGAAATGACCCTCCATCATATACGTTAATGTTTCTATACCGCGATGAGGGTGAGGTGGAAAACCACCAACATAATCTTTTGATTCGTCAGACTTCAATTCGTCCATCATCAAAAATGGAGACAATTGAGCGTTATTAAACCCAGCGACACGGCTGATCTTGACGCCATCACCGTCTGATGTCGGTTGGGCTGGAATGATTTGTGATAATTCTCTTAGCTTCGTCATGGATAAACTCTCCGCTATGGGTTGATGCAATAAGAATAAAAAATGCGAGGGCGCGATAAGAGGGGAAACGCCTGAGCGTCATGTTCGACTTTTTCGAACAATGTTTGTAGAACGTCGTTCCCGTTCCACTTAAAGGAGAGGCAAATATCGAATTTATCAATATTGCCTATACTTAAGAAAAGGAAGTAATGGGAGAAAGATTATGGCTGTTGTACCCAAACATGGGCAGAACCATAACAAATATGACCCGTCGCAGGACTTAACCGTGGATCAAATTCACCGTTTTGGCAAGGTAGCGAATAAGGTTCAAAAGAAAAAAGAGGAAGCAGAGAAGCATCCTTCCGTGTTTGATAATGCTCGAGAACGTGCATTCAAACCGATTGTAAGGCCAAGACCGAATAAGCCAAATACAGTGCGTTACGCGATATGGCTTTTGGTGGTTATGATGGTGTGCTTATGGATAATGTATATGAGTGGTTAACTAAGCGGATTCCTGTTGGCCGCTGCTCGCTAACTCTTGCAGTGGTTCAGTAATAGAGGAGTAATAGTAACTGTATTGATTTTTTCCGCTTTGTTTTGCCTGGTACATTGCTTTATCGGCGCATCTTGTCAATTCTTCCAACGTCAGCCCATCTTTACGATGAATCGCGACACCGACACTCATGGTGAGGCTATTAATCATTTCGTTGTTCTCATCTTGTTGACTGAACAACTGGCTTAACTCGTTGAGCATGCTCTCAAGTCTTTCTACACTATTGATCTCGCTGAGCATGAGAATAAATTCATCCCCGGCATATCGTGCTAGTGCGCAGTCGTTATCTCTGAGTGCTTGACGGATGCAGTTGACTTTGGTTAGGCGAACGGCGATTTCTTTTAACATTCGATCACCAATCGAGTGACCGTAGTTGTCGTTAATATTTTTAAAGTTGTCGACATCAATGAATACGATCGCCGTGAGGTGATTGCTATTGAGTTGCTCTGATAACTTTCTTTGCGCCGCGTTTTCAAAACTCCAGCGGTTTGCCAACCCGGTTAAATGATCACGAAAAGCCAATTCTGAAATGCCTTGTTCCGATAAATGCTCAATATAATGCAGCAACTTTTCCGCATAGAAGTGAATAGTGTTTAACAGGCCGAGAAATAGGGTAAACGAGAGAATAAATGTCGGCATGTTGGTCGATGAAAACGCCACATTATTGCTCATGAGTAAACTTGCGGTCACCAACAAAGCAAAGACCAGGCTAAACAAGGCACCAAATCGAAAGTTATTGACAAAAACAACAATGCTTACGAGTGGATAAAGCCAGATGGATCCCTGCATGGGGGAGTAAAAAGTCAGGAGAAGGGGAACTTGAAATAGAAGGATGACCGAAAGCGTGATATCAGAAAATTGACCGTCGCGGCACCAACAAGACCAGCTATTCATCGCTAGAATCGAGATGGAAAGACCATTGATAATGGAGAGAGGAAGAGATTGCTGGTGCTGATTGAGTAATTCAAGGCAGGCGATCATCATCATCACCATTACCGAGCAGAGAAGAATCAATTTTACTCTCTCATCGGCGTACAGCCTCGCTATCTCTTCTACGTGTTTACCAACAAACCGCGTCATGAATTAAGGAGTCCTGTTTCGTTCGTTGTTGTTAATCATAGGAGAGATTGACGAACTCCATGCGCTTTATCTGGACATAAAGTGTGAGAGGCTTCAATTTATTACCACAAACCTTGTTGATAAATCACACACTGAGCAGAGTTATCGAAAAACGCACCAAGATAGCCAATTTTAGCCGCAATATTTTACATCATGTTTCGATTTTAACAGGGCCAAAATGACACAGGTGATGGGTCTATAATTGAGAAAATTCGCTCCGTATCCATTGGCGAAGCTGCAAAATAAATTCATTCACTAACTTCTCTTTATGACAGGCAAAGTAAAAGCCTTGCTTGGGGTTGTCGACCAATTCGCCAACCTCGACAAGCAAGCCTTGTTTCACATCTTCTTTGACAAATAGACGATGGGTAACAAAGACACCAAGCTGGCGAATCGCCGCCTGCATTGCTTGCAATGAGCTGGTAAAGGTTAAGTTATTGCTTGAGCTGGGAAGAGCGATGTTGTTTGCTTGGCACCAGATTTTCCAATCATCTTTACGACGTTCATTGGTTGCCATGATAGCGGGATAGCGAGCCAATAAACTTTTTGGTGTATCCTCGTTTTTCACCAGTTCAGGGCTGACAACCATGATCAGTTGGTCACTTGCCAAACGTTCACAATAATAGTCTTGCCAGTCGCTTTTTGAGCCATGAATAACCGCTACATCGACTCCTTCCTGTTCCATTTTAAAGCTGCCAACTAAATTCGAAATCCGAACGTCTAAGTTAGGCGCATAGTCACTGAAACGGTTCATTTGCGGAATCCACCAGTGCATGGCGAGGGAATTAATCATATTGAGGGTAATACGGTTCGACTGCTCTTTTTGCAACATTCGTTGAGTGGCCTCGACGATACGCTCTAAACTCGGTGCGACCTCTTTGTAATATTTTCTTCCACTTGCGTTTAACTCCACGCGACGTCCTATACGATGGAACAAAGGCTGATCCAATTGTGTTTCGAGTGACTTTATCGCTTGGCTAACCGCTGAGTGACTCACATTCAGTTGGTTTGCTGCTTCAGTCATGCTGCCAGTTTCTGCCACAGCAATAAATGAATAGAGAGATTTTAGAGGCGCGAGTTTGTTCATCTGTTAGTTTTTCTTAACGGTGGTGTAAATATTACTCGTTTTTTATTTTATTGCTACCCCGATAAAATGGCGGTCAACAAGGGAGGAGATAATGCCAAACCAGTTGTACCCTATTTTATTCATGTTGTGCTCAACCTTTAGTTTGTCTCTAAGCGGGCTGCTATCCAAACCACTGACTCAGCAAATTGACGCTAATGTTTTAGGCTTTCTTCGATTTTTTATTCCTGCAGGGCTTATCTTCGCGATTTCATTCACGCGAAAGTTACGTTTGCCACGAGGTAGCATGTGGCCATCTTTGATTATTCGTGGAGTGTGCATTGCGGCTTCCCAGCTGTGCTTTCTCTACTCGCTGCAGCTCCTGACCTTAGTAGAAAGTGTGGTTCTGTTTAGCACGGGGCCACTGTTCATCCCTCTATTGGAGCGGGTGTTCTTTGCCCGCAAAATAGGTGGGTTATCGATTTTGGCTTTGGTTGTCACTTTTTATGGTGTGGTACTGTTGTCTGGTGGTGTAACTACCATCGCTTTCAAGCCAGAGTTAATGATTGGCTTAGCGGCTGGGCTGTTTAATGCCGGCTCGCAGTTGAGTCTATACCGTGCCAGTAAAGGGCAACTGAACGCGTTTGAAATTAATTTTTGGACTTTCTTATGTGCGTCAGGACTGTTATTGCCAATGGCCTCTACGGACATATGGTCTGCTGGGTATGATTTTAACCAATGGACGTTCAGTGATACTCAATGGTTATTGGTCGCTATGTTAGGCGCGTTATCACTGCTGATTATTAATACTCAGATATTTCGTTCTAAAGCCTACAAATTGGTGGATTCAAGCTCTCAACTTGCCCCGCTGATTTTTACCAATTTAGTTTTTACCGCTATATGGCAATGGCTGTTCTTTGATGACCAATTTAATCAATGGCAACTTATCGGCTTGGCGATGATTGTGTCAGCGAATATCGTTAACGTCATGTTCCCTGTTGTGTGGCCAATCCTCAAGCGAGCGTGCGACCACTACCATCATCGATTTGGTCATTCATCATAAAGAAGGGAGCTTACGCTCCCTTGTTACTTGTTGGCTTTCAGACACATACGTCTTTAAGACTTGGCTTGTAAGCCGTAAGGCAGTTGGTCGAACACCTTCGGAGATTGCTTTAACGTCGGAATTTGGTGTACGCCTTGCCAATCGAGCAATAAAATGGCTAATACGTTACGCTGCTCACCTTTGTTTAGATCGAGATCACCGGTGGAGGACGGAATCATCCCGTTGTCTGCATCAATAGATTTTTGAATTGCTTTTCGAGTGGTTTCGACAACGGGATCATCATTCAGCCCAGCTAACAGAAAGCTGATCCCCACTTCTGCAATGACATCTTCTTTTGCTCTTAGCAAAATAGTATCGATATGACGTCGAAAATAGTCAAAAATCCACTGATGATCACTCTCTTTTACTGACGTCTGAAAGTGCCCAGAATCTGCGACAATGAGGTGTGTCATCGCATCTAATTTATTCGCATACTGCTGCGCGGTTAACGCTGAGTCTTGTTCATCAGGGTAAGTGGCTCGTAAAGTGTTGACGAAGTCATCAACGATGTCTTGCTCTCCGAGGTGACGCAGCCAATAAACTTGATTGGCAAGTTGTGGGCCCCAAGCCTCGATCATAGGTTTACTGGTGACGTATTTGCTGAAATCGTAACGGCGTAAAGTGTTACGCAGCAAAGTATCTTGTCGGTGTTTTAGCCCGTATTCATCAGCTCTGGCCAGAGCACTGAGTAAATCCATGCCCAAATAGAGGTATTCAGGAACGTTTTTAGTGACGTTGTAGCGTCTTTGACTACGCTCGTCTTCATCGTCTCGGTATTGTGCGAGTCGTGTTTGAGAATAGAGTAATACTTGTTCCGGTGTGTTCACTTCATCGGCAAATTGGTTGAGCCTGTCAGCGACACGAGTAATATCACTCCATACCGCGGTTCGATAACGTTGTTGATTTTGAGTTTGGCGTAGCATTCGAAGCCCATAGTGCCCCTCATGATAGGGTTTGAGGCTAAAAAGTTGGCTTTCGTAGGTGTGTCGGATTATTTCGGCAGACTGGGAATAAGTCATCGGCGAAGTTGCTTCTTCGACAGAAGCGAAAGGTTGCAAGGCAAAAAGGCCGAGCCATAAACCGCAGAGTAAGCGGGTGGGTGTTCTCATCTTATTATTACTCAAAGCATCGTGCTGTGTCCCAGTGCCTATCACTAGGACCTTATCCGTTATCCTACTTGCACTGTGAGTGAACAAGTGTCAGTCGGTTGTAAGAGTTTCTTGTTGTATTAAAGTTTTAGCGAAGGTGTTTCGAAGTCAGGATATTTCGATAGGTGAGATTAATACGTGGCTGATTGAAGCGTTGAGTTTTCGGTAATGCGTGTTTCCAATAATGCTGGAGATTACCTGCCATGATCAGCAGTGAACCGTGGGTGAGATCCAAGTTATATGTCTGCTTGGTCGTTAAATGTTTTAAGGTAAAGCGCCTTTGTTCTCCAACACTTACTGACGCAATGATCGGCTGGTGGCCGAGTTCGGGCTCGTTATCTTGATGATAACCCATAGAGTCTTGCCCGTTGCGATATAAGTTCGCAAGGACTGAATTAAACGAAGTGTCGGCAATGGCCTCACATCGCTGTTTTAACGTCAGTAAAAAGTCCGGCCAGGGAAGCGGCTGCATCATTAAACCAGAATATTGATAACCTGCATCCCCATACCATGCTTGCAGCCTAGGTTGGAGAACAGAGTTGCCAAATAACGTGATGGATTCTTGTCGCCATGCTAGCTGTTGATAACAGGTTTGAAATAAGTCATCTGCCTCATTGGCATCCAAAAAATGAGGATGCCAATAGAGTTTACCGTCGGCAATATCTAGCCATTCACCTTGCTGCTCAAATAACATCGCACCCCCATTGTGTTGATTTGTAAAAATCTACTCTGCCTTCAGAAAACAGCATGCCTTTAACCGCAATCTAGATGCAAGAACTAAAGATTGTTCTAATATAATTGATATAACTATCAAATCCTAAAGCAGCACTAATTTATATGAAAAGAGCGTTACGGAGAATGACGATGCTTTCCGTTCTCAGGAGACCTCAATGAAGCGTTATACACGCAGACAAATTTTTATAACGCTTATTTTATTGGCGCTCACCACGTTTTCAGTGGTGTTGATTGAAACACTTAATCGCCATCAGCAAGCCTTCATACGCGATAGACTTCAAGAGCGAGCTCGTGAAGAGCTCTCACACGTGCGGGCTCAGCTTGAGGCTTCGGTTATGTCTGATATTTATATACTCACGGCATTGACCACATTGGTATCCGTATCGCCTGACCATGATGTACAACTATGGGCGCAACTGACACGACAAATTAAGCACCAAAGCCGTCACATTCGAGTTATCGGTCTTGCGCCGAATGACATCGTTAAATTTGTTTATCCCGAACGTGGAAATGAGAAAGTTCTTGGGCTGGATTATCGAAGTGTCCCGGCGCAGTGGCAATCGGTCCAGCAAGCGCGGGAGTTAGAACGCATTTTGATTTCTGGCCCTGTAGATTTAGTGCAGGGCGGCCGCTCGCTTATCGTGCGTATTCCCATTTTTACCGATGCACCGAAAAATGAACAGTATTGGGGAGTATGCAGTGCCGTGCTGTCCCTTGGCACATTATTCCTTGATGCGGGGGTTGAGTTAATGAGCCACCGCTTTGATATTGCGGTAAGAGGAGGGGATGCTTCAGGGCAAGAGGGAGATATCTTTTTTGGTGATCCACAAACCTTTGCTCAAGCATTCGCGACTGAAACGGTTCACTTCCCTTATGGGAGTTGGATGATAGCCGCTGCGGTTAAAAAGGATGAATTAAGTCAGTTACCCTGGAATCATCGTTATTTGGTAAGGGTGATGGGATATCTAATTCTAGCGATGGTTCTTGCTACTTGCTATTTCGTTTTCCGGCTTTATCAAGTGGCTGATGAACGGGCTCTGCATGATGATCTTACCTCGCTACCCAATCGACGATATTTCATGTTTTCGCTTGAAAAGCAGTTCTCTGAATTAGAAGCCAGTGCGGATACAAATAATTCGTTTGGTATTTTGAATATGGATGTCGATAAATTTAAACATATCAATGATTTCTATGGGCATGCGGCAGGCGATAAAGTATTGATTGCCTGTGCCCAACGGATCAAAGGGGTATTAAGAAGTTCGGATCTGGTCGCCCGAATGGGAGGGGATGAGTTTCTCGCGCTATTACCGAGAATCACGGCTTACCAAGAGCTTGATCAGATTTGTCAAAAAGTCAGAGAAGCCATTGAGCATACTCCTGTCATTTACCAGCAACACATCATCGACGTTAAGGTGAGTATTGGTTGTGTACTCTACCGCGAACATTTTGAGAATGTTGAAGCCTTGCTTCACGCTGCAGATGACCGTATGTATAGCGAAAAAAATGAGAAAAATGCCCAATCATCTTCCAAATCGAATCTGTAATGGAAGTGAGGGTATTGATGCCATCGCAATGGAAGAAATGCAAAATGCAAAAGGATTTATTTTGCATTTTGCATCCAATTTGCAAAATAAGATTATGCTATGCATTGAGTTTTTATGTATCTGGTTACTTTGTCGACAGAATTGGATGTGTTTACGCTAATTAAAAAGTTGGCACGCTTAGTGCTTTAGTTGGATTGACCCTTATTAAGCCGAGGGTCACCTAGCCAACTGACGTTGTTAGTGAACCGAAATTTGTTCACAAATGTATACAGCCAATCGCCTTTTTGCGATTGGCTTTTTTTTTTGCTCATTCACCCGTGACCGACTCGCAATTCTGATAGCAGCTTGGCTGTCTAGGACACACTGCGCCTCGTGAGCAAATTAAGCGGGCCGGCGATTCAACCCCTTTTTCTATCCAGTGGATATTTAGAATACGTGCAATGGTCGTAAATTCCCGTTGAATCGCGAGAGGGATGGTCGCCATTCCTCCTTGGTCAACACACAGTTGCTGTAATGCGGTGGCAATATCTTGAGCATTACCGCCTTGTGCGTCAATCGCGGGGTTTAGGTCGATTCCGGCACATAACACCCGTTGATTTCCCGCAGCATCTGCGACATTAACCGATTCACAGCAATAAATACGAGGCTCATCACCGACATGCAAGATGGAAATTTGAGCTGAATTACCTTGGTTCGGGGAAGATAATTGGCGAAATACGGACCAGTGCTGGCACGGATCCGCGACTGTTCGCATGTTGCCCCAAGGCAGAGGTATCCCATTGCCTCGATAGACGGCTTTGAGTTTATTTTGACCATAAGCATCAAAATAATGCCAGTGTGGGTAGGGGGATACTACTGTCATTCTACGCATAGCCACCGACGGTGAAACCCCGGCCTTAAGGTGCACCGAAATGTCGTAGCCACAGCGATCGAGTAACTGTCGAAATGGAAGCCTAGGACACAACAAAGCCCCAGCAAAAAAGCTTGATTCAAAATCGCGCCACGCTTGAAGGATATCTTGCGAGTTAAGTTCCGAGGAAGAGGACTGGTTATCGAAGTGGTTTTCTGCTGAGTAGCCGACCGACAGCACGCTTTTTAACCCTTCTTTATTGTGAAGCACACAGTGACCAATGTAGACCGCGAGGTCATACTTAAGCCGGGTAGGATAGCTTTTGAGTACTTCATTGAGATAAATTGAGCCGGGAGGTTCAAAAAAAGAGGTGACGAGCTGCTTTCCTGATACACCTAACTCATTGACAACATCGTAAGGCGTGCGCTGAACCCAACGAATCGTCAGGCCTAGACTGCGAGCCATTTTCATCAAATCCTCCACCGAAAGATTCAACTGCTTATGACCAACCTCCTCGGCAGAGCGTTCCAGATCAGGGAAATGATTTTGGTGACTCTCTTGGTGAGCTCTTATCAGTAAATGCGCAAACTGACGACCTGTAATTCCCGTTTGCGATAACATCTCTGGAATGGCGATTTGTAAGATGTCGTTAGAGAACAGAAAACTTGGTTCTAACGCCATGCCACTGATACCTCCACGATTTCCTTTATCCGGTGTGATGGCAGATTGCTCTGGCTCATCGTCAAGAAACCACGCGGGATCTTTTTGAAACACTTGGGCGATAACATCTAACATGTCTGCGCTTGGAACCCGTTTACCTCGTTCGATCATCGAAAGATAAGACACAGACGGTGCGTATTCTGGGTCAATACGGATACAGCGTGTCGAGAGGTCTTCCATCGTGAGATGATTTCTCTTGCGCAGATTTCGAATTTTGGTTCCCAAAAAATGAGATTGGCGAATTAAGCTCTTTGAAACCGTCATTTGTAAAATTCACAATGTAAAATTTTTGTTGTGAAATTGTAGTTAAAAATTCACTACTCTAGCAATTAAGCGCTGTCACAAAATTTAAAGATGGTGTGCCGTTTACTTCGCAAATTGATATCAGCACCTTAAGTGCAGAGGGAATAAGTATGAATATGTTAGCAAGGAATAATCACCCCACGACGACACCTTATATTGCGCAGGCGGTGATGGCGGTAGAAGAGTTGAATGTGCAGTTTAGTGAAGAAAAGCAGCAACGGGCTAAGCAGTTGCTCGATAACTTATTTCCTCTGGCGATGGGGAGCCACCAAGACGTTGCAGCTTATGTGATTGATTACTGCCATATTGTCGCTTTCTTTAAAGATGGCCAACACACAGGGCTGCGCGTCCCAAGCCATTTCATCGGCTACAACGGAGAAGTGGAAAAGCCAAAATCGCTGCTGTTTAGAGATGGAAAGGGCAGCCACCTAGAATTGACCCTTGACCACCCAAGCGGTACGGGGCGTATTGAGGTCACACGGTTTGATGATATGCAGCTCGAAACCTGCATGCGTTTTCCTCAACCAGATAGCCGGGCGATTGTGATGCGCCATTGGGTGAGTTTACTCAAGGGGGATCTTAAAGGGCATCCTTTAGTCAGCCGAGAAACCAAAGAATTCCACTCTGCACGTCGAGAGGATTACGTGTTAGTCGATAGTTTTATTGATTAAATTGATTTAGCTATCCCCATTTTTATTTCGATAATAGGAGTGGGGATGACTATTTTATTTCTAGTACGTTATTCTGAATAATAATGATCTAACTCACTGTTTACTATTGATAAATTAATGTAAACCTTGAAGCGCATAAAAATATAAATATATCCTAACGGGTTAATTTCTATAATGAATTTTTTATTAACCCCTTCACTCATTTATCTAATTGATAAAACTGCGTCATAAATATTTTCCAAGTATTAAAAAAAATCTCATGTGTAAAGTTGCTCTTATGCAGTTTGATGCGCATCGTGTTCAAGCTGGTTCAGTGGTACTAGCACTCCTTAGCAATATCTAGGAACAAAGGATAAATTTTAATACTAAAGGAAATAATAATGAATCACTTACAACGTCAGTTTGTTTATCTTGCAGCAGCGAGTACGCTGTTTGCTCTTCCAGTCAGTGCGGCACAGAAGATCAAAATCACCGATACTCAAGTGCTGGAAAATATCCTCAGTACTCAGGCTCAAAGTATTGCCCCCGTCAATACCGGGTTAGCAGAAGTAAAACGAGTGACCTTGCCAAACGGCAAAGTAAAAATTCGCTACCAACAGACCCATCAGGGATTACCCGTTTTTGATACTGCGGTGGTGTCGACACAAACCAATAGCGGCGCGGGCGATGTGTATGGGATCATGGCGCAAGGGATCAGTGGTGATGTCGCGAGTGTAAAACCTCAGCTCAACGATAAACAGGTACTGCAAATTGCCAAGAGCGACTATCAGCGCCAAATGCAGTTGACTGGCACTCTCTCGACTGAAAACGATAGCGCGAAGTTGATGGTTCGCCTTGACGATAACCAGCAAGCTCAGTTGGTATACATGGTGAATTTCTTCGTACCCTCCGAGCAACCAGCACGGCCATTTTTCTTTATTGATGCCAATAGCGGAGCCATCGTTAAGCATTGGCAAGGTCTGACGCATGTTGAAGTTGAAGGACATGGCCCAGGTGGTAACCAGAAAACAGGCCAGTATATTTATGGCCAAGACCGTGAGGCATTTATTGTCGAGAAATCGGGCACCACGTGCATCATGGACACCGATCAAGTAAAAACGGTTGACTTGAACGGCAGTACCAGTGACACCCTTGCCTCGGCGTATCGTTATACGTGTGGAAACGACGATAACTACAATGATTATAAATACGTTAATGGGGCATACTCACCGCTCAATGATGCACAATACTTCGGTAAAGTTGTGTTTGATATGTATCGAGACTGGCTAAATACCACACCACTGACTCAGAAATTGGTTATGCGGGTTCATTATGGCAGTAACTATGAAAATGCGTTTTGGAATGGCACATCGATGACATTTGGTGATGGACAAAACACCTTTTACCCCTTGGTTGACATGAATGTCAGCGCTCATGAAGTCAGTCATGGCTTTACTGAGCAAAACTCTGGATTAATTTATGAAGGCATGGCCGGGGGGATTAACGAAGCGTTTTCCGATATTGCCGGAGAAGCGGCTGAGTATTATCGTAATAGTCACAACCAAGAGAGTGACAACCAAGTGGACTGGTTAGTGGGCGCTGAAATTATCAAAGGCTCTGGCGGTTTACGTTATTTCGAACAACCTTCACGTGATGGCAGTTCGATTGACAACGCTAGCCAGTATTACAACGGTATTGACGTTCACCATTCGAGCGGTGTTTTTAACCGAGCGTTTTATCTACTTGCCAACAAGCCCAACTGGGATGTCCGTAAGGGCTTTGAAGTCTTTGCATTGGCTAACCAACTTTATTGGTCAGCGGACAGTAATTTCGATGACGCGGGATGTGGTGTGGCTGAGGCTGCAGATGATAGCGGATATAATGTCGACGATGTCGTGAATGCATTTGCCCAAGTGGGTGTGAATGCCACATGCGGATCTTCGCCGGATCAGCCAGATGACGTTCCGACACTATCAGAGCCGGTAACGGGACTTCAGGGCAGTATAGGATCACAACGCTACTTCAAATTCTCGGTGAACCGTTCGAGCGCCGTTACAGTGAGAATGTCTGGTGGGCAAGGTGATGCAGACCTTTACGTAAAAGCGGGCGAGAAACCGACGTCGAATAGCTACGATTGCCGACCTTATGTCACAGGGAACAACGAGCAGTGCCGTATTAATGCACGAGCAGGTGAAATCTACTTTATCATGATCCAGGCCTATAGCGCGTACTCGGATGTTACACTGCGTGCTGACTGATTCATTACCTCGTTCATGAGCGAACTTGAAAGGCGTGTTAACTCACGCCTTTTTTAGCCTGTTTGCATAAAAGTAACGGTGCCGAAATGCGGATTGCTCACTAAAGCTTGCATGGTCTGAATATCATCCGTTATGACCTCTAATTCCCCCGTCAATCCTTTCAAAATCAATACTTCCTGCCGTACACGATCATAACGACAATCTAACGCTTTGCCTTCAACAATAGCGCCAGATGCTAGTTTTAAACGAATGGGAAGCTGATAAAGACAGGCAATTTCTAAATAATCATGTTCTTGGCAACTTGGCATCGACCTCTTCCTGTTAGCGACATTATGATGCGAGATAGTGAGTAAAAATGACGTTTAGAATCGCTGGCTATTCCATGTCGATGTAGGGTTTAAGTTCGATAATATTCCCTTCTGGGTCTTGAATATAGGTCGAACGTCCAAAGCCTTGTGCGCCATAACGCTCAGCAAACTCGCTGCATTCAATGCCATGTGTTTGCAGATACGCACGAACTTGCTGTTCATTCAAGTCTGCGACTTGTAAGCACACATGTTCAACGTTACGTCCATTTTGAGATGGCGCATCGCCTCCAGCACGTCCCAGTTCACTTTCGACAGGGACAATATCAATGAGAGCATTGCCTGCACGTAATTGGACTAACCCTAATTCTGGCGGCAGTTCTCGTTCAATTGGGCAGCCGAGAATATCACAGTAGAAGTGCTGCATTTTTTTCAATTGTGAAGTACGAAAAACCACATGATCTATGCCTTTAATAGTCAGCATCTCGGTGTCCTTTTGCATCAATACTCTCTCTTAGTCTAACGTGAAAAGTGCACAGTTAAACCGCCCAATGCTGAGAATAAAGTCACGCTCAGTGAAAAAAGTGGTTATGAATGTTACTGGCGGTGTTTGGCTTTTTTATGGGATGCGGAGTGCCCAGCGTTTCCTTTACTACGATGTTTGGCTTTTGATGCTTTATCATTTTTATGGTTTTGGTCTGAAGGCGAGCAATCACCTGCCGAAAGCGTCACGTTGGGGTGAGCCAGTTCAATACAATCGGCGACAACATCAATGTTGGCTTGAGAAAGAGCTAAACTCGCGTAGGCGGGAAAGGTCGCTACTAAAGCGAGGGGGATCAATAACCAGTGCATATTTATTCCTTATCTAATTACGTAAACGCACGGCATACTAAAGATTGATTGTTAGCTTATCGTTAGCATGAGATAAAAAGACGGATAAAACCCGATGGGTGACTGCAACGTGTGTTTGAGTCATCTCATGTTGTGATCGAGTCACCAAATCTTTATGTGTAGAGCACAAGCTAAAAAGACCAAGTTACACTTAACGGAAAGGAAACCAACGGGGTGGCGCTATGAAAAAACGCATCTGGCTCAGAGTCCTTGTAGGAGGCATGCTCACTGGCTTTTGGAGCACGGTTACGTATGGAGCTCAGTTAGCACAGCTTCATTTTTATACTGCGAATTACCCGCCAGCGAATTTCCAGCACCAACAACAAGTGACGGGCTACGCGGTCGATTTACTTTACGCGGCGGCTAAAGAGGTGGGACAAACGCTAGAGCCTTCACAATTTACTTTGCAGCCTTGGGCACGTTCTTATCGAACCACATTAACGGATGAAAACTCTGTTCTGTTCTCAACAACTCGAACGCCTCATCGGGAATCACTTTTTACATGGGTTGGCCCCATTCATCCAATTAAAGTGGTCGTTTTAGCACGTAAAGATGCCAAGATTGAGATTAATAATCCGTTGGAGATGGCCAAATATCGTATCGGGGTGATTCGTGATGATGTGGGGGAGCAGAGCTTGTTGGCGCTGGGTTTACCCAGAGAGTCATTACAAGAAGCGACATCGGTGGTGATGTTAGCTGAGCAGCTTCAAAAGAAACGAATTGATCTGCTGGCCTATGACGAAACGGCTGCGCTTTGGTGGGCGAGTCAAAGTGGCATCGATCCCGAGAGTTTTGAGTCAGTTTATCTGCTTAAACAAGGGCAGCTCTACTATGCGTTTAATAAGCAAACCGATGCGGCATTACTTGAGTTACTGCAGACTGGGTTGGATCAACTCAAACGAGAAGAAGATGAAAATGGTATGACCAAGTATCAGCGTATTATTGAGCAATATTGGTAAGTAATGATGAATAAATAAAGAAGCCAGCGTGAATGCCGGCTTCTTTATTGGTTTTAGTGTTGGGTATGCTTGACGATTAGAAAACGGATTTTTTTACAAAATATGGATTATCATATTTTTTCGCCGGCCCTAAGTCTTGAACCACAAGTTTATTCCAAAGGGCTTTATCAAATTCTCCTTTGGGAATAGAAGGGTATAACGTTTCGACCTCTTCGGTGGCAAAACGCATAAACTGTTTTTTCTTTATTTGGTTATATTTACGAGCAATGCGATTGTGTTTAGCCAACCACTCTTGCTTGTACTTAACCAGTTTTGGCATCGCCTCATCAAGTGGCACTCGCGACAAATAAACACGCTTATAAGAGACTTTACGGTCGATCATCGTCCGCATTGCTGTCTGGATATATTTGCCATGCTCAGTGATGGAAAAATCTTTCTCATCAAATAAAGCGACATTCCAACCTGATGGGAACCAGTTCTTAGTTTGACGGAAATATTGATTGCGCTCTTGTAACGCTTGATGCAATACAATATCCGAGGTCCCTTTCAGCGTTTTTTGCCACTGACCAATGCGCACTTGAAGCGCATTTGGCAGGCGGTAAATATTAGTAAATTTATCTTGGTCCATTGATCAATACACAAATGTTATTCGGTCTTAGACATAATGAATTTTATCGATGGCCTATTTAGATTGTTCTCATCGATATAACACTAGGCAACTGAAAGTCGGCAGCTGGGTGTTGCTTAATTCAGCATAAGCTAAACTTTGCCCATTGTAGTGAAAACATACGTTGGTTACTACCTCAACCGCTGGTTAAGTCGCCGTTATCATGAAAAATGTCATTATTATCGTCTAATCTGCGAGTTATCGACGATGATTCATAGGGACGTATGACCTTATTTAGCCCTCAAGCTTGGTGTGTTTGCTATGCCCACTTTGGCTTAAGGCCCAATTATAGCGTGGTTTCTACGCTGTCTATTGGTCTCTATTTACGGCTTATTTCAATCACTTTGATGAAGGGTAATCTCTGTGATGTCACAGTGATATGCTCCCAAAACTTCACTGAGATTAATGTTAATTAGCGCGCACTTTATCAGTGTTCCTCATCGCTATTTCAAGACTGTGTTAATTTTCATTTCCACATTCTCTTTTCGATCTTCACGACATAATTTGCCAACAAATCGAGGTGATATTGCTCACTAAATTTGTTGGCTCAAAACCGATTCAAATGATCAAACTCACAGTTCAATCTTTGCCCTAATGCAAAAAATAAATTTATCGTTAGCATTCATCGAAACGTTTCGATGGTGTTATAAATAATAAAAATATTTGCTTAGATTTCGAAAAATAAAGCATTTGAATGTATCCATTAACTGCAACTTGAGGTCGGAAAATGAAAAAAAGTGCGTTGATAAATTCCCATTTATCCCACCTAGTTTCTACGCTAGGGCACACCGATGAAGTCACGTTTGGTGATGCGGGACTGCCGATTCCTGACTCGACTCAACGTATTGATTTAGCTCTCACTTTAGGCATTCCTACCTTCTTGGAAACCGTCAAGGTTTGGCTGAGTGAGGCGCAGATCGAAGGCATCGTTTTAGCCGAAGAGATCAAAACCAAAAATCCTCAACTTCATCAATCGCTATTAGCGTTGATTGAGCAATCAACCACGCAACCTATCCACATTGAGTATGTCAGCCACGAGCAATTTAAGTCGCGTACGGCACAGAGTAAGGCAGTCGTTCGCACGGGTGAGTGTAGCCCGTATGCCAACGTCATTTTTCAATCTGGCGTTGTGTTTTAACTCGACTGAGAGGAACCGTTATGAGTGATGCAATTTTACAGCTCAGCGACATCGAAAAGTCTTTTCCCGGAGTTAAAGCGCTCGATAAAGCCAGCTTAAATGTCTATCCCGGACGTGTCATGGCGCTGATGGGTGAAAATGGCGCTGGGAAATCGACGTTAATGAAAGTATTAACGGGTATTTACACACTTGATGGCGGCGAAATCCGCTATCAAGGACGACCAGCCGCATTTCAAGGCCCTCGTGATTCTCAGCAGGCGGGCATCAGTATTATTCACCAAGAACTCAATCTTATTGCTGAATTGACCATTGCAGAGAATATTTTCCTTGGCCGAGAAAAAACCAACGCGTTTGGCAAGATTCTATGGAATCAGATGTATCGAGAAGCGGACGCTCTACTGGCTCGTCTCAATGTCAAACGCAGTGCTAAAACCCCGCTAGGTGAACTGAGCCTTGGTGAGCAACAAATGGTGGAAATCGCCAAGGCACTCTCCTTTGAATCTAAAGTGATCATTATGGATGAGCCAACCGATGCTTTGACTGATACCGAAACAGCATCGTTGTTTAACGTGATTGATGAGTTGCGTAGTCAGGGGTGTGGCATTGTTTATATTTCCCACCGACTCAAAGAGATCTTTGAAATTTGTGACGACATTACGGTGTTGCGTGACGGCAAGTTTATTGGCGAATGCTCAGTCGCGGAGACACATGAAGATGGCCTCATCGAGATGATGGTTGGGCGCAAACTGGAAGATCAGTACCCACGAATTGATGTCAAAAATGGCGATATTTGCCTTGAAGTGACCAATTTAACGGGGTCTGGTGTGCATGACGTGTCATTCAGCCTCAAGCACGGTGAGATTTTGGGCGTGTCAGGCTTAATGGGGGCGGGGCGCACCGAATTAATGAAAGTGATTTATGGCGCGCTACCAAGTGAACGCGGGCACATTACCTTAGAAGGCCAAGTGCTGACTCTCAACTCACCGGAAGATGGCGTGCGAAGCGGTATTGCCTATATTTCTGAGGATCGTAAAGGCGATGGGTTAGTTCTTGGGTTGTCCGTGAAAGAGAACATGTCTCTGTGTGCGCTCAATCGTCTCTCTAACGGCATTCAAATTCAGCATCAGCAAGAGCTGCTCGCGGTGGATGACTTTATCAAAGTCTTCAATATCAAAACGCCCAATCGTGACCAAATAATCGGTAACCTCTCTGGGGGTAATCAGCAAAAGGTAGCAATTGCAAAAGGGTTGATGACAACGCCTAAGGTTTTGATTTTGGATGAGCCGACTCGTGGTGTCGATGTTGGCGCAAAAAAAGAGATCTATCAACTGATTAACCAGTTTAAAGCCAGTGGCATGAGCATCATTTTGGTGTCATCAGAAATGCCAGAAGTGCTTGGCATGAGCGATCGAATTATCGTGATGCATGAAGGCAGAATTAGCGGTGAGTTTGATGCCAAACAGGCCGACCAAGAAACTTTACTTGCCTGCGCAGTAGGTAAATCGCATGACGAGGTAGCAGCATGAGTACCAATACAATGAATAAAACGCCCCAGGTTTCTTCCAATAAATGGCCGAGCAAAGCTTGGTTGATCGAACAGAAATCGCTCATCGCTTTAATCTTTCTGATTGTGGTGGTGTCATTTTTAAACGCGAACTTCTTTACGGTGGATAACCTACTCAACATTCTGCGCCAAACCTCGATCAATGCCATTATCGCGGTTGGGATGACGTTGGTTATTTTGACCGCGGGTATTGATTTGAGTGTCGGTTCGGTACTTGCGTTATGTGGTGCGCTTGCGGCAAGTATGATTGGCCTAGAAATGTCGGTATTCATTGCGGTTCCACTGACTTTGCTTGCCGGCGCAGCGCTGGGGGCATTGAGCGGTACCATCATCGCTAAAGGTAAGGTGCAAGCTTTTATTGCGACCTTGGTGACGATGACGCTGCTTCGCGGTGTCACTATGGTATATACCGATGGTCGCCCCATTTCTACAGGGTTTACCGATACCGCAGATGCATTTGCGTGGTTTGGTACTGGTTACGCCTTAGGTATTCCTGTCCCCGTGTGGTTGATGGTCGTTGTGTTTGGCGCTGCGTGGTACTTACTCAACCAAACGCGTTTTGGACGCTATATCTACGCCTTGGGCGGGAATGAGTCAGCGACCCGTTTATCCGGTATTAATGTTGATCGCATCAAAATTGGTGTTTATGCCATATGTGGCATGTTATCAGCACTTGCTGGCATTATCGTAACATCCCGCTTGTCGTCAGCGCAGCCTACAGCAGGTATGGGCTATGAGCTTGATGCTATCGCTGCAGTTGTCCTTGGCGGCACCAGTTTGATGGGCGGCAAAGGTCGGATTATGGGCACGCTTATCGGTGCGCTGATCATTGGCTTTCTCAATAATGCGCTTAACTTGCTCGACGTCTCGTCGTACTACCAGATGATTGCCAAAGCTGCCGTAATTTTGCTGGCGGTGATGGTCGACAACAAAAACAAATAAACAACAAACAGGGCTGACCAAAGAGTCAGCCTCCCCAACCCTCCCTGAAAAGGACGATAACGATGAAAAAACTGACCACTTTGATCTCTGCCGCTTTACTTTCATCTACGGTATCGGTTGCTGCCCAAGCACAGGATACCATGGCGATAGTATTGTCAACGCTCAACAACCCGTTCTTTGTCACCATGAAAGATGGGGCAGAAGCTAAGGCGAAAGAGTTAGGTTACAACTTGATTGTGCTTGATTCACAAAACGATCCGAGCAAAGAGCTGTCGAACGTAGAGGATTTGACAGTTCGTGGTGTTAAAGCGGTTTTGATCAATCCTACTGATACAGACGCCGTATCGAATGCGATTCGTATGGCCAATCGTGCAGATATTCCAGTATTGACGTTAGATCGCGGAGCTCGTCGTGGTGAGGTGGTCAGTCATATCGCGTCGGATAACGTGATCGGTGGTGAAATGGCGGGTCATTTCATCATGGAGAAAGTGGGTGAAAAAGCCAAAGTCATTCAACTTGAAGGGATTGCGGGAACCTCGGCGGCACGTGAGCGTGGTGAGGGCTTTATGAATGCAGTCAGCAGCAGTGAAATGACGTTACTGGCCAGTCAACCTGCTGATTTTGACCGTACTAAAGGGCTTAACGTCATGGAAAACTTACTGGCAGCCAATCCAGATGCGCAAGCGGTGTTTGCTCAGAATGATGAAATGGCGCTTGGTGCGCTGCGCGCCGTTCAAGCTGCGGGGAAAGACATTACTATCGTAGGCTTCGATGGGACCAAAGATGGGATCGCTGCTGTGAAACGAGGCAAGTTGGCCGCTACAATTGCTCAGCAACCTGATCTTATCGGTGCATTGGGCGTGGAGACAGCAGATAAAGTGCTAAAAGGTGAGAGTGTTGAAGAATACATTCCGGTACCGTTAAAAGTGGTGACAGAATAATCACGCATCTGCCCTCGTTAGGAGGGCAGATAGCTTTATTCACGACACCGTGAATAAAGCTATCTCCATTTGCTGTGAAATAAGGCTAGTTAGCCGAGGATTATTGTATGAACAAGCTAGTTGTACTAGGTAGTGTAAACGCCGATCATGTTCTTCAGGTGCCTTCTTTTCCTCGCCCCGGTGAGACATTACATGGCCAAAATTATCAAGTGATTCCCGGAGGCAAAGGGGCAAACCAGGCGGTCGCGGCGGCGCGGCTTAACGCGGATATTGGCTTTATTGCCAGTATCGGTGACGATTCGTTTGGCATTAATATTCGCGAAAGCTTTAAATACGATGGCATGGATGTGTCAGCCATCAAAATGGCGCCCAATTGCCCAACAGGCATTGCGATGATTCAGGTCAATCAGAGCGGAGAAAATACCATTTGTATCTCAGCGGAGGCCAATGCCAAATTAACCTCAAACGCCATCGAAGAATATTTACCTCGTATCCAGCAAGCAGATTATCTTTTGATGCAGTTAGAGACCCCAATAGACGGCATTGAAAGTGCGGCCAGAGCCGCTAAAAAAGGGGAGACTCAAGTGATTTTGAACCCCGCGCCAGCCTGCGTGTTGTCTGATGAATTATTAAGTTGTATCGACATTATTACGCCGAATGAAACCGAGGCCCAAGTGCTGACCGGGATTGAAGTGAATGATGATGTCACTGCGCAGCGTGCGGCCAATGCACTGCATGCGAAAGGTATTGCGACGGTGATGATTACGTTAGGTGCCAAAGGCGTGTGGTTAAGTCAATCACAACAGGGCCAACTGATCACCGGCTTTCGAGTGGATGCCGTGGATACCACCGCTGCGGGCGACACGTTTAACGGCGCATTTGTGACTGGTTTATTGGAAGGTTTGTCTTTAGAATCAGCAATTAAGTTCGCTCATGCGGCGGCGGCGTTATCGGTAACTCGATTTGGCGCTCAAACGTCCATTCCTAGCCGCATTGAAGTGGATGAGTTTTTGCAACAGCACAGCTAATCTTTGCTAGGGAAAAGGAGTGACCTGTGGCAACAATGAAAGACATTGCAAAGCTTGCCGGAGTGTCAACGTCCACGGTAAGTCATGTCATTAATAAAACGCGCTTTGTCAGTGAAGAGATCGCTGACAAAGTCAATCGCGCCGCCCAAGATCTGAATTATGCGCCTTCCGCGTTGGCGCGCAGTCTTAAAATGAATCGTACCAAAACCATCGGTATGTTAGTGACCACTTCAACCAACCCCTTTTTCGGTGAAGTGGTGAAGGGCGTGGAGCGCAGTTGTTATCACCAAGGTTACAACTTAGTACTCTGTAATACTGAAGGTGATTCGCAGCGAATGCGTGCTTCTATTGATACCTTGCTCCAAAAACGGGTAGATGGATTGCTCCTGATGTGCTCGACCTTAGTCGGAGAGCGTATTGATATTTTTGAACGTTATCCAGACATCCCGATCGTCGTTATGGATTGGGGCCCGATGTTGTTTAGCAGTGACAAAATTCAAGATAATTCACTGCAAGGTGGCTACATGGCTACCAAGTATTTGATTGAAGCAGGTCATCGTGATATTGGCTGTATTACAGGGCCTTTAATTAAACATCAGGCGCAGATGCGCTACGAAGGTTACAAGCGAGCCATGAATGAAGCTGGGCTTGGGTTTAATGCCGACTGGATCTTAGAAGGTGACTTTGAGTGTGAAGGGGGCTATCAATGCTTTAAGCAGTTGTATGAAAGAGGCAATTTGCCTAGCGCACTGTTTGTTTGTAATGACATGATGGCAATGGGAGCCATTAACGCCGCAAACGAACTGGGTGTGAGTATTCCTGATGATGTATCAATGATTGGATACGATGATGTGCATGTTGCTAAGTTTATGACCCCGTCCCTCACCACCATTCATCAACCGAAATACCGTTTGGGCAAAGCGGCGGTTGAAGCGCTACTGAAAAGGCTGGAGCAGCCAGATGGCGAAACTCAGATGGTTCAGCTTGAGCCCACCTTAGTTGAGCGCAGCAGTGTAATGCCTATCAATCATTAGACCAGCAAAGTGCTGGTCTCGTTCCTAACAGCTCAAAGCTGAAATATTTTGAAGTGACTCGAAGCGATATGTCGTTAAACGTAACGCTTGAGTTGGTGCTGGAAACAATATGGCATTTTGATTATTTCCTTAGCGTGAATGATGCGATTTTTACTTTCATTTAAGCAGCAGTTGCTAGCTTAAGTGCATGGCGTGAAGCCAGTGAATTGTTAGTCAGTCAAAAAAGGAATAATAATGAAACAGTTATATATCTCCAGTGTGCTAGGTGCTGCAGTTTATGCTGCGCTCTCCAGTGTTCAAGTTCAGGCTCATGGGTGGGTGGAGTTTCCAAGTGCGCGACAAAATATCTGCTTTTTAGACGGGGGTTTTTGGGATAGCACCATTCCGAATGCCGCGTGTCAAAATGCTTACGATCAATCGGGAGCCTATCCGTTTGTGCAGCGTAATGAAGTTTCCGCGAACGTGGCCAGTTATAACGATATGGATGCCGTGAAAGCGGTTGTGGTGGATGGTCAGCTTTGTTCTGCGGCTGACCCTGCGAAATCGGGGTTGAATATCCCTTCGCCAGATTGGCAAAAAACTGCAATAACGTTAGATGAAAATCAACAAATTGAACTGGTCTTTAACGCTACCGCGGTTCATAACCCCTCGTATTGGCAATTTTATCTCACTACACCCAACTATGATGGATTTACTCCCCTTACGTGGAATGATTTGGAACAGATTGGTGAGGCGCAAAATGTCGATGCTGGAAGTGATAAAAAGTACCGAATCAAGGTAACACTGCCTTCGCAGCGCTCGGGGGACGCGGTACTCTTGACTCGTTGGCAGCGTGTCGACCCAGCTGGAGAAGGGTTTTATAACTGTAGCGACATTACTTTTAGCGCGGATGGAGACAGCAGCATTCCAACGGTTCCCACAGAGCCTCCAGTTGAAAGCCAGGATTTAACATCATTGGGTCAATTTGTGGAGACAGGGTTTGGCCCAGCGGAGGTTGGCGATACCGTGCGTTTTCGCAGTTTCGACCGTGACGGCAATGAAATTCGTGATCTAACGATGATGATATCTAACACCAACCTCAATACTTGGGGGCCAGAACTCGCGGCGCAGTTTAACCAAGATAACGAGGGTTGGGTTATCGGTATTTGGAGTGAATCGATGCAACATTATATGTTCGATAGCGAGAACCTTTACGCAAACCAAGTGCATGCTCCAGATGCTCTTTTCAGTTATCAACTTTCTTTAATAAAACAAGATCAGCCACCAACGCAAGTCGATAACTTATGGCAAGCTGATATCATATATGATGTGGGAGGCGTGGTAATCCATGATGGACAAAGCTGGACGGCACAGTGGTGGACCCGTGGCGAAGAGCCGGGAACAACAGGGCAATGGGGCGTTTGGCGCTAGCGATAATCATGTGGGGTGGTGCTTCGGCGCCGCCCTGACTTTAATTTTAATATAGAAAAAAGCCACCTGTTTCCAGGTGGCAAAAGGATGTATCTGGGGGGGAGTATAATGGTCAAACAGGAGCCTATGTTTAGCCTTCTTGACCTCCACGGTTATAAGTGTAGTTGTAATCGACATCAACTATCGCTCGATATTGCACATCATTATTGCTCAGCGCGACTTCTTTGACTTGAATATTCATATCGTTGATTTCAATGCTGTCTTCGTCCACTGACTGCGGCTCTGCCAGAATTGGCAGCTCATCGCGAAGCTCTTGAGAAGACATATTGGCAAATTTATTTTTGATTTGTTCCCCGGCGCGTTTGGCTTGCCCTTGATCTGAGAAAGCGTTGGATTGGAACGTTGTTGCTGTGTGCTGAGTCAGTGGCGCGGCAAAGACTGATGTGCTTAGGGCCAAAACGGAAGCGCTAGCGACTAGAATCGTCTTTTTCATAACTTTCTCCTCATTGGTTAACGTGAAGTTCTACTCTAACCAAATCGAAGTAAGAGGTCAGTCAACAGATGTGAAAGTTATTCTAGGTTGTTACATGGAATTCCTGACAATTCATTTGCTTAAGTCAGAGAACTTTAAGCAACGTCATTCAAAAGACAGGAGCGAGCGGCTATTTTAATTTTCAACAAAAATGCCGTTAGTAAAATGTCTAAAATTAAAATTATCCTTTTTAATCACTCTAACTCATCGGCTTAGCGGTCAATCACGTATCAGTCTATTAACGATGATAAAGAAAGCGTTATCGGCTGGTGGTTTTGTGAAGTGGTGTGAAAACAGACAACATTCGCATCTTGTTTTGGTCGCAACCATCATAATACTGGTGGAATATGATGTGATTGATGAGTATTGAGAGCGCACGACGTGGGATGGATTGGAAGCAATGATGAAAAAATGTTTAGGCTTGATATTGGTTTGCAGTGTATTAGTCGGTTGCAGTACCCAATTTATCTACCGCAATATTGACTGGTTTTTGATTGATTATATTGAAGACTTTGTTGAGTTAACCGATCAACAAGAGGAGATGGTCAGCCGTAGTGTTGCACACTTGAGCACTTGGCATAAGTCATCGGAAATCCCACGCTATATTGCACATATCGATGAATTAATGGCGGTCGATCCCACCACATTTACCGCGCAGCAATTTCAGTATCAACGCCGTAAAATGACCCAACATACTCAACGTTTGCTACGTAAAGCAGAGCCTGATATTGAAGCATTAACGGCCGCGATGAGTGACGAGCAGGTGAGTGACTTGATGAGCGCAATTCGTACTCAGCATGCTGAATTTAAAAATAAATATCAGGATTTGACTGAGCAAGAGCTGCGAGACGTATATCGTGAACGTGCACAAGAAAACCTCGAAGATTGGCTCGGTGATTTAACTCGATCCCAGCAAGTACTATTGAGTGAGTGGCAAGATGCATTGATTGTGACCACACCAGATTGGATTGACCAGCAAACCAATATGCGAATAGAACTCAAAACGTTACTGGCAAAACGCAGCGATCATGATTTCTTTAGTCGTCAGTTTGAAACGCTCTTACTCCATCCAGAATCGTTTTTTTCCGATACCCTAAAAGAGAAAAACGCGTTTAATCAAACGGTAACCGAGAAATATATGGTCGCGATGATTCGCAGCATGACACCAGAGCAAACTGCGCATGTGAGAAGTGAACTTGAAGATTGGAAACAGATCGCGCAGGAAGTGCTGGCCACTGAGGGAGATTAAACAAGGGAGCCAAGAGGGCTCCCTTGTTGGTGCGGTTTATCGTTTGTTTAATCCTTTGCTGTTCAAGTAGCCAAGAATATGTGGGCGAGATTCACCCGCTAATTTAGTGGTCACTTCCTCAGACCAAGAGCTCTGCTTTTGGTTGCTTGAACGGTTGGCATAATAGTCATGCATCTTAGCATCGTACTCAGCGATGCGTTCTGTTTGTAATGGCTGGTACTGGTTTTCATGCACAATCACCTCGGCCGGGAGTCGCGGTTTCAGTTCAGGCGTTTGGTCTGGGTGACCTAAACACATACCAAACAGCAGGGCGCTGTACTCAGGAAGACCTAATAATTCATCAACTTCTTTGGCGCAGTTACGTAACCCACCGATGTAGACACCTCCCAAGCCAAGTGATTCTGCGGCCAGAAGACAATTTTGCGCCATAATGCCTGCATCCGCAGCACCGATGAGCGTCAGTTCGGCGTAATCAGGTTTTACCTGTGGGTTCATCTGATAGTGACGTTGATAATCGATACAAAAAACCAGAAACTCCGCAGCCGTTTCGACATATTTCTGATTCCCTGCATATTGAGCAAGTGCCTGACGTTTTTCAGTATCGGTGACACGAATAACACTCACGACCTGAAGTAAGGACGATGAAGACGCGGCAATCCCTGATTGCAAAATGGCATTTAATTGCGTTGTTTCAATCGGTTGGTCGGTAAATTTGCGAATAGAGCGATGAGCTAAGATAGTGTCAATAACTGAATTCATAGTAAAGCATTCTCGTTGGTTAAACCTAGAGTAAAACTCTAACCACAAATCAGGCCGTTGTCGATATCGCCAAGGTGAGTGATGATGGTTGCTTATGCGCCAGTCTATGTGACACGTAAAAATCGACGTGTTGCTCAATATTTTATAAATATAATAAAACTTTGGTTTGGTTTTAATTGAAACCGAACTAGTACCGCCTTACTATTGAGCACTGTAAAAATAACAATGTTGTCTTTCATTTTCTAACACAGTCATTTGGCGGTGTTATTTTTAGTCACTTTTAAGGATGTAAAGTGTATGGCCAATTTGTCCTTCAAAAACAAGCTGTTGTCACTTATTGTCGCGATTATTTTCATTACTATTCTCGTTTCGTATTTCAGTGTTAATCACTTCATTAGCAACTACATTTATCAATCAAATTCCAAAAGTATTACCCATAACATCAACCTGCTACACAATAAATTACAAACCGAGCTGGAGGGTAAATTGTCACTGGCGAGCAGTTTAAATTTCAGCATGATGGACGTGGCGGATACTCAAGCGAATTCAGGTTTCTACAAAGTCGTTAAAATCTTCAATGGTTATGCTTTCGATGAAACCGGTGCCATGGATGATGCTCTGGCTGAACCCTATGTTCAGCAGGCGGAAAATCACGGCGATGAGATGGTCGTTAGCCCCGTGAAAGAAGTGGACGGCAAAGAGTTGGTGACCATTTCTGTGAAGCGTATTGATGAGTCAGTGGACTTTTTCGTCCTTGATTTAGCCGACTTGATTACCATCATCAATGATTATGCGCTTGAGGGAAGTTATGCTGAACTCGTGGCGGGAGATAAGGTCATTTTCTCCAATAAGCACGGTGATCACCTTATCCCTATTGAGCGGGAAATGGAGTTTGCCGGGCAGAATTGGTCACTGACTGGTTACATTGACCGAGACAGTATTCAAAGCAATACGGATACCATTAACTGGAAGATCACGCTTGCATTACTCGTCTGTGCCGTATTGGTCATTGGTATTAGTGTGGCGCTATTGCACATCGCCTTTAAGCCGCTGGCTCGACTGAACTCGCTGGTGGGGGAGCTTTCTCAAGGCCAAGGAGACCTCACGCAACGTTTGACGGTGGATAGCCGAGATGAAATTGGCCAGATTTCTAATTCTATCAACTTGTTTATTGAAAAACTGCAAGCGATGTTCATTGAAGTTTCTGAGTCATCAAAAGAGATCGACAATGCGATACAGGATCTTAACAGCCAATCTCAGTCAAACTCTAAAACGCTTGAGCAGCATACGCTAGAAACTGAGCAAGCGATTACGGCCATTGAAGAGTTGAGTGCCTCAGCAAACTCGGTTGAGCAGAGTGCTGGTGACGCTGCAACCTTAACTGAAACCACGAATCGTAATGCTGAAGAGTCTAAGCAAACGGTAACCGATGCGGTCAATAGTGTGAATGCCTTGGTGGATCAAGTGGTTGCGATGTCTGGTACGATTGGTGAAATGAACCGTGATACTCAGGAAATTGGCTCTGTACTCCAAGTGATTGGTGAAATTGCCGAGCAAACCAACTTGTTGGCACTCAATGCAGCGATTGAAGCAGCGCGAGCAGGCGAGCAAGGCCGAGGTTTTGCTGTGGTAGCCGATGAAGTTCGCGCCTTAGCCGCGCGCACTCAGCAAAGCACCTCACAGATTAACGATATTATTGATAAGCTGCGCCTAACCGCTGAAAACGTCGTATCGGATATGACCTCAACACGTGAACGTTGTGAAAGCACCGCAGAGCATACCAACAAAGTGATGGATTCGCTGAATGTGGTGACTGAATCCGTATCGGAAATCAACGACTTAAACTCTCTGATGGCGACCTCTGCCCATGAGCAGCGCACGGTGACGGAAGAAGTCAGCCGTAATATGTCTGCTATTCAGGAAATCATCCGTCAGTTGAACGCTAACGCATCACAAACCATTAGTGTGAGTAGCGAGTTGAAAGACACCTCTGAAGGGCTATCTTCGGTGGTCTCGCGTTTTAAAGTTCAATAAACGCGGTAATAAATAATCTAAAGGGAGCGAAAGCTCCCTTTTTAATGAGATGACGTCACGACGAATCGTGCTAATGGTCATTATCCTATTATTCAGGCTGATATGTGGGATAATCCGTCAAACCGTGCTCATCGCCACCAAACAAGGTTTCAGGCTGATGTATTGCCAGTGGATAGCCATGTAAAAGGCGTTCTGGTAAGTCAGGATTGGCCACAAAAGGGCGCCCAAAACCAATCATATCCGCGAGACCATCATCAATGGCTTGGCGAGCGGTTTGCGCTGTATAACGGCCCGCGTAGATCAGCACGTTATGAAATGCGTCTCGAAGCGCCCGTTTAAATTCGAGCGGTGTTTCTGGCGCATCATCCCAATCCACTTCTGCAATATGTAGGTAGGCGATATCATGTTGGTTGAGCAACTTCGCAGCAGCGGTATAGGTTTCCTGCGGTTTATCATCGACAGTGCCGTTCAATGTGGTTAATGGGGCTAATCTAACACCCACGCGCGCTTTACCAACGGCCTTAACCAAGGTTGCCACCACTTGATCTAAAAACCGTAGGCGGTTTTCTAGGCTACCGCCATATTGGTCTTCGCGCTGATTCGATTGTGAGTCAATAAACTGGTTGACTAAATACCCATTGGCGGCATGAAGTTCAACCCCATCAAACCCAGCTTCAAGGGCGTTCAGTGCCGCTTGATGATACTGCTCAATAACCACATTGATATCGTGTTGTGTCATCGCTTTTGGCTCGACAACATCAACAAATCCCGGTTCATCACTGCCATTATCGACAAACACTTTCACTCCTTGGGCTTTAAGAGCCGAGGAGGAGATGGGTTGCTCGCCGCCAATGTTATCGTAATGAGTGACGCGGCCAACATGCCACAGTTGGGCAAAAATGACGCCATGCTGTGCATGGACGGCATCGGTGACTTTTTTCCATCCAGTGAGCTGTTCGGGGCTGTAGATGCCTGGTGTCCACGCATAACCTTTTCCAAGTGGCGAAATTTGTGTGCCTTCACCAACAATAAGCCCAGCGGATGCTCGCTGGGCGTAATACTTGGCCATCATATCGTTGGCAATATCGCCTGGCTGAGTAGCGCGTGAACGGGTCATTGGCGGCATGACAATACGGTTTTTTAAATGTAAATCTCCGAGCTGAATTGGAGTGAAAAGTGGATTTTTTGAAGAGTCGTTATTCATGATGACATCCTTTGATGCGGATTGAGCACCTAGTGAAACCAAGAGGGAAATAATGAATTAGGCTAGCGGCTATTTGGTGGTGAAGACAGGTTCAAGAGTGAGATATGGGCAAACAAAAAGGGCGCTCAATGAGCGCCCTTAAATTTAGTCATGTTCAACAATTATACGTCGTAAGTTGTTGATGCAGTGTTACCACCGGTTCCTGTCCAGTTTGTGTGGAAGAACTCACCACGCTCACGGTCAAGACGCTCATAAGTGTGAGCACCGAAGTAGTCACGTTGCGCTTGCAGTAAGTTAGCTGGAAGACGAGCCGTTGTGTAGCCATCTAGGAAGGTCAACGCTGACGTAGTACAAGGCATTGGAATACCGGCTTCAAGTGATTTAGCCGCCACTTTACGCCATGCCGCTAGGCTGTTTGATAGGATACCTTTGAAGTAGTCATCGCTACCGAGGAACGCTAAGTCACCATTCTTCTCATAAGCATCGCGGATATTGCCAAGGAATGCAGAACGGATGATACAGCCGCCACGCCACATAAGTGCAACGTTACCGTAGTTAAGATCCCAGCCGTTCTCTTCTGAGGCTTCGCGCATTAGCATAAAGCCTTGTGCGTAAGAGATGATTTTTGAAGCAAGAAGCGCTTGGCGAAGGGCATCAACCCATTGCTGTTTGTCACCTTCAACAGGTGCGATGGTTTTGCCAAACAGTTTTTCCGCTTCAACACGTTGGTCTTTAAGCGCAGATAGGCAGCGAGAGAAAACCGACTCAGAAATCAGTGTCAGTGGAATACCAAGGTCAAGAGCGTTGATGCCTGTCCATTTACCGGTGCCTTTTTGACCTGCGGTATCAAGGATTTTCTCAACCAGAGGTTCACCGTCTTCATCTTTGTAGCCAAGGATGTCCGCTGTGATTTCGATTAGGTAACTGTTAAGTTCAGTTTCATTCCAATCTTTGAACACGGCTTGCATCTCTTCTGCAGACATACCTAAACCATCTTTCATGAATTGGTATGCTTCAGTGATAAGCTGCATGTCACCGTATTCGATGCCGTTATGCACCATTTTCACGAAGTGGCCTGCGCCATCTTTACCTACCCAGTCACAGCAAGGCTCGCCAGCATCTGTTTTTGCAGAGATGCCTTGGAAGATTGGCTTCACGGCTTCCCACGCTTCAGGTGCGCCGCCAGGCATGATAGAAGGTCCAAAACGAGCACCTTCTTCACCACCAGAGACACCCGTACCGATAAAGTGAATGCCTTTTTCACGCAAAGCAGCCACACGGCGGTTAGTATCAGGGTAGTTAGTGTTACCACCATCAATGATGATATCGCCTTCTTCTAGAAGCGGGGTTAGATTGTCAATGAAGGTATCAACAACCGCACCAGCACGTACCATGAGCATCACTTTACGTGGCTTTTCTAGTTTCTCAACTAATTCTTCTAGCGAGTAAGCACCGACAATGTTGGTGTCTTTTGCTGGACCTTCAAGAAACTCATCTACTTTCGCAGCGGTACGGTTGTGAGCAACCACTTTAAAACCGTGGTCGTTCATGTTTAGGATAAGGTTTTGGCCCATTACTGCGAGGCCAATAACACCGATATCACCTTTCATTATGTTGTTCTCCATTAATTCTCTTAGGCAATCTTACTTGCTGCGTGTGAATCCAAGTACCACTCTGTTAAACCCGTTGTCGACTGAACTTTTGCCGCTGGGTAGGGCAGCGCTTCCGCTGGGGTGGTATTAATTTCGTAAACGATCTCGGCTTTTCCAGCACCAAGAACGAGATAACTAATGCGTTTTGCCGCTTCAAGTACTTTCGCGGTTTTTGATACACGCAATTGACCAGACTCCGGATGAGACGCGACAAGCGATAAATTTGGATCTTGATAGTCGGTTTTGCCTGGGAATAAAGAGGCTGTATGACCATCGGCGCCAACGCCGAGTAAAATCCAATCAAATACGGGCGTACCATTTTCACAAGGGATAACGTCGGTCATCTCTTTCGCAAAGCGCTCCGCTTCTTGTTGCGGGTCGTTTTCACCTAAAATACGGTGAATATTGCCAGCCGGAATGTCGACTTTACTAAACAGCAGAGTGTTTGCTTCACCGTAGTTGCTTTCTGCATCATCAGGTGCGACACAACGCTCGTCACCCCACCAGAAGTGTAGGTTTCCCCAGTTGATTGCAGTAGCAAAGTCTTCACTGGCTAAACGTTGAAATAGCATCTTAGGCGTACTGCCGCCAGACAAAGAAATATGGATCGTTTTTCCTTGTTCGCTGTAGGCTTTCATGTCGTTTGCTAGGCTTTCGACAACTTGCTCTGGTGTTTGGTAAATCTTATGGTTGATCATAGTTCACAGTAATCCGTATCTGTTAAGTTTTTACACGGGAAGCGCCATTCGCGGCCATCACGTTCTAAAAGTTGGTCTGACTCTTTTGGTCCCCAAGTACCACAAGCATACCCAAACAAAGATTGAGGATCTTGTTTAAAATCGAGAATCGGTTGAACGTATTGCCAGCAAGCTTCTACGGCGTCACTGCGAGCAAATAGTGTTGCGTCGCCATTAAGCGAATCCAGAAGTAGACGCTCATAGGCGGTCAACATCTGTGTTTCTTTCAACGAGTTGTAGTGGAAGTCCATTTTGACTTCTTTCGCATTAAAGCCTGCACCAGGCTCTTTGAGGCCAAAACTGACTTGAATGCCTTCATCAGGCTGAATACGGATGATCAATTTGTTTTCTGGCGCATTTTGACCAAATACTGGATGCGGTGTTTCTTTAAAGTGAATAACCACTTCGGTGACACGCGTTGGTAGACGTTTACCCGTACGAACGTAGAACGGCACACCGTTCCAACGCCAGTTGTTGATAAAGGCTTTAAGGCCCACATACGTTTCAGTACGAGAGTCTTCTGCGACACCCTGCTCATCACGATAGCTTGGTAGGAATTCGCCGCGGACATCAGATTCGGTGTATTGACCCATCACCAAGTTGTTACGAAGATCGTTTTCTTCAAGCGGTTTCAAGCACTGCAATACTTTGATGACTTCATCACGCATCGAGTCAGCATTGATCTGTGCCGGCGGCTCCATCGCAACCATAGCAAGCACTTGTAGCAAGTGGTTTTGGAACATATCGCGCACGGCACCGGAGTTATCGTAGTAGCCTCCTCGCCCTTCAACACCCAAGAATTCCGCACCAGTGATCTCAACATAAGAGATGTAGTTGCGGTTCCATAGCGGCTCAAACATCGCGTTAGAGAAGCGAAGGACCAAGAGGTTTTGAACCGTTTCTTTACCTAGGTAATGGTCAATACGATAAATTTGATGTTCAAGGAAGTGTTCGTGAATGTCTTTATCGAGTTGTTTGGCTGAGGCCAAATCGTAACCGAACGGTTTTTCGATGATCAGGCGTTTCCAACCGTCATCTTCGGTGTTCAAGCCTTCGGCTGCAAGACTAGCAGGAATAATGCTGTACAGACTCGGTGGCGTTGCAAGGTAGAACAGCATGTTACGGTCAGTAAAGTGATATTCTTTGCCGAGCTGTTCTAAACGATCAGAGAGTTTTGAGTACTCTTTAGTGTCTGACGTGTTGAGGGCTTGATAATGCAAATGATTAATGAAGGCATCGAGCGTTTCTGGCTCGGTTTTTTCCATCTCTTGCAACGAGGTTTTAAGTTTTTCTCGGTATGACTCGTCACTGTACTCGGTGCGGCTTACGCCCAGAATAGCAAATGACTTAGGGAGCTGGTTACTTGCATAGAGGTGGTACAAAGCTGGGATCAACTTTCGGTAGGTTAAGTCACCGGAAGCACCAAAAATAACGATGCTGCTGTTTTCTGGTATTACCATCATCTTTCCTTTAAGAACGAGGTACTTATCGACTGCTACAGTTTGACCTTTCGGTACACTACTGCGAGATAGACCCAAACGGTAGCAGCGTCACATATAAATGGATAATAGGTCTCACCTATTTGTCTAATAGACAAGGCCAACATCCCTGATTCGGCAATAGAGTCGAGTCTCAATACAGGGTCACATTGTCTATCACAATTTGATTCACATCAACTATTGAGAGAGTGATCGTTCAAATAATGTCGTGAATCAACTTACCTTATCGAGCCGTTATCTATAAATTCGAAAAAATTATAATAATGTCCAATACAAACTAACGATAAATTGATGTAGGACATTGCTAGGACCACAAGATATATCGCATCAGGCGTTTGAATTCAACGCACTGGCGCAGTTACTGAAAAGCTTTTCATGAACTGGGTTCATATTTTCATCGCTACGCGAGTATGAGAAACTGGTCGTACTAGATTGACCTTGGACTTAACCATTGAATTTGCCTTTTGAATGTTCCACCGCAATGACGACGGCAACCGACCGTATTCGACATGTTTTGCATTTCATCCACCGCCATATGGATAGGCCACTGTCTGTAGAGGACATCGCGGCGCAAAGCTGTTGGTCTCGCTGGCAATTGCAGCGCGTCTTTCAAAGTGAACTGGGTATCAGTGTTGGACAGTATGTTCGAGAACTCAAATTAAGTGCGGCGGCCGAACGGCTATTAGATAGTAAACAGCGCAGTATCGATATTGCGTTTGAACTTGGGTTTGGTTCTGAGATAGCGTTTAGCCGGGCATTTCGCCAGATGTTTGGCGTCAGCCCTCGAGCATACCGGCAAGCTGGCCAGCGAACGCGGTTACGTAAGCCAATGATTGTTGTCGAATCGTCGCCATCTTGTGGTTTAAACACTCCGTTTGTTGAAGTGCGTGTCGAGAGCCGAGAACAACGTGACTTTTATGGCGTGTCTACGCCCATCAGCGGGTTATTTTCTGATAAGCCGAATTTTTCTCATCGTGTTCCTAAGCTATGGCAGCAGATCCTAGCTCAGTTTGACCTGAGCGAGACCGAAAAATTTGGTGTGATTGATGTCACTACGGATCCCGACAAATCAGGGCGTTTAACCTATTGGGCGTCGATACAACCCAATGCATTGCCAGCCACCGCCCATAAAACGTTTCAGTTGGTGACGGTTCCTGCGCAAACTTATGCCGTGATTAAACACCGCGGCAAGATTAGTGCGCTACCAGAAACACTGTTGTGGTTTATGTTGCACTGGCTACCCAATTCTGAGTTTCGAGGTATCGACGGTTTTGAAATTGAACAATATCCGCCGGATTATGATGGAGAACAGCCAATGGCAATCATGGAGTATTGGTTACCCATAAAAAAAGTAGGCTCATAGCCGCTATTTCTGCCATTTTGCACCAAAATGTTAACTTTCTTTAAGTTCAATAAGTACAATGCAAATGATATTTATTATTATTTAACTTTTTGGTGCTTAAAGGATTATGAAAATTTCCCATCCATTTGTCTTTTCCACCCTAGCCGCAGCGTTGTTATCTGCATTGTCGACGTCTTCTGTTGCAGAAACCACCGAGTCTGAGGGCGAAACCATTACTGTCTTAGGGCAAACTTATCGTAACACCGCGACGAAAAGTGCTCTGGAACCAGAAGAAACGCCGCAGGGAGTGACGATTTTAGATGGTGACCTGTTGCAGCAGCGTGGAGTGAAGTCTCTTGACCAAGCGTTACGTTATGCGCCAGGCGTAGTGAGTGAAAACAAAGGCAGCTCGGTGACCATGTACGATAACTTCACCGTTCGCGGCTTTTCGGTTAACCAAAGCTACTACGACGGATTAGTCCTGCAGTATTTATCGGGATGGAATCTACAGCCACAGATTGACCCGATTGCACTGCAGCAAGTGGAAGTGTTTAAAGGGCCAACCTCGGTGCTTTATGGCGCGATGCCACCGGGCGGTATGATTAACATGATTGCCAAAACGCCGCAGCAGCAAGCGGCGACAGAGGTAAATTTCGCTACGGGGTCACGTAATCTTACTGAAGCATCCATCGATACCACAGGGCAAATCGCGGATAGCGATTTTGCCTACCGTGTCATTGCTCTAGCGCGAAAGCAAGACTCTCAAGTCGATGGCATGGAACAAGAGCGTTATGTTTTTGCGCCCTCTTTGGACTGGCAGGCGACGGACAAAACTCTACTGAATTTTAACCTGTACTATCAAAAAGACCCGTCGATGGGAATCAACTCTGCAATCCCAGCGTCAGGCACGGTTTACAGCAACCCAAATGGTTCTACGTCGCCTTCAACTTATGCAGGGGATAGTAATTGGAGTCAATTTGAACGGGAGTTTTGGCTTGCAGGCTTTAAGGTGAACCATGAATTTAATGACAATTGGACTTGGCTAACCAATGCTCGCTATCTGGATGCAAATCTGACTCAGCATAATACTTATCACCAATGTTACGTTTATGCAGGTACAGAATACTGTGATTTTGATGAGGCAACTGGGACCCTAAATCGTTCGATCTACAGTACGAATGAAGAGTCTAAAGGGTTTACCGTAGATAACCAAATTGCTGGACAAATTTTGTTATCAAACATCGAGCATAATCTGCTGTTTGGTGCAGACTACCAGCGCTTGGATGGTAGTTCTCTTTACAAAGAATTTACGACCCCTAATGGCACATTTTATAATTTTAATATTTTCGCACCGAATAACGACTTGCTCGATCCATCAAACTTGGCGGAAATTTACAATGAAAAAATCGACATTGATGTTGAACAGTTAGGACTATATTTTCAGGATCAAATTCGGTATGAAAAATGGATATTACTTGCTGGTGCAAGGTGGGACCATTATACGGCTAAGTCAGATAGTAATCTAACTGGGGAAACAGACACGGATCAAAATGAGTTTTCTTATCGTGTTGGAGCGATGTATCAATTTGATAACGGTCTTTCTCCTTATATCAGTTATGCCACTGGTTTTGAGCCAACAGCAGGAAAAGATATTAATGGTGATGATTACAAGCCAGAAATGAGCCGTCAGATAGAAACAGGTGTCAAGTATCAATCTGAGGATCTCTCAAAGACAGCAACCTTGTCGCTTTTCCGTATTATCAAAGATGACGCAATAATTAATAACCCTGCAGACTTCCTTGATCCAGATTTACAAATTGGTGAACTGACATCTCAAGGAATTGAGTTTCAGGGGCAATGGGTCGTCAATACCAACTTGGATATTACCGCTAGTTACACGTATTCCGATATCGAGATTAGTCAAGACGATGCTTATAGTCTTGAAGGCACAACGCCTATTTATGTTCCTCACCATTCTGCCAACTTATGGACAAATTACTATTTATCCAGTGGTCCGCTGCGCGGTGCTCGTCTCGGAGGCGGAGCTCGCTATGTGGGTGAAATGGAGATGGATGCAACCAATACGCAAGGTAAAGTTCCCTCATACACGATTGTTGATCTATCCGTCGGTTACGACTTAGGTGAAATCAGTGACTCAATGACAGGCGCAAGTGCTAATCTGATTGCCAATAACTTGTTCGATGAAGAATCTTATACATGTTATGACAACGCTAACTGTTGGTATGGCGCAGAGCGCAGCGTCGAGCTGAATGTTAAATATCAGTTCTAAGCACAACGCAAGAACGAAAAGGCTGCCGACGGCAGCCTTTTTACTTTTAGAGGCTCATTATTGGTTTAAAATTGGTCACGGATATAAGCTTTAACGCGCTGAATATGGGCGTCTCGGTCGATGGAGGTATATTGCTCCGCAGTGAGGTAAATCTGACCGTAGCTCTGGTCAATTTTGGTTTGCAAAAACAGTAAATACAGCTTGGGGTCGATATGTCCAGAAGTGGCCATATGGGTCATGATTTCGATGGATTCGGCCAGAGTTTTGGCTTTTTTGTATGGCCTGTCATTGGAGGTCAGTGCTTCAAAGACATCGGCGATTGCCATCGCTCGTGCGGGAATCGATAGTTGCTCTTCATTCAGTCCTCTTGGATAGCCTTTTCCGTCCATGCGCTCATGGTGGTTGCCTGCGATTTCAGGAATGTGTTTAAGGTGCTCAGGAAACGGTAATCGCTTGAGCATAGTAATGGTCTGAATGATATGATCATTAATGATGAATCGCTCTTCGGTGTTGAGCGTGCCTGCAGCAATCGATAGGTTGTACAGTTCGCCTCGGTTGTATTTGTAGTCGCCAGGCTTAAGTACAAACTCGTCGGCTTTGGCGATCTCTGAACGATCATAATCCCACGGTATCAAATGTACATCCTTGTCGCTTAACAGTGTTTCTTGTACTGGGAGAGGGGCCTTTTCTCCAGCCCGCTGCTTTTCAACCCAAGAAATGCCTAGCTGGTCATCGAGCGTTCTTGTCCATTGACGTTGGCTAATCTGCTGTAGTCGCAGTAATGATTCGTCATCGAGCTTTTCGCTTCCTTTGTTACATTGAGCAATAAAAGCAAATTCTTCATCAAGGGCTTGCTGAGTTTTTACTCGAATCGCGTCCAATTGTTGCGCATCACCGCCCTTCGCCAACTGTTGCCAATAATCTTTTTCAGCTTGCATTTTGAGCAGCTCGAAACGCATACGGACTTCATGAATTCGGTCGTAGATAGTTTCAAGCTTGGTTGCCTTATCAATGACATATTCGGGGGTCGTGATCTTCCCGCAATCATGGAGCCAAGCCGCTAGGCGCAGCTCCTCCCACTGTGAAGGCGACATTGAAAAATGGGGATAATATTGCTGATCGTTATCCGCGGCTTGAGTTATTTTATTGGTTAAAACCGGAATGCGTTGGCAATGGCTTCCAGTATATGGCGACTTGGTATCGATGGCTGAGGCGATAAGTTCGATAAAGGCGTTTAATACGTCTTTTTGTTGTTGCATGCGGTCAATATTTTCTTTGGCAATTTCGGCAAAGCTGAGTAGTTCACTTAGAAACGCATGCTTATCCGCTTGTTGTTTGGTTAACTTACGTTCATAACCAATCAAAAGGACGCCGACGAGGTGTTTTTCTCGATTCAATAGGGGAAAGAGATAAATATCTGAGTTGTAGAGGCAATCTTGATATTTCTTCAGGGCATTATCGTGTCGATTAAGGTGAATGATATCGCCTTTTTTCAATCCCGTAAGCAGCCAAGCCGTCGACTTAAGCAGTTCATCTAAATCAATTTTGAAGGGAATAATGGCGTGATTGGCGGCAATCGAGAACGCATTTTTCTTAGTCGACAACGTATATAAAATGATGGTTTCTGCTTTGGTTACCAGATAACTTTGATGGGCTATGGTTTTGGCCAATTGCTTAAAGTCATCATTACCCGCCGTTTCGCGCAGTAGCCCGAGTAGGCCATGGAGGGTATGTTCCATTAATTTAATCGAATCTGTTAAGTCCGCGACCTCTTTAATAACACTTTTGGGATAGCGGGTTCGCTTAAAGTCGAAACGCGCAATATTCCCTGTCAGTTCAACCATTTTGATCAGTGGTTTGGCAAGTCGGCGCGCGACCCACCACACGACAAAAAAGCTCAGCAGCAACAGGCCAATAGCAAAACTTATTTGTGTATTTCTCATCTCTCGGAGATCACCCAACAGGGTATTTTGAGGCGTGGCTTCAGCGAGAAGCAACTGAACACCATCGGTCAATTTTACGGGGGTTAGGGTGACAGACCACTCCTCGCCGTCGACTTGCAAATTTTCGTACAAGGTTTCGCTACTGATGCGATTGAGAACGGGTTTGAACACCGTGTTTTGTAATGCCTGATAGAGGTCTTGTGAATCACTGTCGCGATCAATGCCTGCTTGGTGGTGGGCGAGCAGACGGAATTGGTTGTCAAACAGCGCCAATCTAGAGTGATCGGAATGGCCAATTTCACTGATTTGGTCAGAAAGTGATTGCAGAGTGAAATCTGCACCAATCACCGCTTGGCCATTGTCGCTGCGGCGAGAAAAAGTGACCCCATTCGCTTTGAGAAAATAAAATAGATACGGCTGAGACAGGCGAATTTTGCCGTCATTTTTGGCCTCTTTAAACCAGTGGCGTTGCCGCGGGTCAAATTGATTATCCAGCTCTCGCTTCGATTGAATTAATGTAAGTTCGTTGTTGAGGTAAAAATATTCACTCAGCCCGGTAGCTTGAGTGTGATGCACTAATAACGCCGTATCAGTTGGCGCGGAAAACTTTTCGCTATCTTGTTCGTTTCTTATTAAGCGAAATAAAATCATGTCACCATGTTCATTGGAATAAAACATCGACGCGAGGTAGGGGCTGCGCTCAAAAATGAGTTTAATGGACGCTAATAGATGCGGCTGATCAAGCGGAGGGCGACGGTCGCGAACAGATGGATGAAGCGCAATGAGATCCAAACTGGTCAGAATTGGGCTGGTTTCTTGGCGAAAGGTGGATTGCAACTTACTGGAATTTTCATAAGCCAGTTCTTTCGCGGTTCCGGTTAAGATTTTTTGGGCATAGTAATAGCTGATGCCAATCAGTACGGCACCGATAGCGAATGTGACCACCAAGAATAAGTTGGTGATATGTATGCTTAAAGAGTAACGTTGTTTCTTCATTTTTGTACCACCCAAAAGATGTTACTTAAGTATTAGCCACACTTGGAAATATGTAAAAATTGTGCACTAAATCGTGCTGGTGGTGACGAAAAACAATTCGTCGTTTTGATCTCATTTTGGTCGATTATTCGTGCTTTTCTACCGCAGCGAGGTACTCTGATAAAGTCACAGTTGAGCGAGTTTGCTGAGGGAGAAGCAAAATTATGTTGACCTTGAAATATCAAGTTGTGATTGATGCAACACCGGATAAAATTTGGGCGGTATTGACCGAAGTAGAGCGATACACTCAATGGGCAAAAGCGTTTTCTCCCAACTCCCAGTTCGAGGGCGATTGGTTTGAAGGCGAAGTGATTGCGTTTTTTGACCCAGAGTTTGGTGGCACACGAGCCCTCGTGGATCGTATTGAGTACCACAAGTTAATTGAATACCACCATACGGGGGTATTTGGCACTGAACATCAACTTGATATCGACACTGACATGGCGAGAAAATGGATTGGCTCCAGAGAAATTTTCCGCCTTGAACCGGTGGAAAACGGTGTTGTTTTGCATATCCAAGTCCACACGGACCCTGCGTTTGTCTCCATGTTCAATCAAGGTTGGCAAAGTGCGCTACCGATGATCAAATCGCTATCAGAGTCATCCAGCCAAGAGTGAAAAGACGTTGACGACTTAAGTTGTTATAATGTGCGCCTCTTCACATTAGAACTCAGGTTGTCATGAAATTATCGGTCGATACTCACACTCATACCTACGCCAGTGGTCACGCCTACAGTACCTTAATCGAAAACGCCCAAGCCGCTAAAGAGTGCGGACTTGCGATGTTTTGCACCACTGACCACTCTGAATCCATGCCGGGTGCGCCACATTATTGGTTTTTTTCCAATCAAAAAATCCTACCGCGCTTTATTCATGATGTGGCGGTACTTCGTGGTGTTGAGGCGAATATTGTGAATACCGCCGGTGATATTGACCTTCCTGAATCGGTTGATCGCCGCCTTGATTGGATGATAGCCAGTTTTCACGAACCGGTGTTTACTCCGAGCGATAGCAAAACACACACTCAAGCCTTACTTAACGTGATTAAAAGCGGACGTGTCGATGCGTTAGGACACCTCGGTAACCCGAATTTTGATTTTGATTTTGAAGCCGTACTAACGTGCGCGGCAGAGCATAATGTGGCGATCGAAGTAAACAACACTTCTCTACGGGGAAATAGCCGTGTTGGCAGTGTTGAGCGCTGTGAGGCGATCGTTCAGTTAGGTCATCAACTCGGTGTCTTTTTTACGACAGGCAGTGATGCGCATTACCGAGATGATATTGGCAACTTAGCTCTGGCAAGTGAACTGCTGGCGAAAGTCGGCGTTGATGAAGCGAAAGTCATCACCCACACGCCTCGCCAGTTTCTTGATTTTATTGAACTTAGAGGAAGGGCAACGATTCCAGAGTTTGCCGGATTATAGTTTTCTCGCTTGCGTGCGCCAAAGAACTTGAAACAGTTTGTTTGTTTCCTTTTATCAAGAGTGTCGTTACACTTGCGACACTTTTGTTATCTATGAGTGTGTCTGATGAAAAAAATGTTATTAGCTTCAATTCTGTTGCTGAGCGCTTCTCAAGCGTTGGCCAGTGATTTGAAATCACTGATGAAACAGATGCGATTGGAATTTAAACATGCGGCATCAGCCACCTCCGTCGAGGAGATGAAAGAGCCAATTATTGAACTCGATAAATTGGTCGAGCAGGCGAAACGAGGCGTGTATCCTGTCGAGAAAGAAGCGATTTATATGGAAGGCTTCAATAAGCTCTCAGTCGCGATTGAGGAAGTAGAACAGCACCTCGAGGCCGGAGATTTACAACAAGCACAGCAATCATTGCGTAGTGTTGATGACTTGCGCGAAGAGTATCACGATAAGCGAAATCCGAGTATTTGGAGCAAGCTTTTTGGTTGAGTAGGCTTATTGTCCGCACTCGATGTTTTTGACGAGGCTAATCCGCGGCCGCGGTTTTCTAAACTTAATGTTGCTAGCCAGTGCCCTCAGTTGGGCACTGCTTGCGGCTATGCCAGTGGTGAATGCGCATGTGACCAGTGGGCATTGGACAACGCTTTGTACACTGAGTGGCTTTAAATGGGTTAATCTTGATCAAGATGTTCAAGCGCAAAGGCCTAATCACCCTTGTTTATTTGCCCACTTTTCCAATTTACACCAGGCTGTTCATACACCTGCTTATATTGAACTTCGTCAATATCTGCCTCGCCGAATTCAATATATCTCCTTTTTCGCCATTGAGCGCCATCGTCGACCGCTATACAGAGCCCCACCGCTTTTTGCATAACCACTCGTACGTTTAAAAAATAATAAGTAGCGTTTGCTTCAGCGACGGTCTCGGGAGGCAACGTGAGTTACTGCAAAAGGAAAACTAATATGTTGAGTTCTACTCAGCCAAAAGCACATTCTGTTTCGCGCTCAAAAGCGATTTATTTTTTCACTTGGCGTTGGCATTTTTATGCCGGTCTATATGTCATTCCCTTTTTATTGATTCTTTGCTGCAGCGGCATCGTGATGTTATTTGACCAAGAAATTGAAACGGCGCGATATTCAGATATTCTCCAAGTCGAACCTGGAGAGCAGCTGCAGCCAGTCTCTTCACAACTGAGTGCAGTACGCGACGCCTTTCCTGAGTTTACAGTGACGCAATTTATTCCTGCGTCAGAGCCCGAGATGGCCAATCGCTTCTCAGTGACGTCGCCTCAAGGGGCATCCGAATTTGTGACGGTTAACCCTTATACCGCAGAGGTTTTAGGCACAATTGATCGGAGTCATAGCGTTTATCAGTGGGCCAACAAAATCCACGCTACCCTGCTGCTCGGGGACAGTGGAGACTACATGCTTGAGGTGGCAGCGAGTTTAGGCATTTTGCTTCTGGTCTCAGGGTTATATCTGTGGTGGCCGAAAGACAACGCAAGCCGAGCCAGTTTTTTAAAAATTCGTCTTCGCGGTGGAAAACGAATTTGGTTGAGGGATTTGCATGCCAATATTGGTGGTGTTTTATCGTTGGCCTTGCTGTTTTTTTTAATCTCAGGCTTGTCTTGGACAGGCATCTGGGGCAAGCAGCTGGTCCAAGCTTGGAACACATTTCCGACCTATTATACTTGGGGTGAAAAGCCGACTTCGCGCTTGATGACTCACGCAGATCTCAACCATGGCGCTGAGAAAGAGATGCCGTGGACATTAGAACAAGCGCCAGTGCCAACCTCTCATGACCACTCAGCTATGAACATGGCTCAAGGGTTTGTTTCTGAGCAAACCATCAGTGTTGACGACATTGTTGAAAAAGCGGAGGTACTGGGTTTTTCTCACTATCGAATCTATTTCCCGCAATCAAATACTGGTGTTTATACCTTGGCAGCAAACTCAATGGCAGGGGACGTTAGCGATCCAAGAAACGATAGAACCAACCATTTTGACCAATACACTGGCCAATTATTGGAAGAGGTAACTTGGGATGACTACAACCTATACGCAAAATGGATGGCAGCGAGTGTCTCTTTGCATCAGGGGGATCTTAGCCCGTTGAATAAATTCGCGAATTTGGCGATATGCCTTGCTTTTATCGCTCTGTCGATTGCTGCTGTGATGATGTGGTGGCTGCGTCGTCCTCAAAATAAGGGACGACTCGGCGCACCGCCGAAGTTTGCTAGTGATGGTGTATGGAAGACTGGACTGGTCACGCTAATTTTACTGTGTGTATTGTTTCCACTTGGTGGGCTTACCATTGCTGTTGTATTGGGGTTAGACTGGTTGGTGTTCAAGCGAATCCCAGCGTTGAAGCAAGCGATGAGTTAGCCAAGCGCATCGCTGTATGACGGTATTCAGGCCTGACTTATCATGAGTCAGGCCTTATTGTATAGAGAAAACCCCCAGCTAGGCTGGGGGTTCCGTAAAGCTTATAGCTATAAGTCAGTTATATAAACCCTTTCAATTTGATAAAAACGTCTTGTGGTCTGGCAACTGCAAGAGTTAATTAAGAATTGAAAGGGGGTCCCAATGGGGGACGAAAAGAGCTTAGCGCACACGCGCTGGAACTGTAAATACCACATAGTCTTTGCACCGAAATATAGAAGGCAAGTTTTCTACGGAGAAAAACGTAGAGCGATAGGTGAAATATTGAGGAAACTATGTGAATGGAAAAATGTGAACATTCTTGAAGCGGAATGTTGCGCGGATCATATCCACATGCTTTTAGAAATACCGCCCAAAATGAGTGTTTCAGGGTTTATGGGGTACTTGAAAGGCAAAAGTAGCCTAATGCTTTATGAATGATTCGGCGATTTGAAGTTTAAATATAGAAATCGAGAGTTTTGGTGCCGAGGTTATTATGTAGATACGGTAGGTAAGAATACGAGCAAGATACAAAATTACATCAAGCACCAATTAGAGCAGGATAAAATGGGAGAGCAATTATCGCTCCCGTATTCAGGTAGCCCGTTTACGGGCCGCAGGAAATAGTCATATGCAAATGTCAGATCACTACGCGCCTGCTAGGGCGCTGCCAGTAGGAGAGCCTTATAGGCGCATATGAAAAACCACCGGCTATGCCGGTGGATACTTTTTATTCCTGATAAATCTCTAAAGGCAGCCCATCAGGGTCGGTAAAAAACGTGAAGGCTTTACCTGTTAGCTCATCAATGCGTACGGGTTCGACCTCGATATGTTGGCTTTGCAAGTAGCTTTTGACATCATGAACGCTGTCAACTTCGAACGCTAAATGCCTTAATCCTTGCGCTTCAGGGAAGTTGGGTCGCGGCGGAGAATCTGGAAAACTAAATAGTTCGATTTGGTCTCCATTGGCTAAGGCGAGATCTAACTTATAGGAGCCTCGAGCGGCGCGGTAGGTTTCTTCGATGATGGTGAGCCCCATAACTTCCGTATAAAACCACTTAGATTTTGCATAATCGGAGCAGATGATGGCGACGTGATGGATTCGGTTAAACATAAAATCATAGAACAGTTTGATGTTAACCCATTGTAACATCGCTGAAAAACAAAAATGAGACCGAGATAAAAAAGCCCCAACCAAATGGTTAGGGCTGTCGAGGCATTAAATAAAATCGAGAATTTTCGGGTAGAAGTTTGACAAGCTTGGAAAGACTTTGCTCATATCCGAATTGGACACTCCCATCCAATTGGCCAAAGTAGCGCCAATTTGATCCACGGAGGTTGACGGTAAGATTCGCCCCGTCGAGTAATCGTCGTCACTTCCTTCAGCCAGTGAAGGCCAAGTTCCTGTCGTTCCTGGAATCAACGAGCCGCCATTGATAACCAGCTGATTACTTCCCCAACCGTGGTCGGTACCTGAAGCGTTGGGTTGAATTCGACGTCCAAAATCAGACATAGTCACTGTCGTGACATTTGCCTCTAGACCTTGCGATTCAAGAGATGAGTATAAGCGATTGATACTATCACTCAGCGTTTCGAGGAGCCGATAGTGAGTACCACCTTGATTGCGATGTGTGTCGAAGCCATCTAGGGTGACAAAGAAAATTTGTCGGTTCTGCCCTAGCGTTTCTCGCGCTTTAATGAATTTCATCACCGAGTTAAATTGCTGAGCGAGGTTGTAGTCGGAGTTTTTCAGTATTGGTTCATCGTCGGTCGCGAATACCTTGCTGGAAATCTCACTGTAGTTGACGCTATCGCGGGTAACATCGGCAAATAAACGGTGGAATTCGCCCTTATTTACATCATCTTGTTCGATCATCGTTTTATAGATGTCGGTAATTTCGGGTGAGCGAAATTCCAATGATTCAACATGGCTTCCTTTGTAAGCGTTGCTTTTGACGCCACTGTTAAAATAGCGTGTCGCGCCTGACATACTAAACAGTGGAGGCAGTACGGTACTGTTTTCAGTACCGACGAGTTGTTCCATCAGTCGGCCTCCCCAGCCGGTGCTGTCAGTGGCGTTGGCGTTGCCTTTTAACCACTCATCCTTTTGGGAGTTGTGTGAAAAGAGCATTCCAGGTGCGTACTCGGTTTGATCTTTTGTCATGGGCTTTTTCAATACGCCACAGTTCAGTACCGCATTCACATAGCCTTTATTACATAGAGTTTGCATCGCTTTCATTGAGGGGTGTAAGCCAAATTCTACGTCGTTACCGAGGCTATCGACGCCGGTTAAGCCTGCAGGAAGAAGCTTGTTTTGAGGGATCGCGATACTTTTCCGTGCTTTTTTATATTCTTTGTAGTGGGTGTCATCGTTTGGAATCAGCATATTGAACCCATCGTTACCGCCAATCAGGTAAACACAGATCAAAGCTTTGTATCCTTGGGGATTGCTACCATTACTGTTGCCCATCGACCAACCGAAGCTCGGAAGTAGTGCTGATGCGCCTAAGCCGTATAAAAATGATCTTCTTGAAATAGCCATCTGAAATTAATCCTGTACGTAAAAGTCTTCATAAGCGATAACGAATTCCATGAGCTCTTCAATCACCCAGGCATTCTTCGGTTTACCTCGCAAAAAGGCGGTGTGTTCACGCAAAGCCAGTTCCAAATTTGGATCGACGCTGCGCCCGAAAAATACCAACCCAATGCGTCTCATGAGTTCATCCATATCATCACCAGCTCCTTGGAAGTATTTGTAATTCGGTAACAGAGGGTCGCGCCATTTTGCGGTAAACGTTCGCATATAGTTGAAGGTGGTAATAAACGTCGGCCAAGTCATGATTTCAAGCTCTGGCGCAAACAGATCCGTTCCCGCGGGAGAGTAATCTTGCGAATAGAAATTAAACACTGAATCGGCGCGAAGCGGGCCTTGCCCAATACGCCAAAATGGAATATCACTATTGACGAAGTGGTCTGAATTGAGTTTTAAATCCAGTGCACGATAGAGGTTAACCACAGCGATAATTGGTTCTTTTATCTTAACGGGCATATGCTCTGGATCTTCGCCGAGGGCTTCTTTGTCTAGCAAAATCGCTTCAATCACTGCTTGAAGGTCGCCGCGAATGCCTTCTCCATTATCAATAAAGACGTTAGCGACACGCTCAATATACTCAGGCGAAGGGTTCGAAGTGACCAAGCGTTTGATCATATGCTTGGCGAAAAACGGCGGCGTGTTAGGGTGGTTATATAAAATATCCAACACGTCTTGCATGTCCTGTTCTGCCGTTTGGCCCGCAGGCAAGGTATGACCCATGATGACTTTTTCACTTTGGTCGTGAACGCTATTATCCGCAACCATAGGAAGTACGTGATTGGTATCCCCTTCTTGATGGCGCCAACCGGTAAACGCTTTCGCGACATTCGTGATGTCATCTTGTGTGTAAGCCCCGAGGGCTTTACCTGATTCATCGGTTCGTATGCTTCCATCGGTATTGAGTTTGTTTAGACCGATGGTAAACAGTTGCATGATCTCGCGAGCATAGTTCTCATCCGGTTGAGAGCCTGTGTCTGGGTCTTCTTCCTTGCTGCTGGTCATGGTGAGATACGATCCCATGGCGGGATGTAATGAAACATCTTCGATCAGCTTTCTGAAATTGCCGAATGCATCGTACGTTAGGGTGTCATAATAGTTGACCAGGGAACGAGGACGTTCATAAAGTGTACCGTAACGCGACACGACAAACACTTCGCTCAATGCAAAAGCCACTCTTTGGCGTAATTGATCTTCGCCATACACAGCGATGTCCATCCACGCATCATCGTGAGCGGCGTGGTCATTGCCCCCGAACTCAAAGTATTTAGCTTCGTGGCTGCTCACTGGGGCATCAAATTGCTCATGCAACCATTGTTTAGGATCAAACGTTGCTGCCTGTTCCATCAATTGATGAGTAGGCCCAAATGTGGCTTGATTTAAAAAACGATGAAGTTGCTTGTCACTCAGTACGTCAACGCTGAAGGTTGTCGTGGTATCAAGTACATCGCCTTGACTGTCTGAGATGACAAAATCGACGGTCTGCCGTCCAGGTTCATAGAAGGTTAAGGTCACTGAGTCGTCGGTTTGATGAGTGGCTTTACCGACTTTGCTGTCGATAGCAACTTGATCGATGTACAGAGTATCACCGTCTTGGTCCTGAGCGATGTCACTGACGTTGACAGTGGTTGCTTCACCACTGTGAAATTGCTTGGTAATCGATTTGGCGACGGGAACATGCGTCGTATTCGCGGCAAAAGTATTTCCTACTCCTGTAAATATAACCCCCAAGCAAAGCGCTATATTTGACAGTTTATTATTGATTCCTAATGTCATAACTAAAACCAGCCAAAATTGTTGAGCGGCTATTTAATAACGTACGCTGTAGGCTTAAGTGTTATTTAAGTAAAAGCTATGTCAGGAATGTTGTATTTTCTTACATTATATTTGTTTAAACATTGATGAATATTTTAATAAGGAAAACAAAAAAATATCTAAAATAAGAAACCACTAAGTTGACTTTAAATGAGTAAGTCAACTTATGATTGCAAATCAATGGTTAACTTTTTGTTTTAAATGACTTTTATTTCAAGTCTCTTATTGGCTGATTTATGGGTTAATTATATTGAAGTGTTTCATTTGGCATGAAAGTAATCTTTAAAAAACTGGAAAATTAGCTTTGGCGCTATAAATAGCAAGGATTGACCATATTTTTACCAAAATTTTAGATAACTATCTAGCCATTAACTTGGCGTTAATAAAGTCGATAAAAACACGTAATCGAGTGGGCATGTACTGAGTCTGTAAATATTGCATCGCAATCACTCCGTGGTAATTACTTTTTATCGTCCATTCGGGTAACACTTTTACAACTTCACCATTGTCTAATGCTTGCTGGACCACGAAGTCGTGAAAGATGCCAATTCCAAAATGATTTTTTACACCGGACAAACGCATCTGAGAATGGTTGACGGCATAACGTCCAGAGACACTTATCGTAAAAAAGGCGTCATCTCGTGCAAATTCCCATATGTTGTCGCGAGCCGTTTCTGCCAGATAGAGACAGTCGTGCATGGAGAGTTCGGTGGGGTGAATAGGGGTTCCACGTTCAGCGAGATATTTAGGGCTGGCACAAAGCACCAAATTTGTCGTCCCTATCTCCTTGAGTACCAGATTTTCATCCGGTTTGTCAGTCAATTTAAATGCGATATCAATACCGTCCCGAAACAGATCAATTTCTCCGTCGGCGACCCGCAGTTTTAGTTGAATTTCAGGATAGAGATGAAGAAAAGTGGTCACGTGTGGTTGGAGCACAGAGTTTAAAAAAGCTTCTGGTGCAGCCACTGTGAGTGAACCACGTGGCTCTAAATGTTCTGATTGCGAGACTTCGACCGCTTGCTGAGCGGCATTCATCATCACCATTGCTTGGTCATACACTTTTTGCCCAGCCTGGGTAATGATCAGTTTGCGAGTGGTTCGCTCGACCAATTTACAGTTTAAAGCCTGCTCTAAGCGTGTGATCAGTTTACTCAGTGCCGAAGGCGTCACATTCAACTTTTTTGCCGCGCCAGTAAAGCTGCCTTCTGTGACGACTAAAATATAAGAGGCTAAGTCAGGGAGCAGGGCGGTGAGTTTCGGGTCAAACACGATAAAGCCTCTAAATCATAATCAATGAACGGACCGAATTATAAATCATTTGTGCCTGAGATTCACAAATGATTTTCCGCAATCAGGGATAATTCTTTTGTCAGTGCTGGATTACACTTATTTGTAAAGTCCTAGACCGAGTTCGGCATATTTTGCTTTAGTCGGTTTTCTCGCACATCAAAAGGAATTCGCAATGTCCTCTGCATTTTATCAGCAAATTCGCCAACAAATCGAAGATGTCAAAACGGAAGGGTTGTACAAATCTGAACGTATTATCACCTCTCAGCAACAAGCTGCGGTTTCTATCTCTACGGGTGAACAGGTTTTGAACTTTTGCGCCAATAACTACTTGGGCCTTGCTAATCACCCAGAGCTTATTGAAGCTGGAAAAGCCGGTATGGAAGAGCATGGTTTTGGCATGGCTTCTGTGCGTTTTATTTGTGGTACGCAGGATATTCATAAGCAGTTAGAAGAAAAGTTATCTCACTTCTTGGGCAAAGAAGACACGATCCTCTACACATCATGTTTTGATGCGAATACTGGGTTATTCGAGACTATTTTAGACAAAGAAGATGCCATTATTTCGGATGCTCTAAATCATGCGTCGATCATTGATGGTGTCCGCCTGTGTAAAGCGATGCGCTACCGCTATGCCAACAATGACATGGCAGAATTAGAGCAGCAACTGATCGCCGCCGATCAAGCCGGTGCTCGCAATAAACTGATTGTCACTGATGGTGTGTTCTCTATGGATGGCGTTGTTGCCAATCTTCCCGCTATTTGTGATTTAGCTGATAAATACGATGCATTGGTTATGGTCGATGATTCTCATGCGGTCGGCTTTATGGGCGAAACTGGTGCTGGTACGCACGAATACCATAACGTTATTGATCGAATTGATATTATTACAGGTACGCTGGGTAAAGCGATGGGCGGTGCGTCTGGTGGTTACACTTCGGGTAAGAAAGAAGTGATTGAATGGTTGCGTCAACGTTCTCGACCTTATTTGTTTTCAAACTCCGTAGCGCCAGCGATCGTTAACGCATCAATTCGAGTATTGGATTTATTGCAAGAAAGTGGTGATTTACGCACACGCTTATGGGAAAACGTGGCGCATTTCCGTACGCGAATGGAAAATGCTGGCTTTACAATGGGTGGCGCTGATCACGCAATCATTCCTATTATGTTAGGCGATGCCAAAGTAGCCGCAGAATTTGCAGAACGGGCGTTGGCGAAAGGCATCTATGTGATCGGTTTTTCTTTCCCTGTGGTGCCAAAAGGCCAAGCTCGGATCCGTACTCAAATGTCAGCAGCGCATAGCCGACAACAGCTAGATAAAGCCATCGACGCTTTCATTGAAGTAGGCCGTGATATGGGGTTAATTAAGTAATGAAAATCAAAGCATTATTAAAACTTAAGCCACAAGAAGGTATCTGGTTGACGGAAGTCGACAAGCCAACGATTGGTCATAATGATATTCTGATCAAAATTAAAAAAACGGCGATCTGTGGTACAGATGTTCACATCTACAACTGGGATGAGTGGTCGCAAAATACCATCCCTGTACCAATGGTGGTTGGCCATGAATACGTGGGGGAAGTCGTCGAAATTGGCCAAGAAGTTCGTGGCTTTGAGATTGGCGACCGTGTATCTGGTGAAGGTCATATTACCTGTGGGCACTGCCGTAACTGCCGGGGAGGGCGCACCCATCTATGCCGCAACACCGTCGGCGTTGGTGTGAACCGCCCAGGTGCGTTTGCGGAATATTTGGTTATACCGGCTTTCAATGCCTTTAAGATCCCGGATGAAATTTCCGATGATCTGGCGTCTATTTTTGACCCGTTTGGCAATGCAGTGCATACCGCGCTGTCTTTTGACCTTGTGGGAGAAGATGTTTTAATTACTGGTGCGGGCCCTATTGGTATCATGGCTGCTGCTGTCGCCAAACATGTTGGTGCTCGACATGTTGTGATTACGGATGTAAACGAATATCGCTTAGAGCTTGCTCGACAAATGGGTGTGACGCGCGCGGTTAATGTTGCTGAGCAGAAGTTAGAAGAAGTGATGACGGAGCTTGGCATGACGGAAGGCTTTGATGTTGGGCTTGAAATGTCCGGAAACCAATCTGCGTTCAGTTCAATGCTCAAAACGATGAACCACGGCGGGCGTATTGCGCTGCTGGGGATTCCGCCATCCGATATGACGATTGACTGGAACCAAGTCATTTTCAAAGGATTGGTCATCAAAGGGATTTATGGAAGAGAAATGTTCGAGACTTGGTATAAGATGGCGAGCTTGATTCAATCAGGTCTCGATCTGACGCCAATTATCACTCACCATTACAAGATTGATGATTTCCAAAAAGGCTTCGACACCATGCGTAGCGGGGCTTCCGGAAAAGTCATCCTTGATTGGGAATAACTCAAATGCAAAATTAAAGCGCTCCGATTGGGGCGCTTTTTTATTTGGTCACCACTGTGAATAAAAACAGTCAATTGGTGAATTTAGGTATATTGGGACATTAGATTTGCCCCAAATTTGCCCCAAATCTACTTTTGTTAATGCCCCAGTCCCCGCGACAAACTTTTGCCCCATTTTAATTTAGATATATTAATTATGACATTCCTGAGTATCGATATATGCCCTAATATTTCTAACGTCAGTGATTATGCACTAACTGGTGTCTACGTACTCGCTATTTATTAATAAAGTCGCTTGCAACTTTCTTTTTAGCCAGAGTTAGAAATGCTTTTACAGCAGGACTGGTGTGCTGTTCATTAAGTACGACCATACCAATCTGTCGTTCTAGTGTTGGTGTTAGCGGTTTCTGTGTGACATCCATCATCACTGATTTGGGTAAATCTGAAGAGGCAACAATAGATACGGCCTCGCATCTAGCAACAATATCAAGCGTGCTAATCAGTTGAGAGGTGCGATATTGAATTTGAGGTTTGAGATTCTGAGAACTCAATAATTGAGTGACAAGTTCGGGAGAGCCTACTTCAGCTAATACTATCGGTTCTTTACATAGTGCTTTAAGGCATACCTCCGACTCTTTGGCTAACGGATGCTGTTTGGGTACAAGGGCCACTAATCTGTCTGTCAATAAATGGAATGCATCGTGCTCGGGTTGAGGTAGCTGCATAATACCGATATCGATACGGCGTTCAATGAGCCATTGGTGAATTTGCTTGTTCGACCCTTCTTCAACAAAAACATCAATATTTGGGTATTTTTCACGATACGCTTCTAAAATTCTTGGAAGAATATGAATGGTGGAACCAGGGTCAAAAGCGCCTATTTTGACAGTCCCTTGTTTCATCTGTTTCACGCCCGTCGCTTCTTGGCGCATCGTTGCCTCCAGACTCAAGATAGTTCGTGCTCGCTCTAATAATCGCATTCCAACGTAGGTTAGCTCTATGCGATTCTGGTTGCGTAAGAACAGCTTAACGCCTAATTCATCTTCCAATGTTTTTATCGCGTGAGAGACCCCAGACTGTGAAATACCAAGTTGTTGTGATGCGCTAGTAAAACTTGAACAGTTAGCAAGAACTGAAAAGATTTTGAGTTGGGAAAAAGTCATAAATAGTTATGAGTAAACACTCATTTCCGTGTGAGGATACATATAAATTATCATATCAAAAATGAACGATGTTTAGCTGATTAATGTAGATGGATATTATGACTAATCGTACAAAAAATTATGAGTTCGCTCCTAATGACGAGTTACTCGCAGTGCAAACACGGTCTTCACTGGTTAGTTGTCTACAATTAGCGTTTGTCGCCATGGTGTGGGGGGGAACGCTCGTTGCGGGCCGAGTGCTTAATCCAGAGATTACACCTTTGATGTCATCTTCAATTCGATTTGCTCTCGCAAGTCTGAGTTTATGCTTGTTTTTGATAGTGAGCGGTAGAGGATTTGTTAAGGTGACGTTGAGACAAGGGGCCATGTTGATCATCCTTGGTACTTGTGGTGTGTTCGCCTATAACCTGTTTTTCTTCTCAGGTCTGCAAACGGTAAGTGCATCGCGAGCTTCATTAATCATGACACTAAGCCCTGCGATTATCGCAATGACATCCGTGTGCATATATCAGGAAAAACTCACTAAAAATAAAACAATAGGTATAGTGTTAAGCTTGAGTGGTGCAGTGCTCGTCATTGTTACTAAATCATCCTCATTAAATGACATCATGACTGCAAATGTCGGAGACTTATATATTCTCGGATGTGTTTTGAGTTGGGTTGTATTTACTTTATTAGGTAAAAGCCTGATACAAAGTATCGGCTCGTTTTTTACCATTGTGTACTCTGTGATAACAGGTGCGGTAATGCTTCTGGCTGTCACCATACTGACGGGGCAATTTAATTCAGCACTGATTCGAACTTTAAGTGTCATTGATCTGTTTAGTCTCGCCTATTTGGGCATTTTGGGGTCAGCATTAGCGTACGCTTGGTACTACATGGGAGTAGAATCCATTGGCGCAACCAGAGCTGGAGTTTTTTTAGCGCTCACACCAGTCACAGGAGTATTGACTGGAAGTTTATTTCTTGGCGAAGAAATAACAAATGTTTTGATTTTTGCGGGAGGACTGTCTGTGGTAGGAGTCACATTGTGTAACTTACCCGAGAAGGTATGAAGTAATAAGCTTAGGGAGCAAAATGAATGGCTATGTTTGCTCCCTAAAGAGTGAATATTACTTGCTCGTAGGGATGGAAACCGCGTTTTATATTCGTAGTGGCCTTTTAACAAAGAGTTGGGTCCGTTGGCTCCTGAATAAAAAAAAGTAAGCCATTAACCTCGAACATAACAGAATTCGTAACTCAGCATTGTCCATCAACATGCCAGCTTGATCTTGGCTGGCACGAAACTGCCCCAAAACAATTCAGAGCAAAAGTTCTTGTTCCACTCCGTTTCTAGTGTTTCTCCCTATCAAAAGTTATCCGAATGTAAAAAATGGCGACAGCTTACTCGAAAAACAGCAGAATAAGCTATATCATCACCGCTAAACATGATCGCCAAATCGATCTTTCCAAGTGGTTAAAAAAACGTTCGCGATCTTGCTCTACCCCTCACGCCTCGTTTACAGATCGGCTAAAACACGACTTTCCATATATTTAAAGGAAAAATTTTTATATGACATACAACAAAGCTACAAGTATCGGAATGATTGCCATTTTACTATGGAGCTCCACGATCGGCCTCATCAGAACAGTAACCGAGGCTTTGGGGGCGGTAGCGGGAGCAGCCATGGTCTACACACTTAGTTCAGTGATCTTATTTGTTGCCGTTGGTTTTCCAAAACTCTCAAAATTTCCGCGGAAGTATCTCATATTGGGTGGATTTCTTTTTGTCGCCTATGAGTTGTGTCTATCCCTGTCCATTGGCATGGCAAACTCAGGGGCGCAGGCGATTGAAGTCAGTATGGTGAACTACTTATGGCCAAGCTTAACACTGGTACTTGCAGCTATTACAAGCGAGAAAAAAATTAATCCGCTTTTACTCGTAGGAATGCTTGTTTGCTTGATCGGGGTCGGTAAAGTGTTAGGAGGAAATCATGGGTTCTCAATAACTGATATGATCGCCAATATTGTATCCAACCCACTTAGCTATGGACTTGCCTTTGCCGGAGCCATATTTTGGAGCGTCTACTGTGTGCTAACCAAGAAATTAGCTGGAGGATTCAACGGCATCACACCGTTTTTTATGCTCACTGCAATCGTATTGTGGATAAAACTCAGTTTGGGGGAGTTCCCTACATTAAATTTATCGCCTCGGGTACTAGTCGATCTTGCCTTAGTTTCATGCGCAATGGGACTGGGTTATGCAGCATGGAATATTGGCATTCTACATGGTAACGTCACTGTACTTGCAACGGCATCCTATTTTACACCTATTCTTTCAGCCCTTTTTGCTGCTCTACTTCTAAACGAATCTCTGGGACTTGAATTCTGGATGGGTGCATTGATGGTAAGCGCTGGTTCTATTATCTGTTGGATCTCAACCAGATTAAATTAAAATCTGTATGTCTGCTTCTTGGCAAAGCAAACTGAAAGGTTCCATGATTTGGCCATACGCTACAGCTAATTAACCTGAGATCGGTGTAAGCCATCGCCATCAATCCTGATTTTTCGGCGGTTGTGATGTTCAGCTATGGCTTTTCTGGTTTTTGATCTACACCATTAGTTTTGGACACTGAGTTAAGCTATTTTTCCATACTTTAAGTAATTTATTAAGTGCTAATATTCTAGTTTCCGAAACTCATTTTTGTCCAAAAAGTTGTTAGGATTAAGAGCTATACTTGGCAGTTTTTTACTTTCTGTAGTTCTTTCCAAACTCGAGTCGACTCTTTTTTATTCGATTCTTGAAGCCATTTACCATAAACTTTAGCGACCATAGTTATATCGGCATGGCCCATTTGTTGTGCAAGGTAACTGATGTTGACATTAGCGTGAGTGATCATCCAGCTGGCGTAGGTATGGCGAAGCTGATACTGGTTCCTATAAGGTATGTTAGCTTTGTCACACAAAGCAGCCCAAATTCTGCCTAAGGCTCGTTTGCCATAATAATCATAGTCACTGCCTTTTTGTTCTCTGACTACTTTTGGGTTGAATACAAAGCGAATTTTCTCAGTGCGATAAGTGTTTCCTGGTAACTCGACTTCGTGTTCTTGTGCTGGATAAAGATATGTCAAGTGACGCTGAGCTTTAAGTGCTTCTATAGCTGGTGGAAGTAGGTCTACAAACCGTTCTTTGTCAGTCTTTGTGGTCTTTAAACCACGATTGTCATACGTTGAACGCCTAATATGAATCGTATTGTCGTCAAAGTTCACATCCTCCCAAGCTAAGGCGCATATTTCTCCACTTCGAATACCGCTGTACACAAGAAGTGTGATCATATTGCGATGCTGTAGTTGATGACATTCAGATAGGGCTTTGTCGATTTCTTCCATCGAAAATGGGTGGATATTAGATTCGGTTTCTTTTACGCGTCCCAGCCATTTGGACAAATCCTTTTCTACATATTCCATTTTGAAAAGCCATGACAAAAAGGCATTAATAGTCACTAGATTCCGATTTATCGTGCGCCCACCTTTGCCTTTTACTAGTTCTTGTCGGAATTTATTGAGAGACCTCGGTGATAGCGTGTCACAGCTGCGGTTTGGGCCATATAACAACGCAAAATCTCGCAAAACCCATTTATATCTCTGCAGCGTTGAGCTGCGAATTTCGCGCTCTTTGGAATTTAGAAATTCTTCAGCTAACGATTCAATTGTCCTCGCTAAAGGAGTACCAAAGGCATGTTTAGAGTTTGGAAAGTGGGCTGCATAGTTGAATGTACCAATATTGATTTCGTAAAGGACCGTTTCTCGCTTCATCCTAGCAAAATTGATGTTTTGCTTGGTGACTGGTATCCCCAAAGACTCTCGGTATCTCTTTCCCCTATAAGAGAAAGCGATACGTATCGTGTTTCCGTGGGCTTCAACTCCCGTGGGAAAAACTAATGATGCTGCTCTCGGTGCCATCTATCCCATTCCTCAATATCGACCATCCAGGACCCTTTAACTTTTTTGATTACTGTTGAAGGGTATTTCCCAGCTCTTGCGCCTTTTCTTAAAGTATCTTCCGCAAAGCCAATTGCTTGACTGGCAGCTTTAAGAGAAACGACAGAAATTTTTAAATTACTCATTAGAAACACCTATATAGCTTTTTGGCGAGCCTGAGTTAACAACCAATCCAACAGAATTCTGGTTGTTGACAAGTTGGAAAATTAAAGGAATAGGCTGGCTTCCTTCGCAAAGTTATCAATGAATTTTCGGTTTAGCTGCAGTTCGCTTTCTCGAAACTCTTTGGATACGCCGTAACCATTGTCTTGGTTTTCTGGCTTAATGAGAGTTAGGGAAATAACCTCTTCCCACTTGGTAAAGCTGTAATAAGGCGTACTAGCGATGACTTTCCCATATTGGGTATCGATTGTTGATGGCATGATTGCTCCATAGAAATGTTCCAATACTTAAAATGTACATATTGTATATTTGTGTGTCAATACAATTTGTATATTTTACGGGCGTAAAAAAACCACCTGGTTGGTGGTTTTATATGGAGGAGAATTTGTTGCGTTTAAATCAGCTTCATTTTTGCATCGACAACAACACCGATAATCTTGCAATTGCCGTTTATTGGAAGAGAAGGATAGGAGCTATTGAGTGGCTTGAGGAATTTCTGGCCGGCATCTATAACTAACTTCTTGAAAGTAGCTTCATTTACTTCTGTTAACTTAGCAACAATCAAAGAACCATTTTGAGCTTCCTTTTCGGTATCAACTAATACAAGAGTATCTTGTGGGAAACTAACTCCAGAAGAGGAAGTCATAGAATCCCCTTGCACTCTTAACCAAAAACAGCGCCCACTCGTTCTCTCTGTTGTTTGAAACCACTCCTCGATTTCTTCTGGGCGATATGGCTCAACAGCCTCGGTCCAAGCTCCTGCCTGTACTGAACTTAATACTGGAAAGTTTTGTTGGTAATTGGGCTGTATATTACTAGGCGTTACGTTGGATATGAGTTCTTGTGGGTACTCAAGAGTACCATCAGAATTAAGGATCAACTTATCTAACGATAACGCATTTAGTATCTTAGCAATCTGCTCTAACGTTGGTTCTCTACGCTTGTTTAGCCAATGTCCCATTCCTCCCGGGGTGACGTCCACCATTTCCGCGAGTTTTTCTTGAGTTATCCCAAGCTCTTTTAACCTGGCTTTTACCAGGACAGTCCAATTCATTTTCATATGTTAAATGTACATTTTGTACAAAAAGGTTCAATCAACAATATGTACATTTATTTTTTGTCGTGATATACATAATGTACATATTGAGTTTGGAGGACTCTATGCAGTTAATTAGAGAATTAAGAGAATCTTCTGGCATTTCGGTAAAGCAACTATCAGAGAAATCAGGAATAGAACCTGGCTCTATTTATCATTATGAAACGAACCGAAGAATGCCGAATTTTAGCCAGTGTTGGGAGATTCTCAATGCACTTAATGAACTCGGTTGTTCTTGCTCATTTGAAGAGGTTTTTCCTAATCCTACTAAGGTAAAGAATTTAGCGGGATAAATAGATTAGCGTAACTACTATTTTGAGGAATGAATTGTGGATAAGAAAGAAATGGTCATTTTGACTATTGCCAGCTTGATCGGCGGCCGGAAAGAGGCAGCTGCTGAACTTGGCATGACGAAGGATATATTTGAAAACCACTTGTATGAAAGGAATGGTTCTCGATTTTTTAGCGTCGATCAATTGCTAGAACTAGCAGATATAACCCAGACGCCTTTTGTCGCTCAGTACTTTGCAGAGCAGTGTGGTTACTTCTTAGTACAGCAACCAAAAGCAACTGAGTTAGATAGCGAAGATATGTTCGACTGCCACATCCAGTTAAACGCAGTAAAGGGCCTACTGGATAAGACGGTTCACGAAGCGGCGAAGGACGGAGTTTTTGATTCAAAGGAGCGAAAGCTAATCCATAAGCTCAAGAATCGTTATCAATCTACATTTGAGGGTTTCATGTTAAAGCTCGATCGGTTATACGCGGGGGTAAGATGAAAACAGAGCAATTCTGGGTCACCGTCGAACAGATGGGGGATATGACTCGAAACTCGTGTCGTTGTGCAAATGCTCAGGGACAAAATACTGATGTTTATGAAAAGGAGCAGATTCAGTTTCTAAGGCAGAAATGTGAGACCTACTTACGATCACTTGAAGATAAAGAGATGGCTTTAGACTGCGCCAACAGCCTAAAGCCTGGTTCGACTCTCAGCATCGACTAAAACGCTCGGAGAAGTCATGAAAAGAATAGCACTTATGGTTCTTACGGAGAACTACAAACTTTTACGCCTTGTGGTAGGTAAAGAGGTGAACCATGGCTAGGTTGTTTGATGTGGTAAGACAGCTGTCTGGCCAAGCTGCAGCGATTACTATTCCCAGACCTTATATCAACTTTTGCGAAGGTAACCATACTCACGCTGCCGTTCTATCGCAGTTGGTGTTTTGGTCCAGTACCAAACCTGATGGTGAATGGTTTTATAAATCTAACGATGAGCTGGGGGATGAGCTTTGTCTAACAGTTGATCAAGTACGCTACGCGATTCGCCAGCTCAAAAAAAGACTGGGTGACGTCATTCTTAGCCGCGTTAAAAAGGCCAATGGCGTTCCAACGACTCATTACCAAATTGATGGTGAACGGCTGGTGGAGTTACTGTTTCCTCCTGAAAAGCATAATTCCCAAATGGATTCGGTAAAATTACCAGATGGAAATGGGAATATTACCAGTTCGAATCGGGAAAATTACCAGAACCATGGAAGTGGTAAAATTACCGATTCCATTAACAGATCCAAACCAGATCAGAACGAACAGATCTTAGATGTTACGAGCGAACTCGAAACCGCCGAATTGGCTCTGTTTGAAATTCCACTCAAGGGCAAATCCCAAACTCATGGGATAACCCAATCAGACATCAATGACTTGAAAGAACTCTATCCAGCAGTCGACGTTCCCCAGCAAATCCGAAACATGATTGGTTGGTGCAAAGGAAACCCTACGAAGCAAAAAACCAAGCAAGGTGTTAATCGATTTATTCACCAGTGGTTGAGCAAAGAGCAGGATAGGGGACCAAAACCACAAGCTTCAAAGTCGGTTGTCTCGGACGACTTGAGTCTTCTTAAGCGCCAAATACATCTGCTCGAAATCGATATCAACAATGAAAATGCAGCATTGCTCAGTTTCCAGCAAAGGAAGTCTGAAGCTGCAATTCAATCGTCCAAACGCAAACTCACAGAGCTACTAGCGAAACGTGAAGAGCTCGTAAACCAATTAGGAGGTTCCAATGGCCAGTGAGAAGCAGTTAATTTCAGTCATGGCATCGAGAAAGAAACTTTGGAGTCCTAGTGAGTTGTGTCGGGCTTTGAATATTCATGTTTGTGAATTGGTTCGTTTGGTTCGTAGAGCTCGAGAAGCGGGGAAGCCGGTTTATCACGAGAGTAGTGAATTAACCGGTTTTTCAAGTAAGTTCTGGTTAGCGGAGGCTTAGTTTGTTCGTACTGCAGCCGTTCTTACAGCCTGATTTAGGGCTAATGATGTTTAAGCCAGGGAAAAGCCTACTATCTGAAATCATCAAGGAAAGCCATGGGAATCGATTTCTGGTTATGCCGCTGCCGGCTCAACTTGTGGGAGAACCAAGTGGACGATTGAAGAAGGTAATTTCTCACGCGGCTGTTGAAACACTGATAGGTGATGGTCGTCTGAATGCTTTCTTTTTAAGGTCGGAAGTTCAGAAGAGGTTGGGGGATGACTTTTTATCTTGGGTAAAACGTATTCCTCATTGTCAGTTATCGGATGGTGAGTATTGCGATAAGAATTTAACGGTTTTCCAGCCAGCTGGTGGAGGAGCGATTCGGCTTTGCTGGCATCATGACAATGTTGAAAGAAGTAACCAAACGGATAACACTCAATCAATCGCTTTAAAGAATTTGTCTATCTGGGCTTTTGAAAGTATTCGTTCACAATTAAAGCTTCCTCATGATAGAGCCTTATCTTTTCCCGAAATTGGCTGGTGGGCCGTAACTAAACAACTGACTCAGTATATGCCTCAAGAATTGCTGACTGCTTTGTTTGGCAATAATCAACAAAGTCGAAGTGTCATGTTTGGTGGTAAAAAGGATACTGATAATCGGTACGTTCCCGACGAACGCGAAAGGATGGCCAACTACATAAAACCAATTAAACAGTTCATTATCGACCCAGAACCACCAGCAATGTTTATGGCGTGTCCCAAAGAGATTACCTGGAAAAGCGAAGCGTACCTAAAGTTTGTACGCTCTTTACCCTGCGTCATTACAGGTAAAACCACAGATATAGTCGCGCACCATCTTATTGGCCATGGAGAAGGGAAGATGGGAGGCAAGTGTCATGATTTGTTCACTATACCGCTTCATATCGATGAGCATCGAAAGTTTCATGATGATCCAAAAGCTTGGGAAGCGAGGAATGCTTCTCAGCTATTTTATATAAAAAGAACCATTAGCGAAGCTTTTAATATGATGGTCATTGCTTAACAACGTCGGAAAACTTAATATAGCACTTAAGTTTATTTTAAGGGCTCAAATTCTAGTCTTATGAATAGAAAATTAGTTGAAGGATGTATTTTTACAGTAGGTCAGATCTTGGCCTATATTAATGCTGTTTCCTATTTCGTCCCAAGCGTCACATATGGGTTTTATGACTATGCGTTATTGATTGCCATGTCAATAACTATAAGTTGTATTGCTATACAGTTATTTTATCGATTTGGTGGCATTAGTAGCTGGAAAGTATACTCCACGATTATACATAGTAAGAAACTGAATTTTTACATTATGTGTTTCTTTTTTGCTCCTACTTTAATTAAGGCACTAAATATTGTTGAGTTAAATAAATATATAACACCATTCGTTTTTGTTTATTGGGCTTGTGGATTTATGTTCCTTATTTTTATCGTTCTTTTTTATACCTTCTCTCCTAAGGTGTACAGATATGGTAGCTTAGATTCTTTTGTGAAGTCTAGTGGTAGTCGTTTATCATTTAGAGACGATGTCAAGCTAGCTATAGAAACAAACCAACAACGAAAAGATAAAGGGAAACTAGCTGAGATTGAAGAAAGCTATTTCGATGAAGATATGAGTCTTTTAAACAAATTTCAGAATGGAATGTATATCCACATAAATGATTTATATAGTGTTTTAATAGAAAGATTAGCGTTTTCTAATCATCGTAGTAGGGAGGCAACGGGGTTCTTTTTGGTTGTCCCATTATTCGTGATTATTCCTATATTTATGTCCAATGTTCTAGTTGTTGTTTATCAAGGGGTTGAATGCACTTCTTGGCCGGACTTTATTCAAAATATGCTTGTTTTTAAGATGGAATATTTTTTATGTAATAAATAATTATTACCAATATAAACTCTAGATGTTTTAAAAAAGGCGTACATAAAATTTTCAAAAAAATTTTGGGGAATTCCATGTACGCCAACAAGCAAACTATAAGACTTTACAACTTGCTAACATCGGAAGGTGATATGTTACATTCATCTGTATTCCATTGCTCGCCGATTTTCGGAGAGCTTCCATTGCCTTTCTCTACACCTTTGTATTCAACGCAGACATTGGGTTTCCCCTTTCCACTCGAGTACTTGAAGTCTTTAATTTTCAAATTTCTAATTGTTGCCACATCTTTATAGTTCCCATTAACTCCAGCGACAGAGCCAATATCAGCATCAATCTTTACGCCATTTATAGTCAGATATCTTGGGCCACCATTTCCTGTACAGTCGCCACATGAACGATATAATTTTCCGTGCTCACCAGTTAGAGTAAAATTACCTTTAATTTCTATGGTACTGTTTTTAGAGTTATGTTGGAAAACTTTATCTGGTTTCCCTCCTGGACCACTAGTACTATTATATGCTACTCCACCATTTATAGTTAGTTTGTTTCCATAGTTCGTTGCTGCATCCTCACAAATATCTTCCCAGATTACATTTTCTAAACTACAGTTTCCTGATTTACAATGGATGCCATCAGCACCACCATTTTTTGATATTTTAACGTTTTTGACACTAGCATTATAAAGTGTCAATACAGGTTTTTGATCTTCACTATCTCCGTCACAGCTTAGCCCAATGGTTTTGCCCCCACAATCAACCGTTTTGTTTGAAATGGTTGCTCCTGCGTAACATTCTGACGACGCAGATGGACTTACAGAGGACATATATTCGTTTTCTGACTCCAAGGTACTTATTAGATTAGATGTGTGCACTGTATTATTATTATCTATTAACTTAATTTGATAATAATAATCTTGGTTTAAATCAGCGTCTATATCCTCATATGTTCTATCACTAGCTAATAGAGTGGCTATTTTTTCTTCCTTACTATCGTCTATATATTTCCTATATACTTCTTGTCTTGAAGCTTCCGTATTGTTTGAAGACCAACTTAGAATGTTTTGGTCGTTGTTTTTATATATCATTAACGTAATATCATCTGCAAAAGCAGAAGATATAGATGATATAATGATAATTAAAGCTGATACTATCTTTAACATTTTTCTATATCCTATGTGGTTTTTCCCATTACCAATATAGTATTATTTAAAATGATGTTTTGATTTTTTTTTGCTTTTTTTTGTTTTGGTCAAGTTTCTTTGAAATTATCATTTTTGTTAATTTCTTTTGGATTAATTTTACAATACTTTACAATTGCAATGACTTTGATCATTGCTGAACCTGGATCTAGTAGTCACTGGTATTATTAATACCTCTAATCATGTGGCTAAAACCATTATATCACTACATTATGTACGCTCTTCTTTGAAGAGCTGTGTGATAAGACAGTAAAAAATTGTCTGGTGGGTAGCTATGAGAGCTGTAGTGGATGTCTTAGACTTTATAAAAGAGAAAAGTAGCTCACGCAATCAGCTACCCATCCTGGTAAAATTATCAATTCCGGTATAACGCCAAAAAGAATGAAACCTACTACCCAAAACCACATTCTCTCGTGTAAAGAGTAACATAGCCCCCAAAGTACACTGATGGGAACGAAGATATAGTAAAGTAAGAAAAAAGTATCTAAATGTGTAGTTTGAGCGGTTCCTAAAGCTTTGAGAAAAAAATGCCAACCTAGAGCGTATAAGACCCAAGTGAATGGGACAGTTGTATTTATTATTTTAATCATTGGGCTGATCCTTAGACCGATGATATTTAAGTGTATAGGTTCAATAACCTTTAAACATAGTATACGAATAGAGTATTGTCTAACCTAGAAATTTACAACACCATTTAACTAGACATAAAGTTGTATTTGTGAGGTTTGTGGCTTGAAAGGTAGGCAAGATAGGGGGCGATGCTTGTTGATTTTATATCTTCTTATTATCTCTATAAAACTCAGTGTAAGTCTTTAAATTTTATTATATTCTCATTTCTCAATATATTTGATAGAACCATAGCTTCCTCTGGTCTTAGCGTTTTTGTTTCTGATGTTAAGAAGGTATAACCCATTTTTTTATTGTCATATATGTTAATTAAGATACTCAGATGATTTGTTTTATCTGCTGAGATGAGCCAATGGCTATAATCGTCTGTTGATTTTATCAGTCCAGACAGCGTAGGTATAAGCTTTCTTCTACATTGATTTAATGCTGAACTTTTATCTATTTTTTTACTCATGACATATATATTATATGCCATCCTTTTTATGGATAATGAAAGGTTTTCTTGGGATAAATTAATTTCAAAGTCATCAATTAAAATTATCTTTATTGTCTTTTCTCTGTAATCGATTATATATACCTTATGAGACAATGATGGGTCTCCTAAGCTAAACTCCGTTAGAATCCACTCGTAATTTTCAACTGTTTTTATTTCTCTAGTTTTAGCCATGAATCTCATAAATTACTTTTATCTTTCCTTACTTATACGCCTCTTCTATTGAAGAGGGATGTTAAATTAAATTTAATTTTTAGTTTTTGACTCTCACCCCAAATTTATGTCCGACCTTACAGGATAAGGTATGGTGATGCGCTATAGCAAAAGTCAGATGGTCACATATGGAGTGATGGTATTGTAATCGAGTTGGTGGTTTCTTGTGTATGAAGGAGGACTGTCTTGTTGAGCTTAAAAAAATAGCCGCCCCTCAGGGCGGCTGTGACAAGCGAAGGATGTCAGAGGAGAGCGTATTACGTGGATACAAACATGGAAAGCCTGAATACCTGCTATTCGAGTTATACCTATTTATTTAGTCCGCCGGTTTCATGATTTTCATTAAAATTTGTCGTATGACAGGTCTTATCGATATAGCAAGTGCCATTTTCTATTCTAATGTTTTTATAGAAATCATAATTCACAACAACAACGACAGTCGGTGGCACGATGAGTAAATCTATAAGTGGCTTTTCAATACTAGCTATAGTGCTTTTTTCATCAGCAGGTGCTAGTGCAGAAAATCAAGATGAACCTCTAAGACCTAATGATACAACTACAAACGCTAACATTGTTAATAGCGAAGGAAAGTATAAGGGAGATAAATTGTCTTTCCCTTATGACGTTGTACTGGAAGATTCGGGTAGTGACAGTAAGTACTGTTTGCCTTCTGGAGAGGAGGTAAGGGTGCAAGCCTATGACGATAAGACTTATGAAGTCTATCGTGTTTCTAATTGGGGCTGGACGAGCGAAAGCGATCGAAGGGATGAGGAAAAGCTGAGGCAAAGTGTATTGCTCGGTGCTCAGATCGCAAAAGCAAATACTGACGATTTAAGATCAAGAGCTATTAGTGAAAAAGTTGCCGAAGGTAAAGCACCCACGTATTACTGTGTGAACGAAACAGCAGAATATTTGCCAAGACGCCAACTAGTACGTGCAGAGATAAATAAAGGCGGTTTTATTCCTGATAACGCGGTGATGTCTGGTTTTAGCTACGGTGTTTTATTGGTTCCTTATAAATATTATACGGATTCCAAGAACTTCGGTGGTGCTGTAACTGTCGCTCCATTCGCTGGTTACCGGATAGATTGGAGCAATATAGGTTTAGAGGCCACTCTCGTGGGTTTTGCTGGACCCACATCTCTACAAGGCAAGGACCAATCGGGAGACTCAACCAATTTATTTGGTTTGAGTTTTGGTGGTGGCTTACTCTTTGAAATCAAGAATGATTTTAATCTTGGTTTTGTATTAGGGGCCGATAAAGTGAGTAAAAGTGATAGACCGAAATTCGAAGATGATAGTGACTTATGGCTTGCAATATCTCTTGGCTTTGACTTCAGCAACTAGATAAGTAGAGCTTGATTTTTCGATAGTACTCACTGCTAATTAGATTCTTATTGTTGAAATTTAAACTGTATGGATATACAGTTCTCTTGTCGTATTCACAAGAGGTTTAGCGATGGGATTGGTAACAAACATCGAGCGTTGGGATATGTCAGCTGCCATTGGTATGGCGACTGAAGGTATTCGAGCTAAGTATAGTGATGGTTCTAGTGGTGGAAACTATGGAGCTGCAGATATTGAAATTGGTTCTAAGCTAGATGGTGCTAAAGTTTTGGCAGCTGTTGAACGCATGGCCGTCAAAGCACAGCACTTAGCAGACTGGAGTCTCTTCGCCTACGCTTCTCCACTGTGGAATTCAACTGATAACAAGACTCGCCTTTTCGAAAATGTTTTAAATGATTGGGTTGTTGATTCTGCGGAGCAGGGCATCATGATTCAAAAACGGACTCACGATCGTATTCAAGCTTTAATTCCTGTTGTCGCTGGTGGTTTAGCGTTAGAGCAAATTGGTGGCGCTCAAACATGCCAGGATATCGATGGAGTAAAATACTCTCCTTCGCTGACCCGCTCTTATCTGATTCATGTTTTAGTCGAAGTTGATTGTCTTGATAAGCAAGAAAGCAGTGAATCATTCAAGAAAAAACGAGTGCGTTTCTACCAGAATCACTGGGCTGACTGGGATAAACATATTCAATCCATTCGCACCTTACTGATTGGCTATGACAAAGCTGCTCGTAAATTATTCAAAAAAGAACTTGAAAATAAAAACGGGGCATAATAGTGTGTATATATCTAGTATGGATAAATATACATACTTAAATTAACCGCCTGATAGACGGTTTTTTTATGCCTCTAACATTCCATTCATAGCCTCGCTTTCGCGGGGCTTTTTTTATCTCTTAGCTGAAGGGCACTCCAATAGGGGGTGGATATGCGTATGCCTGAAAAATATTCCAGCCCAGTCGCTTATTTTTGGGCATGGCTAACCACCGCAATGGGAACGGTAACCTTAGAGAAATGGGCCATATTAATTGGCGCGTTATGTGCTGTTGGCAACTTTCTAGTGAATTGGTATTACAAGCGTAAGGAAGACCTAAGAAATGAGCATCAGCCGTAACGTCAGTAAACTAGCCGCCTCTGGTGTCGGCGCATTACTACTGGCTACGGCAATGGTTAAGCCTCTGGAAGGTATTGAATACAAACCTTATCGGGATGTCGCCGGTGTTCTAACGGTTTGCTATGGAATGACGGGACCAGATGTTATCGAAGGAAAAACTTATACCCAGTCAGAATGTGATGCTTTATTGGAGCGCCAACTGAAAGTCATCAAGGCAGAGGTTGACCCGCTCATTACTACGACTATCACTGAATCCCAGAAGGCCGCGCTCTACTCATTTACTTATAACGTTGGCGTTGGCGCTTTTAAAACATCGACTCTACTAAGGAAGCTCAATCAAGGTGATGTAATCAGCGCTTGTAACGAGCTTAAACGTTGGGTGTATGCCGCTGGAAAGGTTTGGAAGGGACTAGTTACAAGAAGAGCAATAGAGCGAGAGATATGTTTAGCCGAACAATATCAATAGCCGCTTGGTCCTTAGTCGTGGCTTTAGTGGTTAGCTTGGTGTCTGCTTGGTTTATCGAGCACTCTCGTCGTCAAGTCATCGAGACAAAGTTATCGGTCAAGACAACGGAACTCAATGAACAAATCAACCTTAATAAAGAGCAACGTAGAAAGTTAGAAAAGTACGCTGCTATCGGGGTCAAACATGCCAAGCAACTCAGTGAAGCGAATCAGGAGATCGACTCTCTTAGTGAGCATCTGCGCTCTACTACTCAGCGCTTGCGCGTCAACGCTGTCTGTTCAGAAGCAGTGCGTAGTACCTCCAGTCCCAGAAGCTTGGGCAATGCAAAGCCCCCAAGACTTAGCGAAACAGCTAGAGAAGATTATCTACGTCTCAGACGAATGATGTTACTGAACAATCAGCAAATTAAATATCTTCAAGATTATATTAAAACTCAATGCCTTATAGATGATTTGGGTCCTTCCTAGAGCCTGAGCATTGTGGGTCCAGCACGCGCGAGAATTTTCTACTTACGAGCCTTTCCAAAACCCGTTTCCGTTTCCGCTTTTTGATAGGTATTTATGAGCACACAAAAAGAGGTTGGTGAGCACCTAGATATCTCCGATCGTCAGGTGCGAAACCTCATCAAAGATGGGGTCCTACCGGCGGCAAAAGGTCCAGGGGGATTACACCTTGAATCATGCCGCAAAGCTTATATCCATTACCTTCGGCACTTGGCGAGTAGCAGTAAAGCTACTGTTGAACAGGATGATTTTGAAGAGGGTAGTCTGGAATATGAACGCTACCGATTGACCAAAGCTCAGGCTGATAGCCAGGAGCTAAAAAATCAAATCGCAACACAGGAAGTGGTACCTGCAGATTTCGCTACATACGCATTAGCCAAAGTGTCGGCGGAAGCGTCCGGTGTTATCGATAGTTTGCCGCTGAATATCATCCGAAAGCATCCAGAACTAAGCACTATCCAAACGGAGAATATTAAACGCGAATTAGCCAAGGCCCTGAATGCATTAAGCAGATTAGAAAGATCATTGCCGGAGATATTAGATGACTATATCCGAGAAACAACTGAGTAACTTTCAAGCTGCAGTGAAAAAGGGTCTATCAACTTTTTGGCGCCCAATGCCAATGACGGCCGTTGAGTGGGCTGATGAGCATTTCTTTCTATCTGCTGAATCATCTTATCTGGAAGGTCGTTGGGAAACTCTTCCCTTCCAGGTGGCGATACTTAATAGCATGGGGAACGATGAAATCAGAGTCGTTAACCTGATGAAGTCCGCTCGTGTCGGATATTCACAAATGTTGAAAGCTGCTCTGGCTTATATGCTCGAGCACAAAAAACGCAATCAGTTGTTGTTTCAGCCTACTGACGCAGCTGCATCGGGGTTCATGAAAGCCCATATCGAATCAATGATTCGTGATGTTCCTGTCGTTAAAGCTCTTGCCCCTTGGTATGGCAAGAAGCATCGAGACAACACGCTTGATACTAAGAAATTTTCTAATAAACGCCAACTATGGTGCTTGGGTGGGACAGCGGCTAAGAACTATCGTGAAAAATCAGTAGATACAGTGATTTACGATGAGCTTGCTGCATTTCCTGCTGATGTCGAGAAAGAGGGGGCTCCAACGTTCTTAGGTGATCGGCGTCTAGAGGGCTCTGTTTTTGGTAAGTCTATTCGCGGTTCGACGCCAAAAAATAAACATGAATGCCAGATAGAAAGAGCCTGTAAAGAAAGCGGTGTAATGCTGCACTATGAATTACCGTGTCCTCACTGTGGCGAGCTTCAATATTTTCAGTGGGGTGGGCCAGATGCTGATTTTGGTATGAAGTTTCAAAACTCTGATCCCTCTAGCGTTGCTTATTTATGTGCGCACTGTGGTGTTCTAGGTACTTACGCTGAATGGATGCCGCAGCAATATAAAGGGATTTGGAGAGATAGAAACGCGAACTTAGCAACTCAAGATGGTATGCGCTGGACAACGATTGATGATCGACATGCAGATACTCCAGAGTTCGTCAGTTTTCATATTTGGTCAGCCTATTCACCTTTTACTGACTGGCGTCGCTTGGTCTTGGACTGGCTAAAAGCTAAAGACGATGTTGGTAAGTTAAAAACCTTTGTGAACACCATTCTTGGTGAAACCTGGGAAGAGCAGGGTGAAAAACTCGACTCGGATGAACTATATCGTCGCAGAGAAAACTACATCGCTGATATTCCTCTTGGTGGTGTTGTCCTGACATGCGCTGTCGATGTTCAAGATGATCGCCTCGAATGTGAGGTTAAAGCTTGGGGGCCAGGAGAAGAGAGCTGGGCAGTCGACTTTAAAATTTTATATGGGGATTTAGCTAAACCAGATATTTGGAATGAATTGGATTCGTTTTTAAGTCAAAGCTATCAACATGAATCAGGGAATAAACTACCCATAGCATGTACTTGCATCGATTCAGGTGGTCACTTTACCCAAGAGGTGTACAAGTTTGTTAAGCCTAGAGAAAGCCGACGAATATTTGCGATTAAAGGAGTTGGCGGGATAGGACGTCCTATTGTTTCTCGGCCTTCAACATCCAACAAAGCGAAAATAAAGTTATTCGCTGTTGGTACCGACACGAGTAAAGAGCTCGTTATGGCACATCTGCAAATCCAAGAGCACGGAAGTGGTTATTACCACTATCCGATTAACTCCAAATTTGATGAAGAGTTCTTTAAACAACTTACTGCAGAAGAGCGTCGAACTAGATATCTCAAAGGGCATGCTGTTTTGGAGTGGATAAAAATACGAAAGCGGAATGAAGCATTTGACTTAGAAGTTTATAACTTAGCGGCAAGAGAAATTTTAAACCCAAACTACGCGGCATTGGCCGAACATCTCAAGGTTGTCGAAAACCCCTCACCTAAGCCCAAACCTAAACCGCGCCGGCGGTTCAAAATGAAAGGATTTTAAATGCCATTAACGACCAGGCAAGCCGCTAGAAAAGACTGGTTAGAGAAGGCTCTAACCGCTATTGAATCTGCGCAGTTAGGGTTACTGACGAATGCAAAATCCTCCATCACTTTTAATGGTCGAAGCGCAACTAATTTAGCGCCCTCGGAGCTCGAGCGGCTTAGACGAAGTTATGAGTCTGAACTCTTGAAGCTTGAAAGAAAAGAAATGGGTCAAGGGACCAAGACAATAAGGGTTATTGGATGAGGAGTAATACAATTCAACGGATGGTCGTAAATGAAATGCGTCGAATGTACGACTCAGGTAGTCCCGATCGGTTAACCTTTTCTTGGGATTCCAATTCTTATACTGCAGACCAAGTCAGTTATGCACAGTTAGAGTTATTAAGGGCCAGATCTAGGCATCAAGCCCGTAATAATGATTATGTAATTCGACTGATTCAAATCCTAAAAGACAATATCGTTGGTGCTCAGGGGTTTAAGTTACGTTCGAAGGTGATCGACTTCAATGGAAAGCCCGATCGGCCAGCGCGACAAGCGATTGAGCGCGCTTGGATGAGATTTGTTGAAGATTCAAATCTGGTTGAGATTGAGCAGTTGCTAATTGATGGGCTTGCGACTGATGGCGAAGCGCTCTGTTATCTTAGGGTGGAGCGCAATGGCAATATTGTTCCTACATTAATAGACCCAGTCCGGCTCGATATTAACTTTAACGAGGAGCTTGATAATGGAAATGTTGTTCGTATGGGAATTGAATATGATTCTCACGTAAATCCCGTTGCTTACCATATTAATGACGATTACCAATCTCACCACCCATCAGTCGGAGCGAGTCAAGAAAGCCAGAAACGCACACGAATTCCTGCTCTTCAAATGCTGCACCTATTCAGAAAAAACTTTATCGGCCAAAAGCGTGGAACACCATGGATTGCGCCTTCCTTAGGTCGTCTGTTTCAACTCGGCGAAGCAGAAAAAGCAGCTCTTACAGCGTTCAGGATAGGAGCGGCCAAAATGGGCTTTTTCCGCTCTGATGAAGATGAAGAATATACCGGTGATGGTGAGTCTGGGGACATGATGCTTAATGCCGAGGCCGGTACTTTTGAGAACATTGGTAGCCTCAAATTCGAAGCTTTTGATCCGACATATCCTTCTGGAGATTATGCTCCTTTTGTTGAACGTATCTTAAAAGGCGTTTCATCAGGCTTGGGTGTTGACTACCACTCTTTAGGTAATGATTTATCTGGCGTGAATTACTCCAGCGCTCGAGTCGGAATGTTGGAAACCCGAGAATACTTTAAGACAATCCAAGGTTGGATCATTCACTCATTTTTAAAGCCATTGTTTAAGTTATGGCTTGATACCTCTCTTTTGTATCAACGGATCACAATTGGTCAGCGTCCTCTATCTCGAGGACTTGATTACTACCTTCCTGCTCAATTTGTTGGACGTCGTTGGGACTGGGTGGACCCCAAGAACGAGGCTATGGCCAAAAAGACTCAATATGACATGCGGACGGTTTCCCTCTCACAAATTATCCGAGAGCGTGGTGATGAGCCCGAAGATGTATTCCGAGAGATCGCGGAAGAAAACGAGCTAATGGAACAGCTAGGTATATCGGCTCAACAAGTGCTGAGCAAACTGGAGGCAGAAGATGAGCCCAAAGAAGATACAGAATGAATCTCTTACGCGCTCGATTTTACTGGAGGGAGAACGAGAGTTTGATTTAGAGAAACGAACCGTTGAAGTTGCTTTCTCGTCTGAAATCGAAGTCGAGCGTTGGTTTGGTATCGAAGTACTCGACCATGCGCCTGAGTCTGTCAATTTGGAACGATTGAACTCTGGTGGCGCAGTTTTAATGGACCACAACCGCACTGATCAAATTGGTGTAGTTGAGATCGCATACATCGGCAGTGACCGTCGGGGACGGGCAACGCTTCGTTTTGGTAAAGGCAAGCGTGCTGACGAAGTATTTCAAGATGTCGTGGATGGTATCCGAAAGCACATCAGTGTTGGTTACAACATTCAAAAATACGAACGAACAAAGGGCGAAAATGGCGCTCCGGACACAATTCGTATTACTCAATGGGAACCAACGGAAATTTCTATTGTTGCTGTGCCAGCTGACGCGAGTGTTGGTGTTGGACGCAGTGAAGAATCTTTATTTGAAAACAAGGATAACAGTGATATGTCTGAACAATCGACATCTACGACGGTGCCCGACTCACAAGAAGAGCGTCAGGTAACCACTCAGGTTATGCCTGAACCAATTAACTTAGAAAATATTCGACAACAGGAACGTCAACGTCTCATTGAACTCGAGCGAGCTGCATCCGGGACTAGTTGGGATTTATCTGAGTTGAAACGCGAGGCGATTGAAAAAGGATGGAATGTAGATCAGTTTCGCTCAAAATCATTTGAGTTTATTGCGTCACAACCAGCTCCTAAAGCGGGACATACTGGAGAAGAAATGCTTCGCAAAGAACATCGAGAATATTCTCTAGTACGCGCTTTAAATGCCCAACTGTCAGGTGATTGGTCAGATGCCGGTTTTGAGCGAGAGATGTCACAAGAGCTGATTCGTCAAGGTGGCTCTGTTGTAGGTGGTGGTCTTGTTGTACCGATGAGTGTTTTAACGGGGGTACGGTCAGATACCGATAACGCGAGTGGCCTGATCGGAACGCAGCATATGGCGAACCAATTTATTGATGTTCTCAGAGCAAATACTTTGCTTGGTCGTTTAGGTGCCCGATTCTTACCAGGGCTGAATGGCAACTTATCAATGCCAAAGAAAACGGCGACATCTCAATTTGGCTGGGTAGCCGAAAAGGAAAACGCCGAAGAGTCTGAAGTTACAGTGGGTAATATCACCATGAGCGGTAAGCATGTGGGTGGTGTCGTGCCAATGACTTTTGAACTTATGCGCCAATCGTCTCCTGCAATCGAACAAATTGTTCGAGAAGATATGCTCACAGGGATGGCTTTAGCAATTGACTTAGCTGGCTTTATCGGTACAGGCGCCAATAATCAACCGCTTGGTATTCTCAATACGGCTGGCGTTCAAACTGTCGAGTTAGCGGATGCAGATAATCGTATTCCTTCCTGGGAAGAGATTGTCAAAATGGAAGGTAAGCTCGACGACGTAAATGCCCTTATGGGATCTCTAGCTTACGCTTTCCGTCCAACTGTTTATTCCGCTCTCAAAACAACTAAAAAAGATGCGGGGTCGGGTCGATTTGTTATCGAGGGCAGTGAGTGTAATGGATACAAAGCACATAGCTCTACACAAATGCCAGTTGGTGGTTCTCTCTTTGGTAACTTTGCTGATGTGATGGTTGGTACCTGGGGGATGGTTGAACTTATCCCTACCCGAAATAGCAAAACTGGTGGTTTAGATATCGGGTGCCATCAAATGGCTGATGTCGCTATCCGAAACCCACAATCGTTTGTCAAAGGTGTTGCCGCTAGCGCCTAACACTATGCCCCATTTGAACGTGGGGCATTCTCCAGAGGTATTTTCAATGGACAAAGTAAAATTAAAAATCACACGTGGCACTGTTATTGGTAAAGACATTCATGCCGTTGCTGACGAAGTTGTTGAAGTCGATGTGGATACAGCAACAAATTTGCGCCAAGCCGGCGCGGCGATTCTTGCAGACAAAGACGCGAAAGTAGGGAAAAGCGCAAAGCAACAAAGTAAGTGATGACCATGAGTAATTGGCAAGCATGTGTCAGTGAAATGGACCGGGCTCTAATCAATGAGTTCTCTATTCCTGTGATAGTTCACCAGGGAAATGATCATCGAGAGCTAAAAGGGGTATTTGATAACCCATCTGTTTTAAGTTCTATTCCTGGTGGTGGATACGTTTCTTCGCAAGAAGCTGAGCTATACGTAAAAGATGTTGACGCCTTGGGTATTGAAGTGCGTGACCTGGTCACGGTAGCGAATAAACAATGGATTGTTATAAAGCCTTCTGAGTCGGATGGCACGGGGTTAACCAAACTTGTTCTAGGGGTCAATAATGGACAGCAATCTCCAAGCGTTGAAATTCGATATTGATCTTGACGAGTTACATGCTGTTCAACAAATGCTTGGCGCCACCGATAAGGAATTTAATCAGGCATACAGTAGAGCGTTATCTAGAACAGCTGTTACTTTAAATAAGCTAGGCAGGCAACTAGTTCGCGATGATCTCAAGGCGCAAAGCATTAAATCTATACGCAATAGACTACAGAAATTTAGGCTCAATAAGAGTGGCAAAGCGTTTGATGAATTACGCCTGTGGTTTGGCCTTAATGATCTATCCGTTGGACATTTAAAGGGAAAGGTAACCCGACTCGGAACAAAAAGGAAACCGGCAGGGGCAATGTTCACTCCTGCATCCTCCAGATTGCCCACTTACCGTAATGATAAAGCGTTTATTGCCAGGTTCGGAAAGCGTCGCAGTATATACAGTCGTGTTGGTAAAACGCGTTTTCCAATCAAAGAGGGAGAGTTACCAATACAAGAAGCGATTCAGGTCGACATAGAAGACCAGATATTTGCTCAAGTGCCTGAGATTTTTCTCAGGCATTTTTCTTTGGATCTTAAGGGGAGGGTTTCACGACGATGAGTGATGGCATTCATTTAACCCATTATCACCAAATGATCGTTAAGTGGCTAAAAGAGCACGTCAATTGGTTGCAGTTAGTGGATTTTTATCCAGAAACGGAAACGGCGTTACCTGTGCCATGTGCTTTCTTTTCTGTGCAAGATTGGGAGCGAAGCGAAGATCAACGAATGAATGGGCAGCTTACGGTTACCTTGAGTTGCGAATTACTGGCAGTTTTGGGTATTGCAGAAGATAAATACCAATTAGACATACGAAATGCAGCGATGGCCTTGGCTATCGCTGTCGAAGGAGAGCGTTTCGGTCTACCGGTAGAGCCTGCAGTGTTCAGTTCGGCCGAGCCTGACGCCTTTAATCCTGAGTTGGATGATTATGCTGTGTGGTCAATCCGTTTCACTCAAGAGATCGATATAGGAAAAGACGAATTTCAATATACCGGTGTTACTCCTTCAACAGTGAAGGTTGGTTATGTGCCTAAAGTGGGATTGAACGACCAAGATTCATATGAGCAAGTAACTGATGAGCGAACTTAATTACATTGTCCGTGACATTCAGCGGCGGCTAAGCAATATGGTCAAACGAGGAAGAGTTCATAGCGTTGATTTTTCAAAAATACCACCAAGAGTACGAGTCGAATATGCCGAGAACGCAGTAACCGGATGGCTACCTTGGGTATCCGGATTGGCGTCAGTTAAAGGGCGCACTGATTGGAATCCTCTCTCTATTGGTGAGCAAGTTCTTATCATATCAGAAGGCGGAGATCTATCTTCTGGAGTCGTCATTGGATCTTTGCTCGATTCTACTAATACCCCTCCAAGTCATTCTGAATTTGAGCATATGACTCAATTTGATGATGGGACTTCATTTTCCTACAACCGAAAAACGCATGAATTGAAAGTAGATATTAAAGGGGCGCTTTCTCTATCTACAAGCGGGAAGTTGGATATATCCGTTGAGGGGGATGCTTATATCTCTTCACTCGGGGCTGTTTCTGTGGAATCTAAGGATTCCTTATCAATCAATTCCGGTGGTGATATCGATATTGAAGCGGAAGGTAACCTATCCCTTAAAGGCACAAGGATTGATCTTAACTGATGGCGTGGATACCAGAACAAACCGACCTGGAGCATAAAGACTCTGATTTGGCTATAGAGCACCTCATTTCTTACGAACCTGGAGTTAGTGAAGTTGTTTCGTCTTATCAGTGGACGCTACAACCCGAAAAACCAATCCAATTCAAAATTACAGCAGACAGTACAGGCGTAACACTGAAAGTGGCTTCCTTTAGCGGACTGTTTAAGCCGGATTATATTGACTATTGGACTCCTGAAGGCATCAAGCGTGTCATGTCCTGGGATGAAATGCCTTTAGGAAAGGAAATTATTGAGTTCAAACCAACATCTACTGCCAGCCGAATTTATCAGTTAGAAGTTATCGCAACGGTTATAAAAACACGTGAATCCACCCGCTACACAGAGGAAAGAAACCAGCGATTTAACATTGTGGTTTCGCATGATTATGACGAAGGAAAACGCCGGCTACAGGAGTACATGTTATGAGAGCCATCTCTCGACTTGGTGATGGTGGTACTGGGCATGGAGCTTTCGTTCCTCGCGCAAGTAACCAAGGTTCAGACAACGTATTTTGTAATGGCTTGCCAGTTCATCGGCAAAGCGATTCTTGGGCAGTGCACTGTGACCCGTCTCTTTCCTGTCATACAGGAGTTTTGTTACAGGGAGCTCAAAGCATATTTGTAAATGGCTTACCCATAGGCAGGGTTGGTGATCCTATTGAATGCGGTTCGCTTGTTGCAGCAGGGTCCCCAAGTGTCTTTGCTGGAGACTAACGATGATTGGTATGGACATGAATACCGGTAAGCGCTTAAGCGGAGTCGAGCACCTAAAGCAATCTATTCGCAAGTTACTTTCAACACCTCTGGGCTCTCGAGTGATGAGGCGTAATTACGGAAGCAAGCTCTTTGAGCTCATTGATAATCCCACCAATCCAGAAACAGTTGCGGACATTATTTCTGCTACCGCTGAGGCATTAAATGCTTGGGAGCCTAGGATTCGAGTTAATCGAGTTGAGGTTCAAAGTGCATCGAAAGGGAAAGTTACTTTAGCGATTACAGGTATTTATTTGCCCAATGGTGAAAGCATTACGATGGAGGGGATTCAGATCGAATGAGTATTCAAGATTTATCATCATTACCGGCGCCATCGTTACTCGAAGAGATCAGCTACGAGTCAATTCTATCTGAAATGGTAGATAGGCTTGTATCGGTAAACCCTGAGTTCTCTGCTCTGGTGGAGTCAGACCCCGCATATCAGGTGCTTGAAGTCGCAGCTTATTTCAGAATGCTCGATCGGCAACGAGTCAATGAGGCAGCTCTTGCGACGTTGCTGCCATACGCTTCAGATACCGATTTGGATAACATTGGAGCTCGGTATGACGTTGCCCGTTTAGTGATTTCTCCCGCTGATAGCTCTATCGTTCCTCCAACGGAAGCGGAGTTAGAGCCAGATACTGACTTTCGGCGCCGAATCCTATTGGCTTTGGAAGGCATCTCAGTGGCGGGACCAACGAACGCCTATTACTTTCACGCTCTATCGGCCGACCCGTTAATTGCGGATGTTAGTGCAACAAGTCCTAACCCAGGTGAAGTTTTAGTGACTATTTTATCGAGAAACGACAATGGAGAAGCAAGTCAGGAGCTGATTGAAATCGTGCTAAATGCACTCAATGCAGAAGATGTCAGACCGTTAACCGATGAAGTGATTGTTCAATCAGTAAAGCTGGTGGAATACAGCGTTGATGCCACCATTTATGTTGATGACTCTCCAGAATCTGAGCCTATCGTTGAAGAAGCGCTTGTTAGTCTGGATCGCTATATCAATGGTCAGTTTCGGTTGGGTAGGAGTATTCGGCGCAGTGCAATAATGGCTTCTCTCCATGTCACAGGAGTACAGAATGTCGTTCTTACTGAGCCTCAAGAAGATATTCTGATATCTAAGGAGCAAGCAGGGCATTGCGTCCAGGTTGTGGTAAGTAGTGGAGATCTTGATGAGTAGTATTTTGCCGCCAAATGCCACGAAGTTAGAAAAAGTACTCGTAGATGTACTCAATTCACCGCTAGAAGTTTCTATCCGAGATTTATGGAATCCTCAAACGTGTCCTAAGGCGTTTCTTCCCTATTTAGCTCAAAGCTATTCTGTGGATCGCTGGGACTCCAATTGGAGTGAGCAAGAAAAACGAGCAGCTATCGAAGCCGCATTTTATGTTCACAAACATAAGGGAACCATTGCTGCAGTAAGGCGAGTCGTAGAGCCCTTTGGTTTTTTAATTAATGTCGTTGAGTGGTGGGAAAAATCACCTAAAGGCAGACCTCATACATTTGAGTTGATCATTGGTGTATCGGGCAAGGGAATTACCGAGGCTGTCTACCGCCAAATGACAGACCTTATTGAAGACGCTAAACCACTTCGAAGCCACCTATTAGGGCTTGATATACAAGCTCAGACGGTAGGGATAATTTTCATTGGCGCTGTTAACTATTGTGGCGACATTACAACAATTTATCCCTACCTCCCCACACTAATCAGTGTTGAAGGAAATTACTACCAAGCACATGGCCAACATATTATAGATGACGCGAGTGTATATCCTTTATGAGTACCTATTTCACAATCTTAACGACGGTAGGAGAAGCAAAGCTCGCTAACGCAACTGCGCTAGGACTTACTGTCAAATTGACTCAGATGGCCATAGGAGATGGCAACGGCAGTTTACCGACACCGCAACAGGAGCAAACGGCCTTAGTTAACGAAGTAAGGAGAGCAGCCCTTAATTCTGTCGATGTCGATAAAGATAATCTGAATTGGATTGTCTGCGAGCAAGTTCTACCAGAAAGCATCGGCGGTTGGACTATTCGAGAAGTCGGTTTGTATGACGAAGATGATGACTTAATTGCTATAGGCAATTTCCCTGAGACTTATAAGCCGATACTTGCGGAAGGCTCAGGTAGAACTCAGACGATTCGGATGGTTTTACAAGTCAGTGCCACTGCATCGGTTGAGCTGAAAATTGATCCTTCAATTGTACTTGCGACGAGAGAGTATGTTGACAAGAAAGATGCAGCACATGTTGCGGCGGTTGATCCACATCCTCAGTATGTTTTAAAAGCGCAAGCTCAGTTTGAACCTTATGACAATTCACGTATTTATACCTGCGGTGAAGTCTGTACCACTTTAGAAAAAGGGGAGCTGTTGTACTGGCAATGGTACTCGAATCTTGAATCTCTAAGTGGCAAAAGCCCATTAGATGAAAGCAACCGTCAAGTGGGGTGGTCTGCGATAGATAAGCCTTTCTATTGGATTCCTTACAAAGGTGACATTACGGGAATGCCATTTTACTGGCTTGATGTATCTGCGCCTGAGTGGGCGGTTATGGAAATCAACGTAGATCTCCCAGTACGAGTCTATTGGCGATTGGCTCGTTTGTATCCTGAGTTAGTTTTTACTGCCGATGACGTTGAATACATCAATACTGGTGAGATTCGAGGTGAATACCTCAGAGTTCTAGATCAGGGACGAGGTATTGATGTTGATCGTGCTTTAGGTTCTTCGCAATCTGCGAGTGGTGGAGGCTTAGCTCAACTAGCCACAGGTGGATGGACAGGTAATGTCCGGCGTGTTGTAGATGTTCCATCTGATGGTAGCTGGAGTGAATATACCAGTACTGGCCGTTCTACACCGTATTCGGTTGGCGTAAGAGCAAGAAATTCCACTGATGGTGTCAATGTTCGAAATGTCGCTCGGCCCATGGCGATAGCCATTTAAGGATGACTTATGGTTGAAACAAAAAAATACTGGATGGTTGACCCGTCCACTTTCGTTATCTCACAAGAGTCCAATATTGCTGAATATCGTGGAGGCTTATTTCATGTTCCTAGAAACGCAACAACAATCAAACCTTTGGATGCGGGAGCTGGATACGTAGCTGTTGCGACAATGAATGATACAGGGCAGTTTATTGGCTCAGAGATTGTAGAAGATCATCGTGGGAAAATAGCTTATGCCAAAACAGATTGTTTGGTTGAACAGGTGGTTAAGCAGCTTGGACCATTAACGGAAGGTTGGACTCTCGAAAAACCGCTAACTCACTTTGATGAGTGGGACGGTGAGCGTTGGGTCACCAACGAAAGTAACCAATATATCGAAAGGTACAATAAAGTAGATGATGAGCGTCGAGCTGCCTACGTTGAAATGGTTTCGCCGTTAACAGAAGAAGCTTATATCAAGCGTTATTTAATCAAATCAGAAGCGGCTATATCCGAAGCCGAAGAGTTGGAAAAACAGGCTCTAGCCGCAAGAAAGAAAATTCAAGAAGAGCACCCTTGGCCTGAGCCAATTGAATCCTGATAGCCCGTCTTAATGACGGGCTTTTTAATACCATTAAGGTAGGAATTATCCATGACACAATTTCTCCATGGCGTTGAGGTCATCGAAATCGATGATGGTTCACGCCCTATTCAAACTGTGAAATCGGCAGTCATTGGCTTGATTGGCACAGCGCCTAAGTCAGCACAAGCGACAGCTGCAACTTTGACGGTTGGTAGTTCTATTCTGAATGACGGCTTAGTTTTCACCGCTATATCGCCTGGGACGCAAGGGAATGCGATTAGTATTGAATTGACCGCGTTGCAACAAGCGAATCGTGATGTCGAGGTTAGCTTAAATGGACAAGCTATAGCAGTTTCATTAGCAACGGATGATGAGGGACGAATTAGTTCAACTGCCAGTCAAATCAAAGATATCTTTGACGATAACACTGAACTGAGTGCTTTAGTCTCTGTTACTACTCTTGGTTCTGGGACTGGTGAAGTCGCTCCTATTTCTAGGTCTTATCTGGCTGATGGTTCCGATGAGCCATTTCCTTTGGGCGTACCCGTGGCCGTTGCGGGTACGAGGAAAAGTATTGATGACCTCGGTGATGAAGGCACTTTAGCTGCTGCTTTAGATGACATTTTTGACCAAACCGGTGCCTTAGTAATTGTTGTTCGTGTTGCTGGTGGCAATTCTGATGCTGAAACCCAGTCAGCAGTTATCGACGGTATGCAAGGATGGTTAGACAGCCAAACACAAACTGGCTACACACCTCGGATTCTATGCGCACCTGAATTTAGTGAGTTTGATGCTGTTGCTTCTGAACTGGAAGCGAAAGCAAAACGGTTGAGAGCTATCGCCTATTTGGACTGCAGTCGTACATCGTCATATACCGATGCGATAAAACGAGCGCGTCAGTTCAGTGAACGAGTTGAACTTACATGGCCTTGGGTTGTTGTATACGACACGACGTTATCCAAAAACATAGACCGTCCATACTCTGCTCGAGCTGCAGGGTTACGTGCTCGAATTGATGGTGAAAAAGGGTTCTGGTGGTCCAAATCGAATCAACAAATTTATGGAATCGTTGGCACTACTCAACCAGTGGACTGGTCACTTGGTGACTCTGAAACGACAGCCAATATGCTCAATGAAAACAAGGTCAGTACCGTTATTCGACAAAGCGGTTTCAGACATTGGGGAAATAGGACGTGTAGCTCTGACCCAAAATGGACTTTTGAGCAAACTCGTCGTACGGCCGATTTAATCAATGACAGCGTCCAAACGAATCACTTATGGGCGGTCGACCGAAATATAACCAAGACATACGTCGAAGATGTGGTCTCTGGTGTCAATTCGTACTTGCGTGAACTCAAATCGTTAGGAGCCATTCTTGGCGGTGAATGTTGGGCGGATAGCGAAATCAATACACCGGCAACCATTCAAAAAGGGCTGGTTTACTTCGACTTTGATTTTTGTCCTCCATATCCGGCTGAACACATCGTATTCAGAAGCCGGCTCAATAACGATTACCTAGAAGAGGTGTTTAACTAATGGCCGGTGATAACTTACTGAACAAATGGTCCATTTGGGTTGATGGTATTGGCAAGGCTGGAAACGCAAAAGAGTACACACCACCAGTGTTAGAGGTACTGACGACTGACTTCCAAGCTGGTGATATGGATATGCCGGTTCCTGTCGATGATGGAATGTCTCCGATGGAAACGACCTTTTCTCTCTTTGGTATCGATATGGCTGTACTCCCTCTGTTTGGGTTTCGGCAAGGTTCGCGTACAGCGGTTTCTGTCCGTTCCACATATACAGACCGAGCCGGCAACGCAATGGACTTGGTTGAAGAGCTCGGTGGAATGATTACCAAAATTGAGCGAGACACTCAGGATACAGGTAGCCAGCGTGACAAAGCCATGAAAGTCACAATGAAGCTAGATTACTACAAAGTTGTCAGCGCTGGTGTCGTACTTATTGAAATTGACCCAATTAATCATGTTCGTAGTTTAGGGGGCATCGACATGCTTGAAGGTATTCGCGCTGCCTTGCAATTATCGTAATGGAGAACCATATGACTTACCCAGTTGAAACGGTAGATATTAAATTGATTTACCCAGTCTTTTTTGAAGGTAACCAAGTAGAAACTTTAAAAGTACGAAGACCTAAAGTTCGCGATCAACTTATTGCTGACAAGCAAAACGCTAACGAAGCGGATAAAGAAATTCACTTGATGTCGTTACTCGCTGGAGTTGACCAAGCTCTGATTCAGGAATTGGATTTAGATGACTATGGTCAACTGCAGGAGGCTATCGTGGGTTTTCGGAAGAAAGGCTCACAGAGCGAGACATCCAACGCGGAGTGATGTTATTGGCCAGTCATACAGGCTGGTCCCTCAGTGAGCTGCTCGACCTTCCTCTCAGTACCCTAATCGATTTCATAGAACTACTTCCCAAACGAGATAACCATGGCCACTCAAAATCTTAGAACTGTCGTAACGCTCGGTGGTGCGGTTGATAGTAGCTTTAGCAAAATAGGTTCTACTTTTACTGCGTCGATGGGCAAGGCAACGAAGACCGTCAAAGAACTAGAACGTGAACAAAACAAGTTAACTAAAGAGATTCGCAAATCCAAATTAGCCGGCGCGGATGTAAGTTTGCTAACTCACCGTTACCGCCAGTTAGGACAAGAGCTTGATGATGCCAGGGATAAAGCGGATGCATTCGACCGAGCAGCTAATGTCGGAAAGAAGTTTCGAGGTATTGCGACTGCAGGAGCAACAGCAGTAGGGAGTATTTGGGCCACGGGTACTGCGTTGGCTGGACTAATGACAATTACCAATCAAAATACCGCGAGTATGACTGGTATGGCCCAAGCTTACGACATGAGTATCGACCGTTTCAAAGCGTGGAATGGGGTTGCTCAACAAGCGGGGCTAGAGGGTGAGAACGTCGGGGATTTGATTGAAGAGCTCACCAATAAATTTGGTGAGTTTAAAGCGTTGGGAGAACAATCTTCAGTCGCTGACGTGTTTGGCGCTTTGGGGATCGAGCAGTCGATGATGGATGGAATGGCCGCTGCTGATCAATTTGAATTTATCATGTCGAGGTTGGAGAGCGTAGGAGACAAACAACAAGCCGCCTCGTTGGCTGATATGTTATTCGGTGGAGAGGGCAATAAGCTTGTTACGTATATCCGAAATACGGGCCAAAGCCTGGACAGCCTTTTGGATAAGCAAAGATCGTTTAACCTATTAAGTCAAAGAGGTGCTGATGGCGCCGTTGCCTACGGTAATGCATTTCGAAATCTAACATCTGTTGTTCAAAGTGCTTGGCAAGAAATCGCGGGTATTGTTGGTGGAGAGATGTCGAAAGACATTGAAACGCTAGCTACCGATATTGGGAAGTACATTCGAGAGAATAAAGAAGCGGTCGCCGGCACCTTAAAAAGTCTTGTTTATGGCGCTAAGGATTTCACGCTTGCATTATGGAGCTTAGGCTCTCGAGTCAATCAAGTTGTGCAGCTTTTTGGAGGCTGGGAAACGGTCGGTATTGCAGTGACGTCTCTGATCGCTGGAAAAATGATTATTGGTCTTGTTTCTTTAGGTTCTACGTTATTCAGCTTGGTTAGGACTGTAGGCTTAATGAAAATGGGCATGGCTGGATTAAATGTGGTTATGGCCGCGAATCCGATAGGTTTAGTTATCGCCGCTGTAGCGGCACTTATTGCTATAGGGATTTCTCTGTATACACATTGGGACGCTGTTACCTCCTTTTTTCAAGAGAAATTTAATTGGTTTAAGACTGAGTTTCCGGCGACTTTCGAATTTCTGAAGAAGCTATGGGATTGGTCACCTTTAGGACTCATCATCAACAACTGGAGTGGGATAACAGATTTCTTTAAAGGGCTATGGGGTGGCATCACTGGCTTATTTGAATCTGGCATAGCAAAAATCACAGGCGTTTGGGAGACCGTTACGGGATGGCTTGATGCTATTAAATTTTGGGATGACTCCGATTCTAAAATAACAGTCAGCCAGAAAGTCAATGAAGCTCGAGATCGAAGTCAGAGTGCTCGAGCTCAGGAGGCTATATCTAGCCGTTCTAACCCAGAACGAGGAAATACGGTTAACCAAAGTGTTGGGGAGATCAAAGTCTATGCTTCTCCTAGCCAGTCACCTCAAGAAGTTGCTCAGGCCGTTCACTCCCAATTGGGAGGCTATCAGAACAGTGCTTTATATGACTTACCGGAGGCAAGTTAATGGCGAGCGTGATGCTATCTCTTGGTGGTTTCAAATTTCATATAGAAAGTGCGGCTTACAATGAGCTTATTCGAACCTGGCAATGGCGCTGGGCAAATCAATCTAGAGTTGGCGTAAATGATCTACTTCAGTACACCGGCCAAGCAGCAACAAAGATATCTCTCAGTGGCCGAATAGCCCCGTTGTTCCGAGATGTTGGTACCCAACAAGTGAATTCTCTAGCCAGCTTAGGTAACCAAGCTAAGCCGTTACTTTTAATTAGTGGTCTAGGTGATGTTTTGGGCTATTGGGTCATGACGAACCTTACCGAAAATAACAATAAATTTATCCAGGGTGGTGTGCCCAGGGGGCAGTCTTTTTCTTTGGAGCTTTCGTTTTATGGCGATAATTTATCAAACCCGTGACGGCGATGTATTGGACGATATTTGCTGGCGCTATTATGAGAGAGTAAATGTCGTGATCGACGTTCTTAATGCCAATCCTGGGATAGTGGAATATGGAGCAGTTTTGCCCAAGGGATTGAAGCTTGTTTTACCAGAGATAAGTAAAGCGTCAGATGAAGAGATAATTAGTTTATGGGATTAGCTTACAAGCCGGACTTCAAATTGACCGCTGATGGTAAGGATATTTCAGACATCATTGCAAAGAACTTGATCAATCTAACATTAACAGATAAAGCCGGTAACGAATCCGACCGGTTATCTATTGCACTTAGTTGGCCAAGCAATCATAAGACTCCAACTAAAGGTGCTGTACTCAAGTTATCAATAGGGTTTGAAGGACAGCTGGTGGACAAAGGTCAGTTTGTCGTTGATGAAATAAATATTAGTGGTCCTCCGAGGCGGCTTCAAATTGTCGCAAATGCAGCTCCCATGGATAGCACAAAACAACTGGGTAGCTTACAAGCCCATAAAACCAGAAGTTGGGATTCTGTAACTCTTGAAGATGTATTGAAGACCACGTCCAGTGAGCATGGCTTAATACCGAGAATGAGTAATGATTTTTCCCAAATTGCAATTGAGCACCTCGATCAGATAAATGAAAGTGACATGAGTTTAATGACTCGGCTTGCTCGGCGCTATGGCGCTATTAGTAAACCAATGAATGGTTATTGGTTGTTTCTTAAAGAAGGGCAACAAAAGTCGGCCTCTGGAAAGACCTTACAGAATTTCACTATTACTCGCGAAATGATTTCCAACTGGCAGTACAGAGACTCTAGTCGGAATGATTCAAAACGTATTGTGGCAACTTATCATGATGTGAAAGGTGGTCAAACAAAAGAAGTATCGGTGGGCAGAGGAGAGCCAGCTTTTAGGATTTTATTTAAATATTCAAATTATGAAGATGCTGAGTTTGCTGCTGTTTCAATGTTTCATAAAAGATCAAAAGGCTCTGAGTCTTTGGAAATCTCTGCACCTTTAACACCTGACCTGATCCACTTATCAACAATGTGTGTAGTACATTGTGTTGGAGTAGGGGAGAAAGAAAATCGTGATTGGCACGTTAAGTCTATAAAGCTGTCAATCAACGAGGGGGGCTCTGACATTTCTATATTAGCAGGAGCTTAATTATTGTTAAGAATAACTGACTTATTCTTAAACTTGTTCTATATCAATAAGCTTAATCGTTTATTTGGTTTAATTATGAAAATGAGGGTTAGGGTTGCAGTTTTTTTTGATATTTCTTTGATTTTTAATATTAAATAATTGACTCAATATACTAATGTGCTACCTTTTGCATATAGATTCTATTTTTCTCTACTCTCTGAGTTCCGTCTTTTAGGCGGATTTTTTTTGGTCGGATTTTTGTAATAAATCTTCAATTACCCTATTCAAATCGAAAAGATTATCATTAAGAATATAAGTTTGCTCATTTAACTCATTGAGCACGATTTCATCATCATTTATTAATGATATAAATATCACGTAATGATTATTTACCCTTTCTAATGCTCTTTTAACGTTCGGTGCTGATGGGCTTATATTATTAATTATATTATTTAAATACGATAGATTTGATTCTATTTCTTTTACTTTTTCATTAATATTAAACTGGTTTTGGTTTATAAATTTATCATTTACCAATAGATCATAAATCTCACGTACGATTATTGTTAATTGTCTCACTATTATCAGTGCATCCATTAGGTTTGTTTCTTTTTCCATATTTTTTAGTAAAGATATTCCATAGTTTGTCATTAATGAAACAAAAACTATGACTAACACTATAAAAAATTCTGTCATGCGATCTCCCGTTAGGGATTTGATTATATTCAAGGTTGTTAAAAAAGCAGTGATTTCAGTCACATATATATTTTATATTGTCTTTGTTTCTATGAGTTTAATTATTTAAATAATAATGTATTTTTAAGTATAAGGTACATATGGTTTTATGCTGTTTTTCTTGTGTTAAATTTAAGAATTTTATATCTTTTGTGTATTTATAAAATGTAACTGTTATATTTTCTATTTTATAGTTTACAATGTTTTTTTTGTCTTTTTGTTAATTATCGCTGCTGTGTTTTTTTGAGTGGTTGTCAGGTTTATTAAGAATGCTTAACGTTTGTAGTTATAAGAGATATAAGCTAGTCTTTTTCGTATACGTTATAGTTAATTACCACAGATCAACGTCAGTTCGCAGGTAGTTTTATGTTTTTTAAAAAGAAGAAGAATGAGAAATCCATGCTAAGAGAGCAAAATTTTGCGCTCAATGATATCCAAGCGAGTCTTGAGAGCGATATGCTCCGGTTCTCTTTAGACGTAAATGGTAAGGTCACTTCAATAAATACAAATGTAACTCAGGAACTAGGATTAGTTGATAGTAATGTCACAGGGAAGGTCATAACCGATCTAGTGCCTATGGATGCCCGTGATACGAAACATTTCAAGCGAACAGCACAAGCGATAAAAGACAATAAGCATTGGAATGGCGCTTTTCAGATTGTGAAAGGGAATGGTGAAGAAGGGTGGCTACGAGCGATTCTTCATCCAGTGAAAAGTAGTGATGGCCAGACAAAAAGTTTCATTATGTTAGCTTCTGAACTGACACGCACTATTGAACGTTCAAGAGCTCAAGAAGATATGATGAAAGCGATTCATCGCTCGATGGCTGTCATAGAGTTTTCCCTGGATGGCATAGTTCTAACTGCCAACAATAACTTTCTATCTGCTGTTGGATACAAGTTAGAAGATATTACCGGGCAACATCACCGTATGTTTTGTTCTAGCGATGATGTTGAGACTTCTGAATATAAGGAGTTTTGGAGAAAACTAGCTTCAGGGCAATTTGTATCTGGACAGTTCAAACGAGTGGATAGTTATGGACAAGAGCTTTGGCTTGAGGCTTCCTACAACCCAATTCATGATGAAAATGGGAAATTGTATAAAGTCGTAAAATTTGCATCTGTTGTCACTGAGCAGATCCAGAAAGAGGTAGCTGCAAGAGAAGCCGCAAATATGGCAAGTTCTATTTCAGAAGAAACAAGAAAGCAGACAGAGCGTGGTGAACAGATTATTGCCTCAACTGTGCAAAACATGGAAGAGCTATCAGATTTGATGGAGCAGGCGAATACCGCAATTGATGCCCTCAATGAACATTCTCAAAAAATAAGTGAATTAGTTACTAGTATTAGTGGCATCGCTGATCAAACCAACTTACTTGCACTAAATGCTGCAATAGAAGCTGCTCGAGCTGGTGACCATGGGCGTGGTTTTGCCGTGGTAGCAGACGAAGTTAGGCAGTTGGCCTCTCGCACCAATACCACAACCGAGCAAATCGTCGCTATGGTACTTGAAAATTTAAGCAAAACAGAGAATGCTGTTAGCCTAATTTCTCAGTGTGAAAATCAGGCAAATAGCAGTCTGAAATTGTCTAAAGAAGCGGGAAGTGTTATCGAGGATATCCAAAGTGGTGCTGACCAAGTGATGTCAATGATTGGTGATCTAAACAGAAAAATGTAGTTACTGAGGTATGCTTTTTAAAGTTTTTATTTAAATAGCCCCAATTTCGCCCCAAAAGAAATTCATGTGATTTTAACTGTATGAAATTTAAGTAAAATAAACCTATTGTGCGTGAGATGTTCGAGACTTGGTATAAGATGGCGAGCCTCATTCAATCAGGCCTCGATCTGACGCCAATTATCACTCACCATTACAAGATTGATGATTTCCAAAAAGGCTTCGACACCATGCGTAGCGGGGCTTCCGGAAAAGTTATTCTAGATTGGGAATAATCAAGTTAAGAATTTTAAGCGCTCCGATTGGGGCGCTTTTTTTGTTTGTGTCTAGAAATCATCAGATGGAATAAATAGTCCATTGAACCGCCCAAAAAGCCCTAATTTAGTTCCAGATAGAGTAGGTATTTTGACGACATAATCTCTCAGTCAGACTCTTGTGATTGACTCTGTTTGTGACTGAGCGTGAGCTAAGTTGCAAAATGTCTTCAGTCTAAAGAGGAATGGTTAACAAACGGAGCTATTGGTCGCCCGTTTCTTATGGAATTAATTACATAGGGTTAACGATGAATAAGATAGTTTTTGCTTTGTTACTGATCTCTCCTATTGTTGCAGCGGAGACGGTATCTACTGAAGCGTATAAAAATATGTCAGTGTCCGTTCAATCATTGAGCTCCTCAAATACTTTTACGATCGATAGTGATTGGGGAAGTACCGAGGTTGATGATGACAGTGAGGCTTACGCTTTGCGTTTATCTTGGTATAGCGAAGATGCGTCATTCTGCGAGGTGTGTGAGCGTGTTTACTTTATTGAATACATGAGTGAAGAGTTTGATTTGGGGGTCTACGATTCTGATAATAATAACCTCGCGACTTTCTCGGTGGGCTTTCAAGAAGAATTTTCGATTCCTGCAGAGTCTATCGGTGGCATTGAGGGATTAACGCCATATTTTCAAATCGCATTAGGCCTCGGTTTCATGGATATATCCGGATATAGCGAAAGCAGCGCATCCACGCTGAGTCTCAAGGGAGATATAGGGCTTGCTTATTATATACAACCCGCATTGAGGCTACATATGGCGATTGGTTACCAGGGACGACATTGGACATCAGTCGATATGAGTGGCGTTGAATTGAGTATCGATGATCAGTCTGTCATAGGCAGTTTTGGCGTGTCATATCGTTTCTAGAGAACATTTATGTATAGTTAAGCAAAGCACCGAATGGTGCTTTTTTTGTGTCACGTCTATATTGATTATCACTTTTAAGCGCTTTATAAATATTTAATGCCAAATATATTGTGTCTGTAAAATGGCGAGTGTAATCAAGTCAAAATAAGATGTCTTACCGACTTTTATTACCTGAATTTTACACTTTATATTTATCCCTAATTAATTATTTTGATTAAATGTATTTTAAAATTCAATTATTTATACTTATATAAACTTTAGGTCTACATTTGGTGGGGTTGGTTATACTGAAAATGATAATGAACCAAAATTGTGCATCCCAGTTCTGTATGTGTAAATCGTATTTTTGGTAAAGAATAGAAGATGAATACAATAAAAGTTCATTGAGTTAATAGAAGCGAATTTCCTATCTCTTTGTCAGCCTATTCCCTATTAAGTCCTTTATTTATAAGGTTTGTTCGATTTTTGTTAGACGGAAAGAAAGCAATTTTTGAGAAAGCTCTGAGTTAATTTATTGAAAAAACAGCCCGTAAAAGGTTTAAGTATTCACACAAATTATAATATAGTCCTATACTGACAGTGTTTACTTATAGGTTAAAAAAATAAACTTACTTTCATACTTTTGGGTGATGTTTGAAATTGTTTGTTATTTGCATAATGCGCCCCTCACCCACCTGAATAATAGTCTTTTAGTACTGTTTGCTAATACATCTTTCGACTAAATGTTTTAATTTGATATAGTGGATGTAGTGTTTAGTATTAAGTTGACGATGCCGTATTTAGCGAGTGTAGTTTCGCTTTAATTACTCTTAAATATCAGGTGGTTTCATAAAATTTAAGAAGGTAGTCATAGTGAAATTAGTAGCCGACCGTATCATCTTAGCCTTGTTGTCATGTGTCATGCTTGCATTCAGTGCAACATCCTCTTTTGCGCAAGGCGATACTTACAAAGATGCATTTTATTGGAACAAACAGCTCAACCCTGGAATTAACCTAGATAATGCGTTTGTCATGAGAGATGGCAAATTACGTGCTATCGAAGAGAATCACCTAGCGCTCATCGCGTCAGCTGGCTTTAAGTCGGTACGTATTCCAGTTGTATGGTCAACATATACAGGAAGTAATGCGCCATATACGATTAAGCCTGCGTTCTTTGAGCGTGTGGATAAGATTGTCAATGAAGCTTTAGCGAATAACTTAATTCCGATTATTAACATTCATCACTATACCGCAGTGATGAAAGATCCAGCGGGTCAAGAGAAGCGTTTCCTGCGTATGTGGGAGCAAATTTCGCAACATTACGCCAATTATTCACCGAAGCTAATGTTTGAAATTCTGAATGAACCAAGCCAGAACCTAAATGGCGAAGTTTGGAATAGCATGCTAAATAAAGCGATTCGCGTGGTGAGAAAGACCAACCCTGAGCGTATCCTTTTTGTTGGACCAGGTTATTACAATAGCTATACCAAGCTGTCTGCGATTGAGCTGCCACGTGGAGATCATAACCTTATCATGTCATTGCATTACTATGATCCAATGAACTTTACGCATCAAGGCGCGGCTTGGATGGGTGACATTAGCGAATCATGGTTAGGCACCACATGGCGTGCGACTGAATATCAACGCAATCGCGTGATTGGCCATTTTGATATTGTTGCCGAGTGGGCGGAAAATAATGATGTGCCAATCCATATTGGTGAGTTTGGTGCGTATGACAAAGCGGATATGACCTCTCGTGTTAAATGGACTCGCTTTATACGTGAGCAAGCTGAAAAACGTGGTTGGTCATGGGCTTACTGGGAGTTCTGTTACGGTTATGGCATCTATGACCGTCACACAGATGAATGGAGAACTGACTTGCTTGATGCGTTGCTCCACTAATGATTTAAGCTAAGAAAACAGTCTCTATCAACGCAAAGCCGCCTAAACACTAGGCGGCTTTTTCTTTTGTTTAGTGTGTGTGGTACTGAGTGAGTTGAAACTGCTTAGGCGTAACACCAAATTGGTTTTTAAACAGACGAATGAAATGCGATATGTTTTCGTAGCCAAGCTCCATCGCTGTGTCAGTAACGGATAAATGTCCCAAATAATGTTTAGCTTGCTCGAGCTTTAATTGGGTTAAGTACGCTTTCGGGGTTTGATTGGTGATCAACTTAAACTTTTGGCTAAAATTCGACAGCGACATTTGAGCTTCTTCAGCAAGCTCAGAGACTGAGATGCTTTTTCCGTGATTTGCTTTCATCACGCGTATCGCTTTATTGATCGGGTGGTGCTGGTGATGCGATAAAATCTCGCGACAACCGCTTCGTTTCAACAGCTCATAGACCATTTCTTGGCACGTCAAATCAAGTAAGAAGTGAACGTTTTCATTCGAGGTTAGAAGCACCTCTTGGGCTCGCGCGTGTAATGTGTAGATGCGATCCTGCAAACCTTCGAGCTTGAATTGGCGATAATCAAGTTGGGAGTGCGTGTTCAACTCCAGCATATCACCAACCTTGGCGCTAACAGTATCGACCAATTTATCGCTAAATTCATAAACTAATGCCTTGGTGTACTCAGACATCGACATGTATACATTCGAATGAGGAGGCAGCAAAACGCACTGTTCTTTGCGGTACACAAACTGTTCTGACTGATTGATATGCACTTCCTTGGTGCCTTGCAAAATTGTGCACAGCCGAGGTGTTTCGTAGGAGCGATATTCGCCTTGAAAATGCTTTGGTAGGTCGTAGTAGAGCATATTGACGCTATCGGTCGATAACGCATATTGCGTTTCATCGATACGGCAGAAGCTATTTAAAGATTTCATCGCGTCTGAGTCGGTTTACGGAACAGTGGTGCTTATAGTAAAGGATTTTCATGCTTATGCCATTTTTTGCGCTTAAAAATGGGGTAAAGACGTGGTACATGGTGAATTGTAATTAGAAAAAAGCCCAAAGTCACGACGGTCGCGACAATGGGCGAGGAGATTCACTTGAACCCAGCTTTAGGCTGAATTGAGTGAGATTTTGCAGAGTCTTTGTTATTTACATCGCCGCTTTCAAAATGGCGACGATTTCTTCATGCGAGGCTTGTTTCGGGTTGGTGAACCCACAAGCATCGCGCAATGCGTTTTCTGCTAACACATCGAAGTCTTCTTCTTTCACGCCAAGCTCAGCAAGGCCTGCCGGAATCTGCACATCATTTGAAAGCTGGCAAATCGCATCAATTGCGGCACGTGTTGCTTGTTCGGCATTCATTGTTTGTGTATCGATTCCCATCGCTTTTGCTACATCGGCTAAGCGCTCAGTGGCTACTTGGCTGTTATAACGCTGCACATGTGGAAGAAGTACGGCATTACACACACCGTGTGGCAAGTCATAAAAGCCGCCCAATTGGTGAGCAATAGCATGCACATATCCCAATGAGGCGTTGTTGAATGCCATTCCCGCCATAAATTGGGCATACGCCATATTGTCGCGGGCAGTGATGTCTTCTCCTTGCTTAACGGCTTGACGCAAGTTGCCCTGAATCATCTCAATCGCTTTAATCGCAACAGCATCAGTGATCGGGGTCGCCGCAGTGGAAACATAGGCTTCAATGGCATGAGTAAGAGCGTCCATTCCGGTTGCTGCGGTTAGCGAGGCTGGCTTGGCTAGCATCAGTTCAGGGTCGTTTACCGACATCATTGGCGTGACGTGTTTATCTACGATGGCCATCTTAATGTGACGTTTTTCATCTGTAATAATACAAAAGCGCGTCATCTCTGAGGCGGTTCCAGCAGTGGTATTGACAGAAATGAGTGGTAGTTGAGGCTTAGCGGATTGGTCTACCCCTTCATAATCTTTAATTTCTCCGCCATTCGTTGCAAGCAGTGCGATGCCTTTGGCACAGTCGTGAGGAGAACCACCACCCAGTGAAATAACGCAATCACATTCGCTTTGTGAGAGTTTTTCTAAGCCAGCTTTGACGTTGTCTACGGTTGGGTTGGGTTTGGTTTCATCAAAAATGACGGATTCTACCCCAGATTGTTCAAGGAGCTGAGCCACTTTGCTAACCACACCCATTTTGTTTAGAAAGTGGTCAGTAACGATTAATGCACGTTTAAAGCCATGAGATGCAATGATGGTTGCCGCATCAGACAAGCAGCCTGGGCCCATTAAGTTAGAAGAAGGAATATAAAACATATTAGACATGGGTAGCTCCTGTGGCGTAGCCAATAAGATTCAATACAAATCTTTCACTTTAACCTGATACTTTGTAAGGAAAGCGAAACGATGGAGCTAGGCTATCAAGGAAAAATTTTCGAAACTAACGCGTTTTTAAACAAAATAGTTCGGATTTTTAAAACCCCGATTTTCCATTAGATCTAAATCAATAAAATGCTATTTAGTGTGATTGGTGTGGTTGTTACGCTGGATTGATGCCACTAAAAAATGGCTTGGTTAAAGTCGTCAACTAGGAAGTCAATCAGTTGGTGGACTGCATGCGTGAGATACTTACGAGATGGATAAAGTAAGTAAACACCGAGCTGTTCAAAACTGTAATCTTCGATGAGAGGAACAAGCTGTTGCTGTTTAATATAAGGGTCGACCACAAAGGTCGGCAGGCAAGAGATGCCTTCACCTGCTAAGGTGGCCTGCAGCAAAATCATCGCATCATTTGATGCCAGTTGACCTGAAATGGGAATTTCAAGTTGCTCATCTGTTTCTTTACCCTCTGTCGGAAGTAAGCGCCATGTGTGCCCTAAATTGGAATGTGTTAAGCAGTTATACTGCATCAAATCTGTTGGTTGATAAGGTGTACCCTGCTGCTCAAGATACCGTGGAGAGGCGGCAATAATGGATGCGCAGCGGCCAATTAAGCGCGCGACTAAGTTGGTATCATGCACATTACCGATTTGAATCGTGGCATCAAAGCGTTCTTTTGCAGGGTCGATGTGGCGGTCGGTGAGCGTTAGGTCGACCGATATTTTCGGATAATGGGCGAGAAAACGCCGCACAGCACGAGCGACATAAGAGTGGCCAAATGAAACGCTGCAGGCGAGCCGAATCGTCCCGTGGGGTTCACGGTGCGTATCACTGGTTAAGTACGTAATATCATCATTCACAGCCAGCATCTGGCGACAGTAAGGTAAAATGCTTTCGCCGGTGCTGGTCATGGTGAGATTGCGTGAGCTTCGATAAAGTAATTTGGTACCGAATGACTTCTCTAGACTCGCAATATGGCGGGATGCCATTGATTTAGAGATCCCCAATTTATTAGCCGCAGCGGTTAAACTGCCTAAATTGACCACCTCGACGAACACTCTGATCCCCGCAATTCGGTCCATGTGATCCTCTGACTGTTTCGATTTATGCAACTAATAGGTGCGTAAAATGCGGTTTATTTGTCTGATTTTTGCAATCATAATGGAATCAATGGTCGAGTGTTGGATCATAGATCGAATAAATGTAACCTTCTTCCTCACTATGACTGCACCCGTTTGTATACGCTGCACATCCTAACCCCAACGACTGATTGCCGTTTATTGCGCGTTCCACCGTCTTCGATTCTGGTTGGTTATTAAAAGCCGCCCAGTGAGCCATACGTGTCGCCTGAGGGGAGAGCTTTGTCTGCTGGTATACCCATGACCGATTTTTTTAAGGAGTGATAATTATGCTGATTGGCCCAGTGATTAATAGCTGTGCAATTATTTTGGGGGGCGTCATCGGTGCCACCTTTGCCCGTCGTATTCCCAAACGACTTGTTGACGGGCTGCCAGCGACCTTCGCTCTAGCCTCGATTTCTATTGGCGTAGGCATGATTGTCAAAGTCCACAATGTTCCAGTTATGGTGATGGCCTTTATTCTGGGGACGGCAGTCGGCGAGCTGATTTTTCTCGAGGCGGGGGTTAAGAAGGGGGCAATGTTTATTCAGAGTAAATGCCAGAAGTTTCTGCCTCGACCACGCGGCTTAAGTGAGAATGAGTTCTCGCTGCAATTTACCTCAATGATTGTATTGTTTGGTGCCAGTGGACTTGGCGTCATTGGTTCAATGACGGAAGGCATCAACGGTAGCTATCAGTTGCTGCTGGTCAAGTCGATGATGGACTTTGTGACTGCCATTATTTTTGCCATTACCTTAGGGCCGAGCATTGTACTGATTGCGGTTGTGCAGTTTACAGTGCAGGCGATTTTATTTGGTTTAGCTCAAACCATTATGCCTTATATGGATGCAGAAAGTTACGCCAACTTTACGGCCATCGGCGGTATCATCATGGTCGCTGTTGGGCTTCGTATCTCAAACATTATGCATTTTGCTGTGGTGAACTTTTTACCTGCATTATTGCTGGTCGTGCCATTTACCTATCTATGGCGCTACTTTATGTAACGGCAGTACGCCACCGCAACTTTTTCTCGTTGGGTGGCGTATTAATACGTTTATAGGTTAAGCGGAGTGGTGATGTGCTGGTTCGCCATAGGTGTTCATGTCAACTGCTTGGTGATGAGGCTGTTTTACGATGAGCGTGAAAATCAATGAGACGGTGAGAAAGCCAAGCATCATATAGAATGTTGGAACAAAACCACCAAACAGTGACGCAACAATGGACCCTGCAATACTTCCTACTCCAAAGCCAAGATAAATCACGCCGTAATTTTTGGTAAGATTCTCAAGCCCAAAGAAATCGCTCACCAGTGAAGGGTAAACGGTAATCGTGCCGCCAAAGCTAAAGGCAATACAAGCAATCGCGAAGTAAAAGCTTAAACTGTTGAGGTCAAGATACAACAGTGAGGCAACCCCCACGAGGCTAATGAGCACAGAGAACGTCACCACTTTTACCCGTTCTACTCGGTCTGAAAGTACGCCCAATACCAAACGTCCTCCCAAATTGGCTACCGCAATCACGGCTACTGATGTCGCGGCGGTTGCTACGGAAAGGTGCACATAGTTTTCACCTATGTCTTTCGCGACGCCTATGACATATAAGCCACTCATACAAATCGTTAAAAAGATAACGGCTAACATCCAAAATTGAGGTGTTTTGATGGTTTGCGCTAAGGTAAATTCACTCGCAGGTTGAGGCGTAGAGGCGACTGGTGTTTGCTCGTTACTCGCGGATTTAACCGGCGCGTCACTCATCAGCAGCCCGCCGACGATGACCATAACCATGGCGATAGTTCCCCACACACCGAAGGTCTGTTCTAGGCCAAACTGAGTCAGTAAGTACATATTAATGTATTTAAATCCTAAGCTGCCTAATCCGTAAGCCCCAATCGCACATGCTGAGGCAAGCCCTTTATGTTTAGGGAAGAATTTGACGCAGTTTGAGAGTGTCATCAAATACCCAGTGCCGTCGGCAAAGCCAACCAATACGCCGGCAAAAAGATACAGCATCCATAAATTAGAGGCGTAAGAAGCAAGCAACAAACTCGCGCCAAGCAGTAGTCCTGAGCCTAGTGTGACGTTTCTCACCCCAAAGCGATCTTGTAATTTGCCTGAAAGTGAGGAGGCGATAGCCAGAGCAAGGCTAAGAATACCGAATGAAAAAGCCACTTGGCTGATCGGTTCTTCCAGTTTACTGGCGAGTGGGGAATTGAATAAGCTCCAAGTATACACAGAACCCAACGCGAACTGGGCCATAATGGTCCCTAATAAAGTGGACCATTTTTTCGGGTTTGAAAGGTGTCTTTTCATGATTTGAACTCCAATACGTCAAAGCGTAACAAGCGTCATAAAACGCTTTAGATAAGTTCAAAATACGACGAGAAAGAAACATTACAATAGTTGTGGTTAAGTATAAAATGAGCGGCAGAATGGCGACCATGAAATGCATTATTTGAGCATGAATTACAAATGCATCAGTTCGCGAAACGCTTTAATATTGCCTCTGCTGACAGGGACCTGGTCGTTTTCATCGTGCAGATTGAGCAAATAGGTACTGTTCATCCAAGGAATGATCTCTTCAATACGAGAGAGGTTGACACAGTAAGAACGATGGCAGCGAAAGAACTGCTGACTGGGTAGCTTACTCATTAATTCACTGATGGTATAAGGCGCGATATAAACCCCTTGTGCGGTATGTACTTCAGTGACCTTTTCGCTCGCCTCGGCATAGATAATCTCTTCCACTGGCGTGACTCGAATCCGATTGTCGCGTGATAAGTTGATCGTACTCGCTTGTGATTTAGGTTCAATTTCAGGCCTTTCGGTGGCGTAAGCTTCTATTTTGGTGAGCAGACGTTGCACGCGCTGTTCGTCAAGAGGTTTTAACAGATAATCAAAAGCCTCAAGATCAAAAGCATCGACCGCATATTCCTTATAAGCCGTGGTAAAGACAATCAGAGGGGGTTGAGCGAACTGATGAATATTTCTCCCCAGTAGCATACCGTCAATCGATGGGATATTAATATCTAAAAAGGCAATATCAATCGTATGACTTTGCAGGTATTTAAACGCTTCTAGCCCATCAGAAAACGTAGCGATAACCTCAATGTCACTGTAGGTGTGAATCAAATAATTGAGCTCTTCACGCGCGAGGTATTCATCCTCAACAATAATGACTTTTAACATGTAACCTCCTCAATATGCTCGGCATAAAAACTCACTTCGGTACCTGGTTCGAGACGGGTAATGATCATCCCATTGCCATACAACAAAGCGACGCGCTGGTGGACGTTTGCCATCCCAATACGATGGCTGCTGATCGAGCCCTGATACACTTGTTCAATCACGTTGGGATCAATACCGACGCCGTTATCGCGAATGGTAATTTTGACTTTGTTGTGGTGGCGTTTCACGGCTATCGACACTTGGCCCGGGTGACGTGCAGGGACAATCCCGTGTTGAATGGCATTTTCGACTAATGGCTGAATAAGCAGTGATGGAATGCTGACGTGCACCGGGTCAATATCAAAGACCACGTCGAGTTTGTCACCAAAGCGTGCTTGCTCAATGGCCACGTAATCCATGACTTGCTGAATTTCTTCTTGAATATCAATTAAATGATCACCTTTCTCAAGGTTAAACCGTAGAAAGTTGGCTAAGTTAGCAATAAGCTGCCGGGCTTGAGCCGGTTTGATTCTCACTAAGGTTGAAATGGCATTCAACGCATTAAATAGAAAATGGGGGTTAATCTTATTTTGCAGCGCAGAGAACTCGGCTTTACTCGCCATGGTTTTGAGCTGTTCGATTTTAGACACTTCGATCTGAGTGGAAATGATGTGTGATAAACCAATCGCCATTTCGCGCAGCGCGTGGCGAATACGGTTAGGCTGACAATAGAAGATCTTGAGTGTGCCCGTCACTTGTCCGTTCTCCCACAACGGTATGATAAGCAGGGAGTGAAAATTATGTACGTTAAGGTTGTTACTGATGATCTGCTTACCTAAATTGACCGCTTGCTGCGTCATGTTACTGATTTGATGGTGTGAATCGAGAAAGTTTTCCTCTCCTACGCCAACATATGCCATCACATCTTTGGTATCGGTGATGGCAACCGCATCGGCATCGGTTTCACTGCGGATGATGCTACAGACTTTACTCAGCGAATCGCGATCGTTTTTTCTAAAGTGGGGGAGGGTTTTATTGGCGATTTTGAGAGCCTGTTTAGCCTGCATTGCCGCGATTTTGTCTTTCTCATCATCAATGTCTTGAACCAAGGTAATGATCAAGCCAATACACACCGTGCCAGTGATCATCGGAATCGCTATGTGTTCAACAATGGAGCGAGCCAGTGGAGAGAAGTCATTGAGCAGCAGAATTAAGCTCATGGTCAGAATTTCGCACACCATTCCGGCCGCAATGCCGTAGTAAGCATAGTGGGTTTTGTTGCCGCGTTGATGGATCCAGGTGGCCATAAGCCCCGCCAAAATACTGGTGATCAAGCACGCAAGTGATGTTGGCCCATCGATATCTATCCAGTAGCGGTGAATACCCGAAATCAATCCCGCGCTTATACCAACCCAAGGGCCAAACAAAATGCCACCACTGATGATGGCTATGATGCGAACATTGACCACCGAGCCGTAGACATTGACGCCTGTATAGGTGCTAAAAACTGCAAAGCAAATAAACAGCAAACTGATCATTGCAGTTTCTTTAGGTCGGCGCTGGCGCTTAATAACAATTTGTTGAAATAGATGACTACGAGTGAGTAAAAACAGCGCCATTAACATAAGTGCTGCACGCTCAAACACCGCCAGCAGCATTGAGAATTGCTCGATATACAAAAGGGGTTACCCAAGTGGAGTTTGAGTTCAGGGTACCCAAACCCTGATTACGAATTCATGAGGTGAATCAATTGTAGGGGCTTTTTATAAATTGCTAATAAGATGATTAACGCCATGAGCGAGTCGCGCATGGCGTTTTTGGAGGCGTGTATTCTCTGCGTTAGATCTGGTAGTTAAACTCAATGCGATGATCGCCATCGAGGAAATCGACGTTAGTGTTCCAGTTGGCAAAGTAACGCACATTAAAGCGAGGCGTTATCTGATAACTCGCGGCAAATTCATGGGTTAACAGGTGGCTATCGCCGCGTCCATAATAGTTGTCTTTGTAAGTATCAGAGCCTGAGATGGTGGTGAGCCAAAAGGGATTGTAGTTGAGCCAGATTTTATCGGTCAGTTGCAGTTTTCCGTACATCCCGATTAAGCCGTACGTTCCCATGATGGAATAACCACTGTCTGTGGTGCCATCGTCTTCTAAGGCATTATTACCGATGGATACACCAGCGCCAGCGAGAGGATACAAGTTCACTGGGCCCATTTTCGGTAACGCTTGAATAAAGCTATAAGAGATATCCGCGCTTTCTTCGGCAACCAAATTTGGTTTCAGGGTGTAGTTAATATCCAACTGGTTGGCAAGGCCTGTTTGCAGGTTGGCGCCAAAGTTTCGAAAGCGAAAAGAATCAATAGAATTATTGGTTGTGTTTTGGCCACGCCAACCAAACGCATCGCCAAGTGCGCCTTTCACTTCAATGATATTCATCGCCGCAGTCAGTGGGTCTTTGGTGTCATACGTTTGACCAACTTTTAAATTGATGCCTTTGTCGGTGTAGCCGGCCCCAACTTGAGTGTAGACAGCGAGCGGGTCAGACATATCTTGAACGTCGGATTGCGGCTCTTGTGCCACCACGGAGGCGGATGTCACACAAGCAAAGGCGGTGATGAATAAGCGCGAACATGAAGGAAAAGAAGAATGTGGTTTAAGTGAATGTGCTTTAAGCATAGTTACGCCGTGTTTAAGGTCATTTATTAAGTTTTAATCATTGTCCAACTCAGCAAAGCTTGCGAGTTCAAAAACTGAGAAATCCTTATGTTTAACGCGACTTTGAGCAATTCATCTGGTGGACTGATTCATCGCATGATTAACGTGTGTCGTGTCTGATGAAGGTTGCTTGGTTTATTGGTATTGCTGATTGCTCACTTAATGAAGACGCCTATATGTGGCCTGTTCTCATTGCTGAAAACGATACGAATTTTTAGCGTATGGTAATGGTAAACATAGATTTCACTTACTATTGATATGGGGAATTTGATTACTATGTTCAGCCATTACTCACTACTCACGTCATATGTTTAATAAAGGAATAACAATGAAAAAACTACTATTGGCTTTGTCAGTTTCGGCGTTAATGGCAGGGGCGGTTCAAGCGTCTGAATGGGGTTATGCTGATGAGCATGGTCCTGCGCATTGGGGAAGTGTTTCAGCCACTTGCGCGCAGGGGGTCAATCAAAGTCCGATTGATATCCAAGGTGACGTTAAAGCTGACTTGCAAGATCTTAAATTAAATTACTCTGGTAAAGTGACTGGCTTGACCAATAATGGCCACACGTTGCAAGCCGTTGTCGAAGGCGATAACACGCTAACGGTCGATGGTAAGACCTTCAATTTATTGCAATTCCACTTTCATACTCCCTCGGAAAACTTAATTTCAGGTAAGCAGTATCCGCTTGAAGCACACTTTGTAAACAGTGATGATCAAGGCGAATTAGTGGTGATTTCGGTGATGTTTGATAAAGGAGTAGAGAGCGAATTTCTCACCAGCCTAACTCAAACGATGCCTAAAGTTGGCGAAACAGCCACGCTAAGCACACCACTAAATGTGGCTGACTTACTCCCTGAATACGATGAATACTACCGTTTCAATGGCTCACTCACGACGCCACCTTGTAGTGAAGGTGTGCGCTGGTTCGTTCTGAAAGATGTCAACAAACTCGCGGGTTCGCAAGCCGAGAAAATGATGTCAGTGATGGGACATAACAACCGACCTGTGCAGGCGGTGAATGCACGACAAATCGTGACCAATAATTAATACGATATTGAACAGTCGAAAAGCCCACAGATTGTGGGCTTTTTAGTGCATGTTCTAGCCCTTGGCCAGCTCTGCATAATCCTGTAGTAAGCGGGTTAAGCTATTTACCCACTGGTACGCCTCTTTCGGGCGGTTGTTTAATAACGCTTCGACTTGGTCACAATGTGTTTTTAGTGATATCGCATTTTGCAGGCGGAACGACACCGCATAGAAGTGCCATAAAATCAGCCGCGTCATACGTTCGATATTTTGTTCCGGGTTGTCTGCGCTTGCAAACAGAGCCGGGATTTCACTTAACGCAATCGCATTCATTCGTAATAGGGCATCAAAGTGCAGCTCTTGGCGCTTATCGTCGTCCATCGTTTGTTGATCCTCAAAGGTAAATAATTCTTTGACAGATGATTCGGGAACCAAACGGTGCAGCAAGCGATGACTAAGCTCTTGCAGTTCTGGATTCGACATCTCAGACAAGCAAGGGTAAGTGTAATCTTGAACCATAAAAACGCCTCCTAAACAGTGGCTGCGTATTGTAGCGGCTGAGTTTTCTGTGTCTAGTAAGTCAGAGCGGATTCATAAGCAAAAAAAAAGCCTCACTGGCGAAAGTGAGGCTCTATAACTTAGCGTTCATCATGGAGTAATAGGCACTGGCGAATGCCTTAAATATTACGAGTTAGAACGTTAGTTTGCACAATTAAACCTTAATCGGCGATGCCAAGCTCTTCAACCTTGAACTTGTCAATTTGCTGTTAATAGTGATCGCGGTTCATAAATAACTGCACAGTATATGGGATCTTTATCACTAATAAACCGTATGTCATCTTTTGGTGCCTTAAGCGTCATTCTTTTATATCAGGGTAGACGCAGAGCAACCGACAATAAGAGGTGAACAATGGCGAGTAGAGGCTTTAACTTAAAAGAATGAAAGACGGTTTATTTTTATCTTCAACCCGTCATTTGGCTGTGAATGGCAAGCAATGAATAACAGAAAAAGATGATTTTAAGCAAAACCAAAATGCAGGTTGCTCAGTAAGATAGAGACTTCTTACGTTGTTGTTGACGTATTTTCTTTTGCTGTTTTTTAGGTGGGCATCATGAATCCTGTTGTTGAGCGCTTTTTACGCTATGTTACTTTTGATACTCAATCGAATCCTGATAATCCGATGTGTCCGAGTTCTCCCGGACAGCTAACGTTTGCTCAGGCACTAAAGGCAGAGTTAATGGAGTTAGGGTTAGCGCAGGTAAGCCTTGATGAAAACGGATACCTTATGGCGCGCCTGCCCGCCAATGTGTGCCATGAGGTACCAAGTATCGGCTTTATTGCTCATATGGATACGGCGCCGGACGCATCTGGAGCAAATGTTAAGCCGCAAATTGTCGAGAACTACCAAGGTGGTGACATCGCGTTAGGTCGCGGTGATGAAGTGTTATCGCCAATTCAGTACCCAGAACTTAACCAACTGCGTGGTTGTCATTTAATCACGACCGACGGTGATACACTGCTTGGCGCAGACAATAAAGCGGGCGTGGCCGAAATCATCACGGCGGTTGAATATTTGATTCAACACCCTGAGATTGCGCATGGTGAGATTTGCATTGGCTTCACGCCGGATGAAGAAATTGGCCGCGGTGCTGACCGTTTTGATGTCGAAAAATTTGGAGCGCAATGGGCTTACACCATCGATGGTGGTCCTGTAGGAGAGCTTGAGTACGAAAACTTCAATGCCGCTAATGCAAAAGTGGTATTTCATGGTGTCAATGTTCACCCTGGAACCGCAAAAAACAAACTGCGCAATTCGATGACGTTGGCGTGCCAATTTCATGCGGGTATGCCTACTCAGGATACGCCAGAGTGTACCGATGGCTATCAAGGTTTTTTCCACCTTACTTCATCGACCATGAGTGTTGCGCGTAGTCAGCTTAACTATATTTTACGTGACTTCGATCTTGAAGGGTTACAAGCCCGAAAAGCACTTCTTGAATCCAAAGTTAGCCAGATAAATCAATGCTATAAGCAGGATGTGGTTGAACTGGTGATTGAAGATAGCTACTACAATATGAAAGAGAAAGTCGCGCCGTTTCCGCATATTATCGAGACGGCAAAGCAGGCGATGCTGGAGTGCGGCATTACACCCAATATTAAACCTATTCGCGGTGGAACCGATGGGGCTCGTTTGTCGTTTATGGGATTGCCATGCCCGAACATTTTTACGGGTGGCTACAACTTTCATGGGATACATGAATTTGCCACTATCGAAGGAATGCAGAGTGCCGTTGAGGTGATCGTTCGTTTGTCAGAAATAACTGCTACCAATATCAGATGATAGTGGGATACCCACAGCCGAGTGATTGCTCTATTGTATGCCGCTTAAATTTATCAATTTATTTAGGTATTGGTATGAAGTGGTTATTACTTTCTCTTTCCCATCTTATCATCTTCGGATTAGGGGTGATGTTGGGTGTGGCCGCTTATCCAACGATTACCGATACCGCGACAACCATTATCACTGAGCAATCCATTTCAGCACCGGAGCGGCGTTCTCTTGAGCAAATCATGCCAGAAAGTGACAAATCAACCGTGTCAACATGGGAATAAATGAACTCAGAGCGTAATCTGTGCGGCAATAATGTGCTTGGTCGCTAGATAGTTTGGTTGATGTGTGGGAAAGTAAGCGCTGGATTTGTTTGCTGCAATAAACCATGCAGCGCAACACATATAACAACGATAAAGGGGCGTAGGCCCCTTTTCACTATCTGGAGTTTTTTATGGATAAGGTTCAGTTGGCGGTGGATTACCTTCTGACTCATAAATTCCTTTTTTCTTTGCTGATTTTTTTGTTGGTTGTCGGTGTCCGCCGTTTCACGTTGGGACAGATTCGCGGTGATCATGCCTTTGTCTCAGATGAGCAGCGCAAATGGATGTCGCGAACCAAAAATGGCTCATTTATCGCATTGGTATTGTTATTATTCATACTTTGGCAATCTGAGATCAGCCAATTTGCATTATCGGTGACCGCGATTGCTGTGGCCATTGTTGTGGCATCAAAAGAAATCATTTTGTGCTTTACTGGTTCGATTCAGCGTGCGAGCTCACGCTCCTTTCGTATTGGCGATTGGATCGAAGTTGGAACGATTTGCGGGGAAGTGATTGAGCACAACATGATGGCGACGGTGCTCCAAGAGATCGATTTACATCATGGTCAATACCACTTTACCGGTAAGACGGCGACGCTACCAAATAGCATGTTTTTTACCTTTCCAGTAAAGAACCTCAACTTTATGAAACGTTATGTTTATCATAACTTTAATATTGTGGTGAAAGAATTCGTCAATTTGTATCCGCTGGTGGCACCTCTAGAGCAGAAAATCGAAGAACATTGTCATTACTTTAGTGAAGTCGCCCGCCGTTATAACGTTATGATTGAAAAGCATGCCGGAGTTGATTTACCCGGCGCCGAGCCTCATATTCATATCAGTAGCACGCCAACGGCAGAACAAAATGTCCATTTCATGATTTTTTGCCCAACGGATAAAGCGGTCCACCTAGAGCAGCTTATTCGCCGTGATTTCATGTTGATGTATGAACAAGCGTTTTTAACTCAAAAGGCGCGAACGCCCCAACCAGCGTCGGAGACAGGACTTAGCCACTGATAGGGAAAGCGGTTTTGGTGATGGGAAGAGCGCGTTATCGCGCTCTTTTTGTCGGGTGATATCGAATTAGGCGTTTAACCCTAAATGCTCGCACAGTGTTGAGCCTTGGTATTCAGTGCGACTTAACCCCGCTTTCGCTAATAATGGGATCACTTGGTCAAAGAAAAGCTGGGCTGACTGACGTGAGCCTCCAGGTACGGCAATAAACCCATCCGCAGCACCTGCTTCCACACGTTGTTTGATTGATTCTACCGCATCTTCCGGTGTTCCAATCACTAACCAGTGAGCGGAGCCCATCACCTCGGGTCGAGTAAGTAAATGTTCCAATGTGGGGGATTCACGTTCGATAAAGCGCGTCAGCAAATTGGTGTGAGTATGGCTGCGTACGGCGTCGAGTTTCGGCAGCATATCAACAGTTATCGGCTGGGTATCTTCTAATGCACTGAAATCAACCCCTAAGTTTTTTTGGAGATAAGCGAGTTTTTTCTCACGAGTTAAACTGGTGTGCGTCTGGTAATACAAATCTTCAGCTTGCTGCCTTGTCTCTGCTAAATAAAGGCTTAGCCCGGGAAGAACCTTAATATCATCAGCATTTCTACCTTGTAGCGCCGCGCGTTGGCGTAAGTCATTACGCAGTTCGATTCCCGCGTGTAAGTCAGGCGTTGCGGCAAAAATCGCGTTGGCGACTTTGGCGGCAAAATCTCTTCCCCAAGGGGAGGCGCCAGCTTGAAATAAAGGAATGTTACCTGACGGATACTGCGGTACGTTTAACGGCCCTTGAACATCAAAGAAATCACCATGATGATTAATCGCTTGCACTTTATTGCTATTTGCGAATTCGCCCGACTGACGATCAAAGGTGAGCGCATCGTCTGGGTAGCTGTTCCATAGTTTTTGCACCACTTCAGTAAACTCGGCAGCCATCTCGTAGCGTTGTTTTGAAGCCATTAGATTCTGCTGACCAAAATTGGTTTGTCCATCAATGGCGGTCACGATATTCCAGCCGATACGTCCTTGGCTGAGCCAGTTAAGAGATTGCAATTGACGAGCGACGACATAAGGCGGATTAAATGTGGTTGATGCCGTAGAAACCAATCCAATTTTTGATGTGGCAGTGGCGAGTGCCGCGAGAAGGACCATCGGATCCAAGCTGCTGAATCCGGGCTCCGTTCCGACCATTTCCATCGGTAAAAATAGCGTGTCCGGACGAAATACAAAGTCCAATTTCGCCGCTTCGGCTTGCTTAGCGAGTTGAATATAGTCATCAATTGAGAACAGGTGTTCTACTTGGCTATCTTCACGGCGCCAACCACTTTTAGTCAGCCAGCTCATCGCTAACGCGAGTCCAATACATAATGGCGCAGGTCGAGACATACTTTTTCCTTACTGAATATGTTGTGGGTTGAGTCAGAACATGGGAGTCCAATCCTTTGGCTTCGAGGTCAAACACGGGTAGACTGCGTCAGATCATGTTCTCAGCGCCAGGCTAGGGATAGACTGAACCGCGTCAGAGGGTTATATTAAACCGCGAGCCACATCGAATTTAGGGATATTACCATTCAATGAGTGAAATAAGAATCAATATCAAAACTATAACTTTTATCATATTGTGTTTTGTTGCCCAATTAGCCCAGGCACAAGATTGGCCGCGAACCTTTGAAAATGCGGATGGCACTCAAACCGTGATTGAAAAGCCGCCGCAGAGAATTTTGTCTACCGCTGTCAGTGTGACCGGCACGTTACTCGCGATTGATGCGCCTGTTGTGGCCAGTGCAACGACGATGGCGGGGGACTACTTTGCCCAGTGGCAATCGCTAGCCAAACAGCAAGGAATCGAGGCTTTGTGGCCTGCTGGCAGTGTTGATCTTGAATCGGCTTATGCCGTCGCGCCAGATTTGATCGTGGTGTCAACCAGTGGTGCCGATTCTGCACTGGCTCAGGTAGAAGAATTTAAAATGTTGGCGCCGACTATTGTTGTCGATTACACCGATGTCTCATGGCAGCAATTAGCCAAACAACTCGCGCAGGCCACTGGACAAGAACAGGCCGCAAAAGACAATATCGCCCAATTTAACCAGTTGGTGAAAACCACCCGAGACAGCATTCAATTGCCGGAGGGTAAGACCAATATTGTTAGTTTCCAAGGGGCAGGGGTCGTCAATGCGATTGCTAAGCCGCTCGGGACTCACGCTCAGTTACTTAAATCTCTGGGATTTGATATCGAAGTGCCCAAGCCAGAGTGGCAGAGTGGGCCCATTTCTCATCGTGACTTTATGCGTGTGCATTACGAAAATCTGACGGAATTAACGGCGCCGACCACGTTTCTACTCAGCCGAGGACGTAACGATATTCAAGCGTTCACCAAGGATCCGGTACTTCAAAACTTGCCGTCAATTCAGGCTCAGCAAGTGTATGGGCTGGGTGAAAACTCGTTTCGAATTGATCTATTTAGTGCGCGGGAAATCGTCAATAACATTGCTCAGATCTTTTCCCAAAAGTCGGACTAGAAGGCCATGGAAAAGCGTTTAACTCTGACACAACCGATGCCCTTAAAGCGACATAAATATCGCTTAGGGTTAGTGATTGGCGCGCTATTACTTGTTGGTTTTTCGGCGCTGAGTATTGCTGTCGGAGCCCGCAATGTGGCGTTTTCGACCACGCTTGACGCGCTATTCCACTTTGATCAAACCAATACTGAGCACTTATTGGTGCACTGGGTACGCTTACCTCGAACCATATTGGCCATATTTGTTGGTGCTGGCCTAGGGGCGGCGGGCGCATTAATGCAGGCACTAACACGTAACCCGCTCGCAGATCCCGGTATTTTAGGCGTTAATGCCGGAGCCATGGTGGGGATCGTTGGCGCAATTGCCTTGTTCGGTTTTACCCGTGTTGAGCAATATTTGTGGTTTGGTATGGCTGGGGCGTCTTTGGCGGGGCTGTTGGTCTATGTCCTTTCAAGTGTTTACCATGCATTAAGTCCTGTCAGGCTGATTTTAGCGGGGGCTGCTGTGTCAGTGGTCTTGCTCGCGATTACTCAGATTATCACTATCAACAGTGACCAAGCGGTGTTTGACCAGTTTCGCCATTGGGCGGTGGGGTCACTGCAAGGGCGTGGCTTTAGCGTTGTATGGCTCACATGTGGCTTAATTACGCTTGGCAGCGTTATTGCACTTAACTTAAGTCGCTTACTCGATATTTTGGCGTTGGGTGATGATTTAGGCCGCGCTTTAGGTGTGAATCCGCGCTGGGTATGGCTACTCGTTTGTGGTTGTGTCGTGGTATTGGCATCGAGTGCGTCTGCCGCTGCTGGGCCGATCAGCTTCGTTGGTTTAACTGCGCCGCATATTGCTCGATTTTTGGTCGGTCCCGGCCATCGCTGGCTAATTCCTTATTCAATGATGATTTCTGCTTTGCTGCTATTAGCGGCGGATGTGTTAGGACGAGTCATCGGCTCTCCCGGAGAAATCAGTGTGGGCATTATGGTGACGTTACTGGGTGGGCCTGTGTTTATTGTGTTGGTTCGTCGCTGGAGGTTGGCGCAATTATGAAAACACAAACCCCTCTGTCTGTTTACCGTATTGGATCATTTTCTTGGCAATATTCATCGCGTGTTGTCTGGGTCAGCACGTTACTCTTCGTTTTGGTCGCGGCATTAGGTGGCGTGGCGCTAACGATGGGTAAGTTTCCTATTAGCTACACATCACTGGGCAACTTCTTGATGGGGGAAGAAACCAGTCGCATTACAGAACGAATTTTAATGCATATTCGTTTACCAAGAATGTTGACCGCGGTGTTTGTTGGCGCCTCACTCGGCGCCGCTGGTGCCGTATTTCAATCTATCTCTCGAAACCCGTTAGGCTCGCCGGATGTCATCGGTTTTACGACTGGCGCTGCAACCGGCGCTCTGGTCAATATCATCTTATTGAATAATGGTGTGCTGGGTGTCGCGCTGTGTGCCATTCTCGGCGGAATGATTACTGCGGTGGTGGTGTATTTCTTGTCCTTGGATAAACGCAAAATTAGCAGCTATCGCATGATTCTGATCGGTATTGGTGTTGGCGCTATCTTGGCAGCGCTCAATGGGCTGATGTTAGTGTGGGGAGATATCGACAGTGCGATTACCGCCAACCTGTGGTTATCTGGCTCGTTGAACGCAAGAAAATGGAGTGATGTCGCGTCGGTTGGTTTTGGCTTGCTCATTTGTATTCCCGTATTGAAATGGAGTGTGAGGTCGCTGTCGCTGATTGAAATGGGCGAAGACATTGCTGCGCAGCTTGGTGTGGCGATTGAGCGTATGCGCGCAATCAGTCTGTTTGCGGCGGTAATTCTTGCAGCGCTAGCGACAGGAGCGGCAGGGCCTATTGCCTTTATCGCTTTAGCGGCGCCGCAATTAGTTCGACGTGTTACGCGCCATCATAGCGTTCCCGTTGTCAGTGCGGCGTTGATGGGCGCACTGCTTTTACTTCTGGCCGACCTATTGACGCAGTGGGCGCCTTTAAATCTTACTCTACCTATCGGTCAGGTGACTGGTATCGTAGGCGGCATTTATCTAATTTGGTTACTAACGAGAACCCGCTAATGACCACAGAACTTGAGTTTTTGACTTCCCCTGAGGGGAAACCTATCGAGACATCCGCCAAGCAGCCAGTAAGTATTGCTGCACAGTCGCTGACCTTAGGCTACGACAATAAACACGTATGTGAACAACTAAGTTTAACTATTCCTCCGCGCCAGTTTACGGTCATCATTGGGCCAAATGGTTGTGGTAAATCGACCTTACTTAAAAGCTTGTGCCGGTTACTGAAACCATTGGAAGGGACAATTTTACTTGATGGTAAGGATATTCATCGTTGGCCGACGAAAGAGGTCGCAAAGAAAATTGGTCTTTTGCCGCAAAGTGCAAACAGCCCAAATGGCATTCGGGTCTACGATTTGGTCGCTCGCGGACGATATCCACACCAAAGTGTGTTTCGTCAATGGAGTGACGAAGACAAACAAGCGGTAGAGCAGGCGATGGTCGATGCGAACGTAACTGAATTGGCCCAGCAAACCGTAGATAGCCTATCCGGCGGGCAGCGTCAGCGAGTGTGGATTGCTATGGTCTTAGCGCAGCAAACCCCCACGTTAATGCTTGATGAGCCGACCACTTATCTGGATATTGCGCATCAAATTGAACTGCTGGACTTGTTTAAAACGCTTAATATTGAACAAGGTCGAACCGTTGTTGCAGTGCTGCATGACTTAAATCAGGCGTGTCGTTATGCTGATCACGTGATTGCGTTAGCCGAAGGCGAATTGATTGCGCAAGGCGCTCCGCATACCATCATTGATAGTGCGTTGGTTGAGCGCGTGTTTGGGCTTAAAAGTGAAGTGGTTCCCGATCCGGTCACCGGGACGCCAATGATTGTCCCGCTGAGTCGTTGGGCATCGAAAACTTAAAGATACACTTTGCCGTGAGAGTAGAGTATTGCGTCACCTGCAATCATTACGCGTTCATCTAATACCTGGCAATATAACGTCCCGCCGCGCTGTGAGGCTTGATAAGCAACCAACGATGATTTTCCTAACTGTTCTGCCCAGTATGGAGCCAACCCTGAATGAATCGAGCCGGTCACTGGGTCTTCGTCACCACCATTGGCTGGCCAAAAGTAGCGTGACACCATATCGTAACCCTCTCGATCAGCGCGAGCAGTAACCACCACATCACGAGGGTGTAATTGCTTGAGCTGTGCGTTGTCGGTTTGCATCGCAAGAACTTGCTGCTCATCGGCAACAACCACCACATAAGCTTGCTCGTTAACCAGTACCTGGCGGGGTGGAATAGACAGCCCTTCAATCAACGCTCGTGGTGGTTCATCAATTGGCTTCGGCGCCATGTTAGGAAAATCCATGCTGATTCGACCACTGCTCTCTCGCGTTACCCACAGACTGCCTACCTGATTGGTTTCAAAGTGTAATGTGTCGTGTGCGTCAAAATACTCAAAGAGAACAAAACTGGAGGCGAGGGTTGCATGACCGCAAAAATCGACTTCGCACAGTGGTGAGAACCAGCGGATGTGATAATGGTGATTGCCAACTGGTTTGATAAACGCCGTCTCAGAGAGATTGTTTTCTCTGGCGATATTTTGCATAACCTCATCGCTCAACCACTCGCTGACGGGCACGACTGCCGCAGAATTTCCTTTGAATTGCTGGTTAGTAAACGCATCGCATACAAAAATTTCTAGTTCCATGACTCTTCTCTGTCTATTGGCAAAACACTAAGCTAATCAATCTTGTGCAATAAAGAAAGGACGTTAATTGGTCTAAGAATAAAAAAACCGTGACATTGGGGAATGCCACGGTTTGAGGCTGCCAGCCTGACGTTATTATCTCTTTATGCTGCTTGCGTATTTTCTTCAATATCAAAAGAAGCCGCGATTAACTTTTTGGTGTAGTCGTGTTTTGGCGAATGGAACACGTCTGAGGCGCTGCCTTGTTCCATGACTTGGCCTTTTTGCATAACCAGAACACGATCTGACAGTGCTTTGACCACACTAAGGTCATGACTTATAAATAGAAAGCCAATATTGTGTTTTTGTTGAATATCTTTGAGCAAGTCAATCACTGTCAGTTGCACGGAGCGATCCAATGCCGAGGTCGGTTCATCAAGTAAAATAAATGATGGCTCCAAGATAAGTGCGCGTGCAATCGCGATTCGTTGACGTTGGCCGCCAGAAAATTCATGCGGATAGCGGTTGATCGACTGCGGATCCAGTCTGACTTCTTGCAATGCCTGACGAGCGCGCTGCATGCGTTCTGAGCGGGTCAAGTTGGGGCGGTGTACCGTTAAGCCTTCGGTAATAATATCGCCTATGGTCATACGTGGTGACAGTGAGCCGTATGGGTCTTGAAACACCATCTGTACGTCTTTTTTCAGCGCAAAACGCTGCTTAGCACTTAATTGTTCAAGGTCTTGTCCTTGAAATTTGATTTGACCGCTGCTGGGTAATAGACCAATAAGCGCTCGTCCTAACGTCGATTTTCCGGAGCCCGACTCTCCAACAATTCCTAAGGTTTCACCTTGCTTGAGGGAAAGAGAAATGCCTTTTACCGCTTCAAAATATTCGCTGCGACTTTCAATAAAGTGCGATTTTACCAGGAACTTAACACGAATGTCGTGAGCCTCTAACAGCATGGGCGCGTGCTGAGCGATCGGCGCTTTTTGCCCACGAGGCACTGAATTGAGTAGCATTTTTGTATAGTCGTGCTGTGGGTCGTCAAATAAGGCTTTACAGTCGCCAGTTTCAACGACGTCGCCTTTACACATGACGATAACTCGGTCAGCGAGATGACGCACCACACCTAAATCATGGGTAATGAACAAAATAGCCATGCCCATTTTGTGTTGAATGCGTTTGATAAGATCAAGAACTTCAGCTTGAACGGTGACGTCCAGCGCAGTTGTGGGCTCATCAGCAATGAGGATATCGGGTTCGTTAATCAGCGCCATGGCAATCATAATGCGCTGTAGTTGCCCGCCTGAGAATTCATGAGGGTACTTCTTTAACGCCTGCTCAGGGCTTGGCAGTTGAACCAGATTAAATAGCTCAATCACGCGCGCTTTGGCTTGATTGGCATTAACCGACTGGTGACAAATAATGGCTTCTGTAACCTGCTTTCCGACACGGACGTATGGATTGAGTGAGGTCATCGGTTCCTGAAAAATCATACCGATACGATTGCCGCGAATGGATTGCATCTGCTTTTCGCTCAAGTTGATCAGTTCGTTGCCTTCAAACTTAATGCTCGAGTCCTTGGCAACCAACGCGTTGTTGGGCAATAGCTTCATCAAGGCATTGGTCGAGACAGATTTGCCACTGCCAGACTCGCCGACAATTGCTAAGGTTTCGCCTTTTTGAAGTTGAAAAGAGATTGAGTTCACCGCATCAACGATACCGTCGTTAGTGGTAAAACTGACCGATAGATTTTCAACTTGCAAAATCGGTGATTGAGACATGGGACATCCTTTTAGTTCATCATTCGGCGTGGCATCGATGGATAGTGCTTCAATGTCGCAAAGTGGTGGTGCGTTCTTTCCATTTGTTGAAATTCAAGCATCCATTGCGCGCTTCGCTGCGCCGCGCAAAAAGCGCCGATATGACGGAGTAAATCTTCACTGTGCTTATATAAAGTGTCAGCGCAAGCTTCCACTAAGGGAGACGGCTCAATAGAGAGGAATTGCAACAAGGCATAGCTTTGGTTGAGTACCTGAAAGGCCTGCTGTTGATTGCCCATCTTATTGAGAATTTCAGACTGATAAACGGTGGCATCTCGTAAACCCGAAAGTAGACAAGAGAACTGGCAAGGTTTGGTGTTGTTGTCACTCAGTGTATTTTGAACATGTTGTGGTAAGTGGTTCAACACTTGGTCGAACAGATAATGGGCTTCAGGCCAATGGCCTTCTTCGAGTAACTGTTCTGCCTTTAGAAAGTGCGCCCAACTTTGTTGTAAATCCATAATCAAAAATCCCCACCGTTTTCATACCCACATTTAAATAGAAATTAGACGCGAATGCAAACAATTATCATTTAGTGACAATAAAATAGCGTGAATTGTTGAATTTTTAGTCACTTGGTTGCGTTTTGACTGTAAGTCACTAAATCGTAAATAAAATTAAACTAAGATTTTAGAAGCACTGTATAACAACAAAAAAGCAAGGAGGCCGTGATGGCGATAGAAAGGCTTGAAGCAAAGCAGCTGTATCACGCCGCTGTACTTGAAAAGTTGACCAGTAAATCAACTAAGGAATTGGCGCCGATTGACGAAATTGTCGGTCAGGAAAGAGCGCAAAAGGCGGTTGAATTTGCGATGTCAATTCGTGAGAAGGGATACAACATCTACGCAATTGGCCAAAATGGCCTAGGCAAGCGGACGATGATTTTACGTTACTTGAACCGTCACAAACATGATACCGATGCACTGTTTGATTGGTGTTATGTGGCGAATTTTGAAGATATTCGAACCCCTAAAGTATTAAAGTTGCCCGTCGGTGTGGGCAATAAATTACGCCAAGATATAGAAAAGCTCATGACCAAACTGCTGCAGGCACTGCCGTTGGCGTTTGATAATGAAATGTACTTCACTCGCGCGGAAAAGCTGAAAAATCAGTTAGCGCAAAAGCAAGAAGCCGAACTGGAAAACATCAGCCATGAAGCGAAAGAGCAAGGTGTAAGTTTAACGATCACCACTCAGGGAGATTATCAGTTTGTGGCAATGAATGGTGAGGAGCTGCACACCGAAGAAACCTTTGATGCACTGAGCAAAAAGGAGCAGGAAGCATTCAGTGACACCATCGATAAGCTTGAAATTCAGCTTCGTACTATGGTCCGCCAGTTGACCGAATGGGAAGAGTCATACAGTGAAAAAATTAAAAAGCTGAATGATGAAGTGACACTGGATGTTATTACCCACTTTATCAAGCAGCTCAAAATTGATTACGGCGAATTTCCAGAAATTAAGCACTATCTAACCGATTTGCAGAAAGACATCGTAGAAAACGCCGACATCTTTCTAGAACAGAGCAATGAGCAGGCCGAAATCGCCACGGCTTCATTGGATAAAAAGCTACCGCGACGCTACAAAGTGAACGTGCTGGTGGCGCGCCAATCTGATGAATTTCCTATCGTGGTCGAGGAGAATCCGAACTACCACTCATTGTTTGGGTATATTGAAACCGCCACCTTTAAAGGCACGGTATTTACCGACTTTTCTCTGATCCGTGCAGGCAGTTTACATAAAGCCAATGGTGGGGTGCTGCTCATGGACGCACAAAAAGTGCTTGAGCAACCTTATGTTTGGGATGGGCTCAAACGAGCACTGCGTTCGCGGCAAATGAGTTTTACCTCGCTGGAAAAAGAAGTGACGCTGACGGGAGCTGTGTCTCTCGATCCCGAACCGATTCCGTTAGATGTAAAAATCATTCTGTTTGGGGACTACCGTACTTATCAGCTGCTTCAGCATTATGATCCTGAGTTTCGTGAATTGTTTAGAGTCACCGCTGACTTTGAAGATGAAATGACGCGTAACGACGACGCGGAGCTGCAATACGCGCGTTTTATCTCCAGTGTTGTCCATGACAGCAATATGCTGCATTGCGACCGCAAAGCCATTGCTCGTGTGATTGAACACAGCTGTCGATTGGCGGGTGACCAAAATAAGTTATCGCTGCATTCTGCCCATATTGCTAACCTACTGCGCGAATCTAACTACGTTGCCAAACAAGCGAACTCGAATATGATTCGAGCTAGCCACGTTGAAGAAGCGCTCAGTAATCAAGAAATGCGAGTCAATCGCTTACGTGACAGTGTCATGGAAGGCTTTGTGAATGGCACGACATTACTGCGAACCTCAGGTACAGCCGTAGGGCAGGTCAACGCTTTATCGGTGCTAAGTACCAGTGAATATATGTTTGGCGCGCCAAATCGTATTACGGCTACGGCTTGTTATGGTGACGGGGATGTGATTGATATTGAGCGCAGTGTCGATTTAGGTGGCAGTATTCACTCTAAAGGTGTGATGATTTTAACCGCTTACCTCTCGTCGGTGTTTGGCAAAACAGCGCGTGTACCTCTCACGACGACCATTACTTTTGAGCAATCCTATGGCGGCGTTGATGGTGATAGCGCGAGTATGGCAGAGTTCTGCGCGGTGGTCTCAGCGTTTTCAAAGGTGCCTAATCGTCAGGATATTGCTATCACCGGATCAATGAACCAGTTTGGAGAATCTCAGCCGATTGGTGGCGTCAACGAGAAGATCGAAGGCTTTTTTGATGTGTGTATGATTAAAGGGCGCAGTAACGATCAAGGGGTGATCATTCCACGCTCAAATCAACATAACTTAATGCTGCGGCCTGATATCGTTAAAGCCGTAGAACGCGGCGAGTTCAATATCTGGGCGATTGACCACGTAACAGAAGCCATCGAGATATTTACAGGCAAGCCGGCTGGCAGTGCAACTGAAGAAGGGAGTTATCCGATAGAGACCATTTTTGGTATTGCTCAGGCAAAACTCAATGCGCTGAAAAAGTAAATGCACAAGCAAATAAAAAAGCCGACGTTGATGTCGGCTTTTTTGTGGTCATTTTTCTATCGATAAAATGTCGCCGATGTTCAGCTCGAGACCTAGTTGGCAATGTTCATCGTCAGATTAAGATCCAGCGAGAGTTTTGCCAGTTTATTTTTGAGGACTTGGCGTGCTCGGTCTAAGTGTTTTACATCAAGCTGCGCACTGCTGCTGTGAATATCAACCCTGACTCTCAGTTCTTGTCCAACCTTAGTCACACCTGCCAGTTTGAACATCGACGGTGATTGCGGATTAAGCGCTTTGATTTCGCTGCCGACCAATTGGCAGATTTCTTTACTAGGCCGCATCATTAACAGTTCACGTACGGCGCCTCGAAGCATATCGAAAGGCACTTTAATAAAGTAAAACGACATTAAAATCATCATCATCGGGTCAGCATAGATGGCGTAGTCTGCCCAAGGCGTAAACGTCATCGCCCAAGCAGAAACGAAACCTGCGGTAACCGCGACACTTAACAACGTATCCATCTTCCATTGTTTTGCCTCTGCATCAATTAAACCAGAAGAAAAACGTTTAGAGCTCTTTGCAATTTTCCACCAAGCATAAGCACAACCTATCACGTTAACGAGACCAAAAACGGTTGCGATAGAAGGGTCGACTTCGCGACCGCCCGAAAACATTGCCGATACCGCTGAATACAGAGAATAACTGACGATAGACAGGATTACGGAGGCTTTGATCATGATGACCAGCGGCTCCAACACCGCTTTGCCGTATTGAAATTCGCCACGCGAGGGTTTGCGCATGTAACTTGAAACGGCGAGTGACAATAATGTTAACAGCAAGCTTACTAAGGAATAAACGCCATCAAACACAATAACCAGAGAGCCGACGAATAAACCGAGTAACAAACCACCGCCGGCAAAGCCTGATGCTAAAAGGGCTGAAATGGTTAACACACGTTTTTCGTTTAAGCTTGTCCTGGCACACATAAAATCATCTCACTCAATTCGATAAGCGTATTGTTCTGCTAAATCGCATTTTTGACAATCGCTATATCCAGCAATGAAACAAGGGAATGAAATGCATGTTTTAATATTATTTAAAAACAATCAGTTAGAACTTTTGTTGGTGACAATATTTTTGACGGTGAGTGTTTTTTGTTCGTCATCCTACTGAAATATCGTTAGAAATCGAAGAGATATTCGTTCAATTGATCAGCAAGCCATGTCATTCCGGGGTGTTCGGTCATACCGGCGGCGGTTAACATACAGAAGTCTTCTTGGGTAAGGCCATAGGTGTGCTTAATCACCGCAAGCTCCTGCTTACGGAGATAGTGACGAATCAGTGGCTCTGGAAGCACGCCCCAGGCGTCTTCGGTCAAAATGGTATTGAGAATATAATCAAAGCTAGAGAAGCCGATATGCGTTAGCGAAAGCGGCTGTAATTCTGGGTTATCTTTTTCGTTCAGATACACCATCACCGCCTGCATAGAATTTCTCAGCTCCTCATCAGACACTCGGCTCATCTTGGTTAAACGATGACCACTTTTACACACCGACATCATGCGAATTTTCCCCAGCGGCTGGTAAGTGATCATTGGGTTATCAAGACGTTCATAATCAACCCCGAATGCAAAATCAACCTGTTGGGTACTGACTAAATTGGATAAGTCGCCACTTGATGCGAGTACGATGTTAAAAGAGGTCGCAGGGAATTTGTGATTCAACGTATGTGAAAGTTCTTGCCACAGTTCATCGGGCAGTGAGTCATCGCGAGCTATCCACAACTCGGCGTTAAATTCTCCCGTGACTTGTAAGCAAGTTTGCCTAATTCGAGCCGCGGTGGTTAGCATATTTTGGCAATCTTTATATATTGCTTTGCCTGCTTCTGATAACGCGAGATGATTACCACTACGAATAAACAGCGAAATCTCCAGCTCTTTTTCCAGCGCTTTGATCGCCATGCTAAGCTTAGTTCTATTGCAATCAAGTTGCCGTGCGGCCTCTGAGACAGAACCGAGATCGGCAATCAAACAAAAAGCTTCTATTTGCGAGATATTCATTGCGTTATCATTGCTCTCAATGGTGGACCATTCGCGGGATTTGTAAGTCAATAGTAAACCGATGACCTCGCGATATTAATGGGTAATTTTAACCAAATTATCGGCGGATGTCCGTTTTAACTCATTTAAGACTATGAACTTGCTTTAGTTTTAGTTTACTCTTGTGAGGTACCTGCCAGATGTATGAAGTAATAGGGAGATCATATGGCAATGAATTGGGATGATTATGCGGAAGATTGGGAAGCAAGCCCTGCGACCGTTGATTTCACAACCAAGGCATTTGAATCACTGACAGCGATTCTGGACCTTTCAGGTAAGCGTATGTTGGATTTTGGCTGTGGCACCGGTTTGCTTTGTCAAAAGATGTCACCGCTGGCAAAAGATATTGTGGCACTTGATGGCTCTGAAGCCATGATTGAGCAACTTGATGACAAAGAGCTCAGTAATGTCGAGCCAGTCGTTGATATGTTGTCACGAGGATTAGTCGCGATTCACCCCGCATTTCGTGGTCAGTTTGATATCATCACAGCGTCCTCTGTGTGTGGTTATTTAAGTAATTATGCTGATATCGCCGATGTCATTTATTCATTAATTGAAGAGGGTGGCTACTTTATTCAGTGGGATTGGCATAGTGATGATCCCAATGCGGAAGAAGGAATGGCACCATCACGCGCAGAGCAAGTCTTAACCAGCGTCGGGTTTACGGAGGTTAAGGTCTCTATACCTTTTGCTGTTGATGCCGGGTTTGGCCCTCATCAAGTCGTGATGTGCGTGGCGAAAAAGTAGCAAGCATCATGGTGGCTTAAAACGAAAAAACTCCCGCATTCAAGGGAGTTTTTGTTTTTTGCCGCTGAGAAGTTTGTTGATTGGGCAGAAATGGATTGGTCATTAAGATGAGATTATACTCAGGATCTCATCCAAAACTTGGGGGTTAGCCAGTGCATGATGATGCGTCACATCTTGGCCATTGAGTGCTTGTCTGACCGCAATTTCCATTAACTTACCTGAGCGTGTCTTAGGTGTGTCACTGATCGGATAGATCGCTTGTGGAACATGCCTTGGTGAGCAGTGGGTTTTGAGCCTGAGTCGAATATCGGCTTTGAGGTTTTCATCTAGTAGGAATTCTGGTTTGAGCTGGACAAACAAAGCAATTACTTCATGGCCGTTTTTGTAATGTGAGACGGCAATGGAATCTTGCACTTCACGCATGATGTTGACTTGGCGATAAATTTCGGCAGTACCAATTCTCACTCCCGCAACATTTAACTGCGCGTCACTACGTCCATAAAACACCATACCGCCGCGTTCTGTCATCATGACATCATCACCTTGGCGCCATACATTATTGAATGTGGCCCAATAGGTGTTGTGATAACGTTCTCCGTCGTCATGCCAAAACCCAATCGGTTGATTGGGAAAGCTATTAAGACATACTAGCTCACCGCGCTCGCCAATCACGCTTTCTGCTTTGTCATTCAATACCGCAACGTCCATTCCCAGCGCCGGGACTTGGCACTCTCCACGATAAACTGGAGAAATCGGGCTACCAATGACAAAGCAGCCACAGATGTCAGTGCCACCAGAGATTGAGGCAAGGTGGATATCCGCGTGAATATTGGCATACACGTAGTCAAATTGTTCTGGGTAGAGTACTGAGCCTGTCGAACACAAGGTACGTAGTTGGGTGAGCTTAAAATACTCACTGGGCGAAAATGGGGCATTTTGAAGTGCTTCGAGATATTTTGCTGAAGTACCAAACAGGGTAACGCCAGCTTCATCCGCTAACTCCCATAGCGCACTTGACATCGGCATCATCGGATGACCGTCGTAGATGACTAAAGTCGCGCCACTCGCTAATGCGGAAACTTGCCAGTTCCACATCATCCAGCCACACGTCGTGTAATAAAAAACGCGGTCTTTAGGCTGAATATCGCAGTGCAATTGATGTTCTTTTAAGTGATTGAGTATCGTGCCACCGACTGAATGCGTGATGCATTTAGGTTTGCCGGTTGTTCCTGATGAATACAAAACAAATAACGGGTCGTTAAAACCAATACGTTGATATTCGACCCCACGCGCCAAGTAGCCCGCTTGGACGGACTCCCAATCAGAAAAGTTTTCATTGCTGAATACGCTGCTTTGTCCGGTTTGTAGATAGTCAACTTGACAGGTATTGACCAAGCTGGGTAGCGCTTCAACCAGCTGAGTATTTTTGTTCTCCATTGGGAAAACTTGGCCATTAAACGTATAGCCGTTGCAGCAAAACAGTATCTTTGGCTGAACTTGGCCAAAGCGCTCTAACACGCTGTCGATGCCAAAGTCGGGTGAGGTGGATGTCCAGATAGCGCCGAGGCTGGTTGCAGCGAGCATCGCGATGATGGTTTCAGGAATATGAGGCATGTAACCTGCAACAACATCACCACGTTCGACTCCGTTTTGCTTTAGCCATTGCTGAACAATAGAGACTTGATCGCATAACGATTGCCAAGTGACTTTTCGAGTTTGGCCTCGTTCATTTTTGAACCAGATGGCGAGGCCGTCTGGGTCTTGAAACGCGTAGGAAAGCAGGTTTTCCGCATAATTGAGTTTAGCCTGGGGAAACCAGATCGTGTCACGACTGGATTGAAATTTTTCCCATTTAGCAATGCCTTCACCAAAGATGCAGTTTCCTTGATAACCAATAACATCGCAAACTTGCCAAACCTCCAGCCAAAACTGCTTACTGTTTGCGACCGACCAAGCATGAAGTGACGCGTAATCCGTTAAGATTTCGCCTTGCATATTGATGTGTTGAATAAACTGAGTCATGTTTGCGTGTTGAATACGCTTGTCACTTGGCTGCCAAAGTAAATTTGAGTTCGGCATGGTGTTATCCGTCCTTAACCGTTGTTGACATAAGTGTTGGTCGCTAATTGAGCAAAGTCAAACTGAGCAATAAAAACAGGAGTCTGATAATTAAGCAAAAAATGATTAGTTGTAAAAATATTGTTACATAATTTTGCGGCTAGGAATGGCGGTCAAATTGGCACCTGAAGCGCAATGACTTAGGCTGTTATTAGGTGGCGTATTGTCGGAGGCGGTGATGTCTGATTATCAATCAAAGCCAGTAGCACCGGATGGCACTATCGATTGGAGCCCGCAAGAGCATAAAACATGGCATGACCTTGTTGAGCGGCAGCAAAAGGTGCTGGGCAACCGTGCATGCCAAGCTTATCTCGACGGGCTTGCGATGTTAGATTTGCCGACCAAACGTATTCCGAAGCTCAGTGATATAAACCATGTAATGCAACGAGAGACAGGGTGGCGTCTTGCTCCTGTTCCTGCGTTAATCAGTTTTGACCGCTTTTTTGATCTGCTCGCCCAAAAACAGTTTCCTGTTGCGACTTTTCTTCGTCGCCGAGAAGAGTTTGATTACCTTCAAGAACCCGATTTTTTCCATGAAGTCTTTGGTCACTGTGCGATGTTGACGCATCCTGACTTCGCGAAATTCACTCAAGTTTACGGACAACTGGGCCGACAGGTGGATCATCAAACGCGCGTTTTTTTAGCTCGGCTTTATTGGTTTACCGTCGAGTTTGGCTTAGTCAGAGAGCATGGCAAGCTGCGAATCTATGGGGGAGGCATTTTGTCCTCACCGGGGGAAACGTGTTATGCCTTGGAAAGCAATCAACCACAGCGGATTCCGTTTGATATACACACCGTGTTACGAACGCCTTATCGCATCGATATCATGCAACCAATCTATTTTGTGCTTAACGACATTAGTGCGCTATTTCGTCTCAGTCAGCGCGATTTGCTCCACGATGTACAACAAGCCATGGCGGCAGGCTTACTACCGCCGCTTTTTGAACCTAAGGAAGTAAATAATGCTTGAAAAAATGCAGTGTGAAGCGTGTAAAAAGGGAGCTCGCGCCTTAGAGCTTGAGGAGCAGCAGACGTTGCTTGCTCAGCTAACGGGGTGGCAACGGATACAGCGTGACAATATCGCCCAGCTTGAGAAATGTTATTCATTCAAAAATTTTAAACTCGCTTGGGCGTTTGCTAATCAGGTTGCAGAGCTTGCGGAGCAAGAGTTTCATCACCCAACCATCGCAGCGGAGTGGGGAAAAGTGACCGTCACCTGGTGGAGTCATTCTATCAAGGGGTTGCATCGCAATGATTTTATCTGCGCCGCGAAATGCGATGCGCTGCTCCAGTAATTCCTGTTCAAGGTTAGCTCAGAGCCACTATCCCCTCCAGGTGGCTTTGAGCGCCTTTTTTATTACTTCTCGCTTTGCTTTTGACTGGAAATGAGCGCTTGGCGCTCGTGTTGATAGTTCTGAGCGAGCGTTTTCAGTTTGCGGGTGAGTAGATTTAATTGCTCGAGCAGCTTGGTGTTATCCTTGATATAGGTTTGGCTGGAAAGTACATTGACGTTCAGTTCAGCCGCCTTGCAGGATGTCATCATCGTTTGCCAACGCTGAGTTAATTGTTCTACTGGAGTAGATTGGTTTTCCAAGAGTGTTATTTCTTGAGTAAGCAATTGATGGATTTGGGTTGAGATTTCAATCTGCTGCTGCATTTTATGGTGTAAATCCGGCTTATTCGGTGCCCAAAACGAGCGTAATTGCTGCTTGGTGAACTGTTTATGTAAAAACACCTGTTGCTGATAGATGTGTAAAAACTGGTTAAATGCTTCAGCGTGCTGGTTATACCAAGAATCCAGTCTTTTTTGTTCTATCAAGAGTTGATTCCAATCGTGTTCCACGCATTGTTGCCCCTGTACAGACAGAGGTAAAGTTATGAGTAAGCTCGCCGTTAACCTAGTAATCAATCGTCGCCATTTCATGATATTTCATGGTGTTGGGTGGTCTAGAATAAGTATAGATATTTCACTGAGAGTATTATGAAAAAGATCGTCATGCTGGTGTTATTTTTGCTCGGAGTTGGAGGCGCAGGGGCCGGCTATTATTTGTTTGTGATGAAACCGGAACGAGAAGCGCTTGAAGCGGCAAACCTAGCTGAACTTGAGCGGTTAAAGCCTAAAATACAGCCACAAGAGCCCAAAGTAGAACAGGCTGATCCAGAGCCTGAACCGATTACTGATTACTATGTGAATCCAGCCAAATTAGCGGTGCGGACTTCGCCGAGTGAGCAAGGTTTTATTGAAAGCTTTGTCTATCGCGGAGATAAGTTACACATCCTTGAAAAGCAGCAAGGCTGGGGGCGGGTAACGCCATACTACGTATATGAAGAAGGGGGAGAGGAGGTCGCTGAGTGGGTGAAAATGGATCAGTTGCTTGAAGTCGCCCCGACCATAAGTCGCGAAGAGAGGCTTGAGACTGTCAGCCAATACGTAGAAAAATCAGATGATTTTAAAGACTTTTTTGACATGTTTACTAAGACTGCCGATCAGTTACTCAAAGACGGTACTTGTACGCCAGAAGACTTTGATGAGCTCGGCGGTTGGGTTCGCTCAAATCGATTCGAGGGACGCGATGTGTATTTCGTTTACTGCGGAGGCTTAAAGCAAGAAGACAAAATTTATTTGGACGTACAAACCGGAGAACTTTCCTACCCATAGTTTTGGCTGACGATTCGGGTTTTAGAAGTTTTTAGTTGTAGGTATGTAGTTACGTGACTATCATGCTTGCTGAAGTATCTTTTGTTGTTATGTGAATGGGCTTTCGATTTATTCAATATTTGTGGTTTACGCTACTTGCTATGGTTCTGCCTTCGCAAGCCTTGGCGTACCTAACACTCAATGAATCGGAGCCATCGAGCCGTTTGTTGGTGTCTCGCGGCATGGCGACCACCGAAAGTCATATTGATCAGCTCGAGAGCGTTTCTTCATCAGTCGAATTTGAAACCGCAGCAAGTGCGCAGCAACGGCTGATTCGCAGCACTTGGAAACAAAACCCACGTATCGACATCGATAATGGGCTCTCAGACTCCCTTCATTTCTTTGCGCCTTTCGGGGCTTTTTCAGTGGATCACCGTGTTGAATGTAACACGTGTTGGTTTCATCAAACGCACGCGAATTCTCATCGTCTCTCTTCTTGGAAAGAGACGAATGCATTTTATGTAGCACTCAATAGTCAATATTAAACACCGACCTCAACGTTTCTTAACTCGCTAGCGAGTTGCTATTTTAATTGTTTTACTCAGCTTAATTTGAGCTGAGAGGTTGTGTTTATGAAAAAATCCTCAAGATCCAAGCCTTCACCTCGAAGGCTTATGAATCACTACGCTTCATGGAAATACGCGGTGTTAATTGTCACCGTAATTGTTTTAACCTTAAGTGCTCTACCCACTTGGTTTGGAGAGCTGCCTTCTATTCAAATTTCTGCATCGGCGCATCGGCCAAACGAGCTAAGCAGCGTTGCTACGATCGACCGTTATTTAAAGCGGCACCACATCGACGCGGATAAGATTACCCAAAGCGGCGAGCAATTTACCTTAGTTTTTCGCGATGAAGATACACAAACTCAAGCGCGGAAGGTGCTGAACGAACTTCTGGGAGAGAGCAACTCTATCTCGTTTTCTTATGTCTCGGTGGCTCCTTCGTGGCTTAACCAACTTGGCTTTAATCCGATCAAACTGGGTTTAGATTTACGCGGTGGCGTACAATTTTTGCTGAATGTGGACGTAGATAAAGCGTTCGCTGAGCAGCGTGATGCACTCGCTGATGAGCTTCGAACCCGTGCCCGTGAAGAGCATTGGCCGCCGCTAACCATTCAATCGCTAGATAAAAACCAATTAATGGTTTCAAGCCAAGATACACAGACGCTCACTCAATTGACGTCATTGATTCATAATCAGTATCCAGATTGGCAGATTCAAAAAACGCATGCTCAATGGGTGATTTCTCCGATTGGTAAAGCCAAAAATGATTTTCAAACGCAAACCATAGCGCAAAACTTGAAGATCATGCGCGGGCGGATCGAAGAACTTGGTATTACTGAAGCGCTGGTTCAACGTCAAGGTGAGCATGGTATTCGTATTGAGTTACCTGGCGTGCAAGATCCATCAGAAGCCAAAAATGTCATCGGAGCAACCGCGAGCTTGGCATTTTATGCCGTCAAAGAGCCAGCCAAAGCTCGAACGACAGATTCCATGGTACTACAAGATAACGATGGCAAAGATGTCGTGATTGATAAGCATCCGGTGATCACTGGTGAACATATCGTCAATGCGCGCGCCGGTGTCGATAAGATGGACTTTTCCGAGGTGAATATCTCACTTGATCATGCTGGTGGTAAACGGATGAGTGAGTTCTCAGCTAAGCACATTGGTCAAGCGATGGCGACGGTCTATCGTGAATATACTCGTGATGCCAAAGGCGAAACTCAGCGTAGTGAGCGTGTGCTTAGTGTCGCGACGATTCAGTCTCAGCTTGCAAGTCAATTTCGTATTACCGGTGCAGGTTCTATTGATGAAGCTCAGCAATTAGCGTTACTTTTACGAGCAGGCTCGCTAACCGCGCCAGTCACCATCGTGGAAGAGCGCACTATTGGCGCGTCATTAGGCGCTGAAAATATTCACAATGGATTTGCTGCCTTAGCGTTAGGTCTAGCATTAACACTGACGTTTATGGCGCTTTGGTATCGTCGTCTGGGTTGGGTCGCCAATGCGGCGTTAATTATTAATATGGTTTGTTTGTTAGGGTTAATTGGCTTACTACCTGGCGCTGTGCTGACGCTTCCGGGGATTGCTGGTTTGGTGCTAACCGTCGGTATGGCGGTAGACACCAATGTTTTAATTTTTGAGCGGATAAAAGACAAAATGCATGAAGGACGAAGCTTTGCTCAAGCTATTGATGCTGGCTTTCAAAGTGCCTTTAGTACCATTCTTGATGCCAATATTACGACCATGATTACGGCGGTCATTTTATTTTCTGTCGGCAATGGGCCGATTCAAGGTTTTGCTCTGACTCTCGGACTCGGGCTACTAACCAGTATGTTTAGTGGTGTGTTTGCTTCAAGAGCCATCATAAATCTCATTTGGGGACGAGATTCCCGCCATCAAGTAAGGGTGTAATCATGATTAACTTTTGCAAACGTTATATCCGTCAAATTCGTTATATCACCAGCGCTATTTCGCTGGTTCTAATGGTGTTTTCTCTCGTAATGCTCATGACTCGAGGCCTTAATATGGGGCTCGATTTTACTGGGGGAAGAGTCACTGAGGTTCAGGTCGAGCAGCAAATTACTCGCAATGAGTTATTAAACGCGCTCAAACCGCATCTCGGGGAATTAGCGACGGCAACTCACTCCGACGAGCAAGGTCGTTGGGTCATTCGTTATGCTGGCGAGCCGCGAAATGATGAGGTCAACTTTGAACAGTGGTTATCTTCGATTTCACACCAAGTTACGGTGGTGAGTGATAGCTTAGTAGGGGCTCAAGTTGGGCAGGAACTTGTGGATGAAGGTGGTATGGCACTGCTCGTTTCGGTGTTGTGTATCCTTGGCTATTTGTGTTTTCGATTTGAGTGGCGTTTGGCAAGTGGTTCATTAATGGCGTTGCTTCACGATGTGGTCTTAGTACTTGGTTTTTTTGCAATGAGTCAGATGGAGTTCAATTTGACGGTATTTGCTGCGTTGTTAGCCATACTTGGTTACTCACTGAACGACTCGATTATTGTCTCTGACCGTATTAGAGAGTTGCTGGTGGCGAAAAAAGACTCGTCAACCGCCGACATTAATGACCAAGCGATTCTAGGGACCTTTTCTCGTACCATGGTGACTTCAGGTACCACGCTTATCACGATTGCTGCATTGTGGTTAATGGGCGGTCATGCTCTGCAAGGCTTTTCAACGGCAATGTTTATTGGTGTGTTGACTGGAACCTGGTCATCGATTTCTATCGGCACTGTATTACCTGAGTGGTTTAAACTCCGTTCTAGGCATTATCAGCCCGTAGAAATTGACGCTGCGCCTTAAATAAAAAAAGCTCCGTAAGGAGCTTTTTTTATGGAAATTTCCCTTGATTTTAAGAACTGGAATTTAGCTGGTTAGCCCATTTTTACGGGCATTTACATTGTAAATTTTGATTCCCTAATCTGCTAGGCGAGTAAGGGAAGTAACTCGGTCAGATTCTTTTCTATATAGAAATTGGCTTTCAGCGTTCAATAAAACGCTAAGACAAGGTGACACGCGAAGATACTTTAACCGCCTATTTACAGGGTTTGAGCTGAAGTCGTATTAAGTTATAGAGAAAGAACCTTTTCGACCAGTTTTTCAATCCCGCTGGCAGCTTCACTAATCGACTGCGCTAACATGTATGCTGGCGTGGTTACGACTTGATTCGCTTGGTCAAAGACAATATCGTCAACCGGGCAATTCACATGCTCTCCACCTAAAGCATTAAAGGCGGCGGCGGTGTCTGGGTCTTGACCTATGGTGCCTTTTACACCTTGAGGGTAAACCATGGGCATTAGTACTGGCGCGATACACATATATCCTGCTGGTTTTCTTTGCTCAGCAAAGGCCCGACAAGCCGAGGCAACATGCGCATTGATGCTGCATTGGGCGCCGTTGAAGGCGAAATCCGTAAGATTCTTGGCTGCGCCAAAGCCGCCAGGGACGAGTAACGCATCAAACTCTTCCACATTTAAACTTGCTACGTCGGCAACTTGGCCACGTGTTATTCGTGCTGATTCAATCAGAACATTGCGAGTTTGATCTAATGTTTCACCTGAGGTGTGGTCCAATACTTGGGACTGCTCAATATCCGGTGCAAAACAGTGCCAAGTGCCACCATTTTTCTCTATTGCATGGAGCGTTAAAACGGCCTCATGAATTTCGGTACCGTCAAAAACGCCACAGCCGCTGAGTATAACCGCTACTTTTTTCATCCTATGCTCCTTTTATATCGCGATGCCACTAAGCATAGTGACAATTGAATGGGGTAGGTGAGACAACCTAGTTTGTTTGGTCCCATTTTGGTGTGTCTGTGCCAAGCTTGTCTTCTATGAAATCAATAAATGTTCTGACTTTCAATGGCATGTGTTTACGTTCTGGAAAAACGGCATAAATCGCATGTAACGGGAGCTGGTATTGGTTCATGACTGATACCAGTTTACCGGCGCTGATATCTTTCGCGACAATGAAGGTGGGCATTTGTGCAATGCCTAAGCCATCGAGTAGCGCTCGGCGTATTGCCTCACTGTTATTGACTGCAAAATTTCCTTTTGGCGTGACTTTGTGCTGATGAGTACCATCGGAAAAGGTCCATTCTTGGCCGCCTCGAAAATAGGTATAACGCAGACAGTTATGAGCAACTAAATCGCTTGGCTTTTGAGGTTCACCATAGCGCTGCAGATATTCTGGAGACGCGCAAAGTACACTCTTGCATGGAGAGATGCGCTTAGCGATCAAATTGGAACTTTCCAATTCACCTATACGAATAGCGAGGTCATAGCCACCTTGTACCAAATCAACTACTTTGTCTTCGAGATGCAAATCGATGTCGACATTCGGGTAGCGCTGGATAAATTCATTGATAAGCGGTGCAATGTAAACCACACCAAATGACATCGGCGCCGTTAAGGTGAGCACTCCTTGCGGAGAGCCCTGCAATTCGGTGACAGAATCCAGCCCTTGCTGCGCGAAATGTACAGCTTGGCTGGCGTAATCGAAATACCGCTTGCCCGCATGAGTGAGGCTCAAAGTACGAGTGGTACGATTTAACAATCGTGTACCAAGCTCATCTTCTAGCTGATTAATCCGCTTACTGACAGCAGATTTGGTTATTTTAAGCTGCTGTGCCGCGAGCGAAAAGCTACCGCATTCGACGACTCGAACAAAAATGGGAAGCGAGGAGAAATGATGCATATTCAGACCTTGTCAACCAAATGGACACAATGTATTTCCATTTCTAATGATTATCTTCTTATGGTAGACAATATACAATGCTCAAGAAGAATTAGAAGGACAACACAATGAAATACGACTGGATACTGTTTGATGCCGATGACACGCTTTTTCATTTCGATGCTTTTCAAGGGATGCAACTAATGTTTGAGCGGAAAGGGGTGACGTTTAGCGAACAGGATTACTCAAATTATCAATCAGTTAACAAACCATTGTGGGTAGATTATCAAAATGGCGAGATTAGCGCAGAAAAGCTAAAACACATCCGCTTTCAATCGTGGGCCGACAAATTGGATACAACGACTCAGGAGCTAAATCGCGCTTTTTTACAGGCGATGGCTGATATTTGTGCGCCGCTTCCCGGAGCAAAAGACTTAATTGAAGCTTTAGCGGGTAAAGTTCGGCTAGGAATAATTACTAATGGCTTTACCGAGTTACAGAGAGTAAGACTTGAGCGTACGGGGATGGCGGAATATTTTGAATTAGTGACGATTTCTGAACAGGTTGGTGTGGCAAAGCCGGATCCAATGATCTTTGCCCATACTTATCAACAAATGGGGGAGCCGGAAAAGCATCGAGTATTAATGGTCGGTGACAATCCACATTCTGATATTGTTGGTGGATTAAACTTTGGCCTAGAGACTTGTTGGTTAAACATGGCAGGGCATCCTCAAATTGAAGGGATCGCGCCGCAATATACCGTTGATTCATTGCACCAGCTAAAGCAGATTTTATTAGCCTAAGGCGTGTTAATCCCCTTCAAGGATAATGACATCGTGATAATTTGATAGAATTAACATTTGTTAAAGTATTATAAGATGGCCTAGTTATTGGTTAGTTTTATATTTAAGTTCAATATGTTAAAACGGTTTCGGTCTTTTTATATTGTGTATGCTCATGAAACGCTATTTGCTTTGGGGCGTTGTAGCGCTGGTTATCGGCATGACCTGGGGATTGTTGCATTGGAAGCAAGTTTCGTCAGGTCTTGAATTGGTGGCTTGTCAGCCTAACTCGTCCAACATAAATACACCGATTCACTTTTTTGTGACGGACGATGTGTTGGATGTAATGAGTCAATCCCAAGTTCGTGAAAGTATTCAGCGGCGTATCGATATGTCGAACACCATATTAACCAACTCTTGTATTCCCCTTCATCGTGAAGTGAAAACCATCACCTACGTTGACTTCAGCGACGAGTATTTGTTTGATTTTGGTTCAGTACACTTTGCGCTAGAGCGTGCTGTTGGAACCCAAACAATCGGTAAAATACGTCAAACCATCAACGAGTTTTATGCAGTTTTACTTGGTCCTGATAATACGATTTTTGATAGCCAATGGTTAGGAACGTCAGAAATGACCCCTGACGGGCGTTTCATTGCTCTCGCTTATAACGCGCCAGATTATACACTTGAGCATGAACTAGGCCATCTAGCCGGTGCGGATCATGATGAGCTGACGATTGAAGAGCAAGCGCTTTATGGCTTTGAGCAAATCGTGCCGTTATGGGACCAAAAACAGTTAAAGCCTTATGCAAGGGCAGCGTTGTGTGGTGACGCAGGAACGGTGATGAGTTATCACCAGAACATCCTACCGATATACTCTCAGCCAAATATTCGCTATCAAGGTCAAAATTGTGGTGATGCACATCGCGCCAATAATGCGCGAGTGTTAACGGAGTTTAGTCAACGATTACAACGAGAATTCACCCTAGGGCATGGGGTCCCTGCTCAGATAGCCCCACTTTAGATGTACCTTCACCAATAAATGTGATCTGGTTAGCAATTTAATGCCGGTCTATTGTCTAGTATTTGTTCGAAAAATGCTCAATCCAAATGGGCAGGGCTAAGAATACCTATATTTCAATTTCAACGTAAGGCTATCGGACAGCTTTGAGGTTCAATCATGGATATGATCGGAACAATCAGTGAGTGGAATGCTGAGAAAGGGTACGGATTTATTACGTTAAGTGGTCAATCGAAACGCATTTTTTTCCAGCTATCAGATGTGTCAAACCGAGAACATCTACCTAAGGTTGATGAGTACGTTCGCTTCGAATTGACCAAGGATGTTTATGGTACGGTTCGCGCTACCCATGTTCAAAGGCCAGCGACCTTTAACTTTTCAGTCGCTTTGGCGGTTTGGTTTACCACCGTTCTCTGCTCGAGTGTTTACTTGTTTGACTATTCGGTCATTGCCTGTGTTTTTTATTTTCTGGTCAGCTCGATTACTTATGCCGTCTACGCTTTTGACAAGAGTGCAGAACAAGCCGGGAATTGGCGAGTTCCGACGTTCACTCTGTATCTTTTGGCTTTGATCGGAGGGTGGCCAGGAGCATTGCTGGCACAGTCGTTTCTTTATCACCGTTATCATGATGACACCTTCAAATTCATTTTTTGGTTAATGACCATCATCAATTTTTCAACTTATTGCTGGACGTTAACGGAGCAAGGTCATGAGCAGATGTATTTGCTGCTAGGTGAGTTATTGGCGCTGACAGCTTAACTTTCTTGTTAGTGGGACATTTTATTTTCTGGGAACACACCTGGGTGTGGTTTATCGCGTTTATTGTTATGGTGAATACAGGTTTTACAACAGTGGATAAACTAGAATGTCAGATATTAAGTGCTTGGAAAGTAAAGTCGTTTATCAAAATAAGTGGATGACGGTTCGTGAGGATGCCATTGAGCGAGCAAGTGGTGCCCGTGGTATTTACGGTGTGGTCGATAAACCGGATTGTGTGGCGATCATTGCGGTTTCTAATGGCATGCTCCATCTTGTAGAACAATATCGATATACCATTCAGCAGCGCTGCTGGGAAATTCCTCAGGGTTCTTGGGAGTCAACCCCTGATGCAGATCCTGTGGAATTGGCGAAGGGCGAATTGAGAGAAGAAACGGGGCTTATCGCTGGTGAAATGACATACCTTGGACCACAGTTTATTGCTTACGGGTTCTTGAACCAAACCTGTCATATGTTTTTTGCAACTGACCTATCTCATGTCGGAAACCAGTTAGATAATGAAGAGGAAGATTTGATTACGCACTCGTTTTCGCTTGAAAGCTTTGAATCGATGATTCTAAATGGCGAGATCAAAGATACATTGACCATCTCGGCGTATGGCATGGCAAAATTAAAAGGTTTGCTATAAGTCGCTACCTATTTCACCAGTGTTGAAAGATCTCATTAGTCATCAGAAAGTTTGAATTGCTGTGCGGCGTTGTCCGTTTACACGGGATGAAGATACATTCGCGTTTTAATTTACGTTATGATTTATCAATAAATTTCATTCTAAAGGCAAACTGGTGCAGTACGTAAAAATCCGCAACGCGATTATCGAGCAGATTGATGCTGGAATGTTGTCTTCTGGGCAAAAATTGCCGCCCGAGCGTAAGCTGGCAGAGTCTTTTGGTACGACACGTGTCACGCTGAGAGAAGCGCTGTCCCTCTTAGAGGCTGAAGGGAGAATCTTTCGTGAGGATCGACGAGGATGGTTTATTTCGCCGTTGCCGCTGCACTTTGATCTGTCTAGACAAGTGAGTATTGAGCAATTAGCGGTTGAGCAGCAAAGAGCATTTCAAGTTAGTGTTGGAGAGGTTAAATCCATGTTGGCCAACCAGCAAGCTGCCGAACTCATGCATTTACCTCCCTTTAGTGACGTCATGAGTATTGAGCGTACACACTTTCTGGATAAGCGACCAGTGGCATTCGCGATGCATTATACACGACTTGATCGCTTTACGAGCCTTGCTGCCGGTGAATGGCAGGGGGCCTTACTAGACATCTATCAGCAGCAGTTTTCATTTAAACCTCATCAAATTCGTTATCGGGTTCGTCCGTCTTCTTTAGTGGGCGACATCGCTCAAGTGCTACGAGCAACGGAAGGCAGCGCAGCGTTGCTCATTGAACGTTTTTATTGTGACAGCGATGGGACCGTGTGTTGTGTGGATATCGAATATTGGCGCCATGATGCCATTTTGTTGCAAGCCCAGGCCGATCCATCGCCATAAAAAAAGCCGCGATAAGCGGCTTTTTACGTTATTCACAAGGCGGAGCCAGGTGAATCATGGCTAATCCACCAAGGGATGTTTCCCGATACTTCTTGTGCATGTCTTTGCCGGTTTGATACATAGTCTCTATGACTTTATCAAGGGATATCAAACATTTACTATTGCGTTTGAGGGCCATGCGTGAAGCATTGATCGCCTTCATTGCTCCCATTGCGTTACGTTCGATACAAGGTACTTGAACTAACCCACCAATGGGATCGCAAGTCATGCCAAGTGAGTGCTCCATCGCGATTTCAGCAGCGATACAAATTTGCTCGTTACTTCCGCCTCTTAACGCGGTTAAACCGGCAGCCGCCATTGATGAAGAGACGCCGACTTCGCCTTGGCATCCCACTTCAGCACCTGAGATTGATGCGTTGGTTTTATACAAAATACCAATAGCGCCCGATACGCACAGGAAGTCTTTTAACTGCTTAGTATCGAGTGGGCGGATAAACTTATGGTAATACATCAACACGGCAGGGATTACGCCCGCAGCTCCGTTGGTGGGTGAGGTAACGACTTGACCGCCCGCTGCGTTCTCCTCACTGACCGCAAACGCAAATAGGTTGATCCAATCCATAACTTCCATGGGATCATTTTCGACCGCTGCATTTGCTTCAAGCTTTTTAAGTAGATTCGGTGCACGGCGAGTCACTTGCAGCCCACCTTCTAAAATACCTTCGGTATCAAAACCACGCTGCATGCAGAGCGACATCACTTTCCAGATTTGTTCGGCGCGCTCGTCGATGTCTTGTAACTCACGAAATGATTGTTCATTTTGCAAAATCATGCCGCCAAGACTTAAGCCGTTTTGTTCCGCTAGCGCCAACATTTGGTCTGCAGATTTAAAAGGATACGGAACCGATACCGACTCTTCATTAATGCCATTTTCAAGTTCATCAGCGGTCGCAATGAAACCGCCACCGATTGAATAATAGGTTTCAAACTCGATTTGATGGCCGTGACTATCAAAAGCAGAGATCGTCATGCCATTTTCATGTAACGGCAAGTTATCATTATGAAAACGAATATCATGCTGATATTGAAATCGAATGTCTCGCTCACCAGCTAAATTTAAACATTCTTGTTCAAGTGTGGAGGCCAGCGCGGCTTTAGCACTGCCCATTTTGATTGTATCTGGACGATTTCCAAGTAAACCGAGTATGACCGCGCGATCAGTATGGTGACCGCGACCTGTTAGGGATAACGAGCCATAGAGATCAACCTGAATTCTGTCTACTTGATGTAAAATGCAATTCAGTCTCTGAGTAAATTGAAAACCGGCAATCATCGGTCCATTGGTATGAGAGCTTGATGGGCCGACTCCAATTTTAAAAATGTCAAAGATTGACAACATAACAACTTCCTCACACTGCCGAGTCATCGGCACTTTTCGTGCTGTTCTTTATAATTAACTATAGTTTAATGTTAACGTGTTGTTTTGAACTGTTACACGTCAGCATCTTCTGCTGGCGTACAGTATACATTTAGAATAGTGTTGTACAGTTATTCCATTAATTGGTGTGAACAAATAGTGAGAAGCGATTTGGCTAAAATAAACAATATTATAATGGTTCTTGGTAAACGTCTGATAAATAACAGACTTACCCAACAAGGCAAGGCTCGCGTCGAATGGCTATTGCAGCACCTAAATCAGTTCAATCCAGAGCATACTCTAATTATGTTTTGTGGGGGGCTGACTCATGACCAACACATCAGTGAAGCGCAGGCTATGGCTGACTTCTTTAATGAGCAGCTTGTCGTGCGAGATATGCACTGGCCTCTGAATCGGTGGTGCCTGGAAGATAATTCAACCAGCAGTGTTGAAAACTTTTATTTTGCTGCCAAAGTCCTAACACAGCATCCAGACGTAAAGCCGGACGCGCTGCCGCTTCACATCACTTTATTATCGAACGATTATCATCTAGAGCGAATTTTGTCGATTCAGCGTTACTTACCGGAGCAAGGTTTAGTTAGGTTTTTACAAATGGAGTTGGCCGCGCATTCGATTCAAGCTCAAGTGTCGCTACGACGCCAAGATCATCTGTCTGTCGATTATGGGTATCACTCTAACCAAGCGACATTGTTTTTGTGTGTGGAACAGCTGACGCCATTTCGAGTTTATCTAGAGGGCGTACTGCACGGGAATATAGATAACCAAAATGTTCACTTAGGTCAGTTTATGCTTGAAGAAGCAAAACAGACCGTCCAAGCGATGCTGATGTTGATTGCCGAGAATCCCGAGCTTAAGCTTGCTGATAAGGACGTGAATCGCGTGTATCAGTCACTGGAGGCTATTGATATTCCCATTGCTGTTGATGTACTGGCTTTCGCTCTCCAGCGTTTTCAGAGACCGTTAGAAAAGTTACGTCTTGCTTGTGACCCTGACCAAAAGAGCTAGCCACAAGCAGCAGAGCAAACAATAATCTTCTCTTCACCCTACCTGACGCTACAAAGACTGAATGAGTTTCGCCAGTTTTTGAATACCAGAAGCAATATCCTCTAAATCGATAGCGGAATAAGAAAGTCGAATATAGCGACTGCTCTGAGGATTCTGTGACGAAAAATACGCATCGCCTGGTTCGACTAGGATGCCCAACTTCTCAGCTTGGCTTGTTAACGTACTGCAGTCGAGATGATCAGGTAAGCGCAGCCAAAATGATCGGCCACCAATCGTTTCGTAATCGACGGTGTAAGGAAGGTATTGATCAATCGCACGGCGCATCTCGCTCCATTTTTGTTTATCACTATTTCGTAGCTTTTTCAGATAATTGTCGTAATAACCCATTGAGAGAAAAAGTGCGCAGGTACGTTGGCTAGTCGCTGATGGATGGCGATACATCATTCGGCGAATCTTTTTGAGTTCACAGATCACATGTTTGCTTGCCACGATGTACCCCATCTGCATTGCGGGTGCTAAGGTTTTCGACAAACTGCCCAAGTAAATGACACGTCCATGCTTATCCAAGCTTTTAAGGTTTGCTGAGTGACCAAGGTGGTTAAGTTCACTTTGATGATCATCTTCAATTAATACGAAATCTTTCTGCTCAGCCGCTTCCAACAAGGCCTCTTTGCGCTTTGCTGTCATGGTGATATTGGTGGGAATTTGATTGTCTGGCATGGTGTAAATGTAGTCGCATTGACTCAGTGTGGGACTCAGTTCGATGCCTTGTGTATCAAGTGCGAGCGGTTCGAGCTTAGCAAAGTGCTGGGCAAATATTGTTCGAGCACTGATATAGCCAGGTTCCTCCATACCAATCGTGGTATTGGGGGAGAGCAGTAAATTGGCCAATAGGTACAGTGAATTTTGATTGCCAATGGTCAGCAGTATTTCGTCGTTGCTGGCATGAATTCCACGCTTTGCTAAGACTTGCGTTTGTAGCTGTCTGATGAGTTGTGTGTCATCGGTATCGATGGATTCCGAGTTCCAGTCACGAGCAATACCACTTTTCTGTGCCAAGCGTTCACACTCACGCCATTGGGTAAAAGGAAACATTGAAGGCGCTGGGCGATGACCGATAAAAGGATAAGGGTAGTTACGCCAATTGAGAGGCTTGTATGCTTTTTCGTGCTCACGGTGCTGAGTATTGAACCTCTGCTGCCAAAATTGCTGCTGAACTGCAGGGGATGGCGCTCTTTGGGTCGCGTATTGGCTTGGTAAGGGAGTTGAGTCACCGATTTGTTTAGCGAAATACCCCTTTTTTTGCTGACAATAAATCACGCCTTCGTCGACAAGTGACTGATAAACACTCATGACCGTTTGGCGACTCACTCGCATCATACTCGCCATTTGACGATATGATGGCAGAGCTTTATCCGCATAAACCCCTTGTCTGATGTTATTCAAAACATGTTGTTTGACCTGTTGCTCGCTACTTGATGAAAGGTCAATTAACTGCTCGTTTCTCATTCAAACCCATCCTTGTGTTATGAACTTGGTGAATTAGTTAATAAACTTATTCTTAGACTAAGCATTTCCTATGCCAAACGTGCGACTTAGGATTGAGTGATGGGGACGCTTGAATGTTGGGAGACTGAAAGTGTGCGCAGCTCAATGGCTATCAAGCCATATTCGATTAAATACCTCAAAAAGAAACGATAAGGGATTGTGAATCGAGAAAGTATCAATAGGTTTTTTTGTGATTTATGCACGTTTTGGTGCAATATATTTCCCTATTGCAGTGCGGTGTGTTTAATCGATCAAAAAAGCTGGCGTTAAAAACACCAGCTTTTTAGTAACTTGAGTTTGGAGCGATTACTTAGGTTGCTCAGTAAGCATTTCAAAGCGAGTTTTCGCCGCACCCAAAGCAATTAAGCAGTAGCACAATAGCTCCATTGTTTCTTCGGAGATATTTTTAACATCACGAATGTAGCTATCGCTCATGACGCTTTGCCAAAATGAACCCATGCCATATAACCGAGAAAACACTAGCAATAGCATTACGCCTCCGATCAACATATTCATATGGCGTGATTTCAGGATTTGCCCCATCTCATTAATGCTCTGTTTTCCACCTTTATAAGCATTATAAAGGGCAGCAAAAGTCACCAATAGAGCTGGGTAGACCCAAGAGCCATGAGCGATCATATCGAACCAAACGTCCATTTCCCGAATCATGAGTACCACAAAAAACGCGGCAATTAAGTAAGACGCATGTTTAACTTGAGACATACGACGCCCAAGGCTAAAGAAGCACACTGCGCTGCCCGCAAGCATGACGAGTTGCAGGGTTTCGGTCAGGGATTGCTCACCTAAGCTGACTCCGAATAGGGTGTAGTCGACACGAATACTCAAGTTTACAAGGATGCCGATAGCGACAATCATAAGAGCATTAAGAAGTTGTCTATAAATGGTTTTTTTTGTGTCGGCTGTTACTACGGAAGGCGTTGAATTTTTCGACGCCGAGACAGAATTATTCTCTTCTACTACCGGACTGTTTGTTTTCATGATGAACACCTCAAGTGTTAGGTTGAGCGAGCGATCTATGTCGCTTTTTTCCTACTTTATGTGATTACGCTCGCATTTTATTCCTACTTTCTGATGAAATGTCAGGGGAATGTCAGGAATAAAACATTGTTCATTTAAACTTTAAATTGAGATTTTGGGACTTGCAGCCATGAATTTAGTGTGCGCAGGATCACACTGTTGATTTTACGGTGAGGAAGGTGAGGAGGAGTAAGGAGTTTACGACTCCCTACTCAATATTGCTTTATTGATGAGCTAATTCGCTTTTACTTTCGTTTGCTGATTTGGATCTTCATGGTGCTCTCGATAGTATTCCCACTGCTCAACGCGTCGATCTTTATCTTGCGTGTCATCAGAGAAGACGCAATAGGTTACGCGAGCATTGTTTTCGGTAACTGTTTCCAGCTGAGCGCCGCGTTGAACACAATAAATAGAGGCAGGATTTGTTGTTGTCGCCCATTCTTCCACATTATATTTGTCAGGTTCTTGGGTGATACAGCCAGTGAGCGCGGTTAACGCAGCGATGCCCAATAGCATAAGCGCTTTATTCATTTCCTATCTCCAACTTAACTTTGCTTTTAGTAACAAGAGTATAGGGGAGCGACAGAAAAATATTGTCTTAGGTTTGTTAAAAGAGATTCGCTGTCTAAAATTAAGTCAGAGCTTCGTTCCAAAATGCTTTGACTGATTACACATAGGTGTCTCGATTTTGTGACAACGGAAGATTAAATTGTGTTTTTTTGAATCAGTCAGTAATCGAATAAAGGTAGGTTAAGTTCATGATTCAAAACAAGTATCGTCTCGTAACTCGCAGTGACTTTGATGGTTTAGTCTGTGCGGTATTGCTTAAACAGCTCAACCTTATCGAAGAGATAACATTTGTGCATCCTAAAGATATGCAAGATGGGAAAATCGCCATTACTGATAATGATATCGTGACCAACTTACCCTACGTCGCTAACGCTCATCTTGTGTTTGATCACCATTTGTCCGAGACCATTCGTAACGAAGATAAACAGGACAATCACATTATTGATCCCAACGCGCCATCAGCTGCGCGTGTTGTTTGGAATTATTACGGTGGTTTAGAGGCGTTTCCTCAAGCATGGTGTGAAATGATGGAAGCGGTGGATAAGGGCGATTCAGCGCAATTTACTCGAGATGAGATTCTCGATTCAACTGGCTGGAATTTGCTGAACTTTTTGATGGATGCACGAACGGGATTAGGGCGTTTTCGTCAGTTTCGAATCTCCAATTATAACTTAATGATGGACCTCATTGATTATTGTAAAGATCACACGATTGAAGACATTTTAGCGCATCCGGATGTGAAAGAGAGAATCCAGTTATACCGAGAACACGAGAACCAATTTAAAGAGCAATTGCTTCGTTGTTCAACGGTTTATCAAAACTTGGTTTTCCTCGATCTTACACAAGAAGAGACCATCTATGCGGGCAATCGCTTTATGATTTACGCATTGTTCCCACAATGTAATATCTCCATCCATAAACTTTGGGGATTTCAGCGACAAAATATTGTTTTTGCGGTTGGCAAATCTATTTTTGACCGCAGCTCTCGGACGAATATTGGCGAGTTGATGTTGCGCTACGGTGGTGGTGGACATAAAGCAGCTGGCACATGCCAAGTGCCGTTAGAAGGTGCGTCTAAAGTGGAAAAAGAGTTGATTACCGCCATTAACGCTGTAGGTTAGTGGCGGCTTGAGAGCCTAAAGCGGCATCACTCGGTTACGACCAAGCTGCTTAGCTTCATAAAGGAGCCTGTCCGCACGATTTATCAATTGTTCAGGTGTATCACCCATTTCCCACTCAGCAACACCAAATGAAGCGGTGATGTTGCCCACTGCGGTATCCGTTCGCTTATCTCGAATCGATAATTTCGCCATGGCTCGTCGATTGGTTTCTGCAAATTGACGAGCAATACGCAGTGATTTATTGGGAACAATAAAGGCAAACTCTTCACCGCCAAATCGATAGGCGGATATACCTTCTCGACAACTCGATTGCAGACGCTTTGCAATACCTTTAAGAATGGTGTCACCAAACAGGTGCCCATAGTCATCGTTATACGATTTGAAATGATCAATATCCAGCAGTACGAGACACATTGGTTGTTTGGCGTTACATAACACGGAAATATCTTCATCAAATGAACGACGGTTGTATAAACCCGACAAGCTGTCAAATAAGACATCTTTTTGAACCGCGGCCAGTTGTTCCTTGAGGCGAGTGATTTCTGTGCTGGCGATGGTGAGTTGTTCACCTAGCTGCTGTGTTGATAACCGAATATCATTAGAACCATCAACGAGTTGACGGATAACTTTCATCACTTCTTCAATCGAAATATTCTGCGAGTTGACATTTTCCAGTGAGGCTAAGCTTTTATCGATCATCTGTGAAAAGGTCGATGTATCGCTAATGGTGTCACTCATCGCACTGGAAACTTCATTCGCTAAAATCTCAACGTTTTCACGAAAGTGAGCGATATCAGTGAGTTCTCGATCTGCGACGTAAGTTTGGTAGAGCCAACGGGTTTTTGCTGGAGGGCAGAGACCAAAATCTTCAATGATGCGGTCAATATTGTCATTCAGTTCTGGAATAGCATGTTCTACGTAGGTGTACCAAAGTGCATAATTTTCTGGAGTGGTAGCCACCTTATTTTTCAACATTAAAGGTATGGCTCTCTTTAGGTTTTCTGCGGCCTTTTTAAATTCATCGTGAGTCATGGATAAGCACTAAGTTGCACCAATTAATTACTCTAAAGCTTAGCGGATTGTGCAAGTATTTGCTCCTGATTTTATTGAAAACCTTGAATGGGAACGGCGTTTGGTAAATTAATGACCATTTTTTGTGTGGTTTTTGACCGCTCATTGGGTGGTGCTTCGTCACTCACCCATAAGTTGTAACGCTTTGAGTGAGTACTTTGCCTGCATTTATCGGGCTTTGGCAATCGATAAACTTGTCGATATTCAAGCGGATAAAAGCGCTCAAATTCATAGCCTGACAAAATTCATCATCAAGCCATCACAAAATTGATTACATTTTAAAACGCAGTTTTGGAATGCAATTGTCGGTATGGAGGGCGTGATACGCAGATGCCAAGTCAGCGCTGAGAATTGTAGAAAATGAGTGTATTTTACTAACAATGAATGAGGCTAAAATGAAGATAAAACGTTTCCTCTTGAGCAGTATTGGCGTTTTTCTGTCGATTTGCAGTGTGTCGACTTGGGCAGATGATTTTGTATCCAATCTAACCATTCAAGAAAACCAGCCAGGCTTTTGTAATGCCGATGGCGATATTCAGGAGACCAGTAACACCGGTTTTAGCGGTGACGGTTATGTGAATGTTGTCAACCAAAGTCATACTCAAGTTGTATGGCGAGTTGAAGTGCAATCCAGTGGAACCTACCAATTCACGTTTAGGTACGCGAACGGCAGCAGTAATGCACGTGAAGCCAATTTGGTCATTGACCGACACACACAGACTTTAATGCAAAATGCGACAGGTGGGTGGGATATTTGGGCGCAAAAGACGATTTCATTATATCTGACACCAGGTACGCATACGGTTCGGCTTCGAGCTGTATCACCATCTGGTTTGGCAAATATTGATTACCTAAATATCGTAGGGGGCGGGGTGAAAGCCGCCAATTGTGGTGCCATTGCGCCTCATCCGCAATGGGCCAACAGCTTCGTATCCGGTTGTGATAATGGCGCGACGAGCGGGTTGAGTGCTAGCCGCATTTATTATGTAACTCCAAATGGCAGTGCCAGTAACGATGGAAGCAGTTTTAATGCGCCGCTGGATTTAATCACTGCAATTAACCGGGTACAAGCTGGTCAGATGGTTCTTCTTCAATCTGGTACCTATACCATTCCCTATCAGCCTGGAGACAAAAATACATTGAACATCAGTCGCTCAGGTCAACAAGGTGCACCAATCTATGTTGTGGCGGCAAATTGCGGTCGTGCTGTCTTTGACTTTTCGTTTCCTGAGGATGCTTGGGTTCAAGATTCTTATGGCATCTATTTGACGGGAAACTATTGGTATTTTAAAGGAATCGAAGTGACAAGAGCGGGATATCAAGGTGTATATGTGACCGGAGAGCACAATACGTTTGAAAATAGCGCGTTTCACCACAATCGTAATACCGGGTTTGAAGTCAACAAAGGGGGCGCTTATACCACTGTTATCAATTCGGATGCCTATCGAAATTATGACGTGAAGAAAAACGGTAGCATGGCGGATGGGTTTGGTCCCAAGCAAACCCAAGGGCCTGGAAATCGGTTTATTGGGTGTCGTGCATGGGAGAACTCTGACGATGGCTTTGATACTTACGACAGTCCACAGCCAGTTGAAATCAGTGACAGTTGGGCGTTTCGCAATGGCATCAATTATTGGAACGATTCGCAGTTCAGTGGTAACGGCAATGGGTTTAAGTTGGGAGGCAACCACGCCGTGCAAAACAATCAAATCACCGGTTCAGTAGCGTTTGATAATGTGGCAAAAGGGTTTGATCAAAATAACAATCAGGGTGGGATGACGGTCATTAATAACACCGCTTATCGCAACGGGATCAATTATGGTTTTGGCGGAGATTTACAAACCGGGCAGCAAAACTATTTTAGAAACAATATTTCCTTGTCAGGTAGCGTTGATATCGCGAACGCCAATGCCAGTTTCAATTCTTGGGATAGTGGCCCTTCGGTATCGGGTGCAGATTTTATCAGTTTAGATACTGATTTTGCGTCTGCTGAACGTCTTCCCGACGGGCAGTTACCCTTTATTCCATTATTGCGTTTAACGCCCAGTGCAGCGCAGATTGATGCGGGGAGTCCTCAAGGGCTTAATTTTCTGGGTAACGCCCCTGATTTAGGTGCGTTTGAACGAGAGTAATCGCCATCAAATAACAAAAAAGCCAGTCACTTATCATGACTGGCTTTTTTGTTGATGATCACCTTGTTCTCAGTGGTATCGACAGAATGTGCGAGCAAGTGTTATTGATCACATCGGTGGTTTATAGCCCATTCTTAAACCGCCCCAGTGACGCTGGTTAATGTAAATTGGCACAGAAAGGTCATGCATGACTTCGCCTGTATCACGCTTATAAGTTTGTAACAGCATGGATTGAGTGTGCTGACCACAACGCTGACCCACACGGTCAGAAAAGATTCGTTTTGTTCGGTTGTGAATCATATCGTGTTGTGTATCGCCGGTGAGTGTTTGGCAAAATTGATTGTTATGGGTTGGCACATAGCCTTTGTCGTCAGTGGCAATGGCATAGATGATTTCTGCTCGCTCAGCTAAGACAGGTTCTTGCAGCTGAGGTAATACAGAATCACAGTAGCGATCAAACTGTGACTGATACTTCGGTGGGGTGGCCTCCCCTAAACGTTGATATTGGCGACTAAACAACTCAGATTCGGTAATTTGGCCTGATTGGATGTCTTGCTCAAATTGAGCGCCGATCTGCTGTGCTAATTGACTGGCCAGCTGATAAAACGGCCAATGAACACTTTGTTCGTCGTGTTCGACCAGAAGAGCATTGGTATGCTCGGCCATTTCCATTAGGTTTTCCGCTTCTTTTTGCAGTTTCATCAGCTCCGTATCGCTGGCAGAAAGTTCGTGTTCAACGCTGCCTATTGCCGTGGCAATCTGACGTAGGCCTTGTTCATTGGATTCCACACCATGGGTGATTTCTGAAACTTGCTGCTCCACATCCTTTGCTTGGGTGGCGATTGACTGTAGGCGTTCGCCGACACTGGTAACCTTGGCGGAACCTTGTTCTACTTCAGTCGATAACGCTTGAATGGTTGACGTCACTTCTCGAGTCTCGTTAAAGATGAGCTGAACAATTTGTGCGACCTCATCAGTACTTTGTGAAGTCCGCTCAGCTAAACCTCGAACTTCATCGGCAACCACGGCAAACCCTCTTCCTGATTCGCCAGCCCGCGCCGCCTCTATAGCGGCGTTTAATGCGAGAAGGTTGGTCTGTGATGCAATGTCTTCTATAACCTGAGCAACATTTTTTATTTTGGCCACTTGGTCATCAAGTATGGTGATTTGTTCAACGGAGGCCGAAGTTTGAGTGGTAATTTGCTGCATGCCATTTACCGCTGATTCAAGCTCTGTCAGACCCTCAAGACTTGACCCTTGCATGTACTGGGCGGCGCTTAGTGCTTGCTCTGCGGAATTTGAGGTGGTTTCTAGGGTGTGAGTGATCGCTTGCGAGGTGTTGGTGACATCTTGAATCGATGCCACTTGCTTGCTGACCTGAGATTGCAGTTGGTCTATGGCAAAAGAGACTTCTGCAGCGCTGACTGCATTTTTGGTTATCTCTGGCGAGAGCTGTTGTGTGACGGTCTGATTGTGACTGGACTCTAAAGGCAATGGTGGTGTCGGGCGTTTAATAAATTGCAGAGACCATATCAGCAAGTTTGTTACTGCCAATAAAATCGCGGTATTTTGTCCAAATTGCATTGTGGCAAAAGTCGCTGCAGTCGCAGTGATCACCAAAGCCAATCCGTATTTTGTTAACCAAGCCGGCATATTCCATCCTAACGTTATGTTAATAATGTGTTATTGATTAACTATAGCCATTTAAGATGAGAAAACAGGTCCGTCAGTAAGACTTTAACTAAAGTATGATAGAAAAATACCTTGTTTATGTTAACCGAAGCTTAGAGAAAGGAAATCGACGTAAAAAAAGCCAGCATATTGCTGGCTTAATCTATTGATAAACGTTACGCAGCATTGACGGTTTGATAGTTACCAAGCAGTGCATTATAAAACTCACTGTCGTTTAGAACACCCACGACCTGATTATGTTCCATAAGCAAAACAGGGTGCTGGGAACGGTGTTTAAGTTCAATCGCTTCACGCATATCGATGTCTGGGCTAGCAATAATCAGCATGCTTGAGCCGATGTTTTCGAGGTCAAGGTTGGCGGTACTCCAATGCACAACCTCAAGTGGCTTTTTACTGAAGACTTCCAAGTTGTCGTTGGCTGTTGTCATCCAAATCTCATCATGTTCACAGATACACAGTTTCTGCTGCTCTGCTTTGAGTTGATCAATTGGCTGCATCAGTGAGCGACCCTTTAACACATTGAGAGGGTTAGTATGAGCAACAAAGTCTTTTACATACTTGGTTTCTGGCGTCAACACAATCTCTTCGGGTTTACCGTGTTGAATCAATTTACCCGATTCCATAATTGCGATGTTGTTACCCAGCTTGAGCGCCTCATCCAAGTCATGGCTGACAAACAAAATGGTCTTATTGAGCTTACTTTGCAGTTCAAGCAATTCATCTTGAAGCTGCGATCGAATCAATGGATCAAGCGCGGAAAAGGGTTCATCCATGAGAAGGATGTCGGTATCCATGGCAAAGGCGCGCGCTAAACCAACGCGTTGCTGCATACCGCCGGACAGCTCATGAGGGAATTTGTCTTCCCACTCGGCAAGCCCTACCATTTCAAGCTGTTTACGAGCGCGTTCCCGGCGTTCTGACTTACTGACTCCTTGCATATCGAGTCCGAAAGCCACGTTATCTACCACACTTAGCCATGGCATCAACGCAAATTTTTGAAACACCATAGAAACACGGTGAGTCCGCAAACGGCGCAAGGTATTTTCGTCACAGGACGCGAGATCGACGTTTTCATCGGCGTCTTTGATTTTTAGTGAGCCTCGAGAGATGGTGTTCAAACCATTAACGGCGCGAAGTAGGCTTGATTTACCCGAACCCGATAGCCCCATCAATACACAGATCTCACCTTCTTTGATCGATAGGCTTACGTTGTTCACCCCAACCACTTGGCTGGTTTGATCGATGATTTCTTGGCGAGTTAAGCCTTGATCGAGCAGAGCGAGTGCCTTTTGTGGCGATTGACCAAATACGACATCAAGATTTTCTATTGTAATGGCATTCATCGCTTAACCCTCTTTTGCTTGGTTAGGTGTTTTGCACAGGCGGTCTAAAATGATGGCAACCAGCACGATAGCAAGACCGGCTTCAAACCCTTGTGAAATATTAACGGTGTTGAGTGCTCGTACGACCGGCTTTCCTAAGCCATCCGCGCCGACAAGTGCTGCGATGACGACCATGGATAGCGACAGCATGATGCACTGAGTGACACCTGCCATAATGCTTGGCATTGCTGCTGGAAGCTCGACTTTAAACAGCAACTTCATGCGACTTGCACCAAATGCTTTACCTGCTTCGACTAATTCTTCAGGTACACGAGTTACCCCTAAATAGGTCAGACGAATCGGCGCCGCGATAGAGAAGATGATCGTGGAGATTAATCCCGGAACAATACCCAAACCAAACAAGACGAGGGTTGGGATCAGGTAAACAAAGGTTGGAACCGTTTGCATCAGGTCAAGGATAGGGCGCAGTACCGTATAAAGCCACGGACGATGTGCCGCCATAATACCGAGAGGTACACCAATCAATACGGAAATCGAGGTGGCCGCGAACACCAAGACAAACGTTTCCAACATCTCTTGCCAGTAGCCGAGATTTAATATGAGTAACAAAGCCGCCACGATGAAAACAACCAACGACACCTTGCGATGGATATACCAAGCAATTGCAGCGGTGAGCGCGATAGGTAACGCTGGTGGCATCCACTTAAAGACGTCAACCAGAAACATAATCACGGTTTCTAAAAAGATTGAGATGGAATCAAACAATACGGCGGCGTTGATGGTTAGCCAATCAACAACCAGTTCCATCCAATGACCCAGTGGGATTTTGTAATCAGTAATAAAATTCACAATTTGGCCTTACCTGGCGAGCAATCGCTCGCCAGTCCTTGGTTTTACTTACGCTTTTTTGTCTTTCAGGTAGGTCATAACCGCAGGAGCTCCCGGTTGACCGTCGGCAGTTTTCACGTTTTTCAGCCACGCTTCAACTTGCTCAGGATGTGCTTTCAACCAGTTTTGAGCGGCTTTGGCAGGCTGGACATTGTCGTTTAGAATCTTGCCCATAAGCTCGTTTTCCATTGATAGGCTAAATTGAAGGTCTTTCAGAAGGTTACCTACATTTGGACACTGAGTTAGGTAGTCTTTACGCACATTGGTATAGACGTTTGCACCGCCATAGTTTGGGCCAAAGAAGTCGTCACCACCGCTAAGATATTCCATGTCCACATTGCTGTTCATTGGGTGTGGTGCCCAGCCAAGGTAAACAATCCATTGGTTGCGACGCACAGCGCGCGTTACTTGCGAAACCATACCAGCTTCACTTGATTCCACTAGACGGAAACCTTTAAGGCCAAATGCGTCTTGGTCGATCATTTCTTGAATGAGTCGGTTACCATCGTTCCCCGGTTCAATACCGTAGATACGGTCACCGAATTTATCAGCGTTTTTCGCGATATCGTCGAAGCTTTTTACCCCTGCGTCATAAACATACTTTGGTACAGCAAGGGTGTACTTGGCACCTTCAAGGTTCGCGCGAACGGTTTCTACGGTGCCTGCTTCACGATACTTTTTAATATCGCCTTCCATGGTTGGCATCCAATTACCTAGGAAGACATCGATATCACCATTAGCCATTGAAGAATACGTTACTGGAACTGATAGCAAGTCAGTTTTGGTGTGGTAACCAAGCCCTTTTAAAAGCTCGCTGGTTACTGCGGTGGTCGCGGTAATGTCAGTCCAGCCGACATCCGAAAAATTCACCACATCACATTGGTCCGCCACAGCATTAAAAGTTGCCAGAGAGCTAAGACTAAGGGTAAGTAACGTTTTATTAATAGACATATTTAAATTCCTTGTACTGAGTTTACTTTTCTTAGGTTATGAGACGTTTTTCGCGTCTCGAACTGGCGGTGTTATACGTTGTTTTGTTTGCCAGTCAGGGGCAATCCACACCGGAACATCTTTGCTCTCTAGTAGTGGGTTGCCCAAAATCATGTCAGCAGCACGCTCTGCAACCATAATGGTTGGCGCGTTGAGGTTGCCGTTGGGAATCGTTGGGAAAATAGAAGAGTCAACGACACGTAGGTTATCAATGCCGCGCACGCGACATTCGGTATCCAATACCGCCATTGGGTCGTTATCGTCTCCAATTTTACAGGTGCATGATGGGTGATAAGCGCTTTCGACATTCTGTTTTACCCATTCATCAATTGCGTCGTCACTTGTGATTTCGAATCCAGGTTGAATTTCATCACCTCGAAAGCCATCAAGCGCCGGCTGAGAAAGAATCTCACGCGTTAAACGAATGCAATCACGCCAATCTTGGCGATCTTGTTCGGTTGAAATGTAATTGAATACAATTTCCGGTTTGGCATGTGGATCGGCACTGGTGATCGCGACATGACCACGACTTTGTGGTTTATTTGGTCCAACGTGTACTTGAAAACCATGGCCATTAAACGCCGCTTGACCATCGTAGCGCATGGCTGCGGGTAAGAAGTGATATTGAATATTTGGCCATTTCAGACCTTCCCGAGAGCGAATAAAGGCGCAAGACTCAAAATGATTGGTCGCTCCAAGGCCTTTGCGAGTCAAAATCCACTCAGTACCGATAAGCCCTTTACTAATCAGACCGAGCTTACTGTTCAAAGTAATCGGCTCTTTACAGTAGTATTGAAAGTAGACTTCAAGGTGATCTTGCAAGTTTGCGCCGACACCGGGAAGATTTTCGATGACGTTAACACCTGCGCTTGCAAGCACATCGGCTGGGCCAACTCCCGATAACTGTAGCAGTTGTGGCGAGCCAATTGAGCCAGCGCTCGAAATCACTTCTTTTGAGGCAAAGGCTTGTTTTACTTGGCCTGAGTGTTCAAATTCCACCCCAACCGCAACGTTGTCTTCAATGATGAATTTACGTGCAACGATGCCTTTTTGCAGAGTTAAGTTAGGGCGCTTCAACGCGCGGCGTAAATAGGCGTTTGACGTAGAAGCACGTACACCTTTTTTAACCGTCATGTGCATTGGGCCAAAGCCTTCCTGCTGATAACCGTTATAATCTTTGGTTTCTGGGTACCCGGCTTCTTTCCCCGCGTCAATAAAGGCTTGATAAAGTGGGTTGAGCTTCATGTCATTCCCGTTGCAGGTCCCTACGGGGCCTTGGCCGCCACGGTATTGATCTTCGCCACCAATCCAAGTCTCAGCACGTTGAAAATAAGGCAGGCAATTTTGATAATTCCATCCGTGAGCACCATGCTCTTCCCATTCGTCAAAATCGCAGGCGTGACCACGAACATAGACCATGCCATTTATCGATGAACTACCACCAAGCACCTTGCCGCGAGGGCAATGTAAGCGTCTGCCGTCAAGACCGACTTCCTGTTGGGTTTCAAATTGCCATGCATATTTTTCGGTGTTCATCGGGTAGGAGAGCGCGGTCGGCATTTGGATAAAAATACTCTTATCGCTACCGCCCGCTTCCAGTAAAAGGACGTCAAATTGCCCCGACTCTGTGAGGCGATCCGCTAATACACAACCAGCGGATCCCGCACCGACGATAATATAATCGTAGTGTTGTTTCATCTTGGTTCCCTCCTAGAAGTTACGCGTAAGGACTCTCGAAATCACCCAGCTCGACATAAACACTTTTAGTTTGCGTATAATGAAGCAGCGTTTCTGGACCATTTTCTCGCCCAACGCCGGAATGTTTGTAACCTCCAACAGGCATTTCTGCAGGAGAACCACCCCAGGTATTCACCCAGCAAATTCCAGCTTGAATTTGGTGAATAACGCGATGCGCGCGTGATAGGTTTTGCGTAAACACGCCGCCAGCTAAACCATAATCCGTTTGGTTTGCTCGCTTGATAACTTCATCTTCATCTGAAAATTTTAATACTGACATCACCGGGCCAAAAATCTCTTGCTGGACATGCGCCATGTCATCTTCACAATCAACAAACACGGTAGGAACCACAAAGTTGCCTTTATCTAAGCCGTTGTCCGTGACTTGATAGCCGCCGGTTAGCAGCGTTGCGCCGCTTTGCTTAGCGCCTTCGATGGCGGTCAGAACTTTACCTAAATGCTCTTTAGAAATCAGAGCGCCAACTTGTGTGTTCAGATCCATCGGGTCGCCTACAACGAGCTTTTCAGTGCGTGTTTTTAGCTGTTGGAGAAATTGGTCGTAAATGCCTTCGTGGACAAAAACGCGGGTGCCGTTGGTACACACTTCGCCTTGGGTGTAGAAGTTGGCGACCATCGCAGCTGACACCGCTTGGTCCAATTTAGCGTCATCAAAAATGATCAAAGGCGACTTGCCGCCGAGCTCCATGGTGACAGACTTGAGAGTTTTTGCGCTGTCTGACATGACCTTTTTGCCTGTACCAGATTCGCCCGTGAATGAGACTTTTGCGATATCAGGATGCGCGGTCAGCATTTGACCAACACGGTAATCCCCCTGAACCACATTAAAAACACCGTCAGGCAGGCCAGCTTCCGTGAAAATTTCTGCCAGTTTTAGGGCGCTAAGCGGTGTTTCTTCGGAAGGTTTAAAAATCATGACATTCCCAGCGGCGAGTGCTGGTGCAGATTTCCACATCGCGATTTGGATCGGGTAGTTCCAAGCACCGATACCTGCGCAAATGCCAAGAGGCTCGCGTCTAGTGTAGTAAAATTGACTCTCTCCTAGTGGCTGCTGCTCACCCTGCATTGCTGGGGCTAAGCCTGCGTAGTATTCGATAACATCGGCACCCGTCACAATGTCTACTTCCAAAGCTTCTTGTAACGGTTTACCGGTATCCATCACTTCAAGCGCGGCTAATTCACCATTGCGCTCACGCAAAATGGCGACGGCTTTGTGCAGAATGCGGCTGCGTTCAATCGCTGTCATGGCTGACCAGACTTTGAAGCCTGCTTTGGCCGCTTCTATCGCGCGTTCAATGTCATTACTCGAGGCTTGGTCTACCTCTGCAATGATCTCTCCAGTGGCTGGATTTAGAGTGTTAAAGGTCTCGCCAGAAGAGGCTTCTGAGTATTGACCGTTAATGTATAAAGCGTGTTTTTCCATTTTAAGGCCTGACTTAAGTTATTAATTTTGGTGTTTTTTTAGTTGTAATTCGAGGTAATCGTTAATGATGATCTGCGCAGCTTGCGCGTTAATGCCGTCAGGCGTTAATGCGCCTCTCAACCACATACCGTCAATCAGTGCTGCAATGCCTACAGCAACCAAATTTGCTTTATCCATTGGTAAAAGTGATTTCAACTCTAAACGTAGGTGTGAAATCAAACGTTTTTCATTGACGCGCTGTAGACGCTTCAATTGGTCGTCATGCATTGAATAAGACCAAAACGCTAACCAAGTTTTGGTGACTTCGCTTTGAGTTTGAAACCCTGCAAAGTTGGCATTAATGATGGCGTTAATTCTCTGCTGGTGAGCATCAGCAGGAAGTGCTTTTAGAGCGGTTTTTACGGTGTGAGAGTGCTGTCGAAGTATGACACGCATGGTTTCTTCTAGAAGACCTTGCTTGCCACCAAAGTAATGATTGATGATGCCTGTCGACACACCTGCCTCACGGCTGATCAAGGCAATACTTGCGCTATGAAGTCCCACTTTTCCTATCACTGCCATCGTGGCTTTGACTAATTGTGGTTTACGAATTTTTGGCATCCCTACCTTCGGCATTAACGCTTCCACCTTTTTTTATTGAACGATTAATTAAAAATAAGGTTACAGGGAAAATAATTAGATCTCAAATGAGTTTTTGGTGTATTTGAGGTTTATTTTAGGGGGGGGATTGCATTAATTCTTAATTATCAGTGCTTTATTTTAATAAAAATATTTTACGGGTCTATGTTTTGAGAGGGTGGTTTGTATGATTTTTGAGCTTTAATTTATCAAAGTTTAATGATTAGACGTAAATGGAAAAGTGATGTCGTAAATAGAAAAGTGACTATCAAAATATCGACTAGGAGAGAGTGAGAAATGAACAATGTTGAGACATAAAAAAGGCGAATCTGCTAGCAGTTCGCCTTTATCGACAATTTTAGTTGGTTATCGGTGTACTAGTAGGAGTTGGCATGGTGAAGTCGCCAACGTACTTTAATACTAGAAACAATTTGAGGCATCAATGACATTATGATCATGCCAGCCATCAATAGATATTGCTCATGAGTGTAGGTTTCTCCAAGTAATACCAACCCTGCCATTATCCCTGCAACTGGATTAGCGATCCCACCAAATGTGAAGTCGACCACCGTCATACGCTGTAATAGCCATACATACAAGCCGTAACCGAGTGCTGTGTTCATTACCACAATCCAAACTAGGCCGACCATGTTGGTTAAATCTAGGTTTTGAACCGCGTGTAAATAGGGTTCTGGCGTAATCAGTGCATGAACCAATGAGATTACAGCGAGAATTACGCCACCAAAAATGAGTTGCCATGTCAGTACTGTCCACCAGTGGATACGATTGCCAAGCGATTTTGTTAGCCCACTTCCGATAACAATACACATGATGGCAATAAACATAGCGGCAAGGCCGATCGCTGATAGTGAGATTTTTCCTGGGTCAAATAACCGCCACGCTAAAACAACCAGTAAAGCACCAGATACGCCTTGAATTACTGAAGGTGCTTTGCCTTTCATCAGCCAATGAAAAAGCATTGCAAAGACGGGAACAGAAATCATCCCCACACCTGAAATGGCAGAGGGTAGCGTCATCGCCATAACGAAAATCAGGCTGAAAAAAGCCGCGATATTGACTAAACCCAGTGATACGAGTTTGTTGATATCGTTTTTTGTCGGAAACGATGGTCGTAAGCACAGCAAAATGATTCCAGCGGGCAACGCTCTAAGCGCGCCGAGCAGTAGCGGGGGCCAGTCCGGTAGTGTGTACTGCGCTACTGCATAAGTGGTCCCCCAAAAGAAGGCGGGAATCATCGCGAATAATATATTCATATAAACTATCTTTACGTTGAGATAACTGTGCGCAACTTTACGCGGGTAAATTAGGTTTGTAAAGTATCTTTATGTTAAGATATTTTTAAGCCAGCCAATATAATCAAGGAAATCAATGGACGCAATTGATCGCGTGATCAGCCAATGGGATAAGGAAATTCCACAGCTAGACACAGACAGTATGGCGCTAATGGGGCGCTTTATGAGAATCTACAAATACTTAGAAACTCAAGTTTCGGCGTTACATAAATCATATGGATTAACACAAGGTGAGTTCGATGTACTAGCAACGCTACGTCGCAGTGGTGGCGATTATCAACTGACTCCCTCTAAGCTGATGGATTCTATGATGCTAACGTCAGGCGCGATGACTAATCGCATCGATAAACTAGAGACGAAGAATCTGATCACACGTACACACAGTGAACAAGATCGTCGTAGTGTGGAAGTGAAACTGACAGAGCAAGGTTTGAGTCTCATTGATGAGCTGATTCACGTTCATGTGGAGACGCAAAATCAACTGACGCAAGGTTTGGCTCCTGAGCAGCTCAGAGAGTTGAATCAATTGATGAAACAATGGCTAAATCAATTTGAATAGCGAGAAGTTGACATGAGACACGATGAGTTAAGGCTTTTTTTAGACCAAATGCTTGGGGCTGAAGCGAGTGAGCCTTTTGGCCCTGAAGCCACCGTGTATAAAGTTAGAGCTAAAATGTTCGCTCTTCTGTCACGCCGCCATGGTCGGGATTATGTGACGCTCAAAGCGCAGCCTCATGATGGAGAAGTACTGACCGAGCAGTTTACTGACATTACTCCCGGATACCACATGAACAAAAGGCATTGGATCACGGTCTATTATAATGGTGATGTCGAAGATAGCTTGATTCAAGACTTGTGCGAGCAGTCCTATAAGCTGGTGGCAAGTAAGTTAACCAAAACTCAGCAGCGCGCGTTGGGGCTTATCCAATAAAGTGAGAAACAAAAAAGGAGCCGGTCGGCTCCTTTTCATCTGTGGGCTAATCGTCTTTGGGTATTAGCGCGTTAAGCGTGCGCTTCTTTCTCAATTTTGGCCGCGCCGCGTAGCATCGCCTCTATCAATTCCCCCGCATTAAACTTAGATAGCGCTTCGTGAGCACCTACTTGATGAGCTTGATCTAAGCACATCTCACTGGAGAGGGATGTATGCAAAATAATATAGGCGTTTTTGAGGTCTTGATCGTTTTGTACTTCGAATGACAATTCATAACCATCGAGCCCGGGCATTTCAATATCGCTGACCAGCAAATCGACTCGTCGACCCTGAGACGCTTGCGAACGCATCAGTTCGAGAGCATCCATCCCGTTATTACAGATCTGATGAGGCACATTGATGCTATCTAATGCTTCAGACAACTGACGACGTGCAATTGAAGAGTCATCTACAAGCAGAATATTCAGTGCTTTGAGGCGCTCACGCTCGACATCGGTTAGCATTGGAACTTTGGCTGATTCGTATTGAGGATAAATTTTCGAAAGCAATAATTCGACATCCAACATTTGGATGATTTCATTTTCATAACGTGTCACGCCAGTGACGAACACGTTGCTTCCAGCACTTTTGGGTGCCGATTCAATCTCTCGCCAGTTACATTCGATGATTTTCTCGATGGAACGTACCATAAAGGCCACCACAGTACGCAGGCAGTCAGTGACGATAAGATAACTGTCTTTATACTCTTCAGGCTGAATGGGACGAAAACCGATCGCGGCTGCCATATCAATCACAGGAACCGTGATACCACGAAACGTACAAGCACCAATCACATGGTGGTGTGAATAGGGAATTTGCGTGGTGGGCATGTAAGGTACAATTTCGCGTACCTTCAATGTACCGATAGCAAACTTTTGTTTTTGCATGTTTAAAGTGAAAATTAACATGCCCTGGGATTGGTTTGCTTTACTAGTGGTTTTTGCCATAGCGATAATTCTTTGACCTAAACTAATGAGTTAAATAGTAACGACTTGGTATTTATCTGCAAGAAAAAGCAGAGAATCTTTAAAGAAAATGCGTCCTCCTTGCAGGAAACAATAAATCCGATTCACCATTTTTATCTTACAGGTCAGTCCAGATGTCTTTACCTGTGCATTCGCAGATGAACCGGATTCGGAGTTGGGGTACAATCCGCGCCATACAAAACTGAGTTGAGAATGATCATGGCAAATACAGCAGCCGCATTACATATTTTGGTTAAGCATAAATCCCAAGCTGAAGACATCATTCAGCAGCTTAAGCGCGGCGCGAAATTTCAAACCCTGGCTAAGAAATATTCAACGTGTCCATCGGGTAAGAAAGGGGGCGACTTAGGAGAATTTCGTCGCGGTCAGATGGTGCCTCAATTTGATAAAGTCTGCTTCAATGGTGAAGTTCTAACGCCACATTTAGTCAAAACCAAATTTGGTTGGCATGTGGTCAAAGTGCTTTACCGCACGTAATAGTTATGTGTTCATCTGTGGATAATCTTTAATTTTCTTTACGAGCGACGGTGATTAGATTAACGATCGTTGAGCCTTGTGGTCAGTCGCTGTCGAGTGCTAGAAAGATGGAGCCTCATCGCTGCCCTTGCGGCCTCTGGATCCCGTTGTTCGATAGCATGACAAATTTGTTCGTGTTCCTTTAAAGCCTGTAACTTTCGAGACGCTGGGGTGATCTGCTCTTTTGCCATCAAGCTGCTGTCAATATATTTAAGTAGCCCAAGAAAGTGCGGGTTTTTGGAGGCAATCGCTATTGCATAGTGAAAGTTGAGATCCACTTGACGGGTATTTTTTTCTTCATCAACCAGGCGAACCATTTCATCCAGCGTAGCCTTAATTCGCGTTAGATCTTCATCAGTACGATATTTTGCTGCCATAAGTGCTGTTTCAGCTTCAATCGCAATACGCAAATCTAAGATATAGCCAAGCTCATCCGCCTCAGAGGCGCCAGAATGTTTCAACTGAAAAAGTTCAAGAGAGGGCTTTTGCATGACAAATGCGCCTTTACCTTGACGAGTCTCGATTAAGTTGTTGGCGCGTAAGTTAGCGATAACTTCTCGTATCACCGTTCGGCTAACGCCAAATCGTTCTATCAATTGATATTCTGTTGGTAGTTTATCGCCGGGCTTATAGGTCCCGTTATCGATATCGTTAACAATTTGCTGAACAACCTGTGTCGACAAACGGCCGTTTTTTGGGGGGCTCATTGGCTATCACTCCTCATAAATTCATCTTATAACTTGTAATACAAGTTAGGCGAGGGCGCAACCTTTCCACCCGGATAAAATGTGACTCACATCATGGCTTGTTATTATTTGCAATAAAATAATGAAAAACTTCGTTTTTATTCGATCTTTCCAGCATTTATACCACTTGTTATCTGTTACATTTTATTCATCAAGCAAATTAATCTTGTATTACAAGTTGGTTTTTTCTTTAGAAGAAAGTATATGAGGATAACAATGTTTCGTTACCAATTTGATGAAAAACTGAGCTTTCGTAAAGCCATTTACTATGAGTTTGACCCGATCTCCTTGCCTCGAGTTTTTCAAGATGGGACCGGTGGGCTTGGCAAGTTTGCGCCGGAGACAGGTTGTATAGAGCTTTACGACTCTGAGGGGTTTGTAGCCCATTACCTAGCCATTGACCGAACATTTATCAATACGATTTTGCCGCTGATTTTAACCGGTGAAACTCGCACCTTTAATGAGTGGCGTGAGTTTTTATATTGGAAAGTAAGAAATAGTGGCAGCCAAAGTGAAAAGGCCGTGTGTCTTGGCAAGATGGATACCTTGATGCTGGATTTACTCTCTCAGCGTAAAAATATGCCATTACACCGATTTCTAGGTGCCACGAAAGATTGGGCAAATGCGTATAAAGGTGGCGGTTCAATTTTACTTGAGGACTCAGAACTCGTTGATGACATGCAGCGTTATGTTAGCGAAGGGTATAAAACCGTTAAGTTTAAAGTTGGCAGTGCAGAGATGGAACGAGATCTGCGCCGTATTGATAAAGTTCGCGCCGCAGTTGGCCCTGATATTGAGATTGCTGTTGATGCGAACCAAAAATGGGATGTGGCAACGGCTGCGAAGTTTGCTGAATTAACAGAGCCTTATCATCTTGCTTGGTTGGAAGAGCCGATTCACGCCAATGATATGAATGGTATTCGTCAATTAAAAGAGACTGGGGTTAATGTTCCGATTGCGTTTGGTGAATCGATGCGTATTAGCTATGAGTTTGAAATATATGCCGAAAAGGGCGTTGATGTTTTACAACCTTCTGTTGGGCGAATGACACGAATTGATGACCTTATCGCCATACGTGACCTTGCCCGTGAAAAAGGGCTGAGGTTTATGTCGGGCGGGCGCGTTTACTTGTGCGCTTTATTTGGCACGTTATTCAATGATGATGAATTAATTGAGTTTCATGAACCGATTAGCCAACCTGTCAGTGACTATGCGTTAAATATTCCCCAAGAGCGTAATGGGAGATTCTATTTACCTGACGATATTCCTGGTAATCCTCAGCGCTTAAATCTAGAAAAACTCGAAAGAGAGGGCTTACTTAAATTAAAACAATATTTTTATTCTACTAGGTGAAAATAGTGTTTTTAGAATAGGTTTCGTTATCAGTCCACAAAAGCGTAGTCGGTGTTTATGCTAGGGTCCGTTACCTCAAACAACTAACGGAAGAACGCTTGATCAAAATTGGCATGAATAGCTTTCGCTCGTTTTGAGCTGCATTCTCATCATGAACGAGCTGCAGTGATAGTTTATGCTACATATATTAAAACCATCAGAATTAATTTTTATACCCTTTCTCTCAGCGGGTGAATAATGAAAAGGCAGCGTGCAACATGGGCTCGCTGCCTTTTTAGTTTGTCGGTGTTGAATGCTGAAGGCACAGTAGCGTCACGCCGAGTGGCACTACATGTGACTTATTCTTCCCACATCACATCATCTTCATTCTTTATCGCGGATTTAAGCAGCTCAATGAGTGGATAAGCACGGCGGTTAAGCCCAACACTGGGCTCAGTCTGCTCGTCGTCATCGCTGTTCTCATCGTTATTGGATGAGGACTCTTGGGCCGCTTGTTTCGCAAGTGAGGCCATCAATGAATCTAACGCGTTAGGTATGTCTTTTGCGGCAAGAGAGCCGGGGACTGTTTCGCTATGCCCCATCATCTTAATTAATTGAAGTGCAATATCACCAAACATGGTAACGCTAGAATAACTGTGGCAACGAAAGGTAACTAACATTGAGTGCTCCTGATGTAGGAATGGGGGGTTGTTATCGCCATCTTACGCAAAATTCGAAACAGAGCCCAATGACAATCATACTTCTGCTATTTTTCGAGTGCTGAGACAGTGGTTACAACCAAAGCTGGCTGGATTTATTCAAAGCCGCTTTTAAAGCGTAAAGCGGCTTCAGAGGGCTGGATGACAAACGATTTAATTAAACCAAGCGAGCTCCGTTTCGTTGGTAAACATGGTGTAGCTATCATCTCCGTAAGAGAGCGTCACTGCCTGAAAATCTTCAACATCAACGCGGCTTAAATAGAAGTCTTCCATGGTATTGGTAATATACAACGCTTGTTGTTCTGTCAGTTCTGACACTTGAAGATCGTCATAATCATCGCTAAAGCTAACGTCTAAGTTTGCGACGATGAGTCCCTCATCGGCACCATGATTATTGGCGAGTAACGATTGATCAAGGGTAATGTCATAGTTTCGCGTCGGGTAGTAGGCAGCGACAACCTCGAAATTGGTAAAGTCAACATCTTCCATATTTCGATATAGATACAGGTAATCAGTACCTTCACCGCCGTCGACATCTCGCGTTTGGCGACTGCTCGCTGCGGCCGAAATATCAAAGTAGAAGTGATCAGTACCATCGCCTAGGTCGATATCAAACTCTGTCCATTGTGAGCCACTGTCGGAACTGCGTTCATAGAGATCGACAGTATCTTCGCCCGCTCCAGTCTTGATCGAAAATAGGTTACTCCAACTGGCACTATTGCTGGTCACTGAAATCGAAATGTAGTTGTTCATATCGCTGACGGTGCCATCCTCATGGTGAAAGACTAACTCACTGGTATCGATGGTCGCGCGCTTGGCCGAGTCAATATCAACGTAGAGGTGATCAGCGCCAATGTCGGTGTGATCATCTAAGCGAATATTCACGTCAACGAACCCATCGATGATAATGTCATCAAGGTAGTTATAGGTGTCATAGTCAGTGCCTGATTCAATCGAAATCTCTTTGACCCCCTCGGCATTCCATTCAGCGAGATTTTCTACATAGAGCGTTTCTCCGCGCTGTGTGCCATAAAGATCCGCGTAAACGAGGTCATCGCTGTAATAGTATTCCCAGTAATAGTCATTGTTGTATTCACTGGGCTCTAAGGTAATGAGTTGCCCATTGTCTGGCGTTAAGTTGGCTGCAGAACCACTGCCGTTGGTGTTGCTAGAACCGATAATAATGCTACTCATGATGGTTTCCTTGAAAGTTGTAATGAGTCGATGGAATAACGAAATGGTCGAAGAATTCGTACGGAGCGCGATTGAAATTTACACAGGGAGCTAAAAATGGATGCACATAATAAAGCCTCTCGCGGTCAACAAGCTTCTATCGATAATAAAGAAGCTCGATGTGCGTTTAAGGTTTTTGCTGCCAATTTAGTTCTTTTCTCAACCTAGGTGGAATATCAACCAAGGTATGACCGATTGAGAGTGGTAATGAGATTGAAGAGGGTGAACAAGTGAGGGCTGCATGGATTTTGAAGACGACAATTCTCATCCTTAAGTATGGTTTAGTTGGGGCAAGGCCAATGAGGTAGAGCGTTTAAGTGGAACAAAAAATTAACCCATGTCACGGCTTCGTGACAAAATCGTCAAGCGGATTCAGATTTTTGTGAGAACTAGCATTCCTTGGCTTTTGAGTGTGCGATATTGGTGTTTTCGCTGGCTAGGTCACCAATTTCTATGAAGAAACACGTTCATGTCAAACTCAAATACTTTGCAATTGGGCTACTGCTCAATGTGGCTTTCGCCCATGCAGGTGACATTTCGCTCAATCAGTGGGCGATTACCTTGCCGGTGGATGATGATCGTTCCGGTAAAGCGGATATGATTAAAGAGTATGACTTGGCTAAAGGGTTTGAGTATCCGCCTTATTTTGTCAAACAGCCTGATGGAAGTTTGATATTTCGCTCGCCAGTAAGCGGGGCGAGAACGACAAACACAACCTACACACGCTCAGAACTGCGCAGCATGTTACGCTGTGGCAATAAACACATCAAAACACAGGGTGTGACACTGAATAATTGGGTTTTCTCATCGGCCCCCAAAGAGGACATACAGCAAGCTGGGGGCGTAGATGGTCGGTTAGAGGCGACGTTAGCGGTGAACCATGTCACGACCACCGGAAAACGCAAGCAAGTTGGACGAGTGGTCATTGGGCAAATTCATGCAACCCACAGTGAGCCGATTCGAGTCCATTATCGTAAACTACCCAATCACCAACGAGGTTCGCTGTATCTAGCTCACGAAAATACTCGTGGTCACACGCGTTGGTTTGATGTAGTTGGAAGTCGAAAAGATCATGCGCCGGAGCCAAAAGATGGTATCGCGCTGAATGAAACGTTTAGTTATAAGATCATCGTTGAAGGCAATCTATTGACGTTTCAATTGCTAAGAGAAGGCAAAGCGCCACGAGAGCAAACAATCGATATGACGGATAGTGGGTACGATAGAGGTGGGGAGTATATGTACTTTAAAGCTGGCGTGTATAACTTAAATAAGTCGGGTGATGCGCAAGGCTATACACAAGCCACTTTTAGTCAGATTAGTACCCATTATGCGCAGCGCCGACCGGCTGATGCTTGTCAATCACTGGCCGACTGATTAGCGTAAAAGGCAGCCACATCTTTAAGATCTTGATCGCTTAATTTACTGAGTTGGGCTTGCATCATTTTGGCAAATTGCGATTCACGCTGACCTTGTTGGTAAGCCTTCATTGCTCGATAAAGATACTCGGCATTTTGCCCTGCTAAATTGGGGTATTGGGCATCGACGGCGTGGCCGTTTTTACCGTGGCAGAAAACACAACTTGGCGACTTAATTTTTCCTTGCTCGGGGTTGCCCTGAGCAAACGTCGGCAAAGCAAGTACACACAGCAGTAAAGTGAAGAAGTAACGCATGTTGGCTCCTGACGCGTATCAACTAAGTCGCAAGAGCATAAAGCTTCCCCTTAGGGGAAGCTCAATGTGGTAAGATCAAGTTTTAATTCAATAGCAACCAAAAGGTTAAATCAGAGTCGCTATTTTGGTAAGAAACAGCTCAATGTCATCATTTGAGATGTCTTTATGCGTGACTAAACGCAGTGGGTTACTTGGCGAAATGGTGATATCAGCGTCACTCAGTGCTTTTGCAATAAAGTGAACATCGATATTCTCTGCTAATTTTACGAAGACGATGTTGGTTTGGACAAAGTCCGGATTGACGTTGAACCCTGGCAATTCAGCAAGGCCTTCTGCGAGACGCTTGGCGTTGCGGTGATCCGCTTCTAACGCCATGACTTGTTCCGTGAGGGCAAGCTTCCCTGCGGCCGCCAAAATCCCTGCCTGGCGCATCGCACCACCGACCATCTTTCTGAGACGACGTGCTTTTTGAATATAATCGGCCGAGCCAAGTAGCAAAGAACCAATTGGCGCCGCAAGCCCTTTCGATAAGCAGACCGTCATCGAATCAAAGTATTGGGCTATCTCCCGAATATCGACATTAAGTGCTATCGCCGCATTGTAAACGCGCGCACCATCGAGGTGTAAAGACAGCCCGTGTTGATTGGTAAATTCACGTGCTTGCGCCATATAGTGAAGGGGCAGCACTTTGCCATTAATGGTGTTTTCTAAGCTCAACAATTTGGTGCGAGCAAAGTGAAAATCATTGGGCTTGATCGCCGCCGCTAGCTTATCAAAATCAAGCGTACCGTCAGGGTTATTTTCAATAGGTTGAGGTTGGATTGAACCTAATACCGCCGCGCCACCGGCTTCAAACATATAGTTGTGTGCCTGTTGGCCGCACAGGTATTCATCACCACGCTCACAATGTGCCATCAGACCAAGCAAATTGGCTTGGGTGCCCGAAGAGGTAAACAGTGCGGCTTCAAAGCCGTGTCTTTCCGCTGCCCATTGCTCAAGTTCATTGACGGTCGGGTCATCACCGTAGACATCGTCTCCAACAATGGCATTAGCCATTGCGTCACGCATTGCTTGAGTGGGTTGGGTTACGGTATCAGAACGAAAATCCATGTAGTTCTCCTCGGGTTGTGATTGCTGACTTTGCTGGTGCAATTGCTTTTAGTATTAAGAATGTTTTTAGTATTAATAATGTTATTTGCGTGGCACGAATGCCACTTTTGAGTGTTCTGGCTAACTGGCGCGGAACACGAGGACGCCTAAGACCATGTAATGGTTAGATAAGTATTATCGATGGCTGTGTCAGATATAACCGCACAAGCGCGCTTTACCTAAACAGGCAATGGTTTTCGTGTCACTGATCTCACCATCAATGATTTTTTGTTCTAGCTCTTCAACACTGAGTGTGAGCACTTCGATCACCTCATCGTCATCACACTGGCGCTGGTTACTCAGGGCTAAATCGTTGGCGACAAACAAATGTTGGATTTCATCACAAAAGCCGGCAAGTGGGGTGACCTGTCCCAATGAAGTAAATCGGCCAGCCTGATACCCGGTTTCTTCCTCGAGTTCACGCTGGGCACAAACTTCGGGCGTTTCGTTTTCCTCAATCGTTCCTGCGGGCAATTCAAGTAACCATTTTTTGAGTGATGGACGATATTGATTGATGAGAAGAATGTCGCCGCTTTGAGTAATAGGCAGAATCACTGCAGCGCCGGGATGAACGATAGTGGTATGCGTGATATTTTGACCATTTGGAAGTTCAACGTGTTCTTCGACTAACGAGATCCGTTTCCAACTGTGAATGGTTTTAGAGCTTAATATATTCATTAATATTCGATAACTGACGTGTTCTATCTCTACCTTAGCGATTTACTCAGGTAATGGAAAGCATCATAAGTGAGTTTATGAATAACTCGGTTAACCGTAATAGAAATGTATGATTTCATTTGTGAAAACATAGATTGCTGTACGCCGTGTTAAACTACACCTTCTGGCAGGTGGTGTTTTCTGATAGAAAATCACTTGTAACAAAATAATAACAACTGTATAAACGGTTTTAAATACGCTATCGCCTTCTTAGGAGCGCATTCATGATGAATCCAAACCCCGCCTCCCATTCGCAAAAAGCGTTGCTCTCTGAACGCATCAATAAGCTGGCTCGAGCTTTAGCTGACGGGGTTTATGAACGTGAAGACACCATTAAACTGTGTTTGCTTGCTGCGTTGGCTGGCGAGAGCGTGTTTTTGCTTGGCCCGCCCGGTATCGCTAAAAGTCTTATCGCAAAACGCTTGATTCAAGCGTTTGATAACTCGTCCTATTTTGAATACTTAATGACGCGATTCTCAACGCCAGAAGAGGTGTTTGGACCATTAAGTATTCAAGAGCTCAAAGATAATGGTCGCTATGTACGCCTAACGGATGGCTACTTACCGACTGCGCAAGTGGTCTTTTTAGATGAAATCTGGAAAGCGGGACCGGCGATTCTCAATACGCTGCTCACCGTGGTTAACGAAAAAACCTTCAAAAATGGCAGTGAGATAGAACGTGTTCCGATGCGTCTGTTGGTATCGGCGTCAAACGAATTACCGGATGAGGACAGCGGCTTAGAGGCATTGTATGACCGTATGCTGGTACGTGTTTTCGTGAATCGAATTCAGAATAAGCAAAACTTTAAATCCATGCTAACGGTCGGAACCAATGAAGAGGCGAAGATCCCTGAAGGATTGGCGATCACCGACCAAGAGTATCGCAGCTGGCAACAGCAGCTAGACACGCTGCGTCTTGGTGACAACGTGTTTGAGAAGCTGTTCGAACTCAAAACCATGTTGGAAGAGGCCGAAAAGCAAGCGGGTCATGTGGATATGTATGTCTCTGACCGCCGATGGAAAAAAGCGGTCAAACTGTTAAAAGCGAGTGCTTTCTTCAATGGCCGTGATGAAATCAATCCGCTGGATTTATTACTGCTTCAAGACTGTTTGTGGAATAGCCCTGAATCGCGCGATGTGGTGAGAGATGTGATTCGCCGCTTTGCACTCGAGCGAGCATTTGACCAGCAAGATGTGGAGCGCCAAATTATCCTCTGTCGTGAAGAGATGGAGGATGTGCAACTTGCGCTTGATGAACACTATGCCATGACGCTCTCCACCGAGACCAGCAATGGAATATTGAAAAAGCAGGTGACTCACTATGATTTGTCTGCGGCGAAAAGTTATCAAGTGGGCACCGCAAGCGGTTTGCTGAAATTGGTGCTGCTGCAAAGTAATATGTCTGTGTCTGAATCGGAAAAAGGAGATAGCCGCTGGATATATGTGGCGAAAAATGAGCTTGAACGAGTGATTCGTGAAGGCCACGGTGATGCTTATGGTTACGTGAACCAAAATACCAGCATGTGTCGTTTGCATTTTGATACCGATTCGTCAGGTCGCCTCGTGGTGAAAGATATTGCTAATCGCGCGGTACTGCTGGCTTTGGTCACGCATCAAGGGCTGGATACTGATTTGTACCAAAAATGGTTAGACAAAGCGCAGCAGGCCACTTATCAACTTAGCGAGGCTGAGCATCAGATTCGTCATGTGCGTCATCAATTCCACGCGGCATTACCCCATAACTTCATTGATGCAGATATGCCGTTGGCCATGGAGTCCAGTTTACAGACACTCCAAACCACATTAGATTCTGTCAAAACTGAATCGGAACGCGCCTTGTTTCGTTTTAAGAATTTGACGCAATTTTTCTCCTGAGGAAGGTTTATGCTCGGTGCAGATGGTTTAAATCTGGCTTTGATGATTGCGGATTCAGGGATCATTGACTCTGCGGTTAATGACTTAATGGCGCGGTCGCAAGTGATGATGATGGCTGAAAATCGCGGTATGCGAGCGTCGGTTAAGAATCACCTAGCGAAATGGCGTGGCAATGTCAAAAACCGCATAACCCGAGTGTGTGAAACAGAACGCTTTCAGCATGAATTAGGGCTGTATCAACAGGTGATTTACTGGGATGAAGCGACCTTCTTCAAACAAATTCCCGACATCATCAAACAGCTTGAGTGGCATTCAGCGTTTTACATGCAGGCTCGCCGCTTACTGGAGCGAAACAAAGGGGTGAATAACCCAATGTTTCCTCATTATTTTTGTGACCAGTGGTATCAAAGCTTATCCGAAGCGATCCGCCAAGCTCAGCTTAATGAGCTTGAGTCAAACAAAGAGAAAGTGTTACGCGACCTCTATCAACGCATGGAAACTATGAAAACCATGGACAAAGTCACCGAAAATGGCGATGAAACCAGTGTTGGTCGGTTGTGGGATATGGCGTCAGCCAAGCTGAGCAAAGGCGACGTTGCGGTGATGAAAAAACACGCCAGTTTTCTGCAAAAGCACAAAACGGTGCAGGAGATTGCTGAGCAGTTAGGGCGAATGGCAAGTGATGTGAATGACCCTGACCTCAACCGAGCACCGAATGAAGCGTTGCAAATGGTGGAAGAAAAGTCGGACCACGCCACTGACGATATTGTGGGTGTGCATGAGAACGATGATCTTAATAAGCTTCTGCCAAACGAGACCATGTTTTTAGCTTATCCTGAGCTGGAAGTGGTGTTTTACAAACACCTTGTAGACAAACGTTTAATGAACTATCGCATGCAAGGCAAGTCTCGGACACTGCGTAAAGTCAAATCCTACGAGCCTGAGCATAAGCAAGCCGATATTGAAAAAGGGCCGTTCATTTTATGCGTTGACGCATCAGGTTCGATGAGTGGCTTCCCAGAGCAGTGCGCGAAAGCAATGGCTTATGCGTTAATGCAAATCGCATTGGCCGGCGACCGAGACTGCTATGTGATGCTGTTTTCAACCGAGCAGATTACCTATGAGCTAACACGCCAAGACGGCTTGCGTGAAGCCAGTGATTTTCTCTCTTATCGATTTCATGGCGGGACAGAACTTGAGCCGGCACTCAAGCGTGCGATTGACGTAATGCAGAGCGATCGCTATCGCAATGCCGATTTAGTCGTCCTCTCGGACTTTATTGCACCTAAGCAATCAGAGGAAATGGAACAGGCTGTGAGTGCGTTGAAAAGGGCCAGTAATCGTTTTCACGCGATCAGTTTGTCGAAATACGGTAATCCACAGTTAATGTCGATGTTTGATCACTGTTGGTCGTATCATCCTAATTTGGTCGGGCGCTTAATGAAAAAATGGTAACTCTCAGAGTTACCATTTTTTTGAGTGAGATTCCCCATCCTTGGGAACACACCGTCCCTAACGCAGGCGAGTGACGAATGGTTAAGTTATGGGCTCGCTTACGTGTGATGCTCGATATTACTGATGGTTTAGGTTATCCCACACCCCCAGTATGTACATGATGCCCAGAGCGCGGTCATACAAGCCATAACCTGGGCGCGCCCATTTTTCTTCACCCCAGATATGACGGCCATGGTCAGGTCGTACATAGCCTTGATAGTTATGTTTGTGGAGTGTTTTTATCACATTCACCGTATCGACCGAACCGTCACATGCACGGTGTGAAGTTTCGATAAAATCACCATTGTCATAACGTTTAACGTTACGAATGTGCATAAAGTGGATACGGTCGTGGTACTCATCAATAATGCTTGGAATGTCATTGTTGGCAGAACCTAGTGACCCAGTGCACAAGCTCAAGCCGTTGGCTGGGCTAGTATTCAGATTTAAAAAGCGACCGATGTTTTCTTTGTTGATGATAATGCGTGGCAGACCAAAAATAGGAAACGCCGGATCATCAGGGTGAATGCCCATTTTAATGTTGCATTCTTCGCACACGGGGATCACTTGGTCTAGGAAATATTGCAAGTTTTCCCACAAGCGCTCAGCGGTAAAACCTTCATACTGCTTAAACGTCTCTTTGAGTTTGTCTAAACGTTCGGGCTCCCAGCCTGGCATGGTGACATCAACGTTTTTAGACAGTGTTTCGATAAGCTCGGTAGGGTCAATGTTTTCGATTTTGCTTTTCTCAAAAAATAGCGCATTCGACCCGTCTTCGGTTTCTTTGTAGAGACTCGTGCGTGTCCAGTCAAAGACCGGCATAAAGTTATAACACACCACTTTCACGCCGACTTTCGCAAGGCGACGCAGGGTTTCTTTGTAGTTTTCGATGTACTTGTCGCGGCTTGGTAAGCCGAGCTTTATGTCTTCGTGCACATTGACACTTTCAACCACATCGATATTAAAGCCCGCCGCTTCGATGGTTTGTTTCTCTTTGAGAATGCGCTCTTCGCTCCAAAGCTCGCCTGCAGGCATGTCGTGAAGTGACCATACGATCCCTTCAACGCCTGGAATTTGTTTGATGTGACCGAGGGTAACTTGGTCATTGCCCTCGCCATACCAGCGAAATGTCATTTTCATTTGTACGGAGTCCTACTTAATCGTCAGCCAGTGAATCACTGGGTGACGCGGGGTGGTTACTGCGAAGCAATTGCTCAATGCTGGCTTTTGCTCCGTGTTTTATTATGTGTTCAAGTGCTTCTGTGAGCTGCTGTTTCACTTCAGGCTTTGCGGCAAGTTGTGCTGGGAAAACGTTATCCATTGCTAAAAACTGCTCAACAACCTGGGCGTAATTGTTGCCAGCGCTGTGCCAAATGTCAGCAAATTGCTCTGCCAGTGGATCTTGCACATCAATGGCTTGTCCTTGCTCATCTTGACCACTGGTGTAACGAATCCATGCCGCTAAAGTGAGATAGATACCAGGTGTTGAATACTGCTGAACAATGGCAAAAGCGAGGGTTTGCAGCATACGCTGAGGAATCTTTTGTGACCCATCCATGGCAATTTGCCAAGTCCGATGCTGTAAGCCACGGTTTTGGTAGCGCTCGATAAGCTGGTCTTTGTAATGGTCAAGATCCACTTCTTTGATACGAATCGAAGGCGTAATTTCGACATCCATTAAATAGCGAATAAAGGTGTGGAAGTCAGAATCATGAATCGTGTCGGCAACGGTTTGATACCCCGCTAAATAGCCAAGGTAAGCCATCGCCGAGTGCGTGCCATTGAGCAGACGTAATTTCATTTCCTCAAACGGCACCACGTTGTGGGTGATTTGAATATTGTCTATCGAGGTCGCTTCCCACTGGGGGCGACCATTAACGAATTTATCTTCGATGACCCATTGCAGGAAGGGTTCGGTCATCACACAGCCCTGATCGGTCACGCTCAGTGTCTGCTCAATTCTTGCGACATCAGCGTCTGTTGTACGCGGCACGATGCGATCGACCATGGTGCATGGGAAAGTCACGTTGGCTTTGATCCACTGATGGAGGTCATCATCAAACGCTTTGGCAAATTGAAGCACCACTTTCTCGAGTACCTGACCGTTTTCAGGCAGGTTGTCACAACTCATCGGAGTGAAGGGCGCGATGCCTTGCTGTTTACGTTGGTTGAGCGCAGAAACGATAAAACCAATCGCCGATTGAGGCGCATCGAGGTGGATCAAGTCGTGCTGAATTAATGGATGAGCTAAGTCAAGATCGCCCGTTGATGGCTGGTGGCAGTAGCCTTTTTCTGTGACGGTTAAACTGACGATTTTCACCTTCTCGCGGCACATGTAGTCGAGAATTTCACGGGTTTGCTTAACCGTAAGAATTTCTTTGATGGCACCAATCACTTGAATTGATAAGTCATCGTTATAACCCACACCGACGGAATATAGGTTATCTTGCGGCGCCAGTTGTGCTTCTACACCGCTGCGTCCCCAACTCACTCCAACGATTTTCCAATCGCCGCCATGCTCACGCATAACGGTATCGGTGATCAAAGCTTGATGAGCACGATGAAATGCGCCAAAACCCAAGTGAACAATACCAACATCGGCATTTAGGCTTTGCGCTGAAGGCTTGATGTGCGCATTTGCGCTTTCAAGAGTCGAGAGATTCAGTCTCATGTATACATCCGAAGGCTAGAGAGTTATCAGTCACAATAAGATGAGAAGCGCCTGTGTTCGGCACTTCTCATCGCTCAAGGGTTACATTCCTTGAATTTGATCAAGCATAGGAACCAGATCAGGATTTTCTTTACGGAATTTTTCGTACACGGGTTTCACGGCTTCTTGGAACTGCGCGATGTCACTGTCCACGAAGCTGACGTTGTAGCCTTTCAGTTCTTTGATTGACTTATCAACGTAGTTTTTCCAGTTGGTTTCTTGTTGTTTCACGGTTTCTTTCGCAACGTCACGGATGATGCTGCGTTGCTCGTCGGTGAGAGAATCCCAAACGCTAGCAGATACAACCAGTACATCCGGTACCATGGTGTGCTTATCGTAAGAGTAGACTTTCTTCACTTCGTAGTGACGAGATGAGAAGTAAGACGGGATGTTGTTTTCCGCGCCATCAACCACGCCTTGTTGCAATGCTGAGTAGAGCTCACCGTAAGGCAGTGGTACTGGGGTTGCGCCAAGTGCTTTGATGGTGTCGATGGCAAGAGCAGAGTTTTGAACACGGATCTTCAACCCTTTCAAATCTTCAGGGGTTTTGATTGCTTTGTCGGTGTAGAAACTACGTGCACCGGCATCCAAAAATGCAAGACCGACGAAACCTGAGTCATGAGAAGACTCAAGGATTTCTTGACCGATAGGACCTTCGAGTACTTCGTTGTATTGGTCACGATCTTTGTATAGGTATGGTAATGACAACAGTTTGTAGTCTGGTGCGAATGCAGTCAGAGGCGCCGCACTAACTTTGGTAAACGCGATGGTGCCGTTTTGAACCATTTGCAGCAAGTTAGTTTCGTTACCCAGTGTACCGTTTGGATACACTTTAACGCGCAACTTGGCTTTCGCTTTTACTTGGTTCGCAAACCAGTCTAGAGATGCGTGAACGGGATGCTCAGTAGGCAGTGCGTGTGCCAGTTTCAACGTGGCAGCGTATACGTTGCCCGCTGCCATGGTAGAGACAGCGCATGCTAACAGCAGTTTGTTCATTTTTTTCATTATCATGTCCTTTGTAGGGTTTTAATATTTATAGCCAGCCAATCCAGGTAGCCATAAAGAAAGTGCAGGGAACAGGGTGACCAGTAATAAGGTCAACACCATGATCACAAACAGAGGCAGTAGTTTCGGTACTACTTGGCCAAGTTTGGTATCTGATACACTACAACCAACGAATAGGGCAGTACCGACGGGTGGTGTACAAATACCGATGCAGAGGTTGAACACTAAGATGATGCCAAAGTGAACCGGGTCAATACCGAGCTGGGTGGCAATCGGTAGGAAAATCGGAGTAAAAATGAGTACCGCAGGCGTCATGTCCATAAAGGTACCCACTACCAACAGAATCACATTCATAAGTAGAATGACCATGATTGGGTTGGTGGACGTTTCCATCACGAAATCAGAAATGAAAGTTGGAATGTCGGCGTTGGCCATGGCCCAAGACATGGCTGAAGACGTTGCCACCATCAGCAGTACAATTGATGTTGTTACCACGCTTTCGATCAGCACTGGGAACATGTCTTTCATCTTAAGTTCACGGTACAGCACGCCAAGAAGTAGGGCATAGACCACCGCGATTGCAGAGGCTTCGGTTGCTGTGAACACGCCCGCCAAAATACCGCCCATGATGATAACGACAAGACTTAAACTTGGCAGCGCATCTAAAACCACTTTGCTGGCTTTTTCTTTAAATACGATTTTTTCAGTTGGAATGTTGTAGCGTTTACCAAGCAGAAAAATACCGATCATGATGCCAAGTCCCATCAAAATGCCGGGAATGTAGCCTGCAATAAAGAGGTATTGCACTGATGTGCTACTGACCAAGGCAAACAGAATCAGAATGTTTGATGGCGGAATGAGCAAGCCTGATGGACAAGACGCCACGTTGACGGCAGTTGAGAAGTCCATTGGGTATTTATGTTTCTTCTGCAGCGGTTTCATGATACCGCCTACCGCCGCGGCGGATGCCGCAGCCGACCCCGACAACGAGCCAAACAGCATGTTGGCCATCACGTTAACATGAGATAACGAACCGGGTAGGCGGCCACCAAAGAGCATGGCAAAGTTGATAAGTCGCGTTGCCAAGCCACCGCGGTTCATTAAGTTACCCGCCACAATGAAGAATGGCAGAGCCAGCAAGCCGAAGTTATCGAGGCCATTGGCGAGTTTTTGAGAAATTAAAATGGTGGCTTTATCGATTGGGAAATCGATAAAGACGGTTAGCATTGCAGCGATACCAATCGAGAATGCGATAGGCACACCAACCAATAACAAGACACCTAAAACACCGAACAGCACAAGTACTGGAAACATGTCGTAAAATGCGTCGGGCGCATTAAGCAAGAAGTCTTGCGAAAATAAAAGATCCATTAATGTCATGACAGACTACCTTCTGCGGGAATTTCAACTTCTTTTTTTTTGAGTTCGAATGCGGCGGTGATGATATCCACCAAGCCGAAATAACTGATCAACGATCCTGCGATTGGAACCACAAGATAGACATACCCAATCAGCAAGTGATGACCAAATATAATGATCCCAGGTGATATCTGACCATGATTTAAGGTGCTCGATACGAGAACGTACCCACCGTAAATGAAGGCGACAGAAGAAAAGATGACGATGATGGCGTTGATGACCATACCGAGAATAAGTTGGCCTCGTCGTTGGAGTTTGGGGGCTAAAAGTTCGAGTGCGAGGTGGCGCTTAATGGCAAACGTGTAAGCACCGCCGAGAATCCCTATCCACATAAGTAGATAGCGAGATAATTCATCAGTAAAGTTTGAAGGGGCTTGAAGAACAAAACGTGTAAAGACCTGCCAAACGACAGCTGCGATCATCACCACCATAAATAGGGTCAGTGTGTAGCAAAGTACTTTGTTCACACCTTCGTTAATTGTCTTAATGGTCGACATTGTATCCATCTCTTTGTTAATACTGGTTCCAGCAAGGTTGCTTCTCACAGAGAGCTCAAGTGCCTGGAAGTGTTGAGCCGTTATCCATTAATCCGTCGTTAATCTTCCACATTGATGGTGGAGGGCAGGTTCTATTATTGTTATCCCTTACCGTTTAGACACGATGGAGAGTGTTTATTCCCCTTTATGCTAAAATTGGTATGACATAAAAACTAAGTGGTAGATCAAATTTGTTGCTATTCATTTAATCAATATAAAAAACTTTGAACTCACTGACATTTTTAGTTCAAATCTGCTTTAAATGGCCATTTTAGATCATGAAATAGCCATTAATTGAGCAATTGATGACAGGCTCATATTTACTTCTTAAATTTTTGGTGTAATTATTTTTCAAATTGGTATAACAACTAGAGAAGTGATATGAGTGCTTTCCTTTCCCAAGATTTCCTATTACATAACGAGCTTGCCAAACGTCTTTATCATGAGGTTGCTGCGGATCTGCCGATCATCGACTATCACTGCCATTTGCCTCCTCAGCAAGTCTCAGACGACTACCAATTCACTAACTTAACCGACATATGGCTGCGTGGAGACCATTACAAATGGCGCGCGATGCGCAGTAATGGCGTTGAAGAACGTTTTTGCACTGGTGATGCGAGTGATAAAGAAAAATTTCTCGCTTTCGCACGTACTGTGCCTTTTACCATCGGTAACCCTATTTATCACTGGACGCATCTTGAATTGCGCCGTCCGTTTGGTATCACTGACATCAATCTGAATGAAACCAACGCTGAACGCGTGTGGGATCAATGCAATGAAATGCTGGCTTCTCCCGAATTCAGCGCTCGAGCGATTATGCAGAAGATGAATGTGGAAATGGTCGGTACGACCGATGATCCCATCGACAATTTAGCTGAGCATCGCTTGGTGGCGGAGGATGCGAATTTTGACGTCAAGATGTTGCCAAGTTGGCGTCCTGATAAGGCATTTAATATTCATTTGGATACTTTCAAAGCTTATATCGAACAACTCAGTGACGTTTCTAACGTTGATATAAGCCGCTTTGGGGATTTGACTCAAGCACTCGAACAACGGTTGCAGCATTTTGCTGATCACGGCTGCTGTATTGCAGACCACGCACTGGATACGGTTGAGTATGCAGAGGCAAGCGAGGCGGAATTGGATCGCATTCTGGCTAAGCGTCTTGCGGGCGAGCCTGTCAATACGATAGAAGCCGCGCAGTTTAAAACGGCGGTACTGGTTTATCTTGGTCGTCAATACGCTAAACGTGGTTGGGTGCAGCAATATCACATTGGCGCTTTACGCAACAACAACCAGCGTATGTTTGATATTTTGGGGCCGGATACTGGGTTTGACTCAATCAATGACGGACTCGTCGCAGCGCCGCTGGCCAACTTAATGAGTGCGTTGGATAAAACAGACGAACTGCCAAAAACCATTCTTTACTGTTTGAACCCACGTGATAACGAAGTGATTGCGACCATGTGTGGCAACTTCCAAGGTGGGGGTGTTGCGGGCAAAATTCAGTTTGGCTCTGGCTGGTGGTTTAACGACCAAAAAGATGGCATGGAACGTCAAATGACGCAATTGGCTCAATTGGGATTGCTCAGCCGTTTTGTGGGGATGTTGACCGATAGCCGAAGCTTCCTGTCGTACACGCGTCATGAATATTTCCGCCGTATTCTGTGCCAAATGCTTGGTCATTGGGTCGAGCAAGGTGAAGCGCCTGCGGACTTTGAGCTCCTAAGCCGAATGGTCTCTGATATTTGCTATCACAACGCAAAACGTTACTTCAGCCTTTAATGACCGACGCGTTTGCGTCTTAAGCCCTTAATTCGTGAGCCGCCTTTTTACGGTGGTTCACCGTTTGTAGGTAATCACCATGAAACAACTATCCCGTGATGCTTTTACTGGCCCACAATATCCAACAAAAATTATTCAATTTGGCGAAGGTAACTTTCTGCGTGCATTCGTTGATTGGCAAATTGACCACCTTAACCAACACACCGATTTTAATGCAGGTGTGGCCATTGTACGCCCTATTGCTAGTGACTTTCCGCCGAGTTTGAATACTCAGCAAGGGTTGTATACCACGTTTATTCGTGGTTTGAATGAACAAGGTCAAGAAGTCAATCAGTCAAAAATTATCTATTCAATCAATCAAGAGATTGCTGCGTATGGTGAGTTTGATCAAGTGATTGAGCTAGCCAAAAATCCCGATGTGCGCTTTATGTTTTCAAATACAACGGAAGCGGGCATCGCTTATGTCGCCAGCGATAAGCTTGACGATATGCCGCCAAGCAGTTTTCCGGCTAAATTAACGCGCTTATTGTGGGAACGCTTCGTGGCGTTTGATGGCGATGCTGATAAAGGATGGGTACTGTTACCGTGCGAGCTGATCGATTATAACGGCGATGCCCTGAAAGACATTGTGCTGCGTTATGCCAATGATTGGCAATTGCCACCGGAATTTGTTCAGTGGCTAGAAGATGCCAACACTTTCTGTTCAACATTGGTTGACCGTATTGTGACTGGATACCCAAAAGAGGAAAGTGAAACGCTTGAAGCGAGCGTCGGCTATAAAGACACCTTTATGGTTGCGGCTGAAAATTTTTACTTATTCGTGATTCAAGGCCCTCAGTGGTTACACAACGCGTTATGTTTGGATCAGCTGACCAGCGACAATGCGCTGAACATTAAAGTTGTTGACGACATCAAACCTTATAAAGAGCGTAAAGTCGCGATTCTTAATGGTGCGCATACTGCAATGGTACCTGTCGCGTTTCAAGCTGGAATCGATACCGTGGGGGAATCGATGCAAGATGAGCAAATCGCCCATTATCTACAAAACGTGATCTATGAAGAGATCATTCCGACGCTCTCCCTACCGCAAGATGAACTGGCGAGTTTTGCCAAAGATGTGGAGTACCGCTTTAAAAACCCATTTATTAAGCATGCGCTGTTGTCCATTTCTCTCAACAGTATGACCAAGTTCAAAACGCGCATTTTGCCTCAACTGATTGGTTATCAACAGCAACGTCAGCAATTACCGCGTTACTTGACGTTCGCGTTAGCCGCTTTGATCACCTTTTATCGTGGTGAGCGTGACTCAGGCGCGTATCCACTGGCTGATGATCAGCCGTGGATTGATTTTTTCGCGGAGCATTGGCCACAGGTGAACCAAGGTTCGTTGTCACTTGAGACGCTGGTGAGAGGCGTTCTTGAGCAAAATGACCATTGGGGCATGTCGTTAACGTCAGTGCCGGGCTTGTTAGACAAAGTGGTTATCGATGCCAGTAATATTTGCCAACTGGGTATGCGTGAAGCGTTAGCGCGTTGTTGAGGGAGATTACGATGAACTCAATTTTCCAAATTAATCCGCAAGACAATGTCGCTGTTGCGCTGGGTGATCTTGCTGCTGGGCAGTCGGTGTCTGTCGGCAAGTACCATTTTGAACTTGCCGAAGCAGTACCACAGGCGCATAAAGTGGCGCTGTATGACTTAAATGAGGGTGACATCGTCACTAAGTACGGCGCGCCAATTGGTCATATGACGCAGGCAGTGAAGCAGGGCGAACGCGTGTTTGACGGGAACATCAAAACCAATCTTGGTGATGTGAATGATTACCGCTACCTTCCTGAATTTGAACAGGTAGAGACCGCATTAGCGGATAAACCAGTGCAAATCTACCGCCGTGCCAATGGTCAAATAGGCATCCGTAATGAGCTGTGGATTATTCCGACCGTCGGTTGCGTCAATGCGATGGCGAAGATGATGGCCCGTCAGTTAGAGCAGGAGGTGGATCTTTCTGATATCGATGGTGTGCACATTTTTACTCATCAGTATGGTTGTTCGCAGCTAGGTGATGATCATTACAACACACGTTTATTGCTGCAAAATTTAGTTCGTCACCCTAATGCTGGAGCCGTTCTTGTGGTGGGACTTGGGTGTGAAAATAACCAAGTGAACGCTTTTAAAGACACGCTTACAGATTACGATGCAGACCGAGTTTCATTCATGATATGCCAACATCATGACGATGAAGTGGAATTTGGGGTAGAAATGCTCAAAGCACTGCACAGTAAAATGCAGCAAGATCATCGTCAACCAGGCCTATTAAGTGAAGTCAATTTTGGTTTGGAGTGTGGGGGATCAGATGGATTTTCAGGCATCACCGCCAACCCGATGTTAGGCGCGTTTTCTGATTATGTGATTACTCATGGTGGAACGTCGGTATTGACGGAAGTCCCGGAAATGTTCGGTGCTGAGCAACTATTGATGAATCGCTGTGTGAGCAGTGAGAAGTTCGAACAAACGGTATCTATGATCAATGACTTTAAGCGTTACTATATCGACCACAACCAACCCATCTATGAAAACCCATCACCAGGCAACAAAGCTGGGGGGATTTCAACGTTGGAAGAGAAATCGCTCGGTTGTACGCAGAAAGCGGGGCAGAGCAAAGTGATGGATGTGCTGCGCTACGGCGAGCGCATTACCCAGCGCGGGTTAAATTTGTTGAGTGCTCCGGGTAATGATGCGATTGCCACTTCGGCGTTGGCTTCTTGTGGTTGCCACATGGTTTTATTTACAACCGGACGTGGCACGCCTTACGGCGGACCAGTGCCCACCATGAAAATCGCAACCAATTCTCAGTTAGCAGAACGCAAAAAGCATTGGATTGATTTCAACGCAGGGAAGTTGGTGGAAGGCATGACGATGCCAGAGTTATTAAGTGATTTTGTTGAGGTGGTTGCGGCTCATGTCAGTGGGGAACCCACCTGTAATGAGCGCAATGATTTCAGGGAAATTGCGGTATTCAAAAGTGGGGTTACATTATAAGTGTGTCTCATCATAAAAAAGCGCCGATTGGCGCTTTTTTTGTGTGGCAACAACTATTCTGATTATGGGTGTTCGACCAATGGGCTGTCTGCAAATAGGAAGCGGTCATAGTCATCGCTGGATGCGTTGAATAGCATTTGTTTCGTATTTTCAATGTGCATCCAGGCAGCATGTTTGGCTGCTTTACTGTCACCTTTGATTAACGCTTGAACGATAAGGTCGTGTTCGCTGCACCAGCTGCTGATTTGATTATCGGCAATGTGCTCGTGAAGTTTTTTCCAATAAGGGTTATTTTCTCGGTTCTTACACAGCATTTCTGCGATGTGCACGATGGCCGAGTTTTGAGTACAACGTGCAAGCTGAATATGGAACTGCTGATCCCAATGAGAATCTCGCGAGTAATCATCGTCTTTCGCGTTTTCTTGGATTTTCATTAGCTCAACCAAATCTTTTTTGGTGGCTTGAATCGCGGCGAATTCAGCGATGCTGCTTTCAAACAACTGCCGAGCTTGTAGCAGTTCAAACGGCCCACAGGTTTTTATGAATTCATCATAAGGACTCAAGATCTCGCTACTTTTATCGCTATTACCACTTTGGCTAATCACGCGAATTCCAGAGCCTTTACGAACTTCAACAAAGCCTTCGACTTCCAGCATGATCATCGCTTCACGAATAACAGTACGGCTAACGTCCATCTGTTCAGAGATCACGCGCTCTGCAGGCAGCATGTCACCGACAGCGTATTGACCACTTTGTATCTGCTGCTTATATTGCGCCGCAATTTTTTGATAAAGTTTTTCGTTCGCTTCCATTATCGCAATCATTCGTAATGTGTTATACCAAAATTTAGTATACCACTTTATATGAGAAATAAATATTAGGCTATGAGCCTGTATTTATGGGTTTTCGAAATGCGTTGCAATATTTTTGAACCATATTCACTTTTATATAAGTTATTATACAACTAAAAAAGGCCAGCAAATTTGCTGGCCTTTTGTGTATGGTAAGTGGTGATGTTTACTTCACATACAAGTGCTGTTCTGTTCTCAGGCCTTTAATCAAGCTAACACACATTAACAGCAGTACGAAGTTAAAAGGTAGCGCTGTGGCAACCACACCCGACTGTAACGCTTGTAAGGCTTCAGTACCGCCAATCCACAGCATCATCGCGGCGATAGCCCCCTCAATAGATGCCCAGAAAATACGCTGAGGCACTGGTGCATCCACTTTACCGCCGGCAGTAATGCTATCGATAACCAATGAACCTGAGTCTGATGATGTGATAAAGAAAATCAGAATCAGAACAATCGAAACCACTGAAATAACATGTCCAAATGGCAGCTGATCGTAGACTTGGAACAGCGTTAGCGAAATGTCTGTTAGGCCGTTTGCTCCCAATTCACCGACATTGTTGATGACTTGATCAAGGGCGATCCCACCAAAGATACCCATCCAAATGATGGTCATTAAGGTTGGTACAAACACAACAGCAAACAAGAATTCACGAACGGTGCGGCCTTTTGATACACGAGCGATAAACATACCGACAAATGGTGACCATGAAATCCACCAAGCCCAGTAGAAGACCGTCCAACCGTGCATCCAAGTTTCATCTTCTCGACCGTGAGGGTTACTAAGACCGATGATGTTTTCAACGTAATCGAGCAAAGTTTGCGGTACCGCAGTGACTGCAATATCAAAACAGACAATGGTGATAAAGACCAGCAGCAAAAATGCAAACACCATATTGATGTTACTCAGTAGCTTGACACCACCATCAATACCACGAATGACTGAACCAATCGCAATCAGAGTAACAAAAACAATCACTCCCATCTGCATGCCAAAACCACCATCAGTACCAAACACATAGTTAATACCACTGGTGGCTTGCTGAGCACCAAGACCAAGCGAGGTTGCGAGACCAAATAGGGTCGCAAGTACTGCCATGATGTCAATGATGTGACCTAACCAACCCCAAGCTCTATCACCAAAAATGGGATAAAATACGGAGCGAATTGATAAAGGCAAGCCTTTGTTAAATGCAAAGAATGCGAGTGCAAGAGCGACGATGGCATAAATAGCCCAGCCATGAATACCCCAGTGGAAAATCGTAGCGCCCATAGCAAGCGAACGCGCTTCCGGTGTCATTGGTTCCACATTCAATGGCGTGCCCCACCAGTCGGTGAAGTAAGCGGTCGGTTCCGCAACGCCCCAAAACAGTAGACCAATACCCATACCTGCGGCAAAAAGCATTGCGAGCCACGAGCCACGCGAGTGATCCGGCGCGGCATCTTTACCACCGAGGCGTATCTTGCCAAGTGGTGACACCATAACCGCAAAGGTAAATAACACAAAAAGGTTTGCTGACCACATAAAGAACGCATCAAAGTCTTCAATGATGCCGTTCTTGACGGAATTTAATGCCTCTTTTGCAACACTGGGATCAATAAAAAGGAGGGAGCCTAAAAAGAGCAAAATAAGTCCAGCACTAATACCAAAAACAGGGTTGTGGACATCAAATCCCCATTTTTGAACGTTATCCTGACCCACCTGATAATCGGTGGTTTCGATACTGTATTTGTTTAATACATCTTCTTCCATAACAATGTCTTTATGTTTAGTTCTCTATGCTTTTTAGAAGTAGGAAAGCACGTTAATCCTGAAAAATTGGGCAGTAATAGTTAGGGTTCTAAATTTATTTTTTAGGATATTAACAATGTTTTTATCAATTTTGCAAGGTTTAATGTGTTTTTGGTTAATGTTTGGTCTGTTTGAATGTCGTTATTTGATATGTGTTCTAATTATTGTTGTGTGATTTAATATTGATCGGATGTAGATTTGCCCTCAAGAACAACCGCCTAATACCAAGCTGGCTAATTGAATGAAAACAAAGGATTAGATATAAAAAAGCCAAGGTGGAACCTTGGCTTTTAAACAACATGTCTTAGCGGGGTTTAGCTCATGAAAAGCCAAATTGCGACACCCACCATTAACGTCCCCGCGACTCGGTTCATTAATCGAACATTTTTCGCGTGGCCTAATGCACGCTTGAGTCCTTTTCCACCTGTTGCGTATAGCGTCATGCAGACAAATTCAGAGATTAAAATAATACCCACTAACAGCGTAAGTTGGGGAGTCAGTGGCTGGCTTTGGTCAATAAAAGGCGGAAGCAGTGAGATCATAAACGCCCAACCTTTAGGATTGGCGATCGCCGTGACAAAGCCTTGTACAATTAGGTCCCAGTCACTGCCTGTACTCACTTGTTCGACACCATCACTTATTGCCAATTTCCCTCGAGAACGCCATAACTGAATGCCAAGATAAAGCAAGTAACTGGCTCCAATGATTTTAAAGGCGATAAATATCCAAGGGTATTTGAGCATCACTGCAGCGATACCGATGACCGACGCGATAGCGACCGCTCCAACGCCAATTAATTCGCCGATCATCATCCACAATGTACGCTTGTAGCCGATGCTCATACCAAGACTTAATGCCAGCGTCATGCACATTCCCGGTGTAATAGACACAAAAAAGAAGGTTGGGATAAAAACGCCCAACAATGCGGTATTCATGCAGTACAGCCTCCAAGCAACATGCATCAAAAGAGTGAGAAACATAGGGTAGATCGAATAGGCATGATGCCATAAATGGAGTGAAGCACAATCACTATTTATGCAGCAAATTCGCCATAAATAATCTGTGTTAACAATAAGACGAATGTGGATTTAGCATCGATCCATTGGGCGCGATTTCGTGAATAGAACATCCAAGCTTCAATAAAAACATACGGTTATTGTGTTTATTAACTCATTTATATAGTTTGGCTGCACATAACTTATGTTTATAAAACATTTGCTTTGTCGATGATGAAATTTAAACTAACTCATCGGCGCAATGTATCCAGGAGTGATGTAGTGAGTGAGACCAAATTTAGGCTAATAGCACGTAAGATTGAAGAAAGGATCGAACAAGGCGAATATCCCACTCATTCCAAACTTCCTCCGCATCGGATTATGGCCGATGTGCTCGAGACGACGCCGACCACGATTGCCAAAGCCTATAACTTACTGGCAGACAAAGGACGGGTTGAATCGTTTGTAGGTCGTGGCACTTTTGTTAAGCCCGCCAATGATGTAGAACCCGCCCCTTCACTGGCAGAACAAGGATTTGATTTCTCGATTACTCAGCCGTATTTGCCAGAAAATCTGCCTTTTATTAAAAAGGCGATGGAGAAAGTAAGCCGTAACTTAAATTTGCAACAACTGACCTACATTGAACATTCCGGCTTAGATGCACATCGGCAAGCTGCGGTGGAATGGGCGAAACGCTATGGTCTTGAAGGCGGAAATACCGACAATACTCTGCTTACCCATGGTGTTCAGCACAGCTTATCGTTGCTCCTCACGCTGTTAACCAGTGAAGGCGATTGTGTCGCGGTTGAGGCGCAAACCTATCCTGGGATGATCGCACTTGGCGACCTTCTGGGACGGCGTCTTGTTGGAGTGAAGATGGATGAACAGGGAATGACGCCACAAAGCCTAAAGCAGGTGATTGCTGAACATGCCCCTAAGGTTGTGATTGCGACCCCGTCTTTCCAAAATCCCACAGGGGCGACAATGAGTGTCGAGCGCCGTCAACAAATTGCGCAAGTGGTCGAAGACCATCAACTGTGGTTGATTGAAGATGATGCATTTGGTTTTCTCAATCCTCAGCCTGTTGCTGCCATCAGCAATTTTATTCCCCAGCGAGTATGCCATTTAACCAGTTTGTCGAAAGCGCTCAGCCCTTCTTTGAATTGTGGTTTCTTAAAAGCGCCATTATCTTTGATCGAGAAAGTTAATGCTCACTTACGTGCTAACGTTTACCTTTCGAGTTCGGTGGGGCATGCGACCGCGTGTGAACTCATTAAAACGGGTGATGCCTTTAAACTGGCGAGTGGGCAGCGGGAGATTGCCCAAGCTCGGCAAGCTATCGCGCGCCAAGTCTTAAACCTAGGTAGCATCCATACAGGGGGGTACCACATTTGGTTGCCCCTAGGATCGCAAACTCAAGTCCACTGGCTGGTGGAGCAAGCACATAAACAGAATATTTACTTGCGATCTGGCGACCAATTTACCGTCTCTGAGCCTGCTCAGCACTGCGTACGACTTTCTCTGATGTCAGTTAGCAGTGAGCCTAAACTTACACAAGGGTTAGTGATGCTGAATACCCTGCTAGACTCACTGCGTACTTCGGCTATCGCCAGTTAGTTTACTGTTGCTCAGATGATGGATAAAAATGCGCTTTGATGCGTTGTATCTCTTTAGGTGAGATTTGCATTAATGGCCAGCGTTCGCCTTTTTTGGCTAAGCTGTCGAGTGCTGACGCATCCGGTTTTAATTGGCTATTGAATCGCTGATTCAGGCGTTGATAGTTTTCTTTGATACTCTCGAGTTGGAGTTTTTCTGGAGCGGAATCGAGCGCATACCCATCAAATAGCCATTTCAACCCTTGATACACCGCTAAATGATATACGGTATGGTGGTCTTGTTGCGGGTAGTACTCGCTCTTAAACTGCAATTGACTGTTCGCTGAAGGAGCGACATCTTGACTAAAACGCTTGAGATTGTCGCGGTGAAAATTGTCACGACCAAGTCCCGGCGTAAAGGGATTATTTGCGATGGCTAAATATAGAGCCGCTGGGGTGGTGAACGGTTCGTTTAACTTAGATTTAAGCGTTTTATAATAATTTGGATAATCAAACCATAAACTTGGATCAATCGAGATAACTCCTTGAAAATACGTCTCGTGTTGGCTGAGTGCGTCTAAACTTATCAATCCACCTAACGAATGGCCAACCAGCAAATTGGGGTTTGTCGTGCGGTAGTCATGGTCAATTACGGGCATCAGCTCCGTGGTGAGATAGTTAAGAAATTGCTTGCCGCCCCCGGTATTTTTATACCAAGCAACGTCTTCTCCGCTGGGCAGTTTTTCGTAGTGGGTTGGGGTGTAATCGCGCATGCGATCCGTATTATGAATCCCGACAATGATAAGCTCTGGTACTTCAGCGCTAAGCCCTCCCTGAAATGAGTCTGCAATCCCAGACACTTGCAGCATCCGATTTTCACCATCCAATAGATATAAGACTGGGTAGTGTTTCTTTGGGGATTGCTGATAACTTCTTGGTAAGTGGACACTGTAATGACGGGTTTCATTTAATGTTTGAGAAGGGTGGCTAAAAAGCTCAGCATAGTTGAGTGCTGGCTCTGCACTGATTTGTGCGCTGAGTAGCGCAGCCATGGATGTGGCGAGTCGCTTTTTCATATCAATTCCTTAACGGCAAATGCAGGGAACAAGCCCCTGCATTGAGTCTGAATGTGGTTGGAGGAGACCGTTAGTTAAATTTGTAGGTAACGCCCGCCATGAAATTTGCTGGTTCACCATACATGTTGAAGGTCGATGTCGAGCCAATGCGATAGTAATACTCGCGATCAAACAAGTTGTAAACATTCAAAGACGCTTGAAGGTTCTCAGTGACATCGTAACGGATTGCAGCGTCAAAGATGGCGTATCCAGCTTGTTTGGTTGTCGCGCTTCCACGATTAAATGTGTATTCGCTGTACGCGGTCATCCCGGCACCCAGATGTAAACCAGGCACCACTGACGCAAGGTGGTAGTCCGTCCACAGTGATAACGAATGTTTGGGAATGGCATCAAACTTCGGATTATGATCACCGGATAGTTCGGTGATGTCGGTATAGGTGTAACCCGTCATCGTCATCCAGTTGTCTGTCAGGTAGCCCATGGCTTCGAGTTCAATCCCCTTAGTTTCTACCTCACCGGTCGCCACATAGGTACTAGAGATAGCATTACCGCTTTCATCGTAAGCTTGAGCGGCAATGTTGCGATCTTCCATGATAAAGGCGGTAGCACGAGTGTTGAGTTGACCATCAAGTAGTGACGATTTAACCCCGGCTTCCCATTGGTGGCCCTCTCGCGCTTCAAGCATATGGCCGTTGATATCTTGGCTAGTTTGCGGTTTAAACACATTGGAGTAACTGGCGTACAAACTATGCGTTGCATTGAGATCGAATACTAACCCCGCGTACGGAGTAAATTTGGCGTTGATGGAATCCGCATCTGTTGATGAGACTCCTGAAGACAAGGTCGTATTGGTGAGTTCAAGGTCGTACCATGACAGACGAGCACCAGTGATGATGGCTAATGGCTCCATAATACGCCATGTAGCCTTGGCGTATAAACCCAGTTCCGAGCTTTCTTCGTAGGCATTAGTGGTATAGTTGTAATCTGGTGTGGTGACGCTGCGCGGATCAAAGTCAAACACGTTGATTGACGAGACTAAATTTCGGTTGCGATACGTTTGGGTGTCGGCTTCAAAGCGTTTGTAATCGGCACCGACAACATATTCGCTGACATGACCAAGAAGGTCAAATGTTTGGCTGTAGTTAGCGTCGGCCGAAAAGTTTTTCTGTTGGTTAGCTTGGGCTGCAAACATTAACCCTGTGTTGCCATCGGCATCTACGGCGCCATTAGTGTATGTTTGCTCAAGCGAAACATCGTGGTCCATATAACGCAGGGCTATCTGGCCGACACCGCCATTGGCGAACGTATGTTGAAGGGCTGCGCCCAAATCGGTGGTTTCAGCGTCAAAATTGTCATCAGCCGAACCCAAATACGTGGTACGTTTAATGTCTAATAACGTACCATCGCTATAGGCAGGTAGGCCATTGGTTGGCACGATATCTTTCGTTTGGTGTAAGGCATAAACTGACAATAATGTATTGTCATTCAGGTCATATTCCAGAGTACCGTAGTAGGTGCCATTGTCATTTTCGTTGTCGTCAACTTGGTTCTTGATGTCCGCATTGGCGATAACTAAACGTCCTCTTAGAGTGTTATCGTCATTGAGTGCGCCGCCCATATCCGCTTCTAAATAGTGACGATTCCAAGAGCCATAGCGCGCCGTGACTGAAGCATTGAATTCCTCTGTTGGCCGTTTTAAGACCATATTAATCACGCCGCCAAGTTCGCTGCTGCTGTTGAACAGGCCAGAAGGGCCTCGCATGATTTCAACCCGGTCCACCGCGGCAAGAGAAGGCAGGTTACCGTAGCGGCTTTGCATTGGCGCGGGTAATCCATTGAGGTTAACTTCATCGTATTCGTAACCACGAGAAAAGATCGATGACCGCCCGCTGTCGTTCATCATTGTACGTAACCCCGGGGTATATTTCGCCAAGTCGTCGACAGCAACAAAGTTACGCTCTTCTATGTAGTCGTTGGTAAGAACCGATACCGACTGAGGAATATCTTTAAGCGCAGCAGGCGTTTTGGTACCAATCGTGGCAGAGTCGATGCCATAACCACCGGTTTGCTCGGATTGATCCATTGCAAAGAGTGGATTGCCATACACAATCACTTGTTCTGTTTCGCTTTCCGTGTCGGTATTTGCCAGAGCAGAGGCACTATTTAGTAATGCCATTGTAATCGCTAGAGCGAGTGGGGTACGCACCACATTCCGATTCGCCGTCATGATCAAAAACTCCTAAATCTATATGATAATAATTTTCATTAAGCTTTATTTGGCGTTAATATATCACTCAATGTCGACGTGGAATTATGCGGCATGTTCATTTAATTATGGGAAATGGTCAAAAGCATGATGAATCAACCAATACTGCCTGATACTCAAGTTCGTAAGCGTGGCTTATTTACTGGCCGTGTGGAAAATCTCGTCGTCCAGCCGGGGGTTCGGTTCCATAACAAAGATATTGTTCATCGCGCTGATTTTCATAGCCAACGTCAGCTGGAGGCTCAGCTGATTATCGCCTTGCAACTCGAGAGCAAGGCGCTTATGTGCTACGGCAATAAACAGGCGTTAAAAGTAGGCCGTTTTGATAAGTCGGCGCCAGTGTTAGCCACTGCCATCTATTACGCCAAATCCGACGTGGTCGAAGGCAGCGCCAAAGCGTATGTGCGTAGCCGGAGCATTGTGATTTCTCTCTCGTTGCCATGGATTGATGGTCAGTTGAAAGCAAAAGATCGAGATGCCTTTCATCATATGTTTGATAAGCATTTGTCTCGATTTGATTGGTCTTTACCGCTGCATTTAGGGCAGTTGGCAGAGGCGCTCAATTTGACCAGCAGCCAAACCGAAGCTGAGAACCAGTTACGTGAAGCCTTTACTTTGGCTATCTGGGAGAACCTTTTACTTCAAGCTAAGCAGTTGAGCTTTACCACACCAAATAAAACCTCGGTGCAAGCCACGCGTTTAAAAGTGTTTCTTCGTGATGAAGACACTCACGGAAGAACACTCGATGATATCGCAAGTCAGTTAGGCATGAGTGTGTCAACTTTGCAGCGCACGGCGCGTAAAGAATTAGGAATGAGCCTCAATCGCTATTTGCGTGAAAAGAAATTACATCAAATTCGAGTTTTGCTAGAGCAAAAGCCGATGAGTTTATCGGAAGCGGCAAGCCTCGCTGGCTATAACCACGTTACTAATTTTATTACCGCTTATCGCAAACTATTTGGTGATTCACCCAAGCATGCACTCAAAGCGCCCAATGCCATATCTCACCCTTAAATATAAGGTTGTATGATCATACAACCAAAGATCTTGGATGAGTCATGCTTTTTTATTAAATTAAATTGTGCACAATTTAATTGCTTGCAATCAAAAGGGGGAGCTGCTACCTTTATTGACATCGGGTCGCGAGACGCACCTTATATCAAACATTCGCATCTCACCCTTTATATCAAGGCAGAGGCCTTCGAATAAAGGGCGGTCAGTTGTAGATACGAATCGTCACTTTTAAACAATAACGGAGTATCATTATGTCTTTAGATAAAGTTCTGTATACCGCTCAAGCAACAGTTAATGGTGGCCGTGATGGTCGAGCGACTGCTGATGATGAAGCGATTGATCTAAAATTGACGACGCCAAAAGCACTCGGTGGTATGGGTGGTGACGGCACCAACCCTGAGCAATTATTTGCAGCGGGTTATGCGGCTTGCTTTACTGGCGCACTCAAGCTGGTGGCATCACAACACAGCGTGAAAATTCCAGAAGCTTCAACCATTGAAGGTTTAGTGGGTATCGGTCCAACCGAGAAAGGTTTCGGTATTGAAGTTGAACTTCGTATTAATGTTCCCGAGCTAGACAAAGCGCAGGTTCAAGAGCTTGTAGAAAAAGCCCACGAAGTTTGCCCATACTCGAATGCGACTCGCGGTAACATCGATGTGAAACTCACAGTGCTTTAATTCTCACTGTTGTATCACACAATGATTTGTCTAAACCGCTTGGGTTAAACGCCCAAGCGTTTTTTCATTATTTCGAACGAGTTGTTCTAATAAACTGAATCAAAGTTTATGCCGGTTAAGGCATGATCAGGCGAGAATCCATTAAAAAGAGGTAGCGGTAATGAGCGCATTTGTTGTTTTAATTCGTAACAACACCAACGATCAAGCTGAACTTGATATCTATGGCGCCTTAGCCAGTCAAGCTCGAGATGGCCATAACATTACGCCCTTAGCTTTTTACGGTGAACTGGAAAGGTTAGAAGGGCAGGAGCCAGAAGGCGCGGTTATTCTTAAGTTTGATGATATCGATGCGGCTAAGCGGTGGTACTACAGTCCTGAATATCAAACGGCTAAAGCGCACCGCAATTTAGGAGCAGATTACACCGTATTTATTCTCGATGGAGTACACTAATCCGACGAGACGCTAAAAAAGCTTTGCTAAGCCGCAAGGCTTTTGGCTCCGCTAAAAGATGCGATGAATGCTTATTGATTTGCGAAGCATGGTGACTCAAGTATAAAAAAGCGCAATTTTATTCTATTTTTGTTGGCTATCGATTCATATACTAAGCAAACGGTGGTCAATAGAAGTGGAAGAAAGGATGAAACAAGATCATTTTGAATATGCCAGTAGTCAGCATATTGAAGGTGTCAAAGCTTTTAACGCGACCATGACCTCGTTTACCTACGACAAGCATGCTCATGAAGAGTACGCGATCGGCGTGACTCGTAAAGGGCGTCAAGATTACTTCAGTGACGGAGCATTTCATAAAAGCTACGCAGGCAACGTGATGTGTTTTAACCCGGAACAAGTTCATGATGGTTCAGCCGGCGCGCACTCGACACTTGAGTACGATATGCTCTACATTCCACCGGCAAAGCTGATTCCACTAATGCGTACCATGGGGCTGACTCATCTTAACCAAGCGAGAGTGAGCGACTCGGTGTTCAATGACCCTATTTTGCGCCAGCAGATTCTTACGATGTGCTCGCTGCTAAACCAAGATGACAGCCAACATGTGGACCAAGAGGCGGGGTTGATTTCCATCGCGGAATCACTGGTACGTTTAAGCGGTGCAAAGGTGATAACGTCAAAATCTTATGCTAGAAAAGATACATTGTTGCTCCGTTCAAAAGAGTTCATTCTCTGTAACCTAGAGAATCCCATCACGTCAGATGATATGAGTGAAGCGGCGAATATGTCGAAGTATCATTTTATTCGTCTGTTTCGTGAGCAATTTGGTATTACCCCGCATCAATATTTACTCAATTGCCGAATTAATCGTGCGCGGCAAGCGCTAGAGCAAGGGACCTCAGCATTGGATGTTGCCCTATCTTTAGGGTTTTCTGATGCGAGTCACCTTAACCGTAAGTTCAAACGTGTTTTTGGAATAACCCCAAAACAGTATCAACGTCAGTTCTCGCGTTAACCTTCACTGAGAAAACTATGTTAGAAATCCTACTTTATGCGCTAGGCGTTATGTACACGCCTGGCCCGGTGAATCTTATTGCCTTAAATAACGGTATTCAAAAACAAGGCGCCCGTGCTATCCATTTTTATATTGGCGTGGGCGTGGCGATGTTTATCTTTTTCTTTGGCTTCTCTCTACTTGGCGCTGAGTTTATTCAACGTGATTGGTTATTTTATTTTTCACTGATTGGCTGCACTTACATCGTGTATCTTGCCTATAAAATTGCCAAGTCGAGTGTGGATTTATCTAAAGAAAAACCACACCAACAGCATTTGTCTTTCAAGGATGGTTTGTTGGTTCAACTGATGAATCCGAAAGGGTTAACCGCGTCACTACCCGTTGCGACGGTGCAGTTTCCCGCAGAACATATTACTGGTCATTGGATTGGTATTTGGAGTGTTGGGTTAGCGATATTGGCGTTTGGCGCGCCGTTTTCCTATTACTTAATTGGAAGAATACTGGGGCAACGAATTCATAACCCAATCTACTTTCGAGTGTTTAACCTTACCATGTCATGTTTTTTAGTGTTCGTTGCGGGTAGCTTAGTGTATGAAATGGAGGGGTTAACCGGCCATACCTTCTAAAAGCGCGCCCTCCATCGAGAAAGGCGCGTTGATAGAATTAGCGTTCTGATGGTGAGAGCAGTGGCGGTACACTTGGTACTTCCGGCGCATTATCTATATCTTGCTGAGTCATGCGAAACTCTTCTGGGTACTGCTCACGGCTGATTCTTCTTAGTGGCTCTGTCGAGCGCCAAGTATAAAGACAGCGTTGGCATTGATGAACTTTCCAGACATCGGGAACGGGCGATGTCGCTAATAGCTCAATATCATGGTGTTCGCAGCGAGGACAGATCATGATGTTTTCTCCTTTTTACCGGTTTGCTGGGCGATCAACTCGTTTAACTTACTGATCCACTCTTTGGTTTCTGGCAGGTCTTTTACCGGTTGGCTGTAATGCCCTCGATTATCTGGTGCTACAGGGGTTGTTGCATCAATAATCAATTTGTCGGTAATCCCCGCAGGCGAGGAGCCTGGGTCTAATTCCAGAACAGACATGTTTGGCAGTTGTACCAAATCACCCGCGGCATTGACTTTCGATGACAGGGCCCACATCACTTGCGGAAGGTCGAATGGGTCAACGTCTTCATCGACCATAATCACCATCTTCACATAGCCTAAGCCGTGAGGAGTCGTCATGGCTCGCATACCTACGGCGCGCGCAAAACCGCCATAACGTTTCTTGGTAGAAATAATGGCGAGTAAGCCGTGGGTGTACATGGCATTGACTGCTTGTACTTCAGGAAATTCCGCTTTGAGCTGTTGGTAGAGTGGCACACACGTCGCAGGACCAATCAGGTAGTCAACTTCTGTCCAAGGCATGCCTAAATACAAGGACTCAAAAATCGGGTTCGTGCGGTAGGAAATCTTATCGATACGCACCACCGTCATATTTCGGCCGCCAGAGTAGTGACCAGTAAACTCACCAAATGGGCCTTCAATTTCACGTTTACGGCCTTCAATTACGCCTTCAATTACGACCTCTGAGCCCCAAGGCACATCTAACCCCGTTAATGGTGCTGTTGCTATCGGGTAGGGAGCTTGACGGATCGCGCCAGCCATCTCATATTCAGATTGGTCGTATTTTAGTGGCGTGGCGCCCATTAAAGTGATGATTGGGTCATTTCCAAGGGTAATGGCTACGGGAAGATCGTCACCCCGCTCTTCGGCTTTGTGCAGATGCAGCGCGATATCGTGCATCGGAACCGGTTGTAGGCCTAATTTACGCTTACCTTTGACCTCCATACGATAGATACCGACATTTTGTTTTCCAAAATGATCAGGGTCGAGAGGATCACGTGAAACGACACTTGCTTTATCGAGGTAAAAACCACCATCGCCATCGTTGAGACGAAATAGAGGGAGAATATCAAATAAGTTGACCTCTTCACCTTCGACACTATTTTCTGCCCATGGTGGATTGTCACGACGTTCGGGGGCGATGGGGAATGTATCCCAACGACGGATAAACTCATCAACTTGATGTTTGGTGGTGGTATTGGCTGGAAGACCCATGGAAATCGCGTGATTTTGCCAAGAGCCAATGGTATTCATCGCAATGCGGGCATTATCAAACCCTTCAACGTTATCAAACCACAGCGCGGGTGAGCCTTCACCGATACGCCCTGCGGCATTGGCTGCTGCGGCAATATCAGGTTCAGCTTTTACTTGCTCAGATATCTTTAATAACTGGCCTTGTTCATCAAGCGCATCTAAAAAACTGCGCAAATCATCAAATGGCATATGTTTCTCCTTATGAGCGGTATTCACTTTGCGTGGATACCTTGCCAACGTTTGGCGAATGGGGAGTCCAAATCAAATTGGCCGAGTACTCGGGTGACAATATGATTTTCAATATCAGTGACCGACTTCGGGTGGTTGTACCAAGCCGGCATTGGGGGAACCATGGCCACACCTTTCTGGGCTAGAGCCAGCATGTTCTCGAGATGGACAGTGCTGAGTGGCATTTCTCTGGGGACTAAAACCAGTTTACGATTTTCCTTCATCACCACATCAGCGGCGCGGCCGATTAACCCTTCAGCATAGCCAGTGCGGATACCGGCTAGTGTTTTCATGCTGCAGGGAATAATGATCATTCCATCGGTTTTAAATGATCCGGAAGAAATGGTTGCAGCTTGATCCGATGCGTTATGGCAAACGTCGGCAAGGGCGGCGACATCTCGCGCCGAGTATTCCGTCTCAAGCTCAATGGTTGTTTTTGCCCAGCGGGACATGACTAAGTGTGTTTCTACATTGGGAATATGCTTTAACGCTTCAAGTAAGCGAACAGCTAACGGGGCACCTGTTGCACCCGTAATGGCAACAATTAACTTCATATTAAACCTTATTGTTCGTGTGCGAACATTTAGGCTACTCTAGATCGAGTTGAAACATTTAGCAATAGAAGGAGGGGTAAAAAGATCGTTGACGAACGAATGTAGCTGGCAAATTTTTGTTTAAGTTATTGTTTGAAAGAGAAATATGCTAATCTTCAAATAGGTAAGATTAGGTCAGGCACAAGGGATGAGTAACGAATTAGAGCAAGCTGCCTTTTACTTAATGCGTAAGCTATTTCAGGCCCATACCGCGGCATGGCAAAAAGCGATACCAGACTTAACTAAACCGCAGTATGCCGTGATGCAAGCGGTGTTAAATCATCCTGGAATTGAACAAGTCGAACTGATCGATGCGTCGGTAAGCACCAAGGCAACCTTGGCGGAATTGTTAGCTCGGTTGGAAAAGAGAGGGCTGATTTATCGTGAACAAGGTGAAAGCGATAAACGTCGACGTTTTGTTTTTCTTTCTCACCAAGGAAAGAAACTGCTCGAATCTGTCGCTCCTGTCGCTGCTCAGATTGATAGCCAATTCCTAAATAAACTTGGTATCGAGCAGCAAAAGCAATTGCTTGCAAGCCTGCAGTTAATGAATCAAGATATTTAACGTGATAATAAGCCGCTGCTCAAATATCGAGGGCAGCGGCTTTTATTGACGATGCGGTCTTATTCTACGCTAGCAATAACGCAAGATGTGCTACTTGAAGAGTTGGTATATACAATTTCTCCATTGGGTTCATAATCAGTCGCGTTGATCGAGCCTTGGTCGACAAAGTATTGATATAACGCATCGGCGTCTACATTGCCTGTCGGTAACGGGTCTATCTCAGGGTAACCATCACCACCCGCAGCACTAAAGTTTGAAATTGTAAACGTATAGCTCGCACTTGAGTTAAAACTTTGGCCGTTAATGGTATTGATTTCCACTGTACCTGCTTGGCAATCCACAGTCATACTGATATCCGCAAATTGAGCATACCCCCCTGAGCCTCCTTGAATTGTCGCTACGGTGTTGAGATATTCAGTGAGTTCGCTCCCAGTCATCGTGGCGAGCGTCACTAAGTTGGCAAAGGGTTGAACGGTGAGCACGTCTCGATAGGTGACGTCACCTTCGGCAATGGAAGCACGGACGCCACCCGAGTTGGTAATACCAAAATCTGCTTCCACTTGAGTTTTTTGTGCCGTGGCAATTAAGCGGCCTAGGTTGGTTTGTTGGCTTCGAACCACAGCACGTTCACCTTGAAGATCGCCGGTCAACGTAGCAATGACTTCGTCTAAGGCTTCTTGGCCTTCATCTTGATATGGCTGCAAACGCTGCTTGAGAGCATCATCTTCAGCGATTTCTGATTGAATAAACTCAAGGTCACCGTCCGCATTTTCGCGTTTTAAGTTCACGGGGATTAATGCATAACTCGCAAGGTGCAATTCGCCACCATAGTATTCAAAGTCGGCTCGACCAACGTATTTACCCCACTCATGTGCTTGCATGATCCAAGTGCCGTTTTGGCGGTCTGGTGTGCAATCATCTCCAGGTTCAAAGTCAGCGTAGCTGGTGTTATCCGAGGGTTCCATACATACCGGATTTTGCGAGTGACCACCGATAATTGCCGCTAAGTGCCCTTCTTCTAGTGAGCGAGCGAGCGCTACATCGCCGGGGGCGTTTGAGCCATGGAGCATATTCACATAGTGGCCCATATGGGTCGCTGCAATAATGAGATCCGCGCTGTCATCCGCTTCGATTTCGTCAATTACGCTCGCCATTTCTACTTTAGGATCGCGAAATTCTAGGCTACTTGTATACTGCGGATTGCCGATTTTTGCTGTATCTTCTGTGGTTAAACCGACGACAGCGATTCGCAAACCGTTGATCGTGAAGATGTGGTAAGGGTCGAAATAACGCGTACCGTCTTGGTTGTAAATATTAGCGGCAAGCATAGGGAAGTTGGCCCAACTCCGTTGCTGCTCGAGAACAGACAGCGGATTATCGAATTCGTGATTACCTACTGCCATGGCATCGTATCCGATGTCACTCATTCCGACAAAGTCAGGTTCAGCATCCAACATATCAGATTCAGGCACACCAGTATTGATATCCCCACCTGATAAAACCAAGGTTTCGCCACCGTTAGCTGAGACTTCTTGTTTGATTTGGTCAATTAATGTTTTGCGAGCGGGCATACCATATTCGCCATCACTGTTTTGCCAGAACCGTCCGTGGTTATCGTTGGTATGTAAAATGGTAAACTTAACGCACGATTCGTCGGTATCACAGGTCACGTTTTCTTCGTCGTCATTACATCCTGTTAATGCAATTCCAACCGCTATGGTTAACATTAATTTATTCAAGGTCATATACTAACTTCCATGTATTTTTGTATAGGGGGAAATGAAAATATAAATACATTTTGTGAAAGTCAAATTTCGTTTTTATTACTGTTTTTATCGTTTTTTACTATTTGTTATTAAACAATAATGGGAAGAGATAGTTACAAAGTTTGTTTATTTGTTGATAGCATCTCTTTTTATCGGTTATTTTATGGCTTAAGCAATTTTTGAATATTTTAACCATAAAAATACTTTTAAATAAGAAGGGTGTGGTTTTAATAACCTTATTTGTGTTTTTCTGTAATTTATTGTGCTAACTGATTTATTATCATATTTAATGAGTCACCATTTACGTCGGGGAGAAATTTGCTTCCAAAGTTGGTTTTTTTCTCTTGAGTTTTGTTAGAAATATATTGTATTTACATCATATTTTAAAACTATATTATCATTTGTGAGATTATTGTCTTTTGTTTTCATGTTTTAATTTTTTCTAGAGTGGTGAGTACTAACGAAAACATGTTTAATAATTATGTTGAAATAGTGACAATATAATTTTTATTCCTAGCCATTTACAATGAAAGAATAAAATGTTGAGTTTGATGTGTCTTAAAGTAAGAACAAGTTCGATCTTTGTTTCTTTTGAATTTGAACACTATTCTATTCTCGTCGTTCATTGACATGGATATGACGATAAATGTGCAATAAATTGAATACGTTGAACTAGTTTTAACATCATCGATGATGGTTTAAACACTAGGGTAGTATTCATAATGGTTGCAAGTACAACGCTATTGGCTCCAATGTTGAGTCTCATTCCTTTACCGATACCAAGTGATCAATCAGTGATGTTTACACATCTTTCTGCATCGGGTTACGCTCAGGGGAATGAAATCTACCCACTCATTATGGGTAAACAAGGTGGGTATGTATCCTCGGATCACGCTTATACACTGAATCAAGGTGAGGTTGGTGTGCAATATGGTGACTTCTCCGTCTCTTTATTTAGCCGCTATGAATGGTATTTAAAATTTAACCCCGACACCATGTCAATTTACGCTGGTTCCTTAGAGGGAGCGGATTTAGCCGTGGGGCGGGAATATCAAATCATGCTGGATGCCGAACATTTATACAGTCATGGGCTTCGCCTGGGCTGGAGTCATGATTGGTCCCCTCGCTTTACGACATATTTATCCGTGAGTTATTTGCAAGCGCAAGACATGCTGAGTGGGACTTTGCAAGGTGACGCGCAACGCGACGTTTTTGGTCAATACCAAGGCTTGCTCAACCTAAATTATGTTTATACTAATGACGTATTGTTTAATCGCACAACGAATGCGCCAAAGAGTGATTTTGGTTATAGCTCTGATATCGGATTTAATTGGCAGCCTAGTGACCATGTGTTCATCAGCGCTTGGGTTCAAGATGCCTTCAATGCGATTCGTTGGAAAGATCTGCCTCGTACTCAGGCTTATGCGAATTCCGCGATATCGATAACCGATGACCAAGGCAATGTCTCCATTCGTCCAATCGTTTTTGGCGTCAGTGATAGCGAAAATTATACCCAGCATTTACCCACCAAATATTATGCACGCACGGCCTTCCTATATGGTAATGGGGCGTTGGGTGTTAAAGGTTTGTACGTCGATGGACTTTGGCTCACGGATATTGAGTGGTTTGCTCATTGGACGCCTCAATTTTCGACGCAAGTGAGCGTTAATACACAAAGTCACGCGCTCGGTTTAAAGGCCAATTGGCACGGGTTTTATTTAGGACTTCGCAGTGATGATTTGGATTATCAAGCCGCGACGCATCTTGAGTTGAATACCGGTTTTAGCATTGCACTGTAAAGGCCATCACTGGGTAGGCTGTGCGCACTGACATAATACAACGAAAGAATGAGACAAACGGCTAACCTTTGCTATGGTTAAAGTAGTCAGTTAGTTGAATATTCAATCAATGGTTAGGTTAGTGTAAGCATTATGCCTGAGACTCTGCGTAAAAAAATAATTCAGCGGTACGAGCTACTTGATTCGTATGATCTAGGCCTTGCACCGCTTATGGATGCGCTTGCAACCTTATATGAAGTTCCCGTCGCCTTGGTGACGATTGCCGATGAAGGCCGGTCCGTTGTGCGTGCCAGTTATGGTACGACGCTAACCTCGATGCCGCAGAGTACCTCATTATGTCGGCACATTATTGATTGTGGGCAGCCATTAGTCATTGAAGACTTATCTCTTGAAGCTGAATCTGCAGCGTTATTCGAAGGTATGGGTAACGAGACTTTCCGTTTTTATACTGGCGTACCCTTGCAAATTGAAGAGGTGGTGGTTGGCACTGTGTGCCTTTTTGACCGCTCTCCTCGCTGTATTACGGCGAAGCAAATTGAAAGTTTGGAGCAAATCAGCCACTTGGTAAGCAATCATCTGTGTCTTGTCAAAGAGCATGTTCAACTGAAGTTGGAGCACAGCTTGCTTGATAGCTCACCGGCGGTATTACTAACATGGCATTACAAAAACTGTCTACTGCTGCAAAGCGTCTCTCGCAATATTAAAGATGTCACCGCAATTGAGTATGCTCAACTTATCGAGCACGACGCTTGCTTTGAGGATTTCTTAACCGTTGAAAGCCAGCAAGAGTTTGGCTTTTGGTTACAGAATCATTTAGATGGCGTCGAAAACGCGGAATGTCACCTCAATATCAAGCATCCAACTCGAACGGTTTGGCTGCGCATGCTGAGTAAAGCCTTCTTCGACCAAAACGGAAAACTTCATTCTATTCAAGCTATTATCACTGATAATACTGCCCACAAGTACATGGAAGACAGGCTCAGTGGAACCAATAAGCAAATGCGGCTGCTCATCGAAGCTTCTGGGTTGGGGACTTGGGATTGGAATATCATTGCTGATGCCACCAAAGTCAACAAACGTTGGTGCGACATTTTGGGTGTTGACCATGATTTCTATGATGGTACAAGCCAATTCTGGCGGCAGCGGATCCATCCGGCAGATCTCAGTAAAGTGGATGATGCGTTAGACAGCCACCTTTGCGGCCGAAGTGAAGCATATATGTCAACTTATCGACTCAAACACGGTGATGGCCATTGGGTATGGGTTGAAACTTATGGGTGCGTCGTCGAACGAAATGAGCTCGGACAACCATTGCGACTTGCAGGGACACATCGTGATATTACCGAACGCAAAGAAGCCGAATTATTCCAGCAGAAGCAGGGCCAATTACTGAGCTTTATTAACAATGCCCGTGCGGCGTATTTAGTCGATAACAATTTACCACGAGCGTGCCAAGCTATTTTGCCCGAACTGATTGATATTGCCGACAGCCAGTTTGGTTTTATTGGGCATTTAATCGAAGAGCAGGGCAAGCGGCGATTATTGATCCATGCGATTTCAGAACTGAGTTGGAATTCAACCAGTGAACAGTTGCTCGACCTTTACAAAGGGGGGGAGCTGTATTTTTATTCGTTTGATAATTTATTTGGTGAGGTGATAAAAAGCGGTGAAGAGGTGATCAGTAATCGCATGCATGTTCACACGAGTTCGAGAGGCACACCTGGAGGACATCCACCTATTTTTAGTTTTCTTGGACTACCGATTTACATTCAAGACAGACTGGTCGGCATGATTGGCCTCGCTAACAAAGCAGAAGAGTACAGCCAAAAAGATGTTGTCTTCTTACAGCCACTGCTTGATGCTTTAGGAGGGCTTTATTATGCCGTTGAGCTTGAACATGCACGGAGTGAAGCTGAAGAGCGACTAAAATATTTGGCGATGACAGACGCTCTGTCTGGGTTACCTAATCGCCGTGCCTTTATTGACCACTGCCGTAGTTTGGAAAAAGAAGGGGCGCCTTATGCGATTGCGATCATTGATATTGACCACTTTAAAGTGGTCAATGATACCTATGGACACGAAGCCGGTGATGCCGTGATCTGTCATATTGCGCAATGCATGAAAAGTAATCTACGCACAGATGATTTTGTCGCACGGATGGGCGGCGAAGAATTTGCAGTGATCATTAATCACACCGAACGTGATCATGCTGAAAAGGTGCTTGAAAATATTCGATGTTATATTGATTCTAACCCAGCTAAATGGGAAGAAAAGCCAATTCATGTCACGGTGAGTATCGGCGCGAATTGGTATCGCAAAGCGTCTATGCAGAACCTGAAGCGCCATTTGCACGATGCGGATAAAGCTTTGTATATGGCGAAAAATAGTCAGAGAAACTGTTTACAGTGGTATGTTCAAACTCTGGTGGATGCTTCGACTACACATGATGAGCCACAAAAAAAGGCACAAAATCGTCACTGACGCGGTTGTCTGCGTCATCAAAACCTAAAACTGAGCGACTTTGATGTCGGGTTTTAGGTTTTTTCGTTTATGTTATTGGGTTTGTTCAGGCGTTTATTTGACCGTATTGTTTGCGCTATAAACAGCGTGGCGTATTTTTTAGTCATTCGATTGATAAAACGAAATTTTATAGTTGACGGGATTTTTCAATCAGTTAAAGTACGCCTCGTTCCAACGGGGAAGCCCGATAAGAACACAATGCGACACTAGCTCAGTTGGTAGAGCGCAACCTTGCCAAGGTTGAGGTCACGAGTTCGAACCTCGTGTGTCGCTCCAAATTTCTTGAACCGGGTATAACCTGATTCATACAGATAGACAATACCGCTCAGCGGTGTTTAAGATGGTGTCTCCATCGCAAAATTTTGCGTGCCCTGGTGGTGGAATTGGTAGACACAAGGGATTTAAAATCCCTCGGCGTTCGCGCTGTGCCGGTTCAAGTCCGGCCCGGGGCACCATCTCTCTTTCTCTATCTAATTCAAAATATGGCGCGTTGGCAGAGTGGCTATGCAGCGGATTGCAAATCCGTGGACCTCGGTTCGACTCCGGGACGCGCCTCCATTTTCTTTTCTTCATCACTAAGAAAAAGACGCCCATAAGGCGCCTTTTACATTTTCCATCGGTAATGCGGTTAAACCTTAAAGTTCCCGACTTGAGTATCCAGTTCAATATATAAGTCAGAAATCTGCTGTGAGATGGATTGAATCAGTTCTGATACGGTTTTTACACCATCCGTTTGTTCTTTGAGTTGCCCTAGGTTGTCGTTAATTGCACTCACCAAGTTAAATTGTTCTTCCGTCGCATGCTCAGTTTGGCCCGCCATCAGTTGCACTTTTTCAAATGACTCTTCTAACGCATCAAAAATACGGATAACTTCATCAAAATTTGCCACAGTCGTATCTGCGTTTGTACGGCTATTATGAATGGCGGATGAGGATGCATTCACGTTGACTTTTAGTCGTTCAATCATCGTCTCGATTTCATCTGTACTTTGCTGCGTTCTTGTCGCGAGAGTGCGAACTTCATCTGCTACCACTGCAAACCCTCGTCCTTGTTCGCCAGCTCGCGCCGCTTCGATGGCTGCGTTTAGCGCAAGCAGGTTAGTTTGTTCGGCGATGTTACGAATAACTTCAAGTACCGAAGATATCGCTTCCGAACTCTTCTCAAGCTCTCCAGCGCGGTTTAGGGCTTCTTCAATATCAGACACAAGCGCATTAATCGCTTTGTGTGAGGTATTCACCGCAGAGACACCCTGCTGAGTGAGCTGGGTGGAATTATTCGCTTCAAGCGAAGTTTCTTTCGCGACATCGGACATATTCTGTGTCGAACGATTCATATCGTCCCCGGACCCGACAATAAAGTCAGAAGCTGAAACGAGAGCTTGAGTGATGTGCGCCGTTGTTTCTGATGTACTGTTCAGCTCACCTGTCATTCTACCAAGTGCCCTCGATTGCGAGTGAACACTACTTATAATCGATTGCAGCCGCTCAACAAATCCATCAAATTCATTGGCTAAGTCTCCGAGTTCATCTTTAGCTGAGGAATTTATTCTTTGAGTTAGGTCACCATCACCTTCGGCGATTTCTCTAATTCGCATTGAAAGATTTTCGACGTTATTGGTAATTTTACGAGGAACAAGAAAACCGACAATTAGCGACGTAACAAATGCGACTAGTATGACCACCATCGCAATCGATTGAAACTTTTCAATTCGAGACGTCAGTTGATCTTCCATCTCTCGAGCGTGTTGTCGAACGCGTTCTCCTGCTTTATCCAGCGTATCGCGAATAACATCAAAGCGTTGTTCCGCTAGGATGAGTGCATCTGGAATTTTTGCTTGCGCGGTAGCAGGGTCAGACGCCAAAAATTGCTTACTTTCGTCAAACCAATTGGTAAATAGCGCATCAAAATTGCTATACGGCTCCGTTAAGTGGGGTTCTTTTCGTAGGTAATTACGGTAGGAATGAAAACGCTGAATCACTTGATTGGCATTTTCTTCAAATATTTGACGATTTTCAGTAAAGTCACCCACTCCGTTGAGAATCTGTTGCTGAATCAATCGAGCTTGATAGATATCCCTATCCGCATTAAGAATTTCAGCGATGGCTTCAACATAGCGTTCAAGGTCAATTTGGGCGTCAGGTTGTGACTCGATTTCTCGCGCATAGACACGTAGCTCCTCTCCCGCGTCATCGAGCATTTTACGTAGTGTGAGAAATTGGCTATCCAAGGTCGTAAAATCGCTGTTTAGCTGAACTCTGGCACTAGAGAAAGACAGCAGGCTATCGCTGGCTTCTCGCCAATTGTTGTATTGGGCATCAAATGACTCAAATTCTTCAAGCAGCTCAGGTTCTTCACTTAAGAACTCCCGGTATTTAAAGAAGCGATCAGCGACTTGCTGCGCGTTTTCTTCAAACGTCGCTTTGTTCTCCTCAAAAGTTCCTTGCCCTCCAATCAAGCGCTCTTGAGCCAAACGGGCTTGATAGATATCTCGGTCAGCGTTAAGTACTTCAGTGATGGCCTCGAAGTAACGAGCGGCTTGTTGCTCGAGACCGTTTTGTTGCATTTTCGTCACAACTACCATCGACCCAAACAGTCCGCAGACTACAACAGTTAGGAAGATAACGGGAAGCATCAGTTTTATCCGTATTGAATGAATGCGCATGGTCGTCCTCAAGGTTAACAAAGGGGTGATTCTTTTGTGTTAAACAAAGTCTAGGCAAGAGGTTGAAACTGCGCAAATTTCCTTCAATCTTTTAGTTGAAAAATGCGTTAAGGCAATTTTTGTGGAACTCGAAGGCATGTTCATACTCGTCTGCTCATGAAGAGTGATGTAAGGTGTGAAGAAGTTTATTTTAATAGAGTTCACAAAGGAGTAGGGCAAATGGAATATCCGATTGAAGGGGCTTGTCAATGTGGCAACGTCCACTATCAACTGTTGGCCAAGCCTCTAATGGTGGTGGCTTGCCATTGTAAAGAGTGTCAAAAACTCTCAACCAGTGCATTTAGCATTACTGCCATTGTAAAAACGGAAGATGTTGTATTTGAAGGAGAGATGAAAGAGTGGCGCCGCCCAGCTGAGAGCGGTAATATCTCGGGCGCTATGTTTTGCCCTACCTGTGGAAATCGACTCTACCATTTTAATCCCGCGGACATGAGTACGCTAAAACTCAAACCGTCTAATTTATCAAATACCGATTTGATTCAGCCTACCGTTCACGCCTGGGTTAGTGAGAAGCAAGATTGGTACACGATACCTGAAGGTGTAAAAACGTTCGATAAACAGCCATAACTTCAGCTTAAGCCGCATTTTTACAGGAGAAAACATGGCAAAACTGGTTATTTTTGATTGTGATGGAACCTTGGTTGACAGTGAATTATTGTGCAATCAAGGGCTGTCTCAGCAGTTAGCATCAATTGGCGTTGATATCTCTGGGGATGAACTTGTCCAGCGTTTTCGCGGTGTGGAGTTTGATGTCATCTTACAAGTTTTAATCACAGAGCGAGGCATTAGCGTCCCTGAGAACTTTGAAGCTGATTATCGCCAAACGGTGACACGTTTGTTTGATCAACACTTACAGCCGATAGAAGGTGCATCGGCGGTGTTGTCACAGCTCAAGACCACTAAGTGTGTTGCTTCGTCTGCGCCTCGGACGAAGATTGAGCAATCGCTGACGGTCACAGGACTACGTTCGTATTTCGGCAATGAGATTTTTAGCTGCTATGACATTGGTGTTTGGAAACCTCAGCCTGATATTTTCCTGCATGCGGCCAAAGCAATGTCGGTGCAACCAGAGGAATGTTGCGTGATTGAAGATAGCGATGTTGGTGTCGCCGCCGCATTGGCTGCCGGAATGACATGTTTTCACTATCGTCCACATGGTCACCTGAAGAGTGTTCATGGTGAAATTCCATTTCGGCATATGAATGAGCTGCTTGAGTTAGTTCAAAACCACACAGATTCCATTTTGGGCTCACGTTAAACTGAACAGGGATCGCGCCGTTGTCGCATCTCTTCTTGTCGCATCGGCATGCCGTCGATGGTCTGAGTGATCAGAGGCCAATCAACTTCATGATCAAAGCGGAGTTTCTCTTGACCATCTTTGCCTATCAAAATCAGAGTGTGCTGAGAGGGCCTGACATCGTAATTCACAAAGAGTTGAGCGATATTGTACTGCTCCTTTACCCATTTGGGTTCGGAATCACCATCGGCTGCCAGAATCAAAGTAATCACATCACGCGCTTCTAATTGGCAATGATATTTCAGCGCCTGCAACTGGAACTCGTTAACTTGCTTGTCAAAGGTTGGAGCGAAGTAAAGTAAGCTACGATGCGACCAAGAGTTGGTGTAATTGGGGTAACTCCAAGCGGTTGTGGCGAACAACATGGAAATGATGACGTAGAAGAATCGATGCATCTTGGTACTCCCTTAATGATTTCCCTTTATACGTTGATTCTAGACTTTTGGATGACTTTTGCTGAAAGTGAATGAAAAGGAATGATATCAATAAACGCTGCTTTAAATGTTGTTAGACTAGCGGCAAATGAGTGGATTGAAGAACGGTAATGAAGGTACAAGATAACCAGTGGCTGATTCCGAGTTTACAAAAGGAGTTCAACACGGTTAGTGATATGGTCAATTTATATTGTCATGCTCACCATGACCGTCAGCAAAGTCTATGTGCCGATTGTCGGCAATTGATTCAATACGCCGAAACCAAGTTAGATCGTTGTCCGTTTGGGGCTGAAAAACCTGCTTGCAAACGTTGTCCCATACATTGCTATAAACCAGCACCAAAGCAAACCATGAAAAGAGTGATGAGGTATTCAGGCCCGAGGATGCTGCTACATCATCCGATACAGGCGGTGCAGCATTTACTCAAAGAACGTCAAGCACGGCCTAACATGCCTCCTAAAGGGCCATCGAATTGGCAATTGCGACGAAAAAAGGGGCATTAAGCCCCTTTATTAACATCGGAATCTTTCGAGTTTAACCAGCCATAGCGCGTTTATGACGCTTGATACTCATAACCATCATACAAAGGCATGTTGAGAATAGCATAGCGAACAGATAGCCGAATAGCCCATGCTGGGATTGCATGGATATGTCGGCCAATACTGGGCCAACAACCGAACCAACACTATAACTCAGTAGCATCACTTGTGTGATGGTGACGATTTGGTCCGCCGATACCGCTTTACAACCGAGATTAATCGCAATTGGATAGAGTGCGAAAATCGAAATGCCTAGCACAAATAGGCTGATACTCATCTCTATCAAGCTTGTGCTTAAGAGTGCCGTAATACTTGCGGCAGAGCCAATCAGACAAAAGCCGCCCATGAGCAATGTGCTACCAAATACTTTTGATAACCAGGGAACAACAGGCTGAACCGCCATCGCGCCTAGTATGATTAAAGCCATCAAGCTACCGATGTGTTGGTGTTCAATATGTTGCTTGCTAAGTGCCAGTGGCATCAGTCCGTATATTGCTCCCAACGTCAACCCAGAGACGACACAACCGATCAACGCGGCTTGATTGGCTTTGGTGACGCTTTTGAGCGATAGGCGGTGACTTTGATGGTGATTGGGCTGCTGACCACGTCCAACGAGCAATACCATCACAGCAAACAGTAAAAACGTGATCATTGTGATAAAAGGAATTGCACCACTTACGCCGATAAATCCTATACCAAATTGTCCGATTGAAGTACCGCCATACAAGGCGGCCATGTACACGCCTAAACGCTTGGTTCTCGCTTGTTCATCGCCAGAGAGTAACCACGATTCGACAACCACAAAAATACCTGCCACCGCTAAGCCAGCGACAAAGCGACTTGCTAACCAGGCAAACGCGTTTGGCATACTGGGCAGAGCGATGATCGTTAAGATAAGGGTAAGCAAACACCAAACAAAGGCATTCTTATGACCGATTTGACGAATCACTGGTTCAATGGCTACTGCGCCAATCAATAAGCCTGCATAAAACAGGCTCGCCAAACAACCGGCGAGTTCAGTATCCAAGCCATAAAACGTAAGCATTAAAGGGATAATGCTCATTAAATAACCGGATGCAACAGCATAAAGAGTTAATGCGATCACAGGAACCGTGACTCGCACGTTTGGAAGGTCTACCACAGAGGTACTCACAACACGCCTCAACTACGGAAAAAGTAAGAAAATTCATAACAGTCGGGCGCGACTATGCGCCTGATACTATCAAAGGTAAAACGAAAGGTTTTGGTCGAGACGATAAAAAATTTTTATATTTCGTGCGAAAAACGCAGCGGATTGAAATGGATTAAAAATGGCAGATCTAGGTTCGGCGCTTCAGCTTAAAAAGCACCGTTGAGAATGAAACAAGCCCTGACTGAATCAGGGCTTGGTGGAAGCGTTAGAGCTTAGGTTTTTTGTGCACTCTTGGTTCACTCATGAGGCCCAAGACAAGCGAAAACGACGCAATGAGCAGCACGATAGTAAATGGGAACCCAGTCGTTACCGCCATCGCTTGGGCAGCGGTTAGGCCGCCGCCTAACAATAAGGCAATCGCGACCAAACCTTCGAACGTACACCAAAATATACGTTGTGGTGTCGGGGCATCGACTTTACCACCGGCAGCGATGGTATCGATGACTAATGACCCAGAGTCCGAAGAGGTAATAAAGAACACGATAACTAATACAATACCGACAAACGAAGTGATGCTTGAAAGTGGCATTACGTGAAGCATCTCAAACAGTTTCAGTGGTAATACAGCATTCATCACTTCTTCATAACCATCATTGACATACTGACTGATCGCCGTTTCTCCAAACGCTGTCATCCAGAATACACACACAGTTGAAGGGACGAGCAGCACGCAGACGATGAATTCACGAACGGTACGACCACGAGACACGCGAGCGATAAACATACCAACAAATGGCGACCAGGAAATCCACCATGCCCAGTAAAATGCAGTCCACCCTTGTGAGTAGTTCACATCTTCACGCCCAAACGGCATAGAGAGAGCTGGAATATTGGTGATGTAAGCATAAATATTTTCAAAAAAGCCACCTAAAATCGCTAGCGTTGGACCGACTAAAACAATAAACACCAGCAAAATAGCGGCGAGCGCCATATTAATTTCAGAGAGGCGTTTTACGCCGCTATCTAACCCGGCAACGACAGACAATAGCGCCAGAGAGGTGATCGCGATAATCAGCACTATTTGCGTGGTGTCGGTCATTGGGATGTCAAACAGGTAGTTCAGACCAGTTGCCGCTTGCGATGCACCGTACCCTAAAGAGGTTGCCAAGCCGAATACCGTGGCGATGACCGCCAAAATATCAATGATATGCCCCGTCCAACCCCAAACGCGTTCGCCAAAAACGGGATAAAACACAGAACGCATCGTGAGCGGAAGGCCCTTATTGAAGGAAAAGATAGCAAGGCCTAAGGCGAGCAATGCGTAAATCGCCCAAGGATGAAGCGCCCAGTGATAGATGGTTGCAGCCATACCCAGAGCCGTTGCCGCGTCAGTATCACCCAATGCGCCGCCAAGCGGAGCCCAATCTGTTCGCACGCCGTTTTCGACGATTGGCCCGCCAAGCGCTGTCGTGAAGTGGGACATTGGCTCGGATACGCCAAAGAACACCAGACCGATCCCCATCCCAGCCGCAAAGAGCATCGCCAGCCATCCCATATAGGAATAATCCGGTGTCGAGTCTGTTCCACCAATACGTACTCGGCCGAGCGGTGAAATTGCAAGAGCTAAACAGATGACAACAAAAATGTTACCAGAAAATAGAAAGAACCAATCCAAGGTTGAGGTTAACCAAGCTCTGAGACTAACGAACAAGGGCTCGACTTGCTCTCGAAAAATCAGAGTGGCAAAAACGAATATGACAATCGCTAACCCGGAAATGGCGAAAACGCGGTTATGAATATCTAAACCAAATGGGCCTACGGAGACAACGACGTTGTCTTGTCCAACGGTATAATCAGTATCAATCGGCGTCGCCTTGCCACTTGGACGAGGTACGCCGCCGTTATCTTCATTGCTCATACGAACACTCCAGAAATGAGATTTTAATGCATGACTGTTTCATGGTTATACGTCTCAAATAAATTATAAAATACGAGTAACTATTTGCGATATTTAGCAAAAAACAAGTGATGAGTCTAATAGAATAGAACGTTGTGAGGTATTTTCAGAGAAGTCAGCAGTTAGTTGAGGAGGAGGCGAAGGTAGAATATGGCCCTCGCCTTAATTAAGTGAAAACTATTTAGCGAGCGCTGCGTTGAGCCATTGGTCAAATTGGCCTTTGGGCAGAGCGCCATTGATCATATCGACGCGTTGGCCATCCTTAAAGACTATGACGGTTGGAATGCTGCGAATCTGATATTGCGCTGCGATATTTTGCTGTGCTTCTGTGTCGATTTTTACACATCGAACTTGACCTTTTCGTTCGCTAGCGACATCGGAAAAAACGGGTGCAAACCCAACACATGGGTTACACCAAGACGCCCAAAAGTCGACAACAACAGGTTGGCTACTTTGCAATAAGGTCGTGAAATTCTGCTCGGTTCCTTCAATAGGTGCTCCATCGAGCAACGGCGATTGGCATTTTCCACATATTGGACTTTCTGATATGCGTTCGCTTGGGACTCGGTTGACTCCAGCACAAGACGGGCAGCGAGTATTAAATGTAGACATGACTTACCTCTCTGATTTTTGTCACCGCTGTGACACGCTATAGCGCGAGCCGTTATACTGCTAAGTAACAAATATAAAAATAATTAGGTGTTTGATGACAAATTATTATGCTGAAATTTCAGGGTGGGGTAAATGTCTGCCGCCCGCCACGCTCTCCAACGATGACTTAAGTACGTTCCTCGATACGTCAGATGAGTGGATTCGAACGCGCACCGGTATTGAAAATCGCCGAATTAGCCATGTCAATACGTCAGAACTTGCGACGCTAGCTGCTAAAAGGGCATTGGCGTGTGCTGGGCTTGAAGCCAACGATATTGATATAGTGATTGTAGCAACGTGCTCAGCAGATTCTTTAATTCCGAATATTGCCTCTAGAGTTTCACAAAATTTACACATCACCTCAGCCGCGGCATTTGACCTCAATGCCGCCTGTACTGGCTTTGTCTATGGGCTCGAAACAGCAACTCGCTTGATTCAAGCTGGGAATTATCGGCATGCGCTAGTGATTGGCGCTGAGCGACTGTCTTTTTTCCTTGATTGGACTAAGCGTGATACCGCGGTTTTATTTGGTGATGGTTCTGGCGCGGTGGTATTAAGTAAAACTGATCAGCCTGTAGGATTAATGCAAGCACAAATCGGTTGTGATGCGAAAGGACGAGATATTTTAGCCGTACCCAAATTTGGAACGGCCATGGATCGATTCGCTGCGGATAATGGTTATTGGGAATTTGATTTCGTCGGTAAGGAAATCTTCAAGCGCGCAGTCAAAGGAATGGGAGCCGCGGCAACGCAAGTGCTGCGCCGCAGTGAATTGGACAAAAGCGATATTGATGTTGTCATTCCGCACCAAGCCAATGTTCGGATTATCCAAACATTGTGCGACCTTTCAGGTATTGAACAGAGCAAAGCTTTCATCAATATTCAGCAGTATGGTAATACCTCGGCAGCTACCGTTCCCATTGCATTGTGTGAAGCGCTCGAGCAAGGCCGAATTAAGCCTGAGGATAACGTGTTGCTTGCCGCGTTTGGTGCTGGCCTTACATGGGGGGCAGGCCATATCAAATGGGGCGAACGTGTGACTCCTCTCGCTCAGAGTGATGCTCAACTCCCGCCATGTGAGCAGTCTGCGCTTGAGCTACTTGAGCGGGCGATAACCCATTGCAAACAAAAAGCCCAATAGTTGAACAACAGCCGCATTTCGCGGCTGTTTGCTTATAGTTATCATTACAATTTTCTTGTTATCATAGACTTTAGTTTTTTGAAGAGTCTGAATTGCAATGAAATTTCTTCACACTTCTGATTGGCATTTAGGGCGTCAATTCCACAATGTATCTCTGCTTGATGATCAGAAAGTGGTCCTAGAGCAAATCATTGACTTTATGCGTTCAAATCCCATTGATGCCTTGGTCGTGGCCGGTGATATTTATGACCGCTCAGTGCCACCAACCGCCGCGATTGAAGTCATGAATCATTTCGTGAACGTCGTTTGTGGCGAGCTTCATGTACCCGTTATCCTGATTCCGGGGAATCATGACGGAGCTCAGAGACTTGGGTTTGGCGCAGAGCAACTCAAGCAGGCAGGGCTGCATATCATTGCTCATTTTGACGATATGCTGCAACCCGTGGTTATTCACACGGAGCAGGCCGGTGATGTCGCGTTTTATGGCATGCCTTATAACGACCCAGAAATCGTTCGTCATTACTACCAGCAGTCGGTATCGACCCATGATGATGCGCATCAGCTGCTATGTGAAAAGATACGTGAGCAATTCCACTCTGAGCAAAAACATATTTTGATCAGTCATTGTTTTGTTGATGGCGCTATGGAATCTGAATCTGAGCGTCCACTTTCTATCGGTGGCTCTGATCGCGTGAATCATCAACACTTTGTCGACTTTGATTATGTGGCACTCGGGCATTTACATCAGCCGCAATACAAAGGTGAGTCCTACATTCGCTATTCAGGCTCAATCATGAAATATAGCTTTTCTGAGCAGCATCAGAAAAAAGGTATGACGCTGGTGGAAATCAACCAACAAGGCTTTCATTCCGCGACACATATCGATCTTCATGCTCCGCATCAAATGCGTATTTTGGAAGGTGAGCTCAATACCTTGCTAGAGTGTGGCAAATCTGACCCTAAAGCTGATGACTATCTTCTCGTTCGTTTGATGGATCAGCATGCTATTTTGGACCCGATGGAGAAACTTCGAGCCATTTACCCAAACGTCCTGCATCTTGAGAAGCCAGGAATGCTTATTGGCGTTGAGCAGGAAATGGGCAAAGCGCGTTTAGCTCGTGGCGAATTGGATATGTTTAAAGATTTTTTCTTAGAAGCGCAGCAAAGCGATTTAACGCCAGAGCAAGAAGCGGTCGTGACTCAAGTGATTCAGACGCTAACCCGCCATGGCGAGGAGTAATCAATGAAACCAATTACCTTGACGATCCAAGCGTTTGGGCCATTTGCAGGCACGGAACGGATTGATTTTACTCTGCTTGGGGCGAATCCATTGTTTTTGATCAATGGCCCAACTGGATCAGGAAAAAGCTCGATTCTCGATGCGATTTGCTTTGCGTTGTATGGTGAAACAACGGGTAGTGAGCGTACGGGTGATCAAATGCGTTGTGACTATGCCTCCTCTGATAGTATGACAGAGGTGAGCTTTGTGTTTGCTCTTGGTGACAAACAGTACAAAGTTGTGCGCAGTCCAGAGCAGCAAATCCCTAAAAAGCGTGGAGAGGGGACGACAAAAAAACTGCATAGTGCGACGTTATTTGCAATTGAAAACCAGCAAGAAACCTTAATTGCCAACAAACCCAAACCCGTCTCACAGGCGATGCTCGAACTTATAGGCTTAGACGTAAAACAATTTCGTCAGGTCATGGTACTTCCTCAAGGAAAGTTTCGTGAATTACTGATCGCCAACTCAAAAGACAGAGAGCAAATCTTTGGGCAACTGTTTCAAACCCATGTTTATACCGCTATTGAGCGAGCGTTGTTTGAAAAAGCCTCAAGTATTCGCAAAGCGAAAGAGGATTTTGATAATCAAATTATGGGGGCTTTGGGCACAGCGAACGTGCACTCGGAGCAAGAATTGAGGCAAGCGATGGATGCATTGCTTCCCGAGTTGAATGCCGCTAAAGCATACACCCAACAGTGTTTTGAGCAGCTTGAAACCGCTAAGCTTGATCAAAAAACCGCGCAGGATATCGCCAATAAGTATACCCAATTACGGCGTACTCAGCAGGAGCTTGATTTTCTTCAAGCTACTCGCGGTGACATTGAAAAACAACAACTCCAGCTGACTGACGGAAAAAAAGCGGCACAAATTAGTGTGACATATCGAGACTGGAAGCAATCGCAGCAGCAAACGGTAGAAGCGAATTTAGCCATCACTCAAGCTAAACAAGTCGTTTTAGAGCAGCAGCAAGCGGTAACTCAGGCGCAGCAAAACCACCAAACAGCGGAGCAAGAATCACAGCAGTTACCTGAGTTAAACCAGCGGGGCTATTACCTTGATGAATTGGAAAAAAAGCTGACTGAGAAAGGTAAACTGAGCGCACAATTGGATGAGTCGCAAAAAGCGTTGGTTCAGGCCCAGCAGCGTCACGAGCAAAGTCTGGGTCAATTATCTGATTTAAATAAGAAACTTGAAGAAAAGAATCAAGAGTTTGACAGCGCTAAAGCGCAGCAATCGCAGTTGGCTCTCAAACAGCAACAATATAAAGAGTTAAATAAGCAAATTCGAGCTTATCAAGAGCTCAATCAGACCTTGTCTGCCCTCTCTCACTATCAGCAGCAGGATGCCAGTGAGCAAGGCAAGCTTGAAGCGGCAAAAAAAGCCCTCGCGGATGCGGAGCATTTTGCCAATCAGCAAGAGTATCTCTGGCATAGTTCTCAAGCAGCGCTACTGGCTAAAACGTTGCTTGAAGATGCTCCTTGCCCGGTTTGTGGGAGTTGTGACCATCCAACCCCCGCAACATTTGAGTCAGAGGAAGTGAGCAAAGAAGCCGTAGAACAGGCTCGTCAGCATCAGCAGCAGGCTCAGTTGCTTGTTAACCAAGCGGCAGAGTCTCGTCATCAAGCCAGTCTCCAGTTGAGTAAAGTAGAACAGGCTGTTGCGGGATGGCGCCAACAGTTGGGCGATGTTGAGCAGCAGAGCTTAGAGGCTTTACAGCAGCAATCAGAGCAATTGCAGCAAGAAATTACGCAGCTTGAAGCCATTAATTTGCACCAAATTGAGCAACAAGCCAACAGCCTTAAGCAGTGTGTGGTGAGTAAAGAGAGTGAGATTCACGCTTTGTTGGCAAGTCGTGATGAAGCGCATAATCACGTCGTAAGGTTAAAAGGCTTAGTTGATAATCTTGCTGAGACGCTAGCGAAAGATGAGTTAACACGAGTTGAAGATGTTAAGGCTCAACAAGTACGACTCACACAACAAATCACTCGCCTAAAAGAGGCGTTGTCACTAACTCAGCAACGGCTTTCATCGTCTCAGCAGCAGTTGGTTGCCGCACAAACTGATCTCGCCAACAAAGAGCAATATCACAAACAAAGTCGTCAGCGAACGGAAGAGCTTGAGACTCAGTGGTACTCGGTATTAAAAGAGAGTGCGTTTGAAAGTGAACAAGCATTCTTGAACGCCAAATTGGAACCCGCTCAATTAGAAGGGTTAGAAGCGGCCATCAAAACCTATTTCGAAAAACAGGCAGCGATTAACGGCGTCTTGGAATCTCTCCACAAGGAACTTGGTCAGCATAAAGAACCAGAGATGGATTCGCTCGTCAAACGTGTTGAAATGCACAGCGAAAAATATCAACAAGCACAAAAACAGCAGTCTGAACTTCAATCGAATTTTGATGGGTATCACAAAGTCGAAACAAACTTAAAATTAATCCATCAGCAAAATGAGGCTTTAGAGAAACAGTATCAGGTGGTTGGAACGTTAAGTGACGTTGCAAATGGCAGAACAGGCTCTAAGGTCAGTTTGCATCGTTTTGTGCTGGGTGTATTGCTTGATGATGTACTGATTCAAGCATCAACTCGGCTGCGATTAATGACTAAAGGACGTTATGAATTACGCCGCAAAGAAGATAGAGCGAGAGGAAATGCGGGCTCTGGCTTAGACCTGATGGTGGAAGATGGGTATACAGGAAAATGGCGTGATGTCGCCACGCTATCAGGCGGAGAGTCTTTTATGGCGGCGCTTGCGCTGGCATTAGGCTTATCTGATGTGGTTCAATCATACAGCGGCGGTATTCGTTTGGATACGTTATTTATTGATGAAGGTTTTGGTAGCCTCGACCCAGAATCACTTGATTTAGCGATTCAGACCTTGATCGATTTACAGCAGGGTGGACGAACCATCGGTGTCATATCTCACGTGACAGAAATGAAAGAACAAATGTCTCTGCGTGTGGATATAAAAAGTAAAAGGGCAGGAAGTTCGATATCGTTAGCACATTAACGAATCGATATTTTCAGAAACGATTAATGTCAGTTAGATGTGCGCACAGCTTTAAAAAATTATAAAATAGGCGGCTAGTGGATGGCACAAAGGTTTGTAGGAATTTCAATGGAAACAGTAAGAAAGGTTTATCAATATGCGGAACCGAATCTTACCTTAGTAGGGTGGCTAGGCTTAGTAGGTTTTCCTACTTATTACATCGTATGGAAATTCATTTTTCCTCAGCCCTATGAAAGTGCTCCTCTTCGTATTATTTGTGCGCTTCTTTTGGGAGGTGTCGCATTTAGGGAGTATGCACCTAAATACATAAAACGATACATCCCTGCCTACTACTTGGTGTCTATAGGCATTTGTATTCCGTTTTTCTTTTCATACATGATGTTTAAAAATGGCTGGACAACAGTGTGGGCGATGTCATTTATGGCATCCATCTTCTTGCATATTCTGTTAGTCCATCAGACTCGAGTTATGGTGTCACACGCAGCATTTTTTATTGCTATAGCGTTTTTTTCTGTTTATGGACTCGACTTTGATCTCGCCGCATCACAAGTTGTATGGCCCTATATTCCAATTTTCCTTTTTACCTACATATTCGGCAATTTAGCGTATTTTCGTAACCAAGTCTCGCATGAAACTAAAGCGTCGATTGCTAAATCATTTGGTGCGGGTATTGCTCATGAGATGCGTAATCCGTTAAGTGCACTCAAATCATCGCTTGAAGTCCTAGATTCAATTTTGCCAAAAAATAAAGATATTAAGCGCGATTTTTATTCGATCTCCGATTCTGAATTATCCCTAGCGAGGGAAGTCATAAATGATGCAGATGAAGTGATTCGTAATGGTAATGAAACCATTGATCTATTGTTAACATCTATCGATGAAAACCGTGTTTCCCGCAATACATTTAAGCGGCACAACGTTCAATCGGTTGTTGAAAAGACATTGAAAAGTTTTTCATATAAACGTGCGTTGGATAGAGAGTCTGTATTTTTACATGTTGAGGACGATTTTGCCTATCTTGGTAGCGATACTTTGCTGAAATATGCGTTGTACAATTTGCTAAAAAACGCGTTTTACTACCGAAGCTCAAATGACTTTAAGATTGATATCGAAATTACATCGAAAAGCAATCAGAACCTTATCCGTTTTAAGGATAATGGGGTGGGTATTGAGCCCGATATTCTTGAAAACATCTTTAAGGATTTTTACACTTTTGGCAAAAACGGGAGCTACGGCTTAGGCTTACCGTTTTGTAAAAAGGTAATGAACTCATTTGGTGGCAATATCACTTGCCGCTCTGTTGTTGGCAAATGGACGGAATTTACATTGTCTTTCCCTAAATACGAATCCAAAGTAACGGATAATATTAAGCTCGACCTTATGAAGTCGCGCTCGGTGCTCTTTATTGGTGAAACTGCGGTGTTTGGCCGATTTTTAAGTGAACAAGCGTTTTATCAAGGTTTTCATTTCAACGCCTGCGAGTTTGAACAAGCGCTGGAGCGAGAAGAGTATCAGTTTGAATTTTCACTTATTTTGCTTGATTTGGAAGTGATGGTGAATAAGCCAACGCAGTTTAAAGCTTTATTAAATAAGTTACATTTTACCGAAGCCAGAATTGTCTTCCTGTATGACAATACGAAAACCTATCACACGGATATTGAAAGACATTTAACGATATATCCAATTGAGCGAAATCGTTTGATTATGGATGCCAAATCGGTTCTGGATGAACTGTTTTTTGAAAATCCATCCAGTAACCGTAATTTGCTACCGCGTAAAGATGTTAAAGTCGGGAAAACTATTTTGATTGCCGATGATAATCATTCTCTAAGGACTTATACCTCCATTTTGCTTGAGAAACAGGGCTATCACACAGTTCAAGCTGAAGATGGAAGACAAGTTCTTGATATGCTGAATATGCAATCGGTAGACTTAATCATTATGGATTTAGAAATGCCACAATTGGATGGCATTAAAACAGCCTCAATGATACGTAATTCGCTGAATAGTTATTCATCTGTACCTATATTGGCTCATACCGGCGATGCGAGAAACGATACCATAGAGCAAATCAAGTTATCGGGTATGAATGACTATATTGTAAAACCCTCAAGTAGTGATGACATGTTAGATAAAATCTCCGATTGGATATAAAGTGACACCCACCACTTTTTTAGTCGTGGGTGCTTCTTTGTTTAAACAAAATACATAGTGGGCTCGGAATAGGCGCTTTTACATACCTCTATTATTTTGTCTAATTCAACTTGCGTAATAGAACTGTTTAATGAGAAACGCATGATGTTTTTATTCGGTGTGGTTGCTGGTCGACAGAATATTGCACCGAAGACACCATTTTTTTCTAGGTATTGACGCACTTTTTCTGTATTTTTTTCATCTCCTGTTTCTAGAGAAACAATTTGCGACTCACTTCGAATACTAAAACCGATTGCTTTAAGTTCATCAGCAAGAAATTTCGCAGATTTTGCTAAACGTTCACGAGAAGCATCAGCTTTAATAATGACCTCAAGTGTTTTTGAAATACGGTCATTCTCATACGGTAGCATTGCAGAGCTAAAAATCGCAGGGTAAGCAACAAAAGGAATGCATTCACTCGCTAAATTGTTACACCAGATAGCACCAGCACGATAAGCAAAAGTTTTCGCCAAACTAGCAGTGATGAAATCGACTTGTTTGGTTAGACCAAGCTCATTAACTAAGCCAGCGCCATGTTGGCCATGTGTTCCCAAAGAGTGAGATTCATCGACAAGTACTGCGCAGCCAAACTCTTTTGCGATATGCACGATTTCCTCGAGCGGCGCTATCGTACCAATCGTACTGTAAATGGAGTCAACAACCACAATTCCAGGACCATTTCGTTTGATTTGCTTTTTCATATGGCGAACGTTGTTGTGCATAAACGGATGAATATTCGCTCCGGCAATACGTGCTCCTTCCCACAATGACATATGAGCAAAGAAATCTATATATACATTCGTTTCACTATCACAAATGGTTTGTAGAAGCGCGGTATTGGCAGCCCAGCCTGATTGTGACAGTAGGCAAGAAGAGAAGCCTGTGAATTTTGCTAGCTCCGTTTCAACCGAGGGTTTTACGCCATCGTTTTGCAGGAAAACGCCAGACATGAAGGGGGTGTTTTGGTTTTTAAGCAAAGCTGCTGCGTGACATTGTACGATTTCAGGGTGATTGGAAAGATCTAAGTAATCGTTGCTTTGTAATACAATATCATTAGCGGCAGGCTTTTTTCCTACAACCAAGTGACGCCCATCATCGGTTGAATCGAATAAATCTTTTAGATAAAAGTCAATTTTAGATTGAATGAAATCGGGTAAGACTGGGAAATTCGTAACGGTATTCATAACTCATATATCCTTTTTTATTTGTAAACCTGATAGCCAGCTGACAAATAAATATATGAGTTAATTTTAATATAATTACGAGGTGAAATTATTATTATTTTGGGTACCATAACAAACAAAAATAGTGTGTATATTTATTATTTCTGTTTTTCCGTACCCCTAGGGGGGTATATCTAAATTTAAGGAACGTTGTTTTTAATATCTTTTTGTTTATTTATTATTTCCGGCCAATACATTTTTATATAGCCAAAAGTGACCCAAATAACCAATCCTGTTGCAACAGAAAGTTCAAACCATCCAAAATGGTGTAGCCAATGCCAGTGAGGATAATAGGCGGCAAAAAAGGTCGTAAGATGGTGCATTGCAACAGCGCTGATCACGGAAGGAAAGGTTACTGTCGCGATCGAAGGTTGAAATTTAGATTTAAGCAGTTTTAGGTAGCATAAATACACTAAGACCGTCATTGTGATGGCGATCCCTGCGAGAGCACCGGTTAAGATTGGGTCCGCATGCTTGTAGTTGACCAGATATGCCGCAAGCGTCAAATTTATAGGCGCTGCCATAATGGCCAACGTTGGCCTCGCGCGTTTAGGCACCATACCTTCAAACACTAAGCGATAGAGCACGACGGGCAACATAAAGAAATAAATCGCGACACAGATATTGACCAGCGTCGATGAGAAAACGGTGTGGCCAAATTGAGTTCCTGCGAGAGAGCTGCTGATCATCCCTACTGGGTACAAAAACCAGCTAGGCAGCAGATGTGACATTTTGAAATTGACGATTTGAAAGAAGAAAAACAAAATCATCATAACAAGATGGAGTAACAGCGCTGAAAACCAAATAGGGTAGGCGATAAGCGGTGAGATGGCGGCAAGGTAGTCACAAAGTACCAGGAGTGCCATGGTGATTGGTGCCATTAAACTGCCAGTGAGCGGATTTTGTAGATCACGAATAAAAAGTGAAAAGTTAGTAAAATACTTAATTAGAACTGGAATTAATAATAAAGCACCAAAAATGGCGCAATATTGTCGAGTAAAGGGACCAATTTTAGGAACGTAAAGCGACCAAGCATGACCAAGTGCTATGACAGCTAAAGCAAGTGATGCCTGAGATGACGGTACTTCATTAAACCGTATAAAACGCTTCCAGTCCAAAAATTAATCTCCTATTGGATATTATAAGAACTTCAGGTGAAAATTCACCGAGAGTATTATTTGTTCAAATAATATCAATAGGAGTGACTAACTGGCAATTAAGAATGTCGCTCCTTTGGGAGATCTCGCTGACGTAACTTCTCATTTTTCAATGTTCTACGAAGTAACTGGCTGTAAATGGGCTGGCCACCAAACATATGTGCGACAACCACTGCACCTAAACAGGTCGTAATCAACGGAAGAATGAGGTAGTAATTATTCGTCATCTCAATGACTAATACGATGCCAGTGATGGGGGCTCGCACGGTCGCCGCAAATAAGGCCCCCATGCCAGCGATGGCAAACATACCAGGGTCTATGTCCAGCTCTGGGTATATGCCTTTGACAACCACGCCAAACGCATACCCAAACAGTGTGCCGAGCGCGAGCATTGGCGCAAAAATACCGCCAGGCGCACCAGAGCCAAAACACATCATGGTGGTTAAAATACGACCCAAGAACAGGACAAGTAAGAATGCGGCGCCATAGTCGCCATTGGTGATATTAGGAATTAACCAAATACCGCCACCAGTCAGTTCAGGAATATACAGTAGGGTAATCCCAAAAAATCCGCCTAGCAGTGTGCCTGTGACTAAATAGCGCTTACGGTCATTTTTATGAATACGCGCAAATAAATCTTGAGAAAAGGTGACTAAGCGGTTGAACATCACGCCAAACACACCAAACAAAATGCCTAATGACAAAAATAGCCATAACGAAATCAATTCAGGGGGTTGATATTGCGGCATTTTAATCACGGCATCTTGACCGCTAATCATCCGGAATACGATATTGGCTGACATCGACGAAATGATCACGGCTCGAATTGAAATTAGTGAATAGCGAAACTGCGGACGCATCTCTTCGACGACAAACAAAATTCCCGCCAATGGCGCATTAAATGCCGCCGCCAGTCCTCCTGCAGCACCAGAAGCAAGCAGAGAGTGTCGAGTGTCTTCATTTTTTATCTTAAAAACATCGGTGACCATGCGCCCGATAGCTCCGCCCATCTGCACGGTAGGGCCTTCTCGGCCAAGCACCATGCCAGAACCAAGGGCGCCCATACCACCAAGAAATTTTACGGGAATGACTCGCCACCAACGAACAGGCCGCATACCATCCATCGCCCCTTCGATTTCCGGAATTCCTGAACCTGCTGCCTCTGAGCAAAAGCGATGCACAAGGAAATAGCCAACAAACGCCAAGCCTGCGCTAATAACAAATGCCGCAAACCAGAGTGGAACGAGGTGGCCGATTTCGCTCTTTAGCCATTCAGTGCGCGTTTCGGAGACAAAGTGCACAGCGACTTCAAAATAGGTGCCGACTAAACCAGCAAGGATACCAACCAAGAGCGCCATGAATAATACAGAGATAGGGGTTCGATCTTTAGAGAGAAACTGATTTATTGCATCTTTTGGAACATGGGCAAGAAAAGACCGCTTTATTTTCTCTCTATTTGTCATTAGTTTAAAGGCCTCGTAGTCGACGAAGAAAAAGGGGAGCATGTGCTACAAATTATACTCGCCAACTCGTCTAACTATAGCGACAAGAATGAAATATTGAGTTGCAAATTTGGTGTCGTTTTGCAAGCAAGATCACAGTTGAAATTTGCACAAATCAAAATCTGATCCATAGTTAAAGTGTAAGGCAATCTGAACCGACTCGCAGGGAGGAATGCAATCGCCTTACCTACAATTTGGATGGATTCAAACAGTCATTTCCAACGCCTCGTACCATGATTGGTCAGCATCTAGAGACTGTCCAATTCGCAAACTCACGATTGAGTCACGAGGGATTAAGGCGCATCTTATGATGCGCCTTTTGTCGTTTATAAAGAGTGGTATACTGTCGAAAAATTCTTTTGGAGCGATTATATGTCATCCCGCGTCCCGACCAATATCATCACCGGCTTTTTAGGCTCAGGAAAAACAACCGCTATTTTACATTTGCTAAAAACCAAGCCTGCAGATGAAAATTGGGCAGTGTTGGTCAATGAATTTGGTGAAATAGGCATTGATGGGGCGATGATGTCTGAGCAAGGGGCGATGATAAAAGAAGTGCCCGGTGGATGTATGTGTTGCACTGCTGGCGTGCCAATGTCGGTAGGCATTACCGCATTGTTGCGTCAAAAGCCGGATCGACTGCTTATTGAGCCAACAGGCCTAGGTCATCCAAAACAGGTAATGGCAACGCTTCGCTCCACGCAATATCAAGACTATGTTGATTTAAAAGCAACGATAGCCTTAGTTGATCCTCGAAATCTGAGTGACGAAAAGTATTATTCAAACCAGAATTTTGCTGACCAACTCGCGTGTGCTGACGTAGTAATTGGCAACAAAGTTGACCAATGCCAAGTGAAAGATATCGATCGTTTCAATGCTTGGATCACCGACCAAGTTCCTCCCAAGGTATTTTCAAAATTAGTAAAACATGGCGAATTACCTTTGGAAGTGCTCGATATTCACAGTGTGTATTCTGTTGCCAAAAATGAAGGTGATGACCACCATCACCACCACGCACAGATGGAGCCCCAATTCCAATTGCCACCGGGTGAAGCGTATTCGCGTAGGGAGAATCAAGGCCAAGGTTATTTTAGCTGTGGTTGGCTGTTTGGCGCTGAGTATCAGTTCGATTTTGATTTGTTGCTTTCCATGCTCAATGACATCACGGCAGAGCGAGTGAAAGCGGTGGTCAATACGTCACGTGGTTGCTATGCATTTAATGTGGCAAAAGGTGTGGTATCTGTTAATGAAATGAGTTTAGAAGGTTTTGAATCACGCATTGAAGTGATCGATTCATCACTGATGCCATGGGATCAGCTAGAGGACGTGTTGTTAGAGCTTGCGGGCGTACACAAGTAAATAACGCCCAATCATACAAAAAAGGTCTCTGAGCACTCAATCACTTAGAGACCTTTAATCCAATTTAACGTTTGTTTCTCAAGTAACGTTTACGACGCTCTTCTTTGCGTTTGGCTTTTTCTTCTGCTTTACGCTCTTCTTCAATTTCCACTTCGATCAGTTCTTGAGTGATCATCTCAGGCAGCTCTAACGTGAGCTGGCCAAGTGTTCCTGAACGCAGTTCATGAAGCAGTATTTCTGATACTTTGTGTAAATCAACACGACCACCAGAACGCAGGGCACCGCGTTTACGACCAATCTCTTCCATGATCTCTAAGTCAGTTTCTGGAAGCTCGTCAAGCTGATACCGTTCTTTTAAGCGTTCAGGGTAGGCACTTGCAAGATATTCAACGGTGTAGAAAGCCACTTCATCATATTCCATTGCCGTATCTTTGACTGCGCCAGTCGCGGCAAGGCGAAAACCGCTATGTGGGTTTTCTACTTTTGGCCATAAGATTCCTGGTGTATCTGAAAGCACAATGCCATTTTGCAAATTAATCCGTTGCTGACGGCGAGTCACCGCAGGTTGGTTACCCGTTACCGCTATGGTTCGGCCTGCCAGTGTGTTAATGATGGTTGATTTACCAACATTCGGAATGCCCATGATCATAGTGCGAATGTTTTTACCAATTTCTTCACGGTGAGGTGCTAATTGGCGGCACTGTTCAAGGATTTGTTGCACTTCTTGCTGCTGTGACGTGGTAATCGCTATGGCTTTGACATTATGCTCTTTTTCAAAATGTTCTATCCAAAGTTGAGTCAGAACTGGATCGGCCAAATCTCGCTTGTTCAATACTTTAACCACTGGCTTTTCGCCTTTAAGCTGCGCGATCATTGGGTTTTCGCTACTAAAAGGAATGCGCGCATCAAGAACTTCAATAATGACATCGACTTGTGGAATAGCTTCCTCGATCTCTTTACGAGCTTTGTGCATATGGCCCGGGAACCATTGAATCGAGTTATTAACCATTTGTAATTCAACCTTTATATATCTTGCTGAGCGGTAGTAAAGTGCGCTTATTTATGCTTCTAAAGACGTAAATTGCCTTTTGGTTATAAGCCGCTATGACCGCTGCCATTGTGTTGGCGGCGATTCTAACACTTTATGCGCTAAAACGGGAATGCGTGCGAAAATTATCATGGCGATAGGGGAAGCGATTCATCTGCGCAATATATTGTTTGTGTAACTTAATTTTGAGACATTGATCTCATTTTTAATGGTGTTAACATAATGTTTTTCTGTTGATCAGAAGTTTTTATTCCTTTAATTTTCTGCTAAGGACCTGATCATGCGCCTTATCACCCGTAATCCGTATGTATACCAACTTGAAGTTCATGGGCGTCAAGTTTGGCTTAAAAAATGTGGCGAAGATAAACGTAATTGGTTCAATGTATTGGCCAACAAATTGTTTCGTTCTTGTCCTCATTTAACCCATTTAGCTCTCTATAGCGCTTATCCGCCTAAACAGAGGTTTCTCCATGAATTAGAAGCCTTAGAATATGCGCTGGCACACCATTTACCTGTGCCAAAGTTGATATTCAAAACACGCTCTTCATTTGCAACGGAAAACTCCGGTATTCCAATCCACCAAGTGCAAAATCAGCCGCAAGAACGACTCTACATTAACGCTTTTAAAAACTTGCAGCGCTTGCATCAAGAAGGGTTTATTCATGGCCGACCAGCCATGAGAGATATTGTCGTTGATGAGCAAGGTAAGGTCACTTTTCTCGATTTGGAAGAATCCCGTGTGTCGACCTTACCAAAGTTGCAAGTGCGCGATCTCATTTTGTTTATGCTTGATTCCTATCGCTTAGAAAGCGTGAGTCAAGAAACTCGTCTTCAAGAGCTTCTTGCATGGCACTTGACGGCTAGCGAAGCGATGCGAACAGAGTTACATAAAACCATTGAGTTTATTCATCATTGGGTATGGTTGCCGACACTCATTCTACGTTTTCGCCACAATCGGCTTTCTCAGCAATATGTCGCTTTGCACGGCTTATTGAGGCGTTATGAGCAGGAAACCAATACTCAAACGGTGGTGAAATTCTAATTGAGGGTTAGGTTTCTGAGCCAAATGTGTTTCTTGTAGCGTGTAAAGCACAAACCGATTTTGACCACTTCCTCAACCAACATGCACAAATAAACCAGGTGGAAAGGGAGATCGAGTAAAATTGCGCCCAATGCGGTGAGAGGGAGACCAAATACCCAAGTGGAAATAAAGTCCATTTTTAAGCAAAACTTATTCTCGCCGCCCGCACGTAAAATACCGTTGATGACCAGCATGTTCATCATTTTTACGCTGACACCAAGACAGGTCACATTCAATGCCAAGCTGGCCATGGAAGCGGTGTCCAAGCCGTCAAGACGAAGTAACTCGATTAACCCATCTTTACCGATAAATAGCACCACGCTAGTGGTGATGCCGAGTACTAGAATCAGCTGGGTAAACAACGTTGCTGTTTGTGTCGCTTTATCAAACTCATCTCGTCCTAGATGCTGACCAAGAATGATCGAGCAGGCGACGGAAATACCAAGAAATACGGAATAACATAGAGACTCAAAAGGCGCGATAGTGCTGAAAATAGCAAGCTCCGTGGTTCCCATGTGCCCAAAGATCATTTGATATATTAGTGTACCCGTTGCCCAAAGTACGGCACCGGTTGCGGCTGGTGCAGCCAGTTGTAAATAAGATTTTTTCAGTCGTGCATCGGCTTTATCTGCTTGGGTGGTATACAGCCAGTGCTGGCGTTTTTTAAGTAATATCAGATAAATGATGACTTGGATAAGGCGCGATAAGGTGGTTGCCAACGCTGCTCCAGCAACCCCAAGCGCAGGCAGACCAAAGTGCCCTGAAATTAAGGCGTAGTTGAGCGTAATGTTACAACCTATGGTAAACGCGGCGACCAATAACGGAGTCATACTATCGCCTGTCGAGCGCATACTGGATTCAACAACAATAATAAAATGAGTCAATAGCAGTGCAGGCGCTGCGAACCATAAATAGTCAACACCAAACGCAATGACGTGAATGTCATTGGTTTGTAGCAGCATGATGAAATCAGCTCCTAAGGTGAGTGCAAGCGTTACAGGGGTTAGGATCACTAAACCCGCGCCAATCGCAAAGCGTGAAATTTGCTTGGATTTTTCTACGTTTGCCCGTCCCCAATATTGAGCGACCAAAATACCATTTGCATTGGCCATACCTGCCATGATCATGGTGACGACAAAGTGCCATTTGGAGGCAAGTCCGACGGCTGCGGTCGCCGCTTGACCAAAATCACTCACCATCAAAACATCCGCTAAAGCAAGAATGGCGACTAACGCACTTTGGACAGCAACTGGAAACCCGAGTTTGAATGCGTTAAATAAAACCGAACGTGGTTGAATGGCTCGAGCGTGAACAGACATTGGCAATGAGTTCCAATTTGTTGAATAAAAAGAGACTATAATAGCGCTCACTTTACCTTTTGCAGGGCGCAAGCAAAATGTTCAAAACTGATAAAAACCTGTGCAAATCCGTCATCTCCCCCCTTAGTCATAAGATGGTTTGGCGCGACGATGTGTATCTAGCGCCGGCGTGTAAGGAACGCTTTCTAACCACTACGGACATTCCCGAATTTGTTGAGCAACAGATATTCATGGCTGGACTGGCTGACCTCAATGATGGCTATCGAGTGGAGCGTCAGAACCCGGACGTTCATACTCTACTTGCCACGATCGGTGGGTGTGGGCAACTGACAACTGATGAGGGTAGGCAACAAATAGGTCAAAACACAGTGACCGTGTTACCGGCAAAGACGGCTTTCTGTTTTGAGCTCCACCCGCAACATCGACATTGGAAAATGGCATGGATCTTATTAAAGGCTCATCCTCAGTGGCGTGCAATTGATGATATGGCGCCGGTTGTTCTGGAGTCTGACATGGCAGAGTCGGTTTATTCCGCTTTAAACTTGGTGCATCGTGACATTCATGGTCGTCAGACGTTTCGTGCCCTAATGGTCAGTGAAGTGGTGAAATTGCTTTCTGGAGTTGATGGTTCGATGAAACCGGCCTCGATTCGAGTCATGCGGGTATTTAACTTGGTGGAGTCGCAACTTCATCTTGATTGGACGGTGAGTGCGATTGCCAATCATGCTTACTTAAGTGAAGAGCAACTTAATCGAATCTGTAAAAAACTCTACGGCAAAACGCCGCGAGATTACGTGATCTCTTTGCGCATGGATAAAGCAAAAGACTTATTACGAACCAAAGATTGGTCTGTGAAAATGATTGCATCGCGTCTTGGGTATCGTGATGCCAACAACTTTACCCACCGTTTTACTAAATCTATTGGAATGTCGCCGCGCCTATTTCGAACCACTAACACGACCCGTAAGTCAGACTAAAAAGCGAGGCTCGTAAAAATGGTATGAAATTTTTACAAACCGATCTGCAGAATCTCCTTTCATACACCGTGTCGAAATAAACAAGTTTTTAATAAAGACCTTTAAAAACAATAAGATGAAATGTTGGCATGATGTTGGCTTTAGTTTAAGTACATCAATAGAAGGAGACATATTATGGCAACGACTAATGCAAGCACTCAAACAAAAGCACACGATAAAGTAGACCAAGCAGCTGAGGCTGCGCATAAAGGTGTCGACAGTGCAGCGCAAGCCGCTGAACGCAGTGAAGAGCAAATTCGCCAGGTGGCGAACCAAATCAGCGATCAAGCCCATAAAATCTCTGATCAAGCAAAAGCTCAGTCTGAGCGTGTGTCGACTGCTGTCAGTAGCTACACTCAAGAAAACCCAGTGAAATCAGTAGGTATCGCCTTCTTAGCCGGTGCGGTAGTGGCTGGTTTCTTGTGCAGCAAACGTAAATAATCTCCTCACAGCCGTTTTAGTTTATTAGAGGTCACAACGCGATGAGCCAAGCCAGTTCAGAACAAGCAACAGAGCAAGCGATTAGCTTTGAACAAGTTACTCAAACTCATAAACTGTGGTTTAAACGAGTATTGGGGCTTGGCGCTCTGGAAGCAAAAATTTGGGTTGCTTCTGGCGCACAGCTTGTCGCGTTGATGTGTGGCGCAGCGGTATTGTTAGTAACGGCTTGGTTGCTCCTTATCGCTGCAGTCGCGGTGATTGCTTGGCAAGCGGGATTTTCTTTACCTTTAACATTATTTGTTGGGGCGATCATTACGTTAGTCTCCGCCTATGGACTGATAGTTTTGGTTAAAAGAACATTGAAATCAATGAACTTTACTCGAACGTTGGATGCGTTAATCCCAAGTGATGAGGAGGACTAATGTTTGGTCTAAAAGAGATGCGCCGCAAGCGCGACTTACTTCATGCGAAAACCAAAGCGATGGAGCAATTGGCGAGCGATTCGCGACAACAGTATAAAAGTAAGGTACTGAATCTGGCGTCAAGTCCACAAGGTTTAGGGTTAAGCTTTATCGCTGGTGCAACGACGCAATGCGATGTTGTGAATAGCCAGCGTAATTTACTGCTTGCAACCGCCCGAACCGAGTTGCTGATGATGGGCAAGCAATACCTAGCTCAGTGGATGGATAAAAATAGCTAGTTCACGGTATAGTCTTCTAACACTTTTGTTGCATTCCTGAGCAATAAATCTGGCACAGTTCAACGAATCCAAACATTTCACTTCCTTTGTATATTTTTCTCTTATACTTAAGTTGTTTATCAATAACAGTACGAATTATATACAAAAGGACCCTTCATGTTTATTAATAGGCTCACGCTTAAAAGCCGCCTTATTATTGCTGTTGCAATTCCATGTATTGCACTGATTATTGTTGGGCTAGGTAGCTTGACGACAATGTCGGTAATGCAAACTCAGGCGGAAAAATTGTACCTCAATACCGCGTCGCCGATGCGAGCAATGGCCGAAGCGGCTTCGAGGATACCGAGAATGCGTGTTGGCATCGATATGATGCTTTTGCAGGAAACGTCGCTACGAGATGAGCGTGGGGTATTAACTCGCGTTAAAGAGGCGCGTACAGAAGATATTCCGCAAATGCGTGAAGCGATGACTCAAGCGGTGGATGCTCAGGTTAATCCTGAACTAAAAACCAAAGCGAACGATTTGTTAAATCAATTTGAGTCAATGGTCAGCAATGACTTGAACCCTTTGCTTGATGCGTTTGAACAAGGTGACATTCCCCTTGCACAGCGTTTATATCGCGATAGATACGCGAAAAGTTACGGCACGATGCGTAAAGCCGCCAATGATTTATTGGATGTGTTATTAGTACAAGCGCAATCGGAAAATGCCATGAGTGTGACCAGTTATCAAAATGGTCGTCGTAATCAAATTGCTGTGATCATTATTGGGTTGGTGATTTCGTTTATTACCTCTTGGTTTATCGTCAATAATCTACGCAAACGAGTTTCGTTCTTGCGCGATACGATGAGCAGCGCTGCTGAAACTCTGGCACTAGATACGCGTATTGATCTGCAAGGTAAAGACGAGCTTACCGAGATTGGTAACAGCTTCAATCGCTTTATTCAAAAAGTACATGAGTCGATCAATGAGGTTGCGTCCAACTCAAGAGATTTGTCAGCGATGGCGAAGGATGTGGCTGAGCGCGCAAAACTGACCCAAAGCAACTGTACGTCTCAACGAGATCGCACGGTACAAGTGGCGACAGCCATACATGAATTGGGCGCTACAGTAACGGAAATTGCATCGAATGCGGCTAATGCAGCCGAAGTTGCGCGTGATGCAACGCACCGTTCTGCTGACGGGCGTGAAGTCGTTGGGCAGGCGAGAGAACAGATCGCTCAGCTTTCAACCGAACTTGAGCAGTCAGCGGCGGTAGTGCAATCGTTAGCCAGCCAAATCGATGGTATCAGTTCTACGCTTGATACGATTCGTAGCATTTCAGAACAAACTAACTTGCTAGCATTGAACGCAGCGATAGAAGCGGCGCGGGCAGGGGAGCAAGGCCGTGGTTTTGCCGTGGTTGCAGATGAAGTCCGCACGCTCGCGAGCCGGTCAGCGGATTCAACAGAAGAAATTCAACATATCATCGACAGCTTACAAGCTGAGTCGCAGCGAGCGGTTGATGCTATGGATAAAGGCCGAACAAAAAGTGGTTTGGTGGTGGAATACGCAGATAAAGCCAATTTATCGCTTGAGCAAATCGACAGTTATATTGATCAAATCAGTGACCAGAATATCCAAGTCGCGACGGCGACCGAAGAGCAATCCAGCGTGGTTGAAGACATTAACCGCAACGTAGAAGACATCAATCAAATTACTACCGAAACGACAGATATTGCAGAGCAGCTCAACGACGCGAGTGCTAGCCTGCAGCGACTATCAACCCAGCTTGATAAGTTGGTCAGTTACTTTAAGTTATAGCATGTTCGCCATTTGCGTTGATAAAACGAAGGCCATCGCGCCTTCGTTTTTTTTTACTCTAACTCATTGCCCACAAAGATAAAATGAGCAGCTTGTTTTGTCCTTAACTGCAATAAAAGAATTTACAAAATGCTTGTCAATAAATAGCAAGTCAATTATATTGCCATCTAATGGAATTCTAGATGTTTAGACGTCCATTAAATGTTTGTCGTTTATAGGTGAGAGAAGAATGATGCAGTCACAGCCAGTTACATTACTTGATGGTGGAATGGGAAGAGAACTCGCAAGCATTGGGGCGCCGTTTAAACAACCCGAATGGTCTGCGCTTGCTATGATTGAATCACCAGACTCCGTATTACAAGTTCATCGGCATTTCATCGACAGTGGGGCGAGAGTTATTACCACGAATAGTTATGCTTTAGTGCCATTTCATCTCGGTGAACAACGCTTCTTGGAATCTGCGTTGTTGTTAGCGACTGAAGCGGGAAAAGTGGCGCGACAAGCTGTTACTGAGTCAGGTAAAGCGGTGCAAGTGGCAGCTTCCTTACCGCCTATGTTTGGGTCTTATCGTCCAGATCTCTACCAAAGAGACGATGTTGCAAATATAGCCACGCCGCTGATTAAAGGCTTAGCGTCCTATGCTGACATTTGGTTAGCCGAGACTCAGAGCTTAATCACAGAAGCGCTTGATATCAAAGCACTAACTGACCAGATCTCGAGTGAATATAAACCGTTTTGGGTAGCGTTTACATTGGATGATGAAAATCCATCAAATACACCGCTACTGCGCTCTGGCGAGCCAGTTGAGGAAGCAGTTGTGGCTTTGGCAAATGCAGGTGTTGAAGCGATTCTGTTCAACTGTTCTCAGCCGGAAGTCATTGAACAAGCCGTTGACGCAGCGATAACCATTCTTCGTAAAAAAGGCGCAAACCACATTCAAGTTGGAGCGTATGCCAATGCGTTTCCGCCTCAAACCAAGGAAGCGACAGCAAATGAGGGGCTTGATGACATTCGAGCCGATTTAACCCCAGACGCTTATCTAGCTTGGGCTCATAAATGGCGTCAACTCGGGGCAAGTTTAATTGGTGGGTGTTGTGGTATTGGTCCGGAGCATATCAATAAGTTACATTGTCACCTTATTGATGAATAGTCCAAAATAGTCAAAGTCGTTCTCCTTGTTCTTTGCTCCTAAAAAAAGCGCCTTAATAGGCGCTTTTTTATTACATTCCGTAGCCATACGCATCCAGCGCAAGTATCTCTAAATCCATTGCACGATGCAGTACTTGACCTTTTTCATCATCATAAGTCACCCCTAGAATACTTGGCAGTGGTAGGTAGTGATCCGGTGTTGGATGATTATACAACGAATGTGGACCTTGGTTACGGTAATCAAGCAAAGCATCGACACGCCCATGGGTCACTTCGTCTCCGACCCATTGTGTAAACTCATTCACTTTCGCCACACGTTGTGGATCCGCATTTGGCGCGAAGATTTCACGTAAGTTATGGCTAATACCACCCGAGCCGACAAACAACACGCCTTTTTCACGTAGTGGACGCAAAAATCGACCAATTTCGTAGTGTGAAATCGCGTCTTTAGTACTGTCGATCGAGACTTGGATAATAGGTACATCATGGTTGGGGAACATATACAACATGGGGATCCAAGCTCCGTGATCTAACCCTTGTTCGCCATTGGTTATCGCGGGAATACCCGCATCAGTCAGCATTGTTTCGATTTCTTTGGCTAACTCTGGGGCACCTTGAGCTGGGTATTGAATATCATACAGAGGTTGAGGAAAACCATAGAAATCATGGATGGTACCCAAAGTATGCCCACTGGTAATAACAGCAGGGCCACGATAATCAAAGTGAGCGGAGAAAATAACAATCGCTTTTGGCGCAGGAACGGATTGCCCCAACGTTTTAAAGAACGCGGTCGTTGATGAAGACTCCATCGCCATCATTGGAGAACCATGGGATAAAAACAGCGCTGGCATACGGGTTTGATTTGTCATGTTACCTCTCTCTTAGCCATTTCGGCGAATTACTGCGCCACTCTTTCATCTATTCGTTGGTGGCGACTGCGATGGAACTAATATACCTCTGTTAGATTGTATGATAAAACGGGTATTCATTGCTTAATTATCAACGGAGCGTTGTTAATATGGATAAGTTCACGTCAATGCGTGCATTTAATGCTGTGGTTATGGAAGGTAGCTTTACCAAAGCCGCGAGTCGCTTAGAGATATCTCCGCAATTGATCAGTAAGTACATTGGCCAGTTAGAAGAGAGTTTACAGGTGCGGCTTCTCAATCGAACCACACGACGAGTCCATCTAACCGAAGCCGGTCAATCATACTTTGAGCGTTGCCAGCAAATTCTCCAAGATATTGATAATATGGAGAATGATTTAACTAATTTGCAAAATCAGGTGACAGGGACGCTACGGGTCAGCGTGCCGATGTCGTTCGGTATTCACCATTTATCCAATCCAATAACAGAATTTCAGCAGCGTTACCCAGAGATGCGGGTTGAGCTGTTTCTGACCGATCGCAAAGTCGATCTGCTGGATGAAGGTATCGATGTCGCGCTTCGAATTGGCCACCTTAAAAGCTCTACGCTGGTGGCGAAGAAAATTACCCCTATTCGCTTGTCTTTGTGCGCGGCTCCGCAGTATTGGACGCAACACGGAATACCCCAAGACTTAGTGGCGTTGAGCCACTTAAATTATTTGCGATTTACCTATTCGGACCTGCGTAGTTTACTGGTTGATTGGCCGAAGTCCGTTTCCATTCAGGATTTTAAAAGTGACTTTGCCAGTAACAATGGCGATGTCATTGTGAATATGGCGATGCAAGGGCGTGGTTATGCGATTCAACCGACATTCTTGACAGGGCAAGCTCTTGCTCGCGGTGAACTTGTCGCCCTAGAGCATTTTCCTATCGAATCTTTGGGTCTCTACGCGTTATACAGCCATCGTGAATTTCTTGCATCAAAAGTACGCCATTTCATCGATTTCTTGAGTGAATATTACGGTGATACGCCGTATTGGGATAAAACGGGGCAGCTTGATGAGCTCAAGTTGCCCAACAAGGGTTATTGATGATTCATAAAGCCTTGTGCTTTAAGACAATCGAGTACGGTTTTAGAAAAGGTGATATGAGAGTCTCGAGTGTATTTTAATTTGGTATAGATTTGCGCTAAGTTTTCGACTTCTGACGAGGTAATCATTGCTTTTAGGTCAGGGTAGGACATGTAGCGTTCCCAGCCAGATTTCTCACGATCGGCATAAATACGTTTAATCTCTTCATCACTATGATCATGGTAGGTTTCGTAATGAACCAAGCCTTCTAAGGGCAACCTATCTCGAATGTCTGGTTTTTCTGCGGGGTAGCCAAGTGAAAAGCCGACCACAGGCACGACACCTTGGGGCAGCGCTAATCGCTCGGCGATTTGGTCGCAATTCGCTAAGGTCGATCCCATATAACATAGTCCCAAACCTTTCGCCTCGGCGGCTAGAGCCACATTTTGCGATACCAGAGTGGCGTCAATCGCCCCAATCATAAAACTCATAAAGTTATCAAAATTCAGCGGAGCATCGCTAAGCTCGAGCCACTTACGCATGCGGCGAAAGTCGGCGCAAAACGTGAGAAGGACAGGTGCATCCACAACCATGTTTTGTTGCATGTGAGGCTCATACAATGCCTGCTTGAGCTGTGGATCTTGGGTGACGATAATCGAATACGACTGCATATTCCCAGATGACGATGCCCGTATGCCTGCATTTAATATCTGCTCGAGCAGTTGTGGGTCGATAGGATCTGGGTGGTATTGGCGAATTGAACGGTGGTGGTGAAGGCTTTGAAAAACGTCCATGTAAGTAACCTTAGAGCAGCTAACTATTGACTGAAAGAGCTCTAGTATCCGTGGCTTACGTGATTTGCTCAAGTATGAAGAGCTTACAACGCTTGTTGGCTCACGCTGATTTTAAAACCCCGAATGCACAATAATACCTATCGATGATCTTCAATATCCAATAGCGCTTCTTCGGTAACTTGCAACACGTCTTGATCATCATCGGTTAACCGGGTTTGCTTCCAGCGACCGCGTGCAAACCAGGCTACGGATACTGCGGCTATCAGGACATTGGTGATAGCGAAAGAGTACCAGATTCCCGTTTGTGATAGAGGTGTATGCTTTGACAGCACATACGCTAAGGGAAATTGAAATACCCATTGTGAGAGCAACGAGAGCACCATGGTATTGACCATATTTCCTGAGGCTCTAAATGCTGATACGACGCACAGCTGTACGCCAATAAATCCCCATGTTAGAGACATGGTTTTGACAAATTGCCCCCCATTTTCAATGACCTGAGGATCATCCGGAATGAAGAATCCGACAATATTTGGCGCAAAAAAGTAGGCGAGAATGCCTAAAATAGTCAGCGCAATAAAACCCCATAACGTGCCGATGTACGTGACGCGCTCGGCGCGTTCGACCTGCTTAGCACCGAGGTTTTGCCCCACTAAGGTCGAGACCGCCATCGATAGCCCCATCGCAGGGATCGTGACCACTTGCAGTATGTTGGATCCTACGCCGTAAGAGGCAATCGTGACGGTGCCAAAACTGGCGACCAAAAAGGACATAATGATTAAGCCCAAAGCACGGGCGGAAAGCTCAACCGAACCAGGCGCACCCAAAAAAAACGCGCGGCGTATATAGCTCATGTCAGGCTTAAAATGGTAACGACGTAAATGAATGCCATGGCGACCTTTTAGTAGCACCATTAGACCAAGAAGCGCTGCTAACCCTTGAGTCACCAGCGTTGACAGCGCGGCGCCCATCACGCCATAGCCAGGGAGTGGGCCATAGCCAAAGATAAATAATGGGTCCAAAAAGAAATTAAGAATGACCGTACCAAAGACGATCAGGAGCGGCACTTTGACTTCGCCGATACCGCGCATAATGGCTTGAAACATCGCAAAGGTAAAAACGAACACCACACCAATAAATGACACATGCATAAATCGCAGTGCGTCTTGATAAACCGCAGGCTCAACTTGTAAGAGTGTTAAAAAGTAGGGTGATAGCAAATAGCCAGTAAGCCCAAGAATGATTGAGCTAAACAACACCATTAGCATGGTTTGCGCTGCAACTTTATTGACTTTTTCGTATTGGCGAGCGCCCATATACTGGGCACTTAATGTTGCCCCTGCCATCGCAAGCCCTGAGCCAAGCGCGATGACTAAAAAGGTGACAGGCATACTCACAGATACGGCGGCAACCTGATGCGCGCCTAACCGTCCGACCCAAAACGCGTCAGTCAGTTGATAGGTGGATTGCAATATTTGCCCGATGACGATTGGAATGGCTAGCGAGAGCAGGGCTCGGTGAATCGGCGCTTCTAGTAGCTTTTGTCGACTTGGCATTCATCCTATCCTAGAGGTGGTGGTGGGCATCGTATTAGCCGGCCCGTTCTAATTCATTCTCTTCGTTTTATCATACGGCAAAATCGCGTCAGTTAATGTGTTGAAATTAGCCAATTTTGTAGCAAGTTCAAGATTGGGTTATGAGTTTGTCTTGGATACAAAAAGTAATAGCTTTGTCCCGATAACACGGTGTCGTTAAAAGGCTGAATTAAACGATTCATCGATAAGTCTTGCTGCGCGAGCGTGACATCGCCAATGGCGATACCAAACCCTTGCTGTGCAGCGTTCATTGCTTGGTCTAGGGTCGAAAAGTGCTGATTGCTTTTACTCGACATTTTCTTTTGCTGACGATGGTTTAGCCACAGTTGCCAATCACTTTGTGCACTGTTGGCGTGAAGCCACGTAAATTGTTCAAGCCAAGGACTGGGGTCAGAGATGGCCTTGGGAACAATGGCATGCCACAGTTCAGGGCGGCACATCGGAGTAAGGCGCTCTTCAAATAAATGATGGCTGGTGACGCTCGGCTGTCTTGGCTCTTTGCCATAGATGATGATCACGTCAAAGGCTTCGAAGTTCGGTGCGGAGTGATGATTAATACTCGACGTCAGTTCAACATCGACATCTGGATGGGCTTCTTGAAACGCCATTAACCGTGGTAATAGCCATGAGGTCACACAGCTCGGAGCATTAAGCTTGATACGCGAAGAGCTGGCGCTGACATCCGATATCGCCTGCTGCAGGCGGTCAAGAATGTCTTGGGCTTTGGGGAGAAGCAAACGACCTTGTTCGGTTAAGGACAAGCCACGAGCATGCCGATAAAACAATGGCACGCCGACGGTTTCTTCAAGCGCAATGACCTGCCGGCTAATGGCTCCTTGGGTCAGATTCATCGCATCTGCGGCTCGAGTAAAATTAAGGTGTTTTGCTGTGGCAAGAAATACTTGCAGTGATTTGGTCGATGGTAATGGCATAAAAGAGTTACAGCTATGAATTTTTATCATGCCTAGTATGTCTTTATTTCGATTCAGTTTACAAATGGTTTTTGTTTGAATGGTTAATAAGTTAATAAAATTGCAAATAAACGCATTATTCATGTTTTTAGTGCATAAAAAATTACCATAAACAAATAGTTAACATTTGTAATGAGGTTGGAATGTCATCGGTTGCAGAAAAATTAGCACCAGAGGCTATAAAAAAGTTAATACCTTATCAGTCGGCTCGTCGGATTGGAGGCGCAGGACGTATTTGGCTCAATGCCAACGAATTAGAGCAGCCTATCGATTACGTTGCGGGGCAAGGGCAGTATCATCGTTATCCCGATTTTATGCCATCAGAAGTGGCAAAGGCGTACCAAAGTTACAGTGAGATCAAGTCACCCGTGCTTGCTGTACGCGGCGCAGATGAAGCGATTGATCTGCTAATACGCACCTTTTGCCAGCCGGGAAAAGATAACATCGTGGTGTGTACGCCCACCTACGCTATGTACGAATTCTGTGCAGAAGCACTCTCCGTTGCTACTTTGCCTGTACCATTACTCGGTGACGAGTTCGAGTTAAATGTCGAAGGGGTCATTTCGGCTGCGAAGGTGGCCAATGTGGTGTTTCTATGCTCACCCAATAATCCGACTGGGAATGTGTTGGCGAGTAAAGATATCGAACGCATTTTAGAGGCCACTCGAGACGATACATTAGTGGTGGTGGACGAAGCCTATATCGAGTTCGATTGGCAACAGAGCGTAGCGGACTTAGTCCTTGATTACCCGAACCTTGTGGTTATTAGAACGTTATCCAAAGCGTTTGGCCTTGCATCGGTACGTTGTGGATTCATTATCGCCGATGATTCGGTCATGAATTATGTGATGAAGCTGATTCCACCGTACCCGATGCCAGATTCCAGCTCTGAAATTGTACTAAAAGCGCTGTCAGAGCAAGGAATTGCACAGATGCGAGAGGCAACCCATCAACTTATTGCCAGGCGTGACTGGTTTGCTGAGCAAGTCACTGGTTTCGCTTGGATTGAAACCGTGTATGCATCCGCAACCAACTTTGTTTTGCTTCGTACTAAGCAGGGCATAAAACTGTTTGATTATTTGTTGAGCCACGGTATCGTCACGCGCGATCAGGGGCACGAACTCGCACTAGCCAATTGCGTAAGAATCACCATCGGCAGTCAAGCCAGTATGCAAGAAGTGCTTGAGGCCATGAACAATTATTCTGTAAGTAATACCAATGAACACAATGAATCAAAAGGAATCGTGAAATGAAAAAATTCACTTTGGGATTAGCCGTTATTACCAGCTTGGTATGTGGTGTGGTAAGTGCAAAGGAAGTTCGGTTAGCTTCGGATTTTACCTATCCACCGTTTAACTATAAAAATGCACAGGGCGAACCCGTTGGTTTTGATATTGAAATTGCTGATGCTCTGTGTGAAGAGGCGAAGCTGGATTGTATTTGGGTCTCCCAGGGTTGGGATGCCTTGATACCGAGTTTGATGGCTCGTAAATCGGATGTGATTATGGCCTCGATGCGAATCACGGAAGACCGTAAAAAGAAAGTTCTGTTTACGGATAAGTACTATCAGACTCCTGCACGCTTTGTTGCCAAACAATCTGCGGATTTTGCGATTGATAAAGCAGGGCTAGAAGGTAAAGTAATTGGTGTTCAACAAGGAACCATTCATGATCGCTATGTAACAGATATGTTTGCGGGTGTCGCGGATATTAAACGCTATGGTGGTCAGGATGAAGTGTATCTCGATATGCAAAATGGTCGTTTGGATGTGACCTTTGGTAATGCGGATCAACTGGCATTGGCATTTTTAGATAAGCCTGAGGGCGCAGACTTTGAGTTTAAAGGCCAAGCGGTAACCGATAAAGCCTATATAGGAGAAGGAACAGCGCTTGCGTTACGTAAGCAGGATAAAGCGCTCGCGGCTAAATTCAACCAAGCAATTAAAGCCATTCGAGATAATGGCACGTACGATAAAATCGCCGCCAAATACTTCAATTTTGATATTTATGGCGAGAACTTATAGCCCTATAGGGGCTAACCGCTATCGTCATAAAAGCAGAAAACCACGTCATTGGACGTGGTTTTTTATAACGCGCGATGAACTTTGTATTCGAATAGCGAACTAGGGGCGAATAGAAAATACATCTTTATCTGAACGACCCGTATGTTTGAATGCCTCGACCGCTTCCTCGCGAGTTTCTGCTTCGATTTCAAATGACGCCATGTCGGCACCATCAAAATAAATAATCACATACGTCTCTTCAGTTTTTGGGCTTTGTGCAGCAGACACAATCTCTCCCTCCGATACATCCACTTTAGTTATAAAACTAGCATTAACTATCGTCGCCTATGTCAACGGTCAGCTAGAGTTTGGCTAGTGTGACGTCTTTTGCTGTCTCTTTTTTGAGAGATTTACGTGCTTTCTTAAGCACACTGACTAAATGACGACTTTGCCATACCTTATCTGACTCTGAGAATTGAGATTGGTTCATCTCGCTAAGTTGTTGTTCGATTTCTGCACGATATTGGCTGAGTAACTCAGGGTGATCTTGCAGCCATAAAGAACAGTAATGTTGAATCTGTATGACATCGTTACGCTGGCATGCATAAAGTAGCGGGTCCCAATGATTATCCACATCGATTTCGGTTTTATTTGGTGCTTTACTGCCACGATGGCGTCTCAGGCGGAATGCAATGGCAGCGGTAACCAACCATAAAACGGCGAGTATGGCGCTGAGGGTTGGCCACCAACCCGCATCTTTTATGGTAACGGTTTCGACAGGGTTATCGACGCTGGGTAATGAAGGTGCAACGGGAGCGGCATTAATACTGGTTGCGCTGGCCACGTCCAGCGTTAGAGCGTTAAGGCTTGCACTGCGCTGCTCTCGTTCTTGGCTATCCCACCAATTGAGTGTTAACCCGGGAAGCGTAACAGCACCTGGCGCTTGAGGAATAAGCACCTGCTTTAGAGTCATGCGAGTTGTATTATTGTCGAGTTTCTCAAATTGCGGTTTTTCGCTATAAACGCGCACAGAGTTCGGGTAGTCAATCTTTAAATCTGGGAATCGTTCAGGGTTAAGACCTTGAATATCTAACGTGATCTCTCGTGATAGTGACTCACCCACTTGTGTTGAATAGGGTTGGTCGTAGCGCACATCGACCGCATTGTTATTGCTGTCCTGCCAATTTTGATCCAGCGTCAGTTGAGGCGTTGGTAGCCAGACGCCAGAGTAATTGCTGGGTTTTCCTTCTACGGTGATCGTGAAGTTTTTACCTCGAATATCGACAGGCACCAAGCGGGTAGAGCCCGAACGAGGATCATCATCCATCAAGTTGGCGGTAAACCGCGGGCCTTGTAATTGATAAGTCCCTGGTTTGTCAGCCGTCAGACGAAACTGATATTCAACAACCGAGGCGCTCACGCCATCAATGACGGTGTTGTATTGATTGCCATTATCCACCGATTCCATACTCAAACCGTCAATTTTCGGCGGAAAAATACGTGGGTTTCTGAGGCGACTGGCACTGGATTTTACGACTAATTGAATCGATAAAATGGCGGATTCGTTCGGATAAAGCTGTTGGTTGTCGAGGCTAACATTAAGGTCGATTAATTCTGAAGGGTCTACGGCATCTTGCGCTTTGACCACTTGAATAGCGATGGGTTGCGTTTGAGCGCCATTGACCTCAAAAGATGGAATTTTAACCATCCCCAATTTATTGCTGGCAAGGGAAATATTCCATTCGCTGCGTGTGGTCCGTTTACCATTAATGCTGTTTATTGATGAGCCAAAACTTGGGCGACTTAGGTAGAAGTCTTGGTCTAACACATCAAAATTGATGTCATCGGAAGACAGGCGCTCATCAGCGACAATACGTAGCTGAAACACTTCATTTTGCGCCACTTTATTTTTGCTTACGCTGGCCTGCAGATTAAGTGCAAAACTGAGTGGACTATAGCTAAGTCCAATGAACAGTAGGAGTATCAGGGAGCGAATTGATTGCATAGTCATGATTACCACTTTTTACCTGTATCAAGAGGCGCTTGTTTCTGTTTTGCTTGAAGAATCATTTGAGCACGCAGCAGTTGGCTAGGGTCACGCGCCGCTTCAACTTGTTCTAGCTTCCTCAGTTCCGGCTCTACCGACGATGCGGACTGGGGTAATGCTTGAGACGATTGCGAGCTGTCATCTTGTTCATCGTCAGATGACGTGCGAGCTTGCTTAGCAGCTTGCGACTGGTCTTGAGATGACGGTGTTGGCTGACGTTTATCCGAAGACTGTGCATTTTGCTCCTGAGCCGACTGATTTTGCTTCTCTTGCTGCTGTTGTTGCTGAGCGCTTTGTGAGCGATTCGCGTCTGATTGTTGTGATTGATTGCCATTTTGCTTGCTTTGCTGGCCTTGTCGATCAGACTGATTCTGTTGATTCTGTTGATTCTGTTGATTCTGTTGATTCTGTTGATTCTGTTGATTCTGTTGATTCTGTTGATTCTGTTGATTCTGTTGATTCTGTTGACGCTCTAATGCTTTTTTCACGATCTCAAGATTATGTTGTGCATCTTGATTGTTTGGTTGTGTCTTGAGGACATGTTTGTAGCTATCAATGGCTTGCTGAAACTGTTTGGCTTGTGCGTATGCATTACCGAGGTTGTATTGTGCACGAGGCGTATCAATGCCTTGCAAGCTTTCAATCGCTTTCTCAAATTCCCCGGCTTTATACTGGGCAATCCCTTTCCATTCGGGGCTCTTAAATGTTTGCTCCGCTTGCTTGTATTGCTTCGCGTTAAACAGCTCATACCCTTGTTGGTCTTGATTTTTCCATGCACTTGCTTGGGCTTGATTGGGTGTCGTAAGTGGAAGTGCCAGCCAAATAAGAGTAAAAATGAGGCCTCTACGAAAGAGTCCAAGAGCGGGCAGCAGCAGTAACAGTACTAGCCAATAACCATTATTAACGACATCATCAACGCTCTGATCTTGATTCTTCTTGGCGTGAGTGGAGAGGTGTTGAGTGAAGTGAGTAATGGTATTGATATCTTTACTATCAAGTTGAATCGGAACAAAAATACCGTTTACTGACTGGGCTAGGTGCCCCATATTAGCAAAGTTGGCTTTCGCGATGACTGTACTGTTGTGGTTGTCTTTCAGTAATGACCCATCTTGCTGCACGATGGGTGCGCCTGACTCTGTGCCAACGCCCAAAATCGACAATTGCCACCGTTCGTTGGAGAGCAATTGCTGAATATCATTGACCTCTTGGCTATCTAGATCATCCGTCATCAAGACGATATCACCGCGCTCTAGCCCCGCATTTTTTAGCATTTGAATCGCCAACTTTACGCCTTGCCCGGCATTAGCGCCAGGATAGGGCATGATATCTGGTGACAGGTTTGGGATCTGATTGACGATGGTCTGTGTATCGCTGGTTAACGGGCTGATTGTATAGGCATCTGCGGCGTAGGCAATTAGGCCGGTACTACCCTCGCGCCACTGCTTGAGAAGATCCATCGCTTTATAGCGAGCTTGGGTTAATCGGTTCGGTTTTAAATCGGTGGCATACATCGATAGTGACATGTCCATCACTAAAACCCGCGCTTGACCGCTTTGATAACTCGGCCGTTTGGCGTGTTCCCAGCTTGGGCCTGCTAACGCTAGGGTAGCGAGCAGCCAGAATAGTGTAATACCAGATAGCAGTTGGCTTTGATGCTGGCGGTTTTCTATCCCAATCGCTTTAGCGATATGCGGCGCGATCAGGCTGTGTTGACGAGGACGAAGTTTGATCCATAGAACGACTAACGCTAAGGGAATCAGTGAAATAAGAGCCCACGGATAGAGGAAAGTAAATTCAAACATGATTCCTCCTAAATAGGGTGAGGATAACAGAAAGCATCAGTGCCAGAGCGATTGGTAAGCCAAACCATTCGGTTTGTGGTCGCCAAGTTTGGTCGGCAATACTCACTGGTTCCAAATCATTAATGGTTTGATAAATTTCTGCCAATTCTTGGCTATTACGGGCGCGAAAATACTGGCCGCCAGTGATATTCGCAATCTCGGTGAGCGTCTTTTCGTCAAGGTCCTGCGCTGTATTTACTGTACGGCGCATAAATAACCCATCGACTTCCATTTCACCTGCACCGACACCTACGGTATAGATGGTTGCATGATATTTTTTTGCAATCTTAGCGGCTTCGATAGGATCGAGTACGCCAGCGGTGTTGGTTCCATCACTGAGTAAAATCATCACCCTCTGGGGCGCGTCACTATCAATAAAGGTCTTAGTGGCTAAACCGATACCTTCACCAATCGCGGTTCGGTTACCGATTAAACGCAAAATGGTGCGATTGAGTTGTTGACGTATGGTTTGTCGATCTAGGGTTAACGGCGTCTGTAAATACGCATGGTCAGCAAATAGCACCAGACCCAGTCGGTCACCTTGGCGCTGGTCAATAAAGTGACTGAGTACGTTTTTTACTGCGCTGAGACGGTCGATAAACTCATCATCTTGACGCATATCCTCGGTCGACATGGATGACGATAAATCGACGACCAACATCAGGTCGCGGTGTTTGGGCTGAGCGATAATGGGCTCTCCAAACCAGACCGGACGCATCGCAGCAAGTACTAAACATAGCCAAATTAAGACGCTCAGGATTTTGGCTGTCAGTTGTTTTGGTTGGTGACCGCCTCCGCTCTCAGGCAGAGAGGGGAGGTAAATCGGCGATCGTTGTTGGCTGGGCGGTAGCAATTTGTATATCGCGATTGGTAGCGGCAAAGCAAAACTCATCCACCACCAAACGAACTCGATATCAGCCACGTCGTACTCCTCCTTTTTTGGGGGGTAGTGCGTTTTCGACCCAGTAAACGCAGTGTTCTACGAGTTCTTGAGCATCTTCAATGGGCTCTCTCGAGTAAAGCGCTTGTTGCCAGCGTTCTTGATTGCGTTCAAACAACGTTTTACCGATTTGTCGGTCCAAAAAAACATACCAAGGTTTGCCAGTTAACGCCGCCATGTCTTCTCTTGGGTAATAACATAGCGCGGCTTGGCGTAACAATTCTATTGCGCTCGATGGCTCCTTGGTGTTGGCCAGCATTCTTAATGCGGTTTTCTTTGGTGCCATGCGCTTGACGCGCCAGCGAATAAATAGCCAGACCAAAAGGACGGCGATCAATACTGCTGCAAGTGATGCCCACCATCCCCAAGCAAGCGGAAACCATGACGGCATTTCCGGTAGATGCAGGGATTTAAGCGGTAATAGCGATTCATTTTGATTTTCTGTCATTCGACGTTATCCGAATAATTGTTGTAATAGGGGCTTAGCACTGGAGATGGATGAAAAAGACACTCCATGTGATAACGCTGTCGATTTTAACGCGTCTTGTCGCGCTTGAAAGCTATTAGCCAATACTGTTCGTGTTTGTTTTGAAGCGAAGTCTAACCATTGCGTGGTTGAACGGTCTGAAACTTGTTCTATGCCGCGAAATTCAGTGTTACCTTGCTCCAGCGGATCCCAAAACTGGACCATACGCACGCGGTTGTGTTGGCGCAATTGCCCGATAAGCGTGTCATGCTGCGATTCAAAGCGGGTAAAGTCACTGAGCATAACGATTTCACTGCCTTTGGAGCACAAGCGTCTTAATGTTTCTAACGCGCGAGTAAAGCTGATTGTTGGCGAGTCCACAGGGGCTGTCAGCAGTTGATTGTGGTGGTCGATGAGTTGCTGAAGAATACCGAGTGGGCCTTGCATTCGGTTACTAGGACGCAGTTCAATCAGTGCAGCGCCCGTATCAATCACTGCACCAATACGATCTTTTTGCGCCAAAGAAAGCCAAGCAATTAGGCTTACCATATGCCCAAGTTGTACCGATTTCAGCAAATACGTTGAGCCAAAAAAGAGGCTGCGGCTAAGGTCGATATATAAGACGACCGGCTTTTCTCTTTCCTCGGTGAACAGTTTGGTATGTGGCTTACCCGTTCTCGCGGTGACCCGCCAATCGATAGTTCGAATATCATCTCCGGGTTGGTACTGGCGCACTTCCGCAAAATCCATTCCGCGACCAAGTTGACGGCTCTGATGTTGGCCAAGTGCTGTCGCCCATAAGCTTTTAGCAGGGGGTAGCCAGCGTACCGCTTGCTGTTTGTACACCATCAGTTCCTGCAAGCCTAACGTTACGCCATTGGCGTAATCTGGTAATGGTTGTGATGACGTTTGATTATAAGCCGTTTTCATCAAGGTTACGCCCGCGTTATGCGCTGCCCACTAAGGCCAGTAAGCGGCTAATGACTTGGTTCGCGTGAATGCCTTCGGCTTGGGCTTGGTAACTGAGCAAAATACGATGACGTAATACGGGAAAGGCCATTGCTTGTACATCTTGAGGAGATACAAAGTCTCGCCCTGACAGCCATGCATGGGCACGGGCACAGCGATCAAGCGCAATCGTGGCACGCGGGCTGACACCGAGGTTGATCCATTGCGCGAGCGTCTCGTCATAGTGTCCAGGTTCGCGTGTCGCCATGACTAAGCGGATAATATATTGCTCGATAGTGTCCGCCATATGAATGTTAAGGACTTCTTGACGCGCACTAAAGATATCTTGCTGGCTTAAGGTCGGCGGCGTTGGTGTCTTGTCACCTTTGGCTTCACCACGGTTTAAACGCAGAATAGCCAGTTCACTGTCTGCATCTGGATAATTCACATCCAGATGAAGTAAGAAACGATCGAGTTGCGCTTCTGGGAGTGGATAGGTGCCTTCTTGCTCAATCGGGTTTTGCGTGGCCATAACAAGAAATAATGTCGGCAAAGCGTAAGTTTTACGACCTGCGGTAATCTGCTTTTCCGCCATGGCTTCTAACATTGCCGCCTGAACTTTGGCCGGTGCCCGGTTGATTTCGTCGGCCAGAATCAGTGAGTTAAAAATAGGGCCGGGTTGGAAATCAAATTGCCCGGTTTCTTGACGGAAAATGTCCGTACCGGTGAGATCCGCAGGGAGTAAATCTGGCGTAAATTGAATACGGTGAAAGTCCCCTTCAATACAATCAGCAAGGCATTTGACAGCGCGAGTTTTTGCTAAGCCTGGAGGCCCTTCAACAAGAATATGCCCATCAGCAAGCAATGCGACGAGCAATTGCTTTACCAATTCCGTTTGGCCTATAACCTGATGGTTTAAGTACTCTTCAAGTTGTTGAAGAAGTGTTGACGTCATTGCTGATTATCTCCCGGATTTTATTGGCTTTAGTGGATAAGCAGGGTGAAAAGTTCCGTTATGTCTCATTTTTTTGACTTAATTGATGATTATTTCGTCAGTTAAGTGTTTTTGGACTGGTTTGATCTCTTAGTGAGTTTCGGGTGACCTTGTCACTAAACTTACACCGTTTTTCTCCCCAGTTCAATTTAGCAAAACGTGATTTATATCAGTCAATTATTCTTAAAATTAATGTCCTTTTTTGGTACGAAACTCGTTATTTTTAATCCTTTAGTTTTATATTCAAGTAATTTTATAGCCATAAAGTATTTCTACTTTGTTTGCTTTTAGTATAAAAAGGGCGAATGTTCGGTAAAGTAATATATTTTGCAGCCGACAATAAATTTCGACAACAAAACATATTTCCTAATCAGGACACGATGAATGGCAAAACTCAGTTCTTTCAGTATTAAGCAAAAAGTGGTCGCGGGGATCACATTTGCGGTATTAGCATCGACAGTGATTGTTGGTTTGATGGCCCAAAGAACGGCCAGAGAAGTTCTTGAATATCGTTTGGTGAACATTCAATTACCATCGATGCTTGAGCAGATCGAAAACGACATCGACAACCAAGTCAATCAGTTGCTACTTGCGGCTCAGCAATTAGCGAACAATGAATTCATTAAAGACGTCATTGAAACCAAACAGATTGATTCCAGCGCAGAAGCAAAATTGGTGAAACAGCTGAATAATGTTCGTGACCAATATAAGTTGAACGATGCGTCGGTTGCGAACCGTCAAACCGCTTACTACTGGAACCAAAAAGGCTTCTTGCGAGAACTTAACCGTAGTCAAGATGGGTGGTTTTTTGGATTTACCCAATCAGGTGATGCGACCATGGTGAGCATGTTCCAAGAGCCGAGCGGTGAAGTGAAAATGTTCGCCAATTTCCAAGACGTTAATGGCTTTAGCTTATCGGGCGTCTCCAAGTCAATGGATGACATGGTGGCGTTATTGAACGGGTTTAAAATCGAAAAAACAGGCTTTGTTTTCCTTGCCGATGCCGCGGGTAACGTCCAAATTCACAGTCAAAAAGACAAAGTGAAGAGTACGCTCTCAAGCTTGTATGGTAACAATGTCTCGAAGCTGTTGAATAAGTCGTCATTTAACATGATTCGCAGTGACTTTAATGGTCAAGACGTGTTCGTGGCGAGCCAGTACATTCCAACAATGGACTGGTTTGTAATTGGTGTTGTGCCTGTTAAAGAAGTATTCGCGGATTTAGATGCGGTTGGGCAACAAATGATGATCATTACGATTGTTGTTGCGGCGCTATTCATTCTGATGGGCATTTTCCTCGCCAACAGTATCACCAAACCTATCAAGGCACTGGCGGCTCGATTCTCTGATCTTGGCAAAGGGGATGGTGATTTATCACAGCGAATTGAGGTTGAAGGGCAAGATGAAATCGCGCAACTTTCAGCCGGGTTTAATGGCTTTATTGAAAAAATTCATCAGTCGATGAAAGAAGTAGCCGAAACCAGTAACGCGTTGCAATCTGCAGCGGATGGGGTGTCGTCTAAAGCAACTCGGACTCACGATAATAGCCAAACTCAGCGAGACCAAACCATTCAAGTGGTGACGGCGGTCAACGAAATGGGGGCGACAATCAGTGAAATTGCCTCTAACGCAGCAACGGCGGCCGAAACAGCGAACGAAGCGTCTCAAAGTAGTACCAATGGCCAAACGGTGGTGAACACCGCCAAAGATGCGATTGGTCGCTTAGCCGCAGATATTGAGAATACCGGGCAGGTGGTGACACAACTCGCTTCGACGACGCAAGAAATTGGTTCGATACTGGATGTGATTCGTGACATTTCCGACCAAACCAACCTGTTAGCGTTGAATGCTGCTATCGAAGCGGCGCGCGCAGGTGAGCAAGGTCGAGGCTTTGCTGTTGTGGCCGATGAGGTTCGCAACTTGGCCAGTCGCACCGCTTCATCAACCGATGAAATCCAGAAGATGATCAACCAACTTCAAACCGACGCGACCGATGCCGTGAAAGCGATGGAGTTGGGGATCACGATTACCCATGAAGGGGTCGAGGCTTCTGATGAAGCAGTTCAAGTGCTTCTGAGTATCTCTGAGCGCATTCACGATATTTCCGATCGTAACACGCAAGTGGCAACCGCAACTGAAGAACAGTCAACCGTGGTGCATGTGATTAATGAAAATATCGAAGAGATTAACCTGATCAACCAAACGACGACGGAAACAGCGGAAGAACTCGCGCAGGCAAGTCTTGAGCTTAAAGAGCTTTCCGTACGCTTGGACCGTATGGTCGGAAGTTTTAAACTCTAATTTCTACAGAGTTCGTTAACTGGCATAACTGGCGCTAAATGGGTACACTTAGCGCCAGTTTTTTTATGATTTAAAGGTAAGTCGAGCATGAGTGATTTTGAGAAAGACCTAGAAGCCATGTCGCAAGAGGTAACAGAAGAGCCAGAGGTAAAACTGCCCTCAATGGAAGAGCAAAAAGCGATCGCCGCTGAGCTTAAGAAGCTGGAAGAAGAGGGTAAATTGACGCCCGAAATTCTTGAGCATTACTTTGGTAAGTTCTACGCCAAAACGGATGCGCCAATTCATTAAATGAATCCATCTCTTGATAACGAAAAGCCGCTTGTTGATGAAGCGGCTTTTTTACGTTTATGGCTGTGTCGAATTGATTATTTGACGGTCCAATAAATCTCTTCACCGGCTCGAATCGGCACGACATTATCATCGCCAAATGGCATCACTTCTGGCACGGCCCAGCTTTCTTGACTTAGGGTGACGGTATCGCTGTTGCGTGGCAAGTTATAAAAATCAGGGCCGTTATGGCTGGCGAATGCTTCTAAATTAGCCAGTTTATCCTGCTCGGCGAAGACTTCAGCGTAGAGCTCTAATGCTGCATGCGCTGTGTAAGAGCCTGCGCAGCCACAAGCATTCTCTTTTTTATCCTTGGCATGTGGCGCGGAGTCTGTTCCTAGAAAGAATTTTTTGCTGCCACTGGTCGCCGCTGCAATTAAGGCTTGTTGGTGACTATTACGCTTTAAAATGGGTAAGCAGTAAAAGTGAGGTTTGATTCCCCCAACAAGCATATGATTTCGGTTGTAAAGAAGATGGTGAGCGGTAATGGTTGCTGCGACGTTGTCATTGGCCTTGTTGACAAATTCCACCGCATCGGCGGTGGTAATGTGCTCAAGTACGATTTTTAGGTTTGGAAAGTCATTGACGATAGGTGCGAGCACTGTATCGAGAAAATGTTTTTCTCGGTCAAAAATATCCACATCGTGCGTGGTCACTTCACCGTGAATAAGCAGTAACATCCCTTCTTCTTGCATCGCCTGCAATACCGGATAGATATTTTGAGCGGAAGTCACGCCGGAATCTGAGTTGGTTGTGGCGCCGGCAGGGTACAATTTTGCGGCGACAACCAGACCAGAGGCTTTGGCTTTACGAATTTCTTCAGGGGAGGTGTTGTCGGTGAGGTAAAGTGACATCAGAGGTTGGAAGGTGCTTTGAGGCGCGAGATGCTGGCTAATACGCTGATGGTAATCACGAGCCATTTCCGTCGTCGTTACTGGAGGAACTGTGTTTGGCATGATTAACCCCCGTCCGTTGTAGCGGCTGATGTCTTTTACGGTATGTTGAAGAACATCGCCATCGCGTAAGTGAACGTGCCAATCATCAGGACGAGTAATCGTTAAAGTTGTCATTGTAGCTCCCACCAAATAAATAAAACTGGATTGAAGCCTAACGTAAGCGCAGCAAGGTGCGCAAACGCTTACGTATAGGCGACAGGATGATAGAGCAAAAGGTATGTCATTTCATCCTATTTTTGTTTCATTGGTCGGGAAATAGCGATTTATGTTTTGAGTGTGATCCACAGCGCGTGAATCATTCCCGGGAAGAAGAAAATCAGCGTAAGAATCAGATTGATAAGAAAGTCTTTACCCAACCCTCGGTCAACTAATACACCGAGAGGCGGAACAAAAACGCACAGCAGAATCAAAATCAGTTTATTCATTTAAACTCCTTTCGGTTACTTTTTGACGGTTGTCGATAATTCGGCATTTAAGTATTGAGTTCATCGGTGTATGGTTCAAGCTCGCTGAGTCAAGTCTCTGCAAAAACTTAATTATTAGAAAACCTTAGCGTGTATTGATGTTTTAATACACTAAGTAAGGTCTGTGTTCGGCATATTTCATGGAAGTAGGTAAGCGAATGTCATCTCCCAATCTGTCTAAAATTAATATTTACCCAGCCAAATCCATCGGCGGTATCGCCATGTCATCCTCTTGGGTTGAAAAACAAGGCTTGAGTTTTGATCGCCGATTTTTAATCGCACAGCCTGATGGCGCGATGGTGACAGCGCGTAAGTATCCGCAAATGGTATTAGTGAAAACTGCGCTAACCGCGGATGGCGTGACGTTTAGTGTGCAAGGCAAGCCGGCACTTCATCTGCGCTATTGTGATTTTTCGATGCAAGAGCATGATGCCCAAGTATGGGCGGATCAATTTACCGCTTACCAAACCACAGCAGAAGCGAATGCGTGGTTTAGTGATGTTCTCGGTCAGCGTGTGACGCTGCTGTATTGCGGGGCGCAATCGAACCGTGTGCGTGAAAAAGTTGGCCACAATGTCAGTTTTGCTGATGGATACCCTGTATTGGTGATTGGCGAGGCTTCATTAGAGGAATTGAATCGCCGCAGTTCACAAGTGCATTCGATGGATCAGTTCCGTACCAACTTGGTGGTGTCGAACACCGAGCCATTTGAAGAAGACCGCTGGAAGCGAATTCGAATCGGTGAGGTGGAATTTGAGTCAGTCAAACCCTGTGAACGCTGTATTTTAACCACGGTTGATGTTGAAAAAGGCGAGTTTCGGGCGAGCAAAGAGCCGCTCGCAACATTATCACAATTTCGTGCGAATGAAGCCGGCGGTGTATTCTTTGGACAAAACTTAGTGGCCAAAAACGAAGGCATGATCCGTGCTGGCGATAGGGTGGAAGTGCTGGAGTATAAAGCGCCAGAAGTCTACGCCGATAACAGTCCGGTACGTCATCAGTTTACCTGTGTTGAGCGCGAAGAAATTGCCCGTGATTTTGTGACGTTTTGGCTTGAGCCAGACCCGAATGCGCCTGCATTTTCATATCAACCTGGCCAACACTTACCTATTCAGCTTCAAGTCGGGAATCAAAAAATCAGCCGTTACTATACTTTGTCATCGAGCCCTTCAAGGCCTAGGCGCGTCGCGATTTCGGTAAAGCGCATTGATGGTGGCGAAGTCTCTAATTGGCTGCAAGATAACCTGCATGTCGGTGATGTACTGATGGCTGAGCAGCCGAATGGCACATTCCATCTTGCACCTCATCATCATAACCAACCTTTGTTGTTACTGTCCGCTGGCAGCGGGGTGACGCCGATGCTATCAATGCTTCGATATCTTTCTGACCAAAAGCAAATGGATGATGTGGTGTTTTATCATCAATGCCGCTCAGTGGAAGACATCCCTTGTCTTGCCGAACTTGATGAGCTTAAACGTCAACATCCAGGTCTTAAGGTATTGATTTGTTTAACTCAGGCGCCTGTTGATTGGTTTGGTTTAAAAGGACGCATTTCGCTTTCTCATATCAAGCAGATTAAGGATTTGGAGCACAGGCAAGTTTTTGTGTGCGGCCCAGAAGGTTTTATGGCCAAAGCAAAGAACCTCATGCTGAAGAAAGGGCTACCAGAAGAGCAATATCATCAAGAGGCGTTTGGGGTGGCGCGCACCCAACCTCAGCCATTTAAAGCGCTTACGCTGAGTGTCAATGGGGAAGTATTTCAAGGGGATAATCAGTCCACGCTTCTTGAACAAGCCGAAAACGCTGGGGTTGCGATTGCCAATAGCTGCCGCGCAGGTTTATGTGGTTCATGCCAAGTGCGAGTGGAAAGCGGCGATATTGAGCAGCCGGATGTGCCAGCAATGCATGGATGTGATGAACAGACCGTGTTGGCCTGTTGCTGCGTTCCGCAATCAAACATTGAAGTGGTTAGCGTGTAATGTTTTGGATGCGTATATCAAAAAGCCGAGATCGATGGATCTCGGCTTTTTAATCTCTACCAACCCCAATGCTTCTCGAACCCAAGTAGTCGAGAATCTAAGTGGTCGATTTACTGGGCAACTTGAATGGTAATTTCGTTATCTTTCGCGAACTGAGCAATTTCTTTTGGCGGAGCTTGATCAGTAATAATCAAATCGATGTCAGACATCGAGCCGAGTTTTATCATCGCATTTCGGCCAAACTTACTGTGGTCAACGGGCAAAAATACGCAGCGACTGTTCTCGATGATCGCGCGTTTGACTCGAACTTCATGATAGTCAAAGTCGAGTAATGATCCATCAAAGTCGATACCACTGATCCCCAATATGCCAAAATCAAGACGAAATTGAGAGATAAAATCAAGTGTGGCTTCGCCGGTCACTCCGCCATCCTTATTACGAACTTCCCCACCTGCCAGAATGACATTGAAATCCGCTTTTGCCATCATGATGGTGGCAACATTGATGTTATTGGTCACGATGCGTAAGTTATGATGCTGTTTTACCAACGCGTGGGCGACGGCTTCAGGGGTGGTACCAATATCAATAAACAAGGTCGCGCCATCTGGGATTTGCTGGGCTAAGGTTTCGGCGATGGCTTGCTTTTCACTTTGCTGGGAGACTTGACGCGTGTGATAGGACGAGTTTTCTGAACTGGATGCAATCGTGGCTCCACCATGATTTCGGCGCAACTTGTTGGCTTCTGCCAATTCATTTAAATCACGACGAATCGTTTGTGGGCTGACATCAAAACGCTCGACTAAATCCTCGGTGCTAACAAACCCATGTGTTTGAACTAATTCAATAATCTCTTTGTGACGCTTAATGGCTTTCACGATTGGTTCCCCATTCAAAATCTGGCTTTAGTCTACGGTTTCTCCAAGTGAATTCAATTTAAGCTTTCGTATTTAGCCAGTTTTGTGTTTGTTTCATGGTGATATTCACATAAAGCGCGCAAAAAAGCACATTTGTCGTGGTGAATGTGCAATTTATCGAATCTGGCAGTTGTCATCGGCGTTGTGTTATTCCATTGCTCAGGCTAGGATAGTTTTTCAGTTTGGTGCTATCCATTGCTAAAAAGACATAGCGGCAATCTCAACAGGAGCTTTTCGTGCGTAAATCCGCAAAACATCTTCATCCAAAGCTTTCGATTGAAGAAGCGCCGGCAGATATCTTTATGAATTTTGAGGCGTTTCTCTCTAACACTGAAACAAGGTTGCATAGCCATCCATGGGGGCAAGTTCAACTCATCAGCGGTGGAATTTTAGAGATGCAAGCGCAGCAGACGCGATTCCTCGCGCCGCCGCATTTGGCTATTTGGGTTCCCGCAGGCACCGAGCACACCAGTTTTAATCGTAAACCGCTGTCCTACTGTTCGCTGAATATCGCTGAGCATCTCACAGCATCATTCCCGGATACCACGAGCCTTATTTCCGTCACGCCTATTGTTTCGGCAATCATTGAGGATTTTCGACAGCGAAATATGAGTGTTGCTCAATCTTCCCAAGATAAACGGCTGATGCAAGTGCTCCTAGATCAACTGGCAACGCGCGAAGCGGAGCATCACTTTTTACCAACCAGTAATAATAAGTATTTGGCGCCTATCTTGGCGCTGGTGGAAGAGAACCCAACAGACAATACCAGCCTTAGTGCATGGGCTGAAAAAGTGCATACCACGGAACGAACGCTGGCGCGATACTGTCAATCTGAATTGGGTATGAGTTTTACCGAGTGGCGCCTGCGTGTGCGCTATCTGTACTCAATGGAATTATTAAGAAGTGGGCATTCTGTTAAAGAGGTTGCTCTAACGCTTGGGTATCACCAAGCGAGTCCGTTTATTGCCATGTTTAAGAAATACTCCGGGCAAACCCCGGAGCAATATAAGAACAAGCTCTTTTCGCCAAGTGCTTATTGATGGTCAAGGATGTAATCTAATCCACTGGTAATTGCGGCAACTTGGGCGCGATTACATTCATCGTCCGTGACTTTGGGGCTGTCTGGATAGACTTCCGTCGTGGTGCCATATTGGCAATCCGTGATTCCGCCGCACAGACCAAGCGTTTTCATTGGGTAGTTAATTACGCCTTCCTGGACCACGTCAGAGCCGATAATTTGCTGGTTATCATCGGCAGGGGCAATGTGCGTAACCTGACGCACAGCATTAATGATCGCAGTTTGAAAGTCTGCGACCGGTTTTTCGCTATCGCCTACTGTATAAAAACCATCGGGTATGGTGCCTGGTTCGAAGTGGATGCCATCTCTTGCCGCAAGCGCAGGACGAAACTCTTGTTCATCGCTGTCCGTTGTTTCATGCAAATCAAAGTGCGCCAAAATAGGGGCCTGAATGCTGGCGACAAGCGCCATAAGGTGGCGAGATTCTTCGGCTGGAGAGTTTGCGTAAAAAGAGCGGTTAGGATCAAGTGCCAGTGGGTTCCAACGGTTGATAATTTCGTATCCCCATGGGCTAACGCAAGGGGCAACCACAAAATTAAAATGTGTCTCATAGCGCTGCGCCTTGGTTTCTAAAAAGAGCAGCGCGCCGTGAACGCCGCTGGTCTCGTAACCATGAACGCCTCCAGTAATAAGCACAATGGGCTTGGTCTCGTCCCAATGTTTCGTTTTTATACACAGTAAAGGGTAGTGCTCTGGATCATAAGAAAGTGCGCCATATTGCTCGACGTCAAAGCGATCGGTTAATGCATTAATCTTACTGACGACTTGCTGCTGGTAATCACGTTGGATACGCGTTTGTGCACGCCACTGCTCGCGCTCAGCGTGACCCCAAGGTTGGCCTGGAGTACCAATAGGATAAAAACGTTCGATGGTCATAAAGTGACTCTTTTACTGTTGTTCTTGAGGAACAAAAGAATAAAACGTGGCTTAATGGAGTGCAAGGTAACCCTTAATTGAGATTTTTACTCATAGTTAACACCGCCGTGATTGGTGTTCTCAAGTGGAGGTGCTACATTGCGTTTTTAGTTCTTCTTGAATAGGTGAAACAGTGACATGGCTGGAGCCAGTTTACTAACGTTACTCGATGATATTGCCACAGTATTAGATGATGTTGCTCTAATGTCGAAAGTGGCGGCCAAGAAAACCGCTGGTGTGCTAGGTGATGACCTCGCTCTTAACGCTCAGCAGGTGACAGGTGTTGCCGCAGAACGAGAAATTCCGGTGGTGTGGGGCGTCGCAAAAGGCTCGTTTCGCAACAAGTTTATTTTGGTGCCAGCAGCGCTGCTTATTAGTGCGTTCATTCCCTGGTTAATTATGCCGATGCTGGTTCTCGGTGGCTGCTTTTTATGTTTTGAAGGCGCGGAGAAAGTCCTCGAAAAGCTTTTTCATCATGATAAGGAGCCGAATTCCGAACAGGCACCCCATGCGAAAGTACTTGGAAAAATGTCTGTCGAAGAGTTTGAAAAGAAAAAGATCAAAGGAGCGGTACGTACCGACTTTATTCTCTCGGCAGAGATCATTGTTATTGCTTTAGGAACCGTACAGGAAAGCTCAACATTGACCCAGATTATCGTCGTCAGTTTGATTGCGTTGGTGATGACCGCGGGTGTATATGGCATTGTCGCGGCGATAGTTAAACTTGATGACTTAGGTTTTTATCTTGAGCGCCGCTCTGAAGGCAAAGGCGTACTTTCAGTGATCGGTAAAGGGTTGGTGACGTTTGCTCCGAAATTCATGAGGCTACTGACCATCGTTGGTACCTTGGCGATGTTTTTAGTCGGGGGCGGGATCATCGTTCATAACATTCCAATGATTCATCATTGGATTGAGCCCATCATTATGGATTTACCAAAAGTTTCCCTAGCCACGGCAACCGTGCCTGTTGTTCTTAATGGCTTAATCGGGTTTGTCGCGGGCCTAATTTTGGTCGCTTTCATTTCGGTATTTAGCCGGCTTAGAGGTGAAAAAGCCAAATAATCGATAACGCCGCCAACAATTAGGCGGCTTTTACCCTTGTTGATTGGCAACTTCTTTCAACGCAGCAACAAGGCTGTCAGGCTGCTGGGCTCCTGAGATCAGATGCTTTTTGTTGATGATAAAGGCAGGGACAGCATTAATTCCTGCTTCGAGCCATTGCTGTTCTGTTGACGCTACCGTATTGGCCCAACTGTCATCATCCAGCACTCTCTGAGCGGTGTCGCGCTCAATACCCGCAGTTTGAGCCGCTTTAAGGAGCACTTTCGGATCGCTGACATCTTGACCTTGTGTGAAATAAGCTTCAAACAAAACCATTTCAAGTTGATATTGACGCTGTTCTTGCTGCGCCCACATTAATAACTGATGAGCTTTTCGCGTATTATAGATACGCATGTTATCGCTAAATTGGAAGGTAAATCCCACCTCGTGACCAAGCTGAGTGAGTGTTTCACGCGCTGACTGACTGGCTTCCGGGCTCGAACCATACTTTTCAGCGATATGCTCTCTGAGATTCTGCCCTTCAGGCTTCATTGCAGGATTAAGTTCAAACGGATGCCAATAAAGCTCAGCCTCGATCGCTTCTTGTTTTAGCTCAAGCAGGGCTTTCTCCAGGCGTTTTACGCCAATAATACACCACGGACAAACTACATCTGAGACAATATCGATTCGAATTTTGATCATCGTTTGCTCCTTGCTGTTTACTATAAAATTGTAGTCATTACTGATTCAATTCATAAACCTAACGATGAGTGTGCCTGTTTCTACGCCTTTTATCTACACCCGAAAATTGTTATCAAAGGGGGAATGTTTATTGCTTTTGCTATCTATAATAATCCACGGTTGAATTGGTCACGGGTTTCTCACTGTAGACAGTGGGAGTGTGAAGGATAAAAACATGACATCAGTAACACACGCTAATGTGATTTTGCATGCGTTTGATTGGCCTTACCATTTGGTGGCGACAAGAGCGAAGCAAATTGCCGATATGGGCTATAAATCCGTGTTGGTTTCACCAGCAATGAAATCGTTGAAATTACCCAAAGGCACGCAGTGGTGGCAGCGCTATCAACCACAAGATTATCGCGTGATTGATAATCAATTGGGGAACAAGCATGACTTTGTCGCCATGATTAATGCGCTCCGTGAATTCGATATTTTGGTGTACGTTGATGTGGTGTTTAATCACATGGCCAATGAGTCATCGTTACGTAATGACCTTCAATACCCGAGCGCAGCGGATATGCAGGAATACGTGAACAACAAAGCGTATTTCGATGAGCAAACATTATATGGCGACTTATCTCAGCCATTATTTGGCCCCAACGATTTTGTCGAGGCATTTGGCATCAAAGATTGGGAAGATACGTGGCAAGTGCAAAATGGCCGTATTACCGGTGGTGACAACGATCCCGGTTTGCCCACTCTGAATGATAGCGAGCATGTGGTGAAACAACAGCGTCAATATTTAACGGCACTCAAACAACTGGGTGTGAAGGGGTTTCGAATTGATGCGGCGAAACACATGAAATTGGAACACCTCAAAAAAGTATGGACTGAAGATATTGTGTCTGATGTCCATATTTTTGGTGAAATTATTACTGATGGTGGAGCGACACGCGCTGAATATGAGCTGTTCCTTGAGCCATTCCTGTGTCAAACGCACCTTGGCGCTTATGATTTTCCTCTGTTTCAAACACTGTTTGATGCCTTGCAACCTAAGGGGAGTTTAACCGCCCTTATCGATCCTTACTGCTTTGGTCTGGCGTTATCCGAGGCGAGAGCCATCACTTTTGCTATTACTCACGATATTCCTAATAACGATGTGTTTGCCAACCTTGTTATGGACGAACAATTGGAAGGATTAGCGTATAGCTACATTTTAGGCCGTGATGGCGGGGTGCCTTTAATTTATACCGATTTAAACCCGAGTGGCATGCTTGATAAACGTAAATCCCCGCGCTGGCAAACGGCTTGGTGTGATAAAGCGATGAAAGCGCGCATTGATTTCCACAACAAGGTTCATGGTGAAGCGATGACCGTGCTCGAAGCCTGTGATGACCTTCTGGTGTTTGCTCGAGGCGATAAAGGCATTGTAGCGATCAATAAATCTAAGAGGCAGCAGCATATTGAGGTCGCCAGTGAGCAGCAAGGTTGGGAGAGTTTGTCGCAACGCATGGTGCCAAATCAAAACGGTAAATTGTCCTTGGTGCTTGAACCGATGTCGAGCTGCATGATTGAACTGTCTTAAGGTTCACCCTTGGCCATCAGAGGAGGGGCATCCCTCCTCACCAAGGTTAGTGTTTTGGTGCCAGCATCAGCTGACAAATTTGCTGATAGCTCTGGGCGTTATCATCAAACAAATCTTTAATCACTTGCTGTTGACTTATTCCGGAAAGTTGCCGCTTTTGACTTTCACGCAACTTCAGCCCCAGCAACAATTCTGCACTAAGACCTCTGGTGTCTTTTTGCCATTGGCTCACCGCCTGAGTCAATTCACTCGTGGTTAATTCGGGCTGCCATGTCTCCACTTCATCGAGCACAACAGCTAATAGTTTCTGACGCTTTGCATCGTTGGTTTGCTTCGCTAACGCGTCGACCAGCGCGGTGGCTAATGGGCTCAACGTCACGTAACCTGCGTTTGACGGCATAAAAGCGTGCGAACGACTCGATATTTCGATACTTTCTATGCGAGTCTGCGGAAAGAAGGTTAAGCTAGTCAGGCAATCGAAAGGCAACCAAAACGCTTGATTGGCTTCGATAACATATTCCGTTTTTCCAAGCCGACACAACACCATTCCTTGGGTGACGACGATAAGTTGATACTTGAACGTACGTTTTCTGGGTGTGCTACTCAGGTAAGCATGGTGCTGGGTGGTGTGTTGTATGGCGTAATGCATGAAAACCTCTAACTTAATGAGGCGCTAAGATTAACGCCAAAGAGATAAAAAACCAAGGCGATGAAACTGATCCTCGTTATTCTGGTCTGACCTTGGTGAAAGATTTGCTGATAATACTGCGAAGTCACGACAGTATGCGTAAAATAACCCCGTTTTTTATTTGATGTAACCATATATGACAACCAACAACGATCCATATTCTGATATCCGCCCTTACAATGACGATGAAATTCCCGCAGCCATCGATCGTCTTATCAATGATGAAGAGTTTATTGATGCCATCTTAGAGCATCGTTTTGAAAACCACGCCCCTTGGTTTAAAGCCTTGATGTCTCCGCTGGTGAAAATGTATCTTAAGTTTAAATGGAGCAAACTCGACAGTGTTGAAACCATTCAGCTTGAAGTCAAAAAATATTTAGATAAAACGCTGGCAACGACCACAAAAGGCGTGACCTATTCAGGGTTGGATAACCTTGATAAACAATCTTCGTACCTCTTTGTATCCAATCATCGCGATATTGCTATGGACCCTGCGTTGGTGAACTATGGTTTACACATGAGTGAGCACAAGACCGTGCGTATTGCCATTGGCGATAACCTGCTTAAAAAGCCATGTGCGACCGAATTGATGCGTCTTAATAAGAGTTTTATTGTTAAACGTGCGATCAAAGCCCCCCGCGAAATGATGAAAGCGCTGGGTACCTTATCTTCTTATATCAAACATTCGCTTGATACTGGGCACTCGGTGTGGATAGCTCAGCGAGAGGGGCGTGCTAAAGATGGCAATGACTATACCGACCCTGCAATCCTGAAAATGTTTCATGTCGAAGGCCGTAAGCAAAAGCTCAGCTTTGCAGACTACATCAAGACGCTCAAAATTGTGCCTGTAGCGATTTCTTATGAGAACGACCCATGTGACATTGCTAAAGCGCGTGAACTGTTTGAAAAAGCAACGCATGGTATTTACCAAAAAAGTGAATTTGAAGATATTGAAAGTATTATTCAGGGCATTATTGGTGAGAAGGGCCATGTGCATGTCGCGTTTGGTGATGTGATTGACCAAGATTTTGAGAACGCGGATGAGCTCGCGCAAGAGATTGATCGTCAAATTCATCAGCATTATAAGCTGTTTCCGATTAACCGTTTAGCAGCGGGAGATGACAGTGTTGATGAATCAGTCAAAGCCAAGCTCAAAAGTAAATTGGATGCACTGCCAGAAGCCGCGCATCCGTACTTGGTGGCGAGCTACGCCAACCCGGTACGTAATAAGCCCGAATAAAGAAAATGCCCGCATGATGCGGGCATTTTTCATCTTACTAAGGCGCAACCGCACCGCCTAAGGTTAAGTTCTTAGGCCACTGATTGATACGATTTCCGCCCAAAAAGATATTGCCGTTGACCGTCATGGTTTCAGGAAAAGTATGAATCTTGGAACCACCAATATACAAGTTCCCCTCAACAACAATACCCTCAGGTAACTCTTCAACTTGAGTGCGCATTAAACTGAGATCGCCCTTAACACGAAAGCGGGGAGGGAGCTGCTTTAACGGCGTATCGGTAAAGTTAATATACCCCCCAACTTTAACGCCCGCAGGCCACTTTTCAATTTGGGCGCCGAGGAAATTGGCGAATCCACGAATATTTACTCCTCGCGGAACCGTCTTTAAACTGCTGTTCGCTGCATTCAAACTGCCTTGAATATCTAAGCCTTTGGGTAAGCGAGTAAATTGCGTTTTTGAAATATTAAGATTGCCATTGATAACCGTATCGGGGGGCAGGCTTGTATAGGGTTTGTTGCGCAGATCCAGATTCCCGTAGTTATCGAGATGGTTGAGCATATGGTACACATCCAACTCTTCACTATGAGCAGGGAAAAGAACTAAGATTGAAAGAAACCAGCCTAAACGCATAACAAAAACAATCAGTTTGAGTAATTAATGATTATTTTAGTATCCAGTGAAATAACCGCAAAGGTCAATAAAATGAAAAGTAGAATAAAATAAAAAAGCGGACATTGAGCCCGCTTTTAAAAATTAACGAGAAATAGAACGAGTTTTTAGCTCAAAAATTAATTTTTCTGCACTAACTTCAAATTTAAAACGTGCATTTAATTGCTCAGAATCATCACTTGGTTGTGTTGTTTCATATTCTACGTTTGCACAAACTTGCTTCGCTAATGCAATATATTTTTCAAGTTCAGTATTACGAAGTTCCTGAGTTGGGCCAAAGATAGATACTTCAGCAACATCATCCCCTTCTTTAATGATGAAGCCCATTTCGCCCGCACAACCGCAAGCTTCGCATACGTCATTCTCTACTTGGTCAGAAATCATGGCTTAATCCTCTTACAATTAGTGTGGTTATGGTAGCGGTTCCACTCACTTTTATCCATGAAAAAATGCAAGATCGCGTGAAAAACATCCCATTTTTTAGCATGTTCTAAACAACAATTGTTAATTTTATGTAACTAAAAAATTTTGAGTTTTAGTTCTAATATACGTGATCTAGTTCAAAGATATGAGGAATTGTCATTCACAAGTTGAATACAATTTGCGGGTTGAGGGTTGATAGAAAATAAATTTTATAAGATTATCGGTCGAATTATTAAAATATAAACAAAGAACCCACATGTTTCATTCGTGAGGCATATGAGTTCGTATAAAAATGTTAGCTTATGCCGCCGTATTGAACGTCTTTTAGTCTAATACATATATATCAGATGCATGTATTTAGCCATAAATAAGTCGCTCTTACAACATGGACAAAAATAATCAAAGTTAAAAACATTATTTACTCAATATTAGAGTTTACGGATTTACAGAGAGAAGAGCTTAGACATGCCAAAGCGTAGTAAAGAAGATACAGAAATAACCATCCAAAAGATAATGGACGCTGTTGTCGATCAGTTGATTCGTCTTGGTTATGACAAAATGTCGTACACCACCCTGAGTCAGCAAACGGGCGTTTCACGAACCGGTATCAGTCACCACTTTCCTAAGAAGACCGATTTTACCTCGGCTCTTGATGGGCGCATCTTTAGAATGTTCGTACAATACCTTGATTTTGAAAACAAAATCGAAGATTTTACTGACAGTTGGATGAAAGCTTTAAACAATCAAGAGTTCTTAGCCATTTTGCGTTTACTGTTTCACCATATCGTTACGGCTCAACCTGCACACGATTTTGCCGCGAACGGAATTGAACGTTTGTATAAAACGACGGAAAATCAATTCGGTGATGAAAGTAAAAAGCAGCTCGAGTGGTTAGTCGGAAAGTCACTTATTTACATGGCAAAGTAACCGGTTACCATCCTTAAAAACCTTCTTCGGAAGGTTTTTTTATGCCCATTATTCCATACGTCATGCAGTTACCTATCTATATGTTACACTTAGTTTATTCATATTCTGACCGAAGGTAGGATTGCATGACATTTCCTGTTCTTATCTGCGATGATTCCGCACTCGCTCGAAAGCAAATGGCGCGCGCCTTGCCTCCCTCGCTTAACGCAGATATTCATTTTGCCGTTCATGGAAAAGATGCATTAGAACAGCTTCAAACCCAAGACTTTAAATTGATGTTTCTTGATTTAACTATGCCAGAGCTTGATGGGTTTGAAACATTAGAAGCGATGAACCAACGGCAGATCGCTGTTCCTGTTGTTGTGGTTTCGGGGGATATTCAGCCTAAAGCCAAAGAACGGGTACTGGGCCTTGGGGCTCGAGATTTTATCCAGAAGCCGATTGCGCAAGATCGCTTAAAAGATGTGCTCAGAGAGTTGGTTGAGCCGCAAAGCCAAGCGACGATCGTGACCCCGCGCAGTATTGAATTGCCTATTCTAAAGCGGCGAGATATCTACATGGAAGTCGCTAACGTTTCCATTGGTCGCGCTGCCGATGCGCTTGCGCGTCATTTTGATGTATTTGTAAACTTACCCCTACCGAACGTTAATATTTTTGAAGTCAGTGAGTTGCATATGGCGCTTCGCGATTTGGCAGACAATGACCAAGTCTCGGGTGTGTGCCAGGGGTTCAGTGGTGAGGGCATTGCCGGTGAAGCTCTGGTTTTACTCAGTGATTCCAGCGTTAGTGATTTGAAGCAACTTATGCAGGTTCCAGCAGACAGTGAAGAGCTTGAGGAGCTTGAGCTGTTAATGGACGTCTCCAATATATTGGTCGGTGCGTTTCTTAATGGGTTAGGGGAGCAAGCCGAAGTTCGCTTTTTTCAAAGCTCTCCAGTTTTGCTTGGACAACATATCTCGATCGATTCAGTGGTCGAAAATACCGCAGGTTCCTTTCACAAAACAATGACGTTTGAAGTCAGTTATACCATCGAAAATACATCGATTCGCTGTGATTTATTATTTATGTTTGTCGATGAATCTCTCCCCCTACTCGATAATAAGTTGGCTTACTTAATGGAGGACTTTTAATGGCTAGTCTCCCTGCTGAATTCGAACAGTTTCATTGGATGGTTGACATGGTACAAAACGTCGACCTTGGGCTTGTCGTTATTGACAAACACTATAATATTCAAGTTTGGAATGGTTTTATGACCCATCATAGCGGGTTACAAGCGCATGATGTATTGGGCAAATCGTTATTCGACGTGTTCAACGAAATTCCTCAAGAGTGGTTTAAACTAAAGACCAAACCTGTGTATGACCTCGGTTGCCGCAGTTTTATTACTTGGCAGCAGCGCCCCTATCTTTTTAAATGTCGAAATGTTCGTCCGGTCACTCAGCAAGCTGATTTCATGTATCAAAATGTCACGTTAAATCCAATGCGTACGCCGACCGGAGAAGTTCGTTCGCTATTTCTTTCCATTCAAGACGCGACAGCTGAGGCACTTATTTCCCGAGAAAAAACATCCGGCTAACATAACGTTTTTCGTCACGCGGCATACTATTACCATGTTTTAGGATTACGTCTTAACAGACAACCGTTTCTAAGGAGTAATCGATGTCATTACCTGAGCAATATTATTCTGCTGAGCAAGTCAAAGCCGGTGAAAAACTGGCCGCTCAAGCCAACGGAATTGAGTTATATACGTTAATGCAACGTGCTGGGCGCGCGGTTTTTGATAAGGTGAGCGAGCTTTACCCTCAAGCTAAACGGATGCTTGTGTGTTGTGGTGGTGGCAATAATGGTGGTGATGGTTATGTTGTTGCGTCACACGCAATCCAGGAGGGCTGGCAAGTTTCAGTGTGGCATATTGGTGATCAGCAAGCCATTCGAGGTGACGCCCAAAAAGCGTATCAACATTATATCGAAAACGGTGGGGGCATAGAGCCAGTCCAGGAGTCGCTTCCTGACGTTGATGTCGTTGTCGACGCTCTTTTGGGTACTGGCCTTAAAGGTCCGGTTCGTTCAGAACGCCTTGCTTTAATTTTGGCGATTAACCGCAGCCCCGTCCCTGTTGTCGCGGTGGACATTCCATCTGGTTTATGTGCTGACACTGGGGCAGTGTTAGGATGCGCGGTACATGCGAATCATACCGTGAGTTTTATTGGTTTAAAGCAGGGATTGGTAACCGGCAAAGCGCGAGATTACGTGGGTAAAGTGCACTACGCGAACCTTGGGGTGGAACAAGCCTTTATTCAAAGTTGCCAAAGCAACATCTCTTCGTTATCAAAATCGCTTCTTATTGATATTAATCAGCCTCGTAATAAAAGTGCACATAAAGGTGATTTTGGCAAAGCCGTCTTGATTGGCGGTCAATCAGGCACAGGCGGTGCTTTGCTACTTGCGTCTCAAGCATGTATACGCAGTGGGGCAGGCCTCACTGCGTCACTGACTCATAAGGATAATGCCCATGCTTCGTTGATTGCTTGCCCCGAAGTGATGGCTGGGGATTGGGAAGATACGGAATTGGTTGATAAGCGTTTGGAGTGGGCAAGCGCGGTGGGTATTGGTCCTGGGCTGGGGGCCGATGAAGCCGCGAAGGCGCGACTAAATAAAGTAATGGCGACCTCGTTGCCCAAGGTCGTGGATGCGGATGCGTTGACCTTACTTTCTCTGTATCCTAACCATGATGATAACCGTATTATCACGCCCCATCCAGGAGAGGCGGCACGGTTACTTAACACCACCGTGCAAACCATTGAAGCTGATCGCTATAAGTCGGTGGTATCTCTTCAAAAACGTTATGGCGGTGTCTGCGTATTAAAAGGTGCCGGAACCTTGGTCTGTGACGGACAGAAAACGTACGTTTGTTTGCATGGGAATCCAGGAATGGCAACAGGTGGAATGGGGGATGTGTTAACCGGCATTATCACCGCATTACTGGCCAATAAGTTCACGCTAAGCGAGGCTGCATGCATTGGTGTGCTGATCCACAGTTTAGCGGCGGACGCCGAAGCGAAAGCGAACGGAGAAAATGGCATGCTGGCGAGCGATATTTTTGTTCACCTTCGTAAAATTATGAACAGTTTGTGACCTATTAACGTCTTGAAAAGCGTCTGATTTATATGCATTTTGTGATGCTGGCTGGGTTAGCGGGTGAACATGGTGTGCGCTGAGAGGTAAATAATAGAGGTGATAATGGATATAACTTATTGTTATTTATTTAGAAAGTTGAATATTGAAAACAGATAGAAACACGGTGTATATACTCTAGAAGCGTATCACAAAAAAATTTCAAATATCAGTCTTGTCAGCAAAAATTCACAGCCTATAATGCTGAAAACCGGAGCGTCTGCCAACGCTCCGGTTTTTTTGTGTCCGATAATCAGTAACGATGTCTGCCAACATCGTTACTGCGCAATTGCCGAGGCACGAACATTTAGCTATTCAAGGAAAAATGCACAATGCGTATCGAACAAGAACTTAAGTTAGGTTTTAAAGATGTCCTGTTTCGCCCGAAACGTTCTAACTTAAAAAGCCGCTCTCAAGTAAATTTAACCCGCGAGTTTACCTTCAAGCATAGTGGTCGTCAATGGTCGGGTGTTCCAGTCATTGCGGCGAATATGGATTCAGTCGGTAGCTTTGAAATGGCCAAAGCGCTGGCGAAACATCAAGTGATGACGGCGATTCATAAGCATTACACGGTTGAGCAATGGGGTGAGTTTGTCGCGACTGCAGACACAGCAACGTTGAATAATGCCATGGTTTCAACAGGTACCTCAGATGCTGATTTTGAAAAAACGCAGCAGATTATGGCGCTTACCGATGAACTGATGTTTATCTGTATCGACATCGCAAATGGGTATTCTGAACATTTGGTCGAGTATGTTGAGAAAGTTCGTGCCCACTTTCCGGATAAAGTCATCACCGCGGGGAATGTTGTCACTGGCGATATGGTTGAAGAATTGATCCTTGCTGGTGCGGATATTGTTAAAGTCGGAATTGGGCCGGGCTCAGTATGTACGACTCGTGTCAAAACCGGTGTTGGCTATCCGCAGCTGTCCGCCATTATTGAGTGTGCTGACGCCGCACACGGCTTAGGCGGCCGTATTATTGGTGATGGTGGTTGTACTTGTGCAGGGGATGTGTCCAAAGCTTTTGGTGGTGGTGCCGATTTTGTGATGCTCGGTGGTATGCTTGCTGGGCATGAAGAAGCGGGTGGTGAACTTATCGAAAAAGACGGCCAAAGCTTTATGAAATTCTACGGCATGTCTTCTCAGTCGGCGATGGACAAACACTCTGGCGGCGTCGCCAAGTACCGCGCGGCTGAAGGAAAAACCGTACTATTGCCATACCGCGGTCCTGTAGATAATACCATTCAAGATATCCTTGGTGGCGTGCGCTCAACCTGTACATACGTAGGCGCAGCGGCGCTTCGCGAGCTAACAAAGCGCACAACTTTCATCCGCGTGAGAGAACAAGAAAACAACGTTTACGGTAAAGAGTAAACGGGTTAATTATCGTAAAAATCGAGTTAACTAGAGCCGCCTATCGCGGCTCTTTTTTTGGTTCAAAATTGGTTGAGTGATAACAGTTCGCTAACAGATTTTTTGACGGTTGGGGAAGTTTCTCTACACCAATGCCACCAGTTATGCGCTCAATTTGTGCGGGCTCCCTAGTATTATGGATTTCTCGTTGTGTTTTTGCTACGAACCTAATTCGTTTTTGCAAGAAAATAAGCTATTTCATATTGATATTTCGATAAAGATTTAGGTTTTAGCGAAATGATTTAAATGAAAATATGGCGTAAAAATTACTCTTTTATCGTGTTCTACCTTCCTGATTAGAAAATAGTTAATCTATATAATTAATTGTATTGTTTAATGAATTTTTATTTTTAATTTTTATTAATGTCGCGTATCTTTAGTCTAAGAGGGCTTAAGTTTAGAGTGAATGTATCATTTTAAATCCAATGTGGAATGGAGCTATTGTAAAGCTTAGTATTAGCGAGGTGGTTTCACCTTTAGAGTGTTAATTTATCTATTTGATATTTAGTTATTTTATGGTTTTTCTATTCTTGATTGATCGTTGAGTGGTTATTTAGCTAAGTCATATTCAGTAGATTTTTTCTACACTATTTTTAGTGACTGTTTTTATTGGATGTCATTCGTTATCTTCATATTGATAATTAATCTCATGATCTTCATTTCCTTTTTCCTACTTCAAATATAACGTTTATCTAGATTGGTATATCAAGGATGTTAATTAACATTGCTGTTGTGGAGTATGAAAAACGCTTAATTAGTTTTTGCTTTTTCGATCAGCGTTCGCAACGGTTTATTTTAAATATGACCGATTCTGTAAATATCGATAAGCACTAAACGGAACGAAAATTATGGAAAATATTACTCCTGTGATTATGGCGGGTGGCGCTGGTTCACGGCTTTGGCCTATGTCGCGTACGCAAAGACCCAAGCAATTTTTGAAATTGATCAGTGACAAAAGCATGCTGCAAGAAACGGTGCTGCGTGCCGATACGCTGGCTTCGCTGCCGAATATCGTCATCTGTAATGAAGAGCATCGATTTTTAGCTGCTGAGCAGCTGCGGGAAATCGATAGACTTGGGCAGATCATATTAGAGCCTGAAGGTCGTAATACCGCCCCCGCTATTGCCTTAGCTGCGCTTTATCTAAGGGCTCACAGCGAAGATTCACTGATGTTAGTACTTGCCGCCGATCATGTCATTACTGACCAGGACGCATTTGAGAGCAGTGTTAAGCAAGCGGTAAAGGCGGCAAAACAGGGAAAGATGGTGACGTTTGGTGTGGTGCCAGATCATCCTGAAACAGGCTATGGGTACATAAAGCGTGGCGAGAGTCTGGGAAGTGTATACCAAGTTGAGCAATTTGTTGAAAAGCCTGACTTGCCTCTCGCTGAGCAGTATGTCGCCTCTGGGGAGTTTTATTGGAACAGCGGTATGTTTCTGTTTAAAGCCTCGCGCTATCTTGAAGAACTGTCGCAGTATCGCCCCGATATTTTTGAAATTTGTCAGCAAGCCGTGAGTGATCCCAGCAGCGACATGGATTTCGTGCGAGTGGATGAAAGTATATTTGCTCGTTGTCCGAGTGATTCTATCGACTACGCGGTGATGGAACAAACCCAAAGTGCTGTCGTAGTGCCGCTTGATGCCGGCTGGCATGACATTGGTTCTTGGGATGCGCTTTGGGATATGGTCGGCAAAGATGGCTCAGGGAATGTAAAGCGTGGCGATGTCCTTACCCACGATTGTCTCAACAGCTATTTCAACGCCGAAGACAAGATGATCGCTGCAGTGGGGGTTGACGATATAGTGGTGGTGGAAACCAAAGATGCGGTGTTGATTGCTGATAAACATCATGTTCAGGACATCAAGCAAATCGTGGAACAACTTAAATCAACTGGGCGCAGCGAACACTATGTACATCGTGAGGTATATCGCCCTTGGGGTAAGTATGACTCGGTGGATGTGGGTGCTCGCGACCAAGTTAAGCGTATCACGGTCAATCCTGGTCAAAAACTTTCCCTTCAGATGCATTATCACCGCTCGGAACATTGGATTGTCGTCGCCGGAACCGCCAAAGTTACCACGGGTGAGAACACCAAATTGGTGAGTGAAGATGAGTCAATTTATATTCCGCTGGGCTCAGTTCATGCGCTAGAAAATCCCGGCAATATTCCACTTGAGATGATTGAAGTACAAACCGGCAGTTACCTTGGTGAGGACGATATTGTGCGATTTGACGACCGCTATGGGCGAAAATAGCAACCTCCGGCAAACCTACATATTTGATCTATCAACCAAGGAGACATTATGGCAACCACAGAATCACTGTCGTGCTTTAAAGCATACGATATTCGCGGCAAATTGGGCGCGGAGTTGAATAGTGATATCGCTTATCGAATTGGCCGCGCGTATGCTCAATTTACCAAGGCGCGGCGTGTGGTCGTCGGTGGAGATGCTCGGGAAACCAGCGCTGAGCTCAAGCATGCCTTAGCCGAAGGGTTGCTCGACGAGGGCTGTGATGTGATTGATATTGGACTGGTTGGTAGTGAAGAAATCTACTTTGCGACTTGGCAGCTCAATCTTGATGGCGGCATTATCGTAACAGCATCACATAATCCAATGGATTACAATGGTATGAAACTGGTGCGAGAACGCTCAAAGCCCATCAGCAATGATTCAGGACTCAATGAAATAAAGTGTTTAGCCGAACGTAATGGCTTTGATGCTTCAGCCGTTCGCGGCGAGTACCAGACTCGCTCAAATTTAACCGCTTACGTGGATCACCTGCTGTCGTATATCGATACCGCAAAACTAAATCCGTTTAAGTTAGTCGTGAATGCGGGGAATGGCGTAGCAGGTCGTGTGATTGATGAAATTGAGCGTCGCTTTAAGGCGCTTGGCGTCCATATTGAATTTATCAAACTCAACCATGCTCCAGACTCAAGCTTTCCTAACGGTATCCCCAATCCGCTACTGGTGGAAAATCGTGAGCAAACCGCGGAGGCAGTACGCAAACATCAGGCGGATATAGGTATTGCATGGGATGGTGACTTTGACCGTTGCTTCTTTTTTGATGAACACGGTGGTTTTATTGAAGGCTATTACATTGTGGGCCTGCTTGCCGAAGCATTTTTGCAAAAGAATAGCGATGAAACAATTATTTACGACCCGCGTGTATATTGGAACACCGAGGCGACGATTACTGAGTGTGGTGGTCGGGCGGTGATGTCGAAAACTGGCCATGCGTACATCAAAGCACGTATGCGTGAGGAAGATGCCATTTATGGCGGCGAGATGAGCGCCCATCATTACTTTCGCGATTTTGCCTATTGCGATAGCGGAATGATTCCTTGGTTATTGGTGATTGAACTGTTAAGTGTCAAGGGTATGCGGTTGAGTGAATTACTTGGTGACGGTATGGCACGCTTTCCAAGTTCTGGTGAAATCAATTTTCGAGTCAATAACCCAGCTCAGATTATGAGTCGTATTGAGCATTATCCTTGGTGCCAGCCAGTGAGCATTTCTTATATTGATGGTTTAGATATGTGCTTTGAAGATTGGCGTTTTAATGTACGTATGTCTAATACCGAACCCGTTTTACGTTTAAATATTGAAACCAAACACAAGGCTAAGTTGTTAGAGGAGAAAGTCCAGCAGTTGAAAGACTTGATCGCCGAGTGTGATGCGCCAAATGACGATCCGGCTCGAAAACGGCAACGCAGTGGTTCTTTTCTTAAACAGTAGCTATCGATTGGTTAACTTGTGTTACTTATGATTTTCATTGTGACTGACATTCTGCGGTCAGAATATTAACCGTACGCTAATACAGACATAGCGTGAGTTAATTACGGTGAGTTAGGCCTTATAAAAACCATCGGCTTGGTCGTAAACGTCGTTCTTAATTGAACTCTTTCTGGCGTGTTAGGGAGCAAGACAATGAATCAAAGTGATCCATTTACTACCGTGTTTGGGATTCGATTTTTTAATATCGGTTTAAACTCGATGGCGGATGATATTTTAGGTGGGAAATACAATCAAAAAATGATTGTGACTCCCAATGTTGATCATGTTATTCGTTATGAAAAAGATCGGCATTTTCATGATATCTACGCTAAAGCCGATGTGTATTTAAACGATTCGCGTGTACTCAAATTATTTTCACAAGCGATAGGTAATCCAATTAATAGTCTGGTGTCAGGAAGCGACCTAACCGAACGTCTATTTGAGCAACTTACGAGCCATCAATCAATATCGGTCGCCATTATTGGAGCCAGCGAAGAGGTGGTTGCCAAAATCGCGGAGATTTATCCGATTGCTAAACTCACTCATCATAATCCACCGATGGGATTTGATAGTGATGAACGACAAATCGATAAATGCGTCGCAGTGTGTCAGCAAGCCAATGCCGATATCGTTTTCTTGGCGGTTGGGAGTCCTAAGCAAGAAATTGTTGCTGATCGATTACGCGCACAAGGAGTGAGTGGTTGCTACTTGTGTATTGGTGCATCGCTGTTGTTTTTGGCTGGTGAAGAGAAGCGGGCTCCGGAATTCGTGCGTCGTGCAAATTGCGAGTGGTTGTTTCGTTTGGCACAAAGCCCCAAGCGTTTGGCCAAGCGCTACCTGGTGGATGGTTGGCAGATTGTACCGATTGTGCTTAAAGAGCGCCAAGCGTTAAAGAGGCCGAGTACACACTAAACACAAAGAGACGCAGCACAGTGCGTTAACCGGCCTAAACACATTGAGATCTTCTTGAGTCAAGAACTCGCTTCTGACGTTCCAGTTGTACCACGGGTTGCCTCTTTGTTCGGTTTGTTATCGGATTGATGGGTGATGGCGATCTGTCGTTCTTGTTTCTACCATGCACTACATTGGGGCTTTCTCTGAGGTTTATTGGTGCGTTCATTGTGCATTTGCGAGAAGCATTTTTTTAATTTGTTGAAAAATAGATGAAAATTTTCATGGCATCAGTTTTGCTTTGGTTGACGTGTTCGTAGCAAAGAGTCATTAACCAGTGAATAGGAGCAAGCTGGATACAATTCGGTAAAATAGACATCTAGGGTTCCGGCTAATTGCGGTTAGCGACTGGTCCGAGAGTTGTCAACCTCTTATGAGGTCACACGGCGGGACAAAAGCCCGGGAGGCCAACCAATTTCATTGGTTATGTCTCTGCGCGCTTGTTCAATTATGTGATTCACATTGGAGGTGGTCCATGTCACTTTTCTCTAAACGCTCGCTTATTTCAATCGCTTTATCCGCTAGTGCGCTCAGCACGTCTTTTATTTCCTCAACTGCGCTCGCAGAAGAAAAACAAGATTTTACTATCGCTTGGTCGATCTACGTTGGTTGGATGCCATGGGATTACGCACAATACAGCGGAATTATCGATAAATGGGCAGATAAATATGGCATTAACATCGATGTCATTCAGGTAAACGACTACGTTGAGTCTATCAACCAGTACACTGCCGGTCAGTTTGACGCAACGGTCATGACCAACATGGACGCGTTGACGATTCCAGCAGCAAGCGGTGTCGATTCAACGGCTGTTATTGTTGGCGACTTCTCAGATGGTAATGATGGTATTGTGATGAAAGGTGACAATCAGTCACTGGAAGACATCAAGGGCCAGAATGTCAATCTGGTTGAATTAAGTGTCTCTCACTACTTACTGGCTCGAGGCCTTGAAAGCGTCGGTCTTAGTGAGCGAGATGTGAAAGTCGTCAACACTTCAGATGCCGATATGGTCGCGGCATTCACCACAGATGATGTCACTTCTACCGTCACCTGGAACCCGCTGCTTAGCGAAATCAAATCCCAACCTAATAGTACCCTCGTTTTTGACTCCTCGAAAATCCCCGGGGAAATCATTGACCTGATGGTCGCCAACACCGAAACGCTGCAAGATAACCCGGCTCTGGGCAAAGCGTTAACCGGTGCATGGTATGAGATCATGTCGCTCATGTCTGGTGAAGACAAAGCCGCGGCTGATCAAGCAAAAACCTATATGGCGAAAGCATCTGGTACCGATTTAGCGGGTTATAACGACCAACTGGCGGCAACTAAGATGTACTTCTCACCAGTAGAAGCGGTTAATTTTACGACAAGCGAAGATTTGAAATCGACGATGCAAAAAGTCGCGCAATTTTCCTTTGATCACGGCCTGCTTGGTGAAAGTGCGCCAGATGCGGGCTTTATCGGTGTTGAAACACCTTCTGGTGTCTATGGTAACCCGGGCAATATCAAACTACGTTTCACTGCCGAATACATGCAAATGGCAGCAGACGGTAAATTATAAGTTTCGATATTTTCCCCAGAGTTTCAGGAGTTGCCATGACAAAACTCATCAATCGTCAACCTTCCCGCATTAGTAAGGTCATGCTGGGTTTAATGCCGTTTATCATATTGCTGTTTGTTTATATGACGGCATCGGATGCCCGTTTGGCGGAGAACCCATACGATAAATTGTTACCCGCGTTCAGCAGCTTTGTTGATGCCATTGAGCGAATGGCATTTACTCCGAGCAAACGCACTGGCGACTACCTGTTCTGGACTGACACTTTAGCCAGTTTGCAACGTTTAGCGATTGGGGTCGGTGCGAGTGCCTTGTTCGGTTTAGCCATCGGCGTCGCGAACGGGATGTTACCGGTTGTTCGTTCTTCGCTCTCTCCACTGGTCACCGCGATTTCTTTAATTCCACCAATGGCGATACTTCCGATTTTGTTCATCACTTTTGGCTTGGGTGAAGTGTCCAAGGTCGTCCTCATTTTTATTGGCATTTGCCCAATTATCGTTAGGGATCTTCAACTTAAAGCTCAGTCACTGCCTCAGGAGCAGTTGATCAAAGCGCAAACGCTTGGCGCCAACAGCTGGCAAATTATTGTTCGAGTTGTGTTGCCACAGATATTCCCTCGATTGATTGAAGCGGTTCGCCTGACATTGGGCAGTGCATGGCTGTTTTTGATTGCTGCCGAGGCGATTGTCGCCACCGATGGCCTGGGTTATCGAATTTTCCTTGTCCGTCGTTATTTGTCGATGGATGTCATTCTTCCATACGTTGTCTGGATAACCATTCTTGCTTTCACCATGGATTGGTTATTAAGGAAACTGTCTGAGAAGGCATGCCCTTGGTATCACGAAGCTCAGGGAGAATAAGCATGAATATAAGAAAACCGATCATTGAGGTTAAGCAGGTCTGGAAAGAATACGGCGATAACATCGTTTTAGAGAAACTCAATCTCGATGTTTATCCTGGTGACTTTGTCAGCATCGTTGGCGCTTCAGGTTGCGGCAAAACGACCATGCTTAACATGTTACTGGGTACAGAAAAGCAGACTCGTGGGGAGATCTTACTTGATGGCCAGCCGTTATCAACAGAGCCTGGTATCGAACGGGGTATTGTCTTTCAAAAGTATTCTGTGTTTCCTCACCTCACATCACTAAAGAATGTCATGTTGGGCAAGGAGTTACAATCAAGCAGTGTTTTGACCTCATTAACCGGTCGTGGCTTTGGAGCCAACAAGAAAAAAGCGCGGGAAGACGCAACGGCGATTCTCAAGCAAGTCGGGCTGGGACACGCTTTGGACAAATATCCTCATGAGCTTTCCGGTGGAATGAGACAACGCTTATCGATTGCTCAGGCTTTGATTAAAAAGCCCCGTATTTTGCTCCTTGATGAGCCGTTTGGCGCCCTTGATCCAGGCATTCGAAAAGACATGCACAGCTTAATTAAATCACTTTGCCACGAACAACAGCTCACCGTGTTCATGATCACTCATGACCTCAGTGAAGGTTTTCACTTAGGCAACCGGTTGTGGGTGTTTGATCATGTAAGAAATGACGAACAGGCTCCGGAACGCTTTGGCGCGCAGGTTACGTTTGATATCGATTTGAGAAAACCAGAGCAAGCCGAAGTAGTAAACACTTTATTAGAAAAGAAAATTGCATAGGAGGACAATGATGTCGTCTAAAACACCGATTTTTACCGATACGATTCCAGGGGCCGCACACTGGTCAATGGTTATTCCAAAAGGACATGTATTACAAGCTAAGGACCTAGAAGGTGGTGCTAATCTGAGCATGTTGTTCTACAACCCGACCAACTTGCTGGAGCGCTATAATGCGCCTGACTCACTCAAGGGCCAACACACGTTTAAACTGACCGCCGGGCATTGCCTTTATTCAGATATGGGGCGCGTATTCTGCTCGATAGTTCGTGATGATACCCATTGGATTGACTCCGTCTGTGGCGTTGCCAACAAACAAAAAGTCGCTGAAAAATGGGGTGAACGTGACTATCAAAAAGACAGAAACCAGTGGAACCAAAATGGCTATGACGCGCTGCTAGTCGAAGTAGCGAAATACGGCCTAGGTCAACGCGATCTTGCCGCTAATCTGAACTTGTTCAGCTGTGTAAAAACTGACGAAGATGGCAACCTGCAATATGTAGAGGATCACAGTAAAGCAGGCGATTGTATCGAGCTGCGTTTTGAAATGGATACCTTGGTGGTGTTAACCACTTGTCCACACCCAATGAACCCGGCAGAAGACTACCCATTTAAACCCGTTGAACTTGCGCTGTTTGAAGCACAACCCGTCCGTGAAGATGACGCTTGTGTGACCTCTAGAGAAGAAAATGGTCGAGGTTTTGAAAACAACCGCCGTTACCACATGCACTCAGCGTGTCGTCATCAGTAAGGAGGATGAAAGATGATTGTTGAAAGTAAATTAGAGCCTCAAACTGCAATTCGCCGAGACATCGTGCCTGCTGGTGATTATTACATGAAAGTGGTTAAAGCCGGTCAGACATTCCGTATCCTCGATTTGGAAGGAAACCAGGCCGCCGACACGTTGTTTTATAATGCCAATGATCCGGCAGAACGTTACAGCGCTATTGATACCATTCGCGAGCAGGGGAATGTGTACCTGAGTGCTGGTACTAAGATTTTATCAAATCATGGTAATGAGATGCTGCAAATTGTGGCGGATACCTGTGGTCGTCACGACACATTAGGCGGTGCCTGCGCGACGGAGAGTAATACCGTGCGTTATGCAATTGAAAAAAAATGCATGCACGCCTGCCGTGATAGCTGGTTATTGGCTGTTGCTGAAAACGAAGAGTTTGGCATGAGCAAACGCGATATCACGCACAACATCAACTTCTTTATGAATGTGCCAATCACCCTAGCAGGGGGATTAACCTTTGAAGACGGGATCAGTGCGCCGGGCAAGTACGTGGAACTAACCGCCAAGATGGATGTGATCGTTCTAATTTCAAACTGCCCTCAATTGAACAACCCATGTAATGCCTACAACCCAACGCCAGTTGAAGTCTTGGTGTGGAATTAAACTCAGCGCATCCACAATAGAGTCGGGGACGACCCCATACTTTGACTCTGAGTTTTTAGCCGGGACGACCCGGACAAGAATTGGAATCGTCTATGTTTAACAAGGTACTTATCGCAAACCGTGGTGCAATTGCTACTCGAGTCATCAGAACGCTAAAAAAACTGGGTATCACCAGTGTCGCGATTTACAGTGAAGCAGATTCACAAAGTCGTCACGTCACTCAGGCTGATGAAGCCTACTCATTAGGCCAAGGCGCAGCTGCGGAGACTTACCTCAACCAGAAAAAAATCATCGATATTGCCAAACAGACTGGCGCTGAAGCGATTCACCCTGGGTATGGCTTTTTAAGTGAGAACCCAGATTTCGTCGGCTTGTGTGAAACTCACGGTTTGGTGTTCCTTGGTCCAACGCCGGATCAAATGAATGTTTTTGGCCTCAAACACTCCGCTCGTGCCATTGCCGAGACATCTGGCGTCCCTCTTTTACCCGGCACCGAACTGCTTAAAGACAAACAGCAAGCGTTAGATGAAGCCAACGCCATTGGCTATCCAGTTATGCTGAAAAGCACTGCTGGTGGTGGTGGCATCGGTATGCAGTGCTGCTACGATGCGTCGTCACTGGCTGCGGCTTTTGATTCAGTGAAACGCCTGAGCGAGAACAATTTCAGCAACAGCGGCGTGTTTATCGAAAAATTTATCGAACGTGCACGCCATATTGAAGTGCAAATTTTTGGAGACGGACAGGGAACCGTTGTGGCGCTTGGTGAGCGAGACTGTTCTTCTCAGCGCCGTAACCAGAAGGTGATAGAAGAGACACCCGCCCCTAACTTGAGCGAGAAAACCCGCCAATTTCTGCACCAGACGGCCATTAACCTTGCTAAACAAGTGAATTATCGCAATGCAGGTACCGTTGAGTTCGTAGTTGACCAAACCACCGAAGAATTTTACTTCCTGGAGGTGAATACTCGCCTACAGGTTGAACATGGCGTGACCGAAGAAGTGTTTGGTGTCGATCTGGTTGAATGGATGGTGAAGCTCGGTGCTGGCGATTTAACTCAGGCAGAGCTTCGCAAAGAACGTGAGCCCAAGGGGCATGCCGTGCAAGTGCGTCTGTACGCCGAAGATGCCAACAAAAACTTTCAGCCGTGTGCAGGGCTGCTCAGTCACGTTGAATGGCCACGAGTCGATGGGCTGCGCATAGAGCACTGGATTGAAGCGGGCGTCGAAGTTTCACCTTTCTTCGACCCGATGCTAGCGAAAATCATCACACTGGCAGAAACCCGAACTAAAGCCTTGGACAAAATGTCCGAAACGCTGCAAACCCTAACTATTTATGGTATCGAACATAACCAGAAATACTTACAGCAACTGATTCAGTCTGATCTCGTTCAAAGTGGCATGGTTCTGACCCGCTCTCTCAATGACTTTGTTTATCAACCATCGTCTGTTGATGTGCTCAGTGGGGGGACCCAGACAACCATTCAGGATTACCCTGGCCGTTCAGGCTACTGGCATGTTGGTGTTCCGCCTTCAGGCCCGATGGATTCACTTAGCTTCCGTCTTGGTAACCAAATGCTCAAGAATGAGGAAGCTTGCGCAGGTCTGGAAATCATCATTTCTGGTCCAACACTCAAATTCAATATTGACCAATCCTTTGTCCTTACTGGAGCACATCTTGATGCCACGCTGGATGGTATCGCTATTGAACACGGTGTAGTGACAACAGCGAAAGCGGGGCAAATTCTGAAAACTGGATTTGTCAAAGGGAATGGGGCGCGCAGTTACCTGCTGTTTGAAGGTGGAATCCAATGCCCAGATTATCTTGGCAGTAAATCAACCTTTACATTAGGTCAGTTTGGCGGACATGCCGGTCGCGCCATTGTTGCCGGTGATGTATTGCATGTTAAAGGAGCTGTTGCAGACTCTGGCGTTGAAGGGACACAGGTTCAATTACCCACCCTGACGACGGAATGGACAGTACGCGTGATTTACGGCCCGCATGGGGCTCCGGACTTTTTCACTGATGAAGACATTGAAGCCTTTTTCTCTGCGACGTGGAAAGTGCATTTCAACTCAAGCCGCACAGGTGTTCGTCTTATTGGTCCTAAACCAAACTGGGCACGTCAGGATGGGGGGGAGGCTGGGCTGCACCCTTCGAATATCCACGATAACGCCTATGCCGTAGGTACCATCGACTTTACTGGTGATATGCCAGTAATTTTGGGCCCTGACGGTCCAAGCTTAGGCGGTTTCGTTTGCCCTGCAACCATCATTAAAGCCGATTTATGGAAAGCCGGCCAGCTTAAGGCGGGCGATAAAATACGTTTTGTCCCGGTAACCATTGAGCAAGCTGAAATGGCAGAACGCGCTCAACTTGATGGTATTGCATCGCTCAATATTGAAGAAGCTGAGCTGGAAGCGGCAGAGCTATCATCACCAGTAATCAAAACGTTACCTAAAGAAGTCTTTGGTGAAGACGTGGTGTATCGTCCGAGTGGCGAAGATTTCTTACTGGTCGAATATGGTCCGCAAGTGCTGGATATTCGTCTTCGCTTTCGTGTGCATGCCCTGATGAGGAAGATTGAAAACAGGAATATTGACGGTGTGAAAGAGCTAACCCCAGGCATTCGTTCTCTGCAAATTCACTACGATAACCTGACTCTGCCTCGCGATAAATTACTCAAATATCTAGAGCAACTGGAAATGCAGTTGACCGATATTGATGCGCTGACGGTGCCAGCTCGTGTGGTGCATATTCCGCTGTCGTGGGATGACGAAGCAACACGTTTAGCGATTCAAAAGTATGACGAAGTGGTGCGCAAAAATGCACCGTGGTGCCCGGATAATATTGAGTTTATTCGTCGTATTAATGGCCTAGATTCGGTCGAGGAAGTGAAAAAGATTGTCTTTGATGCCAGTTACTTAGTGATGGGCTTGGGAGACGTTTATCTGGGCGCGCCAGTGGCGACGCCAATGGATCCTCGCCACCGTCTGGTGACGACAAAATATAATCCGGCAAGAACCTGGACCCCTGAAAACGCGGTTGGTATCGGCGGCGCCTATCTTTGTGTTTATGGTATGGAGGGCCCGGGCGGCTATCAGTTTGTTGGCCGAACTTTGCAGATGTGGAACCGTTATCGTCAAACCAAAGAGTTCGAACAGCCCTGGCTATTACGATTCTTTGACCAAATCAAGTTTTACGAAGTCAGTGCAGAAGAGCTGCTGGAAATACGACGTAAGCATCCATTGGGTCAATACCCACTGCAAATCGAAGAGACGGACTTTTCACTGGCGAGTTATCAGTCTCTGATTGATGCGCACTGTGAGGAAATTGATGCTTGTAAGGCGCGTCAGCAAACTGCTTTTGAGGCCGAGCGTCAGCGCTGGGTAGAAAGCGGACAAGCAAACTTTGTTATTGAAGAAGCCGAAGAAGAAGAGCAGGAACAATTGGTGCTCGAAGACGGGCAGGCTCTGGTTGAAAGCCATGTTGCTGGTAATGTCTGGCAAGCATTAGTGAAACCAGGGGATAGCGTTAAAGCCGGGCAGGTCATTATGGTTCTCGAAGCGATGAAAATGGAACTTGAAGTGGTCGCTTCAGAGTCGGGCGTTGTTGATCTGGTCTGCGCCGATAAAGGGGCACAGGTCAGTGCTGGTCAGCCTCTTGTCATTATAAATACTCAAGCAGCATAAGGAGTAAAGGGATGAATACTCTAGTTACTATCGAACAATTACTCGCCGGCTACCGGAGCGGTGAAATAGACGTACGTACTTTTCTTAAACAAAAATACCAACTGGCTCAGGAAGATACACATAATACCTGGATTTCTTTGATTTCAGAGTCGCAGCTGGATGACTATATTTCCGATTTGGAGACAAAAGACAGCCAATCACTGCCTTTGTATGGCGTGCCATTTGCGATAAAAGACAACATTAATTTACAAGATTTACCAACAACCGCAGGATGTAAAGAATATGCTTATCAACCGTCAAAGTCGGCGTTTGTGGTCGAGCTGTTGATCAAAGCAGGCGCGGTTCCTCTGGGAAAAACAAACCTCGATCAGTTTGCGACAGGGTTAGTTGGGGTTCGGAGCCCGTGGGGCGCGGGCAAAAACAGCTTCGATCCTGATTATGTGTCTGGTGGGTCGAGTGCGGGTAGCGCCATCAGTGTGGCTTTAAATCAAGTGTTTTTCTCGTTAGGAACGGATACCGCTGGTTCAGGACGCGTTCCGGCGGCATTCAATAATATTTTGGGTTTAAAACCAACCAAGGGGTTACTGAGTTGCCGTGGCGTCGTGCCGGCATGTCGCACGCTAGACTGTGTAACCTTCTTTGCGCGCAGTGCGGGGGATCTCGAAACATTGATTGATGTCGCCGCGGTGTATGACGAAAAAGATGGTTATGCGCGTGAAAATGTTCAACAAACGCTGCCTGATGAATTTCACGGTTTAAAAGTGGGTGTTCCTGCGAAAGAGCAACTGGCATTTTTTGGTAACGAACAATACAAAAAACAGTTTGCTTTGGCGCTGGAAAGAATGAAAGCAATGGGCGCAGAGCTGGTTGAGTTTGATCTGCAACCCTTTATCGATGCGGCAAAACTCTTGTATCAAGGCCCTTGGGTGGCAGAGCGTTATGCAGCCATTCAGTCATTTTTTGATGAAGACAGTAGCCGCTGTTTACCGGTAATAGAAACGATTATCGGCGGCGCAAAGAACTACACAGCGGCTGATACATTTAACTATATGTATCAGTTACAGGATTACAAAGTTCAGTGTGACAAGTTGCTTCGAGAGGTGGACGTTGTCATTACTCCGACGGCGGGCAGTACCTATACGATTGAAGCGCTGGAATCTAACCCGATTGAGCTGAACAGCAACCTTGGTTATTACACCAACTTCATGAATTTATTGGATTATACAGCCATTGCCATTCCATCATCGTTCTGTGAATCCGGTTTGCCATTTGGCTTTACGCTGTTTGCGCCTGCCTTTACAGACTCAGCATTGCTCAAGCTTGCCAAAGCATGGCAAACAGCAACTTGTCTTCCTCTTGGTGCGACTGAGCAATGTTTATTTGAAGAGGAACGTATTGATCTATTGGTGTGCGGCGCCCATATGCAAGGACTCGCGTTGAATCATCAGTTGACAGGAGTGGGGGCGAAACTCAAAGCAACAGGTGAAACCGCAAAGTCTTACCGAATGTATGCGCTGGCTGGCGGCCCCCCTGAACGACCGGGGCTAGTCCGTGATGAAGAGAATGGTCAGGCTATCGAAATCGAAGTGTGGTCGTTGCCGAAGTCAATACTCGGTAGCTTACTGTGCCAAATTCCACATCCACTCGGGTTAGGTAAAGTAGAGCTAAAAGATGGTCACTGGGTGATAGGATTTATTTGTGAGCCTATTGGTACCAATGGTGCCGAGGACATTACCGAGTTGGGTGGATGGCGAAATTACCTCGCCGTTAGCCAACGAAATGTTAATCAAACCGCCATTTAAACCTCAGGATTAACCAAAGGAGAAAGGTCTCTTTCTCCTTTGAACGACACACCACTGGCAGTCAATGCTTTCCCAATATCTCCCCTTAATCTCATTTATCTGACTGAATTATTAGAGGTCGTTGGCAAGTTTCACTTAGCGATAAACCTATACTGTTGCGTAGAGTCGCCGTGCGGATACATCAAGATAAGGTTGCTAATGTCAAAAGCCGAACAATCATCCAGAAAGTTAAGCCTCTATGTTATTGCTATCGTTCTCGTCGTTTGGCTATATAGCTTGTGGTCTGACCGAGTCACGCCGATGACTAGCATAGCGCGTGTGCATTCCTATCTGGTACGTATTGCCCCTGAAGTCTCTGGTAATGTCGTTGGTGTCAATATTAAGAATAACCAAGTGGTTCGGGCTGGCGATGTCATGTTCAATATTGATTATAGAAACTATGAGTTGGCGGTGCGCTCCGCTAAGGCGAACTTAGAGCTCGCCGGGCAAAATATTGGAGCGAATATGGCAGCGGTCGAGGTCGCGCAGGCTAAAGTGACCGATGCGATAGCCGCGCGAAATAATGCAAGAGATCAAGCGGCGCGAGTGTCTGAGCTTGCATCAAAGGGAGTATTAAGCCAGGCGGAGCTTGATAACGCACTTGAATCAAGATCGCGTGCTCAGGCGGCGTTGAATGCAGCTCAAGCGTCACTTGACCAAGCCAAGCAGAATCTCGGTCCTAAAGGCAATAATAATCCGCATATCTTAGCTGCCATGGTGAGCTTGGAAAAGGCGCAGTTGGACTTACAGAAAACGGCAGTCTCCGCACCCTCGGATGGGATTGTGACCAATGTTCAGCTGACTGTTGGTCAGCAAGCCAACGTTGGTAGCCCGATGGTCACGTTTATCGATCCGAGAGAAATTTGGATATCGGCATTGGTCAGAGAAAACTCGTTAGAATATATACAACCCGGCCAGCAGGTGAAGATCGTACTGGATTCTATGCCCGGGCGAGTATTGAACGGTAAGGTTTATAGCCTTGGCTGGGGGACAGGGGATAGTAATAACGTTGACGCCGCAACGGGGTTTATCCGTGCGGATACCACCACGATTAATGCTCAGCGATACCCTGTAAACATCGTTTTTGACGACACTCCAGACAACATTCGTTATGGCTCTCAAGCAACGGTGGCGTTCTATACGGGGCAAAGCCAAGTCGGTGAATGGTTAGCGAGTCTGTGGATGAAAGTGGTCAGTGTTTGGACTTATGTTTCGTAGCTGCGTCAATCCAATCGTTAAGATTGTCTTCACACCGGTATTGTTACTTTTTTACTTAAAATACACCGGGCACCCAATGCCGATTTTGGCGCCGATGTTTGTCGTCATACTGTTGACCACGATTCCGTCCCGGCCTCCGCTCAACGTGGTATTTCAGTTAGTGGTCGTGCTGCTGGTTGTATGTGTGGTTGTGGTGTTTTTTGCTCGAATGTTTGCGGGGACGCCGACAGGGTACGCACTATTTGTTTGGGGAGTGATGACTTGGAGCTATCATCGCGGCCATCAAAACCCCCAAGACATTATTTCAACACTCAGCCTTATTGTTCTTATCATTGCCACCGTTGTCAGCAAACAGATGGAATATCCGATTGATGGTGTTCCGTTCATTATTGCTCAAGCTTTTTTATTGGCGTTGGCGACTACTTTCGTTGTCCATTTTCTATTCCCGGGCGATCAACAGGATATTAAGCCAGATGAAGTGAGTACCGGCGTCAACAGCGCATTGATGGTCGCTATATTGAAAGCCACTGCGATGTGTTTGGTTTTGGTTGCGTTGATAAGTATCGGTAGTTCACAAACGATGCTGATTGCCATCACCATCAGCAGCATGCTCAAGTTACCACTTTTGCATCATCAAAAAGACTTTGTTTATCAGCGATTAATCACCACAGCAACGGGCATCCTTTTTACATTGCCAACCATGTTTTTGTATGGCTTTGGGGCACCTTCATGGGTTGTGATGGGGGTATCGCTTTTTCTGGGGATTCAGTTGGCCTGCTACGCCATTCGAAGAGACGCACATGCGACGATTTATCAACTGTTGTTTACCAATTTTATCGTCATCACTTTCCAAATCATTAAAAATGCCGGTATTGACTTATTTTCTAATGGGTTTATGCGCTTAGTGTCGATCAGTCTCGCGATCGTTATTGGCGCCTTAATATTACGCCTCATAGGCCCAAGCACACCGAGTGTCGAGCCGAAACGTCAGTTATCGGATCCCTAGCGCTAGAAATTAATAGACGTTAGAGCCGCTGATGCGGCTCTTTGACACTAAAAGCGTAATGGCTTTTTCAATGAGTTAAGGGGGCACGATAAAGCATGATCGTCGTAGCCGTTTAACTTTTGACTTGGCAGGCAAGCATGGCTTTCTCTATCTGGCCCCAGTCTTGTTCGGTTTTGCTGATAATTTCGATGCGACTATCACGCCGGTATGCGACTTTATCAAAGTCATGTTCGTCGTTCACTCGATTATAGAAAACCCAAGCATAGCCAATACGAATCACCCCTTTAATACGCTGTATATCGGTTAAATCGTTGAGTACTTTTTCCAGAGCCCAGTAATCGAAACAGTCATCTCGATGAAATATCCAGCCACAACTGTATAAACCGCGACCATTCCCTATTTTACGTATCGGCGCTTGAGGGGCGGGCTCGGTGCTGTCATGATGCTCATGCTCATGCTCATGCTCATGCTCATGCTCATGCTCATGCTCATGCTCATGCTCATGCTCATGCTCATGCTCATGCTCATGCTCATGCTCATGATGTTGGTGCGCATTTGGAAATTGCGATTTTAGCTGCCCGTTTCTGACTAAATCTAAGAGGTCTAGGGTGATTCGCCCCTTGTGGGTTTGACCAATATATTGTTTGGGAGGAAACATCGTATTCAGACTTGATGTTGCGGCTTCAATCTGCGCTTGCTCAGCGAGATCGCACTTGTTGATGAGTACGACATCAGCCAGATTAAGCTGATCATGAAATATCTCGTTATCCATGATTTCCCCTTGCGTTAAACAACGCGGGTCCAATAAGCAGAGTGTGGCGCGAAGGTCGAGACGATGTTTAAAATTCGGCCCCATCAAGGTATCAATGATACCCTCTGGATGTCCTATGCCGGTGGGCTCAATAATTAAACGGTCTGGTTTCGTTTGCTCAATGAGCGTGTGTAACGTTATGCCTAGCGATAATCCTAAAGAGCAGCATATGCAACCGCCCGCCAGTTCTTGAACGCCTAGGCCATCTTGCGTTGGCATCATCTCCTGATCGATACCCACTTGACCAAATTCATTCACCAGTATCGCCCAGTGTTCATTCTTCGGCTTGTTTGCAAGTAACGAATTGATGGCTGTGGTTTTTCCTACACCAAGAAATCCAGTAATAATATTGGTAGGAATGGGGTCGTATTGCTCGTTCATAGTCATTCTTCTGTGGTGATGTCAGTCCTATTCTCTGCGTGTGTTACTGAAAATAGCATGAGTGGTATTGTTGCATGTATTGTTATAACATAACAAAAGCAGGCTATATCTGACAACCATCACCAGTCTAAAGGTGTTGCATATTGCCATTAAGCATGGCGACAAATTTAGGTGGCGTTTGAGAGGACACATGTATCAAAAAAAGGTTGCTGTGACAGTTTTGTCCGGCTTTTTAGGCGCAGGGAAAACCACAGTTCTCAGCCATATTTTAAATAACCGCCAAGGAAAGCGAGTGGCTATTATTGTCAACGACATGAGTGACATTAATATTGACTCTGCATTTGTGAAAAGCGAGGTTTCTTTCAACCACCAGCAAGAAAAGCTGGTGGAAATGAGCAATGGTTGCATTTGCTGCACGCTGAGAGAAGACCTGCTTATCGAAGTCGGCAAGTTGGCAAAAGAAGGGCGGTTCGATAACCTTATCATAGAATCGACTGGGATTGCGGAGCCATTGCCTGTCGCTGAAACCTTCACCTTTGCCGACGAGCAAGGACGTTCCCTTTCTGATATTGCAACGCTTGATACCATGGTCACTGTGGTGGATGCGATGAATTTTTTAAAGGATTACGATGAAGCTTGTAGCTTACAAGAGAAAGGTGAGTTTATTGATCAAGATGATGAACGTAGTGTCTCCGACTTGTTAATTGAACAGATTGAATTTGCGGATGTGATTCTAATAAACAAAACCGATCTCGTTGGTGCCGATGAATTAGAGAGGTTAACGGCGGTTTTAAAAACCTTAAACACGCAAGCAAGGCTCATTCCGATACAGAATGGTCACGTGGACACCGAAGAGGTTCTCGATACTGGGCTATTTGATTTTGAACGCGCTCAACAGGCACCGGGCTGGTTACAAGAGTTACGAGGTGAACATGTTCCTGAAACCGAAGAGTATGGAATTTGCAGTTTCAGTTACCAAGCTCGTCGTCCATTTCATCCTGAAAAATTCTATCAATTTATTCATAACACCGAAGGTTTTGGCAAGCTAATACGTTCAAAAGGCTATTTTTGGCTCGCCTCTCGTCCTGACTACGTTGGGCAATGGAGCCAAGCTGGTGGAATGGCACGCTATGGATACGCCGGGATGTTTTGGAGTGCCATACCTAAAGCCGAGTGGCCGACGGATAACGAAGCATTAAACGCTATCCAAGAAAGTTGGGTTGAGCCGTATGGCGATAGCCGGCAAGAACTTGTGTTTATCGGTCAAGGTCTTGATATTAAAGCCATGACTGAGGCTTTAGAGCGTTGCTTGCTGACTAATGAAGAGATGAATTCGGGGCGAGAAGCTTGGCTGGCGCTCGCGGATCCATTCCTTACCTGGGAGGAAGACGATGAACTTTGATAACGTTAATGAGCGACCAACAGCGGCCAGTACGACGAATGTTCAGCCAAATGTATTGGCGAACATCTATCAATCAACAAACATTGCCATATGGCCTCGCAAGCTGCCGTTAGCGTTCATTTCTAATCTTGAACAACTGCTTGCAAGCGAGGCCAACTTATCGATAGTCGAAAGGGTAAGTCCGCACAGCGCCGCTGATCAGCTGAAATCAAAACTCAGCGATTTTGCTTGCGCTGAAGAGTTAAGCGAAGATATCGCGTTACTTGTCGATATGTTTTGCTGCTTGTTTGGACGACAAGAAGCCGGATTGCGACTCACAACATTAAGTAAGCCAATGTGTCCTAACTTCCATGTTGACCATATTCCAGTTCGCTTAGTCACGACTTACCTTGGCACCGCAACACAGTGGTTGGAGGATGATAACGTCAAACGCGAGCGGCTTGGTACAGGGAACCCAAGTGATGAGGTTTTCGCCTATACGGATATCCAACAAATGCAGCCAGGCGATGTCGCTCTATTAAAGGGCAGCGGGTGGGAGGGAAACGAACATCATGGTTTAGTCCATCGCTCGCCACAAAATAGGCAGGGAGAACGGCGACTGTTATTGACGCTAGATTGTATTTGATCGCACTCTTTCCATCACTATTATGTAATATATTCAGTATGTTATAAAAATACCCTATGTAATATATAAAGACACTTCGGTTATTATTCATAATGGAATATAAAGAATACCCGATGGCTATGAGTTTATTTAATTCGATTAATAAAATTTTAATGAAATAGCGATAATCTTAAGAGGTGTTAAATTTCAGTGAGAGATGTTTAGTTCACTATGATGATAGATGATCTAGGGATTTGTGTTTGTGAGCATTTTTTAAAATGCTCACCGAGATCTACTTTTACATTCGTAAGAGCTTATCGAAAATGTGTTGGTCAAAAAAACGAAGAGGTTGTTGTTTATTCTTGTCCACAAATTAGTGGACAAGATTTATTGGTCACCATGAAAGATTATGATGATGATCTTTTGTGGAGAACTCAATATTTTTGTAATTGTGATTCACATGATTTCGATGTGTGCCGAAGAACAAAATGTATCGATAATGAATAGATTTATAGATAGTTTTTACTGTCTCTAATAAATATTTTAAATATCTAGTTAGCCCTTAAGGTTTACGTTTTAAGGGCAGTTTCATTTTAATCTTATGAGTATTTGTTTTTACAAATTAACATTAGAGGAAAGTTGTTATGCGAATTATACAAGCCAGCCGTTCTCACAATAAGATAAAAAGTAGATCAAATAAAAAAATAAGGAAAAACAAAAAAGGACTTTGTACAGTAGATAGCCATTCAGTGAGTGATTTCCACCCATGTTTAGCATGTACCTTTAGCAACGGATGTGTCTCAAGAAATAAATTAAACTAATTGGAATGTAGTGCTCTATATAGTAAGGCTACTTTTATCTAACGAGTAAGTAAAAGTAGCCAGAGGAGTACAATCAGGTTATTACTTAACGTTGATACGCAATTTAAAATCCAACTTTTTCTCCTTTTTTTATTACGACGATACCACTTTCACTAACATGAAACCTCTGTTTGTCTAATTCTAAATTTTCACCAATAACGGTGCCTGGAGCGATTTCAACATGCTTATCGATTATGGTGCGTCGAATCGAACAACCTGAGCCAATCTTAACATCACCTAAAATAATTGACTCACTAATAAAGGTGTCCTCAGCAACGTTACTTCTGAAACCCAATACGGATTTGTGAATTTTTGCACCTTGAACATAACTGCCCGCTGAGACAACACTATCGATAACTTTGACTTTGTTTCTTCCTGAGTTGACAAAGGTTGCCGAAGGGAGAGGGGGGTAGTAAGTATGTAAAGGCCAACTGCGATTATACAGCGAAAATAGCGGCGCTTTCCCCAATAAATCCATATGAGCAGACCAATAAGAATCTATGGTGCCCACATCACGCCAATAACTGTTTTCTAATTCACCTTTTATGCTGTTGGTTGAAAAGTCATAAACATAGACTTCGCTGTGGTGCATCATCTTTGGGATAATATCTTTGCCGAAGTCATGACTAGAGAGACTATTTTCGGCGTCCTCCCGTAATTCATGACATAACGCTTCAGCATTAAAGATATAGTTTCCCATTGAAACCAGCGCCCAGCCTGGGTGTCCGGGAATGGCTTGTGGGTGAATAGGTTTCTCTTCAAAACCTACCATGACGCCTTCACGATTAACTTCTATAACGCCAAAGTTTGAAGCTTCATTGATAGGAACTCTTATTGCTGCTACCGTCAGTTTTGCTGATTTATTTCTGTGGTAATTCAGCATTTGGCGAATATCCATTTTGTATATATGGTCTGAACCGAATATACAAACATCATTGACATCGGAGTGTTCGATAAAAGTAATATTTTGATATATAGCATCAGCAGTTCCTTCATACCAGCGTTTACCATCTAACATTTGTGCTGGAATAGTATGAATAAAACGATTTTTGAACTCTGAAACACTCCACCCTTTCTTCATATGTAAATAGAGAGATTGTGACTTAAATTGTGTTAATACATAAATTCTCATAAGATCTGCATTAATAAAATTATTAAGTGCAAAATCTATTAATCTATAACTACCACCAAATGGAACAGACGGTTTGGCTCTGGTTTCGGTTAACGGTTTTAATCGAGAACCTTCACCGCCAGCTAAAATCATGCCTAAAACATCAGACATAGCTATACTCCAGTTTTATTTACACTAATATATAATAACTTTTATCTTAAGCTTTATATTTCGGGGGAAGCCCATCTTATACGATATGGCTTACAGTTACTTATACGGTAATGACATTAAGGTAATGTTACAGTTTCAGTGAGGAGGTGGTTTTATTATAATTTTGGTGTGAAGGTTTATATTGTTTTTTATTATTGGTTTTAAGGTTTAATTGATAATAATTTTGGTTGTTTTGTTATTTTTATGTTTGTTATATTTTTATTGAAAGAGTTATGTTTCTTTCCGTTTGAATTTTGGTTTTCATGATTAATAGTTAAATTGTTATTTATTATAAATAAGCGGGACAAGATAGAGGTCATCAATGATAGCCAATCTTCAATGAAGAGAGGTACTTTGGGTGTGGGGAATTAATGAAATCTTTCCGTGTTTCTAACAGGTAGTTTGGAAAAGTCAGAACAAAAATAATTCAGAGACTGCTGCTGATTTGACCTCCCAAGCCTTGAGGTGACTAGGCTTGGGAGTGAGTGTTTGGGATTACTGGATGCTATCTACCCACTTATCCGATTTGAACCACTTGTCATAAATGCGCTGATAGGTTCCATCGCCTTTAATTTGACGAAGAAAATTGTTGAGGAAGTTGAGAAAGTCAGGATCTTGCTGGCGTACAGCCCAGCCCAAAGGTTCAAAGGTAAAACTTTCATCAAGATGGATCACTTTGCCTTGGTGCTGCGCTTCATACATCGAGTTATAAGGTAAGTCATACACGAAGGCATCGGCTTGGCCGTTGGCGATTTGCAGCGCCGCGTCGGCAGATGTCTCATACAGGTCGATTTTTGCGTTGTATAAGTACTTCTTTGCCGCCTGTGCGCCAGTGGTGCCCATTTGTGTCGCGACTGTGTATTGTGCGCTATTAAGATCACGATATGAGGTGATTTTGTCAGCCAGCTTTGGCGAAATGAGCACCGTTTGACCCACTTCAATGTATGGCTGGGCGAAATTCACGCTGACATTACGTTTAGGCGTGATGGTCATGCCGCCGATAAAGTCACATTTGCCCGTTTTGAGAGCAGGAATAATACCGTCCCATGCGGTATTGACGGGAACAAATTTAACATCGATTGAGCGTGCCATCTGCTTAGCGATATCGATATCAAAGCCCACATAGCGGCCATTTTTGTCCGTCATTTCAAATGGTAGATAGCCAGATTCGAAACAGAATTTAAGTTCACCGGAACTTAATATTCCATCAAGTGTTGATTCCGCTGCGGTGGCATTGGCTGCTGAAAACAGAGAGAAAATGGCAAGCGAAGAGGTTAATACGGTTCTAAGTTGTTGTGTGAAAGGTTTTAACTTCATTTTATACATCCACGTAATTTTTATTGTTTTGTCGTTTGTCTGCTTGAGATTGCAAGTATGACGGCGAATGAATGATGAAGATTTTGAAGGAATAATCAATACCTTATTCTTTATAAGATATGCTTATTTTTGCTCTGACCGAGTATTTATCTGGCTAGCCACGCTTAATAGCCAGCATGAACAGTGCGAATAACTTATCGCTCCTAGAAGCAGTAACGACTGCTCGTACGTTTTCTCCGCTTGGGGTGAACAACGTTTGCTCGCATTCTAGGAGCCAACTATTTTTATGCTTTAGTCGATGTTTGAGAAAATCTGCTTTATTTCCATGGGCGTGGTACCACAGCAGCCGCCAATAATTTTTGCACCGAGAGCTTTCCATTGCCGCGCGTATTCAAGGTAACTGGTGACACCTTGCTTATCATGTTCACACCAAGTTTTACTGTTCGGATCATAGCTGTTACCCAAGTTGCCATACACAACAATTGGTTTATTAGTCTGCGATTTGATGTTCTCTATCAACCCACCGATATATTGGGGAGCAGTACAGTTAACACCAACGGCAACCACGCACTCAAAGGGTTCTAGGGCGCGGATACACTCGGCAATCTCTTGACCATTGCAGATTTGTGATGAATTTTGTGCGCTAAATGTAATCCAGCATTTCGCATCCAGTTCTTGGACAATCTCTGCGATGACTAAGGCTTCATCCAAACGAGGAATCGTCTCGACAGCGATAAGGTCAACACCTTGATCCCACAGAATTTCAATGCGTTGCTGATGAAACTGGCGAAGCTGTTGCGCCGATAACTCATAGTCGCCGCGGTATTCCGAACCATCAGCGAGAAAGGCGCCATAGGGGCCGATGGATGCAGCGGCAATCGGATAACGTCGGTTATCCGCTTTTCCTTGTTGTTCCCACCACTCATCTCGTGCATCAAGAAGCAACGTGGCTGATGCTTTGATCAGCGCAATCGCTTCGGACTCTGACAATCCTTGCTTGGTATAGCCTTCGATGGTCGCTTGATAGCTGACCGAAGCGCTAAAATCGGCGCCAGCCTCAAAATAATCACGGTGTAACTGCTTGATAAGTTCGGGACTTTCTTTAAGAACTTTTGCTGTCCAAAGTTCGTCGTTAAGGTCGCAACCCATGGCTTCAAGGTGGGTGCCAGCAGCCCCATCAGTGATCAGAAGATGAGGGGTTGAGAGAATGTGAGTGAGATTTTGTCTCATGGTTGTTCCTTATGTGAATGACGGGCAGCGTGTTGTAATTGTTGTTGAAATCGGTAAGGAATCTGCCAGATAAAATTAGACAGTGAATTGGGTTATGTTTCAATACCGAACATGCCATTTGATGATTCTGCGGTGGGCGCACAAGCGGTTATTTCTGCTAGCGGTCATCAAGGTCTTTTGACATAAACTCTGGCATTGTTTTCGCCGATTGCTTCACGGATTCTGCAAAGCGATACAGTGATTTGTGGTGCCGAGTATTCGTGGGGTACGCAATGCTGTATGGATAATAAATGGTCGGTTCGAACGGGCGAGTGACAACGCCATTATTCGCCCAAGCTCTCGCAGCAAAAGGTTCAAGTACGCCAACGGCGAGGCCTTGCGCAATCATTGCATAAGCGGTGTGTGAGGTATCTATAAACACTCGGCGATTAAGCTCGGATTCAACGTTGTCTAAAGCCGTGGTCAGCTTTTGCCAGTAATTTGGGTTACTGTCTAACACCGTGATAACTGACTCGCCTTTCAGATCATCGGCAGTGATGACTTGCTTCTCCAATAAAGGGTGGCCTTGCTTGGCAGCAAAAACATAACGAGCATTACCGATAAACTCCTGCTCAATACCACTGAGTTGGGGGAGTTGCAGCCCGACTGCTAAGTCAACCGTGTTGGTTTGTAGCTTCATAACAATCTCGGCTAATCCATCAGTATGAATCACCACTTTTTCATCGGGAAAGTAGCGTTCATGTTCAGATAACGCAATAGGCAGAAGTGAACTCGATATCGCTGAGGTACTGGCTATTTTTAACTCTTGAGGGGCTTGGTTACGAATTTGCACAGCAACCGACTCTAATTTCTCAAGCCCAAGGAAGCTTTCTTCGACAGAACGGAAGAATTCTCCGGCTTCTTGAGTTGGGAACAGGCGACCTTTGCGACGTTCAAAAAGTCGAAAGCCAATCGAGTGCTCTAAGTCACTAATCAGACGGCTTACAGCGGGTTGAGTGACATGCATTTCAGCAGCGGCGGCAGCCGTTGTTCCTCTAAGCATGATGTTTCGAAAAGCTTCAATTTGTCTGAACTTCATTCATAATCCATAACATTTGTTTATTGAACATGACTTAATATAAGTTGATGTCATTGAATTTAGTTTACATGATGGAACTGAGTCAATCGATATAGAACTTTAGGTTGGCTAGTACAGTTTCGCAGTGACTGAGGGATGGTTACTGAGTTATAGGTTTTCACTGTCACAAAAGGATAAATCGATGACAGACAGGCAGGATGCCCTCATTCTTCGCGTTGAGGATCTCACCGTTCAATTCGGTGACAATACCGTGATTGAAAACCTGAGTTTTGATGTTCACCAGGGCAGAACGCTCGCGATTGTTGGTGAGTCAGGTTCTGGGAAATCAGTGACTTCACAAACCATTATGCGCCTTGCAGATATGGCCGGTGCGTCATACCAGTCAGGTCAGATTCACTTTCAGTCAGCGACACAGCCATCACAAGATCTGCTCTCTTTGTCGCAGTCGCAAATGCGTGGCATTCGTGGCAAAGATATCGCGATGATCTTTCAAGAACCGATGACGTCTCTGAATCCCGTATTTACGATTGGTGATCAGCTGTGTGAAGCTCTGTTATTGCACGAAAAGCTGACCAAAGCACAAGCATTAGCCGAAAGCCAAAAGCTGCTGGATATGGTTCGATTACCCGATTCCAGCGAGATGCTCAAACGTTATCCGCATCAACTATCAGGTGGCATGCGACAACGCGTCATGATCGCCATGGCGTTAGCGTGTAAACCCCAAATACTTATTGCTGATGAGCCGACCACGGCGCTTGATGTCACCATACAGGCGCAGATTCTTGCCATTATTGCTGATTTACAAAAAGAGCTCGATATGGCGGTGATCTTCATTACCCATGATATGGGGGTGGTGGCGGAAATTGCTGATGATGTGGTGGTCATGTGGCAAGGACGAAAAATCGAACAAGGTAAGGTTCAGCAGGTGTTTGCGAAGCCTAAGCACGCGTATACACAAGCGTTGCTTAATGCGGTGCCAAAGCTTGGCAGTATGACGGGAAGACGTCACCCATGTCGCTTTCCTGTCATGGTGCTTGAAAATGAGCAGTTAAAAGTGGTGGGCGAAGAGAAGGAGCAAGATACCGCGCGCTATGACATGGCGCCTTTGCTGCGCGTGAAAGATCTGATCACCCGTTTTGATACCAAGAAAAATTTCTGGGGTCGTACCACTCATCGTGTTCATGCCGTTGAGAATGTGAGTTTTGATATTTATCCGGGAGAGACCTTAGCTCTTGTGGGTGAGTCGGGGTCGGGCAAATCGACCATTGGTCGAACTATCCAGCAGTTACAAAAAGCAACCAGCGGCAATATCGAGTTTGAAGGCCGCCCCATCGAGCACAGGTCAAACGCTGAGCAAAGCCGGTTACGACAAGATATCCAGTACATATTCCAAGACCCATACGCCTCTCTTGATCCAAGAAAAACCGTGGGCTACTCGATTGCTGAGCCGATTCGAACCCATCATTTGCTGAGCAGTCGTAAACAGATTGATGAACGAGTTGCGGAGCTATTAGAACGTGTTGGTTTACGTCCTGAACACGCTGCTCGTTACCCTCATGAGTTTTCCGGTGGGCAGCGCCAACGGATATGTATCGCTCGCGCTCTGGCGTCTAATCCGAAGTTGATTATTGCCGATGAAGCGTTGTCGGCGCTGGATGTGTCGATTCAAGCTCAGATCATCAACCTGTTTATGGAGCTTCAGGAAGAATTTGGGATTGCGTACCTATTTATCAGCCATGATATGGCCGTGGTTGAGAAAATCAGCCATCGAGTGGCGGTCCTTTACCTTGGGCAAATCGCCGAAATTGGCAATCGCCAGCAGGTTCTTGAAACGCCTACACACTCTTATACCCAAAAGTTACTGAGTGCAGTTCCCGTTGCTGACCCGACGTTACAGCGAACCCATGTGCGTTTAACCGGAGACATTCCAAGCCCGGTTCGCCAAGTTGGGGATGAGCCCAAAGCGGTAACACACATTGAAATCAATCCCGGACACTGGGTTGCCAGAACGCCTCAGGAAGGGGCGAAACAATCAGACATAAATGGAGACTATGTTAATGCATAACCACATCAAAACACGCTGGCTCAAATCACTAGGGCTAGCAGCAGGCCTGACGTTTTCATCATGGAGTATGGCGGCGGGTACCTTAACGGTTTCATCACCCCAAGATCCAGGCAGTTGGGACCCGGTTGATACATTTCTGGTTAACTGGGCATCGGTGGCGACCAATCTTTATGATGGCCTGACATATCGAGGCCCTGATTTACAGCTGAAACCTGGCTTAGCCACCTCGTGGGAGCAGCTTGATGACGGTAAGCGCATTCGCTTCCATTTACGCGAAAACGTGACTTTTCATAATGGAGAACCGTTTAACGCTGCAGCGGTGAAGTTTACCTTCGATCGCTTGCTGGGAGAGCAGGGAAAGAAAGGGCCACAGCGCTCTAATTATATCGCCATTGATCATGTGGAAGTGATTGACGAACAGACCGTTGACTTCCATTTAAACGCGCCCGATCCTGTGCTGCTAACCAAACTGGCGGGGTATGGGGCGATGATTGTTCCGCCAAAATACATTCAACAACACGGTGAAGCGTATTTTAATACTCATCCTGTTGGTACCGGCCCGTTTAAATTCAAATCATACAGCCCTAAAGTGTCTATCGAACTGGAACCGTATCAAGGATTTTGGGGCGAGGCTCCGAAGTTATCGCAGCTCAACTATCGATTTATATCCGAGCCGTCTACCGCGGTGGCTGAATTGCAGTCTGGCCGCGTGGACCTAGTGATACCGCCAACCATTCCTATCGGGATGATTCCAACCATTGAGGATAACCCAAACCTTGAAGTTGTGACGACGCAAAGCCCAACGGTCTACGCGCTGCGCTTTAACTCTAAAAGTGGGATCACCAAAGATGAGCGAGTCAGAAAAGCACTGATCTATGGTGTAGATCGCCAAGCGATTATTGATTCGATTTTAGGTGGGCAAGCCGAGGCTATTTCTAGCTTTCAAAGTGCAATTTCGTTTGGTAATGATGAGACATTAAAACCGCTACCGTATGATCCCAATAAAGCGATGCAATTGCTTAAACAAGCAGGGGTCAAACCAGGCACGAAAATCCAACTGGATATCCGTGGCAATGATGCCACGTTTAATGAAGTCACGCAGGCTGTGGCGAGCTATCTGCAGATTATCGGACTGAATGCCACGATTAAGCCTTATGAAACCAACGTATTGCTCAATGACATCATTCCATCAGGTAAAACCGGTGAAATGTTCCAGCAATCTTGGGGTGGTTGGACGCTTGATTACGACAATACCGCTTACTTTATGTATCACACGGGTGAAAAATGGAATCCGTATGACAGCGATCCTGAGTTAGATAAATGGTTAGAGTCGCAGCGTTCTATTATTGATCAAACCAAACGTGAAGAGATTCTAAAGTCTATCGCCAACTACACCGCAGACCGAGCGCTGGAAATGCCACTTTATAGCTTAAATGCCATTTTTGGGGTCAATAAACGTGTGAAAAATTTCACGCCAGTGCCAGACAGCCGTCTGCGTTTGACAGAGATCTCTGTCGAGTAATGAAAAGAAGCCACCAGCTAAACGGGGTGGCTCACTTTCTCATCTAAGGACTACTTCATGACCAATTTTTTGCTTAAACGACTCGTTCAAGCCGTTTTCGTGCTGCTGTCAATTACCGTGCTGGTCGCATGGGCGATTCGTATGACGGGTGATCCTGCTTTGATGCTTACGCAAGGTGCAGGCAGTGTGACTGAAGCCGATTTGGCGCTAATTCGCGAGTCAATGGGGCTGAATAAACCGTTTTGGGCGCAATACGCGGAGTTTCTCATCGGCCTGTTTTCAGGAGACTTTGGCCACAGTTTTATGGGGGGAACCCCTGTGTCCTCACTGATCAAAATCTCGTTGCCTGCCACAGTCCTGCTGGCGTTTGCAGTAATGATTGTGTCTATTTTTCTTTCAATCCCGTTAGGGATTAAAGCCGCGGTATCCAAAGGTCGGTGGGTCGACCAGTTTATTCGCGTTACCTCATTGATTGGCCTGTCTTTTCCCAACTTCTGGTTAGCACTGATGTTGGTGCTGATTTTTTCCGTCACTTTGCAGTGGCTGCCTCCAAGCGGCATGGACGGCATCGAAAGTTTCATTATGCCGGCGTTTACGATGGCGGTGATCCTTACAGCGACGAATGTTCGTCTGATTCGCACTGCGATGCTTGAAACGCTTCAGTCTCAATACATTATGGTAGCTAGAGCCAAAGGCTTGAGTGAAACCAAGGTGTTGTATAAGCACGCACTGAGAAATTGCGCAATTCCGCTGATTACTTACTTTGGGCTTCAGTTTGGCGGCTTACTGGGTGGCATTGTGGTGATTGAAAAAGTGTTTAATTGGCCAGGACTTGGAACCTTAGCATTTGACGCTGTAAGCGCGCGCGATTACCCAGTATTACAAGCGGTCATCACCGTGTTATCGATGTTGATTGTTGGCGTCAACTTACTTGTTGATGTGGCTTATGGCCTGATTGATCCAAGAATAAGAACGGAGTGAAGAAATGGCGACGGCTGCTTATAAAGGACGGTTCACCCGTTATAAAAATTTAGAGTTTATCTTGGGCTTTATTCTCACCATAGGAATGATGCTTCTGGTTTTAATGTCTGACGTCATTTTCCAGGGCGCGGCAGATAAAATCAACTTAACCGCTCGGCTTCTGGCCCCGTTTACCGACGCTTCGTTTCCATTTGGTACTGACCCTCTTGGGCGTGATGTAATGGCTCGGGTGATTTCAGGGGGGACTGTGTCACTGCAAGTTGGGTTTATTTCTGTTCTTGGCGCTGTTGGTTTTGGTGTCGTTATGGGGTTAGTCGCAGGTTATTACCGAGGATTTTGGGATACGGTGGTTATGCGCTTTGCCGATGTACAGTTGGCGATGCCGTTTATTCTGTTAGCGATTACGTTCATTGCCATTGTGGGTGGCGGCTTAACCAATATGATTATCTTATTGATTGTTTCTCAATGGGTTCAATACGCAAGGTTGGTTAGGGGCTCTGTTCTTTCACTGCGAGATAGAGAATTTATTCAGTCAGCAAAGGCGATTGGCGTGAGTAATTTCAATATCTTGTTTAAACATCTATTACCAAACCTAATTGGTCCAGTGATTGTGCTAATGACGCTCAACGTCGCCAATAACATTTTGTTAGAAAGCAGTTTAACGTTTCTCGGATTAGGCGTTGATCCACTCACGCCGAGTTGGGGCGGAATGCTGGCGGATGGACGTACCTACATACAAACCGCGTGGTGGGTGAGTTTCTTTCCAGGAATGGCGATTTTATTGACCGTTTTAGGGTTGAATCTTTTAGGAGATTGGCTGAGAGACACATTAGATCCAATGGGGAGAACCGCTAAATGAGTAGAATATTATCGACAACCATTGGAACCTCGTTAAATCAATGGGTTGAGCACTTTCAACTGAATCAATACTCAGGTGGAAAACTCCAAATTTGGACGTTTAACGACAAGGTAAGCCGCCATCGTATTGAACACGAATTGCGAAATCTCGGTTTCGATGCCGAGGTGAATAGTGCATATAAGCCACTGGTCCATTTCTTTTTAGAAAAACTGAATGAGGCCAGCACACCATTTGAGAGTGTGACGATTGAATATCCAATCCATCCCTCGACATCAAATAAACGTTTTCTATTAGAAGCCTATCCTTTAGCTGCAATGATAAAGGCGAACAAGATGAATTTCATCGCCAGCGAGGCATCAAGCGACCACTATCAGGTGGCCATTACTGATGTGTCGCGCAACACCGCGCGGTACTCGGTATTTGCACCGAATGTGTTAAGACGTGATGCGGTGGAGACTGAGCAGTTATCACCAACGTCTTGGATCACTTTCACTGATGCGCAAAAAAATATTGTTCATCATCAGCCTTTTGTGAGTGATTACGAGCAGACATTCCTCACTATTATGCAAAGCATAAAGCAGCATGAATGGCCGTCCCAATCGCCTTATTTTCAGCGCTTGGAACTCAACATTCAGGTTCCGGTACAAGACGAACCACTTGGTTATGAACATGAAGTGATTAGCTTAAAAGAGGCGCTGCATGAAGATTTGTACTTTTCGATTCAAGAGTATTTTAAGTGGCGGGAAGGAAAAGACGCGACAGCTCGGGATTGTCAGCCCGGTCAGATCGTTCCGGTGATTACTGACTCTAGCGATGGGCGCTACCATATTGATATCGAACTAAAACCGTATTCAATCTGCAGTGAAACTCATGAAGGGGAGGCTTTGGAGCGCGCAACTCGGCCAATATCGGTTGAACAAGTTAGCGCTGAATTAGTCGCGCTTGGTGGGCAAGCCGTAAAGGCGCCAACGGTGACCGGCAACACCGTTAATGCAAGGTACTTTCGAGGTAGTGATAGGCCAATCTTGGTGACAGGTGGACAGCATGCGAATGAGTCGACCGGTGTGGTCGGCGCGCTGCGCGCTGCAAAGAGATTGCTCGTCAGTGAATCTGCACATTTAGTCTTATCACCGTTGGATAACCCGGACGGTTACGCTCAATATCAGGCATTTATCAAAGACAATCCGTTACATATGCATCACGCCGCGCGTTACACCGCGTTTGGCGATGACCTTGAATACCGCCATGTGGCGCCTTTTTATGAAAAAGAGATTCGCCAACAAGCGGCCATGAGTGGTGCGCAGTTACATGTCAATTTACATGGTTACCCTTGTCACGAATGGACGCGTCCATTTTCGGGGTACGTGCCTCAAGGCTTTGATATGTGGACGATTCCCAAAGGTTTCTTTCTGGTTATTCGTCATAGTCATCAAGGCGATTGGCCGCAATTTGCTGAGCGGTTTATTGATGCCGTTACTCGTGAATTGCAAGTCTGTACTGATGTGATTGAGATGAACCGCCAACAAATTGCTCTGTATGAGCAGCACGCGGGAGAAACGGGGTTTCGTATGATTAATGGCTTTCCATGTTTTGTATCTGGTGTTGATAAACCGGACTTTCCATTGCATCTGATTACGGAATATCCTGACGAAACGATATACGGTGACGATTTTATACAGGGGCACGAAACTCAGATGGAAACCGTGTTAGCGGCGTATCGCATTTTTCAAGCTATGACCTCTGCTGAATGTTAAGTGTTAAAAATAGACGATAGCGTGTTGACCTCAACTTAGGTTGAGGTTTTATCCTGAGCTTAAATCAACAGGGAGAGAGCAAAGGATGCAAAACACCTATATCAAAGAACTCGCCAAGAAAAGTTTTCAGGAAGAACCACAAAAAGAATATGATTCATCATCGAAGCGAGGTTTTCACCCGCCGAGCTTTTTGGTGGGGCTCATCGTTTCACTGCTGTTGAGCTTTATCATTTGAGCCGCTGAAAACAGGTCAAACTAACGACTTAATGCCGATCCAAGTGGGTGAAAATAAGCCTGCAAAGCAGTATAAATGGTATGCCGATGCGCGATATCAGGATATAAATCCATGCTTGCAGGCAGTGTTGTTCCTGATACTAAATAGCGGTTTTCAATGCCTGAGCATGATTCAATGACGGCTTCAAATGCTCGGGCCATCATTTCTGTGGGTTGTGAAAAATAACGCGTACCAAGAGTTTTATCGGCGTTGACACTACGTGATACATAGTCATGCTTATCTTGCCCACTTTCATTGAGCAAAGTGGCATCAAAAATGGCAAGCAATCTTTGGTTTAAAGGGTGAGGGGAGTGGTCAACATCTTTTAACCAGCAATCGCTGGCAAACAAAATTTTTCTCTGTGGGCCGGATCTGTCACCGATATCAAAGACCTTGTCTGCAATGTAGTGATCAAAGGCATGCCAAAACTCATGAGCAAGCGCACCTGCGCCCGCGTTTTTTGCCAGCGCTAATTCACGTTGATTCGGTGCATAGTGAGCCTGAACACCTTTACGACCGCCAGTACCAAACGCCAAATTCAAGGTACCACGTAGACCAACAGCGCTCGGTGGCAGAGCTAATAAGTAGGCAAGGTCAGCCAAAGAGTCGAATATTAGATTAGCTGCGAGCGCTTTTTCTTCCGCGTTGACCCAGTTACCAACGCGAATACTTCCCATCCCAAATGTATCTCGAATATCGATAAACGAGACTTGCTCACCATGACGGTAATCCGGACCATGACGAGTTTTGTGTTTAAAATGGGTTAACTGCAAGGTATTTCCTAAGGTGTCTGCTCAGTGAACGGCTATGGCATGCGACACTCACTCTCATAAAAGCAATTGTACATGAATCGATAAGTGAGGTAGAGGCTTTAACTTCTCTATAAGGAAAGTGTTGCGTGGTTCGGTTACATTGTCACTTGTGTGGTTGTACGCTGTGACGCTATGGGGTGATATCGCTGACGCAGTCGGAACATTGCCGGCTTGGCAATGAAAAAAAACCAACCGCATGGGTTGGTTTTTTCTGGGGTTGAGCCTAACGTATAATAAACATTATCGAACAATGAATACGCTAAGAAGACGTTTTTGATTGTCAGATTCACTGGCAAGCGCTTTGCTCGCTTTGGTACTTTCTGCAATACCCGATACATTTTGATTGACGATATCAACGGCTAAAGAAATATTGCTCGAAATATCTTCTGTGACGCTAGACTGCTCACTCGCTGCTGTTGCGACCAGCGTATTCACATCGGAAATTGTGGTAACGGAATCAATGATTTTTTTAAATGCTTGTTGCACGCTGTTGGCAATCTGTTGAGAGTTATCAATCAATTTGGTATTCGAGTTCATAAATTGATCGGCTTTTTCTGCTTGCGTTTGAAGCTTATCGATAATTTCTTTAATGTCGATCGTTGATTGCTGAGTTTTGGCTGCTAGCGAACGAACTTCGTCGGCGACCACGGCAAAACCTCTACCAGCTTCGCCTGCACGGGCAGCTTCAATCGCGGCGTTCAGTGCCAGTAAGTTCGTTTGTTCTGATATGCTGTTGATGACTTCTATCACAGCACCAATCTCCGTAGAGTATTCTTTCAGTTGGTTAACCAAGTTTGTGGCTTCACTAATCGACTCTCCAATCTTGATTGAAATTTGGTTGGATTCGGTCAGTGACTTATTGCCACTTTCAACATTGCTCATGGCTTCCCCTGCGGCGGTCTCCGCGTTGGCGGCATTTTGGCTCATTTCTAAAGCCGTACTCGACATCTCGTTAAGTGCGGTCGCAATTTGCTCGACTTGCGATAACATATTTTGAGAATTAGTGTCGGCTTGGTCCATTGTTGAAGCAAGGGTTTCTGAGGATAATGCCACGTTGTCGGCAACGGAAACCAACTCGCTGGTTAGATCGGACAATTTAACAGCGGTCTTATTGTAGCTTTCAGCAAGGATGCCTAATTCATTCTTGCCCAGATCTTCGATGCGAATCGTGAGATTACCTTCCGCCATCTTGGTCATGGCACCTTGAATTAACGTAATGGCGCTGGTTAAGTGGCGGGAAATAAAAAAGCCAGTGAAAATGACGACAATTGTCACGGCAATGACGACCAAAATCATTAATTGAATGGCTTCGTCATACAGCACGTCCCCGTAGTTACTGGCTTGTGCTGCTGAACTTTTATTTAAGTCGGATAATTTTACCAATACCGCGGAGTATTCTTGATAAGCCTCTCTTGAAGTACCTAAGAATAAGTCTTTTGCTTGTTGGTTTTTATTCTGTTCGGAGAGTTCTAATAGGTTCTTTTGAATGTTTAGATACTCAGAATATTTACGTTTAAATTCCTGAAGAAGCTGCTCTTCTTGGTCACTAGAAACCAGCTTTTCATACTCAGAGAGTGTTTGTAAAACCTCCGTTTTTACCGATTGTATTTCTTGATCTGCTTTTTGTATCTGCTGGCTGTCGGTAGAAATAATATGTACTGACTCATAGTTGCGTAAGTCGGCGGTTAACGTATTGATACGCTCAATCAGTTGTACAGAGGGTAGCCAATTAGTCGAGATGACAGTCGACTGATGGTTGATGGTGCCCATCTGAGTGATGGATATCCAAACCATGACAAGAAGAGCTATCACGGGAATGATGAATCCACCAAGAAGTAGTTTGCCAATTTTTATATCGCGCATAGAACCTTGCCCTGTCTTTGTGACTAAACGTATTGAGTAAATAAGTTCTAATAACTATAGATGATCCGATTACGTTTGCAGGGCGAGAGTGAGTGGCAAAGCCAGCAAAATGACTAACCGTGAGCGTAAGCGGAAAGACATAGAGAAAGCGCTTGCTGAGGCACGTGCTAAATTATTAAAATTCGAGCAAAATTAGGAAAAGGTTTTCTCATGGTAGTCTGTTCTAAAGTTTACCTTAATCCGACATTATCTCTTTGAGGCAAGATGAAAATACAGCAAGTTACGGCCGTAGAGGTTTTACCGATTCGTCATCAAGTGCTTTGGCCTGAAAAGCCACTTTCATTTTGTATTGTTGAAGGGGACGAGTTCGCCACTCACTATGGTGCCTTTGTCGATAACCAGTTGGTCTGCGTGGCGTCAATTTATATTAATGGTCGTGAAGCGAGATTAAGAAAGTTTGCGACTTTGCCTCAATATCAGGGCCAAGGTATTGGCTCAAAGGTGCTGGAGCATGTTATGTCGACGTTGCAGCACTTCAACATGCACTATTTTTGGTGTGATGCGCGAACCACAGCCCTCAGCTTCTATCAAAGGTTCGGGCTTGAGGTTGATGGGCCGGAATTTGAGAAATCGGGCATAGCGTATTACAAAATGTCGGTTTGTTGGCGCGATTAGCCGAGTTTTTCCTCCATCAATATTTCATGTTACTTGCAACAGTGACTAGGTAATGAGAGTGACCATAGGATGGCCACTCATCGCTTCTACTACTTGGTGATTAATCTCAGCGTGATTCCAATGGATATGAGCGATAACTCCACATCCCATAGGTTCTTAAAGCATCACGGTAAATACCTAATAACTCGGAGGAAGAAGCAGTTTTAAGCTCAGAAAGTGGTTTGTCAGGATATGCGACAGTGTCAAAGGTAATGTTTTGTGGACCTGTCTGCCAACTGGCTATTTCAAATAGCGTTTGTCCTCGTCTGACATGGCTAGCAGAACTAATAATTGTCGCATGAGAAATATGATGTCTCGCCAGTGCGTAGCTGCTATAAAGTGCATTGCCTACGGTACTGGTAGCGTAGTTTTCTTCTATTATGCGATTGGCGCTGATTCCTTTTGAAGTCAACCAATCCGCCATCAATTTACCTTCGGTTTTGTGATTTTTAGGTACGCCACCAGTAACGATAATAAGGGTTTTAGGGTGTGCTTTTGCTAGCTTGAGTGTTGTTTCTAAGCGCTGAATTAAAATATCATTCATAGAACCATCGGGATTTAGTGCATATCCCAAAGTCACAATTGCATTATTGCCATCATCGGGAATGGATGCGGTTTCTGTTAACGGTGTTTTGATAACACGCTCGACAGTAGAAAAGATTTTGTCTAAATCCGCTTTTCTGCCAGGATCCAATGTTGATAAAGCATCCATATGCTCGTTAGAGCTAGCATCATCGCCGTTAAAGTGAGACCAAACTGCAAGATAAGAGTGTATGTCGACATCATCTGGAGCCGCTGATAAAGCTTGTTCGAATAGGGCTACAGCGTTATCTACATTTTTATTGTAGATCTGCGCGTTGGCCGCTGAAATCAACAGGTCGGTGCGATAGGGTTCAAGTTCATAAGCCGCTAATAGCTTATTGGTTACGATTTCCATGTTGGTGGGCATTTTGGCAGTGAATCCGGCATCCGAAACCCGGGCAGGAGATTTGAAGGCGACCACTGCATCCTCTAGTAGTTGATCAACTACCTGACGTTTGGTTGTGTATTGTGCGTAGTTGCTTGTTGAATCGATAGCGATTTGATCTTGAGAAACAGCATGTACAGAAATAGAAGCGGTAACGAACCCTGACAAGAGAACAGCAAGTAAATGTTTGGTCATGAATAGTCCTTTATGGTGTGTGATAACATATTTTTTATATCAAAATAAATATGATGTTCATTGTGATTGATCTAGCAAAAAGTTATAAAATTATTAATGTTTTATAATTTAAGGTGGCTTTTAACGCTGAATTTGATTAGTGATAAGGACAAAATTCATCAAGAAAAATAACTGGATGAATAGATAGGCTCTGATGTTTTGTTGTGGATAATGGTTTGTGTTTAGGACGATTTTTAAGGCATGAAACAGCCCCGTTACTGAACAGTAAACGAGACTGGTTTTATTCTATTTTCTAGAGTGAACGGTAAAACTCGCGTTACCGCATCATTGGAATAAGTCTCCATTTAAAAACGCTTGTTTAACATTCTTTGGCTGGCGTTCGGCGCAGATAAACGCTTTACCTATTTGACTTGCCGTTTTTAATCCTTGCTCGCGGTTGAGTGCATTCATTTTGCCTTCAACATCATAAATGATATGACTTTCGAGATCAGTGACGCCACAATAGGCAAAAATGCCAAGATCGATCAGGATTTTCATTGCGTCATCATAGCGATATTTATCATAAGTGGCCTTCTTCGAACCACCAACGCCAATCAGCGTTGTAGGAATGTTGGTCAGTAATCCATCAAGCGGTGCTTGGCCTCGATCTTCAACCCCCTTTCCATATTGATAAGCCCAGCCGCCTGTAAATACTCGTTCAATCCAACCTTTCATCAAGGCGCTTGAACACCGTCATTCACGCTACCTTGCTTATTTGTTTGAAAGGTTATCAGGTAATAGAGAAAATGGAAAAGAGCCAGGTATGCCGGCTCTTTTGTGTTGCCTACAGCAGCAAGGCTTACAGCTAACACGTTAAAGTTTTTGTGATATTTGCTGCGCGCATTGGTGGATTCTTGGCCCAGAGATGAAAGAAATAACGCCGGCCGCTGGCCATGCAAGAAACCAAGCGGACATCCAATAATCGGTAAAGCCTTGGATAAAGCCAACATTCAAATATGTCACCCAAGCGGACATGAAAAACGTCAATACAAACGACATTAAGATGGCAAAGATAAATCTATATTTCATTTGATGAGCTCTGTTTAAGAAGGTTGGTAATACCCTATCGATTTTCATATTTGTATTGTAGAGTGAATATTAATAGCCTTATTTACATATTTGAAAAGCCATGCTCGACAATCTTAAAGTATTTATCAGCGCTGCGGAACAAAGTAGCTTAACCGGTGCTGCCAGCGAATTGGGAATGACCATCGCAACCGTGTCAAGGCGTGTTCTTGAATTAGAGCAACAACTGCGTTGTGAATTATTTCATCGCTCAAATCGAGGTTTAACGCTTACACCATCAGGCCAAGCATATTATGAAGAAACCGCTGATTTTATTCATGAATTAGATTTACGATTAGTCAATTTAGATAAATCACTCAATAGTCTTGAAGGGGAACTACGGGTGATGGCGCCAACCAATATTGGCAGTGGACCATTAGATGAGTTTTGGTCTCAGTTCGTTACAGATAACGACAGTATTTCGCTAAATATCTTATTGAGTGATCCCAATGATGATGTTATTTCCAATCAAGTGGATATTGCGATTCGTTCTGGTCCTCAACAAAATTCATCGTTAATCCAGAAAAAACTGGGAACAATTACGCCTGTGCTCGTGGTGTCGGCAGCGGTTGCTGATCGTTTTCCTAATGATTTGAATCAACTAGATTGTTTGCCGAGCATCGCGGCATCGCTATTTAGTGAATGGCGATTAACCAATGGTGAGGAAGAGCGATTACTGAATAAAAAGCACAGTCATATTAGTAATGACATGACGATGACCTTAAATTTGGTGAAAGCGGGAGCGGGGATTGCACTGTTACCGCTGAGTATGGTGTATCAGGAGATCGAAAGTGGTGAATTGGTAAGAGTTCTCCCTGACTGGAGCGGCATTCCACGAGAGATTTCACTGCTTTGGCCTCAAAAACGCACATTGTCTGCGCGGGCGAAAGCGTTTCGTGAAGCGTTGATAGAATTTCTCAAGGCGCAGCCCTGGTTTACTATGCACGCTTGATAGTGTTGAAGATTAGTCAGTCTAGTTTGTGGTGGATGCAGTGACAGCCCTTTAGAGGACTGTCACTTTCACGTTAGATGTTGAGAGGTAAATCGAAAGCAGAATAGTCGCGATATTGGTCTATGCGGCCCGCTTTCATCATCACCGCGGAATCACACATGTAGTCGATGGTGTTGGGATCGTGGCTGACCAATAGCATCGTGAGTTGATGTTCGCGTTTAAGTTCATTGAGTAAGTTCAGTATTTCGGCCTGTACGGACATATCAAGCGCTGATGTGGGCTCATCAAGTAACAGTAATTTAGGCTCTAGTAATAAAGCGCGAACGATAGCAACTCGCTGACGTTGTCCGCCGGAAAGCTGGTGAGGATAACGGTCAATCATTGCAGAGGTTAAACCGACTTGTTTGAATCCTTGCTCAATACGATCGTTAATATCCTCAACACCGAGTTTTTTGAGTGGTTCTGCCAAGGTACGTCGCAGTCGGTGCTTTGGGTGCAACGAGGCGTATGGGTCTTGAAATACCATTTGTACTTCACGACGCAAATTCCCTTTGAAGGTTTGGCCCGGAGTTAATACTCGGTCGAGCATGCGGATCGCCCCTTGCCAATGCGGATTCAACCCCGCCAGTACCCACAACAGTGAGGATTTTCCACAGCCTGATGGGCCAACTAGGCCAAAGCATTCACCTTGATTGACGGCGAAATTGACATCATGGACAACCGTGTTTTGTTGGTGCCCCTGAACATGTGTCACACTGACATTATTGAGTTCAAGTAGTGCCATAACGTTTCTCCAATACATCACGATCCAATACAGGTAATGGTGATCCACGTTTATCGATGTGAGGCTGACATGACCACAAAGTTTGGGTGTAGGGGTGCGTTGAGTGCGCGAGTTCACTGGCTTTGAGTTCATCGACCAGTTGACCTTGATACATCACCAAGACCCGTTCACTGTAATCGGCGACTTGCTGTAAGTCGTGACTTATCAGCAATAGCCCCATATTGCGTTCTTTTACTAGCGAAAAGATCAGCTCAAGTACTTGATCACGCATCTCATGATCCAATGCGGAAGTCGGTTCGTCGGCAATCAATAGCTCAGGGTCATTGATGAGCGCAATCGCCAGCATAACTCGTTGACCCATGCCGCCCGAAAGTTGGTGTGGATAAGAGTGGCGCAATTTCTCTGGGTTCGGCAAGCCCACGGCGATCATCATGGCTTCGACTTTTTCGATACGCGCTTTTCGGCTCATTTTTTGGTGAAGAACAAGCGGCTCTTCGATTTGCATTCCGATGGTACGCGCCGGATTCAGTGCGTATTTTGGATCTTGCAAAACCATCGCCACTTTTCGTCCACGTAATTGTCCCCATTGTTTTTGGGAGAGGTTAAGCAGCGGCGTCTCAAGCATTTCCAGTTTATCCGCCGTGACGTAGCATGCGTTAGGAAGTAATCCCATCAGTGTTTTCGCTGTGAGTGATTTCCCTGAGCCCGACTCACCAACCAGAGCAACACGTTCATGACCGATTTGAAAGCTCAGATTTTTCACCAGACGTTGGCCGTTATCGAGAGAGATAGTTAAGTTTTCTATATCGATTAAGGTTTGATTATTTGCCATGACGTGGATCCATTTTGTCTCGTAAACCATCACCCAGCAGATTAAACGCTAAGCTCGCAAATAGAATGGCAAAGCCGGGAACCGCTGCCACCCACCATTGGTCGAAGATCACTCGGCTACCACTGGCGACCATCGAGCCCCATTCTGCCGCTGGCGGTTGAATACCCATGCCCAGAAAACCAAGGCCCGCAGCTGAAAGAATGATTCCACCTAAATTTAAGGCTGCTCGAACGATCGCGCTGGGTAGGCACAGCGGTAGAATATGGCCAATGATTAATCGCCAACCATGGATTCCCTGCATGTTTGCTGCAGCCAGGTAATCGCTACGGCGCAGCGCAAGGGTTTCAGTTCGAGCCTGACGTGCAAAAGAAGGCCAACTGGTAAAGGCTAACGCTAATGCGCCATTCATTAAGCTAGGGCCTAATATTGAGACTAACGCCAGCGCAATAACTAAGCTTGGCAACGACATGACGATATCGGTTAAGCGCATCAGAATCCGCTCAGTCCAACCACCAAAATACCCAGCGCAAATGCCGATGATCAAACCAATAGGGACGGTAATGATGATAACCAGAGAAACCAGCAGGAGAGTCGGGCGTGCGCCATAAAGTACACGAGCTAAAAGGTCACGACCAAAGCGGTCAGTTCCGAGTAGATGCTCGTGGCTAGGCGGTGCCAGACGATCCGCAATATTTTGAATATTAGGGTCATAGTGCGTTAGTAGCGGCGCGCACAGCGCAACGAGCACTAACAACATGACCAGAAATAGCCCAAAGGTGAAGGTGTTTAGCCAAGTTGGCCAGAGGTTTTTATTACTTGTTGTCATTAGCGAGTCCTCGGGTCGACCCAGCGGGTGAGGGCGTCTGCAAGGGCATTGAGTGTGATAAAACACGTGCCGATAAGCAACGTCGCGCCCAATACCGCAGAGGTATCAGACGCAAACAGAGCGCTGGTCAGGTAACGTCCGAGCCCTGGCCAAGCAAACACAGTTTCAGTGAGTACAGCGCCTTCAAGCAAACTGGTATAAGACAGCGCGAGCACCGTAATCAATGTACCGAGTACATTTGGAAAAATATGAGAAAATAAAATACGTCCACGCGTTGCGCCTTTGGCCTGCGCGAGAATAACGTACTCTTTGTTGCTCTCTTCAAGCATTGCGGCGCGCAGTAGACGTGTAATTGACGCCATTGATAACAGTGCCAATACTGCTACCGGGAGCCATAAATGGCCAATAGCGTTGAGCATAATTTCCGGGTTACCAGTGCGCACAGCATCAAAGAGTACAAAGCCGCTGTTATATTCCATTGTGTAGGTATAAATATCATCCAAACGCCCCGGTCCGGCGGACCAATGCAAGGTGGCATAAAACAGCAATAGCCCAAGTAAACCAAGCCAGAAAACGGGGACCGAATAGCCGAGTAGGGAAATCAGTCTCGCAAGGTGGTCTAGAATGCTTTCCGGTTTATAAACGGCTAATGAAGCGAGAAAAATGCCAAACAGTGCGCCAAAGAACATCGCGACTGTAGCGAGCTCTAGTGTGGCAGGGAAGGCTTGAGCTAAGTCATTGACCACCGGTTGCTGAGTGATTTGTGAAACCCCGAAATCGCCTTGAAGCATTTGACCCAAGTAATTTAAGAACTGCATGGGGAGAGGTTGGTCGAGCCCGAGCTGGTGACGTGCTTGCTGATACGTGGCTTCACTGGCGTGGTCACCAACCAGTTGCAAAGCAGGGTCAATTGGTGCAGCACGTGACAAGATGAAGGTAAAAACCAACAGTCCAAAAAGGGTGAGTAAAAAGGACAAAAAGCCGCTCATCAATGGTTGAAGGCGGCCAGTCCAAAACCGGCGCACAGCGCCGGAAGTTGGGTTAGATTGTGTCATTATTCTGATTTAGATACGTTTTTATAGAACACCATTTCTGGTGTAATGCCTTGAACATAACCTTCAACGTTATCACGCAGGGCGACCAGCTTCTTGTTTTGCAAACCAACAACAAACGGTGACGACTCACGAACTTTGCGCTGCAGTTCTTGATAGGTTGCTGTGCGCTTCTCTGCATCTGTTTCTGAGCGCGCTTGTAGCGTCAGTTTATTTAATGCGGGAATATGCCAGTTCGCACGCCATGCTAAGGTTTTGCTGCCGTTTTCAGGGTTGTACGCAAACGCAGATGCGTTGGTGTGTGGGTCAAAGTAGTCAGGCCCCCAAGCGGTTAAGGTTGATTGGTATTTATGAGCCTTCACATCCGTGGCGATTTGGCTACTGACACCAGGAATCAATTCAACATCAATACCCGCTTTAGCAAAGCTCGCTTGTAGTGCTTGAGCAATATCCAGATAAGGCGGTTGATTGGAAACCGCTAACTTAAAGTGTGGGTTTTCAATGCCCGCGTCTTTGAGAATTTGTGCCGCTTTCTGTGGGTCGTAGCGGTATGGTTGGTCAGTCAATGCGCCATTAAAGCCGACTGGTAAAAAGTTCTGCTGCACTGCAAATTGACCATGCATCAGATCATCGGCAATACCTTTGTAATCGAACGCATAGCGAGCGGCTTGCCAGAATTCCGGTTTGCCAATCGCTGGGTTATCGGCGTTCTCTGCGTTAAACATCAAGTAGTATAGCGATGCATAAGGCAGGTTAAGTGTCTTGATGCCGGGCTTGTTTTGCAGTGAAAAGTATTGGTCTGTACCCAGGTTACGGACTAAGTCTGCATCGCCCTGTTCAAGTAATAGTTGGCGGGTTGCTGCATCGGGTACGTTCTTAAGCAGCACATATTTCATGTTAGGCGCACCGGCTGGTGAGCTGGTATTTGCTTCCATCATTAATATCTGGTGTGGAACGTATTTTTTGATTTTAAATGGTCCGCTGCCTGCTGAGTTCATATTCAACCACGCGTGACCGAAATCACCGTCTTTTGCGTGTGCAGACACGGTTTTTTCATCGACAATCGAAGACACAGGGGCGGTGAGAAGGCTGAGCACAAATTGAGGGCCAACATCCATATCCCACGCGATTTTCACTTGGTTGTCAGACACTTTGGTAATGAAGTTAGTGACATTGTCTTTGTTCCAACCAAGTTGGGTAAGAATAAAAGACGGCGCTAGGTTCAATTTCACCACACGAGACAAGCTATAGATAACGTCTTCAGGACGAACCGGATTACCGCTGGCAAAGGTTGCTTGTGGTTTTAGGGTAAACGTTAGGCTGTTTTTGGTTGTTGTCCAAGACTCGGCAAGCGTTGGCTGCAACTCTGTAGGATCTTCCGGGTTTGACTGCACAAGACGTTGATAAAGGTTGTTAAAACTTTGAACAGAGGATAATTCAAAGCCTTGAGCCGGATCCAAACTGGTGACATCTTCTAAAGATTGCGCAACCACGAGAGTGTTGCTAGGGGTTTTCGCCAAGGACGGCACGGCGAAACCCAAACTGGCCATTAAGCTAATTGAGATGAGAGTTCTTGTTTTCATTATTATTCCATGTGAATGGTGGGAATTGCAGGCTAAAAATATCGGATTCAATGTGTGATGACAAGCACGGTATAATGCAAAAGATATGAAATTTCGTTCTGATATATATCGGCTCAATGGCTTGTTCAAAAAAGAGACGATGAGAAGATGAACATCCTGGAATGAAAAGCCCGAACGTGAGTCCGCTGTGCTTGATAGAAAGGTCGCGTGGATTGTGGAAATGCAGATTGTGGAAATCTATTCGCTCTGTAGAGGCGTTGGGTTGTTATTCAAAGAACACCTCCGCCAATAGGCGGAGATGTTAGGTGATATATGTCTTAGGCCTTACGTCGTCTGCGTAACCAAAGTAATAGCAAAACAACAATAATGCCGCCAGCGACCATACCAATACGGGCCAGCATAAGTAGTGGGGACGTCTCACCACCGGCACGCAGCGTTTTGACGCGATCGGTAGTGATCTGAACATCACTGCCACCGATATCCGCCATCACATAATTGGTCACATCAGCAATTTGTTGATCAGTCATTTCATCAGCAAAACCAAGCATGCCTTGATGTTCTTCAGGCCAAACACCTTCTAGAATCACCATCGCGACGTTATCCGCATTAGGTTTTTTAAGAACAGGGTGGTCTTGCAGTGGCGGTAAACCATTTAAACCACGGCCCGACAAGTTGTGGCATGATGCGCAGTTATTGCGGTATAGACGTTCACCTTCACTTTGATTGGCGAGCGCAAGCGGAGTATCGTCACCAACAACTTTAGTCAGCGCTTGGTGGTGATGCTCATGAGTGTCTGTTGTTGGCGCATTATCTGCTTCAGGCAGAAGATAAGTCGCAATCGCTTGGAGATCCTCGTGCTTCATGCGAGAAAAGCTCTTGTCGATGGCCTCAAGCATCGGCCCAGCGGCTGTCGCTCCATTGCTCGCGTGTCCAGTTGCGAGATAATTGGCTAACATATCACGAGACCAATACGGGCTACCTTGTAAGGTTTCTGCGGTAATATCTGGTGCAAACCAAGTACCGAGAGAGGTACCTTCAAGGTTTTGATCGCTTTTCTCTGCCATCAAGAAATTACGCGGTGTATGACAAGTACTGCAGTGGGTTAAGCCTTGTACTAGGTACGCACCTCGGTTCCATTGATCAGATTGACTTGAATCAGGCGTATAGACTTCATCATCAAGGAACAACAGATTCCACGCTGCCATGCTAAAACGCAAGTTAAATGGAAATGGCAGTTTGGTTTCTTGCGGTTTTTCATCGACCGGTTCTACACCATGCATAAAGTACGCGTATAGCGCTGAGATATCATCATCGGATACTTTGGCATAAGCCGTATAAGGCATCGCTGGGTAAAGTTGGCTTCCATCGCCTCGTTTCCCTTCACGTAACGCCGCCGCAAATTGCGCTTCGGTGTAATTACCGATGCCAGCTGTTGTCGAAGGCGTAATATTGGTGCTGTATATGGTGCCAAGGGGACTATCAATCGCATAACCACCACTAAATGGCGCTTTTCCTGCAGCGGTATGACAGGCACCGCAGTCTCCCGCAATAGCCAGGTATTCTCCGCGCTTGATAAGAGCATCTTGGTCTGCCGCATGTACCTGAGCAACACTGGCAGAAAGCAGACTTGCCGTTGTGAGTAAGAGTCTCCAGTATTTAACCATGTTGTGTCTCCTGAAGAATTTTATCAGCGGTGCGAAGCGCAAGCGCCATTGCGGTCAAGGTGACGTTACAGGTACCTACCGTTGGCATAACGCCTGTCCCTACCATGAATAGATTTTCATGGTCATGGGCGCGCCCCCATTGGTCGGTAACGCTGGTGGCGGGATCGAGACCCATTGAGAGTGTTCCCGTAATATGTTGGCGGTTTTTGAATTTACCTTCGGTACTGTGCTTGATATTGGTTGCCCCCAGTTTTTTCGCGATAGCATCATAATGTTCGCGCGTTTTCTCGGTGCCTTTACGTACGTAATCATTAGTGTCGAGAACGTTCCAGAACATCGCGGGTGTTGGCAAACCGAGCGCATCTTTGTTGTCACTCAGCGTCACTCGGTTATTGCGGTCGGGCAGTTGCTCCAAGCAGTTTTTTAGACTCATTCGGCGCGCGGCACGAAAACGAACTTCGTCTTGCAATTTCTTGCCAAAGTAGCCTTCTGCGAGCACTTCTTTGGTTACAGAGGCCAGTTTGGAGGAGTTTGAGATATCAATGCGAAATGGAGCGTGTTCGCTACGAAAATCCCCATCACGGAATTGGCCAATTGAACATGGGCTTACTGGCCCGCGTCCCGGCCAAACTTCTTCATCAACATCAAAAGTAATCCCGATAGCTGGGTGATCACACAGATGACGACCGACGTTATCTTGTGCGTTAGCGATACCATTTGGGAATTTATCACTGACAGACATAAGTAGAAGTTTTGGTGTCTCGATCGCATTCGATGCGAGAACAAAGGTTTGTCCCGTGACTCGATGGCTGACTTTGTTCCAATCGTAATAGTTTGCTGCGACGATGTTGCCTTTATCATCATGTTCAAGCTGATAAACCACGGCTTCGGTAATTACTTCGACGCCACTGTTCACTGCTTCTTGCGCAGCAAGGCCACCATGATACTGGGCATCAATCGGGCAAATCGGCATACAGTTGTTGTTGCCGCAACATGCCGGACGGCCATCGTAGCTGCGGCTATTACGCCCAGTACTGTCATCAATCACAGAAAACTCGGGGGCGAGCCTTTCCGTGACGCGCTGCTGTAAGTATGAAGCAGGAACGGCTTCCATCGGGAAGGGCTTACTTCTTGGAGAGCCATTATTCGGGGAACCACCGACACCCGCAATGACTTCCGCTTGGTAGTAGTAGTCTTCGATGTCGTCATAACCAATTGGCCAATCTTTACCGACGCCATACTGACTATGTTGACGAAAATCGTTGGGTAGAAAACGCCAAAGCTGCGCCGCCCAGTGCCAGCTAGTACCACCAAACATACGAATGTATTGCGCATGAAATGCATTAGGACCGACTTGGTCAAGATACTCGTTGGGTTCTGGGGTATAGCGTGGGTGCGGTGCTTGAGGAGAATAAGGGTAAGGTGACATAAAGTCTGATTTAAATGCAGACGTACGATAGCGCTCAACCAGTTGGTCTCGTTCAAGCTTAGGGCCTGACTCCAACATTAATACGGATTTTCCCGCTTTAGCTAGACGTGAAGCAAGTAGCGAACCATTGATACCGGCGCCAATTACCACCACATCAGCAGAATTTTTATTGTTCATAAACGACATTACTCTTTTAAATTGATTATGGCTGTTGTGCCCAGCTTCCGATTTCACCGTAAGAAAAACTTGGCGGTACCAATTTGTCACTGACCAGTTGATTCGCGAGGTTGTTGACGTACGTGACGTAAACAGCATCAAATCCTTTACCGACAACGCCGTTATACCAACTGCTGAGAATGCTTCGCGCAAGCGCTTCACTGTCGGTATTGGCATCGCCAAACATCAAGCGATCCTGTTTAAGTAGCGGTGGGTTATCTTCAAGGAGCGTTTTAAGCTGGGAGAGACGGCTAAGAAAGGTGTTGTCTGTTTGCGTGAAGGCAATTAAAAGCGCTTGGGTAACCGTCGGGTTGAGCGCGTCTTGCGCGGTAAGCCATTGTGACACTTGTGTAAATTCTTCAAGTCCCTGCGTTGGTGCAGCTTGTTCTGCTGCATTTAAGCTAGGGATAGGTAAAAGTTGTCCGGTCGCACTCGCAATCGTGACCACTCCTACCATCTTCAACACTCGTCGGCGTGAGTAATAAGTCATAGCTTTTTCCAGTGAGTCATCATTTCAAAAATTGTCGTCCGTAAAAACTATAGGCGACAGTTCGAAAGTTATAATTTTGTTATTTTTATTCACGCTAAAAACATAGTTAACAACAGTCAGTTGTCGATCGTCATGACACGGTATGACCAAATCTGGTCACTGGTTTGAATGACAATGAGATGCCAAGGTATCGCTAGTAATGTCTATTTCGACAACACCAGATTGACTGGTTATTCAGATGATTTGAGCGACAAAAAAATTAGCGTTTGTAGGGAAGTGATATAGGTAAATCTATATTGTTCAACTAATTGCTAACAATTTTGCATAACCATACTCAATGGTTTTAAAAAGCGCAATGCAGCCGCAACACATCAGACCATTGTACGTAGACGAACTAATTGATTCATCAAGGCTAAAGTCAGGCTGAAAAGAGACACCAGCGTAGTAAGCTGCGTTGGTGTCGAGGAAGGTATTAAGCCTATTGGGTGAGGAGCCAGCGTGCCGTTGTTTCGTCAGTGACGAGACCGTTAATCCATTTTCCGCGCAGAGCGGCCAAAATCGCTAAATGTTTATCTTCACCACAAGCCGCGCCAATTCGAGGGCAGTTGTTTTGACGAATATCGTAACTGGTGATGAGGGTATTGATGCTGCAGTCGACCACCTTTCCTTGCGGATCAATAAAACGACCGAGAATTTCGCCTATTGCGCCTTGGTGGCTGAGTTCGTTTGCTTTGTCACCAGAGATAAACCCATCTTTAATAATTGGGCTTGCTTTACTCAGTGAGCCAATTCCGATAAAGATGACATCGGCTTTATCGGCCACAGACGCCACTTCTTTGTAAACACGCGTATTGGTCCATAAACGATGTTCATCGGCAGAAATAGCGTAGCGAGGTGTTGGAAGTTGGTAGTAATTCGCTTGAATTTTACCTGCGAGAATCAGAGGAACATCATCGTAATAGTTACATTGGCCATTCACTCCCATAGCGCTGATCAAGGCGACGCACTGGCGATTGGAAGAATCAAAATCGATGCGGTTAATGGCTTTTTTGAGTGTCAACCCTGATCCGATGCCAATAATTTGGTTTTGCGGTTCTTTTAGGTATTTTGCCATCAATTGAAAGCAGCCAAATGATACGTTGTCTAACGTTTCTTGGTCGCTGGTTGAGGGGACCACGTTACATTCCACCAGCTGATATTTTTGTTTGAGTAGCTCTGCATAATCTAAGCAGGTTGATATTGGGTGGTGAAGCCCCACAGAGACGATTCCCTCTTCTTTGGCGGCTGCAATCAAGCGTTGGACGACCGGGCGTGATAACCCGAGCTCGGCCGCAATCTCACTCTGATTTCTTCCCGATATGTAATACATCCACGCTGCGCGAACCATTTGATCGGTTTTGAAGTTATCACTTCTTGCCACATTTATTCCTTTTTTTCAGGCTGTTAAACCTATTTAGGCAACGCCGATTTGCCTGTTGCTGTCGTTATTAGCCCTATCTTCTCGCGAACGGCTTGTGAGTTCAAGTTTCATCAATTACCCACAAATGAATAAAAGACCTATTAATGGTCTTTTGTTCATTTGTGATCTTTGGCTCTTTTTTTGATTCTTTGATCCTTTAGAGTGGCGCCATCAAACAATAACGAGGATCAATATCATGACGACCCAATATACGTGGCTACATATCGGTTTAGGCTCATTTCATCGTGCTCATCAAGCATGGTATATGCATCAATTACGTGAATCAGGGGATAAGCGCTGGCATATCGCCGCTGGTAATATTCGCAATGATGCGGAAGCAACCGTCTCTGCACTGCAGGCGCAAGAAGGCGAATATGTATTAGAAACGGTGAGTCCGGCAGGTGAGCGACACTATGAAGTGATCAAATCTATTCAAACGCTACTGCCATGGCAGCAAGACCTCGCACCGTTGATTGCTGAAGGCGCGAAACCCAACACCAAAGTCATCGCATTTACGGTGACCGAAGGCGGGTACTACCTCAAAACCGATCATACATTGGACACGGATAATTCGGTTCTCAAGGCCGATTTAAACGGTGATCACCAGACCATCTACGGCACCATCACTAAAATACTAGAACAGCGTATTGCGGATAAGGCGGGTGCATTGACGTTACTATGCTGTGACAATGTGCGTCACAATGGCGAACGCTTTCGAGACGGCCTAACTGAGTTTCTCAATTTAACTGGAAAGCACTCAGTATTGGCTTGGATGGAGGATAATACGACCTGTCCGAATACCATGGTTGACCGCATCGTGCCGCGACCAGCGGCTGATCTACCTGAACGTATTCATGCGCAAACTGGCATTGAAGACAAAGCGCCTGTCATGGGTGAAACATTTATTCAGTGGGTCATTGAGGATAATTTCAAATCCGTTCGTCCAGAGTTTGAGTCAGTTGGGGTTGAAATGGTGGCATCGGTTGTTCCTTATGAAGAAGCGAAGATTCGCATTCTTAACTCTTCTCATAGCTGCATCGCTTGGGCTGGAACCTTGGTTGGGCAGTCATTCATTCATGAAAGTACTCAAACCGATTATATCTACAATATTGCCCATGAATATGTCACTCAGGACGTGATCCCGTGTTTAGGGGACAATGGCATTGATTTGCCGACTTATCGCGATGTGGTGTTAGATCGTTTTACCAATGCGCATATTAAAGATACCAACCAGCGCGTTGCGGCGGACGGTTTTTCAAAAATTCCTGCGATGATCACCCCAACGATGATCGAATGCTACCAACGTGGGGTCGAACCTAAAGCGACCGCGATGCTACCTGCTTTATTCTTCGTTTTCATGCAGCAATGGCATAAAGGCGTACTGCCTTATGAATATCAAGATGGGATTCTTGATGCTAAGGCTGTACACGCTATGTTTGATTCCTCTGACCCCATCGCGGTTTATGCTCGCGATAAAGCGCTGTTTGGCGAACTGGCCGAACGTGCTGATTTTGAAGCGTTACTTCGCGAAAAAATTGCCGCCGTTTATCCGATGATCCACTAAGGAGTGAGCATGTATTTAGGAATTGATTTAGGGACTTCCGAAGTCAAAGCTTTGGTTATTGATGAGCAGGGAGAAATGGTCGCGACGCACAGTGCGCCATTGACGATTCAACGTCCCCAAGCACATTGGTCTGAACAATCGCCTCAAGCTTGGTGGGAAGCCACCAATTACTTAATCGAGGCTCTGCGTGAAAAATGCGCCGATCATTGGAGTGCGATCAAAGCGATTGGTTTGTCTGGGCAGATGCATGGTGCGGTTTTATTGGATGAGCAAGATGAGGTTATTCGCCCGGCCATTTTGTGGAATGACACGCGGTGCCATGAAGAATGTGCCGAGCTTGAAGCTGCGGCGCCGGAACTGCACCGTGTAGCAGGTAATCTTGCGATGCCTGGTTTTACGGCGCCCAAATTGATTTGGGTACGTAAACATGAACCGCAAAACTTTGCGCGTATTCGCACCGTTTTATTGCCGAAAGATTACCTTCGCCTAAAAATGACCGGGCAAAAGATTTCCGATATGTCGGACTCTGCGGGCACATTATGGCTCGATGTAGCAAAACGTGATTGGTCTGATTCGTTGCTCGATAAATGTCAACTAACTCGCGCACAAATGCCGAAACTTGTTGAAGGATGTGATATCTCAGCGACGCTGTCGGACGATATTGCTCAGAAATGGGGATTAAGCCCGTCCGTCATTGTTGCTGGTGGTGGCGGTGACAATGCCGTAAGCGCCATTGGCGTAGGTGCGGTGAATCCTGGTGATGCGTTTATTTCCTTGGGCACGTCCGGTGTGCTGTTTGTCGTCAATGATCAGTATCGCCCGGCACCAGAATCGGCGGTCCATGCATTTTGTCATGTGTTACCAAAACGCTGGCACCAGATGAGCGTTATGCTCAGCGCGGCAAGCTGCCTGCAATGGTTCTGCCGAATTATCGGGATGACTGAAGTGGCGCTTTTGGAAGAAATTGAGCAGCTAAGTGATGAGCAGAAATCAACAGCACCACTGTTTCATCCGTATCTTTCTGGAGAACGCACTCCGCATAATGATCCCAAGGCTACGGGACTATTTCATGGTATGACTCACTCAACGAATCGAGCTTTGCTCGGTTATGCCGTGATTGAAGGCGTGAGCTTTGGTGTTGCGGACGGACTTCGCGTGCTTATAGAAAGTGGCACGGACATTGAGCAGTGTTCACTTGTCGGGGGCGGCGCTCGAAGTCCTTTCTGGGCGCAGTTATTAGCAGACACCTTGAGCTTACCGATCATTACCCATAAAGGCGGTGAAACCGGTGGTGCGTTGGGAGCGGCAAGACTGGCATGTTTAGCTGCTGGCAAAGACCTTGAAGCGGTGTGTAAAAAGCCGCAGGTTCATCGCATCTATCAACCTGATAGTGCGCGGCAGACGATTTTAAACCAACGCTACGCGTCTTTTCGCGCGCTTTACCAAAATGACCTTGCTCTGAGGTCATGAAGAAAAACCAATAAAAATAAATTAAATCAATAACATCCCAATAACAACGGACTGTGCCTCCTTCGTGAGGTACAGGATTCCTTTACCCTACAATCGAGGAATATATGGATAACGTAAGCAAACAGTGGCTTGGATTGCCACTCAATCTCATCTGGGGTTATGTCGCCATCGCCATTTTTATGACTGGTGATGGCTTTGAACTCGCTTTTCTTTCTCACTACATCACGGAACTAGGGTTTACACCGGCTCAGTCGTCGATGGCCTTTACGTTATACGGGTTAGCTGCGGCGTTGGCGGCTTGGATCTCAGGTGTCGTCGCCGAAATTATTACCCCACAGAAAACCATGAAAATTGGCTTTTTTGTGTGGTGTGTTTTCCACGTGCTGTTTTTAACCTTCGGATTAGGCCATTCCAACTATGCTTTGATTCTGCTGTTTTATGGTATTCGTGGTTTTGCCTATCCTCTGTTTCTCTACTCATTCATTGTCGTCATTGTCCACAACGTTCGCAGTGATGGTGTGAGTTCCGCCCTTGGCTGGTTTTGGACCGTCTATTCAATTGGTATCGGTGTTGCTGGCAGCTATATTCCTAGCTTTACTATTCCGTGGATCGGTGAGTTTGGTACGCTTTGGTTGTCACTGGTTTTTTGTTTGGGCGGTGGAATCATCGCGATGGTTGCGCTACGTAAAGTTAAAACGCCAACGCATATGCATAATTTGAGTAATAAAGAGAAATTGACCGAGTTAAGCCGCGCTGTCACGTTACTGTTTACCAATAAAAACGTGTTGTATTCGAGTTTCGTTCGCATCATCAATACGCTGTCTTTGTTTGGGTTTGCGGTAATCATGCCGATGATGTTTGTTGATGATCTTGGCTTTACCACTTCCGACTGGCTGCAAGTATGGGCGGTGTTCTTCTTTACGACCATCTTCTCCAATGTCTTCTGGGGCATTATGGGAGAAAAACTAGGTTGGATGAGAGTGGTGCGTTGGTTTGGCTGTGTGGGCATGGCGCTATCAAGTCTCGCGTTTTACTACATTCCTCAGCACTTCGGTAATAATTTTTATATGGCGCTGATCCCGGCCATTTCATTGGGGATTTTTGTCGCGGCGTTTGTACCGATGGCGGCAGTCTTTCCTGCCTTAGAGCCCAACCATAAGGGCGCAGCTATTTCTGTTTACAACCTTTCAGCAGGGCTTTCTAACTTCTTAGCGCCCGCTATTGCTGTGATTATTTTGCCGTATTTCAGCACCATAGGCGTGGTTATCGCTTATACCACGCTGTATGTACTGGCATTTTTCTTCACCTATTTAATTAAAGTCGAGCAACCTGGATTTGAAAGCTCTGTCATTGATACTAGCAACACCAGGGTTGCCTAGTTTTGTGTGGCGCTCACATTGAGCGCCACATGTTATTTTTGAGGTAAGTATGAGTAAAAAAGCGGTTATTTTTGATATGGATGGCGTAATCATTGATTCCGAGCCCTTGTGGCAAGACGCTCAGATGGCGTCACTGGCATCTTATGGCATCGCGGTAACAAGGGCTGATTGCGAGCTGTTGACCATGGGAAAGCGAGTTGATGAAATTGCGCGCATTTGGTGCCAATCTTATGCGTTGTCCGTCAGTGCCGCTGAATTAGAGCTACGGATTTTAACCAAGTTATGTCAGCTTATCGCTAGGGTTGGTCAAGCCATGCCTGGTGTTGTTCAAACGCTTGACTACGTTAAACAGCTCAATTTGAAAATAGCGTTAGCCACCTCTTCCAATCATGTGGTGATAAAAGCCGTTTTTGACCAACTTAAGTTGTGGGATAAATTTGACCTCGTGTGCAGTGCTGAGGATGAAAAACAGGGTAAGCCCGCGCCTGATGTTTACCTGTCTGCAGCAAAGAAGCTTAACCTCTCTCCACAAGCGTGCTTGGTTATTGAAGACAGCGTGACCGGTTTAACGGCGAGCAAAGCCGCTAATATGACGACGTTTTTAGTTTCACCTCATTGTGAGGCGAAGACGTTTGCGAGTGCAGACGCGAAGTTTGCCAATATGATTGAACTGCTTGCGTTCTTAACAGAAAACGAACCGCTTGATGTCCTTAAGACGTATAGTGACAAGGCTCGATTGGCGACGTCTTGAGTCTTTAATCGTCGTATTATCGTTGCTGGCGTTTTAAGCTCACAACACCTTCAAGACATAACACCATTACGGCCAACCAGATTGCAATGTAGGTTGGCCATTCACTGGGCATAATACTTTCTCCAAGCAACAGAGCAACCAGCAGTAACAGCACTGGCTCAACGTAAATCAGTAGACCGAATAAACTCAAATTAAGATGCGGCGCCGAGAGCGATTGAAAGCCGAGCGCGAGTGCACTGATTAAGCCCAAACCAAGAACCAACCATATGAGGTTGAAATCGATGTTGAACCGATGAACCACAAAGCCGTTATCGAAGATAAAATACAAACTCACAGGTAGACTGAGTAGCATGTCGAACCACATACCTCCAATATGATTGGTATCGGTTTTATGACGTAACCAAAAGTAAATGGGGTAGCCAAGGCAGACCGCCAGCGTTGGCCAAGTCAACGTTTGTGAAACCGCCAGGTTGATCACCCCAATGATCGCAAAAGCACAAGCAAGCTTTTGAAATCTGGACATTCTGTCTTTGAACGCAAACCATCCTACCACCACCATGGTGATCGGCATCATAAAGTAGCCTAGCGACACGGCAAGACCATAGCCATTGTTTGGTGCCCACATAAATAGCCACAGTTGAAAGCCCAACAATAGCGAAGAAATGACGCGAGTGAATATAAAACTCGGTGTGCACATCATACGCTCAAATATACGTGTAACTTGAGACCAATAGCCATTGATCAAAATGAATACGGTGAGCAGTGGGAAGGTTAAACTGATTCGCCAGCCGTAGATTTCATCTCCGCCCAGATCGTGCAGTAACGCACTGTAGGCAAACATTAAAGCAAAGAGAGCAGAGGCGATGACATTGAGAATCACGCCAAGTGAAGTATTGGTTTGAGTCGACATAAAGCGGTGATGAATGAGTGAATGTGCCGATATTTTATTTCATGATACTTGATAAAGGTGCGCATATTTCATAGCGTTGGTGAGAAATTTTCTCACAGGTTTGGACTATGCCACTGGATAAATACGATTATGCGCTACTGGAAAGGCTACAAAAAAATTGTCAGGTGCCTTTGCGCGAGTTAGCCGAGCAAGTTCACTTGTCGACCGCCTCGGTACAAAGAAGAATCCAAAAGCTGAAAGACGATGGCTATATAGAGGCCCATGTTGCTGTGCTTGCGCCTAATAAATTGGATAAGGTCATCACGATTTTGGTGGAGGTTAAGGTTGATAAGACGCAAGCTGAGGATATGAAGCTGCTTAAAGAAAGCTTCTCCGGCCCCGAGGTTCAGCAGTGTTACTACGTCACAGGAGAAGCCGACTTTATGCTCGTGCTATTGGTGCCTGACATGGAGCGTTTTCAAATTTTGTGCGATGAGTTATTTCATCACAACCCGAACGTGAAGTCGTTTCGCACTATGGTATCACTTGAGCGGGTCAAAGTGTCTCTGGATGTACTGTGAATGAGCGGAGTTAAGCGTATTGTGCTGCGCTTTCTCTCTCACAAAGAGGAAAAGACAAACAGCGAGCAAATTACGCTTTCAATGCATCAATCACAGCTCTTAGTGCGGTGGGCATGTTGCGATTTTTGGGAAAATAGACGTACAAATCAGGCCAGTCGATAGTCCAAGGTTCCAGCAATCTGACTAACTGCTGAGATTCAAGCTCATGTCGGATAAGGGGCTCAGCAATCATGGCGATACCCAAGTTATCGTTTACGGCCTTTAAAAGTATAGCCGGGCTATTCGTGGTTATAGAGCCTCGCGTACGAAGCGTTTGAATGTCATTACCGTTTTTATACTCCCATTCATAGCGTCGTCCACTTTGAAATTTGTAGCCGAGACAGTTATGGCGTAACAAATCTTGAGGCGTTTTTGGCTCGCCGTAGGTTTGGACATACTGCTTGGACGCGACAGTGACAAACCTAAAGTTTGTCATCATTGGTACCGCGATCATATCTTGAGGGATGGTGTTTTTCAGGCGAATACCTGCATCAAATCCTTCTGACACAATATCAATGAGGTGATTGTCGACCGAGATATCCAATTCGATGTCAGGATATTGGGCCGCAAAGTCGGCATTCAATTTATCAAGAACAAAACCAGCTACCACTTCGTTGACGCTAAGTCGAACCAATCCTTGTGGTTGGTCTTTTTCGGCACTCAAATTATTGATCGCGCCTTTGAGGTGATTGAGTACTTGATTTACTTGAGTAAAAAATCTCTGACCTGATTCGGTCAACGATACACTACGAGTTGTGCGGTTAAACAGGCGCGTCTGTAAGCGTTCTTCAAGCGAACGAATCAGATGGCTTAGCGTTGATGGTGAAATGCTCAGCGCTTCCGCTGCTTTTGAAAAGCTGAGATGGTTGGCCACTTGTTGAAAGGCATGAAGCTCTTGGATTGGGGGTAATTCCATTATTGGCTCCAATCGAATAATGCATCCATATTATCACTATTATCTTAAATAATCTCTCTGGCTACACTGCTCATTCATCGCAATAAACCGAGAAAGTGCAATGAAGAGGAGTGTATACGATGAGCAAACACATCTATCTAGTGTCAGGGGCCAATAAAGGAATTGGTAAACAAATTGCTTTGGAGCTCGTCGAGCAAGTGCATACCGTTTATCTTGGCGCTCGTAACTTGGAAGCAGGTAAAAAGGTGACCCAAGAGCTAAAAGAGCGAGGGGATGCGAGGTCGGTTTACTTAGATCTTAACGATGCGAAGAGTCATCAGGCTGCAGTTGAGCTCATTGAGCAACAAAGTGGTCACTTAGACGGTTTAATCAATAACGCAGGCGTTATTGTGGGTTATGGCAATGCGTCGAACGTCACTCATCAAGCGCTACGAGAAACGTTTGAAACCAATGTATTTGGAACCATTATGTTGACTCAAACTATGCTGCCATTGTTGAGAAAAGGCAGTCATCGTTCGATTGTAAATGTATCGACAGGTCTTGGATCCATGACCATGCATGGCGACCCTTCATGGCCGTTTCATGGTACCACGCCGCTGGCTTACAATGCTTCAAAATCAGCACTGAATATGTTCACGGTATTACTAGCAAAAGAATTGCGTGATGAAGGATTTCGTGTGAATTCGGTGAGCCCGGGCTGGATCGCGACAGATCTTGGCGGCGAGCAAGCGCCGGGTAGTGTAGAGGAGGGGGCCGTGATTGCGGTTAAAACGGCTTTAGAAGGATCTGACGGCCCAACAGGTCTGTTTTTAACCACCGGCGGTGTGATTCCTTGGTAATGGGTGAGCGTGACTAGACGATAAAAAAGCAAACATCACTCGATAAAATAAGGCTTGTTGAACTAGAGTACTCAGATTTCAACAAGCCAAAAATGGAGGAGGGTAACAGTCAATGAGATACAAATGTGAGTTGTTGTTAAGTTGAAAAACTCAATTATTCTGTAGGTTAAATTGATATATTTGTCGATATACCAATGATGATATAAACAACTAATAGTATTTTATGGTAAATGATTATACTGATTTATTTTTGAAAAAAGGAATATCATTTTTCTTCAACCATTCCTAATTGCGAGACATCTATCCTGATACACTGTAGATTCTGTTACATTCCTATGCCATATATATCTGATAGTATTCAATTATATCGGTGGAGGTTTTTATTTTAGGTAGTGTTAGATGTTTTTGAAGTCAATTGGCAATTTTAGAGGAATTGCAATCATTGCTATCGTAGCTGGTCATGTATACAGTTCGGGGTTTACTAGTAATGATTTATTTAGTGCAACGATAAGAAATTTAATTACAGGAGGTTCCTCTCTTTTTGTTTTTATTTCTGGTTTTATGTTTCATCATGTTTTTTATAAGAAGTTTAATTACAAAAAGTTTGTTAAAAATAAATTCCAAAATATTGGTATTCCTTACCTTATATTGGCGACCGTTGCGATTGCCTACCTTTATGCGTTTAAAGTTGAATATTTTACACCGCTTGAATTGATGAGAGATCCAGCTCACATGTACCGGGATGGGATTCCTTTTTCGCCAAGCGACTCAGACTGGATGACGGTGTTTAAGTATTATTTAACGGGGCGATTTCTAATAGCGTATTGGTATATCCCCTTTGGGTTGCTCCTGTTTGCGTCCGCACCGTTGCACATGAAGTTTATAAAACAAAATCTAAAGTTTCAAATAGGATTAGTCGTTATTTTATCGGTTATTGCTGTGATTGTTCAAAGACCGGTAGCCGGAACGAATGCGATTCACTCTTTAGTGTATTTCACTCCGGTTTACTTAATGGGAATATTATTTTCGATTCATAACCGTGTCATTACCGAGTTCCTAAAAAAGAACTTTTTGATGTTCTTATTTCTATCCGTTGCGATGTCATTCATACAAGTCTATTTAGGCCATGTAGGCAACTACGGCAAGCCATTTTTTGAGTACAACGGTATTGACTTACAATACATACAGATGATTTTTGTTATCTGCTTTCTATATGGTATTTTAGAGAAATATACCTTTGATATTCCGCTTCTTACTGTTATTTCTGAAACCAGTTTTGCTATTTACTTTATACATCCTTGGTTATTAATGATTTTGTTTAAAATTGATAGAAGAACACACCACCTTCAAGATTTTGGTGCTGAAAACAATATTTTTCTTTATCTATTTACTCTAATCGTTATTGTTTTAGCCTCTGTCTCTCTAGCGCTGTTGACGAAACGCATTTTTAAAGGCAGCAAAAAGAGTCGATATTTGGTTGGCTACTAAGTCACTAAAAGATCGAGGTGTTCAGGAATTCTACGCTGTTTCTGAACACCTATCTATTGCCGTAAAATCGATAGTATGAACTAGCGAACTGCCTTATTACCTCCTATCTATATTCTTTACTTTCTGTCTCGGATAAAGCCATTCGCTTTTCCAAATCCGTGGTTTGACGTTTCATTTACCCTATGTTGTTACTAGGTTCTTTATCGCCTTCTTAGTAAGAATCATCAGCAAAACGCGTTACTGGCGTTATATAGACTCGTATTCTATGTACGGATATGGTGATAAACACCTTTCAACAACGCTCAAGTATGATGTGATTGCACTTTGAAATCGTTAGAAAAAATTGCATGATGCTTCTTTTCCAGTAGCGCCCACTGGGAAACCAATTTGATATTAATGAGGACGTGATTTGGACATAAAGATAGGGCAAGACTTCGAACTCATCGATATGGCGCAAACCATTCGCTACAACGTGTTTACTGTGGAGCAAAATATTCCGCCGCATCTCGATCTCGATGGCTTAGATGAGGTGTCAACGCATGCCCTGGTAATGAAGCAGAATACTCCCGTGGCTACCGCGCGATTAACCGTGAATAGTGAAGGTCATGCTGTGCTCGCGCGTGTGGCGGTAATGCCAGAGTTTCGTGGGGCGGGAATTGCCACTCGACTCGTCAAGGCGCTGATGAACCATGCCAAAAATGTAGATGCTAAAACTGTGGAAATTCATGCTCATCAACACTTACGTGCTTATTACCAAAACCTCGGCTTTGAGTTTGTTAAAGAGGTGGAAGTTGTTGGTGAGCATCAGTTGATTGAGATGCAGTGGACGGTTACTGATAACTCGTAATAAAGGAACGGCGATGTCGATATTATTTGATGATTACCTTGCTGAGCTGCAACTGGTGCCACCAGAGCAGCCGAATTTGGCATTTTTGAACCAGTTTATTACTCGGCACATAGCGTCTTTCAGTTTTAATAGCGTTTATTCAGTGCTTGGGAAAACCATGCCTCTTGAGCTGGATGAGCTGCTAGAAAAAGTGGTGAGCCAAGGGATGGGCGGTTACTGCTTTGAACACAATAAGATTGCTTTTGAGTTCTTGAGCTCGCTTGGTTACTCCACTCGCTTGGTTGTGGCGCGAGTTTTAAACAATCAAGATCGTTCAGCGCCTAGGACGCATCGTTTTACTGTGGTTGAACTCAACCAAAAAAGCTACCTAGTTGATGTTGGCTTTGGCTCTGCCTGTCCAATAACCGCGATTGAATTTGGCGAAGTGTGGCAACGGTCTGGGTTGGATCGTTATCTCATACGTGAAATCGAAAATCGAGAGTTTGAGCTGGTGGTTGAGAAGGAAGGCGGGCCTTTTGTTCTCTATCGTTTTGATTTGGCAAACTACAGTGAAGCTGATTGCCAAGTCGGGCATTTTTATTCACACCAGCATCCGGATGCGGTGTTTGTAAATAACTTGGTTGTGAGCCAAAAATCGGCGAATGAGGTTTGTGTTCTGACCAACGAAACTTTACTTACTCGCTCAGCTACCCAACAGACGGAGCAGGTAATGGATACTTCGGATAAACTTCATCAAGTACTCACTCAACAATTCAAGCTGAATATTGAAGTGGACGAATCCCGACACCTGTTTGAACGCTGTATTGAGACAAAGCTTTAGTCATAGCGAGCACCGAATAACAAAGCCTACCGTAACGTAGGCTTTGCTGCTTATGGCCAGGCGCGTTTTTTCGCCCCGCCATTCGCTTTTATCATTTCCATGGTTTTTTTCGATTGATCTTCAATGGAACGAAGTTGCTGGGTGACTTTATCTTCAAATTCGTGATTGTGGACATCCAATGGTTCATGACTAGATGGTGACTGAAGCTGGTGCACAATCTGAACCAGGTGCTTATTTTGTTGTTCAAGAGCGTTCATTTTAGCGGACAGCTCTTTTAACATTTGGTTCTGATCTTGAATCTTTGATTCGATACTATTGAACGCTTGAAGTATCTGACCAATGTTCTGCTCTGGCATCAAAATCCCCCTATTGATCTAAACGAAAGTAGTTAAAGTATAGGTCAACATTCCATGCCCATATGCAACTAAGTTTTTATTGGTTTGTTCTAGAGTAAACTCGACCAGCAGGGTTGTGTGTGCAACTATTCATAATATTGTTAATTAAATGATTGAATCTTCATTTAATGGCATGCTAAGCCGTCTGGTGCGCCATTCTACATTGAACTGTTTACATTCATCGTTTGTCACTAAGCTGCGCAAGCGTCATACCTACATTGCAATGAGTGTAGATATAGGGAAATCATATCAGTTTCTGCTAATGAAATTTCTAACTTTTTGTTTTGCTGCTGCACATACACTTCTAAAAGGTACACACACCTAGCAAGGAGCAAAGTGATGACAGTCATAGTCGGAAGCAGTAATAAGGATGGAAGCGGCAGTGCATCCAATCTAACGCCAGAAAATGGCTTAGAACTTAATATGGAATATGCAATCTACGAGAACGGGTGGGGAGGTGGTGTTTACTATCAGCATCAATATGACAACATTCACGTGTCACAGGAGTGGGATGACTGGGGCTACTACTCAAGAGCTCAGTTTATAAATACCGGTGAATGGAATGCGGATGGATTGAAAGAAATCTACATTCATGATGATGGCCAATCTTTGATGCTGGAAGACGAAAATGAAGAGGGGGATATTTATATCGGGAATTTTGCGGATGTGTCGCTTACGCTCACTGAGGACTTTGTTTATTACTGGAGTAGTAATATTTATGTTAGTGGCGCAAAAAGAGGGCATATTGATGTATCTGAATTAGACTATGGCGTTAATTTATACATTGAGCCGCAAAGTAACGGGCCATCTTGGAGCAATTTATTTACGGTAACAACGTCTGATGATGATGATCAGGTGAGTTTTACTTCTACAGATGACCATCAAGGAACCAATTGGACAGAATTCAATGTGTCTCTCAATGATGGAGACGATACATTTATCTACCGACTTGAAGAAGCCAGTTCTCAATACCAAACACGTTATGTGGATGGCGGCGAAGGGTTTGATCAGTTAGTGATTTACGAGGATGCGGAAAATCTAGAATTTGCTAATTTCGAATCTATATCTGGGAGTCGCTATTATTATGATGACTATGACTATGAATATGAATATGAATATGAGTATGAGTATGAAGATGACTACGAGAATAACGTTACGTTGACCTTGAATGAGGAAATATTGATTGCCAATAACGCAGATGCTTCTTTGTTAGAGATTCAAGATCTCGCTGTCGAGTTTGCGGATGATTACGATAGTATTTATACCACCGAAAGACGAGGTTATGAATACGAGTATGAATATTACGAAACGGAGTATTACGTCATTATAACCTACGATGACCAGACTTACGGTTTAGTCACCAATACATTAGAGGGCTGGGAACTTGCAGCATAATATAGAAAATAAAAGGGAATACCGACAGTATTCCCTTTTTTAATGTCAATTTAAGCCATCATTGGATGACATACTTTTGCTTATCGATAAACTCATCTTTTACCACTAAGTGATTAATGTTTCATATAAATTTAGATAAGTAATTTATTAGTAAAATTACATTAGGTAATGCTAATTTAATTTCTAACTTTTAGTTTCGCTTTCAGGCATACACTTCTTATAGGTAATAAAACCTCTTAAAGGATCAGAAATTATGACGGTTATTGTAGGAAGTAGTAATACTGATGGTAGCGGCAGTGCATCGAATTTAACCCCCGATAATGGGCTAGAACTTAATATGGAATACACTAGTTACGATGGCAGTTGGGATGGTAGTGGTGGTGGAGGGACATATTATAACGAACGATACGATGATATTTATATTTCCCAAAGTTGGGACCATTATGGCTATGAGAGTATTGAATTCAGAAATACAGCAGAATGGAATCATCAAGGCTTAAAGGAAATATCGATTAATGATGATGGTATAGCACTAGTTTGTGGACAGTATGGGAACCTCTATGTCGGAAACTTTGTCGATGTGTCTTTAACGTTGACGAGAGATTTGAGCGATGAAACCGGAAGTCTTGTCGTTGTCGATGGTGCGAAACGTGGAGAAATTGATGTTTCTGAGATGAATGATGGCGTGGACATGTACATTATACCGCAAAGTAACAGCGCGTCATGGAGTAATCTATTTACGGTAAATACGACAGATAGCAGTGATTACTTAGATTTTATTTCTGAAAACCAAGGTTCTCATTGGACGGAGTTTGACGTATCACTTAACGGTGGTGACGATTATTTCAGTTACAGACTCGATGCTTCGAGTTCATCACAGCAAATGCGCTATGTGGATGGAGGCGACGGAATTGACACTCTGAACGTTTATAAAAACCCAGACGATTTATCGTTTTCCAATTTTGAGGTAATCGAAGGTCAGGGTGACTATACGTTAACATTGGATGAGCAGCTGTTGTCGGGAAACAATGCTGATACTGCACCACTAACAGTCAACGATTTAAGCATTGAATTCGCTGAAGGCTACGACTATTTATATGCCACATACGATCAAGTCTATGACGACCCTTATGAGGGCGATGAAATCGAATATACGGTTGTCGTTTCTTATGATGATACTGCTTATTACGTATTAACAGACAGTCTAAATGAAGGTTGGGATCTCGTTGTTTAGGCGTCTAAAAAAGGGAATACAAACTGTATTCCCTTTCAAATACCTGAATTTATTCAATTAGCGCATTTGTAAAATAATCACTTCACTGCTGGCAGGGTCTGTGTCTTCACGCATTGCCTTTACATCGTCAACACTGACTTCGCCGCCATTGTTACCCCATGTTGTGCGGACAAAAGACAAGACCTCAGCGATCTCTTTGTCTGACAACTGTTGACGGAACGGAGGCATGCGATAAGCATCTGGCACACCGTGCGCGACTGCGCGTCCAGAGCCATTTAATGTGACGTTAACTGCTGAAGAGTCATCAGACACCAGCATGGACGTTGCCCCAGCCAGAGGTGGAATCCAAGGTTTGTGCCCCATGCCATCACTGCCATGACATGCGCTACAACGTGTCATGTAAGTTTCTGCGCCTGGCAGTTTCGCCAGTTCACCAGATACTTTTTGTGGTTTGTGCTGCCAAGGTTCGCCATCTTTTTCTGGATTACCAGGGAGTGATTTCAAGTAGTGAGCAATCGCGTACAAATCATCGTCAGTCATAAATTGAGTTGAATTATTGAACGCATCTGTCATTGAACCATAAACAACAGCGTGTTCATTACGCCCATTTTTCAGGAATTGATAGACGTCTTCTTCACTCCAACGTCCTAGCCCGGAGTTAGGATCGTTGCGCAAGCTTGGCGCGTACCACCCATCAAGTGTTGCACCAGAGACGAATTGATCACTGCTTTCATCCAGTGCTTTTTCTTGCATCGCGAAACCACGAGGCGTATGGCAGCTACCACAGTGCCCGGGTCCTTGTACGAGGTAAGCACCACGATTCCATTGCTCGTTTTGGCCCGCTTTCGGCTCATAAGTGCCTGAGTCAGTAAACATGACACTCCAGAAGGCGAGTGGCCAGCGCATGTTAAGTGGCCAAGGAATATCGGTTTCTTGGTTGGTTTTTTTCACGGGTTCCACATCATTCATGAAATAAGCGTATAGCGCTTCAATATCACTATCTGGCATTTTTTCATACGATGGGAATGGCATCGCTGGGTATAAACGGTCGCCATCTTTGGCAACGCCATGACGCAGCGCTCGATCAAAGTCAGCCAAACTGTAGTTGCCGATACCGGTTTCAGGGTCAGGCGTAATATTGGTACTGTAAATGGCGCCAATTGGGGTGCCCATTGGTAAGCCACCGGCAAAAGCGGGCTCATTAGGCACCGTATGACAAGCCACACAGTCGGCCAAATGGGCGACATATTGACCACGTTCAATCAGCTCTGCTGACGCGGGTTTGCTTTCGGCTTGTGTCGACTCAAAGGCCGACTCAGGCGTACGTGTCACAAACCAGCTAGTGATAGCCGCCAACACGACTATCACTGCGATTATGATGGTTGATTTTTTCACAAATCCCTCTTCTTTTGGTCTTTTTCGAGGTTCAAATTCCAGTGTTTAGATAACGTTTTTGAGTCTCTAAGCCTCAAGTGACACACTTGATAACGGCATGCTACGAATACGTCTGCCCAATAGTTGGGACACGGCATTGATCACTGCGGGTGGAACGGATGGTAGTCCAGGTTCACCAACGCCGCCCATTTCTGCGCCACTTTCAACAATGCTCACATGCACATCTGGCATTTGCGTTGGGCGAAGAATCGGATACATATCGTAGTTACGAGCCTGAGGTTTACCATTGGTGTAAACCGCTTCTTCCATTAAAACTTGCGAAACACCCAGTGCGACGGCAGATTTAACCTGCGCTTCGACAATCGCAGGGTTGACGATTGAACCAGGGTCCAAGGCTTCCCAAACGTTGTGAACACGAACTTGACCATTGTCTATAGACACTTCAGCAATCGATGCCGCGTGTGATCCAAATGGAGATGCCATTGCAATACCACGCGCACGTGTCGTGCCATCTTCTGCGGTATAAGGACCTCGTTTCCAGCCGCCTGATGACTCAACCACCACATCCAGTAGATGAGAAAGTCGAGCGTTATCTTGCAGTAACTCTTTACGCAACTCATAAGGGTCGCTGCCAACGTTGTCGGCAATTTCATCAAAGAAACACTCGTAGACAAAGTCATTCATTGAGTTGCCAACAGAACGCCAGTAAGCAAGCATGGCTGGGTTTTTCACATAGTCATAACCGATGCGAACATTCGGAATGTCATAAGCTTTTCCACTGAGACCTTCAACCGCAGTAGGATCCACTTTGCCATCAGTATGGCCGTATATACCATCGGTTGGCCCTTCGGTTGAGGAGATGATTTCCAGGGCTTGAGGTTTATTGTCGTTAATGGCTGCGCGCATTTTTACGGCTGCCATCGGGCGAAGTGGATCGCGCAAGAACTCTTCTTCACGGCTCCAAATCAGCTTGATAGGTTTACCAACCGCTTTAGCAAGTTCGATTGCTTGAGGGTAAGGGCTGCCATTTGGATACAAGAAATGACGACCAAAGAAGCCACCCAAAATGGATGAGTGAACATTGATTTTATCCTCTGATAACCCTGTGCGTTTTGCAATATCACCAAGGAATACATCTGGCGCCTGGTTTGGCATCCAAACGTCTAAGGTGCCATCAGAATTAAAGCGAGCGAGTGCCGAAGGTGGCTCAAGTTGCGCATGGTGAACATATTGCGTGCGATAAGTGGCCGTTAACAAAGAATCATCGGAAGCGTCGGCTAACACTTTTGGTGCGTCACCTTTAGTTTCTGCATCGATGCCTTTTTCTGTGCGGCTAGCAAGCATGTCGTTAAACGCTTCAGTGGAGAAGTCACTTGGCATGTGTCGAGCGCCGTTCTTCTCATCACCTTTTGATTCGAGCCATCTCACCTGTACCCCTTCGGCTGCACGCTTAGCATCCCACCAGTGCTGTGCGACTACGGCGACGGCGCCGTCAAGTTTGTGGACAGAGTGAACACCGCGCATCGCTTTGACTTGATCCATGTTGACAATCTCGCCGACACTCATACCCAGACGAGGCGCATGTTGCACTGCGGCGTGCATCATTTCGTCGACTTTCATATCAATGGTGTAATCGGCTTTACCTGTCGATTTCATGTAGACATCGAGACGGTCAACCGATGAACCAATCCAACGGAAGTCTTTGGGATCGCGAAGCTCAATGCTGTCAGGATCTGGAACCGAAATTTCCATGGCCAATTCAGCCAATTGACCATAAGTGTAGGAACGACCAGTTTTCGCGTGAATGACTTTACCTGGTTCAGTCGTCAGTTCTTCAATACCGACACCCATGTGTTTAGCACCAGCTTGAAGCAGCATGTTACGGGCTAGGGCGCCGAGCTTACGCATCACTGGGTAGCTAAAACGTACCGACATACTGCCGCCCGTAATACGGCCAGCACCGTTGGTCATGACTTTGAAGTCAGGGCCGGTTGGCGCATTTTCTACGATAAAGTTGGCTGGATCGGCATCGAGCTCTTCACCGATAATCTGGGCCATAGCGGTGAAAATGCCTTGCCCACCTTCGACGAACGGACTTTGAAAATAAATTTGGTTATCGGGTGTGATGCGCAAAAAGGCTGGAACGCGAGTGCCTGCAGGCATGTTCTCTTGCTGAGCAGCGCGAGCTTGACGCAGCGGAATACCTACACCAAGCACAAAAGCACCGGCTGCGATGCCCGCAGAAGAAAGAAGAAAACGACGCCGTGAAACATTAACGGGGGTCTCCTGATTGACCTCGGAGAGGGCTTGATCCTCTATTGGCTTTTTCATGCATTGCTCCCAGATGGTTTACCAGTTAAATCTTCGATCGCAACGTCGATAGCGTTATACGTACCGCAACGGCACAGGTTACTGACGACAGCGTTGATTTCGTCTTCACTTGGATTCGGGTTTGACTTCAAAAGAGAAGTCACAGCCATGACTTGACCTGATTGGCAGTATCCACATTGTGGTACTTGATGCTTGGTCCATGCAGAGACAACACGTTTACCAACATCGTCTTGTTCAATCGCTTCAATCGTGGTGATTGATTTTCCTTCAGCGAGTGACGCTGGCATCACGCATGAACGCATGACTTCGCCGTCGATCATGACAGAGCATGCACCGCATTGAGCTAAACCGCAGCCAAATTTAGTGCCTGTAAGGCCTAGATTGTCACGGATAACCCAAAGCAACGGTGTATCTTCTGCCACGTCTACATCGTATGTTTGGTTATTAATCTGTAATTTCATGTTGTCATCATTGCTCCATGTAAGTTCGACACACTTATTATTGTTTTAAATGTATAGAGTTAGATCCGGTGTCTAATTTTCATGCGTCGAATTGAGTGTGATTGGCTATAAGTTTAGCCAACATATTTGAATGTCGATATGATAAAAAGGTGTTGCTGTATGTTTAAGAACCATGATCACATCAATACATAGTTATTATAAACATTTAACAAACATTAGGGGGGAATTACAATTGCTCTATTGATTAACTAGGCTTATTAGTCCTATTAGTAATTCACGGTAATTATTTCTTTTTGCTAAAAAACGCTGCTGATAATAAAGGCATTAGGAGACTGAAATCTGAAATAAATTGATGGGTTTCTCTGTCTTAAGTTTTCACGTTTAAAGAAAAGATACTCGCTGGTTTATGTTGGTTAACATATTGTTTTATTTGTAATTAAAAAATTTTGTTCATATTTTTTTCGCTTCATTTAGCGCAGGGTTACTCACGGATTGATTATTTCTCCTCCTAGCTGTTTGTCAGTATTGAATGTTATTTAATAAGAATCATTCGTAATTATCTCCTTTTATTTTTTATTTCAAGCGAGTCGCGTCCAGCTTTAGTTTGTTTGAGTATTGTAATAGTCTGATAAAAAAGCTTGTTCAAAATGTTGGAATTATGTACTTGGCTAAAATCGGCAACGGATTTGGTTTTGAACACGTTTACTGAGCAAAATGGGAGAGCGTTTATGTCAGGACTTAGTGCCTTGGTTAAAGCCATTCACAATGATATTGGCACGGGGAATGAAGCTGTCCTTGCGACTGTCGTGAAAGTTGAGGGGTCAGCGTACCGACGCCCGGGGGCGAGAATGGTGATTTCTCAATTCGGCACTCAAGGGGCAATTAGCGGAGGATGCCTTGAATCGGAGGTTGCTAAAACCGCTTGGTGGTTGACCGAATCCGGTCCAGTGATCCGCGCTTATAGCACGGCCGAAGAAGATGAAGACGGCGATGTCGCTCTGAGTTTTGGCTTAGGTTGTAACGGAACTGTCCATGTGCTCTTTGAACGTGTGAGCTTAGCAGATAACCATCTATTGGTTGACACATTATCGCAGGTTGTTGATGAGGATGTCCCTGCGGTAGTTGCGACTGTGATTAATCCAGGCGCTGACACTGGTCTCAGTATCGGCCAACGTTTGTTGAAAGTAAAAGGCGAACCAGCGGTTGGTGATTTTAACCAGCCGGAGTTAATGCCGAAACTGATGCAGGATCTCGAGGTCACGATGCAAGGGCAACGTTCATCACTGCATTATTATCAGTTGGGTGACCAACAAGTCGAAGTCTTTGTTGAGTATGTTCGACCGGTACCAAAATTGGTTATTTGTGGCGCTGGCTATGATGCTCAGCCTCTCGCTAAAACAGCCAAAATGCTCGGCTGGCATGTGAGTGTGTTGGATGGGCGTTCACATTTTGCAACCCGTCAGCGCTTTATGGAAGTGGATAACATCCTGGTCGCGGATGTCGAGCAACCTTTTGAGTATCAAAGCCTCTTCGAGGGAGCGGCAGTGGTGGTGATGAGTCACAGCTTGGTGCAGGATGCCTATTGGCTACAAGCCGCGCTTCACAGTGATCCGGTATATATCGGCCAACTTGGGCCGCGAGACCGCACTGAAAAGCTGCTGCAGCAAATAGAAGAGCAATATGGTTTGTTACCGGCGCTGACCAAATTGCATTACCCCGTAGGCCTTGATCTGGGTGGGGATACGCCAGAGAGTGTCGCGATCGCCATTCTCGGTGAGATCACTGCAAACAGTTACGGGCGTAATGGTAAAAGCCTTAAATTTAGGCAAGATAAAATTCACGACCCAGATCCGGTGATACGTTCGCAATTGACGAAGCAGTCGCTAAAGTCAAAGCTTGATTAATTCATCCGTAGGAGTTGATCATCAGTTGGTGTTACTTGAGATACGCAAAGGTTTGTTCGTTAATGAACGCTAAATCATGCATCGCTTTGGTGCTTGCCGGAGGTTTTGGGCGCCGTTTTGGTCGTGACAAACGCGCATCACGTTTTTCGGATGAGCAAACACTTATCGCCGCAAGCGTTAAGCATATAGATCCGATTTTCAGTCAGCGCCGTGTGGTGCTGCGCCGAGGAGACGTTCCAACCAATCTTGGCTTAAGTCGAGAGACAGAAATCATTTATTCAGATCAATCTGAACGCGGCCTGGGAGCTAGCCTCGCAGTTGGTGTGGCTGAGCTTCAAACCTCGGATGCAGACGCGGTAGCGATTTTTCTTGGTGATATGCCTTGGATATCATCACACACACAGAAAATGCTTGTTCAACAGGCCGATACCCGCACAATTGTTATCCCGTGTTATCAAGGAAAAAAGGGGCACCCGGTTGTGTTTGGCCGTGAGTTTTGGAACGAGTTGCAGCAGTTAGATGGCGATCAAGGTGGTAAAGCCATTATCCAGCGTTATCAGCAGTATTGTGTTTACGTCGACGTTAACGATGACGGAATATTGCGTGATGTTGACCATGAGGAAGACCTTTTAAGAGGCTGAATATTTCTTAATGCTTAGTTAAGCCGAGCGCCGATGCTCGGCTTATTAATAGAACGCACCTGTTAATGGGAGCTATAAGAACATGCCACCAGATGCTTCAATGCGTTGTCCTGTCACCCAATAGCAATCCTCGCTAAGGAGCTGAGCAACCACGCCTCCTATATCATTGGGTAAACCGGCTCGTTGTTTCGCAGTAACGCTTGAAACAAACGCATTCATTTGTTTGTCATCGCGTACTCTTCCTTGCGAAAAGTCAGTCTCGATAGCGCCTGGTGCGAGAGTATTCACACTAATCCCTCTTGAACCCAATTCTTTAGCCAAGTAGCGGGTCATGACTTCAACGCCACCTTTCATCATCGCATAAGCACTCGAGCCGGGAACACTAAATCTGGCCAAACCAGACGAGATATTCAGTATATGTCCAGCATCACTGAGATGCCCAAGCAGTGCTTGAGTTAAAAAGTAGGGCGCTTTGAGATGGATTTGATATAAGTCGTCAAATTCATCCATGCTGGTTTCAGAAAAGGAGCGATGGAGGCCGGTTCCCGCGTTGTTAAGCAAGTAATTAAAGTCTTGACGCGAAAATGTTTGGCTGAGCACAGTCTCGAGTTGTTGAACAAAGCCGGGGTAGGCGTTGAAGTCTCGCGTATCAAGTTGAATCGCCGATGCTTTTTGCCCGCGTTTCTCGACCTCTTTGACAACCTCTAACGCCGCCTCTTGGTTTTGTAAATAAGTGATAACAATATCGACGCCACGTTCGGCTAACGCCAGTGCACTACTACGCCCTAAGCCACGACCCCCGCCTGTAATTAATGCTAATTGTGTCATGATGCTTCCTCTTTGTTGTTGACGAGAACCAGACTAAACGAGATGATTGATTTGATATATATGACCAATTTGATATCACTGTTCACTTAAAGAGAACAAAGAATGGATAAACTCGAATGCATGAAGCGTTTTGTTGTGGTCGCACAAACTTGCAGTTTCACACGAGCTTCAGAGCGGTTGGATGTACCTAAATCGGCTATTTCAAATGCGATTACGCAACTGGAGGCTCTACTCAATACACGGTTATTACATCGAAGTACCCGTCGTGTCACCTTGAGTGCAGCAGGGGAGCAGTATCTGCCACAATGCATTAAACTACTTGAAGAATTTGATGCGCTCGAAGAGCAGTTTCAGCAGCAGACCGAACAAGTCGAAGGAGTCGTTCGGGTTGATATGCCAGGTCGGTTTTATAGCGCTGTTGTTGCGCCACGTTTGCAGGAATGGTTTGCCATGCATCCGAACACGAACATTCGTTTAATGGGGGCGGATTTTCGCATTGATCCCGTCAAAGAGCGTGTCGATTGTGTGGTGCGAGTCGGTGAGCTCGAAGACAGTGAATTGGTTGCTCGACCGATAGGAAAAGTCGCCATGATCAATTGTATCAGTGCCCGCTATGCGAAACGTTATGGCGTGCCAAAAACCTTAGAGCAGTTACCGAATCACTATGTGGTCGATTACCAACCCTCAGGCCGTGGGCTGAAGAGTGTTTTTGAATATGTTGATGATGGAAAGACACATTTTTTGGCAGTACCGAGTCTGGTTTCAGTGAGTACGACCGATGCGTATTTAGCGTCTTGCCTCGCTGGGTTGGGAATTGTCCAGCTGCCTAGGCACGGCGTTGAAAGTGAGCTCGCGAGCGGAGAGTTGATCGAAATTCTCCCTGAGTATGTATGTCAGTCAATGCCATTGACGCTGCTTTATGAGTCGAGACATTATGTGCCTAGGCGCGTTCGCGCATTTATGGATTGGCTGGTCAGCGTCGTGACGGTGAAATAGACTGGCCGCTTTTTATAATTAGGTATCAAATTTAATCCGTTAACTCACTCATATGGTGTTCATAGTTGCCAATAAGCGGGTGAACCGTAGACTTCTGTAAAGTAATCAATCACGGTTCGCACATTAAGCGGTGGGTGGCGAACATTGGGATAAATGGCTGCGACATGCTGCGGCTGAGTATGAATCGCTGCTTGATGATTCGGTAATACTTTACACAACTGGCCGTTTTTTAATTCATTGCCGATCAACCAGTCAGGAAAAAGGATGATCCCCATTCCCTGTAACGCGGCGGTGAGTAGGCTGTCGGAGTTATTTGAAGTGAGATACGGAGTGATAGGGCACTGCACCCAACCCCCATTCTTGTTTTGTACCAGCCAGCGATTCGGACCTTGAAACCCTTTGTAGACTAAACATTGATGCTCACATAGCGCTTCGGGCGTCTCAGGTTGACCATGCTGAGCTATATAGTGTGGCGATGCCGCTAAATAGTAATGCTGACTGGCCAGAACCTTGGCATGAAACGAAGAGTCGCCCAGTTTGCTAATACGAAACATCAAATCAGCGCCTTCTTTTAATGGGTCGATAAACTCGTCTGTTAACGTTAAATCTACGGATAACTTAGGGTAACGCTGATAAAGATTGGCTAGCCATGGTGCGATGTGGCGTTGACCAAAAAATACTGGAGCATTGATTCGAACAAGACCAGTAGGTTCGGCGACGCGGTCTTGTAGTTGCTCCTGCGCTTCATCGAGCTGCTCTACCACATTTTTTGCATAGTCAAAAAACAGTTTACCTGCCTCTGTCGGAATCACGGCTCGAGTATTGCGATAAAAAAGTTGCTGCCCAAGCGCATCTTCAAGCTGGTGAATCGTTCGAGATATCATTGACGCAGAGACGTCTTCTCGCCTCGCGACCACCGAAAAGTTTTGAGCATTAAACACGCTGATAAAAAAGCGTAACGCGCGAATATCAATAGTATTAGTACGGTTCATTTGTGCATTTTTTGCAAAGGTGATTGCTAGATTATGTCGTTTTTCTTGCTAATTAGCCAATGTATCATTCACGGGTTTTTTCATAACATGGCGCATTGATATGCAATTTTTACTTATTCTTATCGTAATCATCGGGGGGATGGGACTTTCCGTCGAGGCTGGTTTGCTGGGCCCGCTTGGCGAACAAGTGGGTCACCTTTGGGCGACGCTTAGCATCTTTGGCGTAGGCGCTGCATTGACATTTTTATTGATGCTGTTTTTTAGCCCGCGTAACAGCCCTTCGTTTTTTGAACAGCCTTCATGGCAGTTACTTGGCGGCCTTTTGGGAGCTGGCTATGTGGTCATTTTGACGGTGGTAACACCAGCGATTGGTATCGCAATGACCATGATTGGGATCTTGGCGGGACAGATCGGCAAAAGTGTCATCATTGACCACTACGGATTACTGGGTACAGAGCGCCGCAAAGTCGATAGCCATCGGCTAATTGCGATGGGTTTTATTGTGTTAGCGTTAATCCTCATAGCGCAAGGGTAGAGTAATATGACAATTATAATGATTGTATTGAGCATCATCGGTGGTGCTTTATTGAGTATTCAGGCGGCTATTAACGGTCAGTTAGGGAATAAAGTTGGGGTGTTTCGTTGTGCGTTTTTGACATTTTCAGTCGGAGCCTTGGTAACGGCGTTACTGATCTTTTATTTTGAGCCGAATCATGCCGTCACTTTGATGGATGTGCCTAAATGGCAGTTATTGGGCGCTATGTGCGGGGTGCCTTATATTGTCATTATGGTTATCGCAGTACAACGAATTGGTGTCGCGGTATCGACCGTTGCGGTGATTTTTGGTCAGCTTCTAATGAGCATGTTAATCGATAACTTTGGGTGGTTTGGGAATAGCGAAATCACACTCTCTGCCCCTAGAATTGGTGCCATTATCTGCTTAGCGGCCGCTTTGTACTTTATTTATGCCAGTAGCCGAAAATCAGTCTCTGTCGCCACGGCGGAATGATCATCAAAGAGCCACATTATTGTGGCTCTGATTACAAACAAAGGTGATCCACTTTATTCACCTCTGAAATGCTGTCACCATCCCAAATCATTTCTAAAAGGTAGCTTTGGACGACATCCGATACGGGTTTAGGAGTAAATAACGCCCAGCATTCGCCGTTTTCATCTCGCACTGAAGGGTAATGTACCGCTTGGAAATCTTGCTGCTTAAGCTCGCGAGCCAGTTGTTGTGAGTCGATGTAACTGCTTGGATTGAGCACCGCCTCTTGAGCGGTATCAATATGATAAATCGGTGCTGCCTGGTGAGTGACAATTAAACCTCGAAACAAAAACCGATCATAACCGAGCCCTTCGACATTTTGCCAATATTGCTGTTGATGATGACGTACTTCTAGTGCTGCCGTTTGCTCGGTTGAAGCGATATACAGCGCGCCAAAAAGTCCATCGCTGAAGCGGCCGCCTGACGGATTAATGTGGGTAAAAGGCGCAATAGCAAAGCTCCTTCCTCGTTGGCACTGATAAGGTATTTCGTCGGGCGCTATCAGTGTTACATCACCCACCTCGTCGCGTAAGCGTGGGTTGGTCATCGCTTGAATTGCGTATAATTTGTCAAAATCCTCTGCATCAGCCACATCATCGAAGAGTGAAATTGGTGGATACTTGGTGTTAACTAAACGGTAACCCTGCGACGCTTTTACCTCTTTTATCCCCACAACCCACCTCTTAACGCATCAACACGTCGCGCAACTTCATACAGATCGCCAAATTTTCCGGATTCGATAATCTCAAGTGGGCTGCGACCTGCAAAGTAGTCGTTGTGGTTTTTCATTTTCATAAATCCACTGACGTTTTGAGGATTACTGAACACGATGCGCAGTGCCTGATGGATGTTAAGTAGGTAACTAACGCGTTCAAGTTGGTCATCGCTGAGCCGTGTTGTTTCAGGATTCGCTTTGTATTTGTGATAAGACGACTTGGACAACTTGAGAATTTGTTGGCTTTGCAGCGCGGAGCATCCCCAAGAGGCGAGAATATTATCAGCGGCTTTAAACCCTGCGATGGCAAGTGATTGACCGTTGTGTTGTTCGGTTTTTGTCACTTTCATAGTTAAGTCTCAATATGGATTTATTTTGAAATATAGTTCATTTATGGACTTTTGTAAATAAATCGATCGATACGACTTAGCGCTGGAAACCAAGGTTACTGAAGGTGGAAAAGCCCATACAAGCTTGTTTGATGAGGAGTTCAAGCTGGTTGTTATCCCTTACCGAGGTTGCAGTTAAATGAGAATAGATTTCGATTCGACTTGACAGTTAGGATTATAGTTGTGTATACAACTATAATTATTCGATGCTGTAAAAGAGCTTATATGTCTTTGTATGACCATACCGATTCGCTGGGTTTCCTAACGGGTCTTTCCAGCCGGCTGTTTAATAACCAACTTGCGGTTCGCTTTCAACAAGCGCAAATCGACATGACGCCAGAACAGTGGGGAGTGTTGGTGGTCCTCATCGAACATCAATCGATGACCCAAGCTGAGCTCGGAGAGAAGCTGTATTTGGAAAAATCGAGCGTGAGTCGCTGTGTTGATGGCCTCGAGAAAAAAGGCTGGATATTAAGAGCCAAAGATCCAAACGATAGTCGCAAGAAAAGAGTGTCCGCAACGCAGAAAACCGCCGAAATTGCGACGCGATGCGCTGAAATTGCTTCTCAATTGCTCGATGAAGCCCAGCGAGGTGTCTCAGAGCAAGTGCTGGAAAACAGCCAGCAAATGCTTGGTCATGTGATTAAGAACTTAAGGCAGATGAACCATAATTAACAGTCGCGTAATGCGGTCTGAATGAACATTCGCGGTTTCGCGAACAATTAACCCTCAATCCTATATGGAGCTTATTATGACAAAACGTAACGTGCTTATTACTGGTGGAGCTCGAGGTATCGGTGCTGCTTCAGCGAAAGCCTTAGCTGCTGCTGGAAACCGAGTTTTTATTAACTTTGTAAACAGCAATCAAGTTGCCAGCGATCTCGCTGAAGAGATCACTCGCAACGGAGGGGAAGCTCATATTATTCAAGCTGACGTTCGTGATGATACTCAACTAAAAGCGATGTTTGCTACGGTGGAACAGCATGGTGGCGTGGATATTTTGGTGTCTAACGCGAATATGAATTTCACGTCAAAACCATTTATGGAACAGACGTGGGATGAGTTCGCACAGAAACTTAACGATGAAATGCACGCAGCCTATGCCTCAGCGCAGCTTGCAGCGACTTCGATGAAAGCCAAAGGGTTTGGCCGCTTAGTGTTTATTTCGAGTACGCTTTCTGAAAGCCCGGCACCTAACTTCATTGCTCATGGTTCAGCGAAAGGTGCGTTGGATAGCTTCAATAAGTACTTAGCTCAAGAGCTGGGGCCATTTGGTATCACTTCTAACATTGTCGCGCCAGGACTGGTTGCTACCGATGCGACTAAAGATGCGCCTGAAGAGTTTAAAGAAATGATCCGCTTACATACGCCAACACAAAAGATTGCAACGCCAGAAGATGTTGCCAACACGGTTAAATTCTTATGTGATGAAAACAGCGGTCACGTCACGGGAACCTATACGCCAGTTTGTGGTGGCGCTTATTTGCCATAAAAAAATCCCTCGGTAGAGGGATTGATAAGATTTACGCTTCCCCCGCTTATCCCGCGGGGGCTTTTTTATTTATTCACTTTTAAGTGGTTGCCACCAGGCATTAAACACTTGACCCTCATCATCTAAGCGAACGCTTTGTCCTATTAGCGGCGTCAACAAACGATACGGTTTATCACGACTTGCCCCACTCAATCGATCTAATGGCTCATACCAGCTGTGATTGGATAAGCGGAACTTACTATTGTGCGAAGGTAATACCGCTTGAGCTTCCAGATCCTCGGCGGCTTGCGCCGTTTCTTCTGGCATCATATGAATAAATGGCCAATTTTTACTGTATTGCCCAGTTTCTAATACCGCTAAATCAAACCCACCAAGCTGCTCATTAATTTGCTTAAAGTGGGGGCCATAGCCACTATCGCCACCAAAGTAAACTTTGTGATTTGGCGTCACAATCGCAAACGATCCCCAAAGTGTTTGGTTACGCTGTAACATGCGTCCAGAGAAGTGTTGTGCTGGCAATACATAAATATCAGTGCTTTGATGGGCATTGAATACTTCAAACCAATCGCGTTCAAATATTGTGTCATTGGTATAACCCCACTGTGTAAGATAAGAACCAACACCTATTGGGGTGACCACTTGAGCCACTTTGTCACGCAGAGCTTCCAATGTTGGATAATCGAGGTGATCCCAGTGATCGTGGGTGATAAGTAAATAATCTATCTCGGGAATATCTTTGGCGTGATACACGTTACTCCCTGCAAACGCGGTATTGGTACCGGGGACCGGTGAGGCGCTGTCGCTAAACACAGGATCAATCAGATAACGCTGACCATCAAGTTGCATAAAGTATGATGAATGTCCCATCCACACTACGATATTTTCGTTGGGATCCAAACCCAAGAGATCTGTTTTTTGCGATGGTAGTTCTGCCGCTGGTTTTGCGTCTTGAGTTTTGTCTGTCAGAAACTTATACAAGCCAACAAAGAAATTATCGTCGGATGTTGTCACGGGGACTTCATTCACGTTGTGGAATTGTCCTTGGTAATACTTGCCTTGGTAAGATTGCTCTTCAACGCTGGGTGCGTCGAACTGCGGACGTTGCAAGTAGACGTATACACCAACAGCGACAATAACAATAAGTATTGAAATATAGATCATTACTGAACACCTAAATGATTTATGACGTTTTGAATTTGTGGCGTTAGCCGGATTTTCACGAACAGTAGGCGAGGGGCTCTTGTACATTATTTACCTTAAAATAAATGGAGAGTCATGGGGCTCGTCGTGTGATCTTAGATTGATCACTAATTTCATTTGACCCAATTTTCCCCCATTTTGGTAGAGACAAAACTATTTTATTTTTGCCTAATCCTACACAAGCGCAGTGAATACTTAACGCCTATTACACTCGATTATTTGGTCGGTAAGGCGGTTTTTAAAGCGTTTTCAGCAAAATCAATAAAGGCGCGGACGCTAGGTGATAAATAGTTGCGTGATGAATACAAAGCGTATATCTGCATTGGGTTAGGCGCCCACTCAGGTAAAACATGGATAAGTTGACCATTGTCTATTAATGGTTTTGCCAGATACAACGGTTGCTGAGCGACACCAGCGCCATTGATAGCGGCGTGAAGGAGTGTTGTTGCCTCATTCGCCGTCAGTTGGCAGTGAACTTCAATTGAGCTGAGCCGCTGTTGGCGATAGAGATGCCATACTGGAATGTCAAAATTACGATACCCTAAACAGTGATGGCGGCGCAGGTCCTGCGGTTCATTGAGAGCCGGCGACATCATGAGATAATCGGGTGAGGCGACTAGGACAGAATCGCATACACCTATCGGTTTACCAATGAGTGACGGGGCTGGGTGGGAGGCGATGCGAATCGCTAAATCAATGCGCTGCTCGACTAAATCCGCCACACTATCTTGCAGATCCATATCGATGGAGACCTGTGGATGCATGGCCATAAATTGGCTCACAATAGGAGCGAGTATTGAAAAACCAAATGACATACTGGTCGCTAAACGAATGGTTCCTGAAAGATGTGAGCTGTTTGGCCTTAGCGTTGTCATCGCCTTGGCTTGATTGAGCCAAATCTCCACTTCTCTTAAGTAGCGTTCTCCCTCAGAGGTTAATGAAATTTTGCGTGTCGTGCGGTGCAGTAAACGCGTTTGCAGCCAGCTTTCCATCGCTTCAATATAGCGAGTAACCATTGGGCGAGACATCTCGAGGCGCTGAGCGGTTGCGGTAAAGCTTTTTGTGTAGGCGACATCCACAAAGACTTCAGCAGCGGTCAGTCGGTCCATCTTTATTTGCTCGGAATATGAAATAATGATGCTTATTATTGGCTATTTTTCTTATCTAATCAATTTTCTAAACTCAATGCCATCGATGAGCCTTTCGTGGAATTGAACAGGACATAACAACATGATCAAAGTACATTACTTTTTCGACCCAATGTGTGGCTGGTGTTTTGGCGCAACGCAATTAGTCGACATTATTCAAAACCACAGTGAGTTTGAGTTAGTCCTCCACCCTGGAGGCATGATAGAGCGCCAACCCATCGAGGTTAGTTTTCGTCAGCACATTGTACAAGCAGACAAACGCATCGCGCTTGAAACCGGCGCTACATTTGCTGAGGCTTATTTATCCCGTGTTAACAGTGAGTTACCATTGGTATTGGATTCGTTTCTTGCTATCCGTGCGATCTATGTAGCATCGCGAATTGGTTTGAGTGGCTTTGACATGTTAAAAGCGATTCAACGTGCGCACTATCAGCTAGGGCAAAACGTTGAACAGGGAGAAACACTCAAGCGTATCGCAATAGAATTGGGGGCAGACGAAACACAATGGCAACATGAGATGGACTTACAGGGCGCGGCGTCTGTCGATTGGGTCAATGAGACTCATCAGTTGATGGTTGAGCATCAAGTGCGAGGCTATCCGACTTTATTTGCAGATATTGACGGGAAATGGATTCGATTACCACATAGCCAATATTACTCTCAGCCGCAATCGTGGGAAGCTTGGTTATCGACGTTACTGTGATAAAATATTAGCTATAAAAAACAGCGGCTAAGGGAGTTACGGTAACCTTAGCCGCCGAAATAAAATACGGACAAAAATTCGATTTTAGCCCGGTGGCTAGCCGCGCTGTTTAGACCTTAGAACAAGGGTTATTTGGATTGAGCAGATGTCTCAATCGCATCAACGACTTCATGCAGTTTTACGGCATCTTCAAATGAAGGCGCAGTCTGGCTACCTGTTGTGATGTCATCGTACAGGCGGCTATACAGACGGCTGATATTACGAGCCCCCGGGAATTCTGGTAGCCCTTGATAAAGAGACTTTTCTGGCATCAGTGGTTGCAGTTCTTTCTCTTCGCCTTTTGCGCCTTTCACCGTGAGTTGGATCATTTGTGCGTGGCCAAGATCGCCGGTGACTTGAATGTCGCCTTCAGTACCATTTATTTCCCATAGCAGGTTGGTACCGCGGTTTGCGCCCCCACGGTAGTGGACAGAGAGAGCAGCACCGCTTGCCATTGTACCTTGAACCAATACTTGGTCCGGGGCCGTTTTCTCTTTTGTTTCTCCTGTATCCGTGATTTTCACGTCGTTGAAGTTGAAAACGAACTGGGAATCAAGCGTTGCAAAGTCGCCCAAAACGTCTTTTATCGCCGCTAATGTATGAGCGAGTGGGATCGACTGCATGGTCGCCCCATTTTTGCTTTCGAACAGATAGTAATACTCACTCACGGTTTCGCCGGACCAATTCCCGCCAGAGCCGATAAGTGTGGTTGATAGAACTTTGCCGACATAACCCTCTTTGATGAGTTGTGCAAGGTGTTCAATTTCTAAAGCGCCACGTGCTTGAGTACCTGCAACCGCAACCACACCTTTTTGTTTCGCCAACGCTGTCAATTGACGAGCTTCTTCTAATCCATTCCCTAATGGCCATTCACAGTAAACGTGTTTACCTGCGTTAAGCGCTGCAGAGACCAGTTCAAAGTGATACGGGACTTTTACCGTAATGACCACCACGTCAATCTCAGGCGAGTTAACCAGATCTTGAGCACTGGCAAAGGCATAAGGCAATTTTAGGGCTTCGGCGGTTCGCCGAGAGCTTTCAAGGCTGCTGTTCGCTACGCCGACAATAGTGAACTTTTCAGGCATAGATTGAAGTGCAGGCAAATGCGCCATTGCGGCCCAGTGGCTATCTGGGTTTAAACCAATAAAGCCGACTTTCAAGTTTTGAGCTGTTGACATAAATTCTCCTAATACTATCAAAATAGGTCTTTCGGTTTGGTAAGTATCGTCATGTTCCTACCTAGCCTGATGACTGATTTAGTGTATCGTAGCGGATAAACGTGCACTTACTTGATTGTCTCAATCACATGCTCAATACTATCAACCTAATTTATTTCGCCAAATTGTGGGTGGGCTAGTAAGGTTTATAGTTATGGAGCAAAAACTGCACGAGATTATTAATTTATTGCATCCTCATGTTACGGTTGGCGGTAGTAAAAGCGTGTATCCCAATTACAGTGTTTTCTGGTCGAGCAACGCGACGTGCCCGGTAACGACATTGTACGAACCCATGCTGTGTTTGGTGTTACAAGGGGAGAAAGAAGTCACTGTGGGGGAACAGGTTTTTCGTTACACGCCCGGGGATTTTTTTATCAACTCGATTGAATTACCCATTGCCACTCAGATTATCCAAGCCAGTCAGGATGCGCCGTATATCTCGCTGAGTATCACGCTAGACCCAGATAAGCTGGCGCAAGTGATCACCGAATCTGGTATGGATAAACGAGAGCCTGCCCAGCGAGAGTGCTTTGTTCTATCAAAAGCTTCCGACGATCTTTTAGCGCCGTTATCGCGATTATTTGAATTGCTCGATACCCCGGATGATGCTGCCTTTCTCGCGCCAATGATTGAACGAGAACTTCTTTATCGTTTATTGCAAAGTGACCAGCAAGAGATATTGAGGCAGATTACCGGGAATGATTATCGCGTTAATAAAATTCGAGACGTGATCAATTGGGTAAAAGAGCACTATGCCGAATCAATGAGTATAAAGGGATTAACCGAGCAAGCCGGAATGAGTCAAGCATCGCTTCATCGCCATTTCCGTTCGGCAACCGGCATGACGCCTCTGCAGTTTCAGAAAACCATTCGTTTGCAAGAAGCCAGAAAATTGCTTGTTGAGGGTAAGGATGTGAGTGAAACGGCGTACGCTGTCGGATACGAGAGTCCATCGCAGTTTAGCCGTGAATATTCTCGCTTGTATGGCATTGCGCCGTCGGTTGATGCTAAGCGATTACAGGCGCGGGGAGTGACTCGTCAAGAAATTAGCCACGCCCCTTGGTAATTCATGACCTCGCGTTGGTCAGCCGTCGCATAGATGGTTAGCGCTGTTTGAATCGAGGCTATTGATTTTGGGTTTTTTCGACAAAATTTGAGCTCTTTAAATGGGCTAAAAAGGTATCCGCGGCATTGAAAGAAGATGCGCGTTTTTTCCATGCGATGACAGACGTCATTTCAAGGGGAGGAGTGAATGGCGTAAATGTAAACCGAGCTGGATCAAATTGCTCTACGGCGCCTTCAATCGTCATGGCATAACCGAGGTTGTTGCTGACCATTTCGGCGACGTTGGTAATGATATTGTAGGTAGCCACAATCTTAAGCTCGTCCCAATCGAGTCGAAGCCAATGCGCGATTTCTTTTTGCAACGCTTGGCGATTGCTCATAATCAGCGGAAGATTGATTAAATCGCGTTTGGTGATCTCAGCTTGCGCAGCAAGAGGGCTAGAGCTAGGCATGAACAAACCCCAACGCTCTTTTGTCTCAATCCTTAAATAGTGATACTTTTGAATTTCAATCGGTTCGAGCAAAATAGCAAAATCGAGAAGGCCGCGGTCGAGCTTTTCTTTGATATCTTCTGCACTGTTAGTGTAAAGCTCAAAAGTGACTTTTGGGTATAACTGCTTAAAACGCGCCATCTCTTCCATCAGCACATTGACCGAGCGTAGTCCGCCACAACCAATGGAAATTTTACCGCTCAGCTCATCACCTGATTGAAACTCGCTTTTAATGATATCCATCAATTCAAGTATTTCTTCGGCCCTGCGCCTTAGCATCAGACCGGAGTCTGTCAACGTGAGTTGTTTATCACGAAGAAACAATTTTGTGCCCAATTCGTCCTCCAATTGGGCGATTTGCCGGCTCAACGTAGGCTGAGTAATAAATAAAGTTTCTGCCGCTCTAGAGAAGCTGCCTTCCCGAACAATAGTGAGAAAGTATCGTAAAACGCGAATATCCATTAGATGTGTTACTTGTCATGGGGGATCTAATAGATAGCTTACCGTTTAGCCAATGAAAGAAGCCAGCTTATTTGCGTTTTTATTCGCTCTTGGTCGCTTTAAGCTGCTGATAGCTAAAGACGTAATCGTTGCTTTCCTGCGAGCTGTGACATGAGTGACAGCGGCTAATATCTTCATTGTGATTAATTTCGCCATCAGGGGAAAAGGTCTGAAATGCCCAGTCTCCGGTGTTACTTGACCCATTTCGAGTATCACCATAGCCTGCAACCTTTTCCATCGCAACATAACGATACAGCTCACCTGAGCGAAAGTCTTCCATCATAATGTACGTCCCGACGGGGAGTGGCTTATCTTGCTTGGCGGCGTTTATTGCTGCTTGGCTGGCATATAATTCTTCAGTGATGCCACCGCGATGTTTTGTAAAGTAGTGGATGTCTTGCTGATAATCTTGCTTGAACGCCACCGGGCTTTGAGCCGCAGTCGCCGTAGTTGTGATAAACAGTGCCATGCCACTTAACATGAACGCTGGGAGCTGAGAGTGGGTTAGAGATGGGTTCATGATTACGCCTCCATTCGCAATTTGAACTTTAAACCGAGCTTTGATGATAAAAAGCCGATTTTTTTATGTCTAATCGTTATTAGGAATAGGACAGGATGCCTGAAAGGCATTGTTTTGGCGTAACCAGACGATGATTTGGTGAACTCGGGGGAGGCTTTAAATAAACAAATTATGCTTAAAAGGCATAATATTGCATTTGATATAGGTATTGGACATAGAGTGAGCTATTGATTAGCGTAATAGTCAGCTTGGCATTTACAGCACAGGATAATAAATGCCAAGCGGTGATTTTTAACAATATGGATACTACGACCTTTGGTGTGTTTCACTACGTCGTTTCTGTGGAATAAGCGACTTACATTGCATACGCTGAGCGTAAATTTTTAATGTCTTTTGCAGGTGGCGCACCAAATAGGCGGCTGTACTCACGGCTAAACTGAGACGGGCTTTCATAACCGACTTTAAAGGTGGTCGCCATCGCGTCCAAGTTTTCCGTTAGCATCAGGCGGCGAGCCTCATTAAGACGAAGTTTCTTTTGAAACTGAAGTGGCGTCATCGACGTCATTTCTCGAAAGTGACTGTAAAACGCGGATTTACTCATGCCTGCGTAATCCGCCAACATGCCAACATTCAAGCTTTCAATATAATTACTCTTCAGCCACTCAATGGCTTTAGAGATCTGATTGCTGTGGCTACCTGATGTCACGATATGGTAGAGCTGCTGCCCATGAGGAGAGGTTAAAAGGCGATAAAAGATCTCACGTTTGATAACGGGAGCGAGAATTTTAACGTTCTCGGGTTCATCTTGCAGGGCAAGCAGTCGAACAAACGCATCCAGCAAAGAGGTAGAAAGTTGGCCGACAGCAATACCTTTTTGTGTCTTCTTACCTTGATTGAAGGTTAACTTACTGTCGATGATAAGCTGAGCGATCTCTTGAAGATCCAGCTCCAATATCACACCAAGATAAGGTTTTTCTTCTGATGCTTCGGTAATTCTGGCGATCAACGGTAAGTCGACAGAGGAGATCAAAAAACGTGTCGCATCATACTCGTAATTTTCTTCACCAAGCAACAGGCGTTTCGAGCCCTGGGCGATCAAACAGATACTGGGATTATGGGTATAACTGGTGGGTTCAGTCGGTGAACACCAACGGCTAAGTTTTAGACCAGGAATGTCAGTTTCAAAGTAATTGGCTTGCTGAGCGAACTTTGCTACGTAGTGAGCCAACTTCGCGGAAGCGGTGGCCATATCTGGTGATGGTTTACTGTTCATTTCCAAGTTACCTGCGAGTCTCGATATGGTTGAGAGGATAGACTATAACATCTAATTTGTCTAAAAAAGAAGAATATTAGGCAATTCTGATGGGAGGCTGTTACCTTGATTCAAAAAAGGAGCTCTGTTCTTTTTATTCAATTTATACCTTCATAGCCCAGTATTTTCAAGCAAATGTCAAAAGGATGTCATTAATCTATCACTTTAAATTTAGAGTGGTTAACCAATTTTTACTTATCAATAATTTTATTCATTTGGAGAAATAGGCAAAAATTGGCAAGGATCAGGCTAACCGTTTTGAGCAGAGTCGTCGTAAAGTATCCATACTGTTTGAACGCAGAGCGTAATAAAGATTAACCCCATTGCGTTTATTCTTTTTTACTTATAACCACTATGTCGGAGGCATTGTCCATGCAAACAGAATTTAGCGAAAAGCAACTAGCCATTATTCCTATTTCAGCATTCACAGCGAGTGGCAACATTGAAAAACTGAAAACCAGTTTGAATGAGGGGCTTGACGCAGGGTTATCGATCAACGAAGTCAAAGAAGTTCTGGTTCAGCTGTACGCTTATGCTGGTTTTCCTCGCAGCTTAAACGGTATTGGCACCTTAATGAGCGTGGTTGAAGAGCGTAAACAGCGCGGCATTGAAGACGATCAAGGTAAAGACGCATCACCGTTTCCTAAAGACAAAACCAGCTTAGAGTTTGGTACCGACAACCAAACTCAGTTAGTCGGGCAAGCTGTCGCTGGGCCGATGTTTGATTTTTGCCCGGAGATTGACCATTTCTTAAAAGCGCATTTGTTTGGCGATATCTTTGAACGTGATGTTTTGAGCTGGCAAGACCGTGAGTTAGCCACCATCGCTGCGCTAGCGAACATCGATGGTGTCAATAGCCAGCTTGGCTCACATATTGGTATCAGCCTCAATAACGGTATCAACCCAACACTACTTGAGCAGTTTATTGGCAGCTTACGCAAGCATTGTGGTGATGATATTGCCGATAACGCAAATCAAGTGTTGCAAAACGTTTTAAGTTAACTTGCCGCGTTTATTGTCCGTGAATCAGGACTTCACTCTCTTATAACAAGAGCCGCGAAGTAGAGATGGAAATCGTACTTTGGGCTTCAGTACCTCACCCTTAAAGGAGGAACTATGAGCACAGAAAAAAACGTAAAAATTCCAGCAGAGCTTGATGAACAACAATTTGATGGCATTGGTATTTTTCCAATCGGTGAAGAAAATACCGCGTATGCGGATTACTTTACTGGCACCAGCTACCTCGACATCCTAAATAAGGAGGGGGTTGGTGTTGGTAATGTCACTTTTGAACCTGGATGCCGCAACTTTTGGCATATCCACCATAAGGGTGGTCAAATTTTGCTCGGAACAGGTGGCCGTGGTTGGTACCAAGAGGCGGGTAAACCTGCTCAGCAAATGAAAGCAGGGGACGTGATTTATATCGCGCCGGGCACCAAACACTGGCATGGCGCGGCCAAAGATAGCTGGTTTTCTCACGTCGCAATTGATGTGCCAGCCGAAGGCAAAAGCAATGAGTGGTTAGAGCCTGTCTCTGACGAAGAATATGGTTTGCTCGATTAGTACTGTCCTTTAGTCCTAAGTACTGGTCTCTAAAGCAAACGAAGCTGAGTACCGTTTTACACTGCCTTTCTGGTGCTCAGCTCTTTATATTACTCGATGAACATTCAGTTCAATTGTTATCGAGCGACACGCAACAGTCTGTTGTGTGGAATTCAATACACCAAATTCGAGGAGAATGATTATGGCAACGGTTGATAATTATATTTTCACACTGAGCGAGAACGTCACTCGTAAACCCGTTTCTTACAAAACTCGCTACGGGATTAACATCTCTGCGGATTTGTATTTGCCGAAAGGTTTGAACGAAAGTGACCAACTACCCGCATTGGTTGTTGGTGCACCTTATGGCGGCGTTAAAGAACAAGGCCCAGGTGTCTACGCAAATGAACTCGCACAGCGTGGCTTTGCCGTATTGACCTTTGATCCGTCATACAACGGTTACAGCTCTGGTGAAGTTCGTCACTTATCGTCCCCAGATATTTTCGTCGAGGACTTCAGCGCCGCTGTCGATTTCCTTGGTACACGTCCTTTTGTGAATCGTGAGCAAATTGGGGTCATCGGTATTTGTGGTAGTGGTGGCTTTGCCCTTAGCGCGGCGCAGGTGGACCGCCGAATCAAAGCAGTTGCAACAACCAGCATGTATGACATTACTCGGATGCACGCAAAAGGTTTTGGCGATTCATTAACTGATGAGCAGCGCGCAGCGTGGCTTGACTCTATTGCAGAGCAGCGTTACGCGGAGTTTGAAGGCAATGCACCTGCGCTAACGGATCGTGGCGCGCCAATCGGTTTTGATGAAAACACAGACGACATTGGTAAAGAATTTGGTGAGTTTTACTCCACACCACGTGGTTACCATCCAAATTCCATCACGCAATTTACCATGACCAGTGCACCATCAATGATGAATTTCTCAATTCTTGATCATCTTGATTGGATTTCACCTCGACCTATTTTGTTGGTCATCGGTGAACACGCGCACTCACGCTACTTCAGTGAAGATGTGTATCAGCAAGCGGGTGATGAGAAAGAGCTCTTGGTGATTCCAAACGCAAACCACGTTGACCTTTACGACAAAACTGACGTGATTCCTTTTGACAAATTTGAAGCGTTCTTCAAAGACGCATTCTAATCGTAATACTGCGCCAGCCAAAGCGCTGGCGCCTTTTCTGTTTTATTTTTAGGCAAGTTATTTATGCTCGACCAGATTCTAGAAAGTAATGAAATCTATGACCGATTCTACGAAGGGGAACGCCCTTTATTTGCGTTGAAAAATCAGCGCCTGAATAAAGTTCGTTTTTACCCAGGGGAGTCTGCACTCAAACACTCAAGTGATGTCACTGCTACTCAGTGTGAGTTTATGGGTAAGTACCCGTTCTGGCATAGCGAAAATATCGAGCTGGATAAGTGTTTATTTACTGTCTACGCACGTGCGGCCATTTGGTATACCCAAAATCTGACCATGAGAGACAGTGTGGTAGAAGCCCCAAAAATGTTTCGCCGTGTATCCAATTTAACCATTGAAAACTCGCGTTTTACGAGTGCAGGTGAAACGTTATGGCTGTGTGACAACATTCGCCTCACCAATGTGGAAATGAAGAGCGCCGATTATGTCTTCATGAACTGTGAAAACATCGAAATTGATAACTTCACACTGCAAGGTAATTACTCCTTCCAAGACGCGAAGAACGTGACCATCCGTAAGTCCTACCTGAACTCTAAAGATGCGTTCTGGGGAACGGAAAATGTGACGGTTTACGACAGTGTGATTGAGGGTGAATACTTAGGTTGGCACTCCAAAAAACTGAAGTTGGTCAATTGCACCATTCGTGGTGAACAGCCTTTGTGTTACGCGAAAGACTTGGTCATGATCAACTGTAAAATGGTTGATACCGATTTATGTTTTGAATACGCAACACTCGAAGCAGAGATTGTTTCAGACATCATTAGTGTTAAAAATCCAAAAGCTGGGCATATCAAAGCCAAAGCGATTGGTGAGATTATTATCGATGAACATTGCCAAAATCCAGGTGGCTGTGTGATTGAGACACAAGAGGACTAAGCCGGGTATGAAAGGGTATAACTTTGACGAAATCACGCCAAGACGTGGTACAGGAAGTGCGAAATGGGATCTTTCTGAGGATCCAGAAATGTTACCTATGTGGGTGGCTGACATGGATTTCAAAACCGCGCCTGCGATTCTTTCGGCATTAGCGCGCCGAGTCGAACACGGTGTGTTTGGTTATACCAAAGTGCCTGACACTTACTACGTGGCGTTAAATGACTGGTTTACTCGTCGTCATCAGTTGCCCATTGAACGGGACTGGGTGATTTACACGTCTGGTGTGGTGCCCGCGTTGTCGGCAATTTTAAAAGCGCTCACACAACCGGGTGATGGCGTTATTGTGCAAACTCCGGCTTACAATTGCTTTTTTAGTTCAATTCGAAATACGGAGTGCCACTTGATTGATAGCCCGCTACGTAATGTGAATGGCTACTATGAGATGGACTTTGACTTGCTTGAACAACAGGCCAAGCGACCTGATGTCACCGTCATGATCTTATGTAACCCACATAATCCAGTAGGGCGAGCTTGGCGAGAAGACGAACTTCGCCGTGTCGGAGAGATTTGCTTCAAGCATGATGTCAAAGTCATCAGCGATGAAATTCATTGTGATTTGGTTTTCCCTGGGCAGAAACATCAGGCATTCGCTGCGCTTGGTGAGACGTTTTTGATGAACTCTGTGACGTGCAATTCGCCAAGTAAATCGTTCAATATCGCAGGGTTACAAATTGCTAATATCATCGCGGCCGAGCCCACCATTCGCCAGCGTGTCGATAAAGCAATTAACGTCCATGAAGTGTGTGACGTTAACCCATTCGGCGTTGAAGCGTTAATCGCCGCTTATACGCAAGGCGAGCAGTGGTTAGATGATTTGCGGGATTACTTATACGGTAACTACCAATTTGTCGCAGCGTTTTTAACCCAGCATCTGCCAGAGCTTACGTTAACGCAGCAAGAAGCGACGTATCTTGCATGGATTGATTGCCGAAATTTGAAACTCACTTCGCACGAAATCAGTCAGTTACTGAAAGAAAAGGGCCATTTGCACATTAGTGAAGGCACCATCTATGGTGATTTTGGTGAAGGGTATATTCGTTTGAATATGGCGTGTCCACGCCGTGTGCTTGAAGACGGACTCAACCGCCTAAAAAGCGTTTTGGGTTAACCAGCATCACGTAAAAAAGGGGGGCGAAGATGTTGGAAATGAAAAAAGGCAGGAGCAAACCTATTGATGTGGGCTGTGATACCTGTGAAGGGACGGTGAAAAATAAACCCATTTTTCTCGCATTACTTTTGACCATGCTTGCGTGTGTCACCTTTGCCATCCCTAGTATTAGCCGCGCGGAGCAGAGTAATAATGCTTCGCCAACTCAACTTGAAAAAACTAATAGAGAAGCCAATAAGATGAAAATACGTTTTGTGTTTGATGACCGTACCGTTGAGGCGACCTTAGACGATACGCCAAGTACGCGCGATTTTGTGTCTCAGCTGCCATTGACTTTCGATCTTGAAGATTATGCAAGCACGGAAAAAATTGCTTACCTGCCTCGTAAATTAACCACAGAAGGCGCACCAAAGGGTAGCAGTTCAAGTGCTGGTGATATTGCCTACTATGCGCCTTGGGGCAACCTCGTGATCTTCTATAAGAGCTTTGGCTACGCTTCTGGGCTAATCCCGTTAGGTAAGCTGGATGGCGGCCTTGAGCGTTTCACCAAAGGTTCTTCTCACGTCACGATTGAATCTGCCGAATAATCGACGGGTTGAAGGTCTTTGGCCTCACTCGAACGCTCAATGCGTATTTGCGCAGTTTGATGTTACCGCAGGTTTCTACAATGTGTGGTCGGGGGTAAGTTTGTTTTGACCACACATTTCTTTTTTTCTGCAGTAATCATGGAGTTGATATGGGGGAAGACGCGAGTCTCCCCCATTTTTGTATTCGAAAGTACACTGATTAGAAAAGGTGACGATATGAAAACAAGACAATTAGGCAACGGGCTTGAAGTGTCCGCTCTCGGTTTAGGCTGCATGAGGATGAGCTACTCCGACAAACCAACCGATAAACAACAAATGCTGACGTTCTTACGCCAATCGGTTGAAGCGGGGATGACGTTTTTTGATACCGCCGAAGTCTATGGTCCGTTCACCAATGAAACGTTGATTGGTGAAGCTTTTCAGCAGTTAGACAAAAGTGACTTAGTGATCGCGACGAAATTTGGTTTTAAGCACCAACCCAACATCGGTCCGACACCTGGCGAATTTGATAGTCGTCCAGAACAAATAAAACGGGTGGCTGAAGCGTCACTCAAGCGGCTTAACGTCGAGTGTATTGATCTCTTTTACCAACATCGAGTCGATCCCAATGTGCCGATAGAAGACGTTGCGGGTGCTGTACAGGATTTGATCCGTGAAGGAAAAGTCAAACACTTTGGTTTATCTGAAGCCAGTGCCGACATCATTCGCCGTGCTCATGCGGTTCAGCCTGTTTCAGCACTACAAAGTGAGTATTCTATTTGGTGGCGTGAGATTGAAAAAGAGATTCTACCGACATGTGAAGCACTGGGTATAGGTTTAGTGCCATACAGCCCACTTGGCCGCGGTTATCTCACTGGCGCGATTACCAAGCAGACGACGTATGATAAAAGTGACCTTCGAGGCTGGAACCCAAGATTTACGCCTGAGGCGATTGACGCGAATCAGGTCGTCATCGACTTACTGGCAAGTATTGGTGAAAAGCACAACGCGACGTCGGCACAAATTGCCCTAGCGTGGTTATTGGCACAAAAGCCGTGGATTGTTCCTATTCCTGGGTCGAGAACGTTGTCACGCCTAGAAGAAAACATGGCGGCAGCGGACATTCAATTGAGCTCTGAAGACTTACAACAGCTTGCGCAAGGTATGGCAAAAATTGAGGTCGTCGGCGATCGTTATTGATGTTGCGCCATCAGTTAATAAAAAAGCCCTGCACATTATTGTGCAGGGCTTTTGCTCAGTAGATGATTGAGCTTAGGGCATTACTTTGCGTTGTATTGCTCGTCGCTGACTTTTTCCATCCAAGTTACGTTCTTGCCGTCTTTATCACCCGTGATAGCAATATGAGTCATTGCTGAGTCTGGGCTTGCGCCATGCCAGTGTTTTACTCCAGGTGGACATACCACGACATCACCTTCATGAATGACTTGAACTGGACCACCCCATTCCTGGGTAAGACCTGTCCCTTTTGTCACGATCAAACGTTGTCCAGCAGGGTGAGTGTGCCAAGCAGAGCGAGCACCTGCTTCAAATGTTACGTAAGCGGCTGAGGCTGGGATGTCATCGGCAGGCTTGAAAAGCATGTCAACATTCGCCTGGCCTGTGAAGTAATCTTCTGGGCCAACAAACGATTGGTTGTCGCCACTTTTAATGACGGTGGTTTTAAGTTCTTCGCTGGCGATTGAACCGGCCGACAAAGTAAGGAATAGCGCTGCAGTTGCGGTGTAAGTCATTTTTTTCATGGTCTCTCCTTTCTATTTCGCTTAGTCGCGTGATTCAAACACTTCTTTAAATACGGGTAGGGCAGAAAATGCTTTTGGCCAACCTGAGTAAAAGGCTAGTTGGGTTAAGATTTCTGACGCTTGTTCTTTGGTTAAGCCGTTATCCATTGCTTTGTTTAAATGGAAAGGCACTTGCTCTGCTTGACCGGACGCCACTAACGCACTGACGGTTACCAAGCTACGATCTTTTGGCGCAAGGTTTGGACGAAGCCATAAGTCTTTAAATAGCTTGTCTGTGGTGTATTGGACAACACCTGGCGAAACGTCGCCAAAACGCTCATCAACGAAATCAGCACGTGCTTTTTCTGCTTCTTCGTTAATCGGTAAAAGTTTGATGTTTGCAGGTTCAATGTCGCTAGGTTTTATACCACGAGCTTTGTAGATAGGCTCTGCCGCTTTGACGGCTGACATTGCGTTACCCCAGCCAGCATAAAAAGCCAGGTGGGTCATAGTTTCAGACAACTCTTTTGGCGTTACACCATTATCAAGCGCTTGCTCGATTTGTTCGCTCATCACTGCGGTTTGGTCGCGCGCTATCGCTGCGGCAAAGGTGACAAGGCTACGCTCTTTTGGTGACAGTTCAGAACGCTTCCAAAGCTCGTTGTCCATAAACTCTTGCGTTTGTGCCATCTTTGGTGAAACGGTTTCGAGCATCGCCTTGCTTGAGCTGCTATCTGCAGCATAGACAGAGGCGGAAAGGAGCGAGACAAGCAAAGGGATTTGGTATCTTTTTTTCATAGACTAAAGTTCCTTGTTTTTAGCGTATCTTCGTGCAATGGTCTGAATAAACCGTCAGAGGTCGCCAAGTTGGTTTCCACTGACGGTTTGGGGGTGATCGTTTTCTGCTGTTGTGGCTGTAACCTGTAACAAAGGTTTCTGTATAGAAGGTATTGCTGCTCAGCACCATCTCAATAGCAACATGACCGGGGGTATTAACCGGATGATGTTTGCCTAATTCTCTATATCATTGAACAAAAATGGATACCTTTGCTTACTTAACTGTAGTTACCTTTCAACAGCATAGATGGTATTGTTACTAGTCTAGATACAGGCTGACGATACCAATATCACGTTTCTCCAAAACACTTGCTTGATTCTACAAAGCTAAGTTTGCCGTCAATTAAAGATGTAAGAAAATTTTACGGCTCGTAACAATTCACTTATTTGCGTCATTTTTATAAAGGGATTACCAAAATGAATGAGTTAACTCAGAGGTTTGCACAGCAAGTTGCCGCCCATATCGAACATGACGGCATGAATACGACTGAGCTTAAAGCGCTGAGTTTCTTTCGAGCGTCTCGTCCTACCCGATGCGATGCAAATATCTATAAACCCAGTTTTATTCTTACCCTTCAAGGGGTTAAAAGTTTATCTTTGCAAGGTGAGAATCAAGAGTTTGTCGCTGGGCAGTGTTTAGTGGCGTCGGTTGATATGCCGATTACGTCCAATATCGTCGATGCATCTGAACAAAAACCGTATCTATGCTTGGTGTTTGAATTGGATATGGATGTGTTAGTCAGTGTGATGCCAACGATTCAGGTCAATCCGCAAACTGAAGCGGCGGACATGCCAGCAGTGACGATTAATTCACCAACCGATGATTTGATGGATGTGATGCGACGCATGTTGGACTTGCTCGATAATCCAAGTGATGTGCCGGTGTTATATCCAATGCTTGAACGAGAGCTCGCCTATCGGTTGCTCAATACCCCGATGGGGGCGCGTCTTCGCCACTTATGCTCTTATGATTCATCCAGCAGTAAAATCATGCGCGCTGTGCAATATTTAAATGAACACTTCCACTGTCCAATTAAGGTTGAAACCTTAGCGAATGAAGTGAACATGAGTGTCTCTTCTTTGCATCAGCACTTTAAAACCATCACCATGCTGTCGCCTTTGCAGTTTCAAAAGAAGTTGCGTTTGTACGAAGCGCGTCGTTTGATTATGCAAGGTATGGAGATTTCTTCTGCGGCGTACCGCGTTGGCTATGAAAGTGCATCACAATTTAGCCGCGATTACGGACGTACGTTTGGCGTCGCCCCGTCACTTGACCGTAATACGCAAAATATTCCAGAGAGCACAATTAATCATCAAACCTTGGCTTAGAGACGCTTTCCTCACTGATTTTTGTAGAATCGTGCATATTTCAGAGAGAATTGAGCATACTAAAAGGGTCAACTATCTTTGATAATAGTACTCGCTGCCTTAACGGCAATAATCTTGACACTTATTCAATAGAAAAAGGTTATAAATTAATGAAAACATTAGGATATGCAGCTCATTCAGCTGACTCAGATCTCGTTCCTTACCACTTTGAACGCCGAGAATTGCGTCCAAATGATGTAGCAATTGAAATTTTGTATTCTGGTGTTTGTCACTCAGATTTGCATACAGTAAACGGCGACTGGGGTGATCAACCATACCCACTCGTTCCTGGTCATGAAATTGTAGGTAAAGTACTGTCTGTTGGTTCAGATGTGAAAAACTACAAAGTGGGTGACCAAGTTGCTGTTGGTTGTATGGTCGATAGCTGTCAAGAGTGTGATCAATGCCATAATCATGAAGAGCAATTCTGCCGTCACGGTATGACACCAACGTACGGTGCACCTGATCGTCAATCTGGTGAAATCACTCAAGGTGGTTATTCTAAACACATCGTCGTTCGTGAAGAGTTCGTTCTAAGCATTCCTGAAAGCATGGATCTATCTCGTACAGCACCTATTCTATGTGCAGGTATCACCACTTACTCTCCACTTCGTCACTGGGGTGTGAAAGAAGGTTCTCGCGTCGGTGTTGTTGGCCTTGGTGGTCTTGGTCACATGGCGGTAAAACTTGCTGTTGCAATGGGCGCAGAAGTGACTGTTATCAGCCGTTCTAAATCAAAAGAAGAAGAAGCAAAAGCACTCGGTGCGAAAGGCATCCTTGCTTCATCTGATGCTGATGAAATGCAAGCAAATGGTGCTGCGTTTGATCTTATCATCGACACCGTACCAGTAAAACACGACGTGAACGTGTACACGCCACTGCTAGACGTTAACGGTTCTCTTGTTATCGTTGGTCAAGTAGGCCCACTAGAAGAGCTTATGTCAGTACCACTTGTGTTCAACCGTCGCAGTGTCGCAGGTTCTCTCATCGGTGGTATCAAAGAGACTCAAGAAGTGATCGATTTCTGTGCTAAGCACGACATCTACCCAGAATGTGAAATGATCAAGATGGACGGTATCAATGGTGCATTTGAGCGTCTAGCTCAAGGTGACCTAGCACACCGTTTCGTGATTGATATGTCTTCACTGAGCGTAGACTAAGGAATTCTAATAAATCCAATTATTGGGTGAACCAAACGGCGATGCTTAGCATCGCCGTTTTTTTGTATAGAGAAAACCCCCAGCTAGGCTGGGGGTTCCGTAAAGCTTATAGCTATAAGTCAGTTATATAACCCCTTTCAATTTGATAAAAACGTCTTGTGGTCTGGCAACTGCAAGAGTTAATTAAGAATTGAAAGGGGGTCCCAATGGGGGACGAAAAGAGCTTAGCGCACACGCGCTGGAACTGTAAATACCACATAGTCTTTGCACCGAAATATAGAAGGCAAGTTTTCTACGGAGAAAAACGTAGAGCGATAGGTGAAATATTGAGGAAACTATGTGAATGGAAAAATGTGAACATTCTTGAAGCGGAATGTTGCGCGGATCATATCCACATGCTTTTAGAAATACCGCCCAAAATGAGTGTTTCAGGGTTTATGGGGTACTTGAAAGGCAAAAGTAGCCTAATGCTTTATGAACGATTCGGCGATTTGAAGTTTAAATATAGAAATCGAGAGTTTTGGTGCCGAGGTTATTATGTAGATACGGTAGGTAAGAATACGAGCAAGATACAAAATTACATCAAGCACCAATTAGAGCAGGATAAAATGGGAGAGCAATTATCGCTCCCGTATTCAGGTAGCCCGTTTACGGGCCGCAGGAAATAGTCATATGCAAATGTCAGATCACTACGCGCCTGCTAGGGCGCTGCCAGTAGGAGAGCCTTATAGGCGCATATGAAAAACCACCGGCTATGCCGGTGGATACTTTTTTTATGGGCGTAACTTGATACTGAAGTGGAGTGGGATACTCATAGTATTGAAATGATTTATCTCGTTTAACACTATCAAAACGCCGTTATTTCAGTAAGATAAATTGAAATTTATTCCTGGAGTTTGATGATATGTACAAGGATTTTTCTGCAGAATTAGCATGGGCTGCCCGTCATATGCCCCGAACTCACGCGGCGATTGCCGCCTTGCCTGATTTAAATGGGGTCAAACTTGCGTGCAACATGCATTTGGATTTGAAAATGGCGCCGTTAGTTGGCGGACTCCTCGATAAAGGCGCGGAGATTTATCTCACCACGTGCAACCCAACCACAGTCCAAAATGACGTCGTCGATTATCTCAAACACAAGGGGGCATGTGCTCACGCATGGCGTGATATGAGTGAGCAGGATTGGTTCGACTCTTTCGATAAAGCCTTGGATTGGCAGCCGAGCCATTTATGCGAAATGGGTGCAGATTTAACTTCTCGCCTGCATCAAATGCCACGTCAACATAAGATTAAAGCTGGCCTAGAAGCTACGGGGTCAGGCATTAGTCGTTTAGGTGGGGTTACGCCTGATTACCCCATTTTTAACTGGGATGATCTACCCGTTAAAGAGGGGCTGCATAACCGACACATGGTAGGACTAACGGCTTGGCATACCTTTTTTCAAACCACACACCTGACCTTACATGAAAAAATTGTGGTAGTGATCGGCTATGGGTTGGTCGGGCAGGGCGTTGCGGCCTCTGCTAAGGCTTATGGCGGACAGGTGCAGATCGTTGAGTTAGACCCGGCGCGTGCACTGCAAGCTAAATACGATGGTTGGCCAGTCGTTGAGCTCGCCGAAGCTGCCCAGTATGCCGATGTGATCGCCACCGCGACAGGTGCGGATGATGTGGTCAGTGCGACTCACTTGCAGGCGATGAAAGATGGTGTATTTGTCTTGAATGTCGGGCATGTGGCGAAAGAAATTAATGTTGAGTATCTCAAGCAAGTGGCGACGCACACTCAGCCAATGCCTCATGTTGACGCTTATCAATGGAATAGTAAAACGGTCTACCTTTTGGCCGATGGTTCAATGTTTAATTTAACGGCAGGGTATGGCGACAGTCTAAATGCGTTTGATGTGACGCTTGCAGTGATGGCAAGTGGCATTGGGCATATTGTCGGGCAAGGTTCAAGCCACCAAGCAGGCTTATATCTGTTGCCAGAATCGGCATGGAAATCGGCACTTTAATCGAGCAATAAAGTGAAATGAAGCCACCTATGAGGTGGCTTTTTGTTGAAGAGTGAATGCGCTGGTTTCTTCAATCGGGTAGGCAATGGTCTTATTGCCGACCACATGCGTGATGGTTTGCGGTTTAATGATTTTCCACTGTGGATCACTGTCGAGGGGTTCTGAGGCTAAAACCATGGCATCTTGTTGCGGTTTCGCGAAAATGGTTGGTGGCTGCTCATCGGTACTGTATCTGACAACCCAGAATTGGTCGCCATCAGAAATGCACATTGAGGCTTTAAATGGATGCTCACCCGCCTGCTTTTCTTCGATGACTGATTCAATTTCAGCAATCGTGGTGCGTATAGCTTTGACTGGTGTATGGCGCAGACCATTTTTGATCATCAATAGAAAGATTAATTCGCTGTCTGTTGTTCCGCGCTTTTCAATATACAGGTATTCCGGTAATCGGCGTTCTAACTCGTATTTGACCTTTGTAAAGTCGCCAATTTGTCCATTGTGCAAGAACATCCAATTGCCAATGATAAACGGATGGCAGTTACTGCGCGATACTTGGGTTCCTGTTGAAGAACGGATATGTGCCATAAAACGGTGTGAGCGAATGTGGTGTGTCAGGGACTTTAAGTTTTCATCACCCCAAGCGGGTAATACTTCATGAAATTGCCCAGGTGTACTTCGCTCGGTATACCAACCCAGGCCAAAACCATCGGCGTTGACTCGAGTAATCGCCTTGCGGGCTTCGAGACTCTGATGGATGAGTGAATACTCTGGTTCATATACCAATTCATCAAGGTAAATAGGACTGCCTTGATAAGCAAGCCAGCGACACATAGGAAGAATCCTTCATTTACAACATCTCTATCAATCAAACACCTTTTCTGAACTTTTAGCAATAACTCTAGGCAATGAGCGCGTTGTTCCATGAGAAATAATGCCGGGCGGAGCATCGTGACTCGCGCCATTTTTCGCAGTGCGTTTGGGACATGTGCTTAACGTGTTGTTGTCAGGTGGTAAACATTGAGTAATTGTTTTGAAATATGCCAAGGGAAAATGTGCGACGCTTATAATGTTTGTCCTTACATTGTGAATGATTAATAGCTTTTATTACACGAATAATGAGAATTTAGTCACAAAAACTTTACTTAGCATGCTAAGTATTATACATTGCTTAGCCTGCTAAGTAATGGTGTAGCCAAATAATGAAGTTAGACATCCATAACACAAATGAATTGTCGCCTGTCGAACAGATGAGTCGAGCAACTCGATTGTGGAAAACCGTGGCCGACGAAGAACTTTCGCCACTCGGTTTAACCCATTCGCGTTGGACTGCGTTGTGGAAGTTAAAACGGCTAGGCGACAACGTAAGCCAGAAGACATTAGCCGATGCACTAGAAATCGAGCTCGCTTCTTTAATGCGTACACTCAATCAACTTGAAGAACAAGGGTTGGTGACGCGTCACTGTTGTGAGCATGATAAACGTGTCCGTAATGTTCGCTTAACTGCGCAAGGTAAGGTAATCCTTGAGCAGTTGGAGCAGCGTATTTTCAATGTTCGTCGTCAAATTCTTCAGGGTATCAGTGAAGAAGAAATGCAATTAATGCGTTCAATCCTTGAAAGAATTTCTCTCAACGCCACTGCCGTACTTAGTGAATAAGTCATCCTATTTGTATTAAAGAGAAGTAATGTTCTATGACCCCAGATCAGAAATTTACCCGCTGGATTAAAATATCCTGCTCGGTATTCCTTGCTTTATTTGTTTATTTTCTGATTGCTGATTTGGCGATGCCAGTGACACCACAAGCGATGGCGACTCGAGTGACGACCAAAGTCGCGCCTCGTGTTAGTGGTCAAATCACCAACATTTATGTCCACAACAACCAAGTTGTCCATAAAGGTGATGTGCTGTTTGAAATCGATCCTCAGCAATATGAGTTGGCAGTAGAAAAAGCAAAGCTCAACTTAGAAACGGTAAAACAAAATAACGCTCAACTTGATGCTTCTATCGCAGCGGCGCGTGCGGACGTGGTTGCGGCGGAAACGACGCTTGCCCAAAGACAACGTGAAGCAAACCGTCTTGATACGCTGTTTAATCGTAAGGGCACTTCGCAGCAGTTACGTGATGATGCCGTTAGTGAGGCTACCGCAGCCAAAGCCAATTTGCTCGCCTCAAAAGCGCGTTTAAAACAGCTGATTGTAAGCCGCGGAGACACATCCGATAACAACATTAATATTCGTGTTGCTCGTAACGAGTTAGATTCGGCGATATTAAATCTTTCATACACTCAAGCTGTGGCAGAGAGTGATGGGATTGTCACTAACTTACAACTGGAATCGGGAACGTACACGGCCGCGGGAACCCCTTTGGTCGCGTTGGTCTCAAATAAAGTGGATGTGATTGCCGATTTTCGTGAAAAAAGTCTGCGTCACTTTACCACGGACAGCAAAGCGTTGGTGGCGTTTGACAGCAAACCAGGCCAAGTGTTTGAAGCGGCAGTCAGCAGTATTGATGCCGGGGTTAGCGACGGACAGATTGAAGCTAATGGCCGTTTAGCCGCGCCAACAACATCTAACCGTTGGGTTCGAGATGCTCAGCGTATGCGCCTGCACGTTGATATCCTTGAGTCCGATATTGCAGAGAACATGCCATCAGGAGCACGCGCCAGTGTTCAATTAGTACCAGACGGCTTTTTCTTTGGCTTTTTAGCTCGTGTGCAAATTCGTTTCTTGAGCATCCTCCACTACATTTACTAACGGAGGCGGTATGAAACTTTGGGACCATTCGATGTCTGAAAATGACTTCAGACAATGTTTGCGTATCGCGTGTGGCTCTACGCTCGGGTTTACTATCTGTAAGTTGTTTGGTTGGAATAACGGTGTCTTTTTTACCGTCACGCCTATGTTGCTGCTTGGTATGGTACCCGTCATGAGCATGAGTGCAGCGAAGCAACTGCTTGCGGCTGGTGTAGTGTGCGGTCTGGAAGTGGGACTGCTTGGTGGCTATTTCGGTAGTCACCCAATGATGATGACGATGATCGTTTTCCTGCTTTTCATTGGCAAATTCGCAGCCATGTCGAAAGGCAGTTTGTTCCTGTTTGGGGCAAACAGTGTCATCAGCTTGAGTATTATGTTGCATTTTGCCAGCTATCAGTCGACGGATCTCAATGAATTAATTATGGGTAACTTGCTTGCCAATATTCTTTCGATTGGTATTGCGTATTTGATGACCTATTTGATTCCCGATGTCGAACCGCGTCAGCCACCACCAAGGCCAACCGAGCCGAAAAAATCGCACCGCATGCGTCATGAAGCATTGATGGGCGCGACCATCGCCACATTATCATTTTTGGTGTTTCAGATTTTTGATCTTAGTGATTCCATGTCGGCCCAAGCGACGACGTTACTATTGCTTTTTCCCATGCATTGGAATGGCGCATTAGGGTACGCGCGCAAACGGGCAATGGGCACTTTGATGGGGGTGAGCTTTGGTATGGTGGGGCAGTTATTTCTTTATGACTGGTCTGGATTACTGCTGTTTGTCGTCCCACTGCTTTGGATTGGCACCATGGTGTTTAGCTACATGCACGTTAAAGAATCCAGTGGTTCTGGTGCCGGATTCGGTGGGTTGACCACGCTGGGAATTCTGTTTGGGCAGTATCTCGCGCCAGACGGCGACCTCGTGTTTAGTGCGCTATATCGAGTGAGCAGTGTATTGTTTGCCATCGTTGTTACATTACTTGTTACCTATATTGTGCACCGCTTTCTTAACATGTTTGACGCCACGAGGTTTAGCCACGATTAACCGATTTTATGCAGCAAACACCCCCAAAGGGAGCGCTTTCCATGTCGGCTAGCGCTTCTTTTTATTGCTTGGGGTGTTAACCGTCACAGGCTGCATACTTTACACCCAGCACAATGGCTGGGTGTTTTTTTATCCACGCTTGCGCTTAGCTGTGTTCCTCACTCCAGGCTTGTTTGGTTTGCGGTTGAGTCTCTTCCTCTTCCGATAGAATCAGCGTCATAATTATCGCCGCAATACCACTGGTGGTGACCGGCGAGCCTAGAACGCTTTGCAGCAGTTTTGGCATCTCTTTCACGATGTCAGGAACCAGCATAACGCCCAGCCCAATGCCAAACGAAACCGCTAGAATCATTAAGTTTCTACGATCAAGCTGCTCACGAGCAATAATTTTAATGCCCGCGGCCGCCACAGTGCCAAACATCACCAAGGTTGCACCACCAATCACCGGTTTAGGGATTGTTGTTAAAATGCCGCCGATAATGGGAAACAGACCTAAAACGAATAAGATCAGAGCCACAAAATAACCGACATAACGGCTCGCAATACCAGTAAGGTGAATCACACTGTTATTTTGGCTGAACGTGGTGTTGGGAAAGGTGTTAAATACCGATGCGATGAGTGAGTTGACCCCGTCACCTAAAATGCCGGACTTAATGCGTCGCAGATAAGTCGGCCCTGTGACTGGCTGTTTAGTGATCATACAGTTTGCGGTTAAATCGCCTGTCGATTCAATCGCTGTAATGGCATAAATAACCGCGATTGGGACGAAAGCATACCAATCAAAATCAAAACCGTATTTGAAGGGCACCGGAATACTGACCATGGGCTGGTTAAACGCGCCCTCAAGATTTACCATCCCCATTAGTGCCGCGATCGCGTAGCCAACCACCATACCCACTAGGATTGATGACAAACGCACCATGAGGTTTTTTGAACGGTTCATTAGGATAATCGTCACCAGTACCACGGCGCCGAGCGCCAAGTTATGCCACTGACCGAAATCTGGCGCTTTCATTCCACCGGCTAAGTCTGTCATGCCGACTTTAATCAGTGAAATGCCAATGGTGGTAACAACGACACCAGTAACGATCGGAGTAATAATTTTGCGAAGCTTGCCAATAAACTGGGACAGAAAAATTTCAATAAATGCACCGACAAAACACACGCCAAAGATCAACGATAAGATCTCTTCAGGGCCGCCACCTTTCGATTTGGCAATAAAACCTGCCGCCAAAACAGAGCCCAAAAACGCAAAACTGGTACCTTGTACGCATATCATCCCAGCGCCAATGGGACCGATACGCCGCGCTTGAATAAACGTGCCGACACCAGAGACAATGAGTGCCATGCTAATTAAATACGGGACATGAGATCCCAAACCAAGCACGCCGCCAATCACCAGAGTCGGGGTAATAATTCCAACGAAACTCGCAAGAACATGCTGCAAACCGGCGTAAAAGGCAGGCACGGTTTCGGGTTTGTCATCGAGCGCATAAATCAGCTCGTCACTTCCTTGTTTAGACATAATACTTTCCTGTATACAATGTTGTTTTCGTTATTGTATTAGTTTTAAGCAAGCTATATGCCATGCTGTGTTATTCAAATTTATCTTTATTTATTATAAACTTAGGTTTAATGATGTGGCTCTGGTCTAGAGCTTTTGCACCAAAATTGGGATAAGAGGCTAGGCGCATAAAAAAAGCCACTCTCAGGAAGGGGCGAGTGGCTTTGGCTTGGTGAAAGGATTGGAACGATTTAAAAAACGCCTTCAACCATTATTTCGGCGGATGGTTCTCTATCCAGTGATGGGCGATTTGCTCGCGAGTGGTTACCCACACATCATCGAATGATTGCACGTAATCAAGGAATTTTTTCAGCGCCATAAAGCGACTTGGCTTACCTAAAATTCGGCAGTGCATACCGATATTCATCATCTTAGGCTTGGTTTCACCCTCTTGATACAAACAGTCAAAGTTCTCTTTCAAATATTGGAAGAACTCTTCCCCATGGCTAAAACCGTACGGCGATGCGAAGCGCATGTCGTTAGTATCAAGAGTATAAGGAATCACGAGGTGTGGTTTGGTTTGACCTTCACCATCAGGAACGTCAGTCCAAAACGGCAGATCGTCACCATAATAGTCAGAGTCATAAAGCAGGCCTTCTTGCTCGGCGACCAATAAGCGTGTATTCGGTGAATCACGTCCAGTATACCAACCAATAGGACGCTTACCGGTCAAGTTTTCAATGATCTCAAGCGCTTCATGCATATGCTGACGCTCTTCTTCCATCGACTTGTCTTGATAGTGAATCCATTTCAGACCGTGACACGCAATCTCGTGTCCATCTTCCATTATTGCTTTCAAAACTTCAGGGTTGCGCTGCAATGCGGTTGCAACACCAAAAATGGTCAGCGGCAACTGGCGTTTTTTGAACTCATTGAGAATGCGCCAAACCCCGGCACGTGACCCGTATTCGTACAAAGATTCCATGCTCATATGGCGAGCTGGGTAGGGTTCTGCGCCTGCCATTTCTGAAAGGAAAGTTTCCGCGTGTGGGTCACCATGTAAGACACAGTTTTCACCACCTTCTTCGTAATTTAATACAAACTGCACGGCAATTTTGGCTTTATTGGGCCAGTTGGCGTCTGGCACATTGTCTCGACCGTAGCCGATATAATCTCGTGGGTTATTTACGTCCATGTTGAGTTCCTTGTTGTTTTAATTAGCGGCTTAAATGTGCGTAGCGTCCAATGAAGGCTTTGCCTAATGGCGCAGCGTATTGCCCGCTTTTTGACGTTGTCAGTTTGAGTTGATGCAGTGATTCTGCCAGTTTGACTGCGGCGGCAACCCCATCAATAACGGGGACTTGCAGCTCAAGGCTTAATTCATTGGCCAAATCAGACATTCCTGCACAGCCGAGCACAATGGCTTCGGCGCCATCTTGTTCAATCGCTGCACGGCACTCGTCCAACAGTTGTTGATAGATACTGTGTTCTACGTGTTCTAAATCTAATACCGGAATGTCGGTGGCACGAACGCCAGAACAAAGGTGCGCGTAACCGTAACGATCCAACAGATGGTGGGCCGCTGGCAAGGTTCTGCTCATGGTCGTCACCACACCAAAGCGATGAGCAACAAGGCTCGCGAGTTGGAACGCGGCACCCGCGATGCCGATAACGGGGGCATGAGCAATTTCGCGCGCCGCATCAATTGAAGGATCACCAAAACAGGCGATGATATGCGCATCGACGCCTTGCTGTTCGCCATCAGCGACAACATCCAATACCGCGGCACCAGCAATGGCTTCATCAAAAGCACTCTCTATACTTTCAGGCCCATGAGCAGGTGAGCGGGCAAGAATATCACTCGTTGGTAAGGCAACGCTCTGTGCACTTTGGGCTATTTTATCGGTCATCCCTTGGCAGGTATTAGGGTTGATAATTTGAATTCGCATAATTATTCCATTCCAGAGAAAAGCTTTTGGAAATCAATGTGATCATCGCGTTTACCTCGAAGCGAGATAGAGGCTTTGATCTGTTTGAGGTGATGAGTCATCCAGTGCTGGGCCTGCTCGATTTTTCCATTATCAATCAGCTCCAGCAAAGCGTGGTGATCGCCACAATCACAGCTTACGCTTTCACGCGTACCGTAGGCGGCAATCACTAATGACGAGCGGTAACAAAGTTGCTCAATAAATTCAGCGAGTACGGAGTTGTTACCCAGCTTAGCCAGTTCATAGTGAAACTTGGCGGTGAGGTGTATTGAGCTGGCAAGGTCACCTTCGCGATCGGCGCGTTTTTCCTCTTCCACCATCGTCACGAAATGGTCAAGGCAACGTGGCTGCCAATTATCGATCACATCGGGTAATAGAAGCGGCTCTAACATAATGCGGCTCTCGAGAACCTCTTCCGCTTCTTGGCGGCTAGGGCGGTTTACTTGCGCACCTTTGTTGGGTTGAATAACGACAAAGCGTTCAATTGCCAAGCGTTGTAGCACTTTTCGTATGCCTGTCCGGCTCACTCCAAACGCTTCAGATAGCTTATCTTCGGGAAGGCGCTCACCAGGAGGTAATTGGTGCTCAACGATGGCTTTCAACATCTTTCGATAAATCTTCTCGTCGTTAGACATGATACTCTCTTTGCTACGGTTGTATACAAAATATCTTAGCAATATGTATACCATTTTATTAGTACTTTTTTACCTTACTATTTCCAGTAAAAGCGTGACTTTTCACCGTTTACCGAGAAAGCCTTGCACCGCAAGGTTGCAATTGTGATCTATCTTAGTGCAATTGCGCTTAAAAATGTCTATTGAGTTTTCGATAAACCTAGGAAATACGTTGCTTTAACGTTTTGGCACACAACTTGTATTTAGGATTGTATACAATGTGCGATAAGGAAATAAAACAATGGAAAAGGACTTTACTCCTAGTAAACGTTTAAGCAACGAGGATCTCGCTCCTGATAAAGAACAGAAGTGGGGTTGGTACAGTATTTTTGCTTTTTGGATGTCTGATGTTCACAGCGTGGGTGGCTATGTGTTCGCAGCGAGTCTGTTTGCCCTTGGGCTAAACGGAATTCAGGTCTTCATCAGTTTGTTAGTCGGCATTATGGTGGTGATGCTGTTTGCAAACTTGATGGGCAAGCCTGGACAAAAAGCCGGTGTGCCATTCCCGGTGGTCGCTCGTATGTCATTTGGTGTGTTTGGAGCCAATATTCCAGCTGTGATTCGTGGCCTGATTGCGGTGGTTTGGTACGGGATTCAGACCTTCTTGGCTTCTAGCTCATTCATCATTCTTTTACTTTACTTTTTCCCGAATATGGCAAGCCTTTCTGAGCCGACTTTCTTAGGGCTTTCTTATTTAGGTTGGGTTGGTTTCATCGCAATGTGGGTGATTCAAGGGATTGTTTTCATGTTTGGTATGGATGCGATTCGTAAAGTGATTGATTGGTCTGGGCCTGCGATTTACATTGCAATGTTTGCGCTTTGTATTTACATGATAAACCTTGCTGGTTGGGACAACATTAGCTTTAACCTAAGTTCGAAGAAACTGGAAGGTTGGGATGCGTTTGTTCAAATGTTTATCGCATCTGCCTTGGTGGCCGGGTACTTTGCTGGACCCACGTTAAACTTTAGTGACTTCTCTCGTTACTGCGGTAGCTACAAAAAGCTCAAATTAGGCAACTGGTTGGGTCTACCTCTGAACTTTGTTCTGTTTTCTGTCTTCAGTGTGGTGATTGTTTCAGCTTCTCTACCTGTATTTGGCGAGATGATTACTGATCCAGTTGAAACCGTAAAACGCCTTGATTCTGGATTAATTACTGTGCTTGGTGCGATGACATTTATCTTCGCTACCGTCGGCATCAATATTGTGGCGAACTTTGTTGCGCCAGCGTTTGACTTCTCTAACGTTTCTCCACAAAAGATCAGCTTTAAAGCGGGCGGGTTTATTGCCGCTTTTGGTTCCGTACTGTTGACGCCTTGGAACCTGTTTAATAACCCAGAAGTGATTCACTACACAGTGGATGTATTGGCGGCGATGATTGGGCCACTGTACGGCATTATCTTGGTTGACTACTACCTCGTGAAGAAAGGCGAAATTGACATTCCTTCACTGTACACCGAGTCACCTAAAGGGCTTTACTGGTACGAGAACGGTATTAATATGAAGAGCGTATACGCGTTAGTATTTGCTGGTTTGGTGGCGATTGTCACGACCTTCATTGTCACTGATTTAGCGAACTATTCATTGTTCATTGGTGGTGCGGTTGCAGCACTGTCTTATCGAATCATGATGCAGTCATCATCGGTAAAATTATCAACGCTCGAAATGTCGAAGCAAAAAGGCTAAAAATGATAAGGCTGTCTGTTTTATGCAGACAGCCTTTGCTTATATGAATACAAACAGAGATAATGAAACGATTGCACCAACAAGATTCATTGTTGCACCAAAAGTTTCACTTTATTAATTGAATAGTAAATTATAAATCCGCACTTGGTACTAACTGACTCATATCATTGCGGTTTTTATTTTGCTTCGGTTTGGCACGAACGTTGCGATGTTAACGGTAATTGTTTCAAACGTTTCATTTAGTTTAAGGAGATACAGAGTGAAATTGAGCAATGTGATATCAAAAGCGATGATAGCGCTTGGGTTGCTACTAGGAGTGAGCCATGCCCAAGCAGACCAATTGGAGACCCTCAAACAGCGTGGTGTACTAAAAGTGGCGGTGCCGCAAGACTTTCCACCGTTTGGTTCGGTGGGCACTGATTTGCAGCCACAAGGGTACGACATTGATATGGCGGCGTACTTAGCGGACAAAATGGATGTCAAACTCGAGCTTGTTCCGGTTACTAGCGCTAACCGTATTCCTTACTTACAAACGGGTAAAGTGGATTTAGTGATTTCAAGCATGGGTAAAAACCCAGAGCGTGAGAAAGCCATCGATTTTACTCAAGCATACGCGCCGTTTTATTTGGGCGTGTTTGGCGCGAATGAAGAATCAGTGTCTGCACCTAGTGATCTGAGCGGTAAAACCGTCGGTGTGACTCGAGGTTCTGTGGAAGATTTGGAGCTGAGTAAATTGGTAGGTGACGATACCGTGATCAAGCGTTTTGAAGACAATAACGCGACGCTGTCTTCGTACTTATCAGGTCAAGTGAGCTTAATTGCAACCGGGAACCTGGTGGTGACTGAAATTGCCAATCGCTTTCCGGGTAAAGCGCCTGAAACCAAGTTCTTGCTGAAAAACTCCCCTTGCTATGTCGGTGTCGCTAAAGGTGAAACCGCGCTGGTTGAAGAAGTTAACACGCTCATAGATGAAGCGAAGCAACAAGGTGTGGTTGAGGAATTGTCTCAGAAATGGTTGAAAGCACCGTTTCCTAAAGATCTCGGTGCATAGGGCTTACTATGAGTTATCAGCTAGATTTTAGTGGGCTGACTCCCTACCTGCCGCAGTTTGTGGCAGGGCTTGGCACCACGGTTGAGCTTACCTTGATATCAACGGTGTGTGGGCTAGGGCTGGGCACGCTGTGCGCTGCGGCAAAAACCAGTCAAAGCCAGTGGCTGAGATGGCTTTGCTCGCTATATGTTGAAGTGATTCGAAATACGCCTTTTATTGTGCAGTTGTTCTTTATCTTTTTTGGTTTACCAGCGCTGGGGCTCAAGCTATCTGCGTGGCAGGCTGGGTTTATTGCCATGGTCATTAACCTTGGGGCTTACTCAACCGAAATTTTAAGAGCGGGTATTGAAGCAACACCAAAAGGGCAGTGGGAAGCGGGGAAAACGTTAGGATTAACCAGACGCCAAATTTTTATGAGTATCGTGATTCCACCGGCCTATCAACGGGTTTACCCAGCCATCGTCAGTCAATGCATTATCGTGATGCTCGGTTCTTCCGTGGTGTCGCAGATTTCGGTGGAAGACTTAACGTTCGCCGCCAACTTTGTGCAGTCGCGAAGCTTTTTAAGTTTTGAGTCTTACATTATGACAGCGGCGATTTATTTGGTACTTGCGATTGTGATGCGTCAGTGTTTTGCGCTGGTTAAACGCGTTACGTTTAGAAACCCATCGCTGTAGGAGGCACGATTATGATGCAATTTACTGATTGGGATATCGTACGTAGCTTGTTGCTGGCCGCACGTTGGACCATCGCGCTGTCTTTGATTGCGTTTGTTTGCGGTGGTTTGTTGGGATTGGTATTGACGTTTTTACGCAGTACACGTAACCCCGCATTTGGTTATTTGATTAAGGCGTATGTTGAAGTGTTTCAAGGGACGCCGTTGTTAATGCAGCTGTTTTTGGCCTTTTTTGGGTTATCACTGGTTGGGATTGAAGTGAGTCCTTGGACGGCGGCAACATTGTCATTAACGCTATTTAGTAGCGCTTTTTTTCATGATATATGGCGTGGGTGTATCGAGTCACTGCCAAAAGGACAGTGGGAAGCATGCCGCACAATGGGCTTGAGCTATCTGCAAAGCATGCGTTATGTGATTGCGCCACAAGCTGCGCGCTTAGCTATCGCGCCTACGGTTGGGTTCTCGGTGCAAATTGTTAAAGGCACCGCGTTAGCGTCGATCATTGGTTTCGTCGAATTGACAAAAGCAGGAACCATGCTGAATAACGCGACGTTCCAGCCGTTTAAAGTGTTTGCGTTAGTCGCGCTGCTTTACTTTGTTATTTGTTACCCGCTTTCTCTTTTGGCGCGTTATTTGGAGGCTCGCAATCATGTCGCTGGTTAGTGTTGAACAAGTCCATAAATATTATGGCGAAAACCACGTTCTAAAAGGGGTCGACCTTAAAGTTGAGCCGGGGGAAGTGGTCTCGATTATTGGTCGCAGTGGGTCGGGGAAAAGCACCTTACTGCGTTGTATGAATGGGTTAGAAACCTATCAAGATGGCGTGGTTATCGTCGACAACCAAGCGGTCGAAAATGATGAGTACAAGCTGCGCTTGCTCAGTCGTAGTGTGGGCATGGTGTTTCAAAGCTTCAACTTATTTCCACATATGACTGTGGGAGAAAACGTGATGCTTGCACCAAAGTTGGTACTAAGAAAAACGCCTTCAGAGTGTGAAACTCTTGCTCGTGAGCTGCTGGAAAAAGTTGGGCTTTCGGACAAATTTGATGCCTATCCGACCAATCTGTCAGGCGGGCAGCAGCAGCGTGTTGCCATTGCTCGCTCTTTGGCAATGAATCCTAAAGTGCTGCTGTGTGATGAAATTACCTCTGCCCTTGATCCGGAATTAGTCGGTGAAGTGCTTAAGGTGTTAGAGCAACTCAAAGCAGAAGGCATGACGCTGATTCTCGTTACGCACGAAATGAACTTTGCCCGTGATGTTGGTGACCGGGTGGTGTTTATGAATCAAGGCAAAGTGTGGGAAACGGGGCAAAGTGATGTGGTGTTTGCCAATCCGCAAACCCCTGAGCTACAAAGTTTTCTTTCTGCGGTACGTTAAGTGTCGCCACGATTAATTAACCATGGGAGTTAGAATGCCAAACAGTCACCACTCGTTAAGTGAACGTATAACGCAACATTATGCTCGTTTAACCGAGAGCAGTCGGCGTGTGGCAGACTTTCTGCAGTTGAATCCGGAAAATATTTTGATGTTATCGACCGGACAAATTGCCGAGGCGTGTAATGTATCCAAAACCAGCGTGAGTCGGTTTATTCGCCAACTGGGTTACGATGATCACGTTGCGCTTCGCCAAGAATTGATCACTGAACGTGAAAAGGGCGTTCCGGTATTAACCTCTTCGATTGAAGACCCGGAGATTCAGCATGATATGCGCGCCCTTGAACAGCTTTGGAGCCAATTAAACAATATGGATTCCAAAGCGCTGATAGACGCCATTGCTCAAGCCAAAACGGTTAAGGTGATTGGCTATCGCAATAGTTATCCGTTGGCGATGCACATGCGTCAGCAATTGATGCAGTGTCGAAGCCACGTCGAGTTGCTACCTGTGCCTGGTCAGACGCTGGGTGAAGATCTAGCGTCCTTGTCTGAGCAAGATTTTGTGATTGTGATCGGTATTCGACGCCGGGCGAGCGGGTTTAGCGACATGCTCGCACAGTTGAAACCTTATCGAACGCTGTTGATTACCGACCAATCTGGGCAGAAATACGCCGACCAAGTCTCGAATGTCATTATCTGCCATATGAACAATCATGCGCCGCTTGATAGCTACGCGGTGCCAATGAGTCTGATCTCTTATTTAGTCAATAAGGTATACCGATACCTTGGTCAAAATGCGGTTAAGCTAAGCCAAAGTATCAGCCATAGTTATTCGCAAATGAATGAATTGGAATAGCTGCAATGTCCAACCTAACAATAAAGTTATAAATAACATGAGTGTATTAGCGAAAATAAAAAAAGAGTGGTTTTTGGTCGGGATGGTGGTTGCCATCGGCCTTGCAACCGTGACCCCAGATATCGGTCGCTCGGGTGGGGTGATTCACCTCGAACAACTCACTGGTATCGGTGTGGCTATTGTGTTTTTCCTGCATGGTTTGGGGTTGTCTCCACAAGCCATTAAAGCAGGGCTAAGTAATTGGCGTCTCCACATTTTTATTCAGTTAGCCACTTACGCGCTGTACCCGCTACTCTGGGTCGTTTTCAATGGTGCGTTTATGGCGTATATGCCAGCGGCGTTAGCGTTTGGCTTCTGTTATTTGTTTGCGCTACCAAGCACCATCTCTTCTTCTGTTGCCATGACCAGCGTTGGTAAAGGTAACGTGCCGGGCGCAATTTTTAACGCGTCGCTCTCCAGCGTACTTGGCGTATTTATTACTCCGTTACTGATTCAACTATTTATGGGCTTTGAGGGCGCTGAATTGGATTTGATGGCGTCAGTCATTTCTATTGCCAAATTGCTGCTTATTCCAATGATTGTTGGCCAAGTATTACGTCCATACCTCATCAACTGGGTCGAGAAGCATAAAGCGATTACCAATAAGATTGATAAATACGTCATTCTCATGATCGTCTACAACGCGTTTTGTGACTCGGTGGCAAACGGTATCTGGAGTGAGTTCTCGGTTGGCCTTCTTGCTACCTCTATTGCTATTTGTGTCGTGGTGTTGGTGGTTATGGTGCACTTTATTCAGTGGAGTGCACGCCGTGCCAAGTTTGACTTGCCCGATGAAGTGGCGGCCGTTTTTTGTGGCACCAAAAAAACCTTAGCTGCTGGGGTGCCAATGGCAAAAGTGATCTTTGGGGCTGACCCAACTCTTGGGATGTTATTGCTGCCGATCATGCTTTATCACCCGATTCAGATTTTCTACTGTGCGGTACTGGCTAACCGATACGCACAAAAAAGTGAACAGACCCAAGCGGCTGTAGCGACTAAATAAGCTTAACCTCTTGGAAGAAAGGAACATATTATGAGTAAGGATGCTCGCGTCTATTGCGCTCAAGGCCCAGATACGATTGCGCCAACCAGCCACGGTACGCTGTCCAATACTAAATTTGTATTTAAAGATTTATTTGATGTCAGCGGTTATAGAACCGGAGCAGGGAACCCAACTTGGCTGACGACGCATCAACCTGCGGAGAAAACCTCACCGCTGATTGTGGCGCTGCTTGGCGAAGGGGCGACTTGTGTAGGACGAGTGCAAACCGATGAACTCGCTTACAGTCTTAATGGTCAAAATATTCATTACGGTACGCCGGAAAATCCCAAGGCGCCAGGTTGCATTCCTGGCGGCTCATCCAGTGGCAGCGCCGTCGCCGTGGCAACAGGTGATGCCGACTTTTCGATCGGCACTGACACCGGCGGCTCGGTTCGCGTTCCAGCCAGCTACTGTGGGCTGTTTGGCCTGCGCCCAACACTGGGTAAGCTCGATTTAAGTCACTGCTTTGAACTGGCGGGAAGCTTTGATACTGCGGGTATCTTTGCACGCTCACTGACGATGCTAAATCAAGTATTGGAAACGTTGGCGAGCAAACCGCAGCCGGGGGCGATCCAGTCGACGCTGTATCTTGATAACGCATTTGCTCCCTTGATAGGAGAAGCGCGTCTCACACGACTAAAAGCGTGGTGCGAGCGCGTAGATGTTGAATTAATCACTGGTGATGTTATCGCACAGGCGGGGTGGGATTTAACCGCGCTCAGCGAACTATTTCGGACTATCCAAGGTTTTGAAATCATTCAACAGCATGGTGAGTGGCTAGCGCATTATGGTGACAGCTTAGATCCAGCGATCGCGCAGCGTGTCGCATGGTCTAGAACCTTGACCGCAGAGCAATACCAACAAGCCAAAGCGGACCAACATGCGTTTAAACAACAGATTGATGCCATGCTTGAGCAGTTAGATGGTGTCTGGGTGTTGCCAACCACGCCATCAGGCCCACCAAGTTTAACCATGGACGCACAAGCGCTTGCGACTTATCGCAGTCATTTAATGGGCATGACCAGCGTAGCAGGGTTAACTGGCCTGCCACAGTTGCATTTACCCATGAATCAGCTTGAAGAAGGGCCTTGCGGTGTGTCGCTGCTTGGCGGCGCCCATTGCGAGGGGGATTTAATTGCCACGGCGATGGCGTTGTATCAAGCAGAAAAAGCACTAGGAGACGGCCAATGAAATACCAAACTGCCTTTACTGCCTCACATCATAAAGCCGCGCAAGCTGGGCAAAACATTCTTGATGCTGGCGGCACTGCCAGTGAAGCGATGGTGGCGGCGGCCGCAATGATTGCGGTGCAATATCCCCATATGAACAGTATTGGGGGCGATGGCTTTTGGATTATTGCTAAACCAGGTGAAGCGCCAATTACTATCGATGCCTGTGGTGCGGCAGCGAGCGGGGTTAACGTTGACAATTATCGCTTACTCAGTGATGAACTTCCCGAAGCGGGAGGCGAAGCCGCGATTACGATGGCAGGAACCATTTCCGGGTGGGACAAAGCGTTAGAGCTCAATGCGAGTGGCATGCCGCTTCAAACTTTGTTGCAACCAGCCATTGATGCTGCGCGCAATGGGATTGAGGTGACGCAAAGCCTAGTGAACGCCAGCGAAAAAACCTTTGAGCGCCTCGGTGGGCTAGAAGGATTTAAACATTTATTTTTACCCAATGACCGCACTTTACAAGTTGGGGACGTATTAACTAATCCCGCACTTGCTCAAACATTCGAAGCCTTGGCGGAAAATGGGTTGGACGATTTTTATCGCGGTGAACTGGCCAAGTCGATGGCTGATGAACTGAATCAGCTTGGCAGCCCGATTCGCTTAGATGACTTTCATCAGCACCAAGCTAAGGTGATGGCGCCATTACGTGTTGAAACCTCAAAGGGAACTTTGTTTAACTTTGGCGCGCCGACACAAGGCGTGGCGTCTCTGCTGATTTTGGCAATTTATGATCGCGTCGCAAAGCAAGCGACAAACGATCTGGATCATGTCCATTTGCTTGTTGAAGCAACTAAGCAAGCTTTTATCATTCGTGACCAAGTGGTGTGTGATGAAACATGCCTTGAAAAGCCGCTACAAGCTTGGCTCGGTGATGAGATTCTTGATGCCTGTGCGGAGCGTATTTCATTGACGCAAGCCCAGCCATGGCCTCATGTGGCCAAGCCGGGCGACACGATTTGGATGGGCGCGACAGACAGCGACGGTACCATGGTGAGCTTCATTCAGAGCATATATTGGGAATTTGGTTCGGGTGTCGTGTTGCCTACCAGCGGTGTGCTGTGGAACGTACGCGCGAAAAGCTTTTCGCTTGACGCCTCTCATCACAATGTATTGGCGCCGAATAAAAAACCGTTTCACACCTTAAACCCTGCCTACGCGGAGCTAAAAGATGGTCGTCGTATCAGTTACGGCACCATGGGCGGGGAAGGACAACCGCAAACACAAGCGTGCTTGTTTAGCCGTTTCTTTTATCAAGAGAAAAGCTTAAAAGATGCAGTGGCGTTACCGCGCTGGTTACTTGGCCGAACTTGGGGCGATGAAACCAACAACTTACGCTTGGAAAAATCACTTTACCAACAAATGGGACAGGCGCTTATTGAGCGAGGCCATGACGTCACGTTTGTTGATGATAATAACGAATTAATGGGACATGCCGGCGCAATTGTGCTCGATGCTCAAGGACAAGCATGTGCCACCAACGATCCTCGTAGCGATGGAACCTTTTTACTTGGAGAATGACATGACAGACAAAACTTCGCTTTTTGAAACCTTAAACCCACCTCAACGTATGTTAATGGGTCCGGGCCCAATCAATGCTTACCCTCGCGTTCATCAAGCGATCTCTCAATCCTTGATTGGCCAATATGATCCGGTTATGACAGGGTATATGAATCAGGTTCAAGCGCTCTATCGCGGTGTGTTTCAAACGGAAAACAAACAAACCATGCTGGTGGATGGCACCGCGCGTTCTGGGATTGAAGCGGTATTGGTCTCTGTACTTCAACCTGGTGATAAAGTCCTTATTCCAGTGATTGGCCGATTTGGTCACTTATTGTGTGAAATCGCTCAGCGTGTTGGTGCTGAAGTGAAAACCATCGATATCGAATGGGGCGAAGTGTGTAGCCCAGAGCAAGTTGAAAAAGCGATCAAGCAGTATCAACCAAAACTGTTGGCGACCGTTCAAGGTGATACGTCAACCACGATGAATCAGCCACTTAAAGAAATGGGTGAAATCTGTGAGCGTCATGGTGTGTTGTTTTACTGTGACGCAACCGCCTCCATTGCGGGCAACGATCTAAAAGTTGATGAGTGGCATTTAGACGCGGTTTCGGCAGGTTTACAAAAATGTCTTGGCGGCCCTTCTGGCTCTGCGCCTATCACATTAAGCGACCGCTGCGCTGAGGTAATCAATCGTCGTAAACACGTTGAAGCCGGCATTCGAGCGGATCACCATGAGCAAGGTGAAGATGCGATGATTCAGTCAAATTATTTCGATTTGGCAATGATCATGGATTACTGGGGCCCGGAACGCCTAAACCATCACACTGAAGCCACCAGCATGTTATATGCCGCGCGTGAATGTGCGCGTCTGTTCCTTGAAGAAGGCCCGGACGAAGTCATTGCCCGCCATAAACAGGCCGGTGGTGCCCTAGCAACTGGCCTTCGCGCGATGGGACTTGAGCTGTTTGGCAATCAAACCTACAAAATGAACAATGTTGTTGGTGTCTATATTCCTGCTAACGTTGACGGAGATGCGATTCGACGTGAATTATTGACCTGCTTTGGGATTGAAATCGGTACATCGTTTGGCCCATTACACGGCAAGATTTGGCGTATTGGCACCATGGGATATAACGCTCGTCAAGAGTGCGTATTAACCACGTTGGCGGCACTGGAGTCTATCTTAGTGAAACATAAAGCCGCAATCCAACCAGGGCAAGCGGTTGCAGCCGCAATGGAATTTTACCTTTAAGGCTTGCAAGGAGTGCCTATGACGAACATGGAAAGTGGTGCAGCGCGCGTGATGTCGCGCGCTGACATTCTCGCGACTTACAGTGAAAGCCCTGAGCATTTAACACGGGCTTACTTGACCCCTGAGCATCGCAATGCGCACGATCAATTAGCGCAGTGGATGATGCAAGCCGGGCTCGAAACGTGGCAAGACAGTGTGGGTAACCAGTGGGGGCGCAAAGTCTCGAGTAATCCAACGATGCCGACACTGCTTTTAGGTTCTCACAGCGATACTGTGGCGAACGCGGGTAAATACGATGGCAACCTTGGGGTCATTTTAGGGCTTGAAGCGCTGGCTTTGCTTAAAGATGTAGAATTGCCCTACCACGTTGATGTGGTTGCGTTTGCTGATGAAGAGGGTACTCGATTTAACACCACGCTGATCGGTTCAAGCAGTGTCGCAGGGTGTTTTCAGCCTAGCTGGCTGGAGGTTGAAGATGCGCAAGGTATCTCGATGGGCAAAGCAATGCATGACTTTGGCTTAGCTCCAACGCTCGCTGGGCATGATGCACGTGTGGCCAGCGATATTTTGGCGTATCTTGAAGTGCACATTGAGCAAGGCCCTGTGCTCGAAGCAAAAGAGTTACCTGTGGGGGTTGTAACGGGTATTGCTGGTGCAAAACGTTACGAAATGACGGTAAAAGGCATGGCAGGACATGCTGGTACGGTGCCGATTAGCCTGCGCCAAGATGCCTTTTGCGGCATGGCACAAATGGCTAGTGAAATTGAAGCATACGCGTTGTCTCATAATATCGTTGCGACGATTGGTAAGTGTGATGTACTGCCCGGCGCGGTCAACGTTATTCCTGGTGAAGTTCGCTTTACGCTCGATATTCGTAGCCTTTCTCAGGTGCAACTTGAGCAGTGTTGTGACGAGCTATTGGCGAAACTGGCCAATATTGCTGCGCAGCGCAACTTGAGCTTCTCTCACCGTCAGCTTTATCAAGCGCAAGCGGTGCCTTGTGATGATGCTTTGCAGCAACGCTGGGCATCGGTGGTCGAAAAGCACACTCAGCAAACACCGTGCTTTTTACCCAGTGGCGCAGGGCATGACGCGATGGTGATGGCCAATGTTGCTGATATCGGTATGTTGTTTGTTCGTTGTGACCGAGGGATTAGCCACCATCCGGCTGAAAGCGTGATGGAAAGCGACGTCGCGGTTGCGCTAGATTGCTTTACGGATATGATTCAATCTTTTGCAAATTAATACCTAGTTAGGTGAAAAGCCCTGAGTGTTCAGGGCTTTTTTTTGGCGAACGCAAAGTTATTGCGCACTGGGTGGCGGGCCAGGCGGCGTGTGATTGGTAAACTCTTGCTCGGTTATTTTCCCATCGCCGTTGGTGTCAATTTCTGTGAAATGATCGCGGATTGGGCCATCGGCTTCATCACATGTAACGACGCTATCGCCATTTGTGTCCATTTTGCTAAAACTTGGCGGTTGACCACCAGGATTATCCGGTGGGCTTGGTCGGTCTTGGGCAAGAGCCGTGTTCGATAAGAGGATGACCGACAGCGCGATCCAAGATTTGAACGTTTTCATGGTATTTCCTTCTAAAACATGCTGTTAATTCAGCGCATGTATAGAGTGGTTTTGAGTGAAAACCGTTCTCAGGTTTACCAAACTTTACGTAGGGAGCTTGTGGTAATTCGTTTTGCGATATAAAAAACGAGCCACAAGGGCTCGTTTCGTTCGCGAAATTCGCTTATAACACTTTAGCCAAGAACTGGCGCAGGCGTGGGTGTTCCAAGGTTTCGAACACTTCTTCCGGGCTACCATCAACCAGCAGTTCGCCTTCTTCCATAAACAGGACTCGGTCAGCCACTTCACGGGCAAAGCCCATTTCATGAGTAACGATGACCATGGTCATGCCTTCTTTGGCTAGCGATTTAATGACGTCCAAAACTTCACCAACCATTTCTGGGTCTAGTGCTGAAGTGGGTTCATCGAACAGCATGAGGTCAGGTTTCATCGCCAGCGCGCGTGCGATAGCGACACGTTGCTGTTGACCACCCGATAAGTGTGACGGGTAGTTGTTCATGCGCTCTTCAAGACCAACACGTTTGATCAAACGTTTCGCATCTTCTTCGACCTCGGACTTAGAACGTTTTGATACCTTCAGCGGCGCGAGCATCACGTTGCCAAGTGCCGTTTTGTGCGGGAACAAGTTAAAACTCTGGAACACCATCCCGACGTTTTGGCGCAGCACGTTGATATCGGTGGTTTTTGCATACATGTCAAAACCATCAACGATGATGGTGCCAGAAGAAATTTCTTCAAGCTGGTTTAAGGTACGCAAAAAGGTTGACTTACCCGAACCTGAAGGGCCGATGATGACCACAACTTCACCGCGTTTGACGGAGGTCGATACAGACTTTAATGCGTGACATCCGTTGGGGTAGTATTTGTCGACGTTGTCGGCGTAAACCATATCAACGCCATTGTATTGATTAGTCACTGGCAGATAACCTCTTCTCTAAACGTTGAATAGCCCAAGACAGCGTACCCGTTACCACTAAATACAGCGCGGCAACGGTAAACCACACTTCAAACGGGGCAAAGCTACCACTGACGACTTCACGGCCGGCTTTAGTTAAGTCGGTAATTGAAATCACCGACACCAAGGAGGAGTCTTTAATGAGGTTGATAAATTGCCCAGCCAATGGGGGAAGCGTACGTTTGAGAGCTTGTGGCAAAATAACGTAACACATTGCTTTTGGGTAGGTCATGCCCAGTGAGCGCGCGGCTTCCATTTGCCCTGGCGGAATAGATTGAATCCCAGCTCGAACAATTTCTGCAACATAAGCGCCCGTAAAAACGGAAAGTGCCACCACACCCGCGGTAAAGCGGTCAAAGTCGAGAACGGTACCGATAAAGAAGTAGACGATAAAAATCTGGACCAGTAACGGTGTCCCGCGAATCAATTCAACATAGGTTAAAGCGAGGTTGCGAAGCGTTTGGTTTTTGGCAATACGCATTAAGCCAAAAATCAGTCCTAAGCCGACGGCAAACAGCAAGGAGATAAACGATATTTCAATCGTTACCCATAAACCATGTGCGATAGGGCCAAACTGCCAATCGTTAAGTTGTGCGACGGTGTCGCCTTGAAAAATTAAGTCACCATCGCGAACGGTTAGCGTAGTGAATTTGCTGATGACTTGCGGCTCAGCGCCATTATCGAACTCTATGACTAATTGGCCGTCACTAACTTGCGCCGTACCGTCACCGCTCGCACGAATGTCTTGCGCTTCGGTGTTGACGACGTAGGGCCATAAACGGTCCCAATGCCAGTTGTAGTTGATGCTGCGCCCGGCAAAATAAACGGCGCCCACCAACATGACCATAATCAGGACGTAAAGTAAGTGTCCCGACCAATTTGAGGATTTAGACTGCATCACTCAGATTCTCTTTATGTTTATACATGGACTGGGCCACCGAAGCAGCCCAGTTGATTTGACTTGAGCTGACGTAATTATTGAACGTCTTTTAGCCAGCTGTCAGTTTTGAACCACTTATTGTAAATACGATCGTAAGTGCCGTCACCCTTGATCTGACGTAAGTAGTTATTTAGGAAGTTCAAGAAGTTAGGATCGTCTTGACGAATGGCCCAACCCAGAGGTTCATAGGTAAACGGTTCTGCAAGATGATTAACTTTGTCTTGATTTTGAGCGGCGTAAATCGCGTTGTAAGGGAAGTCATAAACAAAGGCATCCGCTTTACCGCTAGAAACTTGTAGCGCAGCGTCAATCTCTGTGTCGTAAAGATCAATTTTCGCTTTAGGGATGTATTTTTTAGCAGCTTCAGCCCCTGTGGTGCCTAGCTTGGTCGCGATGGTGTATTTTGGATCGTTAAGATCGCGGTAGCTCTTAATCGAGTCTGCAAGCTTAGGTGCAATCAGCGCAGATTGACCAATCACGATATACGGGTCAGCAAAGTTCACTTTTAAGTTGCGCTCTGCTGTTACTGTCATGCCACCCATAATGATGTCACATTTGCCGGTTTGCAAAGCAGGGATGATGCCGTCCCAAGCGGTGTTTACCGGAGTAAATTTTACGCCCATTGAGCGCGCCATTTGTTTACCCACATCGATGTCAAAACCAATGAAACGGCCATCTTTGGTTTTCATTTCAAACGGCATGTAGCCTGCGTCAAAACAAACTTTTAGTTCACCTGTGTTTAGTACATTCTCAAGGGCAGATTCTGCCATGGCTTGAGTGGTACCCAATAAAGACCAAGCCAATACAAGACCGGTAGCGGTCGATTTGATCAAAGTTTTCATATTATCCCTTATATAGATATTGTTTTTTGTTGTGTTCTTCCAATGACATAGATTGCGCTGTGTAATGGTTGCGTAGCAACCGAGGTTACATCAGAAGCGTGCAGATAATGCGACACTTTATGGCAATATTTCAACAAAAAATTGAATTTATAGCTGTTTCGAAGGGATAAATATGCAATTATTATCTGAGCAGGTGTCTTAGGTCACGAATCAAATCATCTGCGGATTCTAATCCAATGGACAGTCGAACCACGCCGGCCCCAGCATCACGACAAAACTGTGTGCGTTGTTCTGGAGTAAATCTGTACGTTGATGCATCTAAATCATCCGTTCTCATCACCACCGCTAAACTGCGTTGATGACCAATCGAAAACGCGTAATAAAACATTGCCGACTCATGAGCAAAACGCGGCTCTATGGAATCGATGTCATCAACTTGGAATGCAATTATGCCGCCAAAAAGTGCCATTTGTTGCTGAGCAAGTGAAAATTGTTGATGGGACTCAAGACCGGGGTAGAGGACTTTACACACTCGAGGATGTGATTCGAGCCAGTTGGCGATGGTTAACGCCGAGTCACTGAGCGTTTTCATTCTTGCATACAAGGTTTCCATCCCCCGCATAATAAGCCATGCGCTATGGGCGGATAAGCTAGCGCCAAGGTACACGCCACCAATGGCTCGAAGCCGTTTAATGACAGGCTTGGAACCTAGGATACAGCCTCCGAGTACATCACCATGACCATTGATGAATTTGGTGAGTGAATGAATGACCAAATCCGCCCCTAGAGTTAACGGTTGGGTAATAACCGGAGTAGAAAACGTCGAATCGACACTAAGCAGAATATTGTTCTGCTTGAGTAATAACGATAACGCTTTGATATCAGTAAGCCTTAATAACGGGTTACTCGGCGTCTCAATATGCACCAGTTTTGTGTTCTCTTTTAGTGCACCTCGAACCAATGTGGTGCATCTAGTGTCGACAACAGAGACTTCGATTCCATAACGTGGGAGCACTTGAGTGGCAAATTCAAATACGCCTGCGTAGCAGACATCACTGATGATCAAATGATCACCGGCTTCAAGCAATGACAAAAACGTGGCTGAAATCGCGGCCATACCTGTTGCCGTTGATAGTGCATCTTCCGCTTGTTCAAGCACGGCTAATCGCTGTTCTAATTGACGAACGGTAGGGTTTGTCCAACCAGCATAAAGAAATGGTCCGTCACTGATGTCATCGAGCCCTTGGGCCGAAAAAGCACCACCCTCGGGGCTAAAGGTATGATTGACCGACATCGCAATATTTGGCGCAATCGCACAGGTTTGTGGGTCGGCTTGAAACGCGCTATGCAGCGCCTGAGTTTGTAAGCTTAGCTCGTGGGAGGCGTTGGGTTTAGGATCATTGTTGTGCATAATTAATCAATTTTTTTGTGTTGAGAAAATAACAGCCGAGTATTAATTATCGGTTTTATTGCACAAAGGAATTAGGCTATTCTGTGGCTAAATATGCTGATTTACCGCATTTTTCACCATCGTTTGCAGAAAAGCCGCACGGGAAGAACATGTCATCAACGCTCGATAATTTTGATAAAAAAATACTGCATATTCTGCAGCTTAACTGCCGTGTTGCTAGCGAAGAGATTGCGGGGCAAGTTGGTTTATCTGCATCGGCGGTACAAAGACGAATCAAACGCCTACGTGAAGAGGGGATCATTGCCGCAGAAGTGGCGATTATTGATGGTAACGTGTCATCGCACGGTGTGAGTTTTCTTGCGGAGATCGAAATTGAGCGAGATAACTACGCAGTGATCGGTCAATTCAAGCAATGGGCGAGTGACCAACCTTGGATTCAGCAGGTGTTTTATGTGACCGGGCATTTTGATCTGATGTTAGTGATTAACGCGCCATCACCGACAGACTACGACAGATATATTGAAGACTTAATGGCACGCTACCCACAGATTAGGCGTGTCACCACCAATGTGGTGCTGGATACACCAAAGAAAGGGCTCTACTTACCTATCTAATAGTGAGCTCACACCGTGATATCGTCAGCGGCTTATTCGCTAGTCATGTTCAAATTTTCTTGATGTGACGCTTTTTAAAACAGACTTACGTTTTATAGAGCGTTATCAGGGACGTTGTATTTGAGTAGGTAGGTTATAGACTCAACCTCTGAAAGTATTATAACTGAAAAGGGTGATATTATTATTTGGGACGGTATTGCGAATTGACGCGCCATCACCAACAGACTAACGATAGAGCTATCGAAGACTTAATGGCACGTTACCAACTAATAAAACTCATCACCAACAGTGTTTTGGATACCTCCCCAAAGGAACTTATCTTCCAGCTTGCAGTGAGTTGCTATCATCAGAGGTTTATGCACTGACCAACCAATCACTATCAATGTCATTCGTGAGTATGGTGTATTCTTCAGCGTCATACGTGACGGTGACGGCGTAATACTCATCAGAGGAAAGGTAAGTCCATGGATTGCTATCAGACAGCTGGTCAATATAGCTAATCTGGTCGTCGCTCAGTGCTGTGACAGAGACCGTATCGTAATCATCGGCAATGTCTATCGAGACTTTATCGATCAGTAAACCGTCATTCTTGGCGAGAATGTCTTGATCCAGAGTGAGCGACCGATCATCTTGACCGAACACGACTTCAAAGTTTTCAAAATCCAAATCCACAGCATCGCTGCTCAGGTAGAGGAAATCATCACCATTGCCACCATCGACATGACGGGTTTGACTTTGACTTGCTGCCGCTTCTAGCCCGTAATCGAATAAATCTGAATCATCACCAAGATCGACATCAAACTCGGTATACTGTGTCGAACCATCTGTGGATTCAAATTGAACTTGGTCTTGTCCTGAACCCGTTTGTATCTCAAACAGATTGCTCCAAGAACTGCCGTTGCTGATGGGAGAAATCGTAATATAGTCATCATAACTGGTACTATCGTCAGCAGACGTTGTATCAATATAGCCGCGTTTCGCATTAGAAATACTGATATCAGAAAACAGAGAACTCCATTCTCCCTCGTCGGAACTGGTTAAGTCAGTATGAGCCGTAATATATACATCGACAAAGTTATTAATTGTCGTCTCTTCAACGCCATTTAAATCGGTTATCGAGATTTCTTTGAGACCATCTGCATTCCACTCTGTTGTATTTTCGATAGAGAGTGAACTATAGAAGTAATTATCTTCTTCATAGCTTACATAGGGCGCGGAATTACTTGAGCTTATCTCTTGACCATTATTGACATTCAAATTCGCGGCACTACCGGTTCCATCGGTATTCGTTGTTCCTACTATTCTCGTCATATTTATTACCTTTTATCATGTATTTAGATAGAGAGTAGCGGATTTGAAAAATCAAATGGCATGATATTTTTATTATTTAAATCTCTGCTCGGTTAGGTTTAAGTTAACCAAGTAATATTATCTTTTATATTAAAGATCCACTAAACCGCAGCGCGAGTTTTATGGTTAAATTGTAGTTCTATAACTTTTATAATGATTGAAATGTCCATTTTTCTTAAAGTTGAATAATGACAATTTTCCACCGGGATAATGATTAGGTTCGCTTAAAAAAGAAAAACCACCGATTAGGTGGCTTTTAATTATCACATCAGAATTCGTATTATTGAATTTGGCTGAGCGCTTGTTTTAATTCTTGACGCTCTTGGTCGGTCATCTCAGTTTTATTCATAAACGGCATGTCACCGTTGTCAACTGCTCGCGTAATGATGTGTGATTTCCAACGCTCGATATCTTGCCAAGTGTCAAATTGAACACCACTCGGTGCGGCTTTAAAGATATCGTCAGTTGGGTTCGCGCTATGGCAGGTTGAACAACGTTTATTGATGATATGCAAAGCCAGCTCTTTTGGGTGGTCCATAGATAATTGGCTCGCATCGGTTTCTACAGGGGCTTTCTCAACCGTGATGGCGGTTGGCATTTTTTCGGTTGCTTGCCAGCTGATCACGATGGCGAGCAAAAACATTGCAGTCGCGCCATAGACCAGTACATCCGGCTTTTGTTGACCAGAATGCTTGAGGTTGAAGTAGTGACGAATATACGCACTAATCAGCATAATTAGCATGCCGACTAACCAGCTCACACTATGCTGATAAATCATCGGGTAGTGATTACTGATCATCAAAAAGATAACCGGCAAAGTGAAGTAGTTGTTGTGAATCGACCGGCGTTTACCTTCCAGACCCGGCGCTGGGTCAACAGGCTCGCCTGCCGCGACTTGTTTGACCATTTTGTGTTGCCCAGGAATGATCTTATGGAACACATTATTGGCCATAATTGAGCCAATCAATGCGCCCATATGAATAAAGGCGCCGCGACCGCTGAAAATATGGGTAAATCCGTAGAAAAACAGAGTCCCAAACACAATGATTGCAGAGACAAACGCAAGCGATGACTTACTCAGAGGTGAACGCATCAGAATTTCGTACACCACAACCCCAAGCAAGACTCCGCCAATACCCATCGCAACCGCTTGAAATGAACTCAGATCCATCACACGCGGGTCGATCAAATAGGCCTGGGCATTGAAGTAGTACATCCAAATCATCAAGGTCGAGCCTGTAATCCATGTGGTATAAGCTTCCCACTTGAACCAATGCAGTTTCTCTGGCATCTGCTCTGGGCCAACTTTGTACTTGGCGATTTCATAAAAACCGCCGCCATGGACTGACCAAAGGTCGCCTTTAATCCCTTTGTCTTGTTTCCATTTCGGTGGTGTTTCTAAGCTGTTATCCAACCATGCGAAGTAAAAACTTGCGCCAATCCAGGCCACGCCACAGATTACATGGAACCATTTGATAAAGAGCGCAAACCATTCGTAGAGTTGTGGCCACATAACGTCATTTCCTTTTGATAAACTAAATTTCCGTGAACGTAGGTACGTTCAATTGCTCGCTCATCACCTAGGGTAATGAGGGCAAACAGTTGTTCTGAAAGCTGATTGCAGCGCAAGATGCGTTGCTGAAGAATCGGGAAGGCGGTTAAATCTATTTCGATAAAGTCTGCTTCGCTTCCCGGGTTTAAGTTACCGATTTTGTCTTGCAACCCCATGGACGCGGCCGCGCCTTGAGTACAGAGGTAGAGAGATTCAAACGGGTTTAAGCTCTCGCCTTGTAACTGCAAAACTTTGTAAGCATCGGCTTGGTTTTTAAATAAGCTGAGGCTTGTTCCTCCGCCTACATCGCTGGCGATAGAGACGGGAATATGGCGGTCTTTGGCGCGGTGATACGGGAACAAACCGCTGCCTAAAAACAAGTTGGATGAAGGGCAAAATGCAATCGCGGCGCCATGAGCGGATAGGGCGTCGAATTCCCGTGAATTGAGATGAATGCCATGACCAAATAGTGCTCGGTCACGAACTAAATCGTATTGTTCATAAACCGCTAGGTAGTCACGAGATTGAGGAAAAAGCTCTTTAACCCAAGCGATTTCATTTGGGTTTTCACTGATATGAGTCTGAATAAAGGCATCAGGGTGCTCATTCGCTAATTGCCCGGCCAAAGCCAGTTGCTGCGGTGAACTTGTCGGAGCAAATCGTGGTGTGATGGCGTATAACGCACGGCCTTGATTGTGCCAGCGCTCAATCAGGGTTTTGCTGTCTCTGTAGCCTGACTCTGGCGTGTCTTGAAGGTTATCAGGACAGTGGCGATCCATCATTATTTTTCCACAAATCATGCGTGCATTAGATTGTTCTGCTGCCTGAAAAAACGCGTTGACGGACTGAGGATGGACAGTGGCATAAACGCTAGCGGTTGTGGTGCCATGAGCAAATAGCTGATCAATGAAATAACGCGCTTGAACATTGGCGTACTCTTGCTGAGCAAACTGGGCCTCGGCTGGAAACGTGTAGGTATTGAGCCAATCAAGCAATTGCGTTCCGTAACTCGCAATCACTTCAACTTGTGGAAAGTGCACGTGAGAATCAATAAAGCCGGGCAGTATTAAACCGCTATGTATCGTAACTTTACCTTGTTGAAGCAGCGTTTGATGATGCTCATCAGCGAAAAAAGCTTGGGCTTCGCCGATGTGAGAGATTAGACCATCTTCAACCACCAATACCCCATCATTAAAATATTGGTAATTGTTCTCTGGCGACAGAGTCGTCTGAGGAAAATGCAATAAACTACCTCGATGAATCTGTATCGCCATATTAACTGCCTCGATAGCTGGAGTAAGAGAAGGGCGAAAGCAGTAATGGAATGTGGTAATTACGCTGATCATTCACTGAAAAATGCACATCCACCATAGGGAAAAAAGCTTGGCCGAAATGCGTTTCACAGTAGGGCTTGACCAAAAAACGCAACGTATAGGATTGTGCCTCTAAACGGATGTCTTCAAATTTGGCACGACCATCTTGGTCGGTGGTTGAACTGGCAATACACGTACCGCTGTCTAAAGCGTACAGTTCAACGTCAATATTCGACGCTGGCACACCGGTGGCGGTATCGAGTACATGACAACTGAGTTGATTCATAAATAAGCTTCCATTCTGATACGACTGATTTTTCGCTGCTCTATCGCCGCTTGTTTTAGCTCTGCCTCGCGACTACGAGGAAGACGCTCTTTTAGCAGAGCCAACATTTCGTCAGCGCTTTTATTGGTCGCGCAGACAATAAAGATAAAGCCAAACTTGTCTTGATAGGCGAGGTTAAGCGCAAGTAATTCTTCCAATACCTCTTGAGAGGCGCTTTTAACTTGGCTTTGTTCTTTTTCACTGAGCGCTTTCCCTTGGCCGTATTTGGCTTGCAGTGTTTTAATATCGCCAATCATTGGGTGGCCAGCGAAAGCTTCAAGCCAATCCTCTTCACGTAGGGCGTCGAACGCTTTGTCAGCCGCACTCATAAGTGCTTGCCCATCACTAAATGGCATCTCGAGTTTCATCATTAAATGCCAGTGATGGCTAGTGCATATTTTGCTAAGCTCTTCACTGCTTAACATAAGGCCAGTACAGGGCTGGTTCATTGTTTTACCTCCTTTAAAACTTGGCGTAATTGATTGGCTTGAGACCACTGAACTTCCGAAGCTGTGTGACCTGTCGGACGCGGACTGGTGACTTGAATCAACTGTGCGGCGATGGATACTGCTACCTGCATGGGGAGTTTTCCTTGGATATCGGGATGACCGATAGGGCAAGTCAGCCCTTGCAATAACGCTGGGTCTGATAACTGTTCGTTTAAGCGAAACTCAAAGCGCTGTTTTTTACCTTGTGAACCAATTAAGCCGATAAACGCCATGTCTCGTCGCTCCAAGGCTAAACGAGCCAATTCGAAATCGAGGGCGTGATCTTGGGTCATGATGACGATGTGACTCTCTGCGGGAAGCTCAGCAATTGCTTCGACCGGATTGCTCCATTGCTGGGTTTGTACACCACTTTCCCTCAAAGGAGTAAGCCACTCGGCGCGGCTATCAATGACGGTGACATGCAGAGGAAGTTCAGCCAAAATCGGGCTGAGCGCTTGGCAAACATGGCCTGCACCGAATATCATAACTTTCGGTGTTTGAGTATGAAAATACTCAAACATCACTTGTACAGCGCCCCCGCAGCACTGCCCGAGATCGGCGGCTAGCGAGAAGCGCTCGACGCTGACTTGTGCTTGACCCGATTTCAACGCGTCACGAGCGGCGATGATCACTTGATGTTCGAGGTTTCCACCACCGAGCGTATCAAATTGGTATTGTGAGGTGATCACCATCTTAGCGCCGCTCGCGCGAGGGACTGAGCCAACTTCGGCGACCACAGTCGCGATACAATAGGCTTCACCTTTTTGCTCAAGCTGCTGACAGGCATCTAACCAATGAACTGAAGGGCTGGATAGAAAATCACTGCCATGAAGATTAGGAGGTAACGACATCACTGTTCTCCTCTGATTGCGCATGCATTTTGAGCCATGCAAATTGATGGTCGCACGCGGTTAAGATCGCTTCGCCTGTTGCAGGCGCGTGCAGTTGCGGCGCGACACGATGATCAGAAATCGCAGCAACGGCATCGTAAATCGCGCACCAAGCGCTAATCGGATGCATAAACGGGGGTTCTCCCACGGCTTTTGAGCGATAGATGCTGTGCTCTGGATTGGCTTTTTCATAAAATTCAACGTGCATCTGCTTGGGATAATCACCGATGGTTGGAATTTTATAGTTCATCGGGCTGTTGCTGAGCAGTGTGCCATCCTCACGCCAAACCAACTCTTCAGTCGTTAACCAACCAAGCCCCTGAATAAATGCCCCTTCAATTTGCCCTTGGTCGATACCTGGGTTTAGACTGCTGCCCACATCATGCAAAATATCCACGCGCTCAACGGTCATCTCACCGGTCAGGGTATCAATGGTGACTTCACTGCATGATGCTCCATTGGTGAAATAGAAGAATGGTCGACCGCTTGCGGTTTCACGGTCGTAACCAATCTTGGGCGTTTTGTAGTAGCCGGTAGCCGACAGTGATACGCGCGCCATGTACGCTTGTTGAACTAATTGGGACCAGCTAACATCTTGCGGCAAACCAACCAGTTTACCGTGCTCAATGTCGAGCTCAGCATGAGGCTGATAATGGGTTTGAGCAAAATCCAACAGGCGCTGCTTGATTTCTTTTGCCGCGTTGTGCGCGGCCATGCCATTCAAATCAGCACCGGAAGAGGCGGCTGTGGGTGAGGTGTTTGGCACTTTATCTGTGCGCGTTGATGTCACCAGAACTTTGTCTTGTGAAATGCCGAAGGTTTGCGCGACAATTTGCTGAATTTTAGTGTGCAGACCTTGGCCCATCTCAGTCCCGCCATGAGAAACTTGAATCGTGCCATCGGTATACACGTGAATCAGTGCGCCTGCTTGGTTTAAGTGTGTGGCCGTAAACGAGATGCCAAACCTAACAGGGGTAATCGCGATGCCCTTTTTCAAAATTGGATTCGCTTTATTCCATTGCTTTATTGCTTGGCGTCGGGCGCGGTAATCGCTGCTCGCTTCCAGCGACAGTAAAATCTCTTTCATGTCTTCATGCTGCTCAACAGGCATACCGTAAGGCGTAACATGATTTTGTTGGTTGTAGAGATTTTTCATGCGTATATCAAAAGGATCCAATCCGACGTTTAACGCCAGCTCTTCCACCGCTTTTTCAATCACAATCATCCCTTGCGGGCCGCCAAAACCGCGAAAAGCGGTGTGCGAGACCATATCGGTTTTAAGGCGATGACCGGTAATACAGGCATTCCCAAGGAAATAGCTGTTGTCTGCATGGAACATCGCGCGGTCGACAATGGCATCAGATAAATCCGGAGAGTGACCACAAAGCCCATTCACTTCCATGTTTGCGGCGAGAATGTTGCCTTGGCTGTCCGCGGCCAATTGGTAACGGTTATAAAACGGATGGCGCTTACCGGTTGCGGTCATGTCGATGCTGCGTGGAAGACGGATTTTAATCGCGCGTCCGGTGTGATAACTGCCAAGAGCCGCCAAACATGCCCATTGTGCCGCCTGGCTTTCTTTACCTCCAAAACCGCCGCCCATGCGGCGCATATCAACAGTGACACGGTTAAAATCGAGTGCGAGAACTTCCGCTACTAACTTTTGAATTTCCGTGGGATTTTGGGTTGAAGTACGAACAAATACGCCACCATCTTCGGTCATTTCCGTTAGGCTGGCCTGCGTCTCTAAGTAAAAGTGTTCTTGGCCTCCCACATGCATATCACCTTGAATATGCACATCAGCTTTTTCAAAGACGCGCTGTTCAACAGTTTGGCCCATTTGATGAGTTGGCAACAGATGCTCAAGGTGCTGAGCTTGGTGGTGGGTCAAAATGACCTCGTCAGCGGTTTGATACTCTACTTCAGCGAGGGTGGCGGCTTTCCAAGCAAGATCGTGACTGGTGGCCAAAACAAGTGCGATAGGTTGGCCGTAGTAACGAATCTGGTTGTCGAGCACAAGTAGCGGATCACCCTTGAACACTGTGCCAATGTCTTTTTCACCGGGAATCGCATCACAGGTCAAGACACTAACCACACCTTCGGCGTTTTCCACAGCGTGTAAATTCAGTTTGGTGATTTCACCTTTGGCGATACGACTTAATACGACCGCTGCGTGAAGCGTGCCACGAGGGGTCGGATAGTCATCAACAAAAAGGGCTTCGCCAGAGACTTGTTTGTCGGCGCTTTCATGTTTGAGTGTTTTACCGACGACTTTAAAGGCTTCGTTTTGCGCTGACGTTTGCGCATCAATATCGGTTAACTTACGCATGATGAACCAACCTTGTTTCAATTTGTTGAGTTTGCAGATAAAAACGTTGCAGCAAGTTTTGCACCAAGCGAACGCGATATTGCGCGGTCGCACGAACATCACTCAGTGGATGAATCACCTGTGGAACTTGCTCTTGCGCGGCATGGACCAGTGGAAGATTAAGCGGTTTGCCGACAAACACTTCTTCTAATTGACGTAAACGGACTGACTTAGCGGCCACGCCACCTGCTGAAATGATGCAAGATTTCACACGGCTATCACTGCCGATGGTCATATTGATGCCAAGAGTGACGGTGGCGATATCATCTTCGTAGCGCTTAGAGACTTTATAAATCGCGTGATGTTGATTCGGCGCGAGGCGCGGTAGGTGAATTGCGCTTATCCACTGGTTTGGTTTGAGTAGGGTTTCACGGTAACCCGTAATATAGTCTTCTGGTGCGTATAAGGTCTTGTTTTCACCATCGTCAACTTCAATGTGCCCATTTAAGCTAATCAGAAGTGGTGCAATATCACCAATGGGCGAGGCGTGACCAAGGCTACCACCCAGCGTCGCGCGATGGCGAATAGTGAGGCTGCCAAGTCGTTCTATGACTTCATCAGCACTTGGGAAATGCTCACGGACGAATTCGTGAACTTGATGCATCGGCATCGCAGCGCCGATTCGCCAGCCCGACACCGTTGGTGTAATTTCCAGCATATCATCCACCTCTGAGATATCGATGAATTCATCGATTGAATGGCGCTGCTGGGTGATTTCTAGCGATAAATCTGTACCGCCTGCGATCAATTTGGCATTGGGTAGCGTACGCTTGGCTTGCGCTAACGCTTGACGTGTTTTGGGCTTTAAGTAGTGCCCATCTTCAATCGGCTGAACGGTTTTGAGCCACGCTAACACTTTTTGTTCATCACTATCTAATGGGTCGGCAATGTCACTTCCCGCTATTTTTTCCGCGGCTGTAATCAGTGGTCCATAGCCTGTACAGCGACATAAGTTACCGGCCAAATAGTCCGCGGGATGGCTAGGTGCAGGAGATTGCTTTGACAACGCATACAGTGACATAACAACGCCAGGTGTACAAAAACCACATTGGGTGCCGTGCTCCTCAACAACGGCTTGTTGAACAGGGTGCAGCCCTTGGGGTTGCTTAAGGTGTTCAACCGTGATGACGTGTTTTCCATGTAAAGCATGTAGCGGGGTGATACAGGCGTTAATTTGACGATAACGAAGTTGTTGCTGCGGGGTTAAATCCACCATAACCACGGTACACGCTCCGCAGTCACCGCTGGCACAACCTTCTTTAGAGCCGGTCATTTGCTTTTGTTCGCGTAAATAGTTCAGCAACATAGTGTCAGCTTTAGCATCCACTACCTTGGTGATTTCGCTGTTTATCATGAGCTCTAACATAACTTCCTCTGTACTTGTTAAAACTTGTCCAATTGGTCAGGTCTTGGTGTGAAAAAAGACTCGTGCACTCAAGAGTGTCACGAGCCTCTTGATGATTAACGTGGGATTTTGGCGTCGATACCTTCTACATACCAATTAACCGCAGCCAGTTCTTCATCGGTCAACGAATGACCCGCGGCAATCACTTCGTTACCTTGGTTGTCTTTCATTGGGCCCGTGAACGGCTTGAGTTCCCCTGATTTAATTTTAGCTTCAGTCGTAACAATCGCTGTTTTTACATCTTCAGGTAGATTGGGGTTGATTGAGACAATCTGTAGCATGTCTTCTTTTAGACCGCCCCAAAAATCTTGCGGTTTCCATGTGCCGTCCATGACTGCTTCGACGGTCTTAATGTAATGAGGCGCCCAGTGATCACGCACAGAAAACATGTGAGATTTTGGCGCAAAGTGGGCCATATCAGAGGCTTGGCCGATGCCCATCATGCCGCGTTTTTCTGCTGCAATCAGTGGCGCTGGGCTATCTGTATGCTGAATGATCACGTCCGCGCCTTGGTCCATCAGTGCGTTTGCCGCATCAGATTCTTTACCTGGATCGTACCAAGTATTTACCCAAACAATTTTAAGTTTGATATCTGGGTTAACGCTTTTTGCGCCGAGGTACGTGGCGTTAATATCGCGAATGACTTCTGGAATAGGGAAGGTTGCAATATAACCGAGTGTATTGGTTTTCGATTCCATGGCGGCGGCGACACCAGAAACGTAACGGCCTTCATAAGTGCGAAGGACGTAAGTTGAGACGTTTTTGCCGCGCTTATAACCTGTTGCATGTTCAAATGTTACATTTGGAAAACGCTTGGCGGCCTTGATTGTTGGGTTCATAAAACCAAACGAGGTGGTGAAAATTACATCGTTACCTGCTTTGGCGAGCTGTGTAATCACACGCTCGGCGTCGGCACCTTCAGACACGTTTTCGACGTAGGTGGTTTCGACTTTGCCGTCGAAATATTTCTCCATTTCAATGCGGCCTTGGTCATGCTCATAGCTCCAACCGTGGTCGCCAACGGGCCCGACATACACAAAGCCGACTTTCATCGGCTCATCCTCTGCCAATGATACGGATGAAACCAGTGCGGACGCTGAAAGCGCTGCCACTTTGAACCACTGATTTATTTTCATGAAATTCTCCATTTTCATTTTTGTCGTTGTTATCAATTAACGCATTGGGTGCGATGACCCAAACTTCATTTCCCTTGATAATTGAATTAATTAGCAAAAACCTGACCACTTGGTCGTATTTTGATAAATTATTTTTTGTGACGGCTTTCACCCCTTATGTTACAAGGTGTTAAGGGCATTTAACGTGCCTTGGTTGCTTGAGTGTTACTCAGGTGTAACGGAGAGGAAATGATTCAATTTGGTGCTTAGTTATGCACTATCGCACCAATGTGAAGCAAATGTGCTCAATTTGTTAACGTCGCCTGAGGTGGAAGAAAAAGGCAAAAACTGAGCTTTTGCCTTTTAAATAGGTTGTTGATTGAGTTATTGGCGCTTCGGATCGAAGGGCTTGCCAAGGCTCATTGGCGTTGCCAGTTTTTGGCGCATTTCATTCGAGCTCAGGATCACCATCACGACGATTGTTGCCAAATATGGGGTCATGGCCAGTAGGTTTGATGAAATAGCAACACCGATACCTTGCATCATTAAATGCATGATGGACGTAAAGCCAAACAGGTAAGCACCGAGCATCAAGTATCCAATTCGCCAAGAGGCAAATACCACGAGGGCGAGCGCAATCCAGCCTCGGCCTGCGGTCATGTTTTCCATCCACATCGGGGTATAAGCCAGTGACATATAAGCACCCGCAAGGCCTGCCATCGCACCACCAAACAAGGTAACTAGGTAACGAACGGCGATCACTTTGATACCCAGAGCATTGGCCGAATGAGGGTTCTCACCAACCGCGCGAATAACCAAACCTGCACGAGTTTTGTGCAGTACCCACCAAGCGATGGCGACAATCACAAAGCTCAGATAGACCATAATATCTTGGTTAAATAGTATCGGGCCGATAAACGGAATGTCACTCAGCAGCGGAATTGCAATGGGTTTGAAGCCATCAATCGTTGAGCCGACCAGTCCGCCCCCTAAAAAGGCACTTAGCCCTGTCCCAAAGATTGTCAGGGCGAGCCCCGTCGCCACTTGGTTGGTGCTGAGAGACAGGGTTAACAAGCCAAACAGCATTGCCATTGCGATACCAGCAATCATCGCTAGCATGAGGCCAAGCATCAGGCTGCCACTGTAAAATGCCCCGGCAAACCCGGCCATGGCGCCCATCAGCATCATGCCTTCTTGCCCAAGGTTCAAGACTCCGGATTTTTCACACATCAATTCACCGAGCGCGATCAGCAATAATGGCGTTCCGGTTTTGAGTGCAGCAATGCATAAAGATTGAATCAATACCGTGTCCATTATGCTGCTCCTTTTTCTTCGCGAATGGTTGATTTAGTTGATGAGCTAAGTCCTTTAGCGCCATGTGGCACGATGCGATAAGCAATAAAGAAATCGCAAGCCAAAAGGAAAAACAGCAAAGTTCCTTGGAAAAGCCCCGTCACGGCGGTCGGTAGCCCTAGCTCGATCTGTGCTAAATCGCTGCCCATATAAAGCGCGCCCATAAATAACGCAGCGACAATCACCCCAATGGGATTTAAGCGACCCAAATAGGCAACAATGATCGCCGCGTAACCATAGCCAGGAGAAACCGAAGGAATAAGCTGCCCTATGGGACCCGTTACCTCAGCCGCACCAGCAAAACCAGCCAATGCGCCAGCCCCGAGCATGACTCCCCATACCAATTTGTTTTCTGAGAAACCGGCGTATTTCGCGGCGGCTCGCTCGGAGCCTAATACACGCAATTTGAAGCCAGGCAAGGTTTTGTAAAGCATGACGCCGGCAACGATGGCGATGATTACCGCAATTACAATCGAGATAGAGGCGCGGCCGGAGTCAAACAGTGTCGGCAGCAATACTGGGTCGGAAAACATCACCGATTCTGGAAAACCAAACCCTTGAGGATCCGCAAGCGGACCATGAACGCCCCACATTAATACATAGAAACCAATGTAGTTAAGCATGATGGTGGTTAAGATAATATTGGTGTGAAAGCGGCGATTGAGCCAAGTTGGAATACTTGCCCAAACCATACCCGCAAAAACGCCAGCGCTGAGTGCCAGTACGAGCCACCAAGCGCTTGAGGTTTCTGTCGCATGGATAGCGACAGCGCCGCTCGCGACAGCACCAACCAGAAGTTGTCCCTCTGCACCAATATTCCAAATGTTGGCTCTGTAACACAGCGCTAGACCAATAGCACACAGCATGAGGGGCGTGGATTTAACCAGCAATTCGCCAAAGTTATAGCTGTCAGCAAAAGGCTGGATGATAAAGACGTTAAAGGCTTCAACGGGGTCAACATCAAGCCATGAGAACAGAAGGCTCGAGACCAAAAGGGTCAAAATTACCGCAATAAACGGCGATAACCATGACATCAGTTGCGAGTTTTCTAAGCGAGGCTGAACACTAAGCATTGACCGCCTCCTTGTTGTGAGTCAAAAAGCCACCAGTAATCCAGTGTCCGATGCGTTCTATCGTCATGTCTTGGGTTTTGACGGCCGGAGAGACATGGCCTTCATAAATCACTGCAATTTGGTCACAAATCATCATCAGTTCATCAATATCTTCAGAGACGACTAAAATGGCTGAGCCCGCATCACGCAACGCGATCAATTGGCGATGGATGGCACTGGCTGCCCCAATATCCACTCCCCAAGTCGGGTGAGCACAAATCAACAATTTGGGATGATGTTTGGTTTCTCGCCCCATTATGAATTTCTGTAGATTTCCTCCGGACAAACTTTTCGCTTGCGAGCGACCATTGCGACACTTCACATCGTGGTTTTGGATTAATGAGCTTGCCAGTTCACCCAATTTCGCAAATTGAATAAAGCCCTTACGCGTGAGGCTTTTGGCGTGAGTGAGAAGGGTGTTTTCCTCTAATGTCATATCCGGCACCGCGCCTTGTCCGAGACGATTCGCGGGGACATAAGCCAAACCCAATGCGCGTCGCTTACCTGCATCGAGGTGACCGATAGCGGCTCCTTGCCACTGGATTGAATCTGCTGCGCTGCGTGTATCTTCGCCACTTAATGCGGCGAGAAGATCTTCTTGACCATTACCCGCCACCCCTGCAAGACCAAAGATTTCGCCGCCGTTGAGGTTCATGTAAACTTGCTTTAAGCCGCAGCCAAAGGGATGGGAGGGCGCTAAGTTGAGGTCTAGTGTTTGCAGCACTAGCTCTTCGCCACTGGCTTTGGGATAGGTTTCGGAAAGAACCGTATCTTCCCCTACCATTAAACGAGCGATAGAGGTTGGCGTTTCTTGTTTAGGGTCACATTGACCGCTAACTTTGCCACCGCGCAATATCACCGCTCGGTGGCATAAACTGGTGACTTCTTTAAGCTTATGGCTGATGAACAATATCGCACAACCTTCTTGGGAAAGTTGATTGAGAATGGCAAATAAACCTTCAATCTCTTGCGGAGCCAGTACCGATGTTGGTTCATCGAGAATCAACAGTTTTACGTCCTGTATTAGGCAGCGCAGGATTTCCAAGCGCTGACGTTCTCCGATACTCAAGCTGTGTACATAGCGATCCGGTTCTACGTGCAGACCATATTGCTGACTTTTTTCAATAATGGTCTGTTTGAGATCGTCAATGTTATCTAAGCACTCTTTATCGAGACCCAGCTCGATGTTCTCTTGGACGGTTAGGGTTTCAAAGACGGAAAAGTGTTGAAACACCATACCGATTCCCATCGCACGGGCTTGATTGGGTGAGGAGATAGTGACTTCGCGGTCTTGCCATAAAATCGCCCCTTCGCTAGGCTGATTTACACCGTAGATCATCTTAACTAAAGTGGATTTTCCGGCACCATTTTCGCCGAGCAACGCGAGGATCTCACCTGCATGAATATGCAAGTTCACCTTGTCGTTAGCCACGACGCCCGGGAACACTTTACTGAGGTTCCACAGTTCGAGCAGTGGTTTGTCCATGTTGAGCAGATTCCTTTCTTTTATTTTTTGGCATAACTAATGCAAAAACTTGACCAAATGTTCAACTTCATGGTTTTCCGGTGATGATGACCATTTTCGAATTTGAGAATGATTCTTTATGGTGCGGATGTTCACTTTTGGTGCATAACAATGCACTTGACAAGCGCAGTACAACTAAGGATTACTACTAACCAAATGTCGACTAAATAAGGAGTTCAATTGGATATCGCTCTGGCTTCAAATAATGCCTCTGCAGGAGGGGAAATTCGTCGTCGTAATGAGGCTGCAATTTTGCAGGCTGCGGCAGATGAGTTTGTGAAAAATGGTTATAAAGGCACTTCTGTTCAAGCGATAGCGGATCGTGTCAGTCTCCCGAAGTCGAACATTTTATACTATTTCAAATCCAAGTCGGGGCTGTATAAGGCACTGTTGCAAGATATCCTGACGATGTGGAATGATGGCTTTTCTGAGCAAGCTGCGGAGCTTGAACCTGAAGTGGTGCTACGCAACTATATTGCTGGAAAAATGCAATACAGTCGCACCCATCCGCAAGAATCGAAAATCTTTGCTCAGGAAATCATTCAAGGTGCTCCCATTATTCGCGATGCGATAGAGAACCCAGTGGTCCGCTGGACAACAGGCAAAGCGTCGGTGATCAGTGCTTGGGTTGAGAAGGGCTTGATTCGCCCGATTGAACCGCTACATTTACTGTTTTTAATCTGGGGTGCGACACAGTTTTATGCCGATTTTGATACGGAAATTAAGCTGATTAAAGGCCAGGCGATGAGCGATCACGAATTTACAGAGGCTCAAGAGTTTCTTGTCGAGATGGTGTTACGCGGGCTAGGTATTGAACCCAAAAATGGGCAGTGAACTCCCTTTTTACCTCTAACTCAAGGAGAGAGACGTTGACATTAAATGTCGAAACAACGCCACTATTTGGCATTGGTATAGCCGGTAACTTTGCTGGCCATTTGAATCAAACGGGTGAGGCCAAGGGCCTTAGCCAAGCCGTGGACGATGAAAAGCCTCAGGCGATATTCCCCTTTTTTGTGCCCAACGCGACAGAGACCTATTTAACCGTTAACCCATACTCTAGCCGCGCTTTGAGTTTGCCAACTCAAGCTGATGCCAAGGTGCAGATGGAGTCCGAAGTTGCGGTGATCGCCAAGATTGATTATCAAAATGGGCAGGTGAGTACCATTGAACCGACGCAAATGATGCTGCTTAACGATGCCACTTACCGAAATGCCAAAGTCAGTAAACTGGCGGAGAAAAAGAACTGGGGCGAGGCGAGTAAAGGCATTGGTAAAGATAGTATCCCTTTGGTGAACGGCTTTGATAGCGATCTGTCTCAATATCGATTTTGCAGTTTTCACCGTCAAAATCAGCAGTGGTATTTATGCTGTAAAGATGCCTCGGTGGCCGATTACAGCTATTTCTACCAGCCATTACTCAATTGGTTAGTCGAAACGATTAATTTCCAATCGGATGAGGGAGCGTTGCATTCGATTTTGGCACTACTTGAACAAGCAGGGTATCCCCAAGAAATCGTCATCTCTTTAGGCGCTTCGCGTTATACCGAACAAGGCGAATCTCACACATTACGCTGTGGTGATGAGTTATGTACATTGCTCTACGATGAGCAGCAGGTCGATTTTACAACCCTAAAGCAGGCTGTGGAAAGGGGAGACTTAGACGCATTGAGTGAACACGCCCTTGTGTTATATCAGCATTGCTAGTTATCTTTTACCCATCAAAAGCCCGGTATATTTACTGGGCTTTTTTCGATTATAGCTCGGTAATTTTCGCTTTTAACTCGGCTCTCAGCCGCTGGTGATTTGGATTGTTGAGATTACGGCGATGGTAGATAAATTGATAACGCACAGGATCTAAGGCAAGAGGGCTCGGTAATATTTGGAATCCGAGCACCTGAGCCCAAGTTTTTGCCAGTAGCGAGGAGATGACGGCCAAACTCTCACTTTGACTCACCCGCAGCATCATGTTGGCATTTGAGCTAACGATCATATCCACCTTTCGTTCTTGAAGCGGTTCACGAGTCAGTTGTTCAACACCAGTTAGGTTATTCCATTTGGCCGAACATAAGCAGTGAGTTTCAGAATAAAACTCTATCTTACTGATACTTCCTTGAATGCGTGGATGGTTATTTCGACAAATTACCACTAAGTCTTCTTGGTAAACAGGCTCACTGATGAAGCTCAAATCTTTGACTGGCATTGGGTCGATAGCCAGATCGATGCGTTGCTGACGCAGGTCCTCGAACAGTTGGTATTTGTCACTGGGGGATTCAATCACAGTGACATCATTAATTGATTGAATGTTATGCAGTAGTGGCTCAGCACTGCTCACATAGAAACGTTCGATATTGTCGATCGCATTCTCAATTGTTTCTATGCCGTGGCGAAAATGTCCCATTAATTGGACTGCAGAGGGAGTTAGTGCAATTCCGCGTCCTTGCTTAACGAACAATGACTTACCGATTTGTTCCTCTAAACGTTTAATTGCTGAACTTATTGCAGGTTGGGTTAAACCCAGATGCTGTGCGGCTTGAGTATAGGATTGATACTCAGCAACGATAAGAAACGTGTTGACCAAATTCAGGTCCATGGGGGCACTCTCATAAATTGTATTTATGTATTAACAAACTTTGGCTCTATTTATCCTTCTCGGATCCATTTCTATCTTATACCTCACAGCGTTTCATTCACGAACGTTGACGGAATAATGCGAATAATCCTACGAGGTGGGTATGAATCAGATAAAAAAACGCGGCGCTGGTAAGTTCGCGCTCAATGCTTGTGCATTGGCAATGGGAGCGGCTTCTCTCGGGGCGCACGCCGCCGATAAACCAAACATCTTAGTGATCTTTGGTGACGACGTTGGTTACTGGAACCTAAGCACATATAACCAAGGGATGTTGGCTTACACAACACCAAACATCGATAGCATCGCCAAAGAAGGGGCGAAGTTTACTAACTTTTATGCGCAGCAAAGTTCAACCGCTGGACGCAGTGCGTTCATCACAGGACAAATGCCAAAGCGTACTGGCTTATCAAAAGTGGGTATGCCTGGTGCGCCTGAGGGCATCAGCGAGAAAGATCCAACCATTGCCACTATGTTGAAATCACTGGGTTACGCGACAGGTCAGTTTGGTAAAAACCACCTTGGAGACCGTGATGAACATCTACCGACCAATCATGGCTTTGACGAGTTCTTTGGTAACTTGTACCACTTAAATGCAGAAGAAGAGCCGGAAAATGTCGATTATCCGAAGGATCCTGAATTTAAGAAGAAATTCGGTCCTCGTGGTGTTATCCACTCGTATGCGGATGGCAAAATTGAAGATACTGGCGCGTTAACTCGCAAACGTATGGAAACGGTGGATGGTGAATTCCTAGATGCTGCAGAGCAGTTTATTGAAAAGCAAGTGAAAGCCGATAAACCATTCTTTACTTGGTTCAATACCACTCGCATGCACAATTTCACTCACGTTCCCAGTGAATATGCAGGTAAAACCGGCGCGGGTTTCTATGCCGATGGCATGAAGCAGCATGATGACCAAATTGGCCAATTACTGCAAAAAATCAAAGATCTCGGCGTCGATGATAACACCATCATTATCTACACCACCGATAATGGCCCAATGATCAACTTGTGGCCAGACGCGGGTATGACGCCGTTTAGGAGTGAGAAAAATACCGGTTGGGAAGGTGGCTTCCGCGTTCCTGCGATGATCAAATGGCCGGGCCATATCAAGCCGGGTACAACCTTAAACGGTATTGCATCACTTGAAGATATGATGCCAACCTTGCTGGCTGCGGCGGGTGACACCACGGTAAAACAAGACTTGCTCAATGGTGAAACGGTCAACGGTAACCAATACAAAGTTCATTTAGATGGCTATAACCAACTGCCTTACATCACCGGTGAAACGCAAGAGTCGCCCCGTAAAGAATTTGTTTACTGGAGTGATGATGGTGATTTACTGGCATTACGTTACAACCAGTTCAAGTATCACTTCTTGATTCAAGAGAATGAAACTGGTTTGGCGATCTGGCAAAAACCATTCACTCGTTTACGTGTACCGAAAATCTTTGATTTGAGTGTGGATCCATTTGAACGTGGTGACACCGGTATGGGTTACGACACCTGGCAGTATGAGCACTCTTTCTTAATGGGCCCAGCATCGGCCAAAGTGGCGGAAATTATGGAAACCTTCAAAGAGTTCCCACCACGTATGGAAGCAGGCTCGTTTGTTCCGAAAATGTAATGACTGATTTTCGAGAGCAAACCGAAATTCACGGCGCTCTGTTTAGAGCGCCTTTCTAGCAGATATGGAGCTTGAATGAGCCAACACACGATGCGTGACTCAACCAGATTGGATCTGGTTCCTTTAAAAACCGCTTATAAAGATGTAGGTGATTCGCCAGCTTATGAACGACGCTTTCATGTTATGGCAAAACCCGGCGGTGCGAAATGTAATATCGACTGCCAATATTGCTTTTATTTACATAAAGAAGATCTGCTGCATCAACCCAAGCAGCCGAAAATGGATGATGAAACTCTAGAAGCTTTCATCAAGAGTTATATTGAGAGTCAAGATGGTGAAGAGATCGTTTTTTCATGGCAAGGCGGTGAGCCAACACTGCTTGGCATTGACTACTACCGAAAAATCGTTGAGCTGCAGAAAAAATATCAACCGCAAGGTGTGCGCATTGAAAATGACCTGCAAACCAATGGGTTGCTGTTGAATGATGAATGGTGCGAGTTTCTGGCTCAGCATGGTTTTTTGGTCGGCTTATCGATTGATGGGCCAGAAGAGATGCACAATCGCTATCGCGTTACTCGAAGTGGTAAGCCTACTTTTCATCTTGTCATGCGCGCCGTCGAAAAACTCAAACATTACGCTGTGCCGTTTAATGCTTTGGTCGTAGTTAACCGACACAACGTCAAACATCCGCTTGAATTGTACCGCTTTTTAACCAAAGAGTTGGGCGTAACTTATATTCAATTTAATCCGTGTGTCGAACCTAGTGACTTCAAAACCACCGCTCCCCAGTTTTGGAATGACAATATGATTCCTAAGGTGGGCAGTGAACTAACCAAACCGGGTCACCCGATGTCAGTGGTGACGGAATGGTCGGTGGATGCCGATGATTGGGGCGAATTTCTCAAAGCGGTGTTTGAAGAATGGGTCAACAACGATTTAGGTCGCGTATTGGTTAACTTGTTTGAGACCGCTGTGGCGCAAGTTATGGGTAAGCCTGCCCAGCTATGTATTACCGCTGAGTTTTGTGGCAAAGGGTTGGCGATTGAACATAACGGCGATGTATTTAGCTGCGATCATTATGTCTATCCGGAATACAAACTCGCGAATGTAAAAGAAAAAGCGTTGAATGAAATGGCATTCTCAATACGCCAACAAGCTTTCGGTATGGCCAAGCGTGACGCCTTACCTAAGTATTGTAAATCATGTCCGTACTTAAAGTTGTGTTGGGGGGAATGCCCGAAAAACCGCTTAATCCGCACCCCTGATGGCGAACTCGGGCTCAACTATTTGTGCCCGGGGATTAAAGCCTTTTTTGATTACAGCTTACCCATGCTTACCGGGCTTTCAGTGCTGCTGCAGCGGGAAAAGACAACAAGCAAATAAGGACGAATCATGGAGTCAAATGCAGTAATGAACGAAGCTCAGCAAGCGATACATCAACTCATTGAGCAAGTTGAACAATCAGTGATTGGTCAAAGTCATGTGGTTCGGGCCCTAACCATTGGGCTCCTTACCAATGGGCATGTGCTGCTTGAAGGTTTACCGGGTACGGCAAAAACACGTTCCGTTAAAACATTGGCTTCCGTGCTGAATGTCGACTTTGGGCGGATTCAATTTACCCCCGATTTGCTGCCTTCCGATGTAACGGGAACCGAGGTCTATCAAGATGTTGATGGTAAGCCTCAGTTACATTTTCAGCCTGGACCGGTATTTAACAATATTGTTTTAGCGGATGAAGTTAACCGTGCGCCAGCCAAAGTTCAGGCCGCTCTTTTAGAGGCTATGGGGGAAGGGACCATTACTGTCGGTGATGAGACCCATACGTTGCCTGAGCTTTTTATGGTGCTTGCGACTCAAAACCCGGTTGAGCAAGAAGGGACGTACCCTTTACCAGAGGCGCAAATGGACCGGTTTATCGTCAAGGTGGATGTCGATTACCCGGAAGATGACGCCGAGATTGATATTATTCGCTTGGTTCGCTCTGAAGAGCGACCAGCGACCGAATCGGTTGCAAGGGGCGATTTTCATTCACAGACCATTGATGCCAATTATGTGCTTCGAGCACGACGAGAAATTACCGATATTCATGTGTCGGATTTGGTTGAACGCTACATTGTTGGTTTGGTCATGGCGACGCGACATCCTGATCGGTATCCGCAAGCAAAGCTTGCACGCTGGATCGAAGTGGGAGCAAGCCCTCGCGCCTCCATTGCGCTGGATAAATGCGCACGCGCTAACGCGTGGATTGACGGACGCGACCATGTCACTCCGGATGATGTGCGTACTATTTTACCGCTAGTGATAGGCCATCGTTTGACGCTGTCTTATGATGCGTTGGCGGATGCAATCACGCGCCGCGATGTGGTGAATGAGTTACTTGACTACGTCAATGTGGGTTAACCCAAAGTGAGGGTGTATGGCTGTATTTTCCACTGAGACGTCAAGCGACGACCCTAGAATTCATGTTAGCTACTCACAGTTAGTGCGACTGCAGGCTTACGCTGGGCAATTTTCTTTTCTGCCCAGTTTGAAAGCAAAAAATGCCTTTTCAGGACGTCATCAATCCACGTTGCGTGGGCGCGGACTGAACTTTGAGGAGTTGCGGCATTATCAATTGGGTGACGACATTCGTAACCTTGATTGGAAAGTCACCATGCGCACGGGAAAACCCCATGTGCGGAGTTATACCGAAGAAAAAGACCGCAATATTATTTTGTGTGTTGATCAGCGCAGTAATATGTTTTTTTCCTCGGTAGAGGTGATGAAGTCTGTCGTTGCTGCTGAAACCGCGGCGCTGTGTGCCTGGCAGGTTTTAAAAGAGGGAGACCGGATTGGTATGCTGCTGATGAGCGATGAGCACTTAACATCATTCAAGCCAACACGTTCTCAACATCAATTGCTCAATTGGTTACAGCAACTGACGACGATCAATCAAGCATTGAGTGTGTCGAGCCAAAGCCAACCGCAACAGAGTTTACCGCAGATGGTTCAGCGTTTGGCACGAATGCATCTACGGTCATCAACGATTGTGATCCTCAGTGACTGGCTAGATGCCAGCGAAGACACTTTTACCCACCTCAAGCATCTCCAGCAGCATAATGACGTATTGAGTGTGATGATCACTGATCCACTTGAAGCACGTTTACCTGAGCTTGCAGGGTCACAAAGTTGGGTGCTCGGTGATGGGGAATACCAACTTAATCTCAGCGCGAAGAGTCAATTTGAAAAAGCCAATGATGAACTCACTCAGCAGCTTGAACAAAAGCGCGAGTGGCTTTTGGAGTTAATGGTGGTGAAACGTCTCCCCTATATTGAACTCAATACCTCTGGCTCGCATTTAAATCAGCTTCGCCATGCCATTGGAGGGCGAGTTTGATGGCCGAGCATCTTGCACCTAGCAACTATACGTTGCGACACTTGTTGGAAGTGCCGGTTCCCGACGCGGTTTCTTGGTGGCCGCAAACCTTAGGTTGGTACTACATCATGTCAGTGATGCTTTTGGTTGGTGTGGTGCTGGTCGTGATGTGGGGACGATGTTGGTGGCACAACCGTTATCGGCGTGAAGCATTGGCGAGTTTGAAACAGCTTCGTGCTGACGATCCTAAAACTGGCGACCGGTTATATCGTTTACTCAAAATCGTTCTCACGCATTTAAGTGATAAAAATGCGGCAACTTATGGGCATGCTTTTCTTGTTTGTCTTGACGATTACGAACCTGCTGGCTGCTATCAAGACGCATTGGGGTCAGCGTGGCTAGAAAGTTTAGTCAATCCTAAAAACGTGCTCAGCGTTGATGAAGTGCAGCAATTGCTTAACCGAAGTGACTATTGGCTTCGTCATCACCAGGAGGTCAAGCATGTTTGAGAACATTGAATTGGCACATCCTATGTGGCTATTGGCGTTACCATTGCCTTTCCTTATCTATTGGCTAGCACCAGCATACCGCACCATCGAGCCTGCGCTGAAAGTCCCGTTCTTTTTAATGTTGGCGAAAGCGTTGGGTGAAGAACCGACAAAAGGCGCTCACCAGCTGAATTCTCGACCTTGGCAAAAATCCCTTCGCTATTTGGCTTGGGTTTGTGTGGTCATTGCGCTGACTCAGCCTCAGAGGCTCGGACCCCCGCAAGTTCGTGAGCAATTTGGGCGTGATGTAATGGTTGTTGTTGACCTCTCAGGCTCAATGGCAGAGCCCGATTTTCAATCGCCAAGTGGCGAAGAGATTAGCCGTTTGGCGGCTGCTAAGCAGGTGTTGAGCGAGTTTGCGAAGCAACGTGAAGGCGATCGGCTTGGGCTAATTTTATTTGGTGATGCCGCATTTGTGCAAACGCCCTTCACCGCTGACCATAACGCGTGGCTAACCTTACTTGAGCAAACCGACGTGGCCATGGCGGGGCAAAGCACTCATCTTGGCGATGCGATTGGTTTAGCCATTAAAGTCTTCGAGGAGCAACGCGATGAAGTGGCGAAGCAGAAAGTCGCGATAGTGCTGACAGATGGGAACGATAACGGCAGTTTTGTCGCGCCCATTGATGCAGCCAAAGTCGCCAAAGCCAAACAAGTGCGTATTCATGTGATAGCGATGGGCGATCCGCAGACGGTCGGTGAGCAAGCGATAGACATGCAAACCATTGAGCAAATTGCGTCACAATCGGGAGGTGAGGCCTTTCAGGCGCTCAACCGTGATGAATTGTCAGCGGCTTATGAGGCCATTAACCAGCTTGAGCCAACGTTATATCAAAGTACCACGTTTCGCGCCAAGGTCAGTCTGCATCACTATTTTTTAATGTTGGTTGTGGTGATTCATTTGGTTGCGTTTGCTCTAGCAACCTTGGTGAAACGCCGTCGATTAGAGCAGGGAGAAAACGATGTTGGATAGCGGTGCTTGGCAAGTGTTTTTCTCTCAGTTCCACTTTCTTCGTCCTTGGTGGTTACTTGCGTTGCTACCGCTTGGCATCATTTTTTATTTTCGTTGGCAGCAAGACTCGAAACCAGCGCTGACCCAAAATTTACCAGCGCATTTGCGCAAAGCATTAACGGTGGGTGAGCAAGGATGGAGTAAGCTACTGCCTTTAAAATTGCTGGCATTACTGATTTTTTTAGCGGTGCTGGTTTGTGCAGGGCCGAGCTGGCAGAGGCAAGCGTCGCCATTTGGTGAAGATAAAGCGCCGCTGGTTATTGCTCTGGATGTCAGTGAATCTATGCTGCAAAACGATATTGCGCCAAGTCGGCTTGAGCGAGCAAAACAAAAAGTGACGGATTTGGTCGCCGCTCGAGACGGGGGACGAACCGGGTTGGTGGTGTTTGCTGGCAGCGCCCATATTGCCATGCCGCTAACCAAGGACAAGCAAGTTTACTTGCCATTTTTGACTGCCGTTGACCCGACAATTATGCCCGTACAAGGTAAGCGCCCGGACACCATTTTGCCGATGCTGGAGCCGTTAATGGAGCAGGATAGCGGTGGCAGTGTCGTCATGATAACCGATGGTATCGCGCCGCAAATGATTGACCGTTTCAAAATGTACTTTACTCAGCATGACTACCAATTACTTATTTTTGCCATGGGGAATACAGAGCGTGCAACGCAACAGCCATTGGATATTAGCGCACTGAAGCAGCTTGCTTCGGTAACCAATGGGCGAGTGATTACGGTGAGCGCCGATGATGGGGATATTCAAACCATCAATCACTTGATTGAACGCCACATGCAATTGAACGGTGAATCGGCGATGCCTTGGAAAGACAGTGGTTATTACCTGTTGATGCCTATTGCCATCATTATGCTGCTGTGGTTTCGAAAAGGTTGGTTGGTGCAGTGGTGTGTAGTTGCAACATTGTGCCTTGGTAGTGGTTTTTCGCCTCTCGTTTCAGCGCAACCAGTACACTCGGTGAATCAAGAGAGCATGCCTTCTGCAGAGCCCGTGTCGCAAATCGATAAACTATGGCAGTGGTGGTTAGATCTGTGGCTAACGCCTGACCAACAAGGCGCAATGCTTTTTAATCAGCAAGAGTACCTTGCGGCTGGCCAGCATTACCAGGATCCAATGCTCCGCGGGATCGCCTATTACTACGCACGTGAATTTAACTTGGCTCAATCGGCCTTTATTGAAACGGACTCTTTACTTGGAGACTATTATGCGGCCAGCGCGCTGGCGCATCAGCGAGAGTATGTTGCGGCAAGGCGAATGCTCACAACGCTGAACAACAACCCTCAGGTAACGGGAGAGCTAAAACGCAATGTTGAACATAATTTGAAGGTCATTGTAGGGCTTATTGATGAAGTGAATCAGCAAAGTAAAGACCAGCAAGGTGGGTTAGAGCAAGAAACCTCCATCGAACTTGAGGAAGATCAGCCACAAACGGGCGAGGGTGCCGATGAGCAAACCAGCGCTGACAATATTCAGCAGGCTCAGCTCACTGCTGACCAAATCATTAATGATCAAGCGATGGCCGATACTTGGTTAAAACGTGTTGAGGCTGATCCTAAGAAGTTCTTGCAAGCTAAGTTTCAAATACAATTGCGGGACCAACCATCAAGCGCAACGAAGGAGCGGCAGCAATGATTCAAACAGGGAGTCGGCGTCGAGTAGTGCTTGGGGTATTATTATGGATGTTACTCGCTATGCCCGGTGTTCATGCTGCCGAAGAGCTTTCGGTTAAAGCGTGGTTGGGAAGTCAGCAGCAAAGTGAACAAAGCTACAGCGTTCGTCAACAAGTGATTTTAGTCATTGATGTCGGCACGACGCGCTGGTTTACCGGCGGTACTCAAATTAGCGCCATTGATGTCCCTAATTTAATGAGTAAGCAGCGCAATACGTTGGCGACCAATTACACTGAACGCATTGGTGATCAAACGTGGTCTCGCCAACACTGGGAGCTGACGTTGTATCCTCAAGTGTCGGGAGATTATGTGATTCCGCCCATTGCGGTGACGGTGACGGTATCAGGCAGTGATGGAAAAAGTATCGAGAAAACACTGTATACTCAACCTCTCAGCTTTAGCGCTCAGTTACCGAGTGGTGAGCTGACCCAAGAAGAATCCTGGCTTGCCTCGCCACAGGTAACAGTAAAGGAAACTTGGACGCCATCCCATGACGAATTGCATGTTGGAGATAGCGTGACTCGTCGCGTCACCATCAATGCGGTGGATACACTGTCGGTGTTGATTCCTGCCGTACTCAGCGCGCCGAATACGTCACAGTCTGCCGCTGGTTACCAAAGCTACCCCAAACCGCCTACGTTGATTGATACCCAAAATCGAGGCAGTTATCAGTCATCGCGCCATGAAGAGGTCACGTATGTTTTGCAGCATGGTGGAGAGGTTCAGTTTCCTGAGCAACATGTGCTTTGGTGGAATACACAAACCAATCAACTAGAGCAGGTGACATTGCCTGCCGCTCACTATCGCGTGAAGCATACAATAGGCTCATGGCTTAGCCTATATGGCATTTGGATAGTGATGATGATTTGTATCGTCATCACATTGGTCATCGCCGTTTGGGCGGTCTCACGGTTTTATCGTGACCGACCATTACCAATGAGAGTACAATTTCGCCGCGCACTAAAACATCAGCAGTGGCCACTAGCGCGGACTTTAGTCTACAGGAAGCTGCGTCATGAGACGGGATTAGCTGCGTTAAAAGATCATTTGCCCGCTTCCAAGCTTCCTTGTGCCAATGAATCTAAACATACATTTATTCGACTGTGGAATCAGGTGAGTCGCCGTTCACGGCATTGGTCGATAACTAAGTGGCTTAAGCCGCTTAATTTGGATAGGCAGCTCGGGCTGGAACAAACTGAGGATAAAAAAAACGGCGCCTAGAGCGCCGTTTTACATGTCAAGGAGACTTATGCATCTGTTTTAAACTCGGCGACGGTTTCATCCATCTGTTTGGCTTGAATTGAAACGCTATCTACTTCGGTTAATACCTGCTGAGCTGAATGCATATTGTTGACTGAAATTTCATTCAATTCAGTAATCGACTCACTGACCTGATTCATCACAATACCTTGCTCCTCAATCGCTGAGGCAATACGTTCAGAGTTGGCTTGAATGGTTTCCATATCATCAATGATTTGTTGCAAACTTGAATCAAGAAGGTGCGATGCATCGAGTGTTTGACGCCCTTGATCAGTACACTTATCAATGTCAGAGACCACCGTCTGCATTTGGTTTTGAATTGCGGTGACCACTTTGGTGATGTCTTCAGTCGATTTATGGGTACGGCTTGCCAGTGCGCGGACTTCGTCTGCAACCACCGCAAACCCGCGACCTTGCTCACCTGCACGCGCCGCCTCAATGGCGGCATTAAGCGCCAACAAATTGGTTTGTTCGGCAATATCTTGAATGATATTCACGGCATCACCAATTTTATCGACATGATCGTTCAGATTGGTGATGGACTGCTGACTGTTGGTGAGAATCGTTGAAAGCTGATCAATATTGCTTAAGGTTGTCTCTACCACGCTACGGCCGTCTTTCGCATTGGACGACGCCTGATGGACGCCATCTACCGCGACCGAAGTGCTTTCTGATATTTCAGCAATTGTGTGAACCATCTCCTGAACCGATGTTGCCATCGTCGCAGTGTGGTCGGACTGAACATTGAACTGCTCAATGACTTGTTGCAGTTCATTATGCATACTTAGTGTGCTGCCAGATAGATCTCGTGATTTCTGCTGCGTGCCGCGAATTAGGGCCTCAAATTTATCCAGCAAATGGTTAAAGTAACGACCAATAGAGGTTAACTCATCATTGCCTTTCAGAGTGCTACGCATACTGACATTATTGGTGTCGGCAATGCTCTGAATAATTGTTAATAGGTTAGATACTTGCAAGTTAATCGAGCGGGCAATCTGATAGATAAAACCAATGATGATCAGGACAATGACACCCACCACGATGTTCTTAAACAAATTGAGTTGATGCTGGGTTTCTTCAATGTGTTTATCAAGGACGGTAGAGAAGGTTTTAAACTGCTCTTCGACTGTGTGAGAAAGTTCTCGCGTATTACCCAGCAGCCCTTGATTGTATTCAAGACCGATCTCGACCTTCTTATTGACCAAAGCTTGCGCGGTGCTTTTTAGTGCATCAGCCGACATTCCGTTTAGCACATCACCGTTGAATACACCGCTTTGTATACTGTCATCAAATCGGTCAAGGGCGACTAACTGCTCTGCGTTAGCCGATTGTTCGAGCGCTCGAAGTTGTTTTCGATATTCACCAAGCAATTTTTCCTCTTGGCTTAACCCGTGTTCAGTGTAACCGTTAACCAGTGTTTGAAAACTCTTTTGATAATTAAGTAAGTCTGCACGCAGTTTTGACGTGGAAAGCAGTTCTTGGTCTTTAAGCATGCCACTAAGTTGCGATTCCAAATCAAGGAATATCTTGGTATTGTCATTGAATGTTCCAAGATATTTAGTGTCTTTACGTAGCAAAAAGTCTTTTTCGTTTCGACGTAGGTTCAAGAGCCTAATTTCAAGTTTCGCGACAACATATTTTGCTTCATTAAGGGTGTCTTTTGTCCCTGAAAAATGGCTGGTGGAGAATAGAAGGGCGGCGAAACCTAAAATGGAGACAGCGCCCAATGAATATAGTTTGTTTCTAATATTCATACATTATACCTACTTTGGTTACCAGTTTATTTTTATAGTTATAAAGTGAGCGTAGTCAGTAAGTAGCGATTCCTCAATCACCGACAAAAGATCTACACGTATTACAAAGCCACTAACGTCAAGGCTAAACTTTAGATTTAATGGTATGACAGTTATGTTAATTAATTATGACAATTACGACGGTTTGATTTTTGATATGGATGGGACCTTAATTGATACCATGCCAGCGCATTTGACCTCATGGCAAAAGGCATCACAAGCTTTTGATTTTCCATACGATCAAACTTGGTTGCATAGCCGTGGTGGAATGCCGAGCAAGAAAATTGTCGATGAAATAAATCAAATCCATCACTTAAGTCTTGATGCTCAAGCGGTGGCGGATTTCAAAATGAAGACCTTTGCTAGCCTAGAAGACACTGGCGAACGCATAAATGTGACCAATGAAGTGTTAGAGCGCTATGTCGGGAAGAAGCCTATTGCCGTTGGTACTGGCAGTCAGAAAGTCAGCGCTCTGCCTTTATTGAAAACGCATGGGATTTTAAAAAAGCTGGATGCAGTGGTGACGGCCAATGATGTGGAAAATCATAAACCCAACCCCGACACCTTTTTACTCGCGGCTGAACAAATTCATTTAAGCCCTGAGCGTTGTTTGGTATTCGAAGATACCAAGCTGGGTTTGCAAGCGGCTCATGCTGCTGGCATGGATTGTGTTTTGGTCGAAAACAATCAGTTGGTGTTTTATCCGCTTGACGCCAGCGCGTAATGTTCGATCAAAAAGAGCCACTAAGGAGTGGCTCTTTTTTTGGCATCGATAAAGCGCTGTTTATTGAATCTCAAGTAATTCGACATCGAAAATCAGTGTCGCACCGGGTGGAATTGGTCCAGTGCCTTTTTTGCCATAAGCAAGATTACTTGGAATGAAAAGGCGAAACTTATCACCCACCACCATATGAGTTAAGCCTTCTTGCCAGCCTTTGATCACTTGACCCAGACCAAAGGTGATTGGCTCACCTCGCTCAACGGAGCTGTCGAATACTGTGCCATCCAGCAGGGTTCCGTGATAATGCACTTTAACGCGATTTTTGGTGGTTGGGTGCACGTCGCCTTGGCCTTTTTCCAGTACCAAGTACTGCAGCCCACTCGGTGTGGTGACGACCCCTTCTTTCGCGGTATTTTCAGTGAGAAACGCTTGTCCTTGAGCGAAGTTTTCTTCGGACTCTTTGCCTGTTGACCAAGTGCGGTAGATAAAAAAGCCTGCGAGCACCAAGATAACAATAGGGAAGATAATCTTAGACATGGTGTGTTCCGTTAATTATTGTGGATTGAGTAAGTAATTGATGGCGTGGGCTAACTGTTTCACGTTGTCATGCCCCTCCGTCAGAATTTGATACTTGCCAGCAACGATAAAGGTTGGCACTGCTTGAATATTACCTTGCTGTGTGATTTTTTCAGCGGTTTTGACGTAATTCATCAAGTTTTTTTGCTGCGCAAGGCTTAATTGAGCGGGGGGAATCAGCCCGTGGTTCGTGAATACGTTGGCTATCGCGGCTTGCTTTTCTTGTTGGGACTTGTCGTTGCCAAGTTGCACTGCGGCAAAGAGCTCGCTCATCATTTCGTCATTGGGCTTGTGATTGAGCTGCATGACAGCGCTGTAGTAAATCGCCGCTGCGCTCTTAGCGCCGTGGTTAAACGTGACATGAATTTTACCTATTTTTTGCTCGGTGAGGGATTCAAGCTCGGGCAACACACTTTCCATATTTCGACAATGGCTGCATGTCAGTGAAAAGATCTCGGTGACGGGCTGAATACGAAAGGTAGCTAAGTTCGTTGTCAATGTTTGGTACTGCTCTCCTTCTTGAGGTATATCGTTATTATTGCAACCAAAGAGCAGAGTGGAAGCCGAGACGACCAGTAATAGCAGGCGACGTGTTTTGTTCATGAGAATAATATCTTGATTTAAAAAAGAACCCGTATTCTAACGACTGAAAATTCAAAGGAGAACACAGCCAGTTGCAAATCTTTTGTGAATATTTGTGTCATGGCTGACTTAAAAATTTGCGATATAAAACAGCAGAAGACGTTAATCTTTACTAAAGAACTCTTAAAGGTGACCGATACAGTGTTTGTCATAGTTAATTTGCGGTGAGAGCATGAGATTTGCCAGTCTTTTCTTAGTATTAATGTTATCAGGGTGTGTATCACTACCGTCTGATCTCAATTTACTTGGTGAGCGTAATCTTTTGGACGTTGCGCCCAAAGATGAATACGCCTTAATGCACCCTGAATGGGGCGTGAAAGAGAAGCCTGCTGCGGTTTACGTTGGCACCGCAACTAATAATCGGACAGCGTCTACCTCTCGCTCCTCAATGAAGCGAGAAAACTATGACTCGCTGGAAAGCTTTTTGATGAGCAACGGCATCGATTATGAAGTCCTACCGGGTAACCATGTGATGGTTAAGGTAAAGGATATGATTCGTTTTAATACGGGATCTGCAAGGGTATCCCCTGATTCTGCCCGTTGGTTGCAGCGTGTTGGGCGTTATATTGCTACTCAGCAAGGTATTGATATCGTAATTAATGGTCATACCGATAATACGGGCACACCGATGTTTAACGACAAACTGTCAGAACGACGTGCTGACGCCGTGAAAAACACCCTGTTAAGCAGCGCCGTGACGCGCGAAGCTATCTACACGCGTGGTTTTGGTGAATATGTCCCAGAATGCAGTAATCAAACTCGCAACGGCAAAGCCTGTAATCGCCGCGTTGAGGTGATGTTTATCGTTTCAAATTAACCTGATTGATATGACGCAGCCAGGAAGGCCGACGAATGTCGGCTTTTTTGTATCACAAGAACGCCTCACGCTGACTTAGTAGGTCAAGCCAACGTTCTGTTCTCTAGAAAGGAGAGTAAAGATCTTAGCGTCGATGACGCGGACGAGATGATCGCTCTTTATGCGCTGCCGCCGCTTTAGCTTGTGATTTCAAAATGGAATCGACCGTTAATTCCATCGGCTCTTTCGGCTTTAAACCATGTGGAAAAGTACGAGCACGCGGAGGTAAATCATACTCTTCGCTTGACGCTCGGGGCATACGCTTAAACCGGTATAAATAGAAGTTTTCCAATTTTTCTCGTGCCCAGTCGGTTTTTTTCAAATACTTAACACTGCTCGCAACCGATGGGTTGGTGTGAAAACAGTTAAAGCGCATCGCCGCATCGAGAATGTCCCAACCATAAAAATCAGCAAGCTCTTCGACTAATGTTTCTAACTTAAGGCCATGTAACGGATTGTTTTGTTGCAATTCGATTCTTTCTTCATCTGTCATCATAACGTGTTCCTAAGTCTTTAAACGAGGTATGTCGGTGGTACTTTCCTTGCTTTACTAGGCATTCAAATAGAGCCATAAAGCTAGGAAGGGAAGGGAGTCTAGCAGAGTTATAGGGCTTTCCCTAGTCACAATTTCCAATGTCAATCAAAAGAGATCATAGAACAGGATCTTTCATTCGCGTGGATGGCAGCGACTTTGTTTCAAGGATTAGATAATAAAAAAGAGGCTAACCCATGTGAGGAAGCCTCTGTAATTATGGTGTGGCATTAAGTAAAACTTAATGTGGCAGACTTAGTTCATTTCCTGAATGGCCGTTTGACCTGCAATCCGACCAAAGGTAAAGATATCTGCCAGGGCGTTCCCCCCAAGGCGGTTACCAGCATGGATGCCGCCAGCGACTTCACCGGCTGCGTACAAGTTTTTGATTGGCTGGTTATTCTCGTCCAATACTCGCGTGGCGGTATCGATCTTAAGTCCACCCATTGTGTGGTGAACGGCGGGTTGTCTCGGCGTTGCGTAGAACGGCGCTTTTTCCACTTTCAAGCTGAACGTATCTTTATGAAACTCTGGGTCTAACCCTGCATCCACATAGCGATTGTAGTTATCGATGGTCTCTTTCAGTACCGCGGGTTCCATCCCCACTTTAACCGCCAATTCTTCAAGGGTATCCGCTCTGAACACAGTGCCAGCTTCCACTTGACGATCAATTTTTTCCTGACTGGTGTTGGCGGCGGTTTTCTTGATTTCATCATCGGCAATCAGATAGAAAAGGCCACCTTCAGCCAAAGCCGCTTTGGTTAATACGTCGCGTCCGGCAAACTCATTCACGAAACGTTTTCCTTGCTTATTCACAATCACGAAGTTTTCGGGTGGGACTTGCAGGCCACTAAACAGTTCACCGGTATTTGGGTCAGCAACTGGCATCATCTGGGTAAAGCCCATGCCTGTTAATCCAGCGCCGACGGATTGACCTAGAACGATACCATCGCCCGTCATGGCATAAGAGTTGGTCGTCTTGATGTCGTCTGCAATGTTACTCCAGTATGTATTGTACTGTTTGAGCATTTTGGTATTGGCGCCAAAACCGCCACTGGCAAGTACAACAGCGTTGGCATGGATGGTAATGGTTTGGCCATTTGCACCCGTAGCGATAATCCCTTTGATCTCGCCATTTTCGACAAGGAACTCTTTCGCAGGGCTATCAGTTAGAATGGTGCCTGACATTTCCTCAATATATTGGCTGAGCGCAAGAATAAACGCAGTGCCGTATTTCTTGATAGGTTTGTGCCCACGACGCCATAAGGCGCCAACTGGCGCAAACACCACGGATTTATCGTATTCGACCCCAATTTTCTCAAGCCATTGAACACTTTCCAATGCGTTATCGGTTAAGATTTTAACCAGATCGTACTGACCATAGATGCTGTTCCCATGGAGATCACTACGTTTACCACCAAAGTAAGTCTGCATACGGTGAAGCAGAGGAGAATCAAATAGGTAGCCTTTATTCTCGCCAAACTGCTGTTGATAAGCGGCAAATTCTTGCTTCAATGCTCTAAAGTCTGCAAGGTATTCTTGGTGGATTTCGCTTTCATCGGTGTTAACTAAGCTTTCAATGGTATGTCTTTCTCCCGGGTTTTCTTCAAAAGAACGTTGCCACTCAGGATCTGCAGCATTGATTGGGCCGCCGGTACGAATGGTATTACCACCTACTGCAGGGAATTTCTCAACAACAATAGCACTCTTGCCTTGCTGTAATACGGTTGCAGCTGCACTTAAACCAGCACCGCCACCGCCAATCACAACCACATCACAATGGTATTCTTCATCATCACGGTTCAAGCTGCTTGCCGGTTTCGGGCGGCGTTTTAAGATATCGGGATTAACACCTGCGAGTTTTACGGCTTTAGCGACACCATCAATAACCGCATTACTTGTTTCTGAAGCGCCGGATAATGCATCGACATTGAGGGTTTGACCTTCGATTATCTTGTCTGGAATGCGAACAAACACCACGTCCGCCAGGCCTTCTGTCTCGCCTCCGGTATCAATATCAATGCGTTCAATTTTTTTATCGCTGAACGCGACTTTCATGGGCAGAGCGCCGCCGTGACCCAATGCGCTAACTTCATAAACGCCGGGTTGGAATGAAAAATCTTCTTCTTCGTTGAGCTGATTTGAGATCTTAGCGAAACGCATAAATCGTAAGAAGCATATTTCTAGGAAATCAATGGTGCCTTCATTGCTTAACTGCCCATTGTCATCAAAAGCGTTATGTGCATTGCCAAGTAGGAACTCGTAACCCGGCATCACATTCGCATTGACCCCTGGAGCATCCAAGATTTGGCGTAGATGTAATTGAGCTCGTGAAGAACCTTGCGAGTCGATGGAAGCGCCTAAAATCATGACGGGTTTACCATCTAAGGGATGAAGCTCATAGCTTAGCCATTCGAGTACACTTTTGAGGCTGGAAGGAATCGAGTGGTTATATTCTGGTGTGGCGATAATCACCCCATCACTAGCGATGATTTTTTCATTAATTTCTAACAGAGCAGGGTGGTTTGAGGGGTTATCTTGATTAAACATTGGAACCTCATTGATTTCCAATAGTTCAATCTCTGCTTTGTGTTTAAAGTGCGCTTGCATGAACTCAAGAAGCGTACGGTTATGGGAGTTTGGAGACGTGGTGCCGACGATTGCAGTAAATTTCATAGTGGTTATGCCTCCTGAGTTTGCCATACGTATTTTTTGGCTTTTTTAGTCGTGGTTTTTTCTGATAACAATTTTGTAATAAGTTGAGTGAATAACATGAATTCTCTAAAAATCTCATCGAGTTCGGTAAGCTTATCCTCGTCGATTAAACGACCGGTAGCATCAAACGCTGCCTGTGATTTTCCAAGCAAGAATTCGCTACTTGGCATGATTCGCGCTGCTAATTCGGGTGAGTCTAGAATTTGGCGAAGATGCGCTTGAGCGCGAGACGAACCCAAGGCTCCATGGGACGCTCCGACAATTAACACAGGCTTGTCTGTGAGTGCTTGACTAGTGTAGCTGATCCATTCTAAGGCGCTTTTTAATGCTGCAGTAATCGCGTGATCATACTCAGGGGTGGCAATAATGACGCCATCGGCTTGACGAATTTGCTCAGAAACCGCTTCGACTTGTTGAGGAACCTGATCATCTTTCGCCTCGTAGAACGCAGGAAGATCTTTGATTTCACACAGTTCTATTTGTGCTTCTTGCTTGAAATGCTCTTTCATGAACTGCAGTAACATGCGGTTTGTTGACACATTGGAATTGGTGCCAACAATTGCTAAGTATCTCATATTAGAGGTTTTCCTATATCTTTAAATAGCCATAAATAAATTCTGGTTATTGTTTTATCACAGTCTGTAAAGGCTGGCTAATAGCTATCTATTTATGCTTTATAAGTAATTTGTTATAGTTCGAGTTTGGGCGGGGTTCAGAGAGAAAACATGTCAAAATACAAGAGTCAAAATCCCTTATGCTATATCGATGCTTTGCTTAAATTCAGTAATTACAGTAAGGCTGCTGAATCTCTGTATATTTCTCAGCCTTACCTGACGCAAGTGATTAAACGCATTGAAACTGAGCTGAATTGCCAGATAATCAATCGTAGCGAGTTGCCATATCGATTAACTGAGCCCGGTAAGGTTTACTACGATTACCTCGGCTCATTGGAAACCGCGTATTCCAATATGCGCCGAGCAGTCGATGCCATCACTGACAGCGGAAAAACGACTCTCAAAATTGGTATTTTATCCAGTATCGGTACTTACCTTATTCCACTGTTTCTTCCAAAATTTATGGCGCGTTATCCGGACTGCCAAATCGAACTGGTGGAAGACATCCCAGAAAACAATGAAAAAAGGTTGCTAAAAGGCGAAGTGGATTTTTGGATAGGACAGAATTCCAGCAGTATAGCGCCAACACTGTGTGTTAAGTCATGGGGAAAACATGGATACTATGCGGTGATTCCACGTACCTGCGAACTTTACCAGCCAGAGACGGCTGTACTGAAAGAGAACAGTATCGGTATAGAAGCGTTGCTGAAACAGGATTTGGTGCTGACGTCAAAAGGCTCTGCGATTCGAATGCAGATTGATCACTTGCTCGGGATATACAAATTAAAAGCCAACATTGTGGTGGAGAGCTGCGAAATTGCCACGGTCAAAAGCCTAGCGATGGCTGGCATAGGTGTGACTTTCGTGCCTGAAAGTTTGACGTTGGCACCATGTCCTGAGCAGTACAATATTTATGAACTGCCAATTAACCAGTTAAACTTGGATTATTTTATTGCTCACAATAGCCACCGAGTGTTGTCAGAGGTTGATAAAGGTCTGATTGATTCATTTTGGCGGGATGATGAGATTGGAGCAGAATGATGTCTCAAGAAATGTGGATGACCGAAGCTCATAAAACGATTGAGCTCATGGGCACTAAGATTCGTCTTTCCTTTAAAGGTCAGTTCGCCGATAGATGGGTGTCAGAGGCGTGTACGATGTTAAAGCGTTATGAGCAAGTATTTAGCGCCAATAACGCCTTTTCACCTTTGTCTGCTTTGACCCACTCTGCTGTCAAGGCGCCAGTTGTTATCGATTCTGAGTTGTACGAATTAATTAAGATTGGGAAAGCGCACAGCCTTGCTCCGAATAGCTTTTTAAACATCGCGATAGGCCCTTTGATCAAGCTCTGGCGAGTGGGCTTTGACGAAGCCAGAGTTCCGAGCCAGAGTGAAATTGACTCGGTACTCGCGTGTTTAGATCCAGCAGATATTATCTTAGACGATGAGCATCAATCGGTTTTTTTCGCTAAACCGGGTGTTGAAATCGACTTGGGTGCCATTGCCAAAGGGTATTTCAGTGACAAAATTATGGATTTCTTCAAGCAAAAAAATCCGCTTTCCGCGATGATTGATATCGGCGGTAATCTGCTGGTCTATGGTGAGTCTCCCAAACATAGCCTAGATTGGGATGTCGGGATACAAAACCCTTTCTTGCCCAGAGGTCATAGTGTTGCCAAAGTTAAAATCACAAATCAGTCGGTTGTAACGTCGGGCATTTACGAAAGAACGTTTGAGTACAATGGCAATCAATACCATCACATCTTTGATAGTCAAACGGGGTACCCTGTTGAAAACAACGTGGCATCTTTAACCGTTATCTCGAAGACATCCTTGGACTGTGATATATACACCACTAAGCTATTTGGAATGCCTCCCAAACGCATTTTAGATAGCGTCAATGGAATAGAGGGTATTGAAGCAGTGGTGATTACCGTCGATGGTCAACTTGCCGCTTCGACGAATCTAAGGGACAAAATTACGTTAGCGTAACTTAACTTGTATTGTGTTGTTAATAAGGGCCGAGCGATTCAACCTCATTGGGGAGCGTCGCCTATTTTATTTTCATTCGTGACTGGTTAAAATATCATTTCACTAACTCCATAAGGACGACCTTATGGGGTCACATCTGTTTTAGGGGACGACCCCATAACGAGGTAATCGTATATGGCGTGGTTCATTTTATTTCTTGCAGGCTTAAGTGAAATTGCTTGGGCTGTAGGGCTTAAATATACACAAGGGTTTACCAAACCGTTTGTGTCCTTCCTTACTGTTTTTTTCCTCTTTCTCAGCATCGGCTTGCTTGGTCTATCGATGAAAAGTTTACCCATGAGCTTAGCGTATAGCGTTTGGGTCGTCATCGGTATGCTTGGGACAGTTTTCTCTGGTGTATTGCTGTTTGGAGACGCGCTGAGTGTCACCAAGTTGGTCAGTATCCTATTGATTGTGTGTGGTGTTATTGGCCTAAAGATCTCAAGCTAGCTTTTTAGTGTCTAGGGCACCGTGAACGCTTTGCACTCTGTACTTTTGCCGATGTCTAACAACCTAGCATTTTTGAGTGGAATTATCAGCGTTCTTTGCTAATTTCTTTAATAGATACGTTATTTCAACGTGTTGCATGGACTCGGATGGCAAATGAAGCAGATAGATACGCAAGCAAGCGGTTTTGAAACCGTATTTAGGCATTCCAAGGATGGTTTAGCACTTTTTAAGGATGGCGTTTTTGTGGATTGTAACCAGTCCATGCTGGACTTGGTTGGACTCGAAAAGAAAGAGCACTTGGTTGGCCGAACGCCTTTTGATTTCTCACCGGAATATCAGTTCGATGGTAGGTTGTCGGTAGAGAAGGGAATGGAATACATCAACCAATGTTATGAAGAAGGGAGTGTGCGTTTCGAATGGATTCATAAAAAATCTAATGGCGAACCCTTTTGGAGTGAAGTCATCATTACGCGAATGAACCTTGAAGGTGAGGTGGTTGTGCATGCCAATTGGCGTGATATTAGTGAGAAAAAAGACCTTGAGCTGAAACTGGCCGAGCAAAAAGAGATTTTTGAAACCCTATTTAATGAGTCGATGGATGGGTTAAGCATCTTTGATGGTCAAAAATACACCGATTGCAACAAGGCGTTTTTAAGCATGTTTGGTTTTGAGCGTAAAGAGCAAGTCATTGGTTTGCATCCCAAAGATATCTCTCCTCACTTTCAAGCAGACGGAACCCCCTCTAAAGATGCTGCAAAAGCGTTAATTATGGACTCGTTAGACAAAGGGAGTGCGAGATTTGAATGGGTGCACAAGAAAACCGATGGTACAGAGTTTTGGACCGAAGTGATTATTACCAAAGTGACGCTCAATGGCGTGGATTCGATTTATGCAGTGATTCGCGATATTTCTGAGAAGAAAAGTTTGGAACTCAAACTGTATCATCGTAATGCTGAGCTGGATCAGTCAAACACTAACCTTGAGCATATGCTCGAAAACCTAAAGCAAACCCAAGACAAACTGGTCGAATCAGAAAAGATGGCCAGTTTGGGTTCGCTAGTGGCAGGGGTCGCTCATGAAATCAATACTCCTGTCGGGGTCGGGTTAATGGGGATTAGCCAGTTTATCGACGAAATTAGTGCAATCCGTAAGCGCTATCAAAACGGGGAGCTTGATGAAGCGCTGTTTGAAAGCTTTTTAAATAGTGCCACTGAGCTGTCTGATATCGTCAATAAAAACTTGGAGAGAACGGCGCAGTTAATCAGAGGCTTTAAACAGATTGCTGTCGACCAAACCAGTGAAGAAGATCGAGCGATTAATTTCAAAGAATATATTGATGAGGTTATATTTAGTTTAAGTTCAGTGACCCGAAAAGCGAATGCTCATATCGAGTTAGATTGCGCCAATCATTACAATGTCGTCGCAAATCCCGGGTTAATTTCTCAAGTCCTCACGAATTTGATCGTCAATTCGATTTATCATGGCTTTAGTGAAAAGTCGGATGGAAGGATCACTATTGCGGTAAGAGAACAGAGTGACACTCGCTTTACTCTCACATATCAGGATGATGGTAAAGGCATTAATAAAGAAAACCTTCCTCGTATCTTCGATCCATTCTTTACCACTAACCGTGTGAATGGAGGGACGGGGCTTGGTTTGAATGTGACTTACAACATAGTGACAAACGCACTGGGTGGCACGATTGAGTGCCGTAGTATTGAAGGGCAAGGTGTGGAATTTAAATTAGTATTCAACGTAAAAGAGAGGGTTTGACCCCTCTCTATGTTGAATGTTTTAGAGGTTAGGCTATTCATCATCTGGGTAAATCGCCCTTAGCGCCATAATGTTGTCAAAATGGTCAACCGCAATGTCGCAGATTTCCGGATCAAAATGACGCCCCCGTTCTTCTTTAAGGAGAGCAAGAATTTGTTGTGGCGGCCAAGGCTCTTTGTATGAGCGGCGTGCGGCTAACGCGTCGATTACATCTGCGATGGCCATGATTCTGCCTTCGATAGGAATTTCTTTGCCTTTAAGACCGGAGGGGTAGCCAGAACCATCCCATTTTTCATGGTGATATAAAGCGATGCGAGCACCAATTTGAGGAAGAGCGCGTTTGGAGTTGCACAGTAGGTCATAGCCTACTTGGGCGTGTGTTTTTATGACTTCCCACTCATCACCGTCCAATTTGCCTGGTTTGTGCAAAATACGCTCTGGTACTGCTATCTTTCCGATGTCATGCATTGGTGTTGCATGTTTGACAAGCTGGACGAAGTGCTCGTCTAAACCTAAACGCTGGGCTAAAAACTCACAGATGAGCGAAACTCGGCGAACATGTGACCCCGTCTCTTTACTGCGCTTCTCGATCGCCTCACCAAGAATGTACATTAGTTCCTGCTGAGTTCGTTCAATATCTTCAAGGCGAGTGAGATTTTCAAAGATAATAGAAACTTTAGTTAGCAACACATTGAGTAGACGGCGTGTGAGTGACGTGGTGGGATGAGCAAGGCTTACCAAGGAGACACATGAACTGGTTTCAGAAAGCTGAGTAAAGTTACACAGCCTATCGTCCTGCTCAACATTACTATGGTTGGATATCGCTTGGCTCATTGTCTTTTTAACCGAGTCTGGGTAAATGTCGTGCTCAAGGTGAGTATCGATGTGATAGCGCGAGCCATCATACGCGAGTTGGATCTGTTCTTCATTGCCCAAGGCATTGATTAAGTGATAGTGAAGGTAAAAGGCCCCCGTTTCCTGCCCGAGCAGATCGTTCGCTTCTTTGAAGACTCGAATGCAAAACTCTTCACTATTGGCAGATTGCAGCACGCGAGTGGTGGCACTGACCACATCTTCAAGCCCTTTTTGCCCATGCTGAACTTCGAGAATATCTCGGTATGAGCGAATCGCGGCATAAATCGTGGTTTTTAAGCGGGTGGAATTCAGCTCGGCCTTATTTTTGTAATCGTTAATGTCGTAATCACGTATCACATCTTCTTCAGGCGCTTCGCCAGGTTGCCCTGTACGCAGCACGAGTCGAGTCGTTGTGTTTTTATTACTTTCCCGTATCCATTTCACAAGATCGAGCCCGGCATGATCGTCTTCCATAACCACATCGACAAGCGCTATCGCTATGTCTGAGTGTTGTTCAAAGAGGTCTTTGGCTTCTTGAGCCGAATGGGCCTTCAAAAATTCGAGCGGGCGACTGTCGACCAGTACACGCTTTAAAACCATCTCTGAAATTGAAATAACATCATCTTCATCATCTATGAGCGCGACTTTCCATGGGGTAAGCGCTTCGTCTAGCTTAATGTCTGTTACTTTAGCTTGTGCTGATTTAGGGACTGATTTCTTTGAAAACAGGGGGTTTGCCATTGAGTGCACCTAACCGTCGATGATTCCAATTTATCGCTATATAAACTATAGGAGGACGATTAAAGAGTTGCCACATTCATTAGCCAAAATTCGGCCAATTTCGGTTTAATCATTGTTAGTGAAATCTTCTCTTTGTTCAGAGAGATAGCGAGAAAGACTCGCCCTAATAAGCATCGATGAGGGGAAGTTGGCTTAAAATGTCACTCAATACAAAAACACCCAAGATAGACTAACCGGCAGGCGTGTATCTTGGGCGCGAATACGCTTATAAAGCGAGTGTTAAAATTTCCGCTGCGTCTTGCGGGGTAATATCTTGATGTTCGCCAATCGCAAGGTGCCCGTGTTCAATGAGTTTTTCTTTAACCGCAGGGATAGCATCAGCGCTTAGATTGTACGCTGCTAATGTCACCGGATTACCCATTTGGATAAAGAAATCCTCGGTTTTCTTGATGGCTTGCGCCACTTTCTCATCGTCTGTACCGGCAGTGATATTCAGCACTCGCTCAGCATATTGCAGCAGCTTGTGTTTCTTTTGCGCTTTTTTGTAGCGCCACAGTGCAGGCATAACTATCGCGAGAGTCTGCGCATGGTCGAGCCCATATAAGGCGGTCAGTTCGTGACCGATTGCATGAGTGGCCCAGTCCGTTGGTACACCATTTTTGAGCGTTCCATTCAGCGCCATGGTGGCGGTCCACATTAAGTTGGCGCGCACATCGTAATCTTCGGCCTTAGTGAGCGCCTCAGGTCCATCTTCTAATAGATTAAGCAATAGGCTTTCTGCAAAGCGGTCTGACACTTTAGCGTTGACCGGGTAGGTCATGTATTGCTCCATGATATGAACGAAGCTGTCGACAACGCCGTTCGCGATTTGTCTTGGTGGAAGCGAATACGTTGTTTCTGGGTCAAGAATAGAGAAGGCAGGGCGAACCAGATCAGAGCCGAAAGACAATTTGTCTTGTGTGGCGGCACGTGTCACGACACTGTTTCGATTCATCTCAGAGCCGGTTGCAGGTAATGTTAGCACGCAGCCTAAAGGCAAAGCTCGAGTGACACACCCTCCACCTGTCGTGATGATGTCCCAGTAATCGCCTTCATAACAGGCGGCTGCAGCGATAAACTTACTGCCATCAATCACAGAGCCTCCGCCCACCGCAAGAATCACGTCGATATTTTGCTGTTTTGCGATCTCAACGGCTTTGATTAGGGTCTCATAGTGTGGATTAGGTTCAATGCCACCAAATTCGACAACAGTGCATTCGCTAAGCGCTTCGATGACTTGGTCATAAACGCCATTATTCTTGATGCTGCCGCCGCCATAAGTGAGCAAAACGCGGCTGTTCGCTGCAATTTCTTCTTTGAGAGTCGCTATTTGCCCTTTACCAAAGTGCGCTTTAGTTGGGTTAAAATAGGTAAAGTTATTCATGTGAATTCCTGAAAGCTGACGAAGTGGGTGTTTAAGTAGGCTACCAATTAATGCCATTCATTCCTATGCGAAACCGCTCATTTATCAAGTCGGTATAAGGTTCTTTGTAATCGATATGCTTCAAAGAGATGCGAGTTATTCACATGGTTTGATCGCGAAATTCCTGAGGTGTAATACCGACGTGTTTTTTAAACGCAGCAAAAAAAGAACCTGGATGCTTGAAGCCGCTGTCGTTAGTTATATTTTTTATAGGGTTTCTCGTATTACTCAGCAATACTTTTGCATGATTAATTCGCATGATGATTAGATACTGTTTTATCGAGACACCGAGCATGTTTTTAAATAATCCCATCGCATATTTGGGGTGGAGTTTTACATGAGCCGCAATGTCATCAACTTTAATATCTTTATTATGATTTTTGGCAATGTAGTCTAACATCAACTGGACGTTCTTATAACCAGTATCACTTGGGTGGCGAGATGAGCCATTACGAAGGAAACTAAACATTTCCACCTTGTAGTCGAATGAACAGAGACGTCGCAACATTAAGCAAACTTCATCACTGACTATTCGGTTTCGCACGCTATTTTCATTGTGATAGCAACTAAGCCAGCGATTACTTTCAGCAAGACTGACAACCCCATCGGTTGAGGATGTAATGACTCCACCGTGCATAACTTGTTGCATGAACTCCTGTGGTAATACCCAACCCAGAAAAGCGCTCAAGGGGATATTGATAATACCCACCATAGCATCCTCACTGACTTTGCTTACTCGATGCGGTGTCACTGCCCAGAATACGGCCATCTCTCCGGCCGTGATTTGGACCTTGGCATTATTAATTGCATATTCGAGAGTGCCTTTGTGAAGCACATTAATCTCAATTTGTTGATGCCAATGATATTCGGCCATATAAAAAGGTTTGCGTTGTTCAAAACTCAACTCTGTCTCGACGTCGAGTAATGGTGCAAAACGCAGGTCATTGACTAAATAGTTGACGTTTTCAGACTGAAACACTTTCAAATTATTCATGCTCATTTATCCCTAAAGCATTTTCATTGTGCCAAAAAGTAAGCTTTATGTTTCAGCCTATCAGATAGTATTTCGTTAATATGTGATCGATCTTTGCTTTAGCCTTTGTAGTAAAAGAAATCATAGAAGCAGATTTTCACGACAACAAGGATAAGGGTTTCAGCTTTTTATCTTAAGAATCTGAAAAAGTAAGGTTCGGTGACTTGAGCTTTTATCTCGATTTGATGACAAAACAAGAGTCGTTTAATTTGATTACACGTTAATCGTTGGTCATATGTCGAGTAAGATGTCATGAAAGAAAAAACACTGTTCCAGTTAAATGGCACATCATCTCAGCTGGTTGTTGAGGTCGGTGATTTTGCAGAAATTCTCCATTGGGGTAAGAAAATCTCTGGAAGCTTAGAAAGTTTCCGTCAGTCTTTGTATCGTCCAATTCCCCATGGACGTTTAGATAACGATGTTGCCATGACGACATTGCCTGAATTAGGTCGTGGTGTCTTTAGTAGCCCTGGCTTAGAAGGCCATCGTGATGGTCATCATTGGGCACCTGTCTTCTTCCTAAAAAACGTCGAGAAAAGTGGCGATATTCTGAGCCTTACTAGCGAAGATCAACGGGCCGGATTAAGTTTGCTAACTGAGATTTGTCTTGATGAATTTGATGTCGTGAAAACACGCCACACTTTAATCAATACCAAGTCAGGCAAATACTTTGTCAATCGCTTCGCAAACTCGATGCCATTACCCGCAAGAACCACTGAGTTGATGACATTTCATGGACGCTGGGCAAGAGAGTTCCAAACTCAACGTCAGCCGTTACTTCACAATGGTTATCAACAAGAGAATAGACGTGGTCGTACATCCCATGAACACTATCCCGCTATGGTTTGCGGAACGGCTAATTTTAGTGAGATTCAGGGAGAGGTTTGGGGATTTCATTTTGCTTGGAGTGGTAATCATCGACTTCGCGCTGATGTGAAAACGGACGGTCGTCGAATGATGCAAGCTGAAGTGATTTATTTTCCTGGAGAGATTTCGCTTGAAAAAGGGGAAAGCATATCTACACCATGGTTGTATGCCAGTTATAGCGAAAACGGCCTTAATCAAATGAGCCATCATTTTCATGATCATGTAAGGGAATCGGTTCTGGCTGATGATTTTAAAAATAAGCCCCGCCCTGTACACCTAAATACATGGGAAGGCATTTATTTTGATCACGAACCTGAATATATCATGGAAATGGCTTCGCAAGCGGCTGAGTTAGGTGTTGAGCGCTTTATTATTGATGATGGCTGGTTTAAAGGTCGGAATGATGATTCGGCAGCGCTTGGTGATTGGTTTTTAGACGAACGTAAATATCCAAAGGGTCTGTTGCCAATTGTCGAGCATGTCAATCAGTTGGGGATGGAGTTTGGGCTATGGTTTGAGCCCGAAATGATCAATAAAAACTCGGATTTATACCGTGCGCATCCCGACTGGTTACTTGCTGTTGATGGTTATGAACAGCCCACAGGTCGACATCAGTATGTTATTGATTTACAGAATGATGATGCCTTCAACTTCTTATATGAGCGATTGGATTATTTCCTAAGCGCTTACAATATTGGTTATATAAAGTGGGATATGAATCGAGAAATTGTTCAGCCTGCGCACGATGGCGTGGCGTCTGGGTGTAAACAGACAGAACGTTATTATCAATTAGTCGACAAGATCAGAGCGAAGTTTCCTCATGTGAGTATTGAGTCTTGTGCTGGTGGTGGTGGTCGCATTGATTACGAGATCTTAAAACGCACGGACCGTTTTTGGGCTTCGGATAATAATGATGCGCTAGAACGGCAAGGGATCCAAAGAGGAATGAGCTATTTCTTCCCGCCAGAAGTCATGGGGAGCCATATTGGTGCAGACAAATGTCATTGTACGCGCCGCCGTCATAGTATTGAGTTCCGTGGGGTCACAGCAATGTTTGGCCATATGGGAATTGAGCTTGATCCGGTTAAAGAAGATGGCGAGGAAAAAGCGCATTTTGCTCGTTATGTTGCACTGCACAAACAATTAAGATCGCTTTTACACACAGGAACAATGTGGCGCACCCCAACGGATGATCCAGCACATCAGGTGTTGTCGGTGGTTTCAGAGGATCAATCACAAGCCGTTGTTATGGTTACACAGAGTGCAATGCCAACACACTCTTTGAGCGGTAACCTTCGAATCCTTGGGCTAGATAGTAATTCGACGTATCGAATTTATATTCTCGATAAACCGAAAAACTATAACGATATTGTGGTTTTTCAACCGACGTGGAGCAAAGAAGGATGTGAATTGAGTGGTGAATGGTGTAAGGAAGTGGGATTAAGTATGCCGATATTAGACCCGGAAACGGCAATATTAATTAAAGCTGAAAAAATCAGTTAACTGCCCATTTTAATAAAGGAAGGCAGGACTGGTTGTTCATAATGTGCCATCGATATATGTATATCGATGGCAAACATGGGGTAGTAACATGTCTAGTAAATTAACCATAAAAACCAAAGCGTCCTACGGGCTTGCAGCATTGGGTAAAGACTTTGCTTGTGCGCCAATTTATATATTTCTAATGTTTTATTTTACCGATGTCGCTGGCATTTCGGCAGGTTTTATAGGGACCATATTTCTCGCAGCGAGAGTCATTGATGCGGTGACGGACCCGATAATGGGAATGATCGTGGATAACACGCGCTCGAGGTTTGGAAAGTTTCGCCCTTGGATTGTTATTGGGACACTTCTAAACTCCGTGGTGCTTATTGCTTTGTTCCGAACTCATACCTTTGAAGGCACACCTCTCTATATATATGCAGCGGCTGCTTATATTTTATGGGGATTAACGTATACCATAATGGATATTCCATTTTGGTCTATGATACCTGCGCTATCCAGTTCCCGTCAGGAAAGAGAGAAACTTGTTGTTTGGCCGCGTATTTTTGCCAGTATGGCTTGGTTTGTCACGGGGACTTATGGTTTAACGATAATCAAAAAGTTGGGAAATGGCGATCAAGGTGAAGGTTTTTCGAATCTTGCATTGTTAGTGGCGGTCTTATTTATTATGAGTGCTTTTTTGGTGGCGAGAAATGTTAAAGAGAATACTACTGTTGACCAAAAAACAGCGAGATTTAACTTAAAAGATGTTGTTTATATTTTAAAGTCTAATGATCAATTAAAAGCCTTAATTAGCTCTGTGTTGACCTTTCAAATTGCGAATATGATTGTAGGTGGATTTGCCATTTACTATTTTACTTACGCATTGAATAAAGTGGAGTTATTTTCTATCTACATGATGGTTTCAGGGATATCAGAAGTTGCTGGGGTATTTTTATTGCCTCGCATCGCAAGAATAATTCCGCGAAAAAATTTATGGTTATTTGCGATGAGCTTTCCAATCCTATCAAGTTTATCCCTATTGGTTATGTGCACGTATTTTCCGGGCAGTGTCTTTTTAGTCGCGCTATCAGGTGGGGCAATTAAATTTGGCGTAGGATTAACAAACGCACTTCAAACTGTCATGCTAGCGGATGTTGTCGACTATGGTGAATATAAGACAGGACATCGTAGTGAAAGTGTTATTTTTTCCGTGCAAACAATGTTAGTGAAGTTTGCCGGAGCTGCTGGCGGGTTTGTTGTTGGTGTCGGGTTATCATTAGTCGGATATATTCCAAATGCAGTTCAAACTACAGAAACTATCTCTGGATTAGAGTTTATGATGATATGGCTACCCACATTATTAATGTTAGCAAGTATTATTATATATAAAAAATTCTATAGACTGCACAATGGGTTTGATAAAAATAAAGTTGAAGAAACGATGTTAAGATATGGTTTTAAGTCTATACGAGCGATGTGATAAGTGAATGTGGAATTATTAAATTAGGTACCTTTATAACCAAAGGAGGTGAAAATAACTCAAAAATTCTATTTTAAGTTTATAATTAACTATCTACTTCGATAACTTTATCCAAATAACGAAATAATGGCCTTTGACATAAGGGCAAGGTTTTTATTATCTAAATTTTATTAACTAATAAAAAATAATACTATAGGTAAAATTATGAATAGAGCACATAAATTATTTTTAGGTTCTGCCACTGTACTATTTTCATTATCAGCAAACGCGGGTATCAGTATCATTGACAATGAACGAGGTAACTTTGCTATTGCTGGTAATGTTGAGTTAAATTTTAACTATCGAGATCGAGAGTCAAATGTTTCAGGCGACCAAGAGTTTAACCAAGATGGGCGGGTACTTATTGAATTTGCGGGGGAAAAATACTCCAATCATGACTATTTTGTTGGTGTCAAAGCTCAACCCCTATTTGAAAGTACGGGTAATGTTGTATTAGATGATGCCTACTTTGAGTTTGGTAAAAAAGATGAGTGGGCAGTTAAAGCTGGTCGTTTTGAAGCTGCTGACATGTTTCCTGTTGGCTTGGATGTATTTCTAGAGTACTCGGGCGATACTGCTAACGATCTTTACACTGATGGTTGGGCTTATACTTACCAAATGAAAGAAGCCCGTGGCCGCGGAGCGGATGGTCAATTAATGTATCACCAAACTTTTGACAATTTGTACATCGAAGTGGGTTCAATGATGGGGGACCGATCTAACTTATTTAGAGACGGTATTGATGGAAGTTATCACGGCCATGAGATTGATAAAAGCAAAGATTCATTTTTAATTCGTCCTCTTATTGCTTACTCTTTGGGGCAGTTCCGCTTCTCTGCTGCAATGGAATCCAATTTGGTTTCCAATTCGGTCGTTGCCAATGGAGTAGATATTTCACAGCGCACTGGTTATGGACTCACTGGTAACTGGTCTAATGATAATTGGTCAATTAATGTTAATGTCGCCTATTTAGATGCCGTAGATGAGACGAATTTTAGTTCTGGCATAAATATGGTTTGGGATAACGTTGGTATCGGCTATGTCTATGCAGATAATGAATACAATAATAAAGAGTTGTCAGGCTGGGTTGATGGTAACGTCGAAGTTGCAACAATCTACGCTTCGTATGCATTTAGGGATACTCTGGATATTAAGGACTTTTCCATCCTTTTAGGTTCGTATTACACGGCTATTTCCAGTAAGTTAACTCAGTCATTACCGAATGAATATTTTAAAGAAGATGACGATTATGGAATGCGAGTTCGACTCTATTACGCGTTTTAACCTTACTTAGATGTATGTAAATTTAAGTCATCGTTGAATTTTACAGGTCAATGATGGCTTATTCATTTTCATTTTTACGCATGGGCATGTTTTTCTATATAGATTGTTATCGTATTAAATGATTTTTTATCATAAATATTTTATTACTCATTATTAACTACTATGCATATAATGTTTAAACGTACTCATTGATATTAGTAAATATACTCCATCTCTAAACCGACACACCCGTATGTGAAAATGGATATCTTCGTTATAAACGTTTATAGATGAGGTTTAAGTACGTACTAATTTTACTTTAAAAATCTTTGGGGTTATTCGATTTTTTATTTATAAGAAAATTTTCTTGGTATGAGAAAGTAATCCTATTTACTCTTGAAAAGTAATAAATGGTGACGTCGGAATACAACTCGAATTGATGACAGCTCAAGAGTCGGATAAGTTGAATCTATAAATCAAATAATATGTAACCTACATTAAATATCAAAGGATAGAGCATGATGAATTATAATAAGCATCTATTAGGACTATCAATTTTATCTATGTGTTTTCCTGTTTTATCAGAAGCGCTGCCAGAAGGGGCTACAAAAATTCCGAGCACGCCTGAAATCCCGAATCGCTTGTCGATCGAATATTTCTCTCCAGATCAAATTTTTGAGTTTAAAAAACTTGACCATTACTCAGAGCCGAAATGGCTCACGGATAATTACGTAAAGACAGGCAAACTGCCGCCTGTTGAGCAGCGTTTACCTGAGGCTCCTATGGTCATGAAAACCGCTTCAATGCCTGATGGTGTTGGTGTTTATGGTGGTGTGTTACGCCAGGTAACCGGAGGGCGTCCGCAGGGGTGGAATTGGTCAGCTGCCCACTCTCAAGGTTGGGGTGGTATTAACTATATTGTACAGCAATGTTTAACCCGCACAGGTCCCATGTATCAGCTCAAGACGGATCAATTACAGGTGTTGCCAAACTTAGCCCAGAGCTGGGAGTGGTCAAAGGATGGTAAGACGTTGACTATGCACCTGCTAAAAGGTGCCAAGTGGTCTGATGGGGTGCCATTTACTTCAGAGGATGTACGTTTTTACTGGGAAGATACGGTTTTAGAGCCAAGAGTTCCGTCGTTCTCTTCTCAAAATGCGCTGGGTGACGGCGCCAAACTGACTATTATCGATGAGTATACCATTCGCTGGTCTTTCAATAAGCCATTTCAAAACCAAGCACTTTATAACATGGCATTTATGACGTTTTGTCCAGGCCCTGCCCATGTTTTAAAACCCTTACATCCTAAATATAACAACCAAGCGACCTTTGAAGATTTTAGCAATGCATTGCCGGCGAATGAGGTGCCTACGGTTACCATGGGGCCTTGGGTTCCCGTGAGTTACAAAGAAGATCAAATCATACTGCTTCGTCGCAATCCTTATTATTGGAAAGTGGATGAGAAGGGCAATCAATTGCCCTATATGGATGAGGTGCGTTACAAACTCTCGACCTGGGAGTCGAGAACACTGGAAACAATGTCCGGTAGTGCAGACTTTTCGAATATGGAGAATCCTCCAATCTACATCGAAACACTGCGTAAACTTGCCGCCTCTAACTCCCCGACGCGTGCAATGTTTGGCCCACGCAATCTAGCTTTCCAAATTCAAATGAATATGAATCCGACGTTATCGGTTAGAGATGATCGAGAGGCGGCGATTCGCCAATTGAATCGGAAGCTTAAGTTTCGCAAAGCGATCTCTCATGCGATTGATCGAAAAAGTCTCGGGCAGGCGTTGGTAAAAGGTCCTTTCACGGCTGAATACGCTGGAGGCTTGCATCCTGAGACGGCGTTCTATCGACAAAGTGATGTTGTGTATTACCCATATAACCCAAGACTATCCAAGCAATATCTGGCGGAACTTGGACTCGTGGATTCTGATGGGAATGGTGTGGTTAATTTCCCAGACGATATTAATCACGGTGACGATTTAGAAATTGTGTTCAATAGCGGCAATGGCACCGCAGACAGTGTGTTTAACGATAATTTAGTTTCGATGATGGCAGATATCGGTATTAAGTTGATTCCAAGATTACTCGATAGTGTTCAAGGCGATTCTGCGCGTGATGCTGGCGATTTTGATTGGCGATTAAACCGTAGTGATAAAGAACTGATTGTGCCAATGCAGCGCATGGAATGGTTAGCGCCGATTGCACAAAGTGGTCCGGTATGGCACAGAGGCACGGCAAATAATCCGCAGGTCCTGCAACCGTTTGAGCAGAAGATGGTTACCTTGGCACATGAAATTTTCGCTGAGCGAGATAATAAAAAGCAAGCGGATCTTATTGGTGAGTTAAACCATGAAATGACCAAAAATGTGTATCACGTAGGGTTAGTTGCATACCCTGGTGCTCTACTCGTCAATAAACGTATTCGTAATGTGCCTAATGCACCAATTACGGCCTATCAATGGGCTGAAGATGCCGTTATGCGTGAGCGTTTTTGGGTACCAAAACAGCAGCAGCTAAAAGGTTTGAAACCACATACCGTTCCAGAGTACGAGTAAAACCAGCATAGGGCGGGAAGCTAATCCCGCCGGCTTAAGGGATACACATGTTTGAATTTATGACTAAACGGATACTGAGTACGGTCGGTTTACTGTTGATACTGAGTGCCATCACGTTCGTTATTATCCAGCTCCCGGATGGGGATTATGGTGATTTAATCAAAAACCAAGCGATTTCTATGGGCGGGGCCTCTCCGGAACAAGCACAACGTTTGGCTGATGCGGCTAGGACACGTTACGGTTTAGACCAACCGATCTTAACTCAGTACGCTAATTGGTTAAAAAATATCGTTTTCCATTTTGATTTTGGGTATTCATTTGCTTACAACAAACCCGTCATGGATGTCGTTGGAGAGCGTTTACCTAGAACGATTTTTATCGCTCTCGGGTGTCACATCGGAGCGACGTTACTAGGTGTATTTGCGGGAATATTTGCCGCGACCAATCAAAATAGAATTGGAGATCGAGTTGCAACGTTGCTGTCTTTTATTGCGATGACAGTTCCGCGATTTGTGATGGCCATCATTATTGTTTATTTCATGATATTTGCCTGGGATATCGGCTCGATTGGGGCAATGAACTCTCCCGAGTATTTATTTGCGCCCATGTCTTGGAACAAGTTCTTCGACACTTTGCTTCATATATGGCCTGTCATTTTTATTGCCGCTTTTGGTGGCATGGCGTTCAATCTTCGATTAATGCGCGGCAACTTACTCGATATTTTAAGAATGCAATATATCGAAACAGCCCGAGCGAAAGGGTTACGTGAAAGCAAAGTGATTTATAAACACGCAGTTCCGAACGCGCTACATAGTTTGATTTCTTATCAAGGCGTCGCCTTGCCTTACATGATTACTGGAGAAATGGAAGCCGCGATGGTATTGGGTATTCCGACGATTGGGCCTCTTATCATTTCGGCTATGGCTGAGCAGGATACTTACGTGATCGGTACAATCATGCTGCTCGTCGCTGCGTTACTTATCGTTGGCAATTTAATCTCTGATTTGTTGCTAGCCATCCTTGATCCCAGAATTCGCTTATCGTAGGTCGTCATCATGAAACAATCACAAAGTTATTCCAGCCTAGTTTGGATACGTTTTAAACGAAATAGAATGGCACTGACGAGTTTGGTTTTACTTACGCTACTTGGTTTAACCTCTATTTTTGCCCCTTTTTTTTCACCGAATAACCCAACGGTTCGCTTTAGCGAACATATTTACGATGCGCCTGCTAACATTCGGTTTTTTGACTCAGAGGGCGATTTTCATTTACGACCATTCGTCTATGAAAAAGTCATTGAACTTGACCCAACGACTTTTTTGCCAGTTGTTAAAGAAAATAGGGCGCAGCGTATTAGCCTAACGTTTTTTCATCAGGGGTGGGAGTATGACTTTCTTGGTATGACCTTCACAACTCACTTGGTTGGATTAGAAAATGATGCGCCTTTATTTCTGCTGGGCTCCGACAATTTGGGGCGAGATTTGCTCGCGCGTTGTTTCTTTGGTAGCCGTATCACATTGATTTTTGCGATTACTGTTGTATTTATCGTGATCGCCGTTGGTACGGTTGTCGGCATTCTATCTGGTTACTATGGTGGACGGTTTGATTTCGTTGTTCAGCGAATAGCAGAACTGGCATTGGCCTTTCCGGCTGTGCCACTTTATTTAGCGTTAATTGCTGTACTGCCCAAAACAGCGGACTCATTAAACGTATTTATTATGCTGATCATTATTTTATCTTCGCTGCAATGGGCGTTTGTCGCCCGTCAGGTAAGGGCTCAAGCCTTATCGATGCGCAATCTTGATTATATCAAAGCAGCCAAAGCGGTCGGAGCCAAAGATATGCGTATTGTACTGCGGCATATTCTGCCTAATGTCACCAGCAATGTGGTGGTGCTAGCGACAATTATGTTACCCACTATCGTACTTACCGAAAGTTTCTTTAGTTTTTTGGCCGTTGGAGTTAAAGCTCCCATGTTTAGTTGGGGATCGTTACTTAATGCGGCAGGACAATTCCAAACAATTGGTTCCTATCCATGGTTACTTTATCCCGTTGGTTTCATTTTAGTGGCGGTATTAGGTTTTAACGCTTTGGGTGATGGTCTTCGAGATGCGGTTGATCCTTACTCCAATTAAGCGCTGATGTTGAGGAAATAAGATGAAAGATAGAATGAAACCTGAAAATCAATCGATTAGCAGAGAGGTTATCGCACGTGTTGCAGACCTTAATGTTGGGTTCAAAACAGAAGATGGTCTGGTGCAAGCACTGCACGGGGTGAGTTACAGCATTAAAGCAGGGGAAATGGTCGCACTAGTGGGTGAGAGTGGTTCTGGGAAATCGGTCTCAGCTCGCTCGTTAATGGGGCTACTGCCTAATCATGCCAAAGTGGGGCAACAAAGCAAAATCAGCTATCGCGACGTTGATATTACCACGGCAAGCGAACGCCAGTTACTCAAGCTACGTGGTAACAAGATATCCATGATTTTTCAGGAGCCCATGACTTCACTGAACCCACTGTATACGCTAGGTGAACAGGTCAGTGAAGCGATTTTAATTCACCAAAAAATATCGAAGGCTGAGGCAAAACAAAGAACGATTGAACTGTTTGAAGCGGTACAACTTCCGCATCCTCAAGAACGTTTTGATCAGTACCCTCATCAACTTTCTGGAGGACAACGCCAGAGGGTTATGATTGCGATGGCATTGACGAATAACCCCGACTTACTCATCGCGGATGAACCTACGACCGCACTTGATGTCACTGTTCAGGCAAATATATTACGTCTCATAAAGAACTTACAACAAGATATTGGCATGAGTGTCTTGTTGATTACGCATGATTTAACCATTGTTCGCCAGTTTGCGGACTATATCTATGTCATGAAGCGTGGTGAAGTGGTTGAGCATGGATTAACCGAGAAGATCTTCACCAAAGCAGAGCATAGTTATACCCAGATGTTAATTGACTCCGAGCCGAAAGGTACAGCACTGCCTGTGCCTCAGGTATCGCCTGTGATCTTGCATGCTGACAACATGAGTGTTGAATTTAAATTAGGCCATCAAGGCTGGTTCAGTCGTAAGCCAGAGAAAAAACTGCTGGCAGTTGATGACATCTCTATCTCCCTCAAGCGTGGCGAAACATTAGGTATTGTTGGTGAAAGTGGTTCGGGCAAAACAACACTCGCCATGGCGATTTTCCAGCTACTCAATACAGGTGAGATTAGGGGGAATGTGACTTATGAAGGGCAGTGTTTAAATACGATCACCAACGAGCAACTTCGCGTTTTGCGCAAAGAACTCCAAGTTGTGTTTCAAGACCCGTTCTCCTCTCTCAATCCTCGTCTTTCGGTCAAGCAAATACTTGAAGAGGGATTGACAGTCAATGGGTTATGCACAGATCCCAGTGAACGCCTGATCAAACTTGAAAAAGCGTTACTGGACGCAGGGTTACCCGCAAATATCCTCAATCGCTATCCGCACGAATTTTCCGGAGGTCAGCGGCAAAGAATTGCAATAGCCAGAGCTCTTGTTCTCGATCCTAAAGTAATTCTATTGGACGAACCAACATCGGCTTTGGATTTAACCATTCAGAATCAGATCGTTCAGTTACTTAAGCAGTTGCAAACCAAAAGAGGGATATCCTACTTGTTCATTAGTCATGATTTACGCGTGGTGAAATCACTTTGTCATCGGGTCTTGGTGATGAGACATGGTGAAGTTGTGGAAGAAGGCTTAACGATTGACGTGCTAGAAAATTCACAAATGGAATACACACAAAAACTGATTAAAGCTGCGTTTGAGATTGCCGCTTAGACTCATCTTTTTTTCAATCGTATAGGCTAATACTTGGAAGTAAATGATATGCAAAAATTAGTCGCGGACCCTTTTCGACCGAACATACACTTTACTCCACCATTTGGTTGGATGAATGATCCAAATGGTTTGGTTTACGTTAATAACGAATATCACTTATTTTATCAGTACTTTCCATACGCAAATAAGTGGGGCCCGATGCATTGGGGACATGCTGTCAGCGTCGATCTGTGTCATTGGCAGCACCTGCCGCCAGCGCTTGTACCTGATGCCAATGGAATGTGCTTTTCAGGTAGCGCTATAGTGGATTGGCACAATACGAGTGGACTATTTGAGAACATTGAGCAGCCTGGAGTACTGGCGTTTTACACCGCATGTATTGCTCATGACAATGGACGAGATAGCGATCAAATGCAGAGTCTTGCGTATAGCAAAGATGGCGGATTTAGCTGGGAGAAATTTAGTGATAATCCCATTCTTCCCAATCCGGGATTAAATGATTTTCGTGATCCGAAAGTCATTTGGCACTCACCATCTCAGCATTGGGTTATGGTGGTTACCGAAGGACAGGAGATAGGATTCTACCGCTCACAAGATCTTAAACATTGGGATAAAACGTCTAACTTTGGCTTGAATGATGGCAAACATGATGAATTACCATGGGAGTGTCCGGATCTATTTCCAATCCAATTGGAAGATTCAGATATGTGTTATTGGGTATTAATTGTTGGTGTGCAGCGGGGTAGTTACGCAGGCGGCTCTGGCACTCAATATTTTATTGGACAATTTGATGGGGAAGGGTTTACCAATCTTAACGATGCGAAAACCGTTTTGTGGCTGGATTATGGTCATGATTACTATGCAGCACAAACTTGGTCTGATACCGGTAATGGGCATCGAACGTCAATCGCTTGGATGAGTAATTGGCTCTATGCGAACGATGTGCCTACTAAAGCATGGCGAAGTGCTATGACTATCCCTCGAGATTTAAAACTGGCACAAACGCCATCAGGACTGCGACTTTTATCTTCGTTACCTCAACATTGGGGCAATCAGCAAGGCTCTATTATAATGCAAGATCATACGTTGCGAAGTGGAGAAAGCCTGTTTGCAAATCAGCACCATCAAACTGGGATACTCGAGGGTGAATTTGTATTAGGTCATGGAACGACAATGATTTTTTCGCCTTTGGGGAATGCATCTTTAGTTTATACCTTACAGCGTCTTGAGGGTGGCTATTTAATCACAACCAAACGAACAATTGGTATAGAAGGCGAAAAAAACTATCAGGACCATTTTGCTCATGAAGTGAGTTTATCTATACCGGAGGCAGACAGTATTCAATTGACTGCCGTTATTGACCGGTGTTCTAGCGAATTGCTGTTTCAACAGGGAGAGTTTTGCATAACAGATTTAAGTTTTGCGTCTGACAAAAACGGATTTTATGTACGTTGTCTTAAAGGTCATGTCAATGTTAGGCGCATGAGCTTTGTTCCTAAAGATCATTTTTAGAATGTTGAGTTAACGGGGGCGTCGGGGGCGAAGAAAAACAAGTCGAGCATATACTTTTGACCGACAAATAAAAAGCCCCGCAAAGGGGGGGCTTTCATCAGTACTTTTGCGCTTATGCGAGAACTTCTTTGGCAACTTTAACCACATTCTCAGTCGTAAAGCCAAACAGTTTAAATAGCTCACCAGCTGGCGCAGACTCACCAAAGGTTGTCATGCCCACAACGCGGCCGTTAAGACCCACGTACTTGTACCAGTAATCGGCAATACCAGCTTCCACCGCAACACGAGCCGTCACATCTGATGGCAATACCGCTTCACGGTACGCCGCATCTTGCTTATCAAACGCATCAGTGGATGGCATGGATACTACGCGAACTTGTTTACCTGAAGCGCTAAGCTCTGCCGCAGCATTAACTGCAATCTCAACTTCTGAGCCAGTCGCGATCAAAATAAGTTCAGGTTTGCCTTCGCAATCTTTCAGGATGTAACCACCCTTGGCGATATCAGCCAATTGCTGCTCATTACGATCTTGTTGAGCAAGGTTTTGGCGCGAGAAAATCAGCGCGGTTGGCGCATCTTTACGTTCAATAGCCAGTTTCCAAGCCACTGCGGATTCCACTTGGTCACATGGACGCCATGTGCTCATGTTTGGCGTTAGACGCAGTGTGGCAATTTGTTCAACCGGTTGGTGAGTTGGGCCATCTTCACCAAGGCCAATCGAGTCGTGCGTATACACTTGGATGTTTTGCACTTTCATCAGTGCCGCCATACGCATTGCATTACGCGCGTATTCCATAAACATCAGGAAGGTCGCACCGTAAGGAATAAAACCGCCGTGCAATGCGATACCGTTGATGATGGCCGTCATACCAAACTCACGCACACCGTAGTGAATGTAGTTACCTGATGCGTCATCCGCAGTAATGGATTGAGAGCCTGACCAGATAGTAAGGTTCGATGGCGCAAGGTCCGCCGAGCCGCCCATAAATTCAGGGAGTAGCGCACCAAATGCTTCTAGTGCATTTTGTGATGCTTTACGTGATGCGATATTAGCTGGGTTTGCTTGCAGGTCGGCAATGATTTTCGACGCTTTCGCTTCCCACTCAGCGGGTAGGTCACCATCGACACGACGTTTAAATTCTGCGGCTAACTCTGGGTACGCTTTGGCGTAAGCGGCAAATTTTTCATCCCATGCTGATTCTTTAGCAGCGCCGGCTTCTTTTGCATTCCACTCAGCGTAGATATCGGCAGGAATTTCAAACGGACCGTATTCCCAACCTAGGAATTCACGTGCTGCTTTCACTTCGTCATCACCAAGCGGCGCGCCGTGACAGTCATGTGAGCCCGATTTGTTTGGTGAGCCAAAACCGATAATGGTTTTAGTACAAATCAGCGTTGGGCGGGCCGTTTCGGCTTTCGCGGCTTCAATGGCGGCATTAATCGCTTCAGGATCGTGGCCATCAACCGCAGGGATCACATGCCAGCCGTACGATTCAAAACGTTTTGCAGTATCGTCAGAGAACCAGCCTTCAACGTGTCCATCGATAGAAATGCCGTTGTCATCCCAGAACGCAATTAATTTGCCAAGGCCAAGCGTGCCCGCTAGTGAGCTTGCTTCATGAGAAATGCCTTCCATCAAACAGCCATCGCCAAGGAACGCGTAAGTATAGTGGTCAACGATATCGTGACCTTCTTTGTTAAACTGCGCGGCTAATGCTTTTTCTGCCAGTGCCATACCAACCGCATTGCTAATACCTTGGCCAAGAGGACCGGTGGTCGTTTCAATACCCGGCGCATAACCATATTCAGGGTGACCTGGTGTTTTTGAATGCAGCTGACGGAAGTTCTTTAGCTCTTCGATTGGCAAGTCGTAGCCAGAAAGGTGAAGCAGAGAGTAGATCAGCATTGAACCGTGACCGTTAGACAGTACGAAGCGGTCACGGTCTGCCCAGTTTGGGTTCGCTGGGTTGTGGTTTAGGTGTGAACGCCAAAGTACTTCGGCGATATCCGCCATCCCCATCGGGGCACCTGGGTGACCTGAATTTGCTTTTTGAACGCCATCCATTGCAAGGGCGCGAATAGCGTTAGCTAAAATTTTACGATCCATAATAGTCATTACTCGATACGTTAAATAAGTCAGAGCCGATGGTTCGGCTCAAAAGGAATTTGTAAATAAGGCGAGCCTATTGCTCGCCTTTGTCTACTCAGCTTATAACTTCGCTTCGATCATTGACTCAAGTTTACCTTGGTCAACTGCAAAGTTACGGATACCTTCAGCCAGTTTTTCAACAGCCATCGGATCTTGGTTATGTTCCCATAGGAACTCTGAGTGAGTCATAGCAGCAGGGCGCTCTTTAGACGCTTCAGTGACTTTTAGTTTCTCAACAACATCACCGTCTGCATCGGCAAGATCTTGAAGAAGTTGTGGGCTGATAGTGAGACGGTCACAACCTGCAAGTTCAAGAATTTCACCAACGTTACGGAAGCTTGCACCCATAACGACAGTATCGTAGCCGTGCTCTTTGTAGTAGTTGTAAATCTTAGTGACAGACAGTACGCCTGGATCTTCTTGCGCTTCAAATTCACGGCCTTCTTTCGCTTTGTACCAGTCCATAATGCGACCGACGAAAGGAGAGATCAGGAAAACACCAGCTTCCGCACACGCACGTGCTTGTGCGAACGAGAATAGAAGCGTTAGGTTACAGTTAATCCCTTCTTTCTCTAGAATTTCAGCGGCACGAATACCTTCCCAAGTCGAAGCCAATTTGATCAGGATACGATCATTGCTGATGCCAGCGTCGTTATACATTTTGATCAGTTGGCGGGCTTTCTCAACGCTGCCTTCCGTGTCGTATGAAAGACGAGCGTTAACTTCAGTTGAGATACGGCCAGGGATAGACTTAAGGATTTCTTTACCAATGTTGACCGCAAGCATGTCACAAGTGTCTTGGATTTGTTGCTCTTTATCATTGCTTTGTGATTTAGCATATTCGATCGCTTGGTCGATAAAGGGCGCGTACTCGGCGATTTGAGCGGCTTTAAGAATCAAAGAAGGGTTAGTGGTGGCATCTTCTGGTTGGTACTTTTTAATCGCGTCGATTTCACCGGTATCCGCGACAACAGTAGTCATTTTACGAAGTTGCTCTAGCTTGTTGCTCATATCGATCATCCTATATTTGGCTTTGGACTGCATTACAGTCAGGCAGATGCTAGCAGGTTAACTAATCGAACATAGCTTGTTTTGCGTGAGTTGCGACCAGCTAACTCTAATTTTTCAACACGAAAACAATTTGCGTTGAGCATTTGTTCCAATGTTGAGTAAATGATGTACCCATATTTATCTGAATGGATGAAAATGTCAATTGAAATTGGGAGTTTTAGGTGAACTCCATCAAGCTTTTTTTGGGCATTTATTTAGGTACTAAAAGAAAAACGTTTGCTTATGTCCAATAAGCATCCACCGAAGCCGTAACGACGCAACAAACCCACTGAGAAAATGTTATTTGGCTGAGCAAAAGTTACATGTTAAAGTGCCTATTACATTTGTAACTTGTTGATACAAATGTTCACAGTTAATGAGGTAAATGCATGTCGAGTTCGAGTAAAGAGATTTCAGTTGAAAGCACTGATCTGCTCACTGAGGTAGCGGTGTCCTATTATCAGGATGGTGCGACTCAAGAAGAGATCTCAAAAAAATACGCCATTTCTCGAGCGAAAGTCGGGCGAATGCTCAAACAAGCGCGCGATGAAGGCATTGTTGAAATTACTGTCAAATATCACCCCGTCTTTAGTGCCAAAATTGAACAGCGCCTTATTGAACGTTTTGGTGTAAAGCGTGCATTAATTGCTCTCGATCAACCTAACGAAGAGCAGCAACGTCTGCAAGTGGCGGGGTTAGTTTCTAACTACCTTAACTCAACATTGAGAAATGGTATGGTGGTTAGTGTGGGACAAGGGCGCAACGTGTCTGCCGTGGCACATCATGTGGGGGTGATTACGTCTCGAGACTGCAAGTTCGTTTGTGGTATCGGCGGAATTCACCCGCGCGGCGGTATGTTCAATGCTGATCATATTTGCCGTCAGTTAGCCAAAAAATATGGGGGCACCTCAGAAACGCTCTATGCGCCAGCCTATGCCGAAAACCGAGAGCAAAAGTTAGCCTTTATGCAAAATGCAACAGTCAAGCAAACCCTTGATTTAGCGCGTAAAGCTGATGTTGCTTTGGTGGGGATTGGTGATATGAGTGAAAACAGTTACATGGTTGATTTAGGCTGGTTTACCGCTGAAGAGGTGGTGCAGTCTCGTCTTCATCAAGGGGTTGTGGGTGATTTTGCTGGTTATGATTTCTTTGATATTCATGGTCAAGCGGCGAAGACCGTGATGAGTGATCGCATTATAGGGCTTGGAATCGATGAGTTTCGCCCGATAAATGAAGTGATTGCTATCGCGGCGGAAAACAGTAAGCCACTGGCTTTGCTAGGCGCTTTAAGAACTCAAGCCATCGATGTTATCGCCACAAGCGTCAGTAACGCGTTAACCGTTCTCAACTTAGACGAACAAATGGAAGGGCTCAGCACTCAGCCTACCGATTGAAATTTTAATACTCCGATTTAATGCCTTTGGTGTAGGAAATAACGCACTGATAAATAAGGTGTTACTGTCATTACACTGCTGTCATTTTGCTCTATTTTAGCCGCGTTTCATTGTTCGGCTAAAAAGAGTGAGATAGCGCTAAAATGTTGTCTTCATGCTTTTTCAAGCAGTTTATCACAGAGTGACAGGGCGTTCGGGGCGATAATCCCCATCTGTAAAAACTGAATACTCTTAAGAGCCGATTTCTTGCCGTTTTAAGTTAATCTAGGTATGTCACGTGCTCTTAAAAAAAACGCTTGTTGTTTGGTTTTTTTCGTTTTTCTTTTTCGTGTTTTCAGCATTCGCTTATTCTGCTGGCGAAATCACGGTGTCTGTTGCCTCCAATCAGACCCACTATGAGAATAACGACTCGGTCCATTATCAAATTACGGTTCGTAACACCACGCTGCAACGCCTAACCAACGTACGAGTGCAAAGTGATGTTTTTAGTCTCCAGTCTTATTCAAAGGATGGGTTAACTTCGGCATTCAAAACCACTGAGATTTCAGCAAGCAGCGGTTGGCTTTCCAATGCGGGTGTATTTGAAGCATCAAATAGCGACTTGGTTGCAGACTCGGTGGTCCTCTCGCCTTTAGGCAGTGTTACTTATCATGTTGAAGCGCAGGCCAGCGACGATGTGATTGAGCAGATTAACTTGGCTGAAGCAACAGTTTGGGCTGAGATTGATGGCAGTGAGCAGCAATTTGAATCGAGCTCCCACGTTGCCCTTCAGCCGGCGCCTTATCAATATACGTTGACGCTTCGCGCGGATAAAACCCAGTATCAAGTGGGTCAGGCTTTGAATTACACCTTAACGCTTGAAAATACTGGGAGCTATAAAGTCCAACATCTTGATATTGATTTTCCTGTGGTGAGCGTGAATACGCAAGGGACTGAGAGCGGCGAGCAACCTGCTTTTCACTCGGTGAATATCAGCGCAACCCAAAGCGGCAGCGGCAGTGATGTTGGAAGCTTCGACGCTTCATCTGATCTTGCTGTTACAGATGCAGCGTTAGCTGTCGGGGGGACGCTCACCTATCATATTACCGCGCAAGTTAGCGACAACATCACTGGTGAGATTGTGACCCAAGCACACTCGGTGACTCGAGAGGGGTCGCAACAGAGTGAAACTTTAGTTACGCCCTCTGCATTACCGGCTATTTCTTTAACGCATACCATCAATCAAACCCAACCTTATTTGGTGAATGATCAGGTGGTATTCGACGTATCCGTGATTAACGACGGACAGGGCATCGCTCACCAATACCACGTTCAGCACAATATCGCAGACCTGGTGACTCAGCTTGGTCTTGCAAATAATTTAGCCAGTGATCACGACCACAGTGATGTTAGTGGTCAGCCATTTTCAACGTGGCATATCCAAATCAATCAGCTTGGTGAGCACAGTTCCTCGAGCTTAAGCGAATTAGGCGACGGCACTGATGTTTCATTGGACGATCAGGTTACGATTTATCCTAATGAGCGTATTGACTACCAGATAGTTGCGACGTTATCACCTGTGACCATTGGTGAGCTTCATGGCGCTAATGCCAGAGTGCTTAATTCTGATAAAGTGCTTATCGCTGATAGCCTGTTAACCGGAGGGTTGAGCGCCGAAAAAGTTCTCTCTGCCACAGATTCTGAGGTCCGTATTGAAAAGTCCACAACCCGCTCTGAGTACATTCCTGGTGACGCTGTCACTTATGATATCTACGTTGAAAATAAGGCAAGTCATTATTTTGCCAACAACGTGCAGGTGGTGGATGACTTAAGCTGTGTGGTCACAGAGCAAGCTGATGGTGCAGGCGTTGGTCCTGCCTTTTCTCGCTGGAAGCTGGAGGTAGTATCAGGAGAAGATAACGTCGGTAGCGATCCTGGGCGTTTTCAATATGGGCAATGGATAACCACGCCGCTGACCCTATCTCCTGACATTGCACCAGGTAAATCAATTCATTATCAGCTTACCGCAGAAGTCAGTAGCACCAGTATTGGCACTATTTTAGATACTCAAGCTGGCTGCAGTGACAACGTGGCGGAGAGTGGATCAGGCATCCAAATGCCCGATGATAATTTGCGAGTCAGCAAAGATGTCGACGCGCGTTATTATTCACCCAATGGTGAGCTTACCTATACCATTCGAGTTGATAATGATGGTGACGGTTTTGCCAACCAAGTGCGGGTATTTGATGACTTGCCCAATATCACTACCACTGGGATTGAAGGCAATGAGGTCTCTGCATTTAGTGAATGGACGGTGACGGCCAAGGCGTTGCATCAAGATGGAACGCCGGCAAGCGCAACCAATACCGGAATTTCCAATAGTATGACAAGCCCTGAGCCGTTGGATGTTACCGCGACTATCGAACCCAATAGTTATGTGATTTATACCATTGTCGCGAAGGTGAACCCTTATGCGAACGGCAATATAAAGAACAGCGTGACGGTGGATGGGAATGTCTATGCTGACCGTGGTGTCGATCCCAGAGATTTCCAAATCGAGGTTGAGAAATGGGTTAAGACCAACAGTGATAGCGATTATCGCCGTGAATACACATACTACGCAAAACAAGAACATACCATCAGCTATCAGCTTCGTGTCACCAATCCTAAAGGCAATGGATATGCGACCAATGTCGTGGTGAAAGATGCCATTTCCTCTGTGACGGCGTCACTTTTGGAGCCGGATAACCAAACAAAGCCAGCGTTTACCCATTGGACGATTCGCGCTGAGGCGGAATCTGACAATCCAGAGTTAATTGCCTATACCGATGTCGGGACGTTTAGTGACAATAGTGACCTCGATACTCTGGCTCAGATTCCACCAAACGCTACTGTTGTCTATACCATTGAAGCGCAGCTTGACCGCAGCATTGACAATGAAATCCTTTATGGTGCGTTTACCAACCAAGTCACGATAGAAACACCAGATTCGAAATCGCAAACCAGCGCGAGCGATTCGGCAGTCGTCTATCCGCGTGAGCCTGATGTGGTTGTGGTCAAGCTCTCTAACACTGAATCATTTAGGCCCGGAGAATGGGTGGACTTCGATATTACGGTATACAACCGTGGCTCTGGCTATGCCAACGAAGTGCATGTTAGTGATGATATTGCAGGGATGAACGCCTTTTCTAAATGGGTCATCACCGCCGCGACAGACGATCATCATTCCCCTTTTGCCAGCGGCAGTTATGCGGGGCAAGCGAGTGGTTACCCCGATAATAATAATATCAATGCCTATATTGATATTGACCCACGAACCAGTGAAGGGCTTGGGCACGTTTCTTTTCATGTTCGGGGGTTGGTAAAAGAAGATTATATCGGAACAGAAGTTAGCAATACGGTTGAAGTCTATGACCCGGTTAACGCTCTTAATATGTCTGCGACGGCGGAGGTCGGTGATCAAATTGACAACCTGAATGTGTCGATCGTTAAAACGGCGGATAGCCATTATTTTACGCCAGGCGCAGACGCTATTTATACCATTGCCGTTCTTAACAACAGCTCGCAGCCTGTATCCGGGCTCAAATTGGTCGATCCGCTCACACAAATTCGTTCAGTGCTAGCAAACCAAAAAGAGGGTCATTACGTTGAACTTGAAGACCAAAACCCATTTGTCTCATGGCAATTTGACTATGGGGACGGGAGTGGTTGGCGCGCTGTCACGAATGAAAATTTGATCTATCCAGCGGCGCAAGGTGAAACGTTCACACTTGATGCCGGTGAGCAAAGAGAATTTAAAATTCGAGCGCGAGTGAAAGATAACGTTGTTGGAACGCGTGATGAGTCTGGCCGCTTGCACAGTATCATCGCCAACGATGCTTATATCTATCAGAATTTTGAGTTAGTCAATCAGAAGTCCCACGTCTCTCATCATGAAATGCGTAAAGCGCACAATGGCGCGGACGTAGTGCGCAAAGTGTATGTGAATGGAAAAGAGAGTCAGTACTATACACCGGGCGATCACATAACCTACACCGTGACCCATTCTTCCAACGTCGGGTACGAAAATAACCGTGTGGTCCAAGAAAACTTGGAAGACATTAATGTACTACTGATGGATGGTAATCTCGGCCATGTCTTTAGCGATAACTTTACAGTAACAGTCGATAAGCAAGACAGTCATGGTGGGCAAGGGACCACCGACGGCGTTCTTGATGGCACGGTTGCAAATAATCAAAACATCGATACGGTGATTGATATCGCAGGTAAAGACTCAGTAACTTATACCGTTGAAGGGGATACGCGGGCTGATGCCGCTGGTGAGATAACTATCGGTGGCATCACCATCAAACCCTATGATTATCACCTTGCTTTCAACAAGACAGTTGAACAGGCGAGTTACCAACCCGATGGGACGTTAACATACCACCTGACGATAAAAAATGATGGGCAAGGCCCAGCCTATCAAATTCCAATTGAAGACAATCTCTCCAAGGTTAACGTGAGTTTGCTTGATGGTTCGAACGGCAGTGCGTTTCAACCTGGTTGGACGGTGGTGGCGAATGTCTCTGGCAGTGACGCGGTGCAGACTGACCTTGATAGCCAACTTGGTGATGGGAAAGATATTAATACCCACTTTTCCTTACCCGCGGGTGCAACCCTAGATTATGTCGTTACGACCAAAGTCAACGCCAATGCGGTCGGTGACATTTATAACTACCTCAAAGTCGACGGAGATTACGTCAGCAGCAAAAGCAGCGCGGCAACAGAAAAGTATCAGTTTGCCAAAACGCTGACCCAGTACTTAGACAGTGATGGCCGTACTGTACTGTCAGGGGGGTATACACCGGGAGGCTATATCGTTTATCAGATTGATCTGGTCAACGAGAACAACTCCCACATCGATAGTATGTCGATCAAGGATGCGCTTTCTTCGATAACCACAGCGTATTTTGATGGCACGACAGGGCCAGCATTCAGCGAATGGACGGTTGAAACTCAGCAAGATGAAAGCGGGCTAAGTGATGCAGGAAAAGTGGCCGACAACGCGGATATTGATACTCAGTTTGATATTGCGGCGAGTAGCTTTTCTTCTGGTCAAACGTTTGTTCGATACATAATTAATGCCAAAGTTGACGAGCGAGCAGTGGGCGCGATTCAAAATACCGCTTACGTTAATGGCGCTCACACTCTCAGTGCGGAGCGAGCAACCATGCTCGGCGCCAATATCTCGAAGTTACACAAAGCGTATAGCGATGCTGGTTTCAATCAAGAAAAGCGTCACTATAACCACCTTGAGGAAGAGCAATCTGTTGTTTATCGCCTTCGAGTGGAAAACCAAGGCAAAGGGACGGAATATGGCGCGTCGTTGCAAGAGACGTTTTCTGCCATAACCACCAAGTTGGCGCAGCAAGCCGCAGCGGAAAGTGATGAGCGACATGGCGTGGTATATCAGCCACACCATTGGACTGTAAGCGTCGAACATTCCGATGAAACCACAACCCAGATTGGCGAATTTTCGGGTGGGCAAGACGTGGATATCGATATTCCAAACTTGTCGATTGCTCCGGGTGGATGGGTTGAATTTACCGTCAATGCCCAGATTCGACCGGATGCGCTTAGTGATATCCAAGTTACCCCTAAATATCGTGGTGCGAATTTTTCACGCTCTACACTTGCCGTCGATGACGCCAAGCTCGATGTTGAGAAAGCGATTGTCTCGATTGGCGGTAGAGCCTATCACCAAGGTGATAGCTATCGCCCTGGAGAGCGTGTGGTTTACCGCCTCTCCGTAAACAATACTGAACCCGTTTGGTATGACAACGCAGTAATCAAAGATGCGATCTCAGATATCAAAGTTGAGGTACTTGGTGGCGCGATGGCATCCGCGTTTTCTGAATGGCAAGTGACTCATACGATTTCGAGTGGTATCGACAATAAAGTCGATACCTATTTACCGACGTACGATTCTTCCGGCGATATCAATCTTGTAACTGACATTGCGCCAGGCGAACAGATTGAGTTCACGATTGTGGGTACGATACGCCAAGACGCCTTAGGAGAGATTGATGCTAACCAAGCACAAGGAGGAACCGATCATGTGGCGACACCGTCAATCCCATCGGTTGCACCGCAAATTGAGTTTGAAAAGCGCCTAATTAATACCACGGCAGATGACAACGGCGCGTGCACCTTTCCATCATCGAGTGGAGAACAATGCTTATACAACCCGGGCGGTCAGGTTAGCTATGAAGTTATCATTTCCAACCAAGGTGAAGGCATTGCCAACGACGTTACGGTCGTTGATAAGTTAAGCAGCATTAAAACGTCGACAGGCGACATTGCGTTTACCAGTCAATCTGTCTCAATGACTCAACAGCCCGCTGGCGAGCGTTTCTCGATCAGCGGACAATATCAAGGCGGCGTGCCTCTCGATGCCACTATGGATTTGATGCCGGGAGACAGCGTGGTGTTTGTGGTATCCGGGACGGTCAATGATAGTGCTTCTGGCTCTATCACCAATGTTGCTAAGGTCGGTGGTGTTGACTCCAATCCCATTACCGTTGAACAAGGCGAAGCTCAAATTATTGCCAATAAGTCAACCGATACACCAACGTATACGCCCGGGGGAGAAGTTCGTTATACCTTGCTAATTGCCAATACCTCGGAGTCTAACGCTGAAGTTCACCTTGTGGATACGGTGTCTCAGTATACGGTCGAAACGGTAGATGGTGCGCAACAAACAGCGCTCAGTGACTGGACGATTTCATCGCAAATTGTTGGGAATGCATCGGCGGATTATAACGACATTAGTATGCTTCCGACCTCTGGCGATATTGATGCCGTCGTGAAATTGGCTCATGCGCAAGGGGATGAGCCGACACTGCTAAAAATAGAGATAGTGGGTCATGTGCGTGACGACGCGGTCGGTCAGTTTGGCAATGTCTTGTATGTCAACAATAAGCAGTATGATTTGCAGCAGCATTTTATCTATCCGCAGGCGGGCGAATTACAAGTCAGCAAGGTGGCTAGCTCGACACCTGCCACCTATGAACCGGGCGATACCATCGGTTTTGATATTGAGATTGAGAATATCGGCGCGGGGTATGTGCAGAATCTGACGATTCATGATATTGCCAAGGATATCAAGTCACAGGTTGTTGATAGCATCGGAGAGCAAAAAGTCATCGACCACTGGCTTAAAGAAGGCAGTTACATCAACCTCACGGATAGCGGTGTGAGCCGCAGTGTCACGTTGGAACAAACCGATTTTGACGACCCAGAGGGTTTTATCGGCTATTACCATTTAGCGCCCAGCGCTCATCTTAAACTGCACTTAGTAGGCGTTGTGGCAAACAATGCGATTGGTGAAATTACTAACCAAGTTAAAGTTAGTGCGGACCATATTGATGGGACTCAGGCCAGTGCCAGTTATCTGCCTGTTGACGCTCATATCGTCATTGATAAACAGGTAGATAAAAGCGTGTATGAGAGTGGTGATGAGCTAACGTATACACTGACGTTAACTAACACGACTGGAGCCTGGGCAACGGATGTTCATGTTGTCGATTATGCTAATCGAGTCACGTCAGAGTCGATTTTTGGTGACACGATCACCGCGTTTGAGCCAAATTCCATCACGATTCAAGCCGTATCTAAAACGGGCATGACACTATTGCCTTCATCGTCACAAGGTTATGTTGATCACCAATTAGATGTTGCGCCAAATGACACGGTGACAATAACCATTGGTGGCAAACTTAAAGCGCAAGTTATTGGTGACGTGACCAATACGTTCAGTGCCGAATTTGATGGTGAGACTCAGCAAAGTCAAGTCACCACAACGCCGCTTATACCTAACGTGACCATAACTAAAACACCGTTAGTCGACCATTATGCACCCGCAACTGCAAATGGCTTTGTCATCACCGTTACTAACCACGATGCTTCTTATGCCAATGACGTGATGATTGAAGATCTATTAACTACGCTCGATGTCGAGTTACTTGATGGGGACAAAGGTCCAACCTTTACCCGTTGGCATCAAAGCGTGGCGTATGGCAGTGAAGGGACGTATGTTGACCATGTCGCGGGTTGGAATGACGATGCGAACTATCAGGTGGATTTGGCGCCAAATGACACCTTAACCATTACCATCGAGGGTGAAATTAACCCCGAGGCCACGGGCATTATCAGCAATACTGCGAGCCTAACGTTTGATGGAAAACGCAGTGACGCGACTGCGATCATTGAACCCAAAACGGTATCGCTGACGCTCGATAAGTTTGTCGGTGAGGCGGGCAGTGAGACGCAAACCGTCTATGAACCGGGCTCCGACAGTGTTTATCGAATTGTAGTGACTAATACCAGCAGTGCGTTTGCCAGTGGTATTCAACTGAAAGATACGTTATCTGAACTGAGCGTGAGCACCATTGAAGGGCATCAACAAAGTGCGTTTGAACGTTGGGACGTTGAGGTTGAATTTGGCAACGAACTGACCACCGTGACGCCTACGCCTGTTGGCGTTAATAACGACATCGATGCCGTGATCAATTTAGCCCCGCATGACAGCGTGGTGTTTACCGTGCGTGGAAAGGTGAATCCTCTTGCGCTTGGTGAGATCGAAAATACGGCCACCATGGTCTATGCCCAGCAATCGGGGGTTCAACGGTTTCAAGCCAATGCGACGTTAACGCCAGCCGCCGATAACGTCTCATTTGAAAAACAAATTGAAAATACGGTCTATGAACCAGGAGACATTGCGGTCTATCACATAACCTTATTCAACGATAGCCAAGGTTTTGCCCAGAATGTGGTGGTGCGAGACGTACTTTCACGGATTAAAGTACAAACCGCACCTGATTTAAATACTGGAAATCGTCGGGTGATCAATGCTTTTACTTCATGGACGATTGAAGAAAAGTATACTGATTCACGAACACAAATTAACAGTAAGCATGGGGCAAATAACGAAGATTTAAACAGTGTGTTGACCATCGCACCGCATGACACGGTGGAATTTATTATACGTGCCCAAACCGACAGCCGTGCTCTGGGTGAAATCGTCAATACGGCCTTTAAAGTCTCTCAAGCATCAAGCACTGCTCGAGGCGGCGAAGAGATAAAGACTCAGCAACGTGTTAATGCGGCTCAGGTACAAAGTTCGTCGGTGAGAATGACGCCCCGTGCTGTCGACCTAGTGGTCGACAAGACCACCAGCCAAGGCGATGACGTTGAATACACCAATGACGATCAGCAAATCACCTATGTTTTGCGCGTGGCGAATCGGGGCTCAGATGCCGTCATTGGTGCGCAAATGGTGGATGAAGTATCGAAATTGATGGGAGCAAATGGCAATCCGTTGTTTAGCAATTGGACGATTGAAATTAATGAATGGCCAAGCAATACCCCTGTGGCGACGCTAAACAATCAAGATCTGATGTTGCCATCTGCGGGATTATCGCTCGATTTGCAACCTTATATGGCTAACGGTTATCAGTTCACCATCACCGGTGACATCAATAAAGGCATTGATGATGATATTACCAATGTATTTACGGTAACCGACCCTGCCACGGGCGCCAGTCGCTCGGACAGCGTCACCGTACACGTTAAAAAATTTGCCGACAATGAGGGTCAACTCAGTGTCTCGAAGCAAGCGTTAAAGACCGATGCGCAAGTGGGGGATGTGATCGAATATGAAGTGTTGGTGCAAAACAACAATGAGTCAGAGTTTAAAAATGTCAAACTGATTGACCGATACCCATCCGCTTTTCAGTATGTTGAAGGCTCAACTGAAATCACGAATAGTGGGCCTGATGGAGAGTTTGGTACCGCGGATGACGTGATCATCTCCAGTGAACCCAGCGTCACCAATCAACTGAGCTTTACTCTAGGCGATATGCTGGCGTATGGCGCTTCATCGGAGACGACGACGGAACAAATTCGTGTGCGTTACCTGTTACGAGTAGGAATCGGTGCGACATTTGGTCAGTATGTGAATAGTGCTTGGGCGTTAGCGCCTGAAGCTGGGCACACCTCGGGCGCATTGACGGTTAAATCGAATACCGCGACTGCGACGGTCGATATCCTGCCCGATAAGTTGTTTGATACTGCATCGATCATTGGCAAAGTGTTTGAAGACCATAACCAAGATGGTTACCAAGCAGATGCGACCGCCTTTGATGTGCGATTAAAGGTAGATCTAGACCCAAGCGATTATATTGCACAGTCCACCCACATTCGAGAGCAGGGCGTAACCCGTACGTTGCAAGATGCAGACAACACATCACCGCTCATTTATGGTGTGAGCCACGGCAAATTACGTGGATTATCACTGAACCGAACATTAAATAAATCCAACCATATCGCGTATTTGTTTAAGACTAAATCGCGTCAGGGATTTGCCTTTAGTGTGGTCAGTCGAGATGGCAGCGAAATTCAATTTGATGCCAGTGGTCACGCACATTCGGTCGTGCATGGCGATGTGAAGCGTGGCCTTGCGGCCGAGAAATTACATGTCTCACGCCACCTGTATCAAAAAGGCAATGAATATGTGTGGGAAATTGTGATTGAAAACCGCGGTGTTTATGAAGATGGTGTACCTGGCGTTCGTTTACTGACCGTTGAAGGCATTGTGATTGAGACCGACCAGTACGGGCGCTACCACGTGCCTGACCAATGGGTTCTCAATAAAAAAGGCAAACAATTTCTCGTCAAGCTTGATACTGACTCACTCCCTACGGGGATGAGTGTTATCAGCGAGAACCCCAAAGTGCAGCGGATCTCTGCCAACAAGCTTAGTAAGTTCAACTTTAGCGTGGTGACAGAGGAGTAACGTAGCATGTTGAATGTCAACACAAAGCCGTGCGCAGCGCAGCGCAAGGTACCTCACTTATCGTCTGTCGCCATCGCGGTGGTCACAAGCTTATCCAGCGCAACTTGGGCGGTCGATGTCAGTGAACTAGAGAAGATTGAATCTCATACGACGCCAACGGAAGCGGTAGAACGCAAACAAAAGGACAATTCGAGGATCTATTTAGAGCAAGGTGCGATCTGGGCGAGTCGCGATATTACCCGCTTTGACCCCGTGTTGACGGTGCGCGCGAGTGATCGCATTGAAGTTAAAGAGGCAAAGTTGACCTCAGCAATTAATTTCACCATCACCACCAACTTTAGTTATTACATTGCACGCTACCAGCTAGAGATCTTTGATGGCCAAGATGTGCATTTGAGCCAACCGATTGCTGTGCTTGAAGGGGATCAGCTGGCGAATGATAGCGATGTCGTTTGGAGTGTCGAACAAGCGTCGAAAACGCCTTTGGCTGCTGGCGGCCAGCTACAATTTCGACTAAAAGCTTGGGACCAATCTGGGAATATGGATTTAACCACCCTTGGCGTGATTGATTTAACTGCCAGCGAATCAGAAGTCGATATTCAGCGAAATGATGGCGAACAACAATTAAGTCGCCGTTTCGGTCAAGCCCAATTGATGCGTCATAACATTCCTACTTACGCAGGGTTGATTAAATTTATCGGCAATGGTCTTAAAGGGGTAGATAAAGTTGTCATTGGTGATGATGAGTTTGATGTAGAAGATGACGCGCTATACGCTGAACAATTCTTACCTGCCAATGCCTACCTGTTACCGACGAAAGTCATTTTTGATGATGGCGAACAGCGTGACTACCAACTGTTTGCGCGAGTGCCGGAAAATTACTACGTGCAAGCGGGATTAGCCGATTTCTATGTTGGTCGAAACTTTGTCTCTGGTAATGGCAGTGCTTTAGACGTAGACGAGCAATACCAAGATAATCTCTATAATCAGGGCCGTATCGCTTATTTTGGTCAAGGTAAGTTTGGTGACAAACTGAGGATTACCACCCATTTTGATTCTCGTGAAGGGGAAATCAAAGACCTGTTTAAACATCCTTTTGCTTCCGACAGTTCGGATATATTTGAACTATTGGAAGATGACGACGAGCTGTATTACGGCCACTATGGTGATAATGCCAATATTCGTAAGGTGGTGAATACCAAAGGTAAAGTTTATCTCGATCTCCAATACGATAAATCCCAGTTGCTATGGGGAAATTACAACACGGGATTAACTGGTACCGATAATAGCGATTACAATCGAAGTTTATATGGCTTGAAAGGCGATTTTCGAACTCGCGGTACGACAAAATACGGTGAAGATAAACTCAACGTGGTTGGGTTTGCGGCTTCTTCGGATACATTGTTTGGTCACGATGAATTTCTTGGTACTGGCGGCTCGCTGTATTTTTTGAAAAATGGCGAAGTGGTGCCGGGGTCGGATAAGGTGTCGGTCAAAGTCATCAACCAAAATAGCGGCATCGCTGAGCGTGAAGTTGCGCTGCAATCTGGGCGCGACTACGAGATCGATGCCTATCAAGGACGGATTATTTTAACACGTCCTCTCACTAACATTTTGCGCGATAACTTCTCGACGGTGATCGATGACACGCCTGGCGATGGGTATGAAAACTATTTGGCTGTGGATTATGAATATGTTCCGAGAGGCAGTGAAGCAAAAGACGCCTTAACCTTTGGCGGCCGTGCTAAAGGCTGGGTGAATGATTACGTCGGTCTAGGGGCTAGCTACGCCACGGAAGCGCGTGATGAACAAGATTACCAAAACTACAGCGCAGACATCACCTTACGCGCCAGTGAAGGCTCATATTTGCAAGCCGAGTTTGGTCATAGCCAAGGCACGCAAACCGATTCTAACTTTGTCTCCTATGACGGCGGTTTAACCTTCAATTCATTGTCACGGGCGTTGGAAGAGAGAGAAGGGGATGCGCTGCAAATTAAAGCGGTCGCGGATCTGCACGATGTAGCGCCCAATGTATTTTCTCTTGTCGGGAATGACATCAAGGCTTGGTATAAATCGAAAGATGCTCACTACAGTGATGCCAGTCAAGATGACGATGTAGAACAAGAATCTTACGGCGCCGAATTACGTCTTCAGGCGAGCGATCGCATCGCGATACTGACACGCTTTACCGAATTTCAGGAAACCAGCTTACAAGGTATACGAGAAACCGATACCACCCAAGCAGAGCTCGAAGGACAATTCAAACTTACCGACCATATAAAACTGTCTGCGGCGGGTAAACAAATTGAAGAGTTAAATCCAGATAAACAGCGCGGGACGGGATCTCTGGCAGGGCTAAGAGCTGATTATATTTGGAACTCTGACAACAGTATTTATCTCAAAGGCCAGAAAACCTTAAGCCAAAGTCAAGCTTACGATGAGAATGATAGCGTCACGCTCGGCGGCGAAGCGCGGGTAATGGATGACATCACGCTTGGCGCTGAATATACAACGGGTAGTCGGGGAGATGCGGCCCAAGCGACAGTCAACTACGATATTACCAGTGATTATTCCACCTACCTGACTTACTTAGACGATGATTATGAAGGCAGTAACAATGTGATTGTCGGTCAACGTGCCGACCTGACGTCAAATGTTGATTTTTACCAAGAAAATCAATTTGTAAATGAAAACAGTGGCAAAGGCCGAATCGATTCTTTTGGCTTTGGTTATGATCTTTCTGATGAGCTGGAATTTGGTATCGGTTATCAGCAAGGTGAGATTGAAAAACCGAATAGTCATGGTGTCGTCGAAGTCACTGAGCGTCGAGCGACGACTTTTAGTGCGCAGGTCGACGTCTCAGACGTCACGTTCAAACACAAGCTGGAATATCGTGTTGATAAAGGCAATGACCAAGTCGACCCGAGCCGTCGACGAATTGATCAAGTAGTGACGACAAATCGTTATACACATCATTTGACCGATGAATACACCTTATTTGGTAAGTACAACTATTCCAATACGGTGAGTAAAGTCACCGATGAAACACTGGAAAACTTTGTTGAAGCGAGTGTGGGCTTAGCTTACCGCCCCATCTATCACGACAAATTAAACCTGTTAAGTCGTTACACGTACCTGCGTGATAAAGATGCTCTGGATCGAGAGGTGAATTACACCAACGAGCGGAGCAAAATCGTCGAAGTTGAGGGGATTTATTCGCTGAATGCCAAAGTGGATGTAGGGGCGAAATACGCCCATAAAGATAAAACTCAAGCCTACGAGCGAGCGTCTGGGCGGTATTACACCGCAAAAAGTGACATCAATTTGTATGCCATCAGCACCTCCTATTCAGTGATGAAGAATTGGGATGTGACCGGTGAGTACCACTGGAAAACCGATACCATCAATGACCAACTTGAACATGGCGCGGTGGTGTCGTTCAACAAGCACGTGACTGATAATTTCAAAGTCGGCATTGGGTATAACTTTTCTGGTTTTGACAATAACTTAGCCAATCGAGATGACTACGATGCGCAGGGCGTTTTCGTCAATGTTGTCGGTAAATTATAGGCCTATTATGCAGCAGCAAAGAATAATCATCGCAGGGTTACTGGCCGGCAGTTTACTTATGGGGTGTTCGACGAACACCTACGTGAGCAATGAAAATACACGGGCTTTTGAACAGGTCCATCTGAGCAAGTTTGTTATTGAGGAATGTCGACTGTTCGAGCCGGAAGTCCGTGTCGCCATGGCATCACACTTCGCGTTTGATAGTGCGGCTCTTACTCAAGTCGACCAAGACGCGATTAATGCATTCATCAAACAAATCAAACCATTGCGTGGGCAAATCACGATTGTCGGCCACACGGATATCCGCGGCTCTAAGGCTTATAATTTGGCACTCTCTGACCGCCGAGCGCAGTCGGTAGAGAAACACCTTCGCCAGCGGATTGATGAACGACATTATCAGTGGCGAGTGGAGTATTACGGAAAGGCGCGTCCGGTGAATACGAGTGTCCGCCCAGAGGCGCATGCGCAAAACCGCCGTGCCTATATCATCTTTGAACAAACGCGAGCCAAGCAGAATCAACAGCCCGCATGCCCACCAATAAAACCGGAGCGCAAAGTTTCCGTTGCGATCACGCCACACTTCGATTTTGATCAAGCGGCACTCACACCCAGTTCTATTGCCTCATTGAATGAATTCGCCGAGCGAATCGCGGGGTTAAAAGGCCGAATATTGATTGCAGGTCATACAGATAGCCAAGGAAGTGACGATTACAATCTAAAACTGGCGAAAGCGAGGGCGTATTCAGTGAGGGATTATTTAGCAACGAGATTGGTGACGGAGGATTATCAATGGCAGGTCAGTGCCTTTGGAGAAAATGCGTTATTGAGCGACGAAAATACGCCAGATGATCACTCGCTTAATCGCAGAGCGGTAATCATGTTTACTCAGTTTTAACGCCAAATTAAGCCGCTTGAGTAAAAGGAAAACCTTGAGGAGTAAATAACTTAGCCAACAATGAAACTGTCATTTATTGATTGCAAATATTCATAATTTGTATAAATATGCAGTCGATCACTTTTGTTCTCCAAGGATAGGAGGATAATTTCCGAATCTGTTCGGTATGCGAAGTCACCATCATGAAGATGGTTGCATTGACTTCAATTTGTTGATTCAAGCGTTCAGGGAGTGAGCGGAAAATCACGCCCTTGTCTCCTCGCTGCGCGATTCGCGTATTCAACTCTCATTTCATTCATTGCATGATTGCTATTTCGTCCTATCCATCTCATAACATTATGGAAACAAAATGATAAACAAATAAATAACGATAGATAATAAGGAGCACATATGTATCAAGCGTTAAGGAATGGGCTATTAGCACTGGCGGTTGCGTTTTCTGTCCCAGCGATGGCTGAGAACTACACAATCGGCACCGGCAGCCAAAGCGGTACTTACTATCCACTTGGCGGTATGTTCGCCAAAATTTGGAGTGAAAACCTCCCCGATTTCAATATGCGTGCTGAAGTAACAGCGGCTTCCGTTGAAAACACCATTAAAGTGTCCACCAATAAACAACTTGCGGGGATTGCCCAAGGTAATGTGGTATTACAAGCGTTTAACGGCACCAAACCTTTTCCACGTAAAATGGACGTCTCTGTCCTATTTGCTTTGTATCCCAACGTTGTTCAATTCATTGTCCCTGCGAACTCAGATATTCAGTCTATCTCCGATCTGAAAGGCAAGCGTGTTTCATTAGGCGCTCCAGGGTCAGGCACGCGAGTCAGTTCGGTGAATATTCTTAATACGTTGGGCATTGAAGAGAGTGACATTAAAGCGCAATCTCTTAACTACACCGCGACAACCAGCGCCTTAGCCAATAACCAAATTGATGCAGGGGTGATTGTCGGCAGCTTGGGTGTTGGTGCGATTACAGAGCTTGCGTTAACCCGTGATGTTCGTATCTTGAGCTTTAGCGCTGATGAACTGGCGAAGATTGCCAAAGATTACCCTTCTTACATTGAAATCGATGTGCCCGCGGAGTCGTACAATAAAGTCCCTGCGTTTAAAGCCCCCGCGGTTTGGAACGTTTTGGTGGTCAACAAAAATCTAAGCGAAGACATGGCTTACCAAATGACGAAAGCTGCGTTTGACAATATGGATAAAATTCGACAGGTCATTGGCGTGACTAAGTTTACCACGCTTGAGAATATGACCAAATTACAGGGCATTGATTTGCATCCTGGTGCGGAGAAATATCGTCAAGAACAAATGAAGTAATCCTCAAGTGCAATCAGCTTGAGGTTGACGTTACATGGAGTAAGTGATGAGTAAAATTCATCCTAGTAACCAAAAAATGACCGATGCCATTTTGCTGATAGCCGCTGTTGCGGCTATCGCTTTATCGGTATTTCAAATCTGGCAGGGGATTGTCGCGAATTTGGCGGCACCCGTTTTTCGCCCTGTTCACGTTAGTTGGGTGTTGGCGCTAGTGTTTCTCGTTTATCCAACGTTGAGTGCGAAACGCGCGTTTCCGGTTTATCTTTGCGGGCGTATTGTCGATTTGATTCTGGTGGCCGCTACGTGTTGGGCATCGACGCAAATCGCCTTGTTTGACTATGACGATATCAGTTTTTTACTTGATGGCTTAGGCTCTGTAGAACAAGCGGCTGGTGTGGTATTGATTGTTCTGCTCTTGGAAGCGACACGACGCACCGTTGGCTTAGTGATGGTGGTCATTGCTTTGCTATTCTTAGCCTACGCCTTATTTGGCGATGCCCTGCCTGATAACGTCGCCAGTAAAGGCTTTACGTTGGAAGAGGTGGTTCGTTTCCATATTTATTCGACCAATGGTGTTTACGGCGCGCCGCTGGCAATCGCAGCCGGTGTGGTGTTTATGTTTGTGTTGTTTGGCGCGTTCTTGCAGGTGACGGGAGCGGGGCAATTCTTTATCGATATGGCGTTTGCGGTCGCGGGTAAATATCGTGGCGGACCGGCCAAAGCCAGTGTTATCGCATCAGCAGCTTTGGGCTCTATCTCAGGCTCGGCTATTGCCAATACGGTGACCACTGGCGCTTTAACCATCCCCATGATGAAAAAGCTCGGCTATAAGTCTGAGCAAGCCGCAGGGATTGAAGCGGCTGCCTCAACGGGTGGGCAGATTATGCCTCCGGTCATGGGCGCGGGCGCATTCGTGATGGCGCAATTTACCGGGATTCCATACAGTGACATCCTGTTGGTTTCGATCGCGCCAGCGATTTTGTATTTCGCCTGCACTTTACTCTATGTGCATCTCATGGCTTGTAAGCTCAATTTACAAGGGATGAGCGCAACAGAGCAGGTCTTTACCGTCCTGAAAAGTGGTTGGCATTTCTTGGTTCCCCTGATTCTAATCACCGTTCTATTAATGATGAGCTATTCACCCGTTCTGGTTGGGGTGATTGGCTGCGCGGCGATTTTGCTCGCATCGCTAACCCGTAAACATAGCCGCATTGGGTTTGGCTTATTCTTTCAGGGGTTGAAAGAGGGTGCTTTGATGGCACTACCGATCTCCGTTGCTTGTGCGACGGCTGGGATCGTTGTCGGCGTGGTGGGTCAAACAGGAATTGGCTTGCAGTTTACCCAGTTCCTTATTGCTATGTCTGGTGGTCATTTGTGGTCAGCATTGGCGCTTATCGCGGTTGCTGCCGTCATTTTGGGAATGGGGCTTCCGGTGACCGCTGCTTATATTGTGTTATCGATCATGGCCGTCCCAGCATTGATGGACTTTGGGCTCGGTTTGTTAACTGCACATATGATTGTGTTTTGGTTGTCGCAAACCTCCAATGTCACGCCACCGATCGCCTTAGCTGCATTTGCAGGGGCGGGAATTGCCAATGCTTCGCCGATGCGTTCGGCGGTACAAGCATTTAAGTTGGCGCAAGGCTTTTTCTTAATTCCAGCCATGATGGCCTTTTCAGGGCTTATTTGGATTGACGGTGAACCCACGCATTTTGTGATCGGAGTGATTGCGACCATCAGCTTGTTTATTGCCTTTGCCGGCGGTATTGAAGGACGTTTATTTGCGCCACTTGCGCTTTGGCAACGTGCGGTCTTACTGGTGATGGCACTTGGCGTACTGTTTTTGTCTGATGTCTATCGCTTAGTGGCGCTGGCCATTATTGTGGTGGTTTGCCTGCTCAATTACCGCCAGCCTGATAAACCGTTGACGCAGGTGTAACACTTGCGTCGAAGTAAGCAAAAGCCGAGCATAATGCTCGGCTTTTTTATCGGGTCTTAACGTTCAGTGTTAGGCGTCGCTGGTGGCAATCGGTAAATCGGATCTAGAGCCCCACTCGGTCCAAGAACCATCATAAACGGCTAAGTTTCGATACCCACACAGGTGGGCCGCCAGCAGTACGATACAGGCCGTCACCCCCGAACCACAGGAAAAAATGGTCTGTTGCTGGGCTTTATCGATCACGCCTTCGATAATCGGTTTGAGCGCATCGACAGGCTTTATTTTTGCGCCATCCATCAATTGGGCGAACGGCATACAGACGGATTGTGGAATATGACCAGAACGTAGGCCTTCACGGGGCTCTGGCGTGGTACCCGCAAACCGCGCTTGATTGCGTGCGTCAACCGTTAAGCTGTTGGCATTATCGATCTGGTCTGCCACTTGTTCTGCGGTTAAAAAGTGATTCGGATTCAGGCTACCGCAGAAATCTCCACGTTGAGTGACGGTCTGGTATTGATCGCTGAGTGGGTAACCTTTTTCTTTCCAATCACTTAAGCCACCATTGAGAATGTAGACACTCTCGTGGCCCATGGCTTTTAGCATCCACCATGCCCGGGGCGAGGCAAACGTGCCGCTATTATCGTAAACCACTATGATCGAGTTTTGATTCAGTCCCAGTTCTTGCGCGTGTAGATTAAACTCTTGTTCACTTGGCATCATGTGTGGGTAAGAAGCATTTTTATCGCAGAAGACATGATCGTAATCGAAACGACGAGCGTTAGGAATAATGTTGGTCGTGTCTTTCGTCGGCTCGGCAGGGATTTGAAATTCAATACTGGTATCCAGAATCACGAGATTCGGGGTTTCCATATTGTCAGCGAGCCATTCGGCGGTCACAAGAGTCATGACATGTGCTCCTTATTGATGGGAAGTCGGCGTTCAGTATAAAAGTGAATGACGTTAGAAATGAAGGATAAATTGGTAATTAACTAAAAAAGCCAAGTCACTATGAGGCTTGGCTTTTCAGGATTGGAATAGGAAGTTTTTAGTTCTCACCGCATGCTGGGCAGCTTGGCATTTTGCTGAGCTTCATTTCTCGCCAGTTCATTGTAAGTGCGTCAAGCAGCAAAATTTTTCCTTGTATCGGTGTTCCGTAGCCTGACAATACTTTAATCGTTTCCAACGCTTGGATACTGCCGATAATGCCCACTAGAGGTGCCATGACCCCAGCTTCGACACAGCTTAGTGCCGTATCACCAAATAATGCACTTAAACATTGGTAACATGGCGCGTGTGAATCTTGATAAGTAAACACACTGACTTGACCTTCCATACGGATAGCGGCGCCAGATATCAAAGGGGTTTTATGCTTTAAGCACAGTCGATTAAGTTGATTGCGGGTTTCGACATTATCTGAGGCATCCAGCACTGCATCATGAGTTTCGATAAGCGAATTCAATTCGTGATCCGTTAAACGCTGATTAATCGGCGTGACGGACACATGCGGATTGACGGTGTTCAGCATCGCTGTAGCCGAGGAGACTTTAGGTTCACCAATAGTTGCGTCACGGTGCAAGATCTGGCGCTGAAGGTTGGAAAGTTCAACGACATCATCATCAATGATCGTCAGTTGACCAACCCCTGCTGCCGCTAAGTACTGACTGGCTGCGCAGCCTAAGCCTCCCGCACCAAGGATGAGAACTGAGCTCTGTTTAAGTGCTTCTTGACCTTCAAAGTCAAAGTTTGTTAGTACGATTTGCCGGTTATAACGCAGCATTTCTTGATCGGACAGAATATCCACTTTCGCTCCAAAATCGTCACTAATGCTTAGTATAAGCAGGGAGATAACAGCTGAATTTGAACGGTTTCACCCACTTCTACTGAGCCGCGTTCACGCTCTAACACCACAAAGCAGTTGGCAAGGCTCATCGAGCGAAACGCCCCGGAACTTTGGTTGCCTGTGGTTTCAACCACAAATTGCCCATTTTCGATACGATAAATGGCACGTTGATAATCGGTTCTACCAGGAAATTTTCGAAAGGCGTTTTTGGTTATCGCAGGGATTGATTCTGGCGCTTTCCATTGTGTATGCCCACCCAATTTGGCTAGCAGCGGTTGAACCAGCACATAGAGCGTGATCATTGCAGAGACGGGGTTTCCCGGAAGACCACAGAACCACGCGTTATCAAGTTCACCAAACGCGAACGGTTTCCCGGGTTTAATCGCCAGTTTCCAGAAACCAATTTGACCTAATTGCCCTAAGATATCTTTGGTATAATCCGCTTCGCCGACACTCACGCCACCTGATGTCACGACCACATCCGCCAGTGATTGTGCTTGCTCAAAGGTCGCTTTCAAGGTTTCAGGGCAGTCGGGTACGATACCTAAATCGATGGCTTCGCAGCCAAAGTTTTCAATCAGCGGCTTAATTCCGTAACGGTTGCTGTCATAAATATTGCCCGGCTTCAACGGTTCACCGAGTGGTTGCAGTTCATCGCCAGTCGAGAAAAAAGCCACTTTAGGTTTACGCACAACTTCCACGTGGCTGATACCCAATGAGGCAATCATCGGAATATCTCTCGGCGTCAGGCGCGCCCCTTTTTCCAAAACGACGTCGTGTTGCTTAATGTCATCGCCAATAGGACGAATATTGTTATTTGGTTTTAAATCTGTTTGATGAAAGGTGACACCCTGTTCGTTGGTATCGGTATTCTCTTGCATTTCAACCGCGTCACACCCTTGTGGAATTTGCGCGCCGGTCATGATTCGAATACAGGTACCTTGAGGCCATTCGCCTTCAAAAGGTTGCCCAGCAAACGATTTACCCGCGACGGGAAGGGTGGCGGATTGTTTTAAATCGCTTCGGCGCACCGCGTAGCCATCCATCGCTGAATTATTGAATGGCGGAACATTGATGGGTGAGAGAATGTCTTTGGCAAGCACATAACCGAGGGCTTGCTGCAACGGCAAGCTCGATGTTTGTTGAATGGGGATAATGTTGGCCAACATCTTGTCGATGGCATCTTCGATTGGCATTAAACCAGGAACGTCACAACAACTCATTCGTTCATCCTACTGCTGTATTTTGCGAGATACTCTAGCACATAAGAAAGGCAATAGAGAAAAACCGCCGTTAAAATAGGGATGTAATTATTAAAAAATCCGAGTATCCTTGTCTGCCATCCGATAGGGGTAATTCATAGAGGAACCGGAATGACAGGTCTTAGCGATTCGGCAAAGTTAGTAAAAGATGCGCTAGAAAGTCGTGGATTAGAAACGCCGATGCGTCCAAACAACATCGGTCGTGATGAGAAAAAGCAAAAAATTGAACATCACATGCGTGAAATCCTCAATTTGTTAGAGCTTGACCTAACCGATGACAGCCTTGAAGAAACTCCGCATCGCATTGCCAAAATGTACGTCGATGAAATTTTCTCCGGATTAAATTACGAAAACTTCCCGAAAATCACGGTCATCGAAAATAAGATGAATGTCAGTGAAATGGTGTGTGTCAAAGATATTACTGTGACGAGTACTTGTGAGCATCATCTTGTCACCATCGATGGTAAAGCGGCGGTCGCGTATATTCCCCGTGGCAAGATTATTGGGCTTTCAAAGATCAATCGTATTGTTCGCTTCTTTGCTCAGCGCCCTCAAGTGCAAGAACGTATGACTCAGCAAATTTTGGTCGCATTGCAAACCCTGCTTGAATCTGACGATGTTGCGGTCACGATGGATGCGACGCATTACTGCGTTAAATCTCGAGGTGTCATGGACGCAACCAGCACGACAACAACCACAGCACTTGGGGGGATTTTTAAATCTAACCCATCGACTCGTGCAGAGTTTTTACACGGATTACGCTGATTGTTGGTGACACTAGTTCTCTGAAGGGCCCTCGTAAGAGGGCTTTTTAATATCGCCAAGATTATCATTTACTTCCACAAGTGACTTTGCTTCATTTCCGTATACAGAGCCGATATGGCTCATCATGCTCTCTCGTCATTTAAACGCTATTCTTTCGCTGCCGCATATAACCCGGGTTTAAAGGCATGGTGCCTAATCTGTCAGTACCCAATGTTTGCGTACTTAGCCACATCTTAGAAAACCGCTACAAAACTCACATTTAAATTTGAAACCGCGTTTTAATATAATAATACTAACGGTTCGTTCTATAAATTAATCACAAGGTAACATCATGTTTAATGACTTAAACAACAAGCGTGTGGTGATCACTGGCTCAACAGGGGGGATTGGTCTTGCGGTGGCAAAATTATTTGCAGCGGCAGGCGCTCACGTCACACTAACCTCATACCGTGAACATAACGATATTGAACAGACCATCAGCCAGATAGCAGAGCTGGGTGGCAGTGCTAGCTTTCACCGAGTGGATTTTGCGAATGATGAGGACTGCCAACGGTTTATCAACGAATTTGTCGCTGAATATGGTGGTATTGATGTGTTGATTAATAATGTTGGTGGCCTTGTTGGGCGTAAGACTACAGAAGAGATTGATGCTGAGTTCTTTGACGATGTTGCTTATCTCAATATGCGCTCCGCTCAAACCATGGTGCGCTTGTCCCTGCCGTATCTTAAACAGTCATCCCAGCAAGAGGCTTGGAGTGCATCAGTGATCAATGTAGGGTCAATAGCGGCGGATTCCGGTGGCGGCCCTGGAGCATCGCTTTATGCCGCTTCAAAAGGTTGGCTTCATAGTGTTAATCGCGCTTGGGCAAAGACGTACGCCAAAGACAACATCCGTTTTAATGTTGTGGCGCCGGGAACCGTCGATACCGCGTTTCACGCCGATAAAGATGACTCAGCCAAAGCTCGAATCAGTCAAGGAATTCCAATGGGGCGTTTAGGGCGCGCGGAAGAGATGGCGCCGACGTTTGCCTATTTGGCATCGCATGCGATGTCTGGTTATGTCACAGGGCAAATCATCCATGTCAACGGCGGTCAATACATGGCGTAATCAGCGCAGTATACATGCCACGCATATTAATAATATTGGCGTTTAATTGAGGTGACGTGGCGACTAACAGTGGCCATGTCGCCTTATCTTGCATCGGTAAGTAAAGGGAATAAATGAATGAAAACACTCGCATTTGGTGAAATGATGCTGCGCTTAAAGCCGATGGGCTTTGAGCGAATTTTGCAAACCAATGGATTTGAAGCGGCTTATGGCGGGGCGGAAGCAAACGTGGCAGTTTCGCTGGCTCAACTTGGACATGATTCAGGCTATTTGACCAAGTTACCTGAAAACCCATTAGGTGAGGCGGCGATTGGCACACTGCGAAAGTTTGGCGTCGACACCTCACGCATCCTGCGCGGCGGTCTACGTTTGGGTATGTATTTTTTCGAAAAAGGCAACGGTGCACGTTCGACAGGCGTTGTCTATGACCGAGCGGGTAGTTCAATTGCAACGGCATTGTCTGAAGAGTTTGATTGGCCTTCACTGCTTGATGGCGTGGGCGTTTTCTACTTTTCAGGTATTACGCCCGCGATTTCGAGTGAATTGGAAATCGCGCTTAAGGCGGCGTTAAGCTACTGTCAAAAGCAGGGCATTACCGTTGTATGTGACCTCAATTATCGCGGAAAAATGTGGAAACCTGAGGTTGCGCAAAAAGTCATGGCCCAGATCATGCCGTTTGTTGACGTTTGCATCGCAAACGATGAAGACTTTGAAGCCATGCTCGGAATTAAAGCATTTGATGGCGATCTCTCTCGCGGTATTGATCAAATTGATGACTTTAAGCGTGGCATGCAAGAAATCACTAGGCGGTATCCGAACTGCAAAACCGTGGCCAGTGTATTACGTAATATTCACTGTGTAGAGCAGAGTGATTGGATGGCGATTCTCTACCAAAATAACGAGTTTTTTGAGACGCCAGTGCACAATATCAATGTGATGGAAGGTGTGGCTGCGGGCGATGCGTTTGGCGCGGGTCTTTTGCATGGTTTGAATCATCAACTTCCGGCACAAGAAACCATCGAATTTGCTATCGCTGCCAGCGTCTTGAAGCTGTCGATTAGTGGCGATCTGAATTTAGTGACTGAAGCTGAAATTCGCGCCGCGATGTCAAAAGGATCTAACGCTCGATTAAGCCGTTAGTTTAAGGTTTGATGTCCTTTGATAAAGGAAGATAAATCGCTGAAATAGAGCAAAGTTTAAAACGAAAGGCGCTGAGTTCAGCGCCTTTGTTCATGGATTGAAGTGGGGGATTAGTTATCGGCTTTGTCTACCGATTTGACTTTATCTCCGCACCAGCTTTTGCGGCGCACGATGGTTTCATAAGGCCAGTAGTAGTGACCTGCGCGAATCACTAAGGTGGCGATGGCGAGAATCAGTGCTGCGAGTGAAAGCCATACCACAAACACACCATCGAGCTCTTTCATTCCCAAGGTGATATAGCGGGCGATAGCCATAATTGCGATATAAATTGGGTAGCGAACGGGGATTTTTCCGTTTGTGACGAATTGCTGGACCATCGACAAGACTTCAAGATAAATAAACATCAGTAATATGTCGGTGAGCATGACCCTTTGCTCGGTGAACACATGAATGAATTCATTGCCTATGGCGACCAACGTCGCGAGTGTAATCGCAACAAGCAATACTGCTTCGATCATATGGTAGATCTTCAAAAAGATTCGCGTGAAGGCTTTTGGTAGATGGTTTCCCATAATTTCGATCCCTGAAATAAATAGCAAGCCCAGAATAGCCATAGAAGCAACGTAAGGTCAATTTTTCTATTGAGTGAATTTTGGGTTGGTTCAAATTTACTGGCGCATCACCACCATATTGACAATCAAGCAAGCGATTTAAAGTGTCTTAATTGTGATACAATAGAGAGATTGACCGCCTGTAAAATAAAGAGAATTTATTTGGTGAATACATTACTGATTACGTCTGTCTGATTTGGTTTGTTTATTAAAATCAATTATTTATGCAGAATTTAAAAGCGAACAAGGTTAATCAGTATTGACTGTAATTGAGCAGGTACATCGAGTCCCTAACAATAAATTTACTTATACAAAGGTAACAAACGTGGTGGAATGCAGTAACACAATTAACGAGTTGTTTAATTGAGCATTATTAAAATCTTCAATCAATAGGGGAAAGAGCATGAGAATTTCATTGTTAGTTGTCGCCATTGCGTTTGTCTTGGGTGGTTGTTCAAATACTTGGAATGGTGTGAAGGACGACTCATCTGAAATTTGGAACGACAGTAAAGAAGCCGTTCACGAAGCGACAGAATAATAACGTCATCCCATCATTATTGGGCGTAATTATTCTAAACCAGCGCTAAACGCGATTACTGAACCTTGTTGTTATGCAATCGCGTTTTGCTAATTGCTTGTTTACAGCATTAAAACCTCTTTTGTCACTCCATTTGTTGTTACTGATCACTTTATTTACATCTCCCTTGAAAATGATAGTTGTTATCATTTGACTTTCTGGTAATCTCCGCGCTTTAAAACGTACCAATTGAATAATTAACCGTTTATCACTCTGTATAAATAAAACAAGAATAGGATTATGAATAAAAATTCATTACTAATGCCATTAATTTGTGCCAGTTTATCATTTTGTGCTAACGCCGAAATGACCCAGATTGAAGATGTACTTGGGCGCCACGTGGAGGTCGATATTCCTGCTAAGCGCGTGGTATTGGGCTTCTATGCCGAAGATTATATGGCTATAGGAAGTGAAAAAGCCTTTGATCATGTGGTTGGTCTATCAAGAGATACGTGGAAGTCATGGCGTCCACAAAGCTGGGAACTGTATACGAGCTATCGACCCAGTTTGGCAAACATTCCTGATGTTGGAGAAGTGGAAGCTCAGACGTTTTCTATTGAAAAAGTCCTGAACTTAAATCCTGACGTGGTACTTTTGGCAGATTGGCAGTATAAAGCAATGGATGTCGATTTACAGAGACTGAAAGAGGCAGAGATTCCCGTTGTTGTCATTGATTACAATGCGCAAACGCTAGAAAAGCATGTAGCCAGTACTCGTGTGATCGGAAAGCTTACCGGAGAAACGAAGCGTGCAGAACGCATCGCCGAACAATACCAACAGGGAATTGAATTGGTTCAAAGCCGCATTCAACAAGCTAATGTCCCGAAGCCTCGCGCTTACGTTGAATTTGGTAACAAAGGTCCCAAAGAGTACAGTTTTACTTATGGTAAAAATATGTGGGGAGCGATGCTCAAACAAGCGGGCGGCGAAAACATAGCTGCGCCTTTTGTCGAGTGGTGGGGGCCGATCAATCCTGAGCAGGTATTGGTTTCCGAACCTCAAGTCATTTTCTTAGCGGGGACGGAATCTCGCCGTGTTGACGGCGCCATTTTGATGGGGCAAAACGTCACACGTGAAGAAGCACAATCTCGTTTAAAAGGCTTTACGCATCGCACGGGGTGGGCACAATTACCTGCAGTGGCTGAGCAGCGTGTTTATGGCATTTATCAGGGCGCGTCACGCTCAATCGTTGACTACACGATGGTGCAATACATGGCCAAAGCATTGTACCCAGATTTATTTGCCGATTTAGATCCTGAAAAAGCGTATATCGACTTTTATAAACAGTATCTTCCCGTCGTGCCGCAAGGCACATTTGCCATCTCCCTCTCGGAATAGAAAGTGCTCCACTCAGAATAGAAAGTGTTCCACGGCGTTTTACAGCGCCGTGTTTTGTTTCGACGCCGGCTTATCGTCCGGCGCTATTTTTGATTTCTTGAGTCGATGACTTTCCCCATCTCTACTACGTTGGCTCAACGACACTGATAACATGAAAGAATTTCATGATCGTTATGAGTAAACTGAAGTTGCTCGAATTTAGCGTTGATATGATTATTTGGACATCTAGACGTATTTAGTAATTTGCGCCGCCGTTGGAGCGAATGCATAGAGATAAAGGATGGCCCTTAGATGAATCAATCCGCAGTTGACCCCCGTGCTCGTATTAATCAGTCTCCAATGACGCTGATGCAAATGGTCGTCATCGCGATGACGGTATGCTTTAGTGCGGTTGATGGCTTTGACGTCCTAGCGATTAGTGTGTCTGGCTCTGGGATTATGGCTGAATTTGGTCTTAGTCGAGCGGAGCTTGGCGCTGCGCTATCTATGGAGCTCGTAGGGATGGCGATAGGTTCTATCCTGCTCGGGGGATTTGCTGATAAATTAGGCCGCCGAAAGATGGTGCTTGGCTGCCTGTTTGTGATGACTATAGGTATGTGGATGGTCGCTCATGTTACATCGATAACCGAGCTGTGTGCTTGGCGTGTCCTTACGGGGCTGGGCATTGGCGGCTTGCTATCAACCACCAATGCGTTAACCGCAGAATTCTCAAATGAAAAGCGGCGCGGACTGTGCATCTCATTAATGGTTATCGGTTATCCACTCGGTGGTATTATTTGCGGCGCGGTAGGCGCATCAATACTTGAACAAGGCGCGACCAATTGGCGAGATATGTTTGTGGTTGGTGCACTTGTCTCGGCGGCAATGATTCCTCTTAGTTATTGGCTGCTTCCTGAGTCGGTAGATTGGCTAACGCGAATTCAGCCTAAACAGGCACTCGTGCGAGTCAATGCTTCACTTAAGAAAATACAACATTTACCGATTACGCAACTGGTGCAGCGCGCAGAGAGCCAAGTACAAGGTTCAATTTGGGATATCTTTTCCAAGCAACTGTTGGTCGCAACCTTATTGATGACCGCCGCCTATTTGTTTCAAATGATCACCTTCTATTACGTATTAAAATGGACACCAACCATTGTTGTTCAGATGGGCATCGGCGCGGCATCGGCGGCGGGCGTTTTGTTTTGGGTGAATGTCGGCGGGGTAATCGGTGGATTACTGTTTGGTGTGTTAAGTAGCTATGTTGGTTTAAAACCATTGACGATTGGCACGCTGCTGCTGACGTGCATTGCCGTTATTTTGTTTGGGCAATCCAAGCCGGATTTGATGCACTTAAGCTTGGTTGCAACCTTGGTGGGGTTCTTTGCTAATGCTGGCGTGTCAGGTATTTACACGCTTGTAGCCACCGTTTTCCCGACACACGTACGAGCAACAGGGACTGGATTTGTGATTGGTGTCGGGCGGGCTGGCGCCATTATTGCTCCTTGGCTTGCAGGCGTCCTTATGCAGCAAGGTTTCGAACAAGGTCAGCCACTTAGTGATGTATTAGCCTATGTTGCGCTTATCATGGGATTGTGTTCACTGGTTGCTTGCGCTGCGCTTATTTGCTTAGGCTTGGGGGCGAAAAAGCGCCAACAATATTCGACGCAACTTCAGGTATAAACGCCGCTAAGCTCAAGGACATCATTGCCTTGGGCTTACTGACTTTTCGCACCCTGATTCACATAACAAACAGAAAATGGCACGCCTAGCTGTTCAAAGTGACGAAACCATCGCCATTGATTATCCTGGACTTTATCTCCGGGCCCTTTGACTTCAACCCATTGATACTGCCCATCTTTAAAGGCAATTAAATCCGGCATCCCACTGCGATAGCGCGCGAGGTCGGTGAGCAGGATTTCAAATAACCCACGCAGTGTTGACGTTGGTATATAGGTGATGGCCTCAATGAGTAAATCTTGCGAGAAAAGGTTCCAGTTAACAAAAGGATTGCTTATTCCATACTTACGGTGATAACGGTCAACCCATGCCTGATGGCTTAATGTTTCTAGTGAGTCCAATGCATGTTGAACCATCGCTTCACGTTTGGCGACAAAATCACTGTGATAAAGATCGAGAGGTCGATGCTGATAGGGGTTAATGAACGCCCCCTCGACCGGCGCAAAAATGACCTCCCAAAACAGCAAACCAAACAGCCCATTGAGTAACGTATTTTCGCTGTAAAAGCAGCGCCAACCATCTTGCGTGAGGCGATTTAATACCGCTAACTCTACGCGCGTTTGTGAGAGGTCTAAATCATCCAGATGCAGAGTAGTGTGTTTTGGTTTTTGTGACCGTGTCACCTTTAGGCCGCGTTTACGGTCTAGCCGGTGCTGAAGTTTTTCAGCCACCTCCCACTCGCCGATATCTTTGGGATTTGTACGCATGTCGGAGATGATCGCTTGCATCATATCCAATTGATTGAGTGGCTCTAACATGCGAGCTTGCCGCTCACGGCTCGGAGGAAGGGTGCTCTGTTGGAACCATTTTAGTGCTTGGTCTACCTCGCCAAGCCGCTCTAAATCTCGCGCAATGAGATTAATGATTTGCTCTCGACGGCGATTCACATCCTTAAACGGGCCTTGTTCAGGTAGTTGTTCGAGGAGTTCGATAAGTGCAAGGCTGCGCTTTTCTGTCAGTTGATAGTTTGCGTAAAGCTCACTAAGGCTGAGCCGTTGTTCAATATGATCATGGCTTTTAAAAAAGCGTCGCTCTTTACTTAAATCATAAGCTTCAAAACGATGTAAACCTATGTCCGTAAGCACGAATTGACTTAAATCCTGATGCGTATTAGCGAAAAATAGCAGTAAAAGAACATCGATGGTTCGTGGATGAAGAAGTTCAATGATTTGAAAATTAAGCGCTAGCGATTCTGGGTGCTCTATGTCGGTACCTTCTGAAAATTGCTCAATCGCCTGTTGCTTGGTCATCCGTTTATCAAGACTTGAATCCAGTGTAAGCAGTTCAGGTTTAGTCAACAATGACTGCGCCAAGTCAGCGCGGCTTATGCTTGGATTGACTCTTATAAATTCAAACTGCGATAGCTGACTCAGGGGGTGTTGCAACTCGCCGATTTCAGCGTAACTGAGCTTATCACTGCGAAACCAATGGCCTTTGCGTGATAGCATGCGAACCAGTAGACATTGGCTGGCATGAGAGAGTTGACTGAATGCATCAAGCCAATGTTGTTCCTGTGCTGAGAGTAAATCGCTGTACCACTCAGTTGCATGTTGGTGCAATTTTAAAAAATTATCTAAGTAATAATCTGGCGTGAGTGTGAGATTCGGCTCTGTCTTTTGCAAAATAAACCCGCTTTAACGTTTAATGTCGATAGAGTACCGAGGTTTTCTGCTGTTCGCAAAGTCAGTGGTATTCAGCGCGAGAAACCATAAATTAGCCGCTTGCTGAATGATTTCGCGGTAATTCATATAAACCGTTCATATCATCTGAGATTGTCGCGCTAAAAAGCAAAAAATATTTATCATTTTCATCTACATATATTCAACAAAAGGTCGATTACCTATATATTGAGTGAGACATAAATAAAGGAGTTAAAAGGATGAGACTCTCGATATCTAGGAAGCTACAGTTAAGTTTTCTGTCGCTTGCGGTACTTTTTATCGTTTCTGCGTCATTTATCTATAAAAGCGTGACGATCGTTGAAAAACATACCGGGTCGTTGATTCAAACGGATCTGCCGACCGTCGATACCAGTCGTTCATTTCAGCAATCGATTCAAGAGACATTATCACTATTACGCTCGTATCTATTACTCGGCGACCCCGGGGAATTAGAACATTTGAATCGCGTTGTGCAGACCACTGAAGCGTCTTTACCAACACTCAATACGTTGTTGAGTGAAGAGAGCTTCATTGAGGTCGAGCAGCAATGGGAACAAGTAAAAGCGCTTGCAATACAAACGGCGAAGCTCAGTCAAGATGAAGGGAATCTGCCTGCCCATGCGTTGTTTATTAACGAAGCAGCGCCAATTGCCGAAGTGGCGCTTGATCAATTGCAAGGGCTTATCAATGCCGAGTCGAGCAATAAGGAAGGTGGTGAGCGTAAGCGCCTGTTTCGCCTCTATGCCGACAGCTACACCTCGTTAGCCAATGCGTTGTCATCAATGCGAGATTACTTGCAATATGGTCATCAATCACATTTAGACAAATACCATGATTTTTTGAAATCCCATGCCAAATACATTAAAGAAATTGAAGAAAAGCAATCATTGATGACAAGCGATGACCAAGGATTGTGGTCTCTATTTAAAGATATGGAAGCGCTGTATTTTCCGTTGGAAAAACAAGTGATTGAACTTCGTCAATCTTCTGGATGGAATTTAGCAAACCAAAAGATGGCGAGAGAACTGCTGCCTGCTATTACCCAACTTCAGCGCACCTTTGATAGCCAAGTTGCCACCCAGCAAGAGAAAGCCAAGCGCAGTGGCGAAGGCATTTTCTTGTCATTACAGAACGTCAGCACATTATTAGTGGGATCAGTGATCGTATTGTTTATCGCCGCAGTGGTAGCTTCGCATTTAATTGGCAAAAGTATTGGTGAGCGAGTCGCGAAGTTATCGCAGCGTGCGAAGCAGATTGCGTCAGGGGATATATCAGAGCCGGCACTCGCCGTTAAAGGGCAAGATGAACTGGCGAGCTTGACCGTATCGATCAATCAAATGAACCAGTCGTTAGCGAATATTGTGCAGGGCGTGACATTAAAGGCCAATACCGTGAATGACAGTATGGGCAGTTTGGTGACGGCGAATCAGACCACAACCAGCCAATTGAGCGAGCAAAAAGTCGCGCTCGAGTTAGCTGGGCATCACTTGGCTGACGTAGCGCAATCTGCTGACCAAACGGCGGAGCGTGCTGAAGAGTCTTCAGCAGTGTTGACCGAGTCAAAGCAACAGTTGGCCAACGGCAGCGAAGCACTGAATAGTAATCGAGATGTGATTCAAAACTTGCACCGAGCTATAGAGCAAGCGAGTCAGAAAGTGAATGATCTGAGTCGCGAGAGCCAAGCAATTGGTCAAGTCACAGAGGTGATCCAAGGCGTTGCAGAACAAACCAACTTATTGGCACTGAATGCAGCGATTGAAGCGGCGCGAGCCGGAGAACTTGGTCGCGGGTTTGCTGTCGTGGCTGATGAAGTGCGTTTGCTGGCGTCACGCACCAGTCAATCGACCTCCGAAATTACGGACATTATTACCGCGATTCAGTTGGCAACGTCATCCGTGGTGACGGAAATTGAAGATAGCCTTATGCTCGCAGAGCAAGGCGCGCAGCTAACTGAGCAAACGGTGGAAACGCTGTCTTTGACGTCGCAACAAATTGAAGTGTTAGGCGAGCAAATGGCTGGCTTGACGCAGGCAGCTCATCAGCAATCCTCTGCCACTCAAGCCATTAATCAAGAGATGAACAAGGTCACTCAAACCATTGATGAAGTGACGATGCTCGCTCACAGCTCCAACCAAACCACAGAGCAAGTCCGCAGCCAAGTGACCGATTTAACCCAAGAAATGGCGCATTTTAACGTCGCATCTTAATCGCTATGCAGAGAAAAAAGAGGGCTAAAGCCCTCTTTTTTAGTTCTAGACATCACCGGGTTTACGCCTTAACGTGAACTCTTTATTGTCGGCAAGGAAGTAAGATGAACATAGCAATAATTGGTGCTGGGGGGATTGGCTGCTATTACGGTGCACGAATGGTCAGTGCCGGTCATAAGGTGAGCTTTATCGCGCGAGGCGCCCATTTGAAGGCGATGCAAACCGATGGCTTAGTGGTTCGGCATGAGGATTTCCAGTTTTCTCAAGCGGTGGACGCGTTGTCATTACAGCAGCTGTTATCGACACGTCAGTGCAGAGAGTTTGACCTGATTATTCTGGCGACCAAAAGTGGCACGACACAACAGACGATTGAACAGATGAAACCATGGATTCTCGCTGGTGAAGCGCCGGTATTGTCGATCCAAAATGGCGTCATGAACGAAGTTACAATTGATAAGCTGCTTGGAAGGCACCGAACACTGGGCGGTTTAGCCGTTTTGATCGGAGGGCATATTGTAGAGCCCGGATTGGTTGAAGTTGCGGGTGCTTCCCATATCGAGCTTGGCGCTTGGCCGACTTGTCAAGAGAACGCATTTTCGCAATCACAATTAAACCAATGGGTTGCGGCGTTGAATCAAGCGGGTATTCCAACCACCAATTTTGATGATATCCAATATGCTTTGTGGCGTAAGCTCATCATCAATAATGGGGTTAACCCGCTGTCGGCGCTCACTTGGCTGGATACGCAGTCGCTGCTTAATGATTCGACCTTAAGTGAAAATGTGTACCAAATGATGATTGAAACGGCGCGCGCCGCTAATCAGGCGGGAGTACAGATTGCGGCGTCTGATGTGGATGATATGTTCAAACTGATCAAAGGATTTGACGCAATCAAAACGTCAATGTTGGTAGACCGTGAAAAAGGACGTCCGATGGAAATCGATGATATTTGTGGCCCGGTGATTCATTATTGTCAGCAAAGCGGTGAGCCTGCCACAATCACAGAGTTGATTGCCTGCACATTAAAATACAGTGCGCAGCACTAAACCAAAAGATGAAGTATGCACGTCGTAGGCTCTTTATTGATAAAGGTGAGAGGCTAATAATTAAGCATTTGAATTCATTTTGATTGTTATCTGTACGAACAGACCGAAAATGATAAAAAAGTGCTTTTCTTTTCAAATGGCTGTGGCATATTAATAAGCGTCCCACGACGAAGCGTACTTCGTATAATGGCTATTACCTCAGCCTTCCAAGCTGATGATGCGGGTTCGATTCCCGCAGTACGCTCCAATCTCTTTCTAAGATTTTCTTGCATTTTCCCTGTTCGTTTTTCTATCGCGCCCAATCATTGGGTGACAGTTTGTTTGGCGTGTTAGCACATTTAAACCCACTCCAAATTAGTCTGCTTTGAAGCGGGTTTTAAAGCCTTATAATATTGGCGTTTTGGTGATAGAGGCCGGTTGGCGCTCAACCAAAATTTCTCCGCCGCGAACAGAGTACAACACATCCGCTTGTTCACGAATGACCTCAACATCATCGCAACCATTCAAAATGATAAAATTGGCGGGTTTGCCTATCTCAATACCATAATGCTGCTGAATGTTCATGACTTTGGCGCCATTATCGGTAATAAAGTCGAGCGCCACTTTAAAGTCGTCGTAACCCATCATATGACAGGCGTGAAGTGCAAAATCGACTTGGCGCAGCAAGCGACCGTTCCCTAAGCTGTACCAAGGATCTTGGATAGAATCTTGTGCCAGCGCGACATTAATACCAGCATTGCGCAACTCTTTGACTCGCGTGATACCGCGTCGTTTGGGGAAGTTGTCAAACCGACCTTGTAAATGGGTATTTTCTGTTGGGCAGGAGACGAAATTAATGCCAGACATCTTCAGTAATCGAAAAAGTTTCGAGCAGTAGGCGTTGTTGTATGAGTGCATCGCGACAGTATGGCTGGCGGTCACTTTATCTCCCATTCCCGTCTCCAATGCTGCGGTAGCGAGCACTTCCAAAAAGCGTGAGTTGCCATCGTCGATTTCATCACAGTGAACATCAACCAGTTTGTTGTGTGACTTTGCCAATTCCATCACCCAGCGCATCGACTCAACACCGTATTCACGCGTAAATTCGAAGTGGGGGATTCCGCCCACCACATCTGCGCCAATATCGAGTGCTTGTTGCATTAATTGCTTGCCATTGGGGTAAGACAAAATACCTTCCTGAGGAAAGGCGACCACCTGCAAATCCAGGTAGGGGGCGAGGCGCTGCTTGAGTGGTACAATGGCTTTTAACGCCGTAAGGCTTGGATCGGTGACATCGACATGAGTACGAATATGCTGGACGCCATTTTCTATCAGTAAACTGGCTGCTTTTAAGACCCGTGACTGAACATCTTGCTCACTGAGCAGCTGTTTACGCTCGGCCCAGCACTCGATCCCCTCAAACAATGTGCCGCTCTTGTTCCAGCGTGGTTCTCCCGCGGTTAACACCGCATCGAGATGAATGTGAGGTTCAATAAACGGTGCGCAGAGTAACTTTTGCTTCGCATCGATATCGCAGGGCTCGTCACAATGGCCTGATTGTGGTGTTATCTGGGTGAATACGCCGTTATCACACTCGAGAGTAAATAGCGTTTCCTGATGTCTGAGACGAGCATTAATAATTTTCATAATCATCCTTGTATGGTGTTTGATTCGGGGTGAGGAACGGCTCCATCATAAGCGCATTTTGAATCGCCAGTCGGTGAGTGGGATCATTGATTAACTGCCCGGTTAACGTTTCAAAGCGGCTTAAACGAGAGGTGATGGTATTACGATGCACTCCGAGGGTGGCAGCGGTCTTGCGAAGACTGCCTAATTGAGAAAAATACGTGAGCAGCGTGTGCTTTATTGTGACAAGGTCACGTTTTTCTGTGTGAAAGAGTGGACCCAAATAGCGCGAACAAAAGTCGTACTTTATGCTGTCATCGTCAATGGCGGCAAAAATCTGCTGTAACCCCAACGCTCTATAATGATAAATCGGCTGATTAGGGTATTTAGCGGCAAATTCAGCGCATTGTTTCGCCTGATATCCCAAACGATTTAGTTGAGTCAAATTCGCGCCATCGCTTATGCCGATAGCCACTGGCATTGCTTGGTTTAGGAGTTGAGTATGTAGCGCGTGCCATATGCTTTTGGGGCCGTGCTGAGTGTGGCTCAAGTTGTTGGTCGGAATGACCAGTATCCAGCCGCCACGATAGTCAGTGACAGGGAATCGACTGTCATAACGCACTAGCCATTCGCGCAGAATATAAATATATCGATGACTGTCTTTTGCGGTGTGGTGTTCATCAAGAGGAAGCACCATTGTGACAGTCAGCGGCACATCATCACTTAATGCTAATTCTTTGGCTTGGGCCAAAGCCATAGGCTGGAGCGTGGTATTGCTCTCTAATAGCTGCTGGATAAACCATTGCTTAGAGCGCTGGGCAAAGCCATCTTGAATAATGGCGTTTGATAAACGCTCGGTAACGGTGACCATAGGAAGCGAGTAGGGCTGTTCAAGCAGTGGCATCAGAGCCTGTTCACAGAGCTGTATCCACCTTGGTGGTAAAAACGGAATATGCTTTGAGCCAGTTAAAACCACTATCGCTGAGGCATGGCATTCATTGGCAACGTCGATCAGTTGTTGAAATTCATCATCATCCCATTGGCGATTAATACCCGTGACGAACAACACTTCTCCGCCTTTTAGCCACGGCTTTAACTGCGAATCTTCTGCCACATAGGGCCAACGAATGGCCCTTTTTGTTGTGTCACTTTGGGTTTTGATGACCATTGACTCAAGCTGGTCAATGGATGGGAGATCAAAGACCGTCAGCATAGGATTAGCTCACTTTGGCTGCTTGTTTATGGCTTGCGGTGATCGTAACCAACAGCATATAACTGGCGGCAGCAGCGATCATGCCAACGATCGGCGGCATCCAAGGAGATAGGTACGCGGTGAGCGAGCCAATGAAATACGCCGCCAACCCGCAATAATCAAACGTGGGTAGAGAGATGTCATTAAGCTTTGGTGGCGCAGCGCGGTGGACAAACCAGAAGTTAGCCATGATCACGGCACCAATAGGTGGAATAAAGGTACCGAGAAGCACTAAGAAAGGAATGAGCAAATTGTACATGCCAAAAATCGCGAGCAGAGTGCCAATACCTGCGCCGACAATCGTGATTAGCTTACGTTGCTTGGTGCGAAATAAATTACAACCCGCGGCGGCGAAGTTATAAATCGTATTGTCTTGCGTGGTCCAAATATTGGCAAATAACATTAAGATTGCCGTGACCATAAATCCTTGAGCGACCAGTACGTCAACGATATCCGCTTGTTGATAAATCATAGCGCCAAAGGCACCGATAAACACCATTAGACCGTTCCCGATAAAAAATGCCGCTAACGTCGCTAGTACCGCGATACGACCTGTTTTTGAAAAACGGCTCCAGTTAGTCGCTTGTGTGCCACCGCTGATAAAGGTTCCGATGACAACCGTAATGGCTGCGCTGTATTGCATGCTATCGGTCGGCTCCAGGCCGATGAGTGCGACCATCCCACCGACATCGACGAGGCCTTGATAAAAACTGATCGCGATAAACACAAGCATCAAAGGCACCGAAATCTTAGAAAGCAGTTCCATGGCGCGGAACCCGATTGACGCAGTGATACAAAAGCCAAATCCAAAGATAATCATCAATGGAATTTGCCAGCTTTCGCTGATATTGAGCAGTGTGGTGAGCACAATCGCAATGGTGGCAACGCCCCAGGCATACCAGCCAATTTGCGTAAAACCCAGCACGAAGTCTGACAGTTTACTGCCATGCTCGCCAAAGCAATAACGTCCGAGTAGGACTGTATTAAGTCCGGTTTTATAGGCGATGTAACCCAGCGCTGCGGCGTAGATACCGAGTAAAAGGTTACCAATAACAATAATGCCCATCAGTTCATTTAAGTTAAACGCCGTACCTAAACTTCCTCCTGCCCACATTGTCGCGGTAAAAAAAGTAAATCCGAGTAATACCGCAGCCATAGATATCAAGCCTTTGCGGCTTTCTTCCGGCACTTCACTGAGCGGATAGTCGTTGTTTCCTTGCATCGTGTTCGTCCTTTATTAAGAGTCTCAGTCCCCTAAACAATGTTTGTGCCATGTTTTAAAAATTAGAAATTGGGCATGTGGTACAACCAAATGGGTTTTATGTGTACCAAGAGCTAGGTGGTGCGATACAGCAGCTTAGACCTTGATGTATTGAAGTGCATGGCGCGTTATTTTGGTGCAGTATGACCACGCTGGCTTGGAGAGCAAAAGTAAGCGCTAAATAAAAAGGGTTTGGAAAATCCAAACCCTTTTTATGGTTACTCGTCACTCATTGAGCTTATCTGGTGAATAGAGAGATCCGCGCCGTTATATTCTTCTTCCTCAGAGAGTCGAAGACCTGTTAACCTATGCAGGCTACCGTAAACAATCGCTCCTCCGATTAGGGCAATAGCAATCCCCGTCAAGGTCCCCATCAGTTGCACAATAAAGCTCACACCGCCCAATCCGCCTAATGCGGTTTGTCCAAATATGCCTGCTGCAACTCCCCCCCATGCACCGCACACGCCATGCAGAGGCCACACACCTAATACGTCATCAATTTTGGTCTTGTTTTGTAAGTGCGTAAATAGCCATACAAAGAGAACACCCGCGACCACCCCTGTGACTAATGCGCCTAGTGGATGCATGAGATCGGAGCCTGCACATACCGCAACTAATCCTGCTAGCGGTCCGTTATGGATAAAACCAGGGTCGTTTTTACCTGCGATCAACGCGGCGATAATACCGCCTACCATTGCCATTAACGAGTTCATGGCAACTAAGCCACTAATACCATTAAGCGTTTGTGCTGACATAACATTAAATCCGAACCAGCCAACACACAGAATCCATGCGCCGAGAGCTAAGAATGGAATGTTAGAAGGCGCAAAGTTAGTGTGTTTACCAGCACGAATTCGTCCGTTACGCATTCCAAGGAAAATCACCGCGACCAAGGCAATCCAACCGCCCACACCATGGACAACGACCGAGCCGGCGAAATCATGGAACGCATAGCCAAACTGAGATTCAAACCAAGCTTGTAAACCAAAGTTACCGTTCCAAATCATGCCTTCAAACAGTGGGTAGACAAGGCCAACAGTGAAAAACGTCGCGATGAGAATCGGATAAAACCGCGCGCGTTCGGCGATGCCACCTGAAACAATGGCAGGGATCGCGGCGGCAAAAGTCAGTAAGAAGAAAAACTTGACGAGTTCATAACCGTTACCTTGAGACAGGGTGGCAGCATCGGCAAAAAAGTTTGCGCCATAGGCAATCCAATAACCGAAGAAGAAGTAAGCGATGGTAGAGATACCGAAATCGGTCAAAATTTTTACGAGTGCGTTAACCTGATTCTTTTTACGCACGGTCCCCACTTCTAAAAAGGCGAAGCCAGCGTGCATTAAAAAGACCATGATGGCGCCAAGCAGTAGAAAAAGTGTATCGGAACTTTGGGTCAGGGTTTGTACAGCTCCTTGTACCTGACTTACGGTGTCATTCATTCTCGTTAAACTCCATTAGAAATAATTATCGCACTGATACGGTGCTGAATTTATCTTAGGTTCACCAATTTGGTGATTTTTATAATTTGTTGCTCTAACAGCAATAACTATTCCAAAATTAAAAAAGGAGATTAATTTATATTTAAATAATTACTTTTCAATAACTTAATGTCATGTTGCTTCATTGTTAAATCAAATTTTTATTAAATTAAAGCACCTTTAAGGTGCAATTTGTGCACTCAAAATGATCGCTAGGCACTGTTTTTGGGCAAAGCTTTTAGGTAGTGACATAAAGAGGGCACTATACTGAGGCACGATAAGTCAGGGCTACTGAACGTATCGAGGCGGCGCTTCCCATAAGCTATTTACAGTCAGCACTCCGAAAATGCTTACGAGTTATAACGCCGCGGACTGACTCTTCATCCATGACAGGAAATGCGCAACATGTTCATTGGGGGCGTGCCCAGAGCCAGTGACAATGTAATAACCATGGTCGGTACTGACACTGAACTGCTTCAGTGCAACCAGCACACCGCTGTCAATAAAATTATCGAGTAGCGGTGACCATCCTAAGGCGACGCCTTGACCTGCGATAGCGGCTTGAGCGACTAAGGTATAGTTATCTAACTCCATTAATGAGTCCGGTGGTGTCCAGCGCCGTCCATGAGAGGTAAATAACGTTTCCCAGTCGATCCATTTTTGACCGAGGTCAGCATTGAGCTTGAGTAACGGTGCGTGGCTTAATTGTTCAATGGTGGTGAATCCAGCATAGTGCTCAAGTAATTTCGGACTGCATACCGGATAGACTGTTTCTGATAACAGCTTTTCGCTGTTGTAACCTTGGTAATGCCCATCCCCGAATAAAATGGCGATATCGGCTTCGGTTGAAACGAGGTCAATGGCTGATTGCGAGGTTTGAATTCGAATGTCGATCTCTGGATGCAGTCGTCGAAATTCTGCCAGTTTTGGCATCAACCAATAAGATGCAAATGCAAAGTCAGTGGCGAAGTTAATTCGAGGTGACTGTTTGTTTTGCATTATTTTTTGCAAAACTTTACGTAAATCTCCCAAGCTTTGCTGTGTCGTTTCCAGTAGCACATGGCCGTCGTCTGTCAGGGTAACCCCTCGATAAATTCGCTCAAATAGAGCGACACCAAGCTCCTTCTCTAATCCTCGAATTTGCTGGCTGACCGCAGGCTGAGTGGTGCCTAACTCTCGCGCTGCGGCAGTAAAACTGAGCAGCCTTGCACTGGCTTCAAATACCACTAAGGCTTGTAAGGGTAAATGGTCGTTTTTGGATAACATAAGCTTAACTTATCCCATACATAAGTTTTCAGTTAGTTTACATCCCAAATTTCAAAGTGCAAGGTAATGGCTCACGAGATATTTACACTTTTAACATCAGCCGTACTTATTGTTGGTCAAATCCACAGGGAGGAAAAATGTCCATTAAACAGCCCAATATTCTTTTTATTATGGCCGACCAAATGGCAGCCAATTCGTTGCCAATTTATGGGCATCCGGTTGTCAAAACGCCACATTTGGACAGTATCGCTAAAGAGGGCGTTGTGTTTGATTCCGCGTATTGTAATAGTCCACTGTGTGCGCCGTCTCGTTACGTATTGATGACCGGTCAATTACCGAGCATGATTGGCGCGTATGATAACGCCGCCGATTTTCCAGCGGATATTCCAACCTTTGCTCACTACTTGCGAGCTCAAAATTACAAGACCGCGCTTTCCGGCAAAATGCATTTCTGTGGACCTGACCAGTTGCATGGCTTCGAGCAGCGACTCACCACCGATATTTACCCTGCTGATTATGGTTGGTTCCCTAACTGGGATGATCTAAGTAGCAAGCCGACCTGGTACCACAATATGTCTTCAGTGACTCAGGCGGGTCCTTGTGTCCGGAGCAACCAGCTCGATTTTGATGATGAAGTGGTGTTTCATGCTCAGCGCTACTTATACGATCATGTGCGTCAAGGTGATGACCGACCTTTTTGCTTAACGGTATCCATGACCCATCCTCATGACCCTTATGCGATTCCAGAAGAGTATTGGAACCGCTATGACAATGACGAAATAGATTTACCAAAAGTGAGCATTGCACGCGAAGAGCAAGACCCACACTCGCTGCGTTTACAAGACGTGTATGGCTACTATGACCAACCGATTGGCGAACAAGATATCCGTAATGCCCGCCGCGCTTACTACGGGGCGATCAGCTATGTAGACGACAAGATTGGAATGCTGCTAAAAGCGCTAAAAGAGACCGGGTTGGATGACAACACCATTATTGTCTTTTCTGGCGATCATGGCGATATGCTCGGTGAACGTAACTTATGGTACAAGATGTCGTTCTTTGAAGGTTCAACACGCGTTCCGATGATTGTTCACTATCCAAAGCGCTATCAACCGAAACGCGTGAAAGAATCGGTTTCTACTATGGACTTACTACCGACATTTATGGAAATGGTGACAGAGCAACCAGTCAGTGATTTACCGATGCCGATTCAAGGTCGCAGCTTAATTCCTCATTTGACCGACGGCATTAATGCGCATGATGAAGTGATTGGTGAATACTTTGGCGAAGGCGCCATTGCGCCAGTATTCATGATTCGACGTGGGCGCTACAAATATATCCATTGTCACATCGACCCAGACCAACTGTTTGATTTAGAGTCCGATCCATTTGAGCTGGTTAATCTCGCCAATGACCCTACTTATGCCGATGTCGCCGGTTCATTTCGCACCGAAGCCCTGAAACGTTGGGATTCTCACCAACTAACTCAAGATGTTTTAGTCAGTCAGCGCCGCCGACGTTTAGTGGTGAAAGCCATGGAGAACGGTAAAAAGCTGGCGTGGGATCATCAGCCGATTTTTGATAGTAGCGAAATGTATATGCGTAATCACATTGATCTTGATGATCTTGAGGCACGTTCTCGGTTCCCAAAACCGGAATAATGTCAGTCATCACGTAAAGGAAATAACCACGATAACAGGAGCAATTCATGTCTTTTCGATTAAGTAAGCCGTCTTGGCTTGGTGCGCTTTGTGCCACCACGCTGTTTATGTCCAGTCATTGGGCCGCTGCTGCTGAGCCGGCTCAATGTAAAAAAGTCACATTAAGTGATCCTGGCTGGACGGATATCGGTGCTACCAACGGCGTTGTGACGACGTTGCTTGAAGGGCTTGGGTATGACACCCAAGTTTATTTGCTCGGTGTTCCGGTGGGCTTTGAAAGTCTCAAAAACGGCGAAATAGATGCGTTTATGGGAAATTGGATGCCAGCGCAAAAAGGCTTTATCGAAAAGTATCAAAATGATATTGATGTTGTGCGTACTAATTTAGAAGGGGTGAAGTTTACCCTAGCAGTACCAAGTTATGTCTATGAGCAAGGCGTTAAGGATTTCAGTGATTTAAATCAGTTTGCGGATGATTTTCGTGAGCGTATTTATGGCATCGCTCCCGGGGCGCCAGCGAATGATAACTTGCAGAAAATGATCGATAGCAACGATTTTAATCTGCAAGATTGGCAATTGGTCGAGTCTGGTGAGCAGGGAATGCTCTCAGAAGTTGATCGAGCTATCCGCCGCAATAAATTTATTGTGTTTTTAGGCTGGGAGCCGCATCCGATGAACGTCAATCATGATATCAAATACCTAAGCGGCGGCGATAAGTACTTTGGGCCGAATTACGGTGGTGCCACGATTCATACATTAACGCGTAAAGGTTATGCTGATGAATGTGGTAATGTTGCTAAGCTGCTGACTAATCTAAAATTTACGCTCACGATGGAAAATGAAGTGATTGATTCAGCGTCGGGTAAGGGGGCGGGGCAAGCCAAACAAGCTGCGAAAGAATGGATTCAATCGCACCCACAAGTGCTTGATTCATGGCTTGACGGTGTTACAACCTATCATGGCGAGCCTGGTGAACCAGCAGTGAAACAATCACTCGGTATCTAATCGTCGTTAGTTAAAAATGGAAATATTAAGTTAAAAAGGTGGTGCCGCGTTGAAGGCGATGAAAATCTGGTTTCCTTGGTTAGGGCATGTCACGCCGACCACTTTTCGCGCCGATATTCTCGCGGCACTGACAGGGGCATCTCTTGCGATTCCGCAAGGTGTTGCCTTTGCGACTATTGCGGGATTACCGCCTGAGTATGGTTTTTACTGCGCATTGGTCGCGCCAGTCATCGCGATTGTACTGGGCTCTTCTTGGCATATGGTATGTGGGCCGACAACGGCGATCTCGGCGTTACTCTTTAGCGCGTTACAAAGTGATTTTGCTGTAGGGAGCGCTGAATTCATTCAAGCGGCGATTACCTTAACGTTTATTGCCGGTTTAGTGCAGGTTGCGTTAGGTATTGCCCGTCTTGGCAGTGTGACACATTTTGTGTCACATGCTGTGATGGCGGGTTTTATCACGGGCGCAGCGATTTTGATTATTCTAAGCCAAGTTAAGTATGCCTTAGCCATTGACTTGCCCAGACCAGAGCAGTTTATTGACTACCTACAGTTGCTGCCCGCTCAATTGATGCATACTGACTATTACGCGCTGGCGGTAACTGGTGTGACGCTCATTAGCGCAATCATCATTAAGAAAATCCATGCGGCACTGCCACATTATCTTATCGCCTTAGTGCTCGGTTCGTTAATCGGTGCTTATTTTCAGTCTCAAGGTGCCGATTTAGTCACTGTTGGCCGTTTACCTGGGGTAATTCCACCGTTTTCTACGCCTAATTTGAGTGTGCCTTTGATTCAACAAATCGCGCCTGGTGCGGTAGCTATCGCGTTTGTAGGCCTACTTGAAGCCGCTTCTATCGCAAAAGCCATCAGTTTGAAAACCGAGCAGAAGCTGGATGCAAACCGAGAGTTTATCGGCCAGGGGTTATCAAATGTTGTCGGCAGTTTCTTTTCTTCTTATATGAGTTCAGGCTCGTTTACCCGCAGTGGTGTCAATGTTGAATCCGGCGCAAAAACACCCCTCGCGGTGATATTTATGTCGCTGTTTTTATTTATTATTTTACAAACCATTGCGCCTCTGTTTGCTCATCTTCCGCTCAGTGCCATGGCAAGTATTATTATCTTGGTCGGTTGGCGACTGATTGCCTTTGAGGAGATTAGATTCTATCTTCGGCGCAGTAAAACGGAAACGGCGATTGCGGCGACAACCTTATTTGGTACCTTGCTGGTAAGTTTAGAGTTTGGTTTATACGCAGGTATCGGGCTATCGTTGGCGCTGTTTCTGAAACAGTCGATTAAGCCAACGGTACGAATTCTCGCGCCTATGAAGACCGAGCAAGGCACCTATTTTCATAATACCAAACGCTTTAACTTAACCACTTGCCCTCAAATTCACTTTATTAGTTTGGACGGACCGGTGTTTTTTGGGGCCGTTGACTATCTTGAAAAGCGTTTTGAACACATTCAGCAACATGATGATAAATCGCACTGGATTGTTCTTGGGATCGGGATTTCAGATATTGATATGCATGGTAGCCATATGCTGACCGAGGTGGTGCATAGTAAGCAGCGCAGCAATGGTAAAGCACATTTTGTGGTGCGTTCGTTTTGGAAGCGCCAACGACTGGAGACGTTTGGTTTTATTCATCAGGTTGGTGAAAACAATGTCTATCCGGCTAAAGGGATCGCGATAAAAGAAGTGGTCCCACAATTAGACCAATCGATTTGCCAACATTGTGATAAAAAGATATTTGCGGAGTGTCCAGGTAAGTAAACCGCAGGTGTAACGTATTTAGGGTCAATATCCAATCTATACCAAGGAAGGCAATAATGGACTACGGGGTATATGTTTTAGTGTGCTTGGCGGCGGTTGTTGCGCCGGGCCCAGCGGTTCTTTTAGCGGTACAAAACGCGTTAACTGAAGGAATGAAAGGGGCATTGGTTGGGATTGCTGGCAACATAAGCGCCATGCTACTACTCGCGATGTTGTCAGCGTCCGGGCTAAGCGCGCTTTTGCTGGCGTCGGACACGCTGTTTCAGGGGGTTAAATTCGTCGGTGGTGCGTACTTGATTTATCTTGGGTTTTGCTCACTAAAGAGAGCGAAAAAGCCGGAACACCGGCTAGTAGAAACACAGAATACCGCAAAGGTTCACTCACAATTCAGACGCTTATACACCCAAGCATTTTTGGTGGGTGTGAGTAACCCCAAAGCTATCGCCTTTTATGCTGCGCTGTTTCCTCAATTTATTGATGTTAGTCAGCCACTAGGACTACAGCTATCAGTGCTTGCGACGACGTTTGCCTTGTGCTCTTGTACAGTATTAGCGGAGTACGCATTGCTCGCTCGCCACTTTAGGCACTATCTGTTACGGCCAAAAATAAGCCAGCGATTTCATCAAATCACTGGCGGAATATTTATCGGGTTTGGAAGTAGCTTGCTGTTAACGTCACGCTAAGCCGCAGAGATGTATTGACGCTTTTGGTTTTTTTGCTTGTCTAATTCATCAAGCAATGCATCCATGTCCAACTCAATATTAAAGCGGCGCTTTAAATTGGCGAGGAAGATTGGATCTTCACACATCGCTTTTTCAGGCTCGTCACTGATTTTCGCCACAGGGCGTCCATTACATTCAGTCAGCTTAATGACGATAGACAAAGGTTGATAAGTTTTGCCTTGAGCATTTTTCCACCCACCGAGGTCATTGGTTAAAAAGGTGCCGATACCAAAGGAAATGTTGACTCGTCCTGCAAAATACTCACACAAGTTAAGCGCTTCATCGAAATTTAAGCCATCAGAGAAAATGAACAGCTTGGTGTTTGGATCAATGCCCAAGCTTTCATAGTGGGCGATCATCCGGTCTCCCCAACGATATGGGTCACCAGAGTCATGCCGAATACCATCAAACGCTTTGGCAAGGTGCGTGTTGAAGTCATTAATAAAAGCGTCGGCATTGAGCGTATCAGTTGGTGCGATGGCCAATTGCCCGTCAAACACACGCAGCCACTGCTCAAGCGCGATCTTCTGCGAATCTCCAACATTGACTAAGGCTTGGTGGGCCATGAACCATTCATGAGCGATTGTCCCAATCGGCTTTAATCCGAACTCACGAGCAAAGTGATAGTTACTGGTACCGAGCAAGAGTTCTGGCATCGTCTGTTTCAGATGAGCCATCACATCACGCTGAACTTGGCCCGAGAAGCGGCGGCGAGTGCCCATTTCTGTTAATGAGAAATTATTAATCCCACGTTCTTTGAGTGCTTGTTTGAGCGCAGTCACCTTGTTATCCAGAATGTCGACTGGAAGGTGAGCGGGGACATCTTGCCAGTGGCGACGGCTTCGTACTTCAGAAAGAATCGACATAACGATGGTTTCGTAAAGAATCGTATCGCGCCATGTACCTTGAATACCGATCCGCAGCTGGGATTTGTTGTCATGTTTAATGACGCCAAACTCAACTTGATGCTCAGGCTGAAAATGAAAATAGCGTAATGACTGAAGAAAAGAAGGCTGCAGATAGGGTGATGCTTTCTCCAAATAAAGGATATCGGCATCAGAGAAGCGCAAAGAGGCAAGTTTCATTACTTCCTCTCGCACGTCATCAAGTAATGTGCTGACGTCCTCATCGCTACGTACAATCAATTCATAACGTACCTGAACGTCAGGATACAGCGAGTGAATCGCTTGCATCATGGTGATTTTATACGCGTCCAAATCAAGTAAGCTACGAATCATGCTTGGTGAGAATAGACTGGCGCTCATAAGCCTTTCCTTCAAATCAAAAACTACGTTAGTAACATTTCGTTCCTAACTTTTCGGTAAAATTAATCCACTACGTTTAATTTGTCAACGACTGTGATATAGATCAATTTGATAAATTGCTTATGAGACAAGGTAACACCTGAATAAGAAACGATATTAAGCCACCAACTACTCCAAACGCTTGTATGGTTGATGTCATGAAGGTTAATAACAATTTGTGATTTTCAATTGACCACAAAACCGAGCTTACCTAGAATGGCGGCATAACATCGTAAGGAATTCACTATGATAGTCACTATTGATCTCGTCTGTTTACGTTTAGACGAAGAGGGGATCAAAGCCTTATTAATTAAACGCAGCAATCCAGATCGGCCCGATTGCGGAAAATGGGCTCTGCCTGGTGGGCTGGTTTATGATGAAGACATGACTGCGCAAGGCGGAGAGCCCGCTGATGAGGATTTTGATTCCGCGCGCCGCCGCATTTGCCGCGAAAAAATTCATACTTACCCCAACTTTATTAGTGACCCTCTGGTTGACGGTAACCCAAAGCGCGACCCAGACGGGTGGAGCGTGAGTATTTCTCACTATGCGTTGCTTAATCCTGCGAATGTTCAGCAAATCAGTAATGCGGGAATGAGCGAACAGCGCGCCAATTGGTTTAACTTGGCGGATGTTCTCGCGGGAAAGTTTGATTTGGCGTTTGACCATGTTGCTCAAGTTAACCACGCATGGAAAAAACTCAGTGCGGCCGTGGAATACACTTCCGTTGTCCTGTTTTCATTAGATAAAGAATTTTTGGTCGCTGATATCATCGACGCTTATGCCAAATTTGGAGTGGAAGTTAATCGAATGACCGTCAAGCGTCGCCTGATTGATACAGGTGTTATTGTCAGCGCAAATAAAATGGCCGCCTCGTGTAAGGGCAAGGGAGGTAAACCCGCGACGGTTTATCAACTTGCCAGTGAGCAAGTTTCTTATTTTCAAACCTGTTTGCGTAAGTAACACGCATTCGACAACCAACATGGACTGTGGTGATTATGGGGCTAAAAGGTGTTTTTAGTGGCTGGCTGCTATTTCTCGGATTAATTCTTTCGCTTGTAGCTGGATTCACACATTGGATCCCAGGCTATTATGCAGGAATACCAATTTGGATTGCCTCTTTTCTGTTTTTTCCTGATGTGCGACCAGCGCAAAAAAAGCAGATCATCGTCCTGCTGGCGTTGGGAGGAACCGGCCTTTTCTATGGCGCTTTTCATGGTATTGAGCATCAGTTCTTTATTCGCGCGTTAGCCGCCAACCAAGTTGTTGTCTATATGTTGATTGCCGTAGGGTTCTTGCGTCTATTTGCGGTCGATGAAATGCGTCAACAAGAACGTTTGCCCCAAGGCAAATGGGCCATCATTCGGACTTTGTTTGGCGCCCATTTATTTGGTGCCGTGCTGAATATGTCTTCAGTGGTTATTGTTGGAGATAAACTGGCGAGCAACGGAAAATTGGTCCCGACACAAGGCTTAATGTTGTTACGCGCTTTCTCGATTTGCGCTTTTTGGTCGCCATTTTTTGCTGCAATGGGTTTAACCTTGGTGAGCGCACCGGGTGCACAGCTCTCAACATTGGTCTTATTTGGCATTCCCGTCAGTATCGTCGCTCTGCTTCTCAGTGCTTGGCAGCTCGCCAAACGCCCGGATGTCGAACAATTATTGGGTTATCCCATCACTTTGTATTCGTTATGGATGCCGGCATTACTGGCGGTGATTGTTATGGCTTCTCACCATTTTTGGCCTAAAATCAGTGTGTTGTCTTTAGTTAGCTTGATATCGCTGGCATTTATTGGTTTGTGGATGTCAATCGCACAGGGCCGAATCGGAATACGAAAAATTCGCCATCATATCGATGGCGGGATTGCCAGTTCGCGAGGAGAAGTGGTTCTATTCTCGGCTGCAGCATTATTGGCATCCGGTGTTGCGGCGTTGCTCAGCTCTCTCAACATTGATTTAGCGCCTGCTGACTTCGGTGCTTTCGAAGCGGGTATGACCGTTATTGCTTTGGTGGTTTTAGCGATGACAGGTATGCACCCGGTCACCAGTGTGGTGCTGGCTGGCAGTATACTCTCTCCCAATGCGTCTGACCCAGATCTACTTGGGTTGGCGTTGCTTATGGGTTGGTCTCTGGGCATCACGTTATCACCGTTTTCAGGTATTCAGCTTAGTATTCAATCTCGTTACGCAATTTCAGCAAAGACGCTGTTAGCACTCAATTGGCGTTATATTTTGGTGATGCTCGTCGTCTGTTTGCTGATGCTTTGGCTGTATACCTGCGTTTAGAGAGTTTGAAGTAAAGTCGCAAGCTACGGTTTCAAGATGAGAGATTGATGTAAAAAGTTGCGGCTTGTGATGGTGCGCACTTTTCAGGCTAGGTAGTTTGAAGTCTTGGTTTAATCCGGAGTTATCTCTTTAATATGAAACTCATCCACGGAGTGGCGATTATTGCCGTTCTTGCCCTTAGCGGCTGCTCAGCGGTTCCAACCTGGGACGAATTCTCTAAAGCTTCTCAACCCGAAAGACTGTGTTCTCGCTCTCAAAAAAGCGATGAATGTCAGATTGAAAAAATGGCGTTTCAGCGCGCTAATCAGCTATGCCAACACGATAGTGACCCGAGTTACTGTTTCACTATGGCGAAATATGGCTGGGACAATAAAAAGTATCTACTTGCTCAAACTGGTGAGCCATTAACAGAGGAGACGGTGAAAGAATTTACCGTGCTATGTGGGCTTAAGCAGAATGCACCTTTCCCCTGCTGACAGACTGAATCTCAATCATAGAGTTGACGCGGTGTTCGAACGTAACACCGCGGCATTCTAATTTATTTGAGATTTTACTTTGCGGTAGTTAAGTGGCGCCATCCCCATATTGGTATAAAAGAAACGAGAGAATGCGCTGGACGAGCCAAACCCGGTGCGATCGCTAATTTCTTGAACACTGCAACGAGAATGTAATAAAAAGTGCAATGACATATCCAAGCGAACTGATTTTAAAAGCGCTGAAAATGTTGTATTTTCTTGAGATAGTTTTCTATATAAAGTCCATCGGCTAATATTAACTTCAGAGCATACTGAGTTTAATAAATTAGATTCGTTACTCGGTCTGTTTTTCTCAACTTTATCTCTAATTATTGTTTTTATGATTGTAGAAAAATAGTTTTTTTGTCCTATTTCAAAACCAATGCCTATTAACGCCGAACGCTGAATTTTAATGATATTTGGATTATATATTTGTGAGCGTTTTTTTACCTGGTGGTTTAAAAAATACATATCGTTATACGGGCTGTTCCAAATGACTTTTGTGTTAAATACTTCTTCATAAATACTCTTCTTTAGTACTGGATTTCCTGTTAACTTAATTTCAACTGATAAATTTGGGTCGATAATTTTTGCCATTCCATAAAGATTAATAAAGTTGGCTAAGGCGGAATAACTGGTTTTATGACTAATGAATTCGTCGGTATAGCGTAGCCGAGTATACTGCTGTTCCGATTGGCAGGTGAGCTCATCACAACTGCCGACAATAAACCTAAACTCAAGGTAACGTGTTAATAGTTCAAAGATTGATTCGCTGTTTATGCAGTAGCTGACCAGCTCAGGGAACGAGGCATAGAACCCTGCTAATATTTTGGCAGGGTCTTGCATCAGTTCGGTCAGCATGAGCTGGCGATGGTCTTTATAGAGGAGAACCATTAATTTTCCATAAGGATCTTTATCTATTCTTCCATGGTGAAGTGCCAGTTCATATTCAGAGATATGACAGGTACTTTTTAGTTGATCCACATCTTTACCTTGCTCGGATAAAGATTTGAATATATTAGCCACTACGCGGTTTGATATATTTCTCATCGTTATATTATTCATTTTTTGTTTGATGATAATAATCAAGTCTAGCTAGGTTTGTGATTCGTTTCACGCTTGCATTTTTCTGACATTATCCTGATAAATATCATTCTAAAGTTTTATTTTTGATTACAGTCACAAATGAATATTACTGCTACCAAGAGTTAAAATATCGCAACGGTGAGGTAAGAATAGATTTATTTTGACTATTAAAGTTAATGCGGTGCCAATGGACATACCTTCTGTCGATATTTTTATTATGTCTTTGGTTTATAGGGGTTAATAAATAAAGGAAACGAACATGAAAACGAAGCATTTTAAGTTCAACCCTATCATGCTTGCATTAGCTATCTCGGTTACGGTCGTTGGTTGTAACGACGATGATGATTCAACGAATCCTGATCCTCAGCCGCCATCTAACGGAGAAACCACCAATTATCGTGCTCAGGCCGAGCAGATGGTGGCGCAACTGTCAGTCAGTGAAAAGTTGGATATCGTCACTGGCCCAGGAATGAATAACCCAGAAGGCGCGGTGAATTTATTGCAAGATGTACCTGGGGTGGCGGGTTACATTAATGGTGTCGTCAATGATGATGTAAATATTCCTGCCACCAAGTTAAGTGACGGCCCTGCTGGGCTAAGGATCGAACCAACCCGTGATGGTGACGATAATACCTATTATGCGACTGCTTGGCCGATCGGTTCGGTTCTCGCCTCTTCATGGAATAAAGAACTGGTTGAGCAAGTGGGTGAAGGGCAAGGCAATGAAGCCCTTGAGTATGGGGTCGATGTCATTCTTGCACCAGGCATGAATATTCAGCGTAACCCTCTAAACGGTCGAAACTTTGAATACTATTCAGAGGATCCGGTACTCAGTGGGCGAATGAGTGCAGCGATGGTCGAGGGGATGCAGTCCCAAGGTGTGGGGGCAACCATCAAGCACTTTGTGGCCAACGCCTCAGAAACCGACCGTTACTATGTCGATGATATCGTTGAGCCTCGTGCCTTGCGCGAAATTTACCTTAGAGGGTTTCAGATTTCTGCGGATGAAGCCGAACCGATGGCTATCATGACGTCTTATAACCTAGTGAACGGAACGTATGTTAATCAGCGTGAAGATGCCTTGATAGATATCGTTCGCAACGAATGGGGCTTTGATGGCATAGTCATGTCAGACTGGTTTGCTGGTAATATCATGCAGATAAATGATGCAATCCCTGTTGACCCAGATTCCGCATTGAAGCAGCAAATCGCGGGAAACAATTTGATTCAACCTGGAAACAACAAAGAGAGTCTACAGCAAGCTTATGATGCAGGAGAACTTACCGATGAGGTGCTCGATCGCAACGTTGTAGAGATCCTAACTCAAGTACAGAAAATGCCGACGTATCGTGGCTATGACTATTCGAATCAACCTGATTTAGATACTCACGCCACGCTTGCCCGCCAAGCAGCAGCAGAAGGAACCATTTTGTTGAAAAACAATGACGCTGCGCTGCCGATTACTTCGGGGACCTCACTGGCAACCTTTGGTGTCAATCAAGTCAATTTTTACAAAGGTGGAACAGGCAGCGGTGATGTCAACGCTGCGTATACCGTCAACTTGATTGAAGGGCTTGAGCAAACATACCAAATCAATAGCGCGTTGACTGAGTATTACGAAAATTACTTTGTCGAAAATCGCGTGGAGGTCGGCAATTTACTTGGCACCAACTACGAGTGTGAAGACGCACCAGTGACCAATAATCCAGAACTGCAGGCGTTAGTGTCGCAAGCGGCGCAAGATAATGCAGCAGCAATTGTGACATTTGGACGTCAAGCGGGTGAGGGTGGGGACCGTTCACCTGAGCAAGGGGATTACCGCTTAAGTACTCAGGAACTTGACATGTTGACGCAAGTGGCTGATGCGTTTCATGCGCAAGATAAGAAAGTTATCGTGGTACTCAACGTCAACGGCATTATTGATACCAGTGATTGGGCGGACTTAGCCGATGCGATTTTATTGCCGTATATGGGGGGGCAAGAAGCAGGAAATGCCGTTGCGGATGTGGTCAGCGGTGCGGTGAACCCAAGCGGTAAATTGGCGCAAACGATTCCAAAAGCGTACAGCGATGTTCCCTCATCAGAAACCTTCAGCGGGCTTGATACCAATGATGATGGTGTGATCGATGAAACGCATATGAATGAAGGTATTTATGTCGGCTATCGTTACTACACGTCGTTTGACGTCGATGTGGCGTATCCGTTTGGGTATGGTTTATCTTACACCACCTTTGATTATGGTCAGCCAACGATTGTCGAAAATACGCTTTCTTCAGGGTCGGATGGTGCGATTTCTTTTACTGCAACCATCACCAATTCTGGCACCGTAGCAGGTAAAGAGGCCGCCCAACTGTACGTCAGCGCGCCAGAAGTGAAATTAATGAAACCGACTATCGAGCTTAAAGATTTTGCTAAAACCGATGAGTTGGCTCCGGGCGCATCACAATCATTGAGCTTTAACGTACCGGCGAGTGTATTGGCAAGTTTTGATCCAGAGAACAACCAATGGATCGTTGAGCCAGGCACTTATTCGGTGTATGTCGCACCATCGTCTGATATCACCGATGTCGCGCCGATTACGTTTAGTGTAGCGAGTGAAATTGTCGTCAGTGATACGACGCCTGGTGCGTTTGCATTACCTGAAGGGGTTGAAGCGAGCTCTTTTGTCACTGTCCCAGAACAGTAATCACCTATCCGATGGACGTATGAAAGGCGTTTGCCGCTCTAACGCGATATTCATTGAGCGTACCCCCTAGAGCACAGCCGTGCTTGCATCGTGCATGGGTAAGCCTAAGTCCGATTGGCCTTGGGCTTTTTTATTTAATTAAGACTAATATCAGCGTTTAAAGCGCAGCGGTTTATTATGTACGCCTAAGTGACTGATATCTCTTTTCTAATTTCTAGGATTATCAAAATGTGATGTAACGCTCGGTAAATTTATTCATTGGTATTGGCATTGGCGCTGGTATGCACCAAAACTACGATTTGGTTTCATATATAGCGCCAAAAAAGTGCACATAGCTCACAAAAAGGCGTGTTTTTGTGAAGCTGAGATGTTCTTTTCTCAATAAATCAACTGCTTAAATAAGTGGCATATATTGTGCTGTATGCATAGGTAGGTGGGTATAGAGGAGAGAATGTTATGGATGCATTCAACTATCATTCGTTTAATCATTTGGTGGGTGATGTTTCGGCATTACTGTATACAAGCAGCAAACACGACATCATGAAGTACCAAGGTTCGATCAACCAATTAACGCAGGCGATCGAATATGTACGTCATCATCGTGCTTTAACGCATGCAGCATTAAGTGGTGAGGCATACAGTCGTAAGGCGCTGAACCATTTGCAAGGCAACCTCAAACGTAGCGCAGAAGATATCGTCAAAAACCGAGTCATCGGTAAAAAGGTTGACCGTATCGCGATAAAAAACCACATGCTTCATCTTGTTGATTCCATCGGTGAGCTTTCACTTCCTAAGAGTTTGGTGGTGCATGGCAAAGTCATCCGTGAAATGATTTTCCAAATTGATGAGCAGATGTTAACCGCAATGACCAAAGCCAATAAGTTAAATATGGCGGGGGACTATAACGATCAGTGGCAAAGTGTAATGAGCGCTGTTGAAGCGCTTACCCAATATCGCTTGTCGATTGTCGCTATGCACCTTGATCCGCGTGATGATATGTTGGTTAATCGCGCTAAGCTATTGCACAAAAAAATGGTCAAAGTCAGCTCATGCTACCAAGGATATCACCGCAAATTGGAAGAGTGCATGATTGAACTCGAGCATTACACCAAAATTGAAAATATGGGGAGCAGCGTCGAATTTCAGCAGCATCTCTATGGTCTGTGCTCTGAAATCTCCGCGTCCTTGATTGAAGTCTATAAGCAAATTACCGATCACACATGTACCAAGGTATTTAATGCATGTGTGGATTAAAACGTTGAACAACGAATAACAATGTCAGTGCTAAAAAATTAAGCCCCGCTAATCAGCGGGGCTTTTCTGTCTCAGGCAATACGCGTTGTCATGAGATGCCAATTGCGTCTTTGCTGTTTTAACTCTTGCTTGAGCTGCGTATATTTCATTTGTAACAGCGAGTGCTCGTACTGTTTCATGACGGTATCGTATTTACTTTCCAGTAGCTGCTTTTGTGTTTGATAGTAGTCATTTAACGTTTGGGTTAGACGCTCAAACTCTTGGGCAAGCTTTGCACTGTGTTCTTGCTGGGTTGGATCGGCACTTAATCGCGTCTGGGCATAGTGAAGCTTGGCCTTGGCTTTCGCCAGTTCAATCCGCAAATCAGAAACGCTTCTTAGCTTTGTCGTTAACCCCACCCATGAACAACTTTTAATCAACCATTTGGTTGGATCGTATTGCCACCAACGAACGCCGTTACGATAATCGTTTTCGAAGATGTGATGGAAATTGTGGTAACCCTCACCGAAAGTAAACACGGCAAGTACGGCGTTATCACGGGCGCTGTTTTTTGTTGTATAGGGTTGTGACCCCCAAACATGGGCCAACGAATTGATAAAGAATGTCGAGTGATGGCTGAGACATAAACGCAGAACGCCCACAACCAGTAACATCCCCCAAATATCTTGATAAATAATGCCCAGTAATAGCGGTATACCAATATTGGTAAGTAGCACCAGTGGTAGATAGTATTTATGTTGCCACATCACAACCTTATCTTTTTGTAGATCTCGACAATTGGTGTAATCAATATGTTGATTGGTCGCGTATTCTCTTAGCATCCACCCAATATGGGAAAACCAAAAACCACGTCCGGCTGAATAGGGATCTTTATCATTATTATCGACGTGCTTATGATGCACGCGGTGATCAGAGCTCCAGTGCAGCGCACTATTTTGTAAGGCAAAAGCCCCACCTAAAGCGAAGATAACCTTGAGTGCCGAATGGGCTTCATAGGTTTTGTGTGACCACAAGCGATGATATCCGGCCGTGATCGAGAGATTACAAAAGCTAAAAGTAATGAGTAACCAAACCCAGTGTTTCGCATCGATGCCATATTGGTATGCGTACCAAGGTACGACACCACAGCTGATTGCAAACAACAGAGTAAACAGTATCACGTTTTGCCAAATTATCGGCGGCTTAGTGTTGGTCGAAGTCGTCATAAAAGTTAATTTTGGGCTTACAAGTGTGCGCTAGAATATCAGTGCTTATCACTAAGTCAAATGAATATAGTGATAAACACTAAGTTTGTTTGGCTTTTGCTTAACAAATGAATAGTATGAATAAGCAAGTTATCCTTACAGGAAGTAATAAGGAACTAAGAATGGAAATAAATGTAGCCGAATATAACGATTTTGAAGCCATCGCCCAGTTGCATACTCGAAGCTGGCAGAAATATTACAAGGGCATACTTAAGCAACACTATCTCGATGATGAGATTCTCTCTGAACGCCGAGCAATTTGGCAGACGCGTCTTACTAATCCCCCATTTAATCAACATATACTTAAGCTCGAAGATAACGGCAAATTGTGTGGTTTTGTCTGTGTGTTTGGCAATCATGACTTTTTACGTGGCAGCATGGTGGATGCGCTTCACGTTGATCCTGATTATCAACATCAAGGCATCGCTACAACATTACTTACGGCCATGGCGGAATGGCTGGAACATTTTTTTAAAGATTCAGGCGTTTATCTCGAAGTGTTGGCGAAGAACCAGCAAGCCATCGAATTTTATGAGCATATTGGTGGAGAGTTCTCCCAGTCACGTCAATGGACAGCACCATGTGGTTCGGTTGTCGAAGAACTGATTTACGCTTGGAAGTCGCCGTGTTTTCTGATGCAAAAGTTGGGTCTACATGATTCTTTATCATTAGAAACACCTTGATACAAAGAACAAATCCGGATTGACACTGTCCGGACATTCCTCCGCAAGCCGTTATTTAGATTGAGCATCCTTTAAAGCCTTACTTTAATAGCGGGTATTTTATGAACGCCAGACTTGCTGCCGTTACTCTGTCGAGCGTGCTTGTGCTCACAGGGTGCGGTGAACAGCGCACCATGTCACCTTCTGCTTCGCCAGTTGTCACTGTGAGCACTGCTCAAACCTCAACCTATGCCTTTCAAAAAGCCTATACCGGCCGCATTCAAGCCGTTGAAGACACCGATATTAGTGCCCAGGTAACCGGTTATTTGACCGAACGTCATTTTAAAGAAGGGCAAATCGTAGAAGCGGGTCAGCGGCTTTACTCCATTGAGCCGTCAGCGTTTGAAGCACAAGTTGCCAGCGCGGAAGCGGCGGTTGCGCAAGCAAATGCAGCGTTAAAGAAAGCTGAGCTCGATCACCAGCGCGGAAAGCGACTTCTTCCTCAAGGCAGTATTTCACAAGCCGAATTTGATGCGCTCTCTGCGTCATTGCTGAGTGCGCAAGCTCAGGTAAAAGCCGCACAGTCACAACGAGATTTGGCAAAGACCCAGCTCTCATATACGCAAATAGTGGCGCCTATCAGTGGGCGTATCGGCGCCAGCAAAGCCAGTAAAGGGGACTTACTCTCCCCCAATATGGGCGTGTTGACGACAATCGTAAGTCTTGATCCTGTGCTTGCCGCCTTCAACATCAGCGAACGTGAGCGTTTGCAATTCAAGATTGAAGGCGAAACTCAAAGTGCGAATCGAAACACCACTGTTGAGCTCGAATTGGAAAACGGCCAACGTTATGCCGAAAAGGGCGATATTGAATTTGTTGATAACCGTATTTCCCTGACCACGGGTACGTTGGCCATGCGGGCGCGCTTTGCGAATCATCAGCATCATTTAATACCCGGTCAACATGCAAGGGTGATTATTAAACAAGCAGAGCCAAGTTCGGTACTGACAGTACCAGAAAAGGCAGTACAAAGGGACTTAGAAGGGAGTTTTGTTCTCGTCGTTGACTCCGATGGCAACGCGCATCGCCGTCTTGTATCTCTTGGGCCTATTTCACCACAGGGCATTATTGTCCGCAGCGGTATTAAGGCCGGCGAGCAGGTTATCACTGAGGGGCTTCAGCGTGTAAGAGATGGGATGCCTGTCACCATTCAGCCTAATCAGGAGTAGTCAGGTATGCTAAGTCGTTTCTTTATTCAGCGCCCCAAATTTGCCTTGGTCATTTCAATTATCTTGATGCTGGCTGGTGGCATTGCGCTTACACAGCTACCGGTAGCTGAGTACCCAAAAATTAGCCCACCTTCAGTGAGTGTTTCTGCATTTTACACAGGGGCAAGTGCCGAGGTTGTCGAGCAGGCGATTGCTGACCCAATAGAAACCGCGGTGAATGGGGTCGAAGGCATGATTTATATGTCTTCAAAAAGTGCTAATGATGGCTCTTATAGCTTAAATGTAACGTTTGATGTTGGCACCGATCCCGACATGGCACAAGTGAATGTGCAAAACCGCGTGGCGCAAATTGAAGCCAAGCTTCCTCAAGAGGTAAGAGCGGTTGGCGTCACGGTAAAAAAACGGTCGCCAGACATGCTTATGGTATTGAACTTTTATTCGCCTGAGGGGAAATACGATGACCGATTCTTGATCAACTACGTCAATCTCAATATTAAAGATCAATTGGCTCGCGTGAAGGGGATCAGTGAAGTGAATGTCATAGGGGGAGGGGAATACGCGATGCGTGTCTGGCTCGACCCTGAGAAAATGGCCAACCTTAAATTGACCACATCCGATGTGTATTCAGCGTTAGCAGAGCAGAACGTTCAAGTGGCTGCAGGGCGCGTTGGTTCTGCGCCTTTTCATACCGATTCACAAATGCAATTCAACCTAGTGACGAAAGGGCGTTTAGAAACGGTCAGTGAATTTGAGCATGTCGTTCTCAGAGCGAATTCAGATGGTTCAAGCGTGTATTTGAAAGACATTGCACGTGTCGAGTTAGGTAAAAAATTCTATGACGGAAATGGTCAGTTTCGAGGACAGGATGCGTCGATTGTCGCGCTTTCGTTACAATCGGATGCCAATGCACTCGAGAGTGGCCAAGCTGTGATGACCTTACTTGAGTCCCTAAGTCAGAATTTTCCACAAGGATTGAGTTATGAGACCAGTTATGACACGACGGTATTTGTGTCTGAATCCGTTAAAGGTGTCGTTAAGACACTGATTGAAGCCGTATTATTGGTTATTGCGGTGACGTATCTATTTTTAGGCAGTTTTCGTTCAACCTTAATCCCCGTGGTTGCCATTCCGGTTTCTTTGATTGGGACGTTTGCCATTATGTTGGCAGCTGGGTTTACCATCAACACCGTTACCCTATTTGGCTTAATCCTAGCGATAGGTATCGTTGTGGACGATGCGATTTTGGTCATCGAAAATGTTGATACAACCATGTCTAATCACCCAGACCTCACACCTCGGCAAGCGACCTTAAAGGCCATGAAAGAGGTTACCGGTCCGATAGTTACCTCGACTCTGGTCCTTTTGGCGGTGTTTATACCAGTCTCAATGCTACCCGGTATCACTGGCATCATGTATCGCCAATTTGCGTTGACCATTTGTATTTCAGTAATCATTTCGTCGGTGAATGCACTGACATTGTCTCCGGCACTGTGTTCGTTGGTATTAAAACGTGGCGGTGGCAATACAGCGGGTTGGTTTAACGCATTTAACCGAATGTTTGGTCGCTTGACGGAGCGCTATGGCACCTTGGCTGGTTTTTTAGTGAAGAAGGTTGTGGTTCTGGGCTGTGTGTTAGTCGTTTCAGTGGGCGCCATTGGTTATTTTGCAAAAACGACATCAACGGCATTTGTGCCCCAAGAGGACAAAGGCATTTTGCTAACCAATGTTCAGCTTCCGGATTCTGCCTCGCTGAATCGTACCGAAAACGTCACACAGCAATTAATGGCGTTAGTTGAACAAGAGCCAGGGGTTGATGGTGTGAGCGTGGCAAATGGCTTTGCGTTTATGACGGGCGCGGCAGCCTCGAATGGTGCATCGCTATTTATTAAGCTGCATGACTGGCAATACCGTCAGGCGCTTGAAGGTGATAATAGTGCCAATGCTATCGCGACGCGTATCAACCAGCGGGCCGCCGTCAGTTTACCCGAGGCGGTTGTCTTTACGATGGGACCGCCAGCGGTGCCAGGAATGGGAGCAGCTTCAGGATTTGAATTTGTATTAGAAGATACTTTAGGGCGAAGTCGCACCGAGCTTGCGGATGTGATGAACCAGTTAATTACAACGGCAAACCAGCAGCCTGAAATTGCAGCCAGTTTCAGTACCTTTAGAGCCAACGTTCCGCATTACTATCTGGATATTGATCGTGAGAAAGCTAAGCAGTTGGGTGTGTCATTGGGGGAAGTCTTCCAAACATTACAGGGTAACTTAGGCTCTATTTATGTTAATGATTTCTCCATGCTTGGTAAGAGCTACCGAGTGACTTTGCAAGCAGACGGTGAATACCGTCAAGGCATCGATGATCTTGAACGCTTTCATGTACGCTCACAAACGGGTGAGATGATTCCACTGAGTACCGTGGTGACTTACCAACAGGTCTTTGAGCCAGATGTTGCATGGCGTTACAACATGTATCGCAGTGCGGTGATTCAAGGTCAACCAGCGCCTGGCTATTCAAGTGGCGACGCGATTAATGCGATGGAGCGTGTGGCTGCGCAAGTACTCCCGCATGGCTATCAGTATGAGTGGACCGGGATGGCTTACCAAGAAATTCTTGCCGGTAACCAAGCCGTATATGCCTTTGCACTGGCGCTGATTTTTATCTACCTATTTTTGGTGGCGCAATATGAAAGTTGGAGTGTGCCTATCGCCATTATATTGGTGGTTCCGATTGCGACCCTAGGGTCTTATCTGGCGTTAAACCTGACAGGAACACCGCTCAACTTATACGCGCAAATAGGATTGGTGTTGTTGATTGCCTTGGCGGCGAAAAATGCCATTCTAATCGTTGAATTTGCCAAAAATCAGCGAGAAGAGAGTGAGCAAGATATTCAAACTGCCTCCATTCTCGGTGGTAAGCTGCGTTTTCGTGCCGTCAATATGACTTCGTGGTCGTTTATTCTTGGCATGATACCGCTGGTGGTGGCGTCAGGTGCTGGGCATATTAGTCAAAATTCATTGGGAATTGCTCTAATTGGTGGGCTACTGTGTGTACTCATCGCCGGAACCATGTTGATACCTGGGCTGTTTAACGTGGTTCAACACTGGCGAGAGAAAATCCATGGTGGGACAACAAAGTTACCGACACTACCCGATGATTAACAAAGTCCACCGTCTGATAAGCAGCTCTTAGAGCTGCTTTTTTTATATCCAACGTCCGTTAACCGAAATGCTAAACGCGCAGAAACGAACATTTTTACCAAAGCGAATAATCGGCATTCATTCTTAAGTTTATTTAACCTATTAATATTACGTTTGTTTTTATTCTTGGCTAAATATGTGTTAATTATAAATCACTGAAAAGCTGATTTGATTAACAAAAAGGTAACCATTTTATAAACAAAATGTGCTCGAACGCTCATTTATGCTCATGTTGAGTTTTCGTTAACGTAAATTTATGGAAAATCCAGTTTGAATAACAACAAAACATAATCCATTAACGTGAATACAAAGGACTTTGAACATGACGCGAACTAAAAGGCCAACATTACTTGGCGAGTGCATCGCTGAGTTTATAGGAACGGGACTACTGATCTTCTTTGGTGTCGGGTGTGTTGCTGCACTTGTGCTGACGGGAGCGCAATTTGGTCAGTGGGAAATCAGTATTATGTGGGGCTTTGGTGTCGCTATCGCGATTTATTGTACCGCTGGCGTTTCTGGGGCTCACATTAATCCAGCGGTAACCATTGCGCTTGCCACCTTTCACGGTTTTGATAAATCTAAAGTGTTACCTTACATCTTTTCTCAAGTGTTAGGTGCGTTTTGCTCAGCAGCGTTAATCTACGGACTATACAGTAACTTGTTTACCGAGTATGAAGTGACCCACAATATGCTACGCAGTAGCCCAGAGGCATTAGCAACGGCAGGTATTTTTTCTACTTACCCTAACGCTGCGCTTTCATTCTTTGGCGCTTTTGCAGTTGAATTTGTCATCACCGCAGTACTGATGTTTGCGATCTTAGCGCTGGGCGATGAAAACAATGGTGCACCAAGGGGCGCTATGAGCCCACTGTTGATCGGCATTTTAATTGCCGTTATTGGTGGTTCGTTGGGCCCATTAACTGGATTTGCAATGAATCCTGCTCGTGATTTCGGACCCAAGCTTTTTGCTTACTTAGCTGGCTGGGATTATGCCTTAACGGGCGCACGTGACATTCCATACTTTATAGTGCCGATTTTGGCGCCCATCTGCGGTGCGTGTTTTGGTGCTTGGGTTTATCCAAAATTTATCGGTGCATATTTGCCAACAGTGGGTACAGGATGCACCATTCCAAATCAGTGTGACGATAGCAACGAAAACCAAGAAGCACACGTTTAAGTTAAAGCCATACTTCAATTGACGATGAAAGAATAAGGAATACACCATGAGTGAACAGAAATATATTGTTGCTTTGGACCAAGGAACGACAAGCTCTAGAGCTGTAGTTCTTGACCATGATGCGAACATCATTAGTGTATCGCAGCGCGAATTCACTCAAATCTATCCGGATGATGGCTGGGTAGAACATGATCCAATGGAGATCTACGCAACGCAGAGCTCAACTCTCGTCGAAGCGCTGGGTAAAGCCGGAATTCGTAGTGATGAAGTAGCCGCGATAGGCATCACCAACCAACGTGAAACCACGGTGGTGTGGGATAAAGAAACCGGAAAGCCCATATACAATGCCATTGTTTGGCAATGTCGCCGTACTGCCGATATTTGTAAATCACTGAAAGATAAAGGTCTTGAAGATTACATTCGTGAAAATACTGGGTTAGTCCTCGACCCTTATTTCTCCGGAACCAAAGTGAAATGGATTCTGGATAATGTTGAAGGGGCGCGAGAAGCGGCCAATCAAGGTAAATTACTCTTTGGCACCATCGATACTTGGTTAGTCTGGAAAATGACTCAAGGGCGTGTGCATGTTACTGATTACACGAACGCATCGCGCACTATGCTGTTTAATATCAATACCTTTGAGTGGGACGAAAAAATGCTCAAAGCGCTAGATATTCCACTTAGCATGATGCCTGAAGTTCGTAAGTCATCTGAAGTATACGGTAAGACCAATATTGGTGGTAAGGGCGGGACACGTATTCCGATTGCGGGTATTGCCGGTGACCAACAAGCTGCGCTGTATGGACAGCTTTGTGTGACACCAGGCCAAGCCAAAAATACCTACGGTACTGGGTGTTTCTTGCTGATGAATACGGGTCAAGAGAAAGTCACTTCTCATAATGGATTGGTCACCACCATTGGGTGTGGGCCAAGCGGCGAGCCAGCTTACGTATTGGAAGGGTCGGTCTTTATGGGCGGAGCATCTGTGCAATGGTTACGTGATGAGCTGAAATTTGTCGACGATGCCCATGATACGGAATACTTTGCGACTAAGGTGGATACATCAAATGGCGTGTATGTTGTGCCTGCGTTTACTGGCCTTGGTGCGCCGTATTGGAATGCGTATGCACGCGGTACGGTTGTTGGGCTAACACGCGGCGTGAATGCCAACCATTTAATCCGCGCAACACTTGAAAGTATTGCTTATCAGACCCGTGACGTACTTGATGCGATGCAAGCAGACTCTGGAATCAAGTTGGAAGCACTGCGTGTCGATGGTGGCGCTGTGGCAAATAACTTTTTGATGCAGTTCCAAGCAGATGTCCTTGATACACAAGTGCTACGTCCTAAAGTCACTGAAGTCACCGCTCTCGGCGCGGCGTATTTAGCTGGGATGGCCGTCGGTTTCTGGGACAGCTTAGACGAGTTACAAAATAAAGCGGAACTTGACCGTACTTTCGTTCCTCATCATGACGAAGAGAAACGAAATCGTCGCTACCGTGGTTGGAAGCGTGCGGTGAAATGCGCGCAATACTGGGCGGAGTGTCAAGACGATGATTAATAACTAAATTACGCTAAACACAAAAAAGCCCCGAAAAATTTCGGGGCTTTTTATCGAGTTATTGGTTTAAGCGGCGCTGTTTTGCAGCTTGCTTTGCGCTTTTTTCTCTTGCTGCATTTTGGTTAGGAAGTACACGTTAACGCAGGCAATAAATCCGTTCGTTACCACGACTGGCCAAGCACCAATCATCAATCCGTAAGCTGCGAATAAGGCACAGCCAATAAAGTTGATGACACGCAACTTTTTAATGTCTTTCATTGTGAGCGAAAGTGCCACCATGATTGATGCAGCGTAACCGATCATTTCAACCATATTCATGTCCATAATTTGACCCTCTATCATTTGCGCACGTTATGTGCGTTACCAAACTTCTCATCGTGAGATTAGTGAGGAAGCTCCTTGCCTCGAATGGTCTAAATTAAGCAACGGCTGGCAATATATCAGTCCATGTATAGCGAGAAAAGCACAAATTAATGAAGGGAGAAGGTTAGCGATTACGCAATCGTTTAGCGACGAAATTTAATACTCGACAACCTATGGAAAGTGTATTGATCAAAAAAGCCCACAATAATGTGGGCTTTAAAATAGGAGGCTGGAATGCTTATTTTTTGGTCTGAACGTGCTGTTTTTCGGCTTCAGTCAGTTCGCGGATACGGCGTGAAATTTCACGGCGCTCTTTTGAAATTTCGGCACTCTTGATGATGTGATCATCAACGCGATCTTCGTAGTCTGATTTCATGTTTTTAATGATTTCTACGATTTCATCGTGTGACATATCAGTCTTGATGTAATCAAGTAAGTTGTCGAGTAGATCTACACGCTTGCGGTTGTCACGAACTTTCTTTTCGTTGTCTAGCAATTCACGTTTCAATTTGTTTTTGCGGCGTGCATTTGCCACGATTTCGAATACACCACTCATAGAGTTCTTGTCCTATTTTCTAACGTTAACTAACTCGATTAAAACACAACATTCCTTGGCTTTACAGTCTTAAAATCAATCATTACATACTGTTGACGCTTTTATAGCCAGACTGTGCTCAGGAAGTTGAGTCCTCGACAGATATAGGGATAATATTTGATTATTGAGGACTTTTTATTGATTTGAACATGCAACCTTCTCAAATCGTTGTTTCAAAAGCGCAGGAAGAACCTAGTGGTGACCCACAAAGTCAGCGACTTCGTCACGCTTATCAAAACGAACGCAAAAAGCTTGAACTAACTGAAGTAGAATTAAACCGTTCGAAAATTTTCATGATTGACCAAGATGGTAATATTAAACGGGTTTCGTTGCTGTCTGAGCATTAACTTCAGCAACACACGCTAAGGATACAAGATGAACATTGAATTAACGCCCATCGAAGCGAGAGTTATCGGCTGCCTACTTGAGAAAGAAGTGACCACGCCAGATTATTACCCATTAACACTCAATAGCTTAACATCCGCTTGCAATCAAAAGAGCAATCGCGATCCAGTGACAGAGTATGAAGATAGTGAAGTCCAACAAGCCGTGGATGGTTTAATTGCTCGCCGCCTTGTCAGCGATGAAAGCAGCTTTAATAGTCGAGTGAGTAAGTTTCAACACCGTTTCTGTAACACTGAATTTGGTGATTTAAAGCTAACGCCCCAGGAAAAAGCGATTGTATGTTGCTTATTATTGCGTGGTCCACAAACACCCGGTGAAATTCGTACCCGTACCAATCGCCTTGCTGAGTTTCATGATGTGAGAGAAGTTGAGCAAACTCTTGATAGCATGGCAGCGCGTGAAGATGGGGCTCTCGTGGTGAAGCTACCTCGAGTACCGGGCAAGCGAGAGTCTCGCTACCAACATCTTTTCTCGGGTGAGGTGGATGTAGAAAGCTTTGCACAAGCGCCAGTCAGTGCTTCGAGCGGAAGTGTGGAGCGCATCGAAGCGCTCGAACAAGAAGTAGAAAATTTGAAGCAGCAGTTGGCGGCGTTAAGCGAACGCGTTGAGCAGTTTTTAGATTAATGAGCGATATCGACCAAGTCTGGTTTATCTACCTAGTGCGCACTCATAAGGGTGCGCTTTATTGTGGAATCACTACTGATGTTCAACGACGTTTTAAGCAGCATCAGACAGGTAAGGGGGCAAAGGCACTCAGAGGAAAAGGTCCGCTTGAGTTGAGTTGGTATCAACAAGTGGATGGTGGACGCAGTTTAGCGTCCAAATTAGAGCTTCGACTTAAAAAACTGCCCAAGTTTAGTAAGGAAATGCTAATAAGCCATAAACTGAAACTTCAAGATGTGATTTCAGTATAAGAAGTTTAGTTCTTTTGTGTTAGTTATAAAAAACTGTATTAACCTTTTTTGTGGAAATAATAAAAAGGGTCTATTCAGCCATGAACAAACTAACAAAAATATCTTTAGCAGTGGCAGCAACACTACCGAGCCTCTCGGTAATGGCTGCATCGACCGTCGCTGACGCGCGCGGTAACGGGATGGGGAACACTGGCGTTACCACCGCCGATTTTCTCCTCGCGCCTTTCTACAACCCAGCGCTCACCGCTGTATCCCGGGATAACGACGACTTTGGTCTTTTATTGCCGGCTGTCGGGGCGAGTGTCAGGGACAGTGATGATACGTTAAGCACCTTAGATGATCTGCAAGATACGATCGATGCCTTTGAAAATTCAGGCAGTGTTGATCCCTCTGACGCAGCGACACTTAACGATTACTTAAATCAGCTCGAAGATGATTCCGCTTTGAATGCGAGTGTCGGCGCGGGTGTGGCGGTAGCCGTTCCTACTCGCATGCTGTCGGTCAACTTGTTTGCTCGTGGTTACGCTGAAATTATCGCGATTCCCAATATCACGGCTGACCTAGGCGATACCCCAATCAATGTGCGAACTCGTTACGAAAGCTCGTCAGTTCGAACCATTGCGTTTGGCTACGGTGAGTTTGGCGCAGCCATGGCCAAGCAATTTATGATTGCTGGGCAGCAATTCTCGTTCGGTGTAGCGCCGAAATACCAACAAATGAAAACCTACAAAGAAGATATTTCTGTTCAAGACTATGACATCGAAGATTTCGACCAAAGCGAAACGTCAAAGTCTGCGTTTAATATGGACTTGGGCGCAGTGTGGTTACTCGATGAATTCCGTGCGGGCCTGGCCGTCAAAGATTTATTCTCGCAAGAGATCGACACTATCGATAAGCAAAATCAGTATAAGTTAGATACTCAAGTGACGATATCTGGTGCGTACGTTAGTGAATTTTTCACCGCCACGCTTGATTGGGATCTAACCAAGCAAACTCGGTTCTCTGGCGTTGATGACGATACCCGCTTCTTGAGAGTTGGGGTGGAAGGAAACGCATGGGGTTGGGCGCAGTTGCGTGCGGGTTATCAAATTGATACCGAAGATACCTTAGATAACACGGTAACGGCTGGTATTGGTATTAGCCCTGCTGATGTGGTGAGCTTAGACGTTTCCGCTGCTTATGCCGGCGAGAATGAGTTTGGTGCTTCAGTGAATCTCGCTTTAACCTTCTAAATCATCGGTTAAAAACATTAGGTTGAGCATAATGTCGGGCTAGGCTTTGGGGTTATGCCGAATTTATGCTCAACCTATTAAAAAAAAAGATCTTTTTCTTTTATCGTACTCCTTCCCAAGCCATACTATTATTTATGTAAAGAACAAAAAAGGGCTTTAAACAGCAATGAAAATTTTGCTCGGAATAGTAACGCTTTGGTTGGTGCCGCTGCTGGCTTATTCAAGTGAACTGCTCAGTGGATACTGGCAGTATGATGAATATCTATCTACACACCCTAAGCAGAAGGCCTTAACAGAGCAGTTAGCCCAATTAGTTCGAGGAAATCCTGTCCGTCTCTCTTCTTCTCCCAAGCCGCCGATCTCCATTTCTGTTGTTTATCCAGGACAACAAATTTCAGACTACTGGGTGCGCAATATTAAAGCATTTGAAATGCGGCTAGAAAAGCTGGGGATCGCTTATGAAATTAACCAGGTATTTACACGCCCTAATATTGATTTCCGCCAGCAGAGTGTGTCCTTGCTTGATGCCATTCATAACAAAGCGGATTATTTAATTTTCACCTTGGATACCACGCGTCATCGCAAATTTATTGAACATGTTTTGAGTTCAACCGATACCAAACTTATTTTGCAAAACATTACTACCCCGGTGAGAGCATGGGATGGGCAGCAGCCATTTATGTATGTTGGTTTCGATCATATTAAAGGGACGCAAGTTTTAAGTCAGTATTACCTAGAACATGAACCGCCCGAGAGCCGCTATTCGGTTCTCTATTTTTCAGAAGGTTATGTCAGTGATGCGAGAGGAAATACCTTTATAGAAAGTATGTCGCATAAAAACGATTACAAGCTCGCTTCTGCCTACTATACCAAAGCGACTCGCCGCTCTGGTTATGAAACCGCACTACAAGCGGTTGAAAATGATCCAAACATTAATTTTATCTATGCCTGTTCTACCGATGTTGCATTAGGTGCTGCGGAAGCATTAAAAGAGCTCGGACGCCAAGATATTTTGCTCAATGGTTGGGGCGGTGGAACGGCTGAATTAGAGGCGATCGCAAATGGCGATTTGGGTGTAACCGTTATGCGTATGAATGATGATACGGGGATTGCGATGGCAGAGGCGATTAAGCTTGATATTGAAGGGAAAGAGGTTCCAACGGTATTTTCAGGCGACTTTGAATTGGTTACGTCTAGCGATGACCAACAAAAGCTTAATGCGTTAAAACAGCGGGCATTTAGGTACTCAGACAACTAAGCTTATGACAAAGACTCAAAAATATAGTCGGCGACGTCTGGCGTCGCTTATTACTCGTTCTATATTTATCACCATCAGTGTGCTGACGGTGATCGTCTTACTTCAAAATTATCAGGTTAATCAGCAGGTTGTTGCTCAAGAAGCGGCCCGTTCTAAACTTCAAACCTCCAGTCTTGTTCAGCAAATTTTTAATTACCGTCTTCAATCTCTTGAAATTCAGCAGGATAGCTACAGTCGAAACTTGTCGCTAACCAGTGCGTTGATGTCTTTAAATGCTTCTGATATCGATGCTTTTTTTAATGGCGTTGATCAAGTCAGCCCGGCCGTCACTCCCGATTTCCGTTTCATTATTGACGACGAAGAGCTGCTGTGGGAAGACGCTAATGCCCAATTTTATGGTATTGAACCACAGGCATTACTTGAAATCGGTCATAACATGTCGATGGGAACCAATTGGCATGTGGAGGAGGTTTCATCCATGATGGGGCCACGCTATTTACTACTGAGAAGAACTCCGGTGATTGATTTAGACAGCGGCGAAGTCTTGGGGTACATCCATATCGGTTTGGTTCTCAATAGTAACTTTTCTTTGGTAAGTTCGCTGCTCAAAGGCGCCAATGTCGACCACATCTTGTTGGCCGCCAAATCGAATATTATCGCCGCGACGACAAAAACCGATGACTTTCGTCATTTGAAATGGCTGGATGAATATGCCTCAGTGCTCAAAAATCACGAGTACATGGTCTCTCGTACTGATTTGACGATTAACGGCAATCCAACCTTCCTTTCGGTTTACACCATTCAAAATAATGCTCATATCGTGACGATGATGCGTAGCCATTATATGTGGGTGATTATTGCTTTGGTGTGTATTTTATTGATTGCACTGTTTAGTCGCCATTGGCTAGGTCAGCGCGTCTCGAAAGAATTATTACGTTTAACCAAATACACTACCGTGGCTGCAGAAAAGCAGAAAGACAGTGAATTTTGTGGCTCTTCGATTGAGGAATTTCATCAGATCGGAGAATCGTTCCAAACTGCCTTTCAGCGTCTTAAGGAGCAAGAAAAGCTGTTTGTCGATCTCTTTAACTATTCGCTATCGCCCATTACGTTGTGGGACAACAAAGGCAAATTAATTGAGATGAATCCTGCTGCTGAGCGCAGTTTTAAAACAGGAAATCTTGATGACAACGGCTTCAGTATCTTAGTTGAAAAGCTCATTCCACAAATCCATATGTGCGCGCACGGTGCGACAATTACTGGCGTAACGATTCCTATTGGTGAAACGACCTATCGATGGAATTTATCTCCCATCATTATTGATAACGAAATTCGCAACATCATCGCTCAAGGACAAGATGTTACGAGCTTTATTGAAGCGCAGCGTCAGAGTGCATTAGCCCGCGAAGAAGCTGAAGAGTCAGCCCGTGTTCGTGCTGACTTCCTGGCGAAAATGAGTCACGAATTGAGAACACCGCTTAATGGCATTCTAGGCATATCACAATTACTCCGTGACAAAATGGTGGATCCAAATACCAAAGAGCACATCGACATTCTCTGCCACAGCGGCGAACATCTTCTCGCCGTACTGAATGATATTCTTGATTTCTCGAAGATTGAACAGGGTAAATTTCAAATTCAATGCGCCGACTTCAACTTAACTGAACTCGTGACAACGGTTGATAAAATCTATCGCCCATTGTGTGATGAGAAATCGGTGGCGCTTGATGTCGTGAGCAAATTAGATGACCCGTTTATTGTGTTTAGTGACCTAGTCCGTATTAATCAAATTTTGTTTAATTTAGTCAGTAACGCGGTGAAATTCACCAGTAAAGGTCAAGTTAGAGTCGTTATAGAATGTATTGAAGAACCAGATGGAAACGATGCTACCTTGCATATTGCGGTAAAGGATAGCGGGATTGGTATCGACTACAGCCGGCAGGAAACGATTTTTGAGCCATTTGTTCAAGCTGAATCAACGACTACGCGAGAATATGGCGGGAGTGGGCTAGGGCTTGCCATCGTGAAAAGCTTGGTCGACTTAATGAATGGTCACATCTCGTTGCAGAGTCGTCCCGGCCATGGTGCGACCTTTGACGTGCTTATCCCTGTTGAAGTCAAACCGGATAAGCAGACATCAAACAGTTACAATTTGGTATCAGACCCTGCGTTGATGTTTGATGATGAGTTACAAGTGCTATTGGTCGAAGATAATCACACCAATGCGTTTATTGCTAAGGCGTTTTGCGAAAAGTATGGCATGAAAGTGCATTGGGTCCAGGATGGCTATAATGCCATTGATTTTCTCAAGCGAGATACCCACATCGACTTGATTTTGATGGATAACCAACTGCCACAGCTTGGTGGTATTGAAACCACTAAAATCATTCGCGAAGATCTCGGTTTATCGGTGCCGATCTATGCATGCACGGCTGATGGGATGCAAGATACAAAAAGAGCCTTTCTCGCCGTTGGGGCCGATTATGTGTTGGTCAAACCGATTAAAGAAGTTGCTTTGAATCAGGCGTTTGTCCATTACAAACACACGTTTTTATCCTCTGAAAATCGAGCCCATTAGTGGGGATATTCATTGAATACTAAAAAGGAGCCTTTAGGCTCCTTTTTAGTATTCAATGGTTTTTTCTATCAAGCATACTGCTGCATCGATTCGACGTTATGATTATCACGACTTTCAATATAGCGTTGCAGCTCAGCTTCAACTTGTTCATCGTTGATCAGTAAATGTAATTTACTGCGGCGATAAAGGATGTCTTTGGCGTTCAATGCAAATTCATGATCGATTAAATAATCAACTTCAACTTGGTAAAGGTCATCTGCGAATTTGTGCCCCAACTCGCTTTGGTTGCTAACGTGCTCTAGCAGCTTGTTGATATTGCTTCCGTAGTTGTGCATCCAGCGTTTAATCAGGGAGACATCTAAGGAAGGAAAGCGCGCTCTATAAGTTGCGAGTAAGCGTTGCGGATCGTAATTTTCACCACCGGGCAATACAGAGTTTGCTGTCCAAGCTGGTTTCATGTTGGTAAAGAATGGGCTGAGCTGTTTCATGGCCGATTCGGCCAATTTACGATACGTTGTAAGCTTACCGCCAAACACGGAAAGCAGGGGAGCTTCATCCAGCTCTGACTGTAAAGACAACGTATAGTCACGAGTAATTGCTTGCGGTGAATCTGACTCATCATCACACAGTGGGCGCACACCACTAAAGCTTGAGACGACATCATCTACAGTCAACTGTTTCATAAAGTGGCTATTAATCACATCCAACAAATATTGAGTTTCTTGACTGTCGATAGTGACCATTCTTGGATCACCATGGTATTCCAAATCTGTTGTGCCAATCATGGTGAATTTATCTAAATAAGGAATCGCAAAGACAATGCGTTTATCTTCGTTTTGCAGAATATAAGCCTGTGGCTCATCATGAATCTTGTTAACGATAATATGTGAACCTTTAATCAGACGAATACCATAAGGTGACGTGGTTTGAATAGAATCTTGAATGAATGATTTTACCCAAGGGCCTGTCGCGTTCACCAGCGCTCGACTACGACGAGTGTGCTGTGTTTGAGTGCGATGGTCAAAAAGGGTCACCTGCCAATGGTCACCGACACGCGTTGCTGATTCAACCGTACAGTAGTTTGCGATCTCTGCGCCTTGCTGCTTTGCTTGCATAATATTGAGCATGACAAGGCGAGCGTCATCGACCCAGCAATCAGAATATTCGAATCCTATTTTGAGATCAGGTTTGGTGACTGAGCCTGCGGCTAACTTAACCTTTTTGCTTGCCGGAAGTGAAGTACGCTTACCAAGATGGTCATATAAGAACATACCGATACGAATCATCCAAGCGGGGCGCAAGTATGGCTGATGAGGGAGACGAAAACGCATTGGGAAAGCAATGTGTGGGGCTTTAGCCAGTAAAGTCTCGCGCTCGGCAAGCGCTTCACTGACCAAACGAAATTCATAATGCTCAAGATAACGCAGCCCACCATGAATGAGTTTAGAGCTTGCTGATGACGTTGCACTCGCGAAATCTTGCGCCTCGTACAGGCCAACGCTAAGCCCGCGACCAGCCGCATCGGTCGCGATACCAGCACCGTTAATACCACCGCCGACCACAATGAGGTCGAGCAACGTGTCGTCTTCATGATGCAAAGGGGATGTTTTTGAATTGGTCATTTTTGTTCCTTTATGCTCGTTCGCGCTATTTATATGCTCACTGTAACTAAAATATAGCCAATAATGTTATAAATTTGTTCGTTAAATTTGAGATTGATCATCAAATGTTTTCGTTAGATACAAAAAAGCTCACGATTACAACGTGAGCTTTACGGTTTTTTGTGAGTAATTAAGATTAGCGGCGAGCGAGTTTGCGATGAGCCTTAGAAAAATGACCTGCGCAAAACGCGCCGACGATAGATAATTCGCCAGCAAGACACAACGAAGCCGCTACTTCAGCGAGCGCTTTCGCTTTTCCGCTACCCGCTAGCCCCAAAATATCTAAACACGCTTTTTGACTAGGAAGTTCGGTTCCACCGCCAACGGTACCCACCATTAAGTTCGGTAAGGTTACGCAGGCATAAAGTTGACCTTTGGCTGTTTTTTCGATTCGTGTGATGCCGATTGCTGATTCCGCGACACAGGCAGCATCTTGACCGCAGGCAATGTAAAGCGCACTCAGCGCATTGGCATAGTGCGCATTTACGCCAATACCACCGCTCATTAGCGCTCCCGTCGTCGTCATTTGACCAAATTCAACCATTTCATCCACCGAGGTATGCAAATAACGGCTAATAAAATCTGCGGGTAGGGTGATGTCTGCGACTACCTTTTTACCGCGTACGCTACGCATAGTATGACTATTGGCTTTTTTATCTCCAGATAAGTTGCCATCAAGATACGCCGAACAAATAACGATTGGACTGTGGCTGACAATATATTCAAAGATAGCGTTGGTGGCGAAGGTGACCATATTTTGACCGCTGGCATCGCCGGTCAAGTATTCAAATACGAGATAGGTACGATTGCCTTCGATGTGAACATTGATATCTTTTAGTTGACCATGTTGTGTGGTGCTATGAGCAAGCTGTTTAAAATGCTCATATTGGGTGACAGCCCAGGCAACAAATTGACCAGCCTGAGAAACGTTTTCAAAGCTAAATACGGGAGTGCGAGTAACCCCTTCATTGATCAACATCGCATTTGTACCGCCAGCGGCTGTTATTATTTTTGAGCCGCGAGCATAGGACGCAACTAACGCAGCCTCTGTAGTAGCTAAAGGCACTCGGAAATCACCTTGAGCATGTGTTCCATTGATACGTAGCGGGCCTGCAATACCCACCGGGACTTTTACCGTCCCAATAAAATGTTCGATATTTCGTTTATACAGCCCGTGTGTTTGCTCAGTTTGTGTGTCAAGCAGTATCCGCTTATCCACGCTACTGCTGAGCGCTTGCCAGCGTTTTTCAATCATGGCTAAGTTTGTGGTGGCGCTGGGTGGAAAATCTTCATGGTCAGGCGCGTAACGGGGTGTATGTTGAGCATCCCAAATCGGATATTCAGCAGTGTGAGACAGATTTAATTTAGGCATAGAAAATGGTTTATAAACAGCATCGAGGGATAATAACGGCTAAGGGGGAAATCGCAATGCCATTTACTTCAAGCTTGGGATATTTTACGAAGTAATAATGAATCAGCCAGGAAAGAGTTGGACATTAATACAGAGTGTCAATCAGATGTGAATATCTAATAAGCTACCGAGCATTTCTTGATCTCGCTGCATGACATTTGTACCGACACGACTATATTGGGATGCCTGACTGAGTTCGATGAGGGGATCAGTATATGAACTTGTCATCGACGGTTTTTTGTCTTGAGCTGCGTCCTGCTCCGGCGCTGTAACGGTGAGCGATTCGCTGTCTTTAGATGAGGGGGAAGTCGAAGCGATTTGTTGAATATCACGCGCAGCACTTTCAGCCATTTTGTTAGACTGCTCAAGAATTGAATAACCGGCGGGGATAGATGATATCGACATAGAAACACTCCTAATTGATTAGAGTGTACTTTGTGGTGAAAAAATAATCAATAAAATCTAGCCAACGGTTTCACTCATCCATTATCAGTGAACCGTTAAGCAAACAGCGTTCTGATTAAATCGAGTTCTTCTGATGATAACAACTCATCACACTCTGGTTTAAGTTGATGATTAATTTCACCTTTTAAAGACTCTAGCTGAGATGGCGAAAGATATTTGAGTTGGGATTTAAGCTTCTCAAGCATTTGAGAACCATTGATCAAAGCAGGATCCACATTTTTGGTGTGGTAATCTGCACTAATTGAATATGCCTGACCCATATTGTGTACCTTACAATGAATGACTTAACTCAGTGTAAGGTTTGTCTTATTTACAATTGTCTGGGCAATGTCAATCACTGTAAGGCTTTGGTAATGTTAATTTTAAGACTCATACTTTCGTTTTTTAGCCTTTTCTTCTTCAGATTGTTCGACGCGTGCAGCGAGTTTACTGGCCAAAGAGTGCAGCTCCGGTAACATACGATAAATGAGATAGAGTTGCTGAAGTACCATCCGTGCTGAGCTGTCGTCGTCATCGCGCCATTCGGCCAACCGACTTTCCAAACCAGGGTCGTCAATCTCGCTCGTATCGCAATCGGGACTGTGCTGCTCTAATTGTTGACCCAAGATGTCTAAATGGTGATGGATAACTCGATGAGTATCTAATACTAATTGATGGGTTTGCTTATCATCAATGCGAGTTCTATGCGCACCAATCGCGGATATATAGCTTAGCAGAGCGTGGTTAAGTGAAAGAAAACGATAACTTTCCTCAACCGCTGAACGGTATCGCCCCGGTTCTGCCAACATACTGCTGATTGCTGTCGTTAAGTTAGCATCAGAATTATGGACATGACGACGAGCAATACGATAGCTCAAGCTGTCTTTTTTACCGATACGGTATTGGCCAATAACGTGAGCTAGGTAATCTTTATTGGTCAGTATAGAGTCGGCCATGACTTTATGTAGCCGCTTTGATTGCCAATCAGGTAAAATATAGACCACCGCAGCAACTGCCAGTGCGCAGCCAATTAAGGTATCCGTTAAACGGGGCAACACGACCGCGAATCCTTCGCCTAACTGGTTGAAACAAAATAGAACAAAGACCGTAATAAACCCTGTGGCGTAGCCATAGTTGTTTAACCGAGTTGTAAAGAATAAAACCCCAGAAATAACAATTAAAACCAATTGACTTTCTTGGGAAGGAAAGAGCGTCAGCAGTGGTACACCAATCAGCAAGCCCGCCAAGGTGCCAATAATACGTGCGACCAACTTTTGCCGCGTAGCGCTATAGTTCGGCTGGCAAACGAACAGGGTAGTTAGTAATATCCAATAGCCGCGTTCTAATCCAAAGCCTTGAATGATTCCATACCCTACAACTAATGCCGAGGATAACCTTACAGCATGACGATAGAGTAACGATTGCTTATTGAGATTAGCTCGGATTCGCCCCCACATCACTTTGAGTGTATGTGCTTCTGTATCGTCAAGTTGACCTTCTTCAAGTTGATTTACATCCGGATTGTTGACGTTACTCAATTGACGCTCAACGGTACTTAAATTGTTAAACAGATAACCGAGCTGAGCCAACAACTGACGCCATTCAGGTTTATGTTGCTGCTGAAGGTGGCTTAAAGCGTTGTGTACTTCTTCGAGAGCGAGCGCACTGACATCACTGTGTTCGTAAGCATTCCCTAAACGAATTGATGCGGCAATATCACGACAAGCTTGCGCTTGAGAGCTCATTAAGTGTTTGAAGCGGAATAGAATATCAGAGCGCTCAAAGTGATTGGCTAACTCTTGATAACGGTAATGTGTCGAGCTTGCTCGCTCATGGATATCTTGAGCCAGAAAATATATGGATAGAAACCGGTCACTGGTGCTATCAACGTGGCCCCGTTTAGAGCGATTGAGAAAGGTCATTTTACACAAATTAAGCGCAGTGACGGTCGCAGCATTGAGTGCAGCTTCTTTTAAACGCAGAGGCTGAGGCGTCAAGTTAGTTACCGGGTGAAATAGCTCACTTTTTACTTCCAGATAATCGCCCAACGCAGAATAGACGTTAGCTAAGCTTTGTTGCACTGGCTGGAGTGGAGAAATTAGGTACCAGATCATCGAGATTAAATAGTACCACCCAGCGCCAATCAATAGCATCGTTGGCTGGACCCACAAATCTGTGCTCTGATGAGCCCCAAGCATGGTATATATTGCGATCAGAAGCGAGCCAAAAGCGATACTTGCATAGCGTGGGCCGATGGCGCCAAGCATAATAAACCCGAAAGTCGAAACGGCCAATCCCAGCGCAAATAGCAGCGGATGATCAAAAAGAATTTCGATAGAAAATGTGGCGATAGCGAAACAAAGTAGCGTTAAGGTGATGCTTTTTAGCCGACCTGTGAAGCTGTCATCGCTTTCAGCCAAAGCCGCCGCGATCACGCCCAGCAGCAACGGGATGATCAGTGAATTAAGCTGGAAGTACCAAGCAGGAATGGCAATACCCGCTAAAGTAATCAGTATCAGAATACTGTAGTTGACGGCTCGGTTTGACCAGTAAAGACGAATTTGTTTGGATATTTGCACGCGTCGCTAGCTTCTTGAAGTGATAAATGGGCAATCAATGATATTACTTGAGTTGTATAGTAACGTTCTGATCCAGATAAAGAAACAATACTGTAAGTGGAATGAATTTTCAGTCAATGATTGACATAAATTTTTCATATTATTTTTTTGTTAGGCTATGATGGCCATAATTGCAAACAAAGGCTAGTAACAATGCAGCTAAGTGCCAATAAGACTGCAAAGTTTTTCATTCAAAATGAGTACCATCAGGTCAAGCTTGATCATGATGTACTGGTTATTGCTTCCGACCGCTATGAAGAACGTATTCCATTTAATGTCTGGAATGGGAAAATTAAGGTAAAACGCGGTTTAATATGGACGGGATTACAGTTTTTTGCCAATACGGAATCCAATAACACTCAGCGTGCTTGGATGGCACAAGGTTTTAATTGGGAAGAGAGTCAACGCTTCGCACAGTATGCGTTGGAACGTTATGAGCATTGGCATACACGCCAATGCGAACAACTCAATAAATATTTACCTGAGTGGGAGCAAGAGCTTTACCGTTTGCGTCGCCTGCCGTTTTTTCTATCGCACTCACAGGTAGAGAAATGGCTTAAGCTGCTATACCGTGACTTTGAACTGATGAATATGTCACTCGAAGAAGCTTGCAATCGTATTCCTGAACGTATTACGCCAATGTTGCCTTGGATAGAGCATACAGACCAAACACTGAAAGCCCGCAATGACGAGTGGATAGAGCGTGAGCGCAGCAACTGGGAAGTGTTGTTTTCCCAGCTCGAGTCTTCGCCACTTAATCTTTCTCAGCAACAAGCGGTGTTACTTAACGACGATAACAACCTTGTACTCGCGGGCGCAGGTTCTGGAAAAACCAGCGTGCTGATGGCGCGCGTCGCTTATCTGTTACAAAGTCACCTCGCTCAGTCGAACCAAATTTTAATGCTTGCCTTTGGTCGAGATGCTGCGTCTGAAATGAGTGATCGTCTTCAACAGCGTATCGGTATGAGTGCGGAAGGGGTTACCGTCAATACGTTCCACCAGCTTGGTTTGAGTATTTTAAAACATGTGGATGGACCAGAAGTCACAATTTCACCGCTCGCGCTTGATGATAATCAGCGGCATGCTTGGTGTATTGATTGGCTTAAAAAGCATTGGATGACCCCAACGAACTTCAAACGTTGGCAAAAGCATTTGGCGAAATGGCCGATTGCGTACCTTGCTGGCGATGATGAGCTCGGCAGCCAAGTCGAAAATCCAAAACTAATTGCCTGGCTTGACACCCAACTAATGCAACTCGCGGCGATGGGGCTAGGAAAAAAAGATCTTCAGGAGAAATTGGTTAATCATGACCAATACACGCGCTTAAATAGTGAGCTTTCTTTGGTTTGGCCATGTTATCAGGCATGGCAGCAAATGCTAAAAGAAACGGGTCATATCGACTTTAATGTGATGATTACTCGTGCCACCCAGTACGTTAAGCGTGGTAAGTTCATTCCGCCATGGACATTTATCATGATCGACGAGTATCAAGATATTTCTCCTCAGCGTCTGGCTTTGGTTGAAGCCTTATGTGAACGAAACAAAAAGCAACAGACGCCTTGTGTATTATTCGCCGTCGGTGATGATTGGCAGTCTATCTACCAATTTGCAGGTTCGGACGTGGACCTGACAACGGGTTTTGCACGCCGATTCCCCAATTCAACCATTCATTACTTGGATACAACGTATCGGTTCAACGACCAGCTTGGCGCAGTCGCCAACCGGTTTATTCAGTGCAACCCGCATCAGTTACCTAAAGAACTCAAGAGTCATAAACAGCAGAAACAGCGATCGGTATGCTTAACGCCGACAAATAGCATCGAAAAAGTATTGGACCAACTCAACCGTAAAGCGAAAGACGATAAGAGCGTATTACTTCTTGGCAGAAATCACTACCATAAGCCGGATCTACTTTCTGATTGGAAAAAACAGTTTGCTAAGCTGAGCATTGAGTTTATGACCTGTCACGCGAGTAAAGGCAAAGAAGCCGATTACGTGTTTGTGTTATCCGTTGATGAAGGGCAATTTCCATCTAAAGTCAAAAACGTACATATGGACGGCGCCTTAACTCAAGGAAATGACGACTACGAATTCGCTGAGGAACGTCGATTATTTTATGTGGCATTAACTCGAGCTAAACAACGTGCTTGGGTAACGTATAATGGGTCTGGTTCAGTGTTTGTGAAAGAACTGCTTGAGGAAAATTATCCGGTGAGCAAACAAAGATAAGAAAGCCCGCTTTATGCGGGCTTTCTTATCTTTATCGATACACATACACACTGTGACGTTTAGATGCGCTCAGATAGATACGATTGATAATCGGGGATCTCAATATCCACTTCTTGTTCTATGAGGTCAGAAGCAAATAGGAACTTAGCGGTCGCTCGGTTAGTGGCGACGGGAATATTCCACACACTGGCGATTCGCAGTAACGCTTTAACATCTGGGTCGTGAGGCACGGCATTCAATGGATCCCAGAAGAAAATCAGCACGTCTATTTTTCCCTCAGAGATCAGTGAGCCAATTTGTTGATCGCCGCCCATAGGGCCGCTAATCATACTTTTAATCGCTAAGCCCGTTTCTTTGCTCAGCATATGCCCTGTCGTTCCTGTAGCATACAGAAAGTGACGTTGTAGCTTTTCAATGTTTTCATTTACCCAACGCAGCAGCTCGGATTTACAGTGGTCGTGAGCAACAAGCGCAATGTGCTTATGAGCCGGCATTGTCCGCTTCGTCTTTTTCATTATTTTTCCCTAGAAAGTCGACATCAATAATGACGACTATTTTGACATTAAACGTATTGTTTCGCATACGCATTTCATCGAGTTTGTGATAATGAATTTAGATTATTTTCAAAATAATCACTAAACCAAACACAATGGTTTTTATCCATCGTTATTAAGAATCTGCTTATCTATCGGTTTGTTTTATATACAAAACATCATGCATTATGTGATTTTACTACACATACGGGTAATTAAATTGAGCTGATGTATTGACCTTTATCCAATAAATAGAGTTAATCGTTCTTAATATTGAGTAATTACTCATATGAGAACTTACTGATATAACGTGTTTTTTTTACAATTCAGACTTAGATAAGAGTGATAAGTATGGTCTATATCGAATCTCAACGTCTGAGAATGTCCCCCATTAGAATGGACCATTGGTCGCTATTTCGACGCTTGCATCAAGACGAAGCGGTTATTCGTTATATCTCTGACAAACCAAACCTTGTCGAAATTAGAGCTCGATTCGATGAACGGTTAGTGGAATGGCATTGGGGAGACGGGCATTGGTTATGTCTTGTTATCAGCCACAAATTGACCGGGGAGTGGCTAGGTATATGTGGACTGCAATTAAATGATGATCAAACCAGCGTCCAAATAGGCTATTTACTACTGGAAGAATTTCAGAATCAAGGGTTGGGGACCGAAGCTTTGATGGCGTTAGTCAGTTATATCGAACACTATTTGCCGGTTATGGAAGTCAGAGCAGTCGTGACTGATGGTAATGAAGCGTCATGTGCGATTTTAGACAAAGCGCAATTTGACCTTGAAGATGTCGAGCCTTTATCCCTTGAAATAGGTGGTGAGTGGCACGATGAACTGGTCTATGTCTATCGTGTTCGCCGTCGGCACTAATATAAAAAGGCCTCAGTATTGAACTAAGGCCTTTTTAAGTTTTGTTGGCTTAATCGAACTTGTAGCTTTCAGGAACGACAACGATGCCTTTCTCTGAGACATGAAACCGTTTTGCGTCTTCGTTTCGATTGATACCGATTTGGGTGTGGGGCGGAATTTTTACATGTTTATCGATGATGCAATTCACTAACTGACATCCGTTACCGACTTCTACATCATCAAACAAAATACTGTCGACGATGGTTGCGCTGTCATTGATACGTACATTTGACGAAATCACAGAATGCTGAACGGAGCCACCAGAGTTGACCACACCGTTGGAGATGATCGAATTAATAAAAATTCCCTCGTTTCCGGTTGCCGAGGAGACTGTGCGGGCAGGGGGATTTTGAGAGGCGTAAGTCCGTATTTTCCAATCTGCTTGATAAAGGTTCATTGGTGGCACGGGTTCAAGTAGGTCCATATTGGCTTCGTAAAATGCATCGATGGTGCCCACATCCCGCCAATAGCTGTCTTTGGCAACCCGTCCTCTATCACTGGCAAATTCGTAGGCAAAACTCTTTCCATTTGGCAGTAGCTTGGGAATGATGTCCTTACCAAAATCATGTTTTGAATTCTCTACTTTGGCATCGCGGCGTAGTTCAGAGGTTAAAACGTCCATATTAAAGATATAAACACCCATAGAGACCAAGCTACGTTCTGGGTTGTTTGGCATTGACGGTGGGTCAACGGGTTTTTCAACAAACGATGAAATGCGACCTTCGCTATCGGCTGCCATAACGCCAAACTCTGTCGCTTCTTCGCGAGCGACATCCATACAGGCGACAGTCATTTCAGCGCCTGTTTCTTTATGCGCCTCCAACATGGCGGCATAGTCCATGCGGTATATGTGGTCACCTGAAAGGACAATCACGTACTTCGCTGAGCTGCGCTCTAAAAGCCACAAATTATGGAAAATGGCATCAGCGGTGCCTTCGTACCATTTACCCCCTTTGCGCATTTGTGGCGGAACCACCGTAATGTATTCCCCCAACTCTGGGTTGAATATAGACCAGCCATCACGCAAGTGCTTTTGAAGCGAATGGGATTTGTACTGCGTTAAGACTAAGATCTGCCTGAGGCCTGAGTGAAGACAATTAGTAAGGGTAAAATCGATTATACGGTATTTACCGCCAAAGGGGACTGCGGGTTTCGCTCGGTCATCCGTTAGCGGGCTCAATCTTGAGCCGACGCCGCCGGCGAGTAAGACGGTCAATGTATCTTGCATAGTATTCTCCCTGAAACGATGCATGGTTTGCTGGGCGGAAAGCAAAATATGGGTGTTACCGATACAACTTTATTCTAGTAGCCCCATTGGTTTTCTAACCAATCAACAGCGGGGGATTTAAACAACTTAAGCACTCAATATTTGGCTCTGTTCCGTGACCAAGTGAGTGTCATTTTCTATAGATGTCACTTTATTTCTTCCATTCTGCTTTGAATGATATAACGCCTGGTCGGCTCGTTTATAAGAATGAGCTGACGACACACAGAGTTGCGTGACACCAACGCTGACTGTTGTCTCTCTGACATAGTTGTCTTGAATCACGCGACGAATTCGATCAACCACGCGACAAGCGGTCTCTAGATCGGTATAAGGCATCATTAACGCGAACTCTTCTCCACCAATTCTAGCTGCGAAATCGGCTTTACGACTGTGTTTGGATAACATTTGTGCAATGTAAAGAAGCGTTTTATCACCCTCATCGTGACCAAACTCATCGTTTACATTTTTAAAATTGTCGACATCGAATAATGCAAGGCACGTTGTTTCTTTTTCCGGGTAACGTTTGACTCTTTGGCAATGGTCATCAAGCTGAGTATCAAATTTCCGTCGATTCCATAGGTTACAAAGAGTGTCCTTTTCACTAAGATCTCTAAGCCGGAGTTCCAGCTCTTTACGTTCTGAGATATCAACAAACGAAGATACGTAGAATTGCACGGTATCGTTGGAGTCTTTAACTGACTGAATTCGCATAATTTGAGTGAGTAGCGAGCCATCTTTTTTGACATTAACGACTTCGCCTTGCCAAAGCCCACGCCTTTTGAGTGTTTTCCAGATTTGAATATACAATTCTTGGGGGTATTTACTGGCAGCAAACATATAGGGGCGTCGTCCTTTCACTTCCTGCAATGAAAACCCACTGAGTTTGGTGAATTCATCATTGATAGACACGATGCGATTGGCTCGATCTGTGATGATTACGGCGGAAATACCATTCATCGTGGCACGCGCGATACGGCTATCTAAACTGTTTTTCTCATGATGCGCATGCCAGACAACAAAGCCTAAGGACATCATAAAGATCAATGTATAGATGCCTGTCGCCTGAATTTTTAAATCGGAGACTTCTGATTTGATCAGTGGTGCTAAATCGTTAGCGCCAACACTCTCATATAAATACAGCGTAATGTCTGGTGAAAATTGGTCTAATTTTACTTGATGGAACATGGTCCAAAAACCATGCTCATACACCATACCCATTGCTTTTTGTTGCATCGCCTGCCAAAGCAGGGGAGAGCGAGTGGATAATGAGTTGAGATCTGCGTTGAGTTCCGTTGTATTCAGTTGGTGTATGAATAAATTCAAGCCATCGTCTGCCACCACATGAGGACGAGTTGCTCCTTGCTGAGCAAACATGGCACTTTCCAATAAATGGCTAAATTGCAAGTTGACTAATACGTAGCCTTTGCGCTCGAGCATAAAATCGATCGGTGTAATGACTTGGAGTAGAGGGCCGCGATTGTTGGTTGTTGGCGAATCGTCAGCTTTTAAAGCGTGAAGGCTGCTGTCTCCCGGCTTAATCTGCTGCGCCTTTTGGAAAAAAGTCGTGTGGCTTTGATTTTCGAGTTGTGTTTGTGCAACCACGATACTGTAGCCATTGTGATTATTGATACCGACCAATTCATTACCATGCTCGTCTAACAAACGAATGTTGGTGTATAAGGATTGGTTGCGAATGGCCAATAACCAAACATCCTCGACCATCTTAAGGGTGTTACTTGAGGGAGTTTGAAGAGCATTATGCACAAAGCCGTTGTGCGCTAGTCGATTAAATGTCTGAGAAAACGCTTCGTAATTGCCCGTTAATGCTCGCTGGCTAAATGCAATTTGACTTTGAGTTTGTTGTTTAACGTTTTGTTCGACCTGTTCACTAACTCGTGACTCTGCTTTGAGAAAATATAAAGAAGGTAGCAGCGCCAGCACTAAGAATACGAGCGTAAATTCAGTGATAAAAGTATACTCTTTTTTCGACATTCTGCGTCTTGTTATAATCCCTTAGTAGTATTTCTACATTATCTTTTTTTTACGTAGGTCGTCCTGTAAAACTTGGTGTAACAGCGCAAATTATTGAATGTAAATATATGCAACTAGTTCTATGGCATAAAAAAGCCCTCCGAAATGGAGGGCCCAAATGCCAAATTGAGGGTGAGGCATAAATAATTAAGCGGTAGCCGCTTGCTTATCGCTAACTGCACGCTGTTTTAAAAATGCGTAAGTAAAGCCGGTGACCGCTGTACCTGCAGCAATAGCAATGATGTACATGAATACCGGTGTAATCGCATTAGGAATAAGCAATACGAACAAACCACCATGAGGAGCCATGAGTTTGGCACCAAACAGCATTGAAAGTGCACCTGTTAACGCACCACCAACCATACAAGACGGAATGACACGAACCGGATCTTTCGCGGCAAATGGAATTGCACCTTCCGAAATAAAGCATAAACCAAGTACGAAAGAGGCTTTGCCCGCTTCACGTTCATTCGCTTCAAATTTGCTTTTCGCAAGGAAGGTTGCGAGCCCCATACCTAACGCAGGAACCATACCTGCAGCCATAATCGCAGCCATTGGCGCGTAGGTTTGTGATGCGAGTAGACCAACACCGAACGTGTAAGCGGCTTTGTTTACTGGACCACCAAGGTCGAAACACATCATCGCACCAAGGATAACACCAAGTAGAACTGCGTTGGCCGACCCCATATTTTCAAGGAATGTGGTTAGTGCGTTCATGATCGCGGACACAGGGCCACCCACGACATAAATCATCACTAGACCCGTGATCAAACTTGCCAAAAACGGAATGATCAAAATCGGCTTCAAGGCTTCCATTGATTGCGGAAGTTGGATTTTATCGGACAACAGTTTTGCTGAATAACCGGCAAGGAAACCGGCGACAATACCACCCAAGAACCCCGCACCTGTTGAGCTTGCGAGCATACCGCCAATCAAACCAGGAGCAAGACCAGGACGGTCTGCGATTGAAAATGCAATAAAACCTGCGAGCACGGGAATCATCAACGCAAATGCTGAACCACCACCAATGGTCATTAGTGCTTCCGCAAGTGTGCCTTGTTCTTTGAACGCTTCAATACCGAATACGAAGGATAGGGCGATGATCAAGCCACCAGCAACCACAACGGGTAACATATGAGATACCCCGGTCATTAGGTGTTTATACACGCCTTTCTTCTCTTCTGTTCCTGATGAGTCAGATGTATTTTGCGATGCGCTGTGATGGTACGTTTTCGCGTTATCAAACGCTTTTTCGAACTCTTGCTCTGTTTTCTTTAACGCCAAACCTGTACTGGTACGGTACATGGGTTTGCCATCAAAACGGTCGAGTGGCACTTCGATGTCCGCTGCAATAATCACCAGATCAGCATCGGCAATTTCTTGGGCGGTTAGTTGGTTTTTTGCACCAACTGAACCACGAGTTTCAACTTTAATTTGGTGGCCAAGGCGACCGCCGACTTCTTCCAACGCTTCTGCTGCCATGAACGTGTGGGCGACACCTGTCGGGCAAGCAGTAATCGCAACAATTTTTTTCGCACCAGAAGGGGCTACGCTGGTAGTGGCCGGTGCTGATGCCGATTCAAGCACTGTTGCACCTGTAACGGCATTCTCTAGGTAGGCCTTTGGATCTTGGGTACACGCATTGATATCAGAGCGATATACTTTCTTGCCAATAAAACGAGTATCGTCGACGTCGCTGTTTGCTGCGATAATCACAACATCAGCTTGATCAATTTGCTGTTGTGTTAATTGACTTCCGTCAAGCACACTGGATTGGCACTCAATATGAGCAGTCCAGTTTAAAGCGGCAGCGGCTTTTTCGAGTAGGCCAGCAGCGATGATGCTGTTTGCAACACCGCTTGGGCAGGCTGTAACAATTGCAATATTCATAGTATTAACCTTTGTCTTTATTGGCTTTCTTGTTAAGGAAGTTGTTCCACTGTGGTTTGTTTTTGTAGGGTTCGCACTTCGTTAATGTCATTAATACCGACTCCGACTTGCGTAACAGCGAGCGCAGATAAAGCGGTAGCAAATGACAATAATTCGGGTTTCGGGAGCTGCTGCATGTGCCCCCAACATAGACCGGCAACCAAAGTGTCTCCGGCGCCAACGGTACTCACTACCTCCATGCGGGGAGGTTGGGCTCGATACCATTGGTCTTGATTAAGCCACATAACGCCATCAGCTCCCATGGATACAACGATATTATCGATGCCTTTGTCGGCGAGTGTCTGAGCGGCGGATTGGCACTCTTCTGGCGTGGTGAGTTTCTTACCCACAAAATCAGAGAGCTCTTCATCATTGGGCTTAATTAACCAAGGCTTCGCGTCAATGCCTGCGGCTAGAGCTTGGCGACTGCTGTCGAAAAGCACTTTTTTACCTTGCTTATGTAGATGCTCTATCCACTGGGCACATAGCTCAGGTGAAACGCCTCGAGGAAGACTGCCGGCAAAGACAAAAAATTCATGTTGCTGGCACAGCTCATCCAATTTCGCTTCAAATGCTTGGATTGAAGATTGATCGATATGAATACCTGGGAAATTAATGTCGCTGACGTCACCCGACGCCTCCACCAATTTCACATTGATTCGTGTTGAGCCTTGAACACGAATAAACTGATCATTGGCGCCCATATCGCTAAACAGTTGACTAAACATCTCTTGGTTATCTGCGCCAAGAAATCCCGTTACTGTCACCTCTGCTCCAAGCTCAGAGAGCACTTTAGCAACGTTGACGCCTTTACCCGCGGCATGCAGTGAGCTGTGGTTCACTAAGCTAATTGAGCCAACATTTAACGTGTCGACACTGCCGGTGAGATCCAATGCCGGGTTTAGCGTAATCGTTACGACTTTATTGGTCATCTTCGGCTCCTTAAGCTTCACCTAGGCCAGACTCGATAGCCGCGCCAATAGCAGCGAGAGCTTGCTCTGCGTCCGCACCTTCCGCGGTGAACTGCAATTGATGTCCATGCTTAACGCCAAGCGCAATCACTTTCATTAAGCTTTTTGCATTAACCGTTTTTCCGTCACCATCAAGGTTTGACACTTTAATTGTGCTATCAAATTTTTTCGCTTCTGCAACCAGCATCGCTCCAGGGCGGGCATGTAAACCGTGGGCATTTTTAATTTTAAATACTGCAGTATTGCTATCACTTTGCTCGGCGTTATCTGAATGGGTCGTCGCGATTTCTTCGCCAGTAAATTGAGCAATCAGGTTTTCTACCGAAGCGTTAAGCAGCTTGGCTTGCTGGCCATCAAAAATAATTTGGTTCAATATCGCCAGCGTCTTTTGGTGCGCATTGTTACACGCAGCAAACGCGACTAAACCTTTCACAGGTAGGTTTTCGTATTCACAGTGGTTTGCTGTGGTAACGAACGACATTGCTGTACGTTTCACAGACTTATTTGAGCTAACAACCCAGAGGCCATTGCCAACATGGGTGGGCTGTTTTGTGACAAGGTCACCGACGTATTCCGCTTCACAACAGCCGGTATTTTTTAATAGGCCTCCGGCAACGGCGGCCATTTGCACCATATCGCTGGCTGGAAAGTCTAGTTGAATCAATGAAGCATCAAAATCACATTCGAACTGAACATCGCCGTTGAGTAGGGCAATAATATCTTCGGCATTGGTTGCTTGCTTTAGCTTGTCTTCAACACCATCAGCAGACAGCACTTTGGTCAGTTGCTTCAAAATGCCCAAGTGCTCGTCTGATTTTGCTGCGATACCAATGGCTAAGTAAGCAATATTTCCATCGCCCCAATTAACGCCTTCTGGGAAATGCTGTACAGTCACACCGGTCTCATTGACTTGGTCACGAGTGTCGGTAGTGCCGTGTGGAATCGCAATACCGCTTCCGAGAAACGTTGAGTTTTGTTGTTCACGGTTAAGCATGCCTTCCACATAACCCTCTTTAACTAAACCCTTATTCGCGAGTTGTGAAGCTAAAGAGCGAATCGCATCTTGCTTGGATTGATACGATTGGTTGAGTGTGATGTCTTGCGTAGTTAACTGGAGCATAAGTGCCTCTTCATGTGCTAACGATGATGCCATCGATAATTTTATTATTTGATGCTAGCTGAATCGTTTCAGCTAAAGTTTAAAAAATTCAGCAAAAGGAAAATTACTCATCCTATTGCTGTAAGTTTAGAGCAAATATCTCAATCTGCTTTATAAGTCTCATTTTGCTGAACCCTTTCAGCTTTCAATGCTGAAACGTTTCAGCTTATAATGCAAACAAATCAATGATCAAAGTTAGGGATATTTGATCGACAGCACATATTGATGGTGGAGATATGACACTAGATGAAATTGCACGTTTAGCCGGCGTGTCTAAGACTACAGCGAGTTATGTGATCAACGGCAAATCACAGAAATACCGCATCAGCGAGAAGACTCAGCTAAAAGTGATGGCTGTGGTTGAGGAGTACAACTATCGCCCTGATTTAGCGGCGAGTTCTTTACGTGCAGGTAGCAGTCGTTCATTTGGTTTGATCATTCCCGACTTGGAAAACACCAGTTATGCACGTTTGGCAAAGCTCCTCGAACAGCACTCTCGGACTGCGGGTTATCAAATTCTTATCGGATGTTCAGATGACAATCCGGACACGGAAAAAAGTGTGGTTGATGCGCTACTAAGCCGACGAATCGACGCATTGTTTGTCGCAAGTTGTATTTTAGATGCGAATAGCTTTTATCTATCACTGCAGCAACAAGGTACGCCAGTTATCGCTATAGACCGCCCGCTAGATGACGAACACTTTTCATGCATTATCAGCGAAGATTTTAGTGGCGCGTACGAATTAACACAGTCATTAACGACTAAAGATGTCGTCAGCTATGGGTTGATTGGTGCGCTCCCTGAGCTTAACGTGTCACGTGAGCGCCAGCTTGGTTTTGAATCAGCAGTTAAGGAAGCCAAAGGCAGCTTACAGGTTGACTATGGCCATCACTTTCATCGTGAAGAAGGGCGCCGAATATTCAAAAGCTGGGTAGACGGAAAAGTACTGCCTCAAGCAATTGTCACCACGTCGTATACCTTACTTGAAGGTGTGCTGGATGTGTTGATTCAATACCCTGAGTTAACCAATAAGATTCGGCTCGGTACATTTGGTGATAACCGGTTGCTCGATTTTCTCCCGATCAAAATTAACTCACTTCCACAACAGTTTGAGATTATTGCCGAAAGTGCCTTAGAGCATGCGCTGAATGCGGCCGCGAAACGGTATCAATCGGGGATTGAGTTAATACCAAGGAAATTAGTGGTGAGATAAAAGCCTCGATAGAGGCTTTCAGTGAAAAGATTAAAACTGGAAACGTACCGACATAACAATTTGCGGGCCGAGCGTACCATCATTACGCGCTTGCGCCGCAATGGTTAATTGATCCGTTGAGTGGAATCGAGCCCCCGCACGGAACACTGAGTTATCATCATTCGTCCCAGCCAACACTTCCGCCTCGATTTGATTGGTTAACCACAGTCGAACGCCGATATTCATCTCTTTTTTGGTTTCATCGTCTTTATTGTCTTCTTCATCGGAATAGCGGATACCATGAAAGATAAATTGGCCGAACACATCTGCAAAATCGGTGACCGGGCCATTAAAGCCGATACCAGCCGCAAGATCATAATAACCATTAAAGCCACTATCGACTCGAGCCAAAAGGTGTGAGTTATCGGTTAAATAGGTACTCAACTCAAGTCCTGTGGTCTCGGGACTGACAGCAGTTCTTACTTCGAAATAGTTGTAATTAAAATTGTTCGCATAGGCACTGGGTAGAAAACTGAACGCGAGAAGACCTGCAACGAGTGTTCTTTTCAAAATCGACTCCGATAACAACGGGTTTAAATAATAAAAAAGGCTTGCAAATAGCAAGCCATATATTAACTTTCGTTGCGCGGTTTTGCGAAGTTTTTATATGATTTGTATGTGGTCGACCTCAATTTCAGGCTGATGTTCGTTTTCATATTCACCAAATAATCGAACCTTGGTCTTATTATCGATAGGTTGCTCTAAATGAATGTCGTCATCCAGTTCTACTTCAATTTGATCTTTTCCGTCAGAAAAGACAAAACGTTCATCGCTAATCCGTCTGACCAAAATGCCTTCCACAATCACATCTCGCTCTATATGATTCGGGGCTTCACTGACTAAATCAGATAAGCGTTCAACTTGCATATCTCCGTTATATTGGATGCCACGGTTAACTTGCTGTTGCTTGTCATCAGCTAAAGCGAGTGCAGGAAGTAACGTCATTGATACAGTAACTACGCCAACAAATAGTTTTTTCATCGCTTGTCTCTCTCTTGTTTTGCTTAATAACTTTCTCCTGATTTGCGAGTGTTATTAAACCAACTTGGGCTTGAACCTTTGATGAGCCTACTATTCATATCCTGTTCATTTTATTGAGGATAGCGATAAAGAAGGAGTATGATAGCGTATCAACTATTGATTCGAGAATTTTATGACGCTTCAGCCGACCCATTTGATGGTGCAAGGGACGACATCCGACGCAGGCAAAAGCGCTTTGGTGGCAGGGTTGTGCCGAGTGCTTCAAAGACAAGGCGTTAACGTCGCGCCTTTTAAACCACAAAATATGGCTTTAAATAGCGCTGTCACGGAAGATGGTGGAGAAATAGGGCGTGCTCAGGCTGTTCAGGCTCAGGCTTGTGGAATAAAGCCGACGATACACATGAATCCAGTATTGCTTAAACCGAATTCGGATACTGGGGCCCAAGTGATTGTACAAGGTAAAGCGGTCGCTAATATGGGGGCTTGGGGATATCACGGCTATAAACAGGTGGTGCTCCCTTCCGTGCTTGAATCCTTTAATCAACTCAGCCGTGACTATACGTGTGTGATGATAGAAGGCGCGGGGAGCCCAGCTGAAATTAACCTGCGAGATAACGACATCGCAAACATGGGGTTTGCCGAGGCAGCAGATGTCCCAGTGATTATTGTCGCTGATATCGACCGTGGCGGCGTTTTTGCCCATCTTTATGGGACGTTGGCGTTGTTGTCCGAATCAGAACAAAAGCGGGTGCGGGGCTTTGTGATAAACCGTTTTCGCGGCGATGTCACCATTTTACAACCTGGATTAGATTGGTTAGAACAAAAAACGGGCAAACCCGTGCTTGGGGTATTGCCCTACTTGCATGGTTTCCAGCTTGAAGCAGAAGATGCGATCACGTCAGAACAGACGCTGCAAGGGGAAAGCAAATTAAACGTTGTCGTCCCTGTATTGACGCGTATCAGTAATCACACCGACTTTGATGTGTTTCGCCATAACCCAGACATCAATTTTCGATATGTACGTAAAGGCGAGCGTATTGATCATGCTGATGTCGTCATCTTACCTGGCACTAAATCTGTTCGCGCTGACTTAGCGTTTCTCCGTGAGCAAGGTTGGGATCAGGATATTTTCCGTCACCTACGTTATGGTGGGAAGGTTATTGGTATCTGTGGCGGGTATCAAATACTCGGAAGCGTTATTTCCGATCCTGATGGGGTGGAAGGAAGTGCTGGAAGCTCACAAGGCCTTGGCCTGCTCAATCTCGAAACGGTTTTGACTCAAGAGAAGGCGTTAACCAATGTTGATGGGCGACTTACTTTAAACCAGCAAACGGTTGATGTAAGTGGCTATGAAATTCATGTCGGTCAAACCTGCATCAATGAGACAAACATGCCTCCGATTGAGTTACAAAATGGACGATTGGATGGTGCGATTGATAGCAATAATCAGGTCTTTGGGACTTATTTACATGGTTTGTTTGATAACAGCGACGCTTTTCATTTGATTTGTCAATGGCTTGGGCATTGTGATATTAGTAATCAATCCCATCACGAGATTCAAGAACGCGCCATTAATCAAATTGCCGATGCGATTGAAGAATTCCTCGATCTGAGTCTTATTTGGCCCACTCAACCACAAATGGATTTACCATGATCAAACACAGCCTTGTTATTGCTATCGCAATGAGTTCTATGTCAGCGTTCGCCGCTGATCTCAACGTATACGCTGCTTCTTCAATGACAAATGCGGTTGGCGAACTGGCAGAGCAATTTGAAGCTCAGTATCCAGATACCCATATCGTACCGGTTTACGCCAGTTCGTCTTCCCTCGCTCGTCAAATTGAAAATGGCGCACCTGCTGATATTTACATTTCAGCAAATGAAAAGTGGGTCAAATACCTAGAAGATAAAACGATCATCGAACCTGACCATGTTGGATTACTGGCCACCAATAAATTGGTACTCATTTCCCCAAAGGGTGAAGAGAAAGCGTTTGATTTCGAGGATGCTAATGCCTGGGTTTCGGCTTTAGAGGGAACGCGTTTGGCTATTGGTAACACTCAAGCGGTTCCCGCCGGCATTTATGGTAAAGAAACATTGGAAGCGCTGAACGTTTGGGCTGAAGTCCAAAAGCACACTGCACCAACCAATAATGTGCGCATCGCGCTTGCGTTGGTAGAACGCGGTGAGTCAAAGCTCGGCATTGTCTACAAAACCGATGCGATGCAATCGAAAAATGTTGGCGTCGTGACTGAGTTTGATGACCAATTACATACTCCAATTCGTTATCCAATGGCGACGTTAAATGATAAAGATGCCTCGAACGCCTTTAAAGAATTTTTAAATACCCCAAAAGCGCGCGAAGTACTCGCCAGCTACGGATTTAACTGAGTTTTAACGTGGATTTAATTACTGATTACGAATACCAAGCCGTTATTATCAGCCTTAAAGTTGCGTTGTTCGCACTTGTATGGCTGCTTCCCTTGGGGTTGATATTAGCGTGGATATTGGCCAGAACTCAGTTTGTTGGCAAGAGTTTGTTGGACAGTATTATTCATCTACCGCTTGTTATGCCTCCGGTTGTCATCGGCTATTTATTACTGGTGACAATGGGCAGGCAGGGCATTATAGGCAAATGGCTGTATGAACAGTTTGGTTTAGTTTTCAGTTTTAGCTGGAAAGGGGCAGTGATCGCATGTGTTGTTGTCTCTTTACCTTTGATGGTACGTTCCATTCGTTTGAGCCTAGAAAATGTGGACGTAAAACTAGAGCAGGCCGCTCAAACACTTGGTGCATCAAATGTGAAGGTGTTTTTTACCATCACATTACCATTGACGATCCCCGGTTTGATTACCGGGGCGATGTTATCATTCGCTCGTTCTCTGGGTGAGTTTGGTGCCACCATTACTTTTGTCTCGAATATTCCTGGAGAAACACAAACCATCCCTTTGGCGATGTACAGCTTCATCGAAACGCCAGGCGCAGAGGCGCAGGCTGCGCGGTTGTGCGTGATTTCCATTGTTATCGCTCTAGGGTCTTTGATGACCTCTGAGTGGATTTCACGCCGCATGATCAGCAGGTTAGGAGTGACCCGATGAATCAACTTGCTGTCTGCTTTACGAAGCAATTAGGTGATACTTACATCGATGTTGACCTAACGATACCTGGCCGAGGTGTCACTGCGATTTTTGGACGCTCGGGCGCAGGAAAGACGTCTATCATCAATGTATTAGCCGGGCTTGTACGCCCAGACTCTGGTCACATTGTATTTAAAGAGCGTACACTGTTTAGTCGTCAAGAACGGGTCAACTTGCCCGTTAATCAGCGTAAAATAGGCTATGTATTTCAAGAGGCGCGACTGTTTCCTCATTACAGTGTCAAAGGAAACTTACTCTACGGAGTAAGACAAAAAGACGAAGAGTATTTTAAGCAAGTGATATCCTTGCTTGCGATAGAGCCTTTACTTTCACGGTACCCACATCAACTCTCGGGAGGTGAGAAACAGCGCGTTGCTATTGGGCGAGCGTTGTTGAGTAAACCTGATATTCTGCTGATGGACGAACCGTTGGCGTCATTAGATTTACCTCGCAAACGTGAAGTGCTTCCGTTTTTAGAGCAACTCGCTGAACGGGTCGAATTACCAATCATCTACGTATCACATAGTCTTGATGAGGTTCTACGCTTAGCCTCGCACCTTGTTGTTATTGATAATGGCAAGGTCGCTGTCAATGGACGCTTGGAAGACGTATGGGCGTCTGCTGCGATGAGGCCTTGGCAATCTTACTCAGAACAGAGTTCATTGTTTGACGGCACCTTGGTTGAGCAATGGGAAAAATACGCACTGAGTAAAGTGATGATCAGCGACGGTGTGTCACTGTGGATTCAGCATATAAATATGCCGCTGCAATCATCTGTTCGAGTACAAATTCGTGCTAATGATGTGTCATTAACCAAATCGGAGCCCAACCAAACGTCCATTCGAAATGTGATCCCTGCAACGGTACTAGAGATTGAGGCGATGGAATCCGCTGAAGATAACCAGAGCGTCGCGGTTAAGGTTGAATTAGCGCCTAAGAGTTATTTATGGGCGAGGTTAACGAAATGGGCTGTTGATGATCTCGTCCTTAATAAGGGCGATCTTGTCTTTGCTCAGATCAAAGGTGTGAGCATCTCGCAACAAGATATTAGTCTGCTCCATGAAAAAAGCCGCCCATGATGCGGCTTTTGATCGTCGTTATATTGACTATGACGGAATGGTTTGCGGGATTATCTCGCAAACACGTCGCGAAAGTCTTTCTTTAGTAATGGGTCGCGGCGCGCTTTTTTGATTTGCTTAACCATGTCTTTAATACAATCATGCAGTACTTTATCAAGTAGCTCTGCACGATACTGCTCTTTTTCATCGTCAGACATTGATTCTGGCAAATTCAAATTTGGAAATTCCTCCATCACATTGATGCCGGCAAAAGATTGGCTCACGGAAATAAGAGCATGAAATTGCTCGAAGCTATCCACGATATTCTGAGCGCTTGCTGGAAGGGAATCCCAAGCTTCACGAACCGACTCTTCTGTTACTTCGTGAATGGAAGCAACCATATTGTACATGGACTCTGGCACATCATCGAACTCAACCACTTGACGAAGTTCGGCTGATAGTTGGTCAAGAGTAATATCCATTTGTTCAGGATTATTTGAGTCAGTCATCTGATAATTCTCATAGTAAATTGAGCCGATATGCTAAAAAAAACGTGTTGAAAGTCAACTGCTATTCAAGCCTTTTTTAGCATATTGTTTATTGTATAAAGCTTTTTCGGGTCTGTACTCAATTTCGCTCAATATGAACACTATAGATTATTTATCATCGCTATTTGCCGATTGAGTTACGTTGTCACTGTATGGTTTGTGCGCCATCGCCAAATCGTGTGAAAATACAAAAAAACTGTATCATCTTGGTGACCTTTCACTCGATGGTGAATAAAGCGCTTGGTTATTTTACGTTTAATTGTTAACCAATAGACAGGTTCAATCGATTAGTTAGGTTAAGTTAGTGCGATTAGGGGTGAAAAGCGTACTTATCGTTGAGTTCATCATTGTTGCTCCGGCAGTGGCTGCGTCTTATCCGCCTGCAGAAAAATATCTTGAGCGGGCGTTGTCAACGGGGATTATCCTTTCAGATAGTGAAGTTCTGAGTTTCGGTTTACATGACTTCGACCCGAACGAATTATTTAACATTCATAATGACAACATTGGCTCAGAAGAAGCGTTACAACTTCGTCAGCAATTGGCGGTAACGTCGTTACCCTACACATTCGAACTCAATGATCGCAGTAATCAAATTCAACACCAGATCACCACGCGCTTTTCGCTTCTATCTGGTGATAATTCGGTGCGTATTCGCCAACATCCTCAACGTGATAAACAAGATCAACTAATAGTAGGCGCTATGAGCGGCTATCAATTACGCTACCGAGCGGATCCACACTGGTCATTGACGCCGGGGCTTGCCGCGCATCTTCAATATTATCGTAATCACCACGAGTACCGAAGTGAGTTGTCTCGGCGTTTAGTTAAACCGCTTCTAGACGGCGTTATCTATAATACAGATGCCTACGCGATAACGTTGGAGCCAACGATTAAAATCAAATACCAAGCCAATGAAGCTTGGGGGAAATGGAACCTTAACAGTACCGCGCATTACTTCTACGGGTTTGGTTGGGGGAATGCCAATGATGGCGATGTTGGTAACCCTGAAGGCTGGTATTTGTCTAACGGTGTTGAGGCTATGTATCACTTAAAAGAGTGGAGTGGGTCAGTTCACTCACTGTATGGAACGTTACGCCGAGTTGATATAGGAGGAGACCCGAGCCAACCGTTTGGGACGAATTATTATTATGAATCTTCGTTTGGTTGGCTAATGGACTCGCCATTTTTGCGTCGTTGGATTGATAACATCGGTTTGGGATTAAGTATAAATTACGGCAGTGCGATCAAAGGGGGCAGTATCGTCTTATTTTTCAATCAAGACTAATTGCCAGCAACCTGATTTCGTCCCCCATCTTTGGCCTTATATAAGGCGCGGTCGGCGCCTTTAATCACGTCTTCGACTTTATTTATTTTGCGATTATCGCAAACACCAATGCTCACGGTAACATTTACCGTTTGATTGTTAGCGTTTTTACCTCTGCGGCGGGTGCCTTGTCGATTGTTTTTAGGGCGAGCATTGGTATCACGTAGCGTCATTTCATAACCCGCGATGTTTTCTCTTAACGTTTCTAGGTGAGGCTTTGCCTCTTTCACTGTTTTGCCCTTAAATAAAATCGTGAACTCTTCTCCGCCATAACGGTATACGCGAGCTTTCCCTCCGACTTCTTGTAGCTTAGCTGCAACCAGCTTAAGGACGTCATCCCCCGTATCATGACCATAAGAGTCATTAAAGTTTTTAAAATGATCGATATCAACCATTGCGATAGCGTATTTTCGCCCTAAGTGCTTGAGGTCTGAATCCAGCGCCAATCGCCCGGGAATATTGGTTAATCGATCATTAAATGCAAGCTCATAACTGGCTGACAATAGATAAATAATCTGAACGATCGCCGCAATAGAAAACATCGTGACTGAAATATAGGGCACATGAAAAAAGATAAATGTTGTGCTGGCTAGCACTAAAGAGCTATAAGCAACAGCGTCGATAATACGGTTATGTTTCAGGAGCAGAATCGCTGCGATACCAATGACCGCACATAAATAGAGCACAAGAATCAGTGGCAGTTTTGATATGACGGGCTCGATATATAAAAAGGTTTCATTGACGTTGGTAAAGCCACCAGCGGCAAAATAGTCGAGAATCAGATAACTCCAGCCGCAAAATAGTGACAGCGTCACTAAAAACGCAACGTATGTTTTTGAGAGTAGGCTGGTATCTCGCATCGAGTACACTAACATGGCCGCGATGGGGAACAGAAACGCAAGCAACGCCAATTCAAGCAAGGTGGTGCCTGTTGCGAGTGGGACCTGGAGTCGCCACTGAATGACCCAATACGCCACTAACATAGCCGTGGATATCATGGCGATACGACTTTGCTTAAAAGCATGTCCAAGCGCGATAACAGCAGCAAATAGGACAAATGGCAGGTTAGATGCAAATCCTAAATTGGCTTGAGTCACGATAATGACGTTACTCATTCCCAGCGTCACTAGACAAAGCAGCAAGATTGGAAATGTGAGTCGAAACCAGTATGAGGTAACTATTGAGTAAGACATGTATTAGGCGTGACTTTAATAACTTTTCATAATTTTGTTAGGAAGACAAGAATAACGCGATTTAATGAATTTCCAAGCTTTTTACCATACTTGAGTATGAAAAATGGAGTCTAGCCCCGAATATGGACTCGCTAGCGCAAATTTTGCAAAACAGTCGCTAGTTTTTCCATCAAATTTAATCCTATACTCAATACAAGGTTGTGATGTTTATTCATTGTTAGTCAAAGGAAAAGCGTATGCAAATTGGTTCTGACGTTCACAATTATATGGAAACTTTAGTTGGGCAAGTGTTAGCTGGTGACGACTATGTTCTGCGCTTTACTCATGAACAACTGTCTGATTTGGCATGCCTCGCATTAAATAGGGTTAGACCTGTGTATATTAGGTACGACATCGATTTTCTCTCTGCGTTACCAGAAGAGCGTCTTGTCGTCCTTAAGCAGCATGTCGATAAGGCGATTGCGGCAGCGACGGAAATGATCGTTGATGATCGCCGTAAAAATCGCGATGATGACGGCATAGAAGTGATACACGGTAGCCAATACGCTGAAGAAGACAGTGAATTAGAGTGGTATGAAAAGCCGCTCATTGGGTCAAAGTAATTTAAGGAGTTGAAGTGGGTTTATTTTCGCGTTTATTTGGTGGTAGCAAAAGCGAACCAGAAAAAATAGAACCAGAAGAATATAAAGGGTTTCATATCTATCCTTCCGCCATTGCGGAGGGAGGGCAATATCGTATTGCGGGAAGAATAACAAAAGAAGTCGAAGGCGAGCTCAAGACGCACGAGTTTATCCGTTCTGACGTGTTGTCATCCAAAACTGATGCAAACGATTTAATGCTGAAAAAGGCACAAATGTTTATCGACCAAATGGGTGGGAAAATTTTCTAGCACATCCTAATGCTTCTTGATTCTTATCATATTTTATCGAGCTATAAGACGTTATGCTTATAGCTCTTTTTATATCTAATGTATTGTTTAGAAAGAAAAAACAAGCAACTGGTTTGACCTCTGAATTACGATTGGGCTTGTCTTACAATCGTGAATATGCGCATGTTTATTCATACTTTAAAGTTATAAGTAATGATATTTCGTATTTATGCGGTGAAGGGCTTGCGGTTGCAGTAATGGTTAGTTAAAAAAGTGATTCATTGTGCCAATCGTCAAGGAATAGCTATGCAAATTGGTGTGCCAAAAGAAACACTTGCGGGAGAAACGCGGGTGGCTGCTTCGCCTAAATCAGTGGAGCAATTAATCAAACTAGGGTTTGAGGTGGTCGTGGAGTCAAGTGCTGGTTCTCTTGCCAGTTTTGACGATACGCTTTTCGTCACAGCGGGGGCGTCTATCGCTTCAACGGAAGAAGTCTGGGCAAGTGACATTATTTTCAAAGTCAATGCGCCGTCAGAAGAAGAGATAGCACTACTTAAAGATGACGCAACATTAGTCAGTTTTATTTGGCCTGCGCAGAACCCGAAACTCATGGAAGCGCTGGCAACCAAAAAAATTAATGTCATGGCAATGGATGCCGTGCCACGAATTTCACGTGCACAAGCGTTAGATGCATTATCATCAATGGCCAACATCGCGGGTTATCGCGCGGTGGTTGAAGCGGCACACGAATTTGGCCGTTTTTTCACAGGTCAAATTACCGCCGCGGGTAAGGTTCCACCAGCCAAGGTGCTCGTTGCAGGTGCCGGTGTGGCTGGTCTTGCAGCGATCGGAGCGGCAGGTAGCTTAGGGGCTATTGTTCGTGCTTTTGACGTTCGTCCTGAGGTCAAAGAGCAAGTTGAATCTATGGGCGCCGAATTTTTAACGCTGGATTATCAAGAATCAGCAGGCTCTGGTGATGGCTACGCCAAAGAAATGTCTGATGAATTTAACCGCAAAGCCGCTGAGTTGTATGCCCAGCAAGCAAAAGATGTCGATATCATAGTTACCACGGCTCTGATTCCTGGTAAGCCCGCACCGAAGCTTATCACCAAAGAGATGGTCGACAGCATGAAAGCGGGGAGTGTCATCGTTGATCTTGCGGCTGCAAACGGCGGAAACTGCGAATATACTCAAGCTGATAAAGTCATCACGACACCCAACGGTGTTAAAGTGGTTGGTTACACAGATATGGTTGGTCGCCTTCCCACCCAATCGTCTCAGTTATACGCGACAAACTTAGTTAACCTTTTCAAACTGCTGTGTAAAGAAAAAGACGGTACCATTTATATTGATTTTGACGATGTGGTGTTACGCGGTATCACGGTGGTGAAAGACGGTGAAGTCACTTGGCCTGCGCCGCCGATTCAAGTTTCGGCGCAGCCACAAGCCAAACCACAATCAGCGCCAGTTCCTGAGCAAAAAATTGAACAGCCAGTTTCGCCAGTTAAGAAATTAGCTGGGCTTGTCGTGGCTGTTGGGGCATTTGCATGGGTTGCGTCTGTCGCGCCAGCTGCGTTTCTTGCGCACTTTACGGTGTTTGTTCTTGCCTGTGTTGTCGGCTATTACGTTGTGTGGAACGTAACTCATGCTCTGCATACGCCGTTAATGTCGGTTACAAATGCCATTTCCGGTATTATTGTTGTGGGCGCGTTATTGCAGATTGGTCAAGGCAACGGATTAGTCACAGTGTTGTCTTTTGTCGCGGTGTTGATCGCAAGCATAAACATTTTTGGTGGCTTCACTGTCACGAAACGTATGCTTGAAATGTTTAGAAAAAATTAATAGGGAGTAACGAATGTCTGCAGGATTAGTACAGGCGGCATATATTGTTGCTGCGCTATTTTTTATTTTGAGCTTGGCGGGTTTGTCAAAACAGGAATCCGCAAAGTCCGGTAACTATTACGGCATCGCAGGGATGACCATTGCGCTGATCGCGACGATCTTCTCTCCATCAGCACAAGGGTTTGGTTGGATCATTTTAGCGATGATCATCGGTGGTTCCATCGGTATCTACTACGCGAAAAAAGTTGAAATGACCGAAATGCCAGAGTTGGTGGCCGTTTTGCACAGTTTTGTCGGGATGGCCGCAGTGTTGGTGGGGTACAACAGCTTTTTAGAACCGCCAGTACCCGTTTCAACTGACTTAGCCGGAATGCACGCGGAACATGTGATTCACTTAGTTGAAGTTTTCCTCGGCGTGTTTATTGGTGCTGTGACGTTTACTGGATCCATTGTTGCGTTTGGAAAATTACGTGGGGTGATTTCTTCATCTCCGCTTAACCTTCCTCATAAGCACAAATTGAATCTTCTCGCGATTGTGGTTTCTCTGTTGTTGATGTACCACTTTGTCAGTGCTGACGGCAGCATGTTTGCCTTGATTGTGATGACGTTAATTGCATTTGCTTTTGGGTATCACTTGGTTGCATCAATCGGTGGTGCAGATATGCCTGTAGTTGTGTCAATGCTGAACTCTTACTCAGGTTGGGCAGCCGCAGCCGCGGGCTTCATGCTTGCTAATGACCTGCTTATCGTAACTGGTGCGTTGGTTGGATCTTCTGGTGCGATACTTTCGTACATCATGTGTAAAGCGATGAACCGCTCGTTTGTTAGTGTTATTGCTGGCGGGTTTGGCCAAGAAATTTCTATTTCAGGGGATGAGGAACAGGGTGAACATCGTGAAATCAGCGCGGAAGATGTGGCTGACATGTTGAAAAACTCTAAATCCGTGATCATCACGCCAGGGTACGGAATGGCGGTTGCCCAGGCGCAATACCCGGTTTATGAGATTACTGAAAAGCTTCGCTCGCAAGGGATTGACGTACGTTTCGGGATTCACCCAGTAGCTGGTCGTTTACCTGGACACATGAATGTATTGTTAGCAGAAGCTAAAGTCCCGTATGACATTGTATTGGAGATGGATGAGATCAACGATGATTTCTCAAGTACCGATACCGTGTTAGTCATTGGAGCTAACGATACGGTCAACCCGGCGGCCTTAGAAGACCCGAATAGCCCAATCGCTGGAATGCCTGTGTTAGAAGTTTGGAACGCACAAAATGTGATTGTATTTAAACGTTCAATGAACACTGGTTATGCGGGGGTTCAAAACCCACTATTCTTTAAAGAAAATACGCATATGTTGTTTGGGGATGCAAAAGATAGCGTCGACGCGATTTCTAAATCGCTATAAACTTTAAGATTAGTTTATAAATGGAGCCAGCATGGTATCATGCTGGCTTCTTTTATTTCGAGAACGGTCTTGTTGACATTTATATTACATTTGAGAAACCTCATTCTGTCATAATGCGCCAAGTTTTGTATAAATTACTGATATGACGAATAAATACATTGATTACTAAAGTATTACGAACCCTGATAACTTGCAGTCTACTGGTGTCTTCGCTGGCAAGAGCGGATTCGTTGCCGGAGCGAATTGATCTATTTATCGATCTGTTTGATACATCAAATGCCATTGTTTCGTATGACGTCAGGGCGCTACAATCGGACTACCCGACGCGCCTTATCGAACCAAGTTCAATGTTGCCGCAGACGGCAGAATATCCACTGCGAGATATTCAGCGCTTGTATCAACTTGCACAGAACTGTACTGGAAACTTGCCTCTGAACCCATTGGTAACAGAGCCTTTGGTTTTCACTCGCGCCATATGTAACGGGACAACTTTGTCTCAACGATGGTTTGCAAGAAGCGCATTGATTCACCCAGGTGGTGGTTCTTACGCGCACCGTTATGTTTTAGTTCATCCTGATAAGGCGATTGAACTTCAGCAGTACATGCATGTCAAAGAGCGTCCGGTTGCGTCAGAAAACTCGTTACTCGGTCGTCTGCAACGCATGAGTGAAGAATCAATGAACTCGTTAATCGCAGGTTCAAGTATGTTCCTTGAAGATGATGAGTTCTGGTTAAGAAAAAACGACAGTTACTACGTTTTTCCGGAAAGCGTTTGGCAAGCAAATAAAGATGAAGCAGGGCTAAGTTATCAACTAGAGAGTGAGGCAAGTACCTGTTTTATTCAGCGCGGTAACTTATGCTGGGGCGTAGAAGACCACTCTGATTTGTTAAGAATCAGTATGGTCGTGTTGGTTATCGCCAACATCTTATTGGTGATTGGTTGGTCAATTTATCGATGGAATAGCAAACGGCAGGAGATGCGGAGCCGTATGTTAATCCTTCAAATCTTGACTCACGAGTTGAGAACGCCAATCGCAAGTTTGTCATTGACCGTGGAAGGGTTTCGCCGTGAGTTCGAACATCTTCCGGAATCGGTATACGACGAGTTTCGACGTTTATGTGAAGATTCCCGTCGATTGAGACAACTTGCAGAAGCCAGTAAGGACTATTTGCAATCAGACAACAAACCTTTGGCAACGGAATGGGTGCCCTCGGTTGAAGAATGGTTAGCATTTAAAGTAGAAGAAGAATTTGTAGGTGACATCGAATTTAAGATAAATCAAGATGTTGCTGCTAAGTTGAATGTGTACTGGTTAGGTACATGTATCGATAATTTAATCCGCAATGCGATGAAATATGGCGTTGCTCCCGTTACGATTGATGTAACAACAACACAAACAAACCTCACGGTTAAAGTGATCGACCAAGGGGAACTGACTCAAAAAGATTGGCGAAACGTTCGTAAGCCATTCGTGAGTAAAAGTGGACTTGGTTTAGGTTTAACGATCGTTGAATCAATGGTTGGTCGGATGGGCGGAAAAATGTCCCTCATTGGTCCACCGACAACATTTATATTGGAGATACCTTGTGAAACAGACGTTGCTTCTCGTTGAAGATGATAAAAACTTAGCGGATGGCTTACTAGTAAGCCTTGAACAAGCGGGATATGAATGTTTTCACGCTGAAACAATTGCTGAAGTTGCTCAGCATTGGGAAAAAGCGGATCTCGTCATTTTGGACCGTCAATTGCCCGATGGCGATTCAGTCGTACATTTACCAGAGTGGCGACAACTTAAAGACGTACCGGTTATTTTGCTCACTGCGTTAGTGACAGTGAAAGATAAAGTCATGGGGCTTGATGCTGGCGCAAATGATTATTTAACTAAACCATTTGCCGAAGCAGAGCTATTTGCCCGTGTTCGAGCACAACTTCGCGCACCTGAACTTGATATGGAAGATGACTCCAAGGTTCGTACTGAACACCTTGTGATTGATAAATCTACACGAGAAGTGTTTTATAAAGAAGAGTCCATTACCTTAACCCGTACCGAGTTCGACTTGCTGCTGTTTTTAGCTAGCAACTTAGGGCGTGTGTTTACTCGTGATGAACTGCTTGATCACGTATGGGGATATAATCATTTCCCGACCACTCGAACTGTTGATACCCACGTTTTGCAACTTCGTCAAAAGCTTCCTGGGCTTGAGATCGAAACCTTGCGCGGCGTTGGTTACAAAATGAAAGCATAATGAAGCGAACGGTTTCTATTCTAGGGGCACTGCTTGTTAGCAGTGCGCCTTGCTTTTCAGCAAATGTGCCTTGGTTTGAAAGCAATACGCCTTTAACTCAAGCGCACCAAAATTTGCTCAACGGCAATTTACCAGCGATGTTTTCATCGTTGGTGGAAGTCTGGCAGCTAGAAAAAAACGAAAACCTTACGCCACACCTTAATGACCTGTTCTTAATGTCCCTTGAAGCCGATTGCGGAAAAGGGTTAGATACTAAAGCGCTCCCTCTGTGGTTAAAGTCTGTGACCGTTCGACGCTCTGACATTCAAAGTCCAGGACGCGACGCCTACCGAGCAGTGGTTGAAGTTAACTCAACCAAGGAATTGGTGGATGTGTCATTGACTCGCTGGATTGTTAAGTCTCTATCTAGTGATGATTCTTTGATTTCGCAGCCACTTAATGATGAAGAAGGTCAGGTAAAATACATTAAACGCTACAACCTCAACAGCCGAATGCCTATGGGGCTGTATCGTATTGATGTGACCGCAGCAGACCAAACCTCTTGGAGTTCTTGGCTGGTGATTGGTGAGGAAAAAGCCAAGCAAACCGTACGCTGGGCAACCAAAGATCAGTGGCAAGTAGAAAAAAAGGCGTTACTTAATCCAACCTGCCCCTTACCAAAGCTCAATGTAGCCGTCTATGACTATGTTGATGGTCGTTATAATCAGGTATGGAGCCACAACTATGAAACGGAATATCCCACCTCTTTAGATACCAGCGCCATTCCACCTGATCGTTATGTATTAGCGGTTTCGATGACTCACCAACGTTGGCAAGGGCCGATAATTGTTGAGGAATCTCAAATAATCAGTAAAACCTACGATGTATCTGCGGATGAATAGTTAAAGTTACCGTGTTTTATGTCGTTATAGTTAAAGAGATAATTAACAGAACTATAGCGACATGAGCCAACTAAAATTAAAACATCTTACTTTTGCACTCGCGCTTGCGAGTTCTAGTGTCTACGCCACCAATTATTCAATCGAAGCTCGAGGCGATGCGATGGGTGGTGTTGGTGTTGTTTCCGGCAGTTTTCTTACCGCACCATTTTATAATCCCGCTTTAACCGCCATTTATCGACGTAATGACGACGTGGGCATGATATTGCCAAGTGTTGGTGTCCGTTATAACGATGAGGATCAGATGGTTGACGGCATCGACGCCATCTCCGATTTGATTTCTGAAGCATCTGATGGCAATTACAGTAATGTTGGCCAATTACAGCAGCACCTTGATGATATCAATGGTGATACCATTGGCTTAGATTTTGGCGGTGTTGTATCCTTCGCGATACCAAACCAATTTGTTTCTATGAATATATTTGGTAAAGCCTATGCCCAATCGGTTGTGCAAGCGGACGTTTATGACGGAGCAAATACCGGTAACGCGCAAGTTGATACTGCGGTAAATGCTGAATTAAGTGCGGTGAATGCAGTTTCGCTCGGTGTGACAGAAGCAGGGATATCACTAGCCAAATACCAAACTTTTCTAGGCCAACACATGGCTTTGGGCATCGCACCTAAGCTTCAACGCATATACACCTTTGTTTATTCAGCAAACCTCAATAACTACGATATTTCCGACCTTGGAGAAAACCAAAAAGGCGAAACTATGTTTAACATGGACGCCGGTATGATCTGGTTTTATGGTCCATTTCGCGTCGGGGTTTCCGGCAAAAACCTATTTTCTCGTGATATAGAAACGAAGCGTGTTACCGAAACACTCACTTCAAGCTTAGATAACAGCCAATCACGTAGTTTAGACCTCTCTTACGCTTACAAAATGCGGCCACAATTCACGTTGGGGGCTGGCATTGTCGCAGATTACTTCACTTTGAGTGTGGACTATGATTTACGAGAAGAAGATCGTTTTACGAACTTTAACGATAACAAACAGATGCTAAGGGTAGGGGGGAATTAGATTTGCTCCGTCAATTAAAGCTTCGAGCTGGTTGGAATCGAAACCTAGCTTACAGTGACAGTGAAGATACGCTCACCGCAGGTATAGGATTAAATTTACTTGGTTTGATGCAATTAGATGTCGGAGCAAGTTATACAAGCGCCGATGCGATGGGCGGGTACATAAATTTCCTTGCGAGCTATTAACGATTCATAATATAGTCGCCGATTGAAAATAAAGAGGTGACTATGTTTGATGATTTACCGACTCTTTCTCACCAAGAGCAACAAGAGGCTGTAGAAGAAATCCAAAAGCTCATGGCTGAAGGTATGAGTACGGCCCAAGCGATAAAAGTTGTCGCTGAACGGATAAGAGAACGAGCTCAAAACGAGCAATAGTGAGATAAGAAAAGGTCCATGAATCAACATGGTCCTTTTTTATAACCTATAATGCACTATAACTAAAATTCATGATGAACAATATAATATACTACCTTTACAAACCTAAAAATAAAGACGCATAAAATACACCCAGAGTACTATGGCAATTTAAATATTCATTTAAAATCAAATAATTGTCTTAGAGTTTTGTGCTAAAGGCTGATATTTGAGGTTATCGATGATGAATAAACTGTAATAAAATTACAGTTTATATGATGGTGGTATTGCAACCTGTAAGACGCAGAATATTATTCTTTTTATACAGAACTCATCAATATGGCGCCGGCACATTAATCTCATACGGCTTATTTTGTAAGAAACTTGAAACGTGATTAGTAATTCACTCTAGTGACAGTGTCACTGTTAGGATGCGGGTCGAATCCACGCTTTCGATATGACAGGTTTGCGCCAAACCTAAATGCATGGCAGTTACAGTCGCTCAAGTAGACGATTGGGTCGATTCTGTTTTGTAGACGCGAAATGTCAGAGCATCAATGCAACGCACAATTGCGTTAGTTTTGAGTTCAAGCGCAATGAATGGAGTTGCCAGAGGAAACGGATTATTTGTATCGAATGATATCGCTTTACGATGAACTCTTAAGTTAAACTACCGTTTATCAAGCTCAAGCTGCTCATGTTTAAAAGACATCGATATTTAAAATATCGCTAACACAAACAGAATAATGTCGATGAGCACAAAGTCGTTATAGACATTTAACAAAAACACCTAAATACGCATTATATATATTATGTTAAATAAAGGCTTAATAAGCGGCTTTATCGCTGTCTTTGTTCCCTCTTCTTGGTTGATGTCTGAAAATTGGTAAATACTATGTGCGTTAAACATAACTATTTACCATAAAATACCTAATAACCAGTGTGTTAATCTTCGAATCTCATCCTGATTATTAGGTGTCGTATCTCTATAGGCTTATCTATTTATAAGCAAACCGGCTTTAACTCAGTCACAAAAAATAATGAGCAAATTAAGCTTGGTAACCATCCACACCTTTGAATGCGGAATAACCATCGTCAACCATTACCGTCGTTCCGTTAATCGCGCTGGCTTCCGGCAGCGACATTAAGTAAATCGCGTTGGCAATTTCCATTGGTTCAATAATTCGGCCTTTCATGTGCAGTTTTCCGCCAATTTCGGCAATGGGCGCGTCGATCATGTCGGTGTTCACCCAGCCAGGCGCAACGGATAACACTCTAACTCCATGGGGAGATAATTCACGTGCTAACGCTTGAGTCACCATTTTCACTCCACCTTTGCTGGCGTGATAGCCCATATTTTCAGTATTTGCTATCGTGCCACAAATAGAGCCGACATTAATAATCACCCCTGATTTTTTCTCGACCATCGCTTTACCTGCAAACTTACCCAAATTTATGGTGCCCATCAGGTTGATGTTTATGGTGTTAAATATATCATCGAGGTCGGCTTCAATCAGTTCTTCACGCTTACCGACCACACCAGCGACATTGGCGACAACATCAAGCTGTCCATATTGTTCAACAGCTTGCTCTACCGCATATTCACACTGAGCAGGATCAGCAATATTACACTCCGTAAATATCACGTCTCCGATTGCTTTTAGCTCACTCATCGCCTGTTCGATCACTTGGGGAGAATCAATGCTGGCAACAACCACTTTATCGCCGTTATTGAGAAACGTTTTCGCCGTTTCCAAACCGATTCCCCGCGTTCCTCCAGTAACAATCACAACTCGATTCATAGATACCTCTATATAACTAAAATAGTTGGTTCATTTTTGTTGATAGTATGGATAGTCGATGTATCCACGATTATCACCACCGTAGAAAAACTCTCTGATCGATTCATTTAAAGGCCAACCGTTGGCCATACGTTCAACTAAATCTGGATTACCAATGTACGGACGTCCGAAGGCCACCATGTCAACCATCCCCGAAGACAGATACCGTTCAGCAGACGACTTATCAAAACCTCCCGCAATCATTAGCACGCCCTTGTAGGCAGCGCGGAACTTTTCTACAAACCCATCTGGTAACGTCGTTGAGCCGTCTGGAACATCTTGGTTATTAAGGTGGACATAAGCGAGGTTTCGTGTTGCTAACTCTTGCCCTAAAGTCGTCCATGTAAGCTCTTCATCATCGAAAGCAGGCATATCACTAAAACGGCCAAAAGGCGAAATTCGAATACCGGTACGGTCGCTTCCAATTGCATTACATACAGCATCGGTGACTTCAAGTGCGAACCTTAATCGGTTATCTATCGTCTGAGCGCCATACGAGTCCGAACGAGTGTTAATACCTGCGTTGATAAACTGTTCAATCAGATAGCCGTTAGCAGCATGAATCTCGACGCCATCAAACCCGGCTTCTATCGCATACTTCGCCGCTTTCACATAATCCGCAATGACATCTTTAATTTCAGCTACCGTCAGTCCTCTCGCACGAGACACCGCAACACGCCCTGCTTCAACATTCTCATCGAACGCAAAACATGTACCATTTGCTTGAGTATCAACACAACTTACGGGAGATTGCCCCTCCGGTTGCAAACTGGTGTGCGACATTCGACCAACATGCCAAAGTTGGATAAAAATTTTTCCTCCTTTTTCATGCACGGCTTTTGTGGTTTGTTGCCATCCGTGCACGTGTTGGCGATTATAAATCCCCGGAATATACAAGAATCCCTGCCCCTGACGGGATATCGGCGATCCCTCAGTGATCAGAAGTCCGGCTGAAGCTCGCTGTTGATAATAGATTGCAGTGTTTTCATCGGCAGCGTCTTGCGCGTTTTGGATCCTAGCGCGAGTCATTGGCGCCATGGCGACGCGATTATTAAGTTGCAGATGGCCTAATTGAATAGGAGAAAATAGAGAAGACATAATAACGGTACTCTTTGGCTAACCAATTGTCGTGTAAAGCTTTACAGTTACTATGAAACTTTTGATATCAAGAATAAAGTGACCAGCATTCCTAACAGTTTGGAATTCAGTGCCACAATCAAACATGTGATAGATGGGGAGAATACAAGAACGAGAAGAACATGAGCAACGCGGTATCAGATAACCGCGCTACTCAGGATGAGATGAGTTTAGACAGAATTAGCCACCTGCTAATTTAACCGTAAACCCTTTCTTTTCTAAATGCGTTTTAATCTTATCTCTGGCATCGCCTTGAATTTCGATAGTGCCTTCTTTCACAGCACCACCACAGCCGCATACCTTTTTAAGCTCCGCTGCAAGTAATTTTAATGGTGCATCATCCATATCCAAACCAGTAACGATGGAAACACCTTTGCCTTTTCTGCCTTTTGTCTGGCGTTGTATTCTAACGATACCATCGCCTTTCGGACGTTCGACCTTCTCTTCTTCGGGCTTAATGCGCCCAGTTTCGGTAGAGTAAACTAATGCCATAACCGTACTACTTCTTCATTTGTTTCGCAGCAGCCTGCTGAGCAAGTAACTGCTGTTCGATGTGTTTTTGAATTGCGATTTTGTTACCTTTAAGCAATCGACCGTTAAAAAAACAGTACCAAGCTTTTGGATCTCCCGTGTCATTTTTTAAAACATGACCGTGAAAATTTTCTTGAGCAGGCTGAGAAGGCTCTTGACGCTTAGCTTCCAAAGAGCTGAACTCTTTGGGGTCGATAATACTGGCGGTATCACAAAACCAATCAATACTTTTTTTAACCGCAGCCATGCTACCAGAAAGCTTATGTTTCTTGATTTTAACTTGCCATACATCAGTGGATGATCCGGCTGTAGAGAGGGTAAAACCTCGGTATGTTGCAACAGGCATAGTAATAATCAATTAAATCAAAGGTTAATTTTAATAATAATTCGATATTATGTGTTATCAAGTTTATCTGAGCAATTGTGAAAAGCGATTACAGCGCCATGCGAAAAAAAATCTTACAAATCAGCGATGAAAAGACCATCGCGACATTTATCAAACAACTTAAAAAACAGGCCACAATCGATACTCTTGATGAACTTACCGATGGTCAATATTCGAAAAATTCGCTTCTGGCGATGGTTAAAGATTGGAACTTGTTCATTGAGTTTTGCACACAAAAACACGTGTCTTCTCTTCCCGCTTCCGTTACCGCTGTTCGGTTATTTATCGAACATGAAGCGGCTCGCCGTAAATTTGCCACCATTAGGCGTTACAATGTCACAATCGGACTAGTACACCGTATTTTATCGTTAAAGGACCCCACTGCCAATCCTCAAGTTATTCATACTATGAACTTTTTTAAAGTTGAAAAGAAAAATGATACCAAAGATACCGTGGCATTCGAAAAGCTGCACCTAGAAAAGCTTAGCGCTAAGCTAATGGACTCGGCGCACCCGATTGAGCGACGCAACTTAGCGGTCTATTACATAATGTTTGAGTGTGCTCTGAAACGTTCAGAATTAAAATCGCTTACGGTTAACGACATTATCTTCGATACAGGCAATGAACAGCTGGCTGTGTATATCGGTGCTCAGCGTTATGACTTGAGTGAACAAGCTCAGCGTTCACTCAAACAGTGGATGAGTTTATTACCTTCCATAGAAAACTATCTCCCATTATTTTCAGCCATTGATCGTCATGGCAATATTAACTCAGCCCCACTCGACGATTCATCGATTTATCGCATTCAACGCTATGCAAGTGATTTGCTGGGATTAAAAGTCGGGTTTTCCGGTCAATCGTCAAGAGTTGGTAAAGTAAAGGATTTAGCAAAGCAAGGAATGACGCTTAGAGACATTCAACATTACGGACGATGGCTAAGCCCTGCGATGCCAAACCAATACCTCGGTAATATTGGCAAAGCAGAACTCGAGAAAATGGTCTTTAAACGTTTTAAACCCCTCGGTTAAAGTGACGACGTAACGCACCCTGCAAGGAAGTCTTTAAACTTATGACCATTGTTTTCAAGCATTTTAGGGAACATCGAAATCGGCGTCATTCCAGGAAATGTGTTGACTTCATTCAGGTAAATTTCACCCTTCTCGGTCATAAAGAAATCGATACGTGATAAATGACGAAGCTTCATTTGCTCAAAAACGCGTTGGCTGTAATGACGAATCAATTCGACCTGTTGCTCGGTGAGGTTTTGAGCTTCAATATCCGTTGTTGAGTGGCTGTCTGCACTGTATTTTTCTTCATAAGTGTAAAACGCATCAGCTGGTGCCTTGACCTCTCCAGGCTTGGTGACAAACAATTCGCCATTCATCTCATATGCGGCCACTTCGAGTTCACGTGGTTTTAACGCTTTTTCAACCAACACTTGCTCAGAGAAACCAAACGCACTGTCTATGGCATCTTTCAATTGTTGCTCATTCGTCACTTTATAGCACCCAACCGAAGATCCCTGACAAGCAGCCTTCACAAATAACGCGCCCCACTCGTTCAATGCATCGCGGCTGCGCTCAAATGCGTTCTGGCTATTTTGTGACAAAAAGAGATAAGGCGTATTCGGGATACCAATCGCATCGTACCAAAGTTTGGACGTAATTTTATTGAAGCTATTGGTGCTGGCTTCGGCTCTGCAGCCTAGGTAAGGAATCCCAGCTAACTCGAGCATCGATTGAATATCGCCCGTCTCACCAGGGAAACCATGAATACAAGGCACAACAAAATCGATGTGTAATGACGTGTCGGCGAAGTTCAGACTGCCGCTATTTGTATCCAAATAAGCCAGTTCGCCATGCTGGGTATACCAACCATCCTTTTTCATCTCAACACGCACAACCTCAAAGCCATTAGTCAGTTCAAGTTGTTGTTGGATAAAATCGGCAGAAACTAGTGAGACTTCGTGTTCCGAGGAACCGCCGCCGCATAATAAAAGAATGGTAGTTTGAGTCATTGAATGCTTTCCATGAAACTGGATTTTAAAAACGATACGTCAATCATAATCAATAAGCGTGAAAGTTACACGAGTTTGAGCTGATAAAAACGTGTTGTGGATACCAATTGGTGGGGAAATAAACGAATTTGACACTAAAAATACAAAAAGGGGGCATTCGCCCCCTTTTTCATTCAAATTCAAATTAATTTAGCTTATTAAGCGCTGGGAATTCAGAATTCTTAATTTTATCAATGCTTTTGACAAAAGGCTTAAGTGATTGAAATTCTTCTGGAAGTTGAGAAATCGCTTTCTTAGCCTCGGTACGCGATGCATAGTCACCGAATAGGACGGTATACCATTTTGTGCCATTAATCACTTTGTAGTTTTCCCAAATTGGCTGTCCATTCGCCGGCAATTTTTTAGCAAAACGATCAACTTTAGCTTGCGAGCCTACCGCGACCACTTGGATGGTATAACCAAATCGTGGGTTCATTGCGACTTGCTTCTCTGAAGGCGCGGAAATGGCGACCGCTGGTTTAGGCTCTTTCTTAACGTTAATCGTATCTGACTTAGGCGACATAGCAACAACCGTCGGTTCAACATTTTGTTCTGAAATGCCATCCGCTGTGCCTTGAGAGGAAACCACTGGCTGTTCAATTGTGCTGTCTGCGGTTTGATAATCTTCTTGGTAACTCTCCGAAGTAACATCTGTGACATAGTCTGATGAGACACATGCAGAAAGTAGAGCCGATAAGCCAACAATTGCTATTTTTTTCATGGGTAATCACACGCCTTATGTAGAAATTACTGTAAATCATGCCGTTAGAGAGGCTCAGAATCAAGCAAACAGGTTAATTATATGTCAGTACATTGTGATTTGAGGCACAAAGTCTCTTTTCTCACTGTTTGTTCGCTCAAACGCTTTCAATTTGTCACAGTCAAAACCGATAATTTTGAATACTCTTTATTATTACATATTCTGTCTTTTCGCATTTTAATGGTGCTCGTGCATGAATAGCTTAACTCAAATATTGAAACCTCGCTCTATAGCGGTCATTGGTGCCTCCACCAAGCCATTGCGAGCAGGCAATGTGGTGATGAAAAACCTGCTTCAAGGCGGGTTTGAGGGCGCTATCATGCCGGTCACCCCCAAATACTCTTCGGTCTGCGGGGTTTTGGCCTATCCAAGTGTTGCTGAACTCCCTGCAACGCCAGACATGGTCGTCCTTTGTACTCACGCCTCCAGAAATATCGAAATCTTTGAACAACTGGCAGAAAAAGGAACCAAATGCGCCATCGTCTTGTCATCGGATATGTACGCCACCTCACAAGACAACACCACATCGATACAGCAGCGATGCGCCGAAATCGCTAAACAAGCCAATATCCGAATGTTTGGACCGAATAGCTTGGGGATCATGCTGCCATGGATCAACTTAAACGCGACCTTTTCCCCCTCTCCCGCACGTAAAGGAAAGATCGCCTTTATCTCACAATCGGCGGCGGTATGTACCACCATCCTTGATTGGGCGAACGACAAAGATATCGGGTTTTCAGCCTTTATTTCACTCGGTAACGCCATCGATATCGATTTTGCCGATTTACTCGACTGTTTAAGTACAGATAGTCACACCGATGCAATTCTGCTGTACGTCGATACGATAAAAGATGCTCGGCGTTTTATGTCCGCTGCAAGGGCCGCATCACGCAACCGACGTATTCTCGTATTAAAAGGCGGGAAAACCGAAGCCGGACGCAAGGCTGCCCATGCCCATACTGGTGGAGACAACACCCTTGATGTGGTCTATGACTCGGCGATTCGTCGTACTGGCATGCTGAGAGTTAACGATACTCATGAATTATTTGCGGCTGTAGAGACATTGACGCATTCGGTGCCGCTTCGCGGAGAGCGTCTTGCCATTGTCACTAATGGTGGAGGGCCTGCCATCATGGCAGTGGATACACTGATTGAACGTGGCGGAAAATTAGCGGAATTTGATGACGCGTTAACTGAACAACTTGACCAATTTTTGCCATCGAGCTGGAGCCGGGGTAACCCCATCGATATGGTCGGCGATGCTGGTGATGACCGCTATGTTAAAACCTTAAACGCGATTTTGGATCATGACTGCGCAGACGCGATCTTGGTCATGCATAGCCCATCCGCGGTCGCTGAATCTGAGAAAACCGCGAACGCGGTGATAGAAGCATTCAAAAAACACCCGAGACACCGCCGATTCAATCTACTGACCAACTGGAGCGGCGAGTTAACCGCCCGCCCTGCTCGACAAATGTTTACTCAAGCTGGCATTCCAACCTACCGCACTCCTGAAAGTGCGGTCGTGGCATTCATGCATCTTGTCGAGTACAGACGAAACCAGAAGCAGTTAATGGAAACACCAACGACCGCAGAACCGGTTCAAAGCACGGAACTCAATGCAGCCAGACATTGGGTCAATCAAGCATTAGCGCATTGTGACCACATCGCGTTGGATACACATCAGTTGGGTAATTTCTTGAAGTGCTTTGATTTTAAAGTACTGCCTACTTGGCTCGCTTCTGACCCAAGTGAAGCGGTCCATGTCGCAGAACAGATCGGATATCCCGTTGCCGTCAAACTTCGTTCACCTGATATCGCACACAAATCGGATATCCACGGTGTCATGCTCAACCTCAGAAACAGCCACGAAGTTGCCAATGCAGCTCAAGCGATATTAGACCGAGCTCACCTCTCCTATCCTTCTGCCAACATACACGGTTTATTGGTTCAAGGAATGGCAAAATCCGCCGGAGGCGAAGAAATCCGCATCAAAGTAAAAACCGACTTACTGTTCGGCCCCGTGATATTAATTGGACAAGGTGGCTCCGAATGGAATGAATCCATAGATGCCAGCTCAGCACTTCCTCCTTTAAACATGACACTTGCTCGCTATCTGATCGTTCGCGCCATCAAACAAGGACACATTCGCCCCCATAAACAGCCAGAGCCATTAAATATCGACGGGCTTGCAGAATTTCTGGTGCGCATTTCCCAACTGGTCATTGATGTTCCTCAAGTCCATGAACTGGATATTCATCCACTCTTAGTCAATGGCAAGGCGTTTACTATTCTGGATGCCGATTTAATTCTTCATGCTTATCAAGGGGACGCGCATCAACGACTGGCCATTCGGCCCTATCCTGTCGAGTATGAAGAGGTGGTGACATTACGCTCCGATGAACAAATTCTACTCAGGCCGATTTTGCCCGAAGATGAGCCCAAACATGCCGATTTTATTCATCATGTATCAAAAGAAGATCTCTATCGCCGATTTTTTACGGAAGTGGGAGAATTCAATCATGAAGCCCTCGCGAATTTAACCCAAATTGATTATGACCGGGAAATGGCTTTTGTTGCGATTGCCGATCTAGGCGGTGAACGTTCCATTATTGGGGTTTCGCGCGCACTGATTAACCCAGACAACACTGACGCTGAATTTGCCATTTTGATTCAAACTGATCAGAAAGGGAAAGGCCTTGGTCAATTGTTGATGCGTAAAATCATTGATTACTGCCAACAGAAAGGAACTCGACAAATGTCAGGAATGACCATGCCGAGTAATAGCGGCATGCTCGGATTGGCTCGAAAGTTAGGATTTAAGGTTGATATTCAATTTGAAGATGGCGTTGCAGACATGGTGTTGCCCTTGCTTACAACGCCGCCTCACGAGTCAACACCAACACTTAAGTGACATTGTCACTTAAGTTTCCAGTTTTTCTTCAAATATTGAATACACCAAGATTTTGCTTCGCCCAACTTATTACGTCGCCAAGCTAGGATTATCTCCATATCCGTAAGTTGGGTGTCTTTAATGGGTTTCAGTATGCCTTGTTCAATTAAAGGATCAGCCACTTGTTTTGGTAATGTACCAATCCCCAAACCTTGTTTTAACGCTTCTAATTTGGCGCTAAAATTGGTGACGGTCAGTCGAGGCTGCTTGTGGAGAATGTTCACACTCAGTGAAGGTTGCTCACGCGCCGTATCAGCGATAGCGATCACTCGATATTTTTCACGCGCTGCTTCATCAAAAACCCCGGTCCGCTTATGGACGTAATGGTCACTTGCCGCGACCCAAACCATCGACATGGTCCCAATCGACTCTGCTTTGACATCATGCGGGTAACTTTCTGGTTTTGGACACACCAACAAGTCAGCTCTTCCCTCTGCCAACGATTCCCAACAGCCAGCGAGGATTTCCTCCTGCAGCCTGACGCGCGTTGAACTCACGTTACCCAAGGCATCTATCATCGGGAAAAAGTTATCAATCGGGATAATACCATCAAAAGCGAGCGTAATATCTAACTCCCAACCATTAGCGAGTAAACTTGCATCGTTCACCAACTTCTCGGTGGCGACTAAAATCGCCCGACCACGTTCAAGAATAAGCTTTCCTGCATCAGTAAAATTCGCTTTATGACCAGAACGGTCAAAAATCATCAAATCTAAATCTTGCTCTAACTTTTGAATTTGATAGCTCAGCGATGAAGGCGCTCTGTCCAACTCATTGGCGGCGGCGGCGAAACTGCCTCTTCTATCAATGGCATCGAGAATATGTAACGCCTCTAGTGTGATTGGACTTTGCACTCAAATGCTCCTTAGTTGAGTAATTTACGTGACACGCTTCACAAATTTTAATCTACAAACTCAACAGTTAGCCGAGCCATAAACAAGTTAACTAACTGTAAAGTAAGAAAAACAATAATAAAAAGCAAGCATTCAATACGATTAACCACAATTTATTTGTTAATACAAATGATAGTAATTATCATTTGTATCCACTAGAATCCGTGCTGCTCAAATAGTTCAATAAATCAAAAACATAATTAGGTATGTTGTCTATGTATAAAGTCAGTCTACTCTCTGCGTCGATTGTCGCTGCGCTATCATTCCCTGCGCTGGCGGAAGAAAACTCAAACAGCGACGCTGAAAATGTGGTGGTATTTGCCACTCGTTCAAATGAAACCATTGATAACGCCGCCGCGTCCGTCGCCATCATTAGCGACCAAGACATTGAAAAACGGATGGCGAAAGATCTTAACGACCTCTTTGACTATACACCAGGTGTTACTTTAAACAATGCAGGTCGACAAGGTGTTCAAAGTATCAATATTCGCGGAATGGAAGGCAAGCGCGTTAAGATTATTGTTGATGGAACCTCTCAACCAAGCCAATTTGATGGCGGACGTTATGAGTTTATCAATTCAAGCGCCGTCACTATCGACCCCGATATGGTTAAATCGGTTACGGTGGTAAAAGGCTCTGCATCAAGTTTGCAAGGAAGCAACGCTTTGGGTGGCGTGGTCGCATTTCAGACCAAAGATCCAAGTGACTTCCTGGCGGGTAACAAAACCTTTGGTGGTCAGGCTAAACTGGCCTACTCGTCAGAAGACAACTCTTTCAGTGAACACGTTGCATTAGCAAACCGCTCGGGTGATCTCGAGTCATTGGTGGCGTATACCCGTCGCGACGGGGAAGAAACAGATAACTTTGCTGATAACAACGATCTTCAAAACTATTCGTTGAAATCAAAAGACACGAAAAACAATGATCTTTTGGTCAAGCTCCAATACCAAGTCAACCCAAGTCATCGCTTAGAGTGGACCGGTGAAGCTATCCATAATGACAGCACTGGCGACGTACAAAACAGCTTCTACCCTCAGTATCAGGGCGATGATGAAACCAAACAATACCGTTTGGCCCTGAAGCACATTTGGCAAACACCCTACGCGTTTGCAGATACCATCGACACGCAAGTCTCATGGCTGGACAGAGATCAGTCTGCCGTTACAAATAGAAGTAATAGCTCTAACACGCAGCGTAAAGATTATTACTACAAAGAGCGTAAGATAGAAGTCGAATCTCAATTTGATAAAGCGTTGGATAATCACTACATCGTTTACGGATTTAGCTACTCACATAATGACATTGATAACACCAATAACGAATACAACACCTCTTCTGCTGATCAACAGCTGATATATACCCCAAAAGCAAAAGAGCAAACGGCTGGACTGTTTATTCAGGATGAGATCTATCTCTTTGATGATGCGCTGAAAATTATTCCTGGTCTTCGTTACGACTACTATTCGACTGAACCATCACCTACCGCGACCGAATCATTTGAAGATAGTAGTGACTCGGCTTTGACCGCTCGTCTTGGTGCTAACTACGCTTTGAACGCGAAAAACTCTGTTTATGCGCAGATAAGCCAAGGGTTTAGAGCGCCTGCGTTTGACGAACTGTACTATACGTACGATAACCCCACTCGCGGTTATATCAATACTCCTAACCCTGATTTAAACGCAGAGAAAAGTATCGCTTACGAACTGGGTTATCGCTACCGTGGAGCTCTCTCTTCAACAGAGTTCAACATGTTCTACAGTGACTATGATGACTTTATTGAGAGAACCGTAGAAGTCCTGCCTTCAGGCATTCAAAATATGTATTACGACAACCTCAATAAAGCGACGATAAAAGGCGTTGAGTTAGCCAACAGTATCCAATGGTATGATTCGGGCCTATCTACCCGCGTAGCGGCGACCTATGCCAAAGGCGAAGATGGCGATGGTAGCCCGATCGATAGTGTCAATCCGTGGAATGGTGTTATCGCACTTAACTATGATGATGACCAAGGTCTGTGGGGAACAAGCTTAACATTCAACTATACCGCCAGTAAGCAAAGTAAGGATATCAGTGAGAGTGCACGCTCAAGTCAAACCGCCTTACCAAGCTCACAGGTTATCGATTTAACGGCTTACTACAAGCCAATCAAAGACGTAACGATTCGTGCAGGTGTATTCAACCTCACCAATGAGGAATATTACTTGTGGAATGATGTACGCGGTGATAGCGACCTGTTCAAAGATGACTCACAAGCGAAGCGCAATTACTCGTTGTCTGTGATGTATCAATTTTAAATCTGACCAATACGACAAAAGCCAGCATACGCTGGCTTTTTACTGTCATTCATTCAAAAACGGTTTAGCAAAAGACACGAATGAATACGGTGTTGGCTTTTTAGTTTGTTGCCATCTCTTTTTTAACCATTACTGCTGCAGCAACGATAAAAGCGACGATGAGTGCGAGTTCCATGAAGTACCTCTATTAGCTTCTTTAAGGAAAAAGTGAACTTTAAGCACGGTAATTGTACCAGTGTTCGCACAAGTTGATAGTGAATTATTCGAATTTCGTACATTTTATCGACTTAGATCAACTCTGTCCCGGTGCTAAATAGTGAGATTAACGAAATGTTTTTAACCACTAACCGCAGTTTATAAAGTCGTCATCACATTCTCTATTTCACCACGACTTTGCCGCCAATGATTTTATACGCGGGCGTCCCGCGGACGAGAGTGTCACGAGCAAAAACATTCTGGCATTTAGGACATATACACGGTGTCTGAGTGTGATCGTCAAGAATTCTCTGCTTAAAGCATTTGACCAACGCCCCCTTTCCTCCTTTTGCGTATTTATACAAAAGCGCGCGGCATTGAGAGCAGTAGATAGCGACGGTTTTTGTCGGCAGTTTTTTATTGGGTTTGGCCATGGCTTGACTCTAATATTTCTGGTTTTACCCACACTTGGCTAAAGTCAAACCAACCTAAAGCGTTGCATTTGGCATTTTGCAGCGATCCACACTGATCTTTACTGATCCCTAGCCAGCAATGAAAGAGAGGAATAATTTGTCGACTCTCGATTAACGAGCGACTGAGGTGTTTAGCGGGAAACTCATTAGACTCATCTGCCATCCAATCTTCCACCAGCGCCGTCCACTCAATAAAATCCGCTTGCGGACTAAACTGCTCGATATCACTGGTATTTAATAACCATCCCGCCAATGCATCATCACGATTTGAACTGATTCCCATCGGTTTGATCCAGATATCGATATCATCTAGCTGTTCAGGCGCCAACTCATAAGTAATTTCTTCCACATCCAAACCGTCAGCCTTAAGCAGATTGCTCATCGCTTTCATTACCGTCGCAAACATCGGGTGCTGCGCGTGGCAAGCAATTTTCACTCGGCCACTATGCGGAGGATGAGTCGCCTTAGCGGAAGGTTGTTGCTGATACCAGCCTGGTTTTAAGCCGTGGGCTGGCAATACACCAAGTTCAATAATTTTATCTTGCGGCAATTGCCCATAGATATTCAGTGAGCTGAGAGTGTGGGAGAAGTATTCAGCCCAAGCGGGATCTTTTGGTAAACCGTGAGACCGATTGAGCAACAGATACGAACAACCTGGGTCCAGCTCAACGTCGTCGTGAACCAAGCCTGTGGTCGTATGTTTGATGGGTTTAGCCAAGCTTGGAAAAATCAACGATGAATGCTGATCGTCAATAACCCAGACCTCCACACTATCCATCAGAGGACGAAAGCCATAATAGCTATCAAACGCACTGAGTACCAAGCGTTGCTCATCGTTACGCACAACGCGATAAGGTCCAGTCCCAATTGGCAGCAAATCAAAATCATCCCCCCTTAGCGAGGCCGCTGGCAAAATTTTTGCGCATGATTCCGATAAGAAAAACGGCAATTTAGTGTCTGGTTTACTCAGTTGAATATCGACAATCAGGTCACTTGGCGACGTCACCGACGCGATATGATCAAATAACGCTTTACACTTCAAAGCGAGTAATGATTCAACCACCATTTGAGTTGTCAGTAAGTCACCATTGTGAAATCGCACACCCGGGCGTAGATAAAAACGCCAAACCTGCGGAGTGAGTGCGTGCCAAGTATGAGCGAGGTCAGGTTGTAATTGCTCCTGACTATCAAGCCGCGTAAGCCCACTGAAGACTTGATGCACAATATGTTGTTCTGAACGACGCATGGGTTTGAGCGGATTAAGCATTGATAGAGGGCGATAATATGGTAAGCGTATAACATGTTGCCCTTCTCGCTGCACGACACCTAAGTAACTCTCGATCACTTGGGCGAGTTTACTGGTATCACCATCTAAAGCATTGAGTGCTTGAGCAATCTTTCCATCTTCGAGATAACGCCGGGCGAGGTTCTCACTGACATCACTACGACTGCGTTTGAAGATGAGTTGAGACAATTTGCCGCGCCCAGGCGCTGGGTGCCACTCAATCCATCCTTCTTCTTCAAGTTTATTCAGTACGATACGAGCATTACGCCGAGTACAAAATAGAATGTCTGTAATCTCATCCAATTGAACACCACAATCTTTGCCATGGTAATGTTCGAACAAGGTTTCAAATTGTGACCGTAAACGTGGGCTACTCATAAAGGGGAAATTTTCTAAAACGACACGTCCCCTAAGTTTCCGTATTTTCTGGCAAAGCGCAAGTCTCATCTTGCAGTTAGTCTATTTCAACACCAATTTCTTGGGACAGTACCTGTAATTGCTGTTCATTATCGAGTTTAATTGACCACTTTGCTTCACCTGTATTACACGCAACGACATTTGCACCGCGACCAATTAAGTTTAAGGTGTCACGGCTTGCTTGCAGCGTCACCATTTGGCTACCTTCAAGCTTTATCACCACTTCAAACGGGGTCACAATCACTTTCCCAATGCTAATAGGAATGATCATGCTTGCAGCCCTTTGATAGCATGCTGTTGATTCCGCTTTTGTTTGACCGCAATGGTCAGCCGACTGCTGCACACCAAACGATCTCGCTCATCGTTCAAATTGATTTGCCACACTTGCGTCGACACCCCGAGATGAATCGGACTTGCTTTGCCGGTAACGGTACCTTTACGCATGGAACGTATGTGGTTTGCATTAATATCTAATCCCACGCAATAACAATCATCGTCAACTGCAAAATTAGCCGCAACCGACCCTAAGGTTTCCGCCAACACCACCGAAGCACCGCCGTGTAGCATTCCAAGTGGCTGATGAGTAAAATGGCACACAGGCATGGTCGCGCAAATGTAATCGTCGCCGATGTCGCTATAAACGATATTGAGGTGGGAAATTAATGTATTTTCAGAAGTACGATTTAACGTATCCAGATCAATTGGACGTTTCCATATAGCCATATTAGGATTCCACAAGTTAGGCAAAGTAATTTTAACAAGTTAGGCAAAGTAATTTTAACAAGATGTTTTACATCAAATAAATGGAGAATGCTATGCGAGCATGGCAAACAACGTCATGGGTTTCAGCCGTATTATTAAGCTTAGCGGCGTGCAGTTCGTCCCCAACAGGACGCAACCAACTGATTCTTTTTTCAGATTCAGATATGAATAACTTGGGTTCACAATCGTTCGAGCAGATGAAGCAACAATTGAAGATTGAAAAGGATCCGAGCGTGAATCGGTATGTACAATGTGTCGCAAAGCATATCACCGACCATGTACCTCAAAGTAAAGGTTTTCAGCAATGGGAAGTGGTGGTATTTGACAGTGAACAGGTCAACGCTTTTGCTTTGCCCGGCGGTAAAATCGGTGTCTATACTGGCTTGTTAGATGTTGCTGAAAATGAGGATCAATTGGCTACCGTGTTAGGCCATGAAGTTGCGCACGTCCTAGCGGACCATAGTAACGAGCGTTTATCACAAAATCAGATCACCAATGCGGGCTTACAAATCACGAATGTCGCGATTGGCGCTTCTGATTATGCGCAATACTCTGATCTGACCATGGCGGCGCTTGGTCTGGGTGTACAATACGGCGTCATGCTCCCCTATGGACGAACTCAAGAGTCCGAAGCCGATATGCTGGGCTTAGATTTAATGGCACAAGCCGGATTTAACCCTCAACAAAGTATTGAGTTATGGAAAAACATGGCAGCGGCATCAAAAGGACAACAACCACCGGAATTACTTTCTACTCACCCTTCACATCAGACTCGAATTAAAGATCTAACCAATAAAATGAAGGCGATGCCGAGCTACAACGTGCCCCATCCCACATGTCAGTCATAGTGTGTCGGAGGCTTAGGCGCTAAAATGGCGCCTAAGCTTAACCGTCTTCTTTCGTTACCCCACGCCGCATTTTGTGTAAAAGGCACAAAAACCCCACTCTTTCTTTGGTAATTGGGGCTAATCCCTTTATTTTCTGTGTATAAAGTGGATAATACGCGCTCACAATTTTTCCTAAGGTGAGAACGATGTCTACTGAAGCAACTTTGCTTGAACGCAGCCAATCAAAATGCGAACTATGCGGCTCTGAAAACTCTCTAGCGCCATTTGTTGTTAGCCCTCATACCCAGCTAACCGTTGACCATGCCGTCATGATTTGCAGTACTTGCAAAGATCAAATCGAAAATCCAGAAAACGTAGATGTAAATCACTGGCGTTGTCTTAATGACAGTATGTGGAGTCAAGAGCCACCTGTTCAGGTTCTTGCATGGCGTCAACTGAAAAAACTTTCAGCGTCAGAAGGCTGGGCTCAAGATCTTGTCGATATGATGTACATGGAAGAAGAGACAGCAAAGTGGGCAGAAATCGGTATGGATGATGACGCCGACAAGCCACTAGATGTTAATGGTGTTGAACTTAAAAAAGGTGACGACGTAACCGTCATTAAAGATCTACCCATCAAAGGTTCTAGCCAGGTCATTAAACAAGGCACGGTGGTTCGCAATATCAACGTATCAGACACAGACCCGACTCACATTCAAGGCAAAGTGAATGGGCAAGCGATGTACGTTATTGCTGAATACTGTCGAAAAAAATAAATTAATCTAATCCTTTTGATTGGAAAAGTAACAAAAAAGCGCCGTAAAGGCGCTTTTTTTACATGAGCACTTAACGGTAAACACCGATATCTTTTTGCATATGTCCAGACAACTCATTCGTGTAATAAGATCGAGGAGTAGTGTCAGTAAATAAAATATCCATAAGGTGCGCAATCAATCCTTTGACGCTAACCGAATAGGTTTTTCTATCCATAGAGTGGGTTGTTGCAACTGAATCAAATTGAAGTGTTTGAGCCATAACAGCAGCCTCTCTCAATAAAGGGTTAAACGTATTTACAGCGCAGAGTTTAGGTGAATCAAACTCAATCCCCTAATGACAAATCTTTTCCATTTGGATTAGATTAACTAATGAAACAACTCGATAACACTTTAAAATATAAATGCATTGTTGCAGTGCATGGTTAACTACTTTAAATGCACTTTATTGAATACTTTCTCATTAGACTACCAGACCCGCCACCACTTATAACAAATCAGTTACAACGCGTTTTTCAGACCAAGATCATACTTGATTGGTTTGATTCTCTTTGTGCTCAACATCAGACGACTTGCGCTCTTTTAAAATAGAGGCAATGACAGCGAGCATCATGATGCAAGCAATAAACCCTAATGACCACTGAGTCTCGATTGCCCACGCCGTGGTGCTCAGAAGCATTTTAACACCAATAAATAGCATGATGACCGCAAGTGCGGGTTTGAGGTAGACGAAGCGACTGATTAGCCCTTCTAGGACAAAATACAGCGATCTTAATCCAAGAAGCGCAAAGACATTCGCCGCAAGAACCAAAAAAGGCTCTCTGGTCACAGCAAAAATAGCGGGGATGGAATCTAACGCAAATAACACGTCCATAAATGCGATAACCGCAATGACAACCACCAGAGGCGTCGCCATGCGCTTCCCGTTACTCAATCGCATTGTTAAGTGATGTTGGTGAAAATCTCGAGTCATTGGTAACCAGCTCCGTATCAGCTTTTCAGGCAGAGGGTTGACCTCTTCTTGCTGGTCTTGTTCTCTAAACAGGGATATCCCGGTCCAAATTAGGAAGGCGGCAAATAGGTATAATGTCCAATGATAGCGATTAAGTAACTCGGCACCGAGTACGATCATCATCATTCTCAACACCAATGCTCCGATGACACCATACAATAGTGCCCTTGGTCTCACATTGGTTGGAACCGAGTATTGAGAAAAAATAATCGCAAAGACAAATAAGTTATCAATACTTAATGACTTTTCAAGCAGGTACCCTGTGGTAAATGCCATCGCGGCTTGGTGTGGTGTGTACGGGCTATAAGGGGCATAGAAATCCCAAAACTGGTAAATACTGGCAGCAAATAGCGCCGCTAGCACAACCCAAAACACGCTCCATAAGGCTGCTTTTTTTACACTAATGACGCCACCGCGTGTTTGCCAAATATCGAGGCAAACCATAAGGACAGTCCCAAGGAAAAAAGCAAAATAAGTCGTTGCTGGCATTCTTATCCTCCATAGCGAAGGTAAGAATCAAATAGATAGACCTTCGCATACAAATAACACCATCAAACAAGATGGCTTTGTGCGCGTTGGTCTCGTCGAAGTCAAACATCAAGGCGATGACTGACTCTTATTTGCCGGATAGGAAACAACCTAACGAGATGACGACAAATAAACTGAGGCGACTACTCCCCAAAACAAGCTAATTATAAAATTAAACGTCTGGACTCTCAAACGTTATTAGTCCTGCGAATGGAAATAAACAAAAGGAGCGATAGTCTCATTGTCGCTCCTTTCATTCGCATCTCATACACCGCTAATCGGTGTAAAGTAAACTAACGCGGCCCAAATCGCGACCCAGCATAGAACGATTGCCACATCGGCCCAATCTTTACTCCACATATTTGTTCCCCTAAGTGATTGCATCAGTTTATAAATGCGACCGAATACTTAGAAGATTTAGCAACCTTTATGCCATTAGATTTGGTTTTGTAACAAATGTCTTTTGGTCAGTAAGCCAGGGCGCTCTTGGAGCAACTCAATGAAGCAATCTGCCATCGATAGCTGGGAGACAAAACCGTCACTGACCATATTCAGTATCGCTTCGTACCCTTCTTTACCTTTCATGGTATAAGCCGATGAAGTGCCTCGATAAATTTTTTCATTTTCAACAGGTTGCCAGCCTTTCTCGAGAGTAAAAATAGACAACCCGGTGATTCGACTGCCCATTGGCGCATCGCTCTGATAATCAAATTTAAGGTTGTAGGTATAAGGATAGGATCCTGACCCTGTGCCCTGAACATCATTGTTGGTTGCGTTGTTGATTGCCCCTTCTAAAATAGCGGCAATGGTTTTCCCCTTTACATCATAGTGGCCAATCGGAACCACAAACGGAAGCAGTTTTCCGGCAACATCAGCAACGGACACTTCCCCTTCTCGAATGGATGTTCTCACGCCTCCGGCATTATGAATCGCAAACGCCACCTCATGACCCCGTTTATTTAACGCGTGAACAAACGACTCGGCTACTAAAGGCGCTACTTGGCTAGGACCTTTTTCATCCGGGACACGAATATGACGAAGCGGCTGCTCGGAAATCGCCACCACTTCTGATTGCAGCTTTCTCACTTGAGGAATGTATTTATCCGCGAGAATACTTTGAACATGAGGATCTTTTTTACATACAACAACATTAGGGTGCTGATGGATAAACTCGCAAGCCTGACGATGATGCTGACCCTCGCCAGTTTCACTCATACTTGCATCTAAGAATAACCGCCTGCCGAGCAACAGTTCATTCCGTCCTTCAAACTGCGTAATTTTTCCATTAGCCGCAAAATGAATATCCGCATGACCTAAACTCAAGGCATGGAAACCGGCCTGAACAACGTAAGTATCGTTAATGCACACGCCATAAGGATCGTCTTTTTCTAACCCTAGAGAACTGAAGTCGCCCTGCAAGCGATGACTATGACCGCCAACAATAAGACTAATACCAGCGACTTTCTCGGCGACTTCGAGATCCATTTCATAGCCCAAGTGACTGAGCAAAATCACTTTATTGATGCCCGTTCGTTGAATGTCTTGCACTGTCTTTTTAGCCGTTGTCAGCGCATCGACAAAGGGTGTATCGCTATCGGGATTGGCGATATCGGTCATCTTATCGAGCGATAAACCGAATATCGCAATGGGTTCACCATCAAATTCTTTGGTAATCCAAGTTGCACAGGACTTTGTGACACTGTAGCTTTTAACATAAGCATTGCCACTGAGTGTCACTGGTTTTTCACCATTCTCTTGGCTTAGATCCCAGTTGCCTGCCAACAGCGGAAAATCGATGCGCTGCGCAAACTGTGCCACCGGTAAGTTACCCATATCTAATTCATGGTTGCCCAGTGCCATCGCATCTATTTCGAGCGCGTTTAACAGCTCAGAATTAGCTTCACCTTTAAAGATAGAAAAATACAATGTGCCTTGAAAACAGTCGCCAGCATGAAGAAACAAAAAGCCACGGGATGCCATTTTAGCTTGCTCCCGAAGTTGCTTGGCTCGAGTTGCTATCCGTGCGAATCCACCCGCACTCACGAACGGGTTAACCGATTTGCCATCAAGTTCAATGTTTAAAGGTAATGACGTTGGCTCGAAGTAGGAATGGGTATCGTTGATATGTGCCAGTGTAATTTTCACTGGTCTGTTATTGTGCTTTTTCATTATGTCTTCATCTCTTTCCATACTTCATTGTAGCTTGGAAATGATGACAGATTCGTTACTTTTATGAAATACGTTTGAAAGACGAATTTCTGGTTCGATGCTTCAAGCACACATAAGGCTGATCATTTTATAACCAAAGAGCCATCCCATGTTTTTTTCTAAAGAATTACTGTGAGTTAGCGTTTATCTCAATCGCCAATAATCGTTTATGCTTAGCATACGGCGGTTTGAACTGGCTCAACTGGGAGTGTGCCTATGAATTTAGAGCGAATCGAGATTTCAGGGTTTCGCGGTATTAAGCGCTTGTCTCTCGCCTTTGATGAGCTAACAACGCTCATTGGTGAAAACACATGGGGCAAATCTTCTCTGCTTGACGCATTATCTGTAGCACTGCCATCTGACGGCATACCGTATCAATTTGAAATGCTGGATTTCCACGTCGATTACGCGATATCTCATCCACAAACTCAACACTTGCAAATCGTTCTAACGTTTGGCGCTTCAGATAAACATGAACATAAGAGTGGCCGTTATCGAAAAATAAAGCCTGTATGGATTAGTGATGCTCAAGGTAACCAAAAAATATATTACCGATTAAGCGCCTCTCGTGAGCGCTATGATATTTCTACTCGCTATGCATTTCTCGATGCCGAGGGTAACCCTCTTGCTCTTCATCACTCTCAAAAGCTTGCTCAAGAACTGATGGCATTGCATCCGGTGATTCGAATTAAAGACTCGCGACGGGTCGATAAACCAAAAGAGAACCCAGCTTTAAGCACTCGTACTGAAAAGCGGATCAATAATACCTGCCGTCGACTGATGGCCATTCCTGGTCATGTTAATAAAGGAGAAATGCGCAGCAGTTTGAATTCAATGCATACGCTTATCCAACACTATTTTTCTTTCAAAGGCAGTGCCAAATCAAAAAATAATCCCAGAACACCAAGAGACGGCATTTTTTTTACTAATTCTGGTAGTGATAAGAATGTATTGGAGGCCATGGAGGAAACTCGTAGTCGACAAACCAAGTTGCTGTTTATGGGGTTACTTAATGCTTATCTGCAAGCCAAAGGCAATAGTGATCTGCGCCGCTGCGCTAGACCACTATTGATTATTGAAGATCCCGAAGGGCGTCTTCATCCCACACATATGGCAAGGGCTTGGAGCTTACTGCAACTGCTGCCCATGCAAAAGATCCTAACGACCAATAGTGGCGATCTTCTCGGTCAAGTTCCGTTGCACAGCTTACGACGCTTAGTAAGACATTCGGATAAAACGGTTGCCAACTATTTACCCAAACACATGTTGGGACACGACGAATTGCGACGTATTGGCTTTCATATTCGATTTCATCGTTCGAGTGCACTGTTTGCCCGCTGCTGGCTGTTTGTTGAGGGAGAAACTGAGGTATGGCTGTTTAATGAACTCGCTAACCAATGTGGCTATAACCTAACAGCAGAAGGTGTACATATTATTGAATTTGCTCAATCGGGATTAAAAGCTTTAATTAAAGTAGCCAAAGCGTTTGGTATCGATTGGCATGTTGTAACGGATGGCGACGCAGCTGGCAAAAAATACGCGGCGACCGTGAAAAGTCAATTAGATAACGAACAAGAGAATCATCGTTTAACCGAGCTTCCCGACCGCGATATTGAGCATTATCTATACAATAATGGCTTTGAATTTTTCTTTAAAGATATGGTGAAAGTCCCCCATGACCACCCTATTCCAGCCAAAAAAGTGGTGAACCGAGTACTTAAGAAATACGCTAAACCCGATTTAGCCTTGGCCATTGTGGAACATTGTGAATCCTATGGTAAGGAATGTATTCCGTTATTGCTTCGCTGGACACTCAAGCGCATTGTAACCATGGCCAACGCCAATACATAGTGGTCTAAGAGCGATTCACAACCTGCTGTGATGCGTTCACTGGGCTTTGTTTTTTACGCTGTGCTAACCACAAACCAGAGCTTTTCATTAAGTACCCAAAAACGCCACCAAAGAGCAAAGATGGAATTACAAGTTGCCAATTACCGCTAGCGGCAAACGTCGCACCACATCCGATGAACGTACCAGGAATGTAGGATAGCCAGGCCTTTTTCGCCTGAACGCACATAAAGAAAGACACTAAACCGGTGATGATATAACCAACAATATCCAGCGCAGCGTATTGTGAACTGGCGATAATAACCAGAGCCCAGCACACACCGGTTAGATTCGTAACAAGACTTTCTATTAGTCCTCGAACGCCGTCTCTAGGTGATGCAAAGTAACTGGTGCAGCCTAAAAAACCAGCCCAAGCCAATAGCCCGAGAGAAACCGCAATCCAACCCCAAAGGCCGGATAAGATACCTGTCGTCAATGCAATAGCAGTAAGTGTACTCATGGTTTCCTCGTCAGCTTGGCGGCCATTTATACCGCACGAAATCAAGGGCGTGATATTAGCGATCTGGAGGAAATTATCTAGTGATTTATGTCACATTTGGAATTTATAATTACAATCAATTTCACAAATAATGTGATGCAAGCGATAAAACAACAGTATTTGATGGTCATTACTGCGAAAAAAGCGCCTCTGATCGACATCAGAGGCGCTTCTCGTATTTCGAACTATAGACTATAGCGTCTAAGCGTTACTGCTTAACACCTTCAACATGTAATTCCATATCAGCATAGCTTGACGCGCCCATGACTGGAATATCGAAGTCGGCCAGTTCAAGACGAGTTGTTCCCGTGAATCCAGCGCGCTCACCGCCCCATGGGTCTTCACCTGCACCAACCAGTTCTGCGTCAATCGTGATAGGTTTCGTCACACCGTGCAAAGTGAGATCGCCGTTAATTTCCAGCTGGCCATCCCCTTTGTCCTTCACACTGGTGCTATTGAACGTCGCCGTTGAGAACTTACCGGCATTGATAAAGTCACCACTACGAATGTGCTTATCACGCTCAGCGTGATTTGAGTCTAAGCTTGTTGTGTCAATAGTGACTGACACTTTAGATGCTGCAACATCCGCAGGGTCGTAAGAGAAATTACCTTCAAAGGTATTAAAGCGACCTTTAATGAAACTGTACCCAAGGTGGCTCACTTTAAAGTTAACGGAAGCGTGAGCACCTTTCGTGTCAATCACATAATCCGCTGCGCTGGCGCCCAAAGGCATCATTGTTGCCATTACTAGTCCTGTCGCCAATAACGTTTTTTTCATTTTGAAGCTCCTATCATTTTGCGTAGCGTGTTGTCTTTGTTGATAAAATGGTGTTTCAAAGCAGCTGCAGCGTGTCCTGCAGCCAAGATGATGAGTCCCCATGCGGCGTAACTGTGAATCACACCGGCTTTGTCAGCTTGGCCATCAAATAATGCGCCAGCGCCTGGAATGGAGAACCAATTGAAAACATCAATTCCGCGTCCATCTTCAGTCGAAATCAAGTACCCTGAGGTGAATATAGTCAGCAATAATAGATAAATCGCTCCATGAGCAAGAATAGCCAGGCGCTTTTCAAGCAACGCGCCTTCTACCTCTGGTGACGTTGTCACAAATTTCCAAACTATACGGAATAACGTCAATCCAGTCAGCAATAGACCGATTGATTTATGCCAGTGTGGCGCGGTTCGATACCATTCGCTGTAGTAGCTGAGGTCTACCATCCATAGTCCGACAGCAAACATACCAATGATGATAATGGCAGATAACCAGTGAATCATCCTCGCTGTACGGTTGTATCGTTTAATTTCTGTGTCCATTTTGGTCCTCAACCAAGTACTTGTATCTATGTCCAGAGCTGAAACATCAGCGTAGAATTTAAATAATTGTTATCAAGAATCGTTCAGCGACCACCGTGATAGAACTGTTCATGTTGTTCTAAAAATTTGAACAACATGCATTAATACGTAATGGTTTCCACTGCCGGTAGCGCTACGCAAACTTAATATACCCACCATTATGAGAGTATAATCGCTCCACACGAACATTAGGTTAACCAATTGTTAAACAATGATTTTCTTTTCCAAAAGTTGATACACAACCCATTATATTCCGACGCTATTTGATGAATAACCCACTAACACTTCCTCATAAGCGATGGGGACAAATACCGTATTTGAGCATGAAATTGAGGTAAAAGAAGGCCTATTTAATGTGTAACAAATCTTATCAAGTTAAACTGAGCCTTGGGCTGTAGCATTGAGAAAAGTGGTCAGGATCATGAAGTTGTTAATATTCAATGGGAGATAACAAGGATTGTGGTAGGCTTAGCGGGCTTTTTATCGACAAGGAGAAATTGATTGTTACTCGACCTGCTCATTCAGAGTGTCAATGAGTTTCAAGCAGATTGCATGAAACTGTGTGAAAAACACTACCCAACCATTCATAATAAAGGAATGAGCGAACATCATTTGGGGCTTGCGTTTGCGCGGCGACTTGCTCGTACGTTATTGGAGTTTGGGCATCAATGTGAGTATACATCGATCGAAAGTGCCCTTCAGCCCAGTGATCTACCTCATCATTTCCGAGTCAGTTCCGATGTGGGTACTGTATGGATACTTACGGGTCACCTCGTCAGTGCCAATGCAACGTATAGAAATAAGTTGCTCAAATCGGTTGCCCAATGGCAATCGGAGTACAGTTATGCCATTCAACCAAATGATCTTTTGCTTCTTCTCACGGATCATTGGATATCTCGTAGCAAACAAAGCCGGGAGCTACTTCACTGGTGGACAGGCCATCTTCCCGATGAAATTGATCAGTACAACGCACAAGGCATCAGCCTTTATGAAAGTGACTCGCAATTATCAACGACGTTAGAAAAACAATTCGGGCTTAGCCCTTATTATGTCAAGTTTACTCACCCACTAAAACGCTCGACCAACCAACAATTGGTACGCAAATACCTGCAACTGTATTCGGTGATTCAACTCAGTTAAACTTGTCATCTTTTGTTCATCCCACTGTCTTATGCTGAACGTTGCCTACATCTGTTATCGAACGACGTGAAAAAGCTTAAACGTTATCAATATGAACGCTATGCCGTGTTGTGTAATTTGGCTTATCAAAGAGTCTTAAAACAAACCCGCTACGGCTTTGCTCCAAATGGTCAAAGAGTGATTGCGAATCGATTTGGACAACCGATGATTCGAGTACTTTGGGGGCACCATAATGATGAAGTTATCGTGGTTATCAAAGGCTCCCATAACGTTTGGGATTGGTTGCTAAATGGACATTGCTGGTTTACCTCATGTCGAGAGTGGGGATTGAACTACTCAATTCACAGCGGTTACCACAAGTTGATCTCTCAAGAGAGCATGCCGTCGCATAAACATGATCATCTGGGCATTAACGTATTTGAGAGACTGCTTGAGATTCTTAGCCCATTAATTAACCAGCAGAAAAAACGCATTACGTTTACCGGCCACTCTTCAGGAGGCGCAGTAGCATGTGTACTCGCAGACGCGATAGAAGCGCATTTTCCACGCTCAGTGAAACGCGTGGTGACGTTTGGGCAACCCGCGGTTGGTGGATGGAGCATGAAACGTCATTATCAACTTGGGCATAAGACTTATCGCGTCTGTTGCGATTTGGATGTCGTCACCTTCCTTCCTCCTCTGCCCTTTGTCTATTGGCACATCGGTAAAATTCTTTGGCTGTATAACGGACGTATTTATGAAAATACCTCAACGCTAATACGTTTGGGGCGTTCACTCACCTCTTGGGTGATTCGCCCTTTTTCTTATCACCTAATGAGCAAATATATTCGAAATAAGGATTTTTTTGACGAACGTTGAAGTAAAGTTCAAAACCTTGCCTAATATCACCCTATACTGAAAATACTAAGTTAACATTTCATTAAATATGAGCGGCAACTCATATCGTACAGTAGTCTATAACTGACATTTAATGCAGAAGTTTAGGACGTCGCCTAAAAAGCCTAAACGGCTTTTGATTCTTCGAATGTTATAAATCAATTAGTTATACTTACCAATTTGTAAGCGTGCATCAAGATTCAAGTGTCAGTGAATTGACTTTGACAGGTTTCTGTCAATAAAATGTCAGGAAACGAACAAGCATAAACAAACAAATGTTTAAGGTGGGTTCAGTATGGCGATACACGACATCAGCCAATGTACACAATGGCTTGATATTAATAGCAATCTGCAATTTATTGCTAATTACAAGCAATGGAAACTCACCAGCGTTTTCCAACCTATCTTTGATAAATTAGACAATGTCATTGGTGCTGAAGCATTAGTGCGTATTACTGATTTGGAAGGACAGATTATTCAGCCCGATCATTTCTTCCATTCAAAAACCACTCAAGAAGCAGACAAACAAAACGTCGAACGGTTAAGCCAAGCTATCCACCTACGTAACTTCTCATTATCTAAGTTTCGTGATTTAAAATTGTTTCTCAATCTGCTTCCAACCGTCGGTGAACATTACGCAACAAACGGCTTAAATAAAGATCATTTGTATCAACGTTTACGTAATTTGCACCTTAGAAGTGATCAGTTAGTCATGGAGGTCGTTGAGAGCCAAGCCAAAGACGAACGACTATTGCAAGTGGGTATGAATCGCTTAAGCGTATACGGGGTGAATATCGCGATTGACGATTTCGGTAGTGAAGCATCTAATCAGCGAAGAGTAGAAATGCTAAGGCCGCATATCATGAAGTTGGATCGCAGCTTGCTGGCTGAGTACATGTGCGGTAAGCCTTTTCGATTACTTGATGGACTTCGTCTCGCTAAGCGTGTTGGCGCGCAGACCGTCATTGAAGGCATAGAAACCTTGGATGAATATGATGCCATGCATGAATTGGATATCGATATGTTCCAAGGTTATTATCTTGGGGTTCCAGAGGCGCTACAATCGAAAATCTTTGTAGAAGCAAGTTAGCTCTGCGGATCAAGGCAGAAAAGGCGCCATAGCAGGCGCTTTTTATTTAACATCACCGTAGCGAGCCAAGTACAGCACGGTAGCGGCCGTTCTTGATGGCACTCTCAGCTTTTTGAGCAAACTTTTCATATGAACCTTCACCGTCGACTCCGAGATAAACAATCGATCCGCAATTTGTTTATTGCGATACCCTCGAGCCACTTCTTTTAATATCTGCTTTTCACGTTCTGTAAGCTCTTCAAACACATCATGCTGATGACTACGTGTCAGCATATATTGGGCGACTTCACGGCTATATGCCTGCTCTCCTTGTAATGAGCCACGAAGTAGCCGAATCAGTTCATCCGGTTCGGTATCTTTTAGTAGGTATCCATCGGCACCTGCTTTGATGATCGCTTCGATATCCGCAGGGCTGTCCGATACGGTGAGGATAACGATTTTGGCATCACACTCATCCGCACGTAGCGCATTCAGCGTATCTAAACCCGACATTCCTTTCATATTGAGATCAAGCAGAATCAGGTCTGGTGATAACTCATGATTTTTCGCCACTGCATCGCTGCCATTACTGACATCGGCCACGACTTCAAAATCTTGCTCGAAACTTAATAACTGATTCAATCCTCGACGCATCAAAGGATGATCGTCGACTAACAGAACACGGCATATAGACAAAATATTATTCCTTTACTCTTGGATAGGTTAAGACGATTTCACATCCATGATCAGCAGAGGATGTCACCTTCAACTGACCATTTAAGCGTGAGGCGCGCTCCTGCATAATGCTCATTCCATAATGATCCTGTTTCAACTCCAACTCGTCGAAACCAATACCATTATCTTTGACTGACATCACGATCAGATCGTCTTGTTCATAGCAGTTGATATCGATTTTGGTCGCTTGGGCATGCTTAATGGCATTAAGCGTTGCTTCACGGATTAATTGCAGTAAATGAACTTGCTGATGGGCATCGAGCTCCATGGAAGACAGCTGGTTTTGGCATACGATGGAAACGCTGGATGAACGCTGATCAAGTTGTTGAACCATTTCACTTAACGCCGCGCCGAAACTCCCCTCTTTTAACGACAATCGAAAGGTCGTCAATAATTCGCGCAATTGGATATAAGCCGATGATATGCCTGTATCGAGCTCAGCAATGACTTGCTCTGTTTGCGCACTCGTCTCTGTCGATGGAAACGACGACAGCTGTTTTTTCAAAAGCGCAACTTGGATCTTCAAATAAGATAAGGATTGGGCGAGCGAATCATGAAGCTCACGAGCAATGGTCGTCCGTTCCTCCATAAGCAACAGCTGACTTGCCTGTTGCTGGGCATGATTGTAGTAAATCGCTCTAGAAAGGATTTGTACAAAGTTATCAATCAACTCTGGATCGGGACAAGGTAACCCTGGTTTCCAAAATAATGTGCCAAGTTGCACATCGTCTAACACCAATGCTTTGGATTGAATCTCATCACTAGGCTGAATATCACCTTGAGTAAAAATTAACGGACGTTCTTCTGGCGTTGCAATTTTTAATCTTGCGGCTTTAATGCCTTCCAAACTCACCATATTTTCCAAAATCGCTTGAAAATTTTCAGCGGTAATCAATGATGCGGTGAGTTGTTGTGATGAGCGGTATAACACTTCAAGAGACTGGTTGGCGATTTGTAGGCGTTGTGTTTTCTCATTCACCACATGCTCCAAACCTCGATAAAGCTTACCAAGATCGCTCGCCATATTATTAAACGTGCGCGTTAAAATCCCCATCTCGTTATGACTATTCACACTCAGCTCAATATCAAAGGAGCGGGATTGAATCTGTTCACTGGCTAATACCAACGCATTGAGAGGACTCACAATCTCTTTGCGTATAAATCGCACCACAAACACACTAATCAAGAAGATAACCCCAAGGCCTATTCCGCCAATCCAGGCAAGCTTGATCAACTTTAACTCTGAATATTGCTGCAATTTAAAAACAAAGTCGTCTATTTGATCGACAAATCCTTCAACCAATGCCAAATATTGCTTTTGATTGTCGCTTAAAATCACTGATTTCAATTCAAACCAGCGCTTAATCAAGCTTTGATAGTCCTCAGTAATGTCACTGGGCACCGACCAATGATTCAGTGCTTTCATTGATGGAGAAAAAATGGATTGTTCAAACATCTCTACATGAGGTAAATAGTCAGGCAGTTCGCTCCTTATGTCATACGCCAAACGGTAACTTTGCATACGCATAGAGCCAGATACATTTACCGCTTCCGCATCATCCAAACTCGACGCCAAAGTAAAAATAGCAAAGCCTGTCGTTGCTACCGAAAACAGTAGAATAAAAAGCAGTGATAACGCGATTGTTTTCGTCACTGACTGATTTTTTGTATGCAAATCTATTCCTTATAGGCGAAAAAGCCGTCTCAGCTGCGACTTCCAACCCAGACAAATAACAATATGTGATCACTCACCAAGTCATTTATTGATCTAAAACAACTCGACCTTTCATTACCCCTAAGGGGGTATTTATCCCATTGAGACAAAAACTACAATTTCTCTATGGGTAAAGCACCTTACAGATTAACGACTTTAAACTACGCTTTACTCATAATTTATAAAACAAAGCTCATAAACTAGGTGTTAAGTGGTTGATTTTAAGAGAAGGCGCTTATTCAGTCGAACTCAAACCGATGATAAATCGCCACGTCTTCCCTGGTTGAAACAACCAGAACAGTTTACTGACCAATGCACACGTTGTGGTAAGTGCATTGCGCATTGCGACACCCAAATCATCGTAAAAAGCGATGGTGGCTTTCCACGCATCGATTTCTCGATTGATGAGTGCAGCTTTTGCTACCAGTGCGCCGAAGTTTGCCCAGAGTCACTATTTGCTGAACAAAGCCAGCTTCCCTGGGGAGCTAAGGCCAATATTAACAACGCATGTCTCGCGTTCAGCAACATCGATTGTCGAAGTTGCTCAGACAGTTGCGAAGTGATGGCAATTCAATTTCAGCTGATGGTTGGCAAAGTTGCTCAGCCGACCATCAACACCCAGCAGTGTACGGGTTGTGGAGCATGTGTCTCCACTTGCCCTACCTCAGCGATTTTGGTTCACAACCCATAGAGGGAACTTTATGTCACTGAATGAAGTGCACATTTCTAGTTTAGTCGTTCATGTGTTACCTGAACACTTAACATCAATAAAAGCGCAAATTGACCAATTTGAGAACGCCGAAATCTACGGTGACAGCCCAGAAGGCAAGATCATTGTGGTATTGGAAACAGAAAATCAGGGTTTTATTACCGATACCATTGATGCAATTAACAATTTTCCGAACGTCTTGAGTACGGTGTTGGTTTACCACCAGATCGAGACTGAACTCGACGACGAAAATAACAATAACACTGGAACGACTAACTCGCATATTGAGGGCGATGTATGAAAATGACAAGACGAGCGTTTGTGAAAGCAAACGCAGCAGCCTCAGCCGCCGCCGTTGCAGGCGTAACACTGCCAGCCAGTGCCGCGAACTTAATTACCACCTCAGATCAAACCAAAATAACGTGGGACAAAGCACCTTGCCGATTTTGTGGTACCGGTTGTTCGGTACTCGTTGGTACTCAAAATGGCAAGATTGTCGCAACACAAGGTGATCCTGAAGCTCCGGTCAATAAAGGCCTAAACTGTATCAAAGGCTACTTTCTATCAAAAATTATGTACGGCAAAGACCGTTTAACTCAGCCTTTACTAAGAATGAAAAATGGTGAATACCACAAGGATGGCGATTTTCAACCCGTCTCTTGGGATAAAGCCTTTGATGTCATGGCTGAAAAATGGAAAGCCTCACTGGCCAAAAAAGGCCCGACCAGCGTCGGTATGTTTGGTTCTGGCCAGTGGACGGTTATGGAAGGTTATGCGGCTTCTAAACTAATGAAAGCTGGCTTTCGTTCAAATAACATTGATCCAAATGCGCGCCACTGCATGGCGTCTGCCGTGGTTGGTTTTATGCGTACATTTGGTATCGACGAACCCATGGGCTGTTATGACGATCTCGAACACGCTGATGCGTTTGTGCTTTGGGGGTCGAATATGGCCGAAATGCACCCGGTGCTATGGACACGTTTAACGGATCGCCGTTTAAGCCACCCTCATGTTAAAGTCAACGTCCTTTCAACTTATTACCATCGTTCGTTTGAACTGGCAGATCACGGATACATTTTTCATCCTCAATCTGATCTTGCGATCGCGAACTTTATTGCCAACTACATTATTCAAAACAATGCGGTCAATTGGGATTTCGTTAATAAACATACAAAATTTAAACAAGCTGTCACTGATATTGGCTACGGATTGCGTGACGAACATCCACTGCAACAAGCAGCGAAAAATGCCAATTCTGGCAAAATGGATGCGATCGATTTTGAGGCTTATAAAGCCTCAGTCGCAGAATATACTGTTGAAAAAGCCTCTGAATTATCTGGGGTTTCAGAAGAGAAACTGATCACGCTTGCGAAACAATATGCCGACCCAAATACCAAAGTGATGTCACTTTGGACCATGGGAATGAACCAGCATACGCGCGGCGTATGGATGCAAAGTTTGGTGTATAACCTGCATTTGCTGACCGGTAAGATTGCGACACCAGGTAACAGTCCATTTTCATTGACCGGCCAGCCATCCGCTTGCGGAACGGCCCGTGAAGTGGGTACCTTTGCTCATCGTCTTCCAGCAGATATGGTGGTTGCCAATCCAAAACACCGTGCGATCGCCGAACAAATTTGGAAATTGCCAGAAGGCACAATTCCTCCCAAACCCGGATTCCACGCGGTACTTCAAGATCGTATGCTCAATGATGGAGTCCTTAATTGCTACTGGGTGCAATGTAATAACAACATGCAAGCAGGTCCAAACATCAACACTGAGCGTTTGCCAGGCTACCGCCGTCCTGAAAACTTCATCACAGTATCCGATCCTTACCCGACAGTCACCGCTCAAGCCGCGGATCTGATTCTTCCTACCGCAATGTGGGTAGAAAAAGAAGGGGCTTACGGCAACGCAGAGCGTCGTACCCAAGCTTGGTACCAACAGGTTGGTACTGTAGGCGAGGCAAAATCTGATCTTTGGCAGCTTATGGAGTTTGCTAAGCGGTTTAAAGTAGAGGAGGTTTGGCCTGAAGAGTTGATTGCCAAAATGCCAGAATATCGTGGCAAAACGGTTTATGACGTGCTGTATCGAAATGGACAAGTCGACCAGTTCCCATTGGAACAAGCTCGTGAGCTCAATGACGATGCTCATCACTTTGGTTTCTATGTTCACAAAGGCTTATTTGAAGAATACGCCAGCTTTGGTCGAGGTCATGGTCATGACCTCGCTCCTTATGATACCTATCACCAAGTGCGAGGGTTACGCTGGCCCGTTGTCGACGGTAAAGAAACACTTTGGCGTTATAAAGAAGGCAGCGACCCTTACGCTAAGAAAGGATCAGGATGGGACTTTTACGGCAAGCCCGATGGTAAAGCATGGATTATCTCCGCGCCGTATGAAGCCCCACCAGAGTCCCCGGATGAAGAGTTTGATCTATGGCTCTGCACCGGACGCGTACTTGAACACTGGCACACAGGCACCATGACTCGACGTGTTCCTGAACTGTATAAAGCATTCTCAGATGCCGTGTGCTTTATGCATCACGAGGATGCAAAATCACGAGGATTACGTCGCGGCGATGAAATCGTTATCGCCAATAAACGCGGCGAAGTACGAGCGCGTGTAGAAACACGTGGGCGCAACAAACCGCCAAAAGGCTTGGTATTTGTTCCCTTCTTTGATGCTCGTATTTTGATCAACAAACTGATTCTCGATGCAACGGATCCACTGTCTAAGCAAACCGACTTCAAGAAGTGCCCAGTAAAAATCACTAAGGTAAATCAGGCCTAGTTATCACTGTATTAATGGGCAATCTCTTCGATTGCCCTGTGAACGAATTAAGCCATGACGGCGGAGAATTTACTCATGAAAAAATTGCTCGTTGCATTACTATCAATCGGTGCGCTGGTGACTGGTCTCGCTCAAGCTGAGCTTGACAATCCTGGTGGTGTTGGCGGCCTTGAATCATTGCGAGGCACAACGCCTATCGAGGACACGCGCGCTAGTGACAACATGAAAAAATACCCACGCGAGCAGGCTCTTGATAGTGATTTTGTCTATCAGCCTCCTCTTATCCCTCATAACATCCGTAACTATGAAGTGTCATTGAATGCCAACAAATGCCTTTCATGTCACAGCTGGAAAAACGCCAAGCAGATGGGCGCCACCAAAATCAGTGTAACGCACTTTATCAACCGTCAAGATGCGGTTCTTGCCGACGTCTCCCCACGTCGTTACTTTTGCTTGCAATGCCACGTGCCTCAGGCCGATGCAAAGCCATTAGTTGAGAACGAATACGAAAGTGTTGATTCACTACGTTAGTCAAGCGCTTAGATATTAAATAGAGGCGAATTATGAAATTACTCAAAGCGTTTTGGAAACGATTAACAAGCCCAAGTAAAGCCGCCGTTGGCTTAGTACTTTTCATGGGCTTTGCAGGTGGTCTTCTTTTTTGGGGCGCATTTAACACTGGAATGGAAGCCACCAACACTGAAGAATTTTGCTCTGGGTGTCATGCACCCATCGTAGCTGAAATTCAGGAAACCATTCACTACTCTAACCGCTCAGGCGTTCGAGCGATATGCTCAGATTGCCATGTTCCGCATGAATGGACAGATAAGATTGTACGTAAAGTACAAGCGTCAAAAGAATTGTTGTTCCATTTTATGGGAACTATCGATACGCCAGAAAAATTTCAGGCGCGTCGTTCGCACTTAGCTGAGCGGGAATGGGCTAGATTGAAAAGAAATGACTCACTTGAGTGTCGCAACTGTCATGAATTTGAGTACATGGATTTTTCAGAGCAAGCGACTCGCAGTGCTCGGCAACACTCCACAGCTCTAGCCTCTGGAGATAAAACATGTGTCGACTGCCACAAAGGAATTGCACATAACTTACCTGACATGCATGGCGTTGAAGGCTGGCAATAAGGAGCATTACTATGAGTACATTAGAGTCCGTCATCTGGCATATTTTAGGTTACAGTGCGATGCCAGTGATCATTCTTGGTGGATTTCTCGGCGTGGCGATTGTCTCGGTGTGGCTTTTATCTTTAACTAAAGACAAACAGCCCTAATAAAGTAAAGTTGCCCGTTAGCATAAAAAAGCGGCTGTTATTCACAGCCGCCTTTTACGTTATAAATGCCTTAAATTTTATAATGCGACAATTTATCAGATAGCTCTTGCGCCATGGAGCTTAGTTTATAGCACGCATCATATGTTTCCTGAGCGTAATTGGTATTTTGAGAGCCAATATCTTTGATTCCTTCAATACTTTCACTCACCTCAGAACACGCTTGATGCTGCTGAGCTGCAGCGCTGGAAATATCGGTATTGCGATGAGATATATTCTGAACAGCTGCCAACACATCTTGCAACGCCTCACCCGCTACCTTGGCATGTTCCAGGTTATTAAGGGCCACTTTACGGTTTTCATCCATCTGTTTAGAGGCTTCCTTCCCGCTACTTTGCAAACGCGCGACCGTTTTACGAATTTCTTCGGTAGAAACCTGAGTACGGCTTGCCAATGAACGAACTTCATCGGCCACCACCGCAAAGCCACGCCCCTGCTCTCCAGCTCGAGCCGCTTCAATCGCTGCATTCAATGCCAACAAGTTTGTTTGGTCGGCAATGTCACTGATCACCTCAAGGACGCTGCTAATACTCGAGCTCGCGTCAACCAGTTCCTGTACGACTGTACTTGATGTTTCGATGGTCGTCGCTTGCTGCTCGATATTGGTAATGGTGATGTTCAGTGTTGTCCCCACTTTGGTTACTTGTTCATTGGCTTCATGGCTGTAGGACTCTGCCTCCGCTGTGTTACGCGAGACTTCTTGCGCTGACACTGACATCTCATGTGTCGCAGAGGCAACTTGCTCGGTTTTTAAGCTCTGTTCTTTCGCTGAATGACTCGAATTGGTCGCTAAACTGGACAGCGCGTTTGCCGCGACGGAAACATTCTCTGCAGAGATTTTCGCTTGTTTAATCGTCTCGTGAATACGATCAAGCAACCGGTTAAATCCTATAGCCATTTGTCCGAGTTCATCATTCGACTTTTGAGTAAATCGCTGAGTTAAATCGCCTTCACCCTCTGCAATATCGGTAATCGCTTTGACATAAGTCTCCAGAGGACGCCCCACGAGCACTTTTATCAATAAAGAGATGGCCAAAAGGATAACTGCGCCCATGCCAATGACAAAACTAATGCTTTTTAATGCCGCCCCAAACACCAAGTCGCTAACTTCTTGCTTAGAAACACCAACAACGACTGTGTAACCCCATGCTTCATATGGCGTTTTAATTATGTCCCATTCATCGCTGGTCATGGCATTTTCAACCGCAGAACGTTCGATATTCGTCGAGTGCATGCGCAATTGGTCTTTGCCATCGAGCAAAGCCACAAACCCATTATCCAAAATTCTGGCATTCGAGACGGCATCATTCAGTTCACTCAGATCCGCTGAGTAACCCACATACCAGATACCAACCGTCCCATTATCACCTTGAATCGGCTCATAGCCCGCTAAATAGGGATTTCCAAGAATATCAACTTCGCCATAATAGGCGTTACCTTGCTGGATCGCCTTCATCGCTTTGCCATTAGGCGCAAGCTTAGTGCCTATCGCCCGCTGGCCATTACGTTTTACATTGGTCGAGACACGTATGTAGTCGCTATTATCCCGGCTAAACAGCGTTGCCGTGCCACCTGCAAGTTTCGTTAGATTATCCACCAGCTCAAATTGATTGGCTTGAGGCTTATCGCCCAAAATTAGGTTCGGCGCTGAACTGCTCCCCACATCCACACGCTCACCTAACGTCGGATTACCAATAGCAAGCCCCCTTTCTTTGAGCAGTTTCATACTGCTTTTTACTCGCTCCAACATAATGCCGTTGGTTACATTAAGCAGCCTAATGACATCGTGAGCAGCATCATCACTTTGTTCTGTGACTTGATGATTGATCTGAGTGATTTGTGAGGAAACTTGAATGGATGCGAGCGCAATGGCCATTACCAAGATTAACGCTGATATAGCAACGATAAACTTACGATTTATACTCATAACTATTGATATCCTTTAGGTATCGCAATAACCGAGCGATCTGACATCACTTGTTACTGCTCCAGGTATGACAAAAGTTATTCGATGAGGCTGACTAACCTTCTACTCTTAGCTCTAACTGGCTGTTTATAGAGTTTAAAAATATCGAATAAGCTAAGTCTAACATAATATGAATATAGAATACGCCTTGGAATCTAGCACTAAAATGTGGTATTTGGTGAAGAAATTTAACCAATAAAAAAGCAGCCATTCAATAATGGCTGCTTTTTTACTTCTACGTATCGTAATAATTACGACTCAGGATAACCTTGTGGATTTTTTGATTGCCAACGCCAGGTATCTGCAGTCATTTCCTCGAGCGTACGAATGGCCTGCCAACCCAGCTCTTTTGTTGCTTTAGCCGGATCAGCCCAACATTCAGCGATATCGCCAGGGCGGCGGTCCACTAATTGATAAGGCACCTCTTTACCACTCGCGGCTTCAAATGCCTTAACCATATCCAACACGCTGTAGCCATTACCAGTGCCTAGGTTATAGACATGTAGCCCTTGTTTACTACCCACTTTTTGCAGCGCAGCAACGTGTCCATCTGACAAGTCCATCACGTGAATATAATCACGGACACCCGTGCCGTCTTTGGTTGGGTAATCGTGACCAAAGACCGATAGAAATTCACGTCGTCCAACGGCCACTTGCGATACAAATGGCATTAGGTTATTTGGAATCCCTTGAGGGTCTTCACCCAACTCGCCTGTTGGATGAGAACCAACAGGATTGAAGTAGCGAAGTAGCGTAATACTCCAATCTGGATTGGCTTTTTGGAAATCCGTTAAGCACTCTTCGACCATCAACTTACTACGCCCATATGGGTTGGTTGCGCTGGTCGGAAAATCTTCCGTAATCGGCACCGATGCTGGATCACCATATACCGTCGCTGAAGAACTAAATACTAAGGTTTTGACATCACAATCTCGCATAGCATCAACTAAAACCAATGTGCCATTTACATTGTTGTCATAGTATTCAAGCGGTTTTTGCACCGATTCGCCAACAGCTTTCAGCCCTGCAAAGTGAATAACTGCGTCAATGTTGTGTGCCTTCAATACATCAACAACAAGTGATTTATTGCGTACATCACCTTCAATGAACGTTGGCTTCACGCCAGACACTTTTTCAATACGTTCGAGTACTGTATTTTTACTGTTGTAGAGGTTATCCAAAATCACAGGATTCATTCCCGCATCAATCATTTGGATACAAGTGTGGCTACCGATGTAACCCATGCCGCCAGTCACTAAAACGTTCATCATTTCTAACCTTTAACGATAAATTTATATCTATGCTACTGAGTTGCAATATAAAAATATAGGATAACTTTTGAGACAACGAGCCAAGTGTTTATGTGACAACCACTCGTCCTTTGCCAGAACTTTTGGCCTTATACATTGCCGTGTCTGCCGATTTTAAGATGGTATCAAGCGATTCTTGCTTGTGAATGATCGGATGAACCCCAACACTCGCACCAACATTGAGAATGCGTCCTTTGTACACGACATCTTGATTAATGAGATTTATCAACCGGTTACCAAGAAGTTCTGCATCACCCGGCTCTGACGAACGAATTAAAACAACGAATTCATCACCAGAAAGACGAGCCACTAAATCAATCGAGCGCACCTGTGATAGCAGTCTCTCCGCTACTTGTTTTAACACTTCATCACCGGCGTCATGACCATAGGTATCGTTCACCTCTTTAAAACCATCTAAATCAATGTACAGCAGTGCGGCACCATTGAGGTAGGCGTCAGTCTCCAACATATCATCCAAGATACGATATAACTTCGCTCGGTTTGCAAGCCCAGTCAATGAATCATGATGGGCAAGATAGTCTAGCCTTTCCATTTCTTTCTTGTTGGATAGATCAGACAGAATAAACACTAGGTCATATCCGGGCTCACCATCTTGCTTCTGTATACAACTCACTTTGACGAACATTGGCACCATGTGGCCATCAAGATGTTTCTCCCAGATCTCTCCCTGCCACTGATTGAACTTGAACACACTATTTTTAATTGCCGGCATCAAAGAGGAGAATTGCTTCCAATCAAGAATATCTTGTGGTTGATTATCGAGTAACAACTCTTGTGAGTAACCCAGTAGTGTCGTCACTGCCGGGTTGACCATCGTGATGTAACCTTTATGGTCTATAACCATTAGGCCATCATGACTATTTTCAAATACGCCTGCCGCCAACCGTTGACGCCCTTGGGCGGCTTCAAACTCAGTGATATCTTGGATAGCAAACAGAGTTTGACCCGCTTTTGATAACGTTGTACTGGTAATTTCTAATAATTGAGGGCAATTAAACGCGTCTTTAATCCACAGTTTGCGGTCAAAGAATTCGGAATTATTGCGAAATGCTTGGTTAAACAGCTCGTCATCCGTACGAATGATATCGGTGATTTTTGAGCTTTTCAGGTACGCTTTCGTACATTTGAAAATATCACAGGCCGCAACATTAAAGTGCACCATCGCACCTTCATTATCGACAACGATAAGCGCGTGTTGCACCGTTTCGACCACTTCATTCGCAAAGGCTTTTTCTTCTTCAAGTTTATCTAGGGTGTACGAAACCTGCTTATCACGAAGCCGCAAACGTTCAATCATGGTATTAAATGCATCCACCAAATCACCAATTTCATCGTAGGCTGCCGGCTTAATTTTCATCTGCTGGTTATGACTAATGAAACTGCGCATCCCTTGGTTAAGGGAAAATACCGGGACAATGATGAATTTTTGTATTGTTAAATACAAAATGGTGGCCGCAACCACTAACAGCGAAAAGTAAATCAACGCATTATTGAGCGCTTTTTCGTAAAGCTGAGTTAATGAGGATTTGGAGATGGTGACTCTCAGCTTGGCGATAACATCATCTTCAACTTTAACCGGAATATTAAGGAATATGTGCTTATCGGCAAAAGCGTACTGCTGCGACTCCATCTGCTCTTGTTGCCTGACGGTAGGAATGGGCGCGTTCGCTCCTTCACGCTCATACATTGCAAATAACTGTCCTTCTTTGGTATAGAGCTTAACGCGCGAAATTTCTTCATCTGCAGAAAAGGCCGATAACACTTCGTTGGCCGCCAGACTGTCATTAAAAATAATTGCTGCTTGCAGGTTATACGCAACGCCGTTAGCTAAAACGGAAACTCGCCCTAGTAGGTTTTCTTTTTGCGTTTCATAGGCCAAGAAAAAGCTATACAACTGCGAAACAACAAAGATCAACGTCGTAAAAAAGATGATCGGCAGCATCAACTTTGTTTTTAGCGATATTGAACCTACAGATCTCATCATTTATTGCCCTCGATTTTCGCGATACGCAGTAAATTTGATGAAACAGAGTAGTCACCTATATTGTCTAGGTTAATTTTGGGTTTGATTCGTCCATCTTCGTTATACAACTCTATCACTCCACCATATCGTGTGAATTGTTCGAGATCCCCTATTGTGACCGTATTCGCTCCTGCGGCTTCAACGTAGTGAAGATTCTCCTGTTTAGTCACAAACAAGATATCACAGTCACTATCAGCGATATGTAATGGAAGATGGCGCACGGTCTTATTCGTGACAATTGATTGTAAAATTTTCTTAACTTCCGGACTATCTGGCAGGCAAAACTCTACTGATTTCATCTGAGGTTCATGTTTCCAATAGATAAAATTGGCAATACGAAACAGATAAACGGCCTTTACCTGCTCAGGGGTATAGGCTGCTGACACAGAATAAGAAAATAACGTTGACCAAAACAGTAAGCCAAGCGTTTTAAAAAACATACGAAATCCTTAGATAACTTTGTTGCTCACTTGGGTATTGTTGAAGGGTATTTTGATAATATCCATGCCGACCTATATCTTTGATAATCCACTCGACCATTGGCCAATGAGTATTATATTGCCACGCCAATCGCGCATCCCAACTTAAATAATCTGGAATGGAATAGTTTGAATCTGGGGGGTACTCCAGTAATTGAGCCATCGCAGTTACATCGAAGCTCCACTGCTCATTGATATCCCACAGGCTTTGCAGGCTAATATTATGTTGATTTTCAATAGAAAATGCATCAGTGGTTTGCACTTGCTGCATAGTGTCCATTTGCAAGTAGTAGTCCGTATGCAAATAGCTATAACTCGCATAAATATCGTATGTGGAACTGAATTGCCACCTCGCGGCGACTTCAACGCCATAAGATTTCATGTTGTAGTCATCACTGATTTGAAACTGATAACTGCTGTTTACGCCTTCAATTGCGCCTTTATACTGGGACCCGCGAACATTATGGTGCTCACTGAAAAATACCGTCGTATCCAGTTCAATGTTTTCCCCCACGAAACGATGCCCGACTTCGCTGGTAATTACACTTTCTATATCCATGTTAGGGTTTGAATCGCGTTTAACAAATACAGTTCGATTCTGTTGGGGGTCATCAATCGTCAAGTAATAATCGCTGTTACGACTAAGGTACGAAGGCGCGCTTACCGCGCGAGCTACCCCTGCCCAAAGCGTATTTCGCCCATCATCGAAATGATACAACGCGCGAAGCTGTGGCGAAAATTCCGTATCTCCAGTCGCACTAAAGTATTCGGCTTTAACGCCAGCCCATAACGACCACTGCTCTGTAAGGAGCCAATTTCCCTGAACATAGCCATTACTGATCACATCATCCACTTTATTCACATCATAAGTACGCAGAATATACGGATATATGTACTGCGATTCCGGCGAGTGGGTTGTCGAAAAATCGATATCATAGCGCCGAACCCCTCCACCAAATGAAAATGTGACACGGTCACTTAACCCGTAATTAAAATTAGCCTCGAGATTCACATCCGAGTATTCGGCTGGAGCATCAAACCGTTGGTCTCGACTGTGCTGGTACCAAGCCGCATATTTCGCTTGCCACTCACTGTTGATGGTTTGATCAAAATCGAAATGAAAGTATTCACCATGGCTATCAATGGTCGTCGCCTGCTCACTGATGTCATCGACAGCACCAACAATACGATCAATCCTATAATTAGAGTGATTGATTCGATATTGACTACGATGCCCTCCCAAGCGCAGAGTCCATTTATCATCGCCTTCGTAAGACTCAACCACCATGCCCGCGGTTTGACGCAGCCAACGATTCTGATAACGCCCTGAATGATGGTTTTCCTCATCACGCCGTTTATAAAAGGCACGTGCATACATATCATCATCTAACTTAAGGCCAGTTCGACCACTTGCAATATAGTCACCGTGTTCATCAAAGGTAGCATTTAACATCGAGAACTGCGTTTGCTTAGCCGATTTGGTAATGATATTAATCACACCATTGAGTGCATTGCCTCCCCACATCGTCCCTCCAGGGCCGCGTAGCACTTCAATACGTTCGATATCAGCCAAATTGTAATCCACACTTGGCCAGTAAATACCACCATATACTGAGTTATTCAGACTGCGCCCATCAAGCAGTACCAACATTTTGTTGTACAAACCGTCGTGAAAGCCACGAATTGACGCAACTTGCTGGGTATTAGACACATTGGTAACTGTAATACCTGGAACCAATGCCAGCACTTCTGCTATAGAGCGTGCGCCACTGCGCTTGATTCTTTCTGAACCTAGTACATAAACTGAGGAAGGAGTATCCGTTAGTTTGTGGCTAGAACGAAACGCCGTTTGCATCTCAGTTTGCAGCATTGAAAGCTCTTCGAGTGACATCGACATAAGGTGTTGAATATCATCAGATGCAGAGACATTTCCGCAGACTAAAACTAAAGATGGTAAAAGATAACGACGCTTTTTCATTAAGTGAACCCAAATTCATATAATGAAGCATTATTTCATTTGGGTATATAAATGTATAGAAATGATAAGGGTGGATAATGCGATTAAGCCTAAACAATGAATTGGATCACTATTTATTGAATTTACTAATGATTTTCGCAAATTAGGGACAAGACGATGACACGACGGACAATTACCATCAATTGCGATATGGGTGAAAGCTTTGGCCCTTGGACAATGGGTAACGATATCAAGGTGATGCCTGCTATTGATATGGCGAACATCGCTTGTGGCTTCCATGCTTCGGATCCGATGATAATGAGTTATACCGTCGGGCTGGCGATGCAGCACAACGTAAAAATTGGTGCTCATCCGAGTTATCCTGACATGCAGGGATTTGGGCAACGTCATATGACGATGAACGTTGAAGAAATCACTCAAATGGTTATTTATCAAGTTGGCGCGTTGAATGCAATGTGTGAGAGTCAAAATACACAATTAGAATACGTCAAACCCCATGGTGCACTTTATAACGATATGATGAGCGATATGAATGTGTTTGAAGCTATCGCTGATGCCGTTTCCTGTTTTAATGTCCCTTTAATGGTCTTAGCACAACCAGACAATCAAATGGTATTAGACATCGCTGATCACTACGAGTTACCACTGCTATTTGAAGCATACATCGACCGAGCATACTCACCTAATGGTCAGTTAGTCTCTCGCAGCGAAGCCGCCTCAATCATTACTGATGAAGATGATATTCTCAACCAAGCTTACCTGCTCGCTCATTTCGGTATTTTAAAAGCCATCGACAATTCCGATCTTGCCTTAGAAGCCGACACCATCTGTGTCCATGGCGACAGTCAACACGCTGTAGATATTATCCATAAGCTGCGTCGTGTGCTCAACGACACAAAGCGCTGAAGTTCAGCGCTTTGTTGCAAGAAGAATTTTGTTGCTAGAATCATTTGATGCTATTTCGCAATATCGTATGTTATTGACCAAAATACTGCGCTAACTCGATCGGATATTCTCGAGCCACTGCCATTTGCTCGGCGCGTGTTTCAACGGCTTGCGCCGATAACGTCATACTCTGTGGATGAAGCGCTTCTATTGACTGACCCTTATATTCATATAAAGCCCACTGCTCAACAATCTTACGTGCCGCTTCTAATGCCGAAGAACCTTTAACAATTTCCACCCTCGCGTAATTGTCTCCGGCAAATGTCACGTCTGCAGCTCGTAGTGTGTCATCTTCACCTGGGATCTGCTGGGCGCCAAACAGCGGCTTTCCTAACTCAGTAGCAGTTTGGTACTGAGGAATAAACTGGCTCATGTGTTTGATCGCTTTATGCGTGCGTTCAATGCGCTCAGATTCAAGCCACCCTTGCTTAATTTTACTTTCCAACTCGGAAGGTAACTTAGGTTGAGAGGATTCGGGCGTCGAACCAACGAGGCCATTATTAAATAACGTAATATCTTTGGTCATGCCATGCAGCTGAAATACACCATTTGGGTATGGCGTTAGCTGAGCCATGCCCTGCTCAGTCCCTCTTGGGCCATGAAAAACGACTTCCGGCCACTGCTCATTGCAATCCCAGTGCGTCACATAGGCCGCTTTAAATTCGACTAGGCGAGTACGATGCTCAGAGACGAGATCGTCAATCATACCCGTCTCATAGCCACAGGCATTGATCAGGTAATCGGCATGAACTTCAAAGCGACTGTCATCTTGACGTCGGCACCCAACTACCCATTGTTCCCCTGCACGTTCCAATGCATAGACCTCTGTTTGGGTCAAAGTTTGACTATTTGGTAACTGTTCAAGCACTAAGTCCGCGCTTGAGGCTAGACGAAATACGCTCCAACCATACTCTTGAACCGCAATCACCGGATATTTTAACGCATCGAGGTCACTGTGCTTTGCAAATGGTATTAACCAGTGTTCTATCGTATTGGGATGACTTGGCTGGGTCTTATTCGCCAACGCTTCGAGCTGCTGCTTTGAAAACAACTGATAATAGTCTCCCGGTTCACCCAATACCTTATTCGCTGAATCCGCTTCGACAAATTCTTGATAACACTGTTTAATGATTTCCAACCGAGGTAAGAGATCGTCAGGGTTTCCCGCATCCGACTGCGGCACCGCTATGACCGTTGGACGAACGTTAAGAGAGTGCGGGTACAGTCTAACCGTTTCAATCGACTGTTTAAGAAGTTCAATGCACTGCTGGGTCGAGATTTCACGATATAGGTTTCCCCCAGCATGCAAGTGACAAATAGGCGGTCCATTCACAAGCCCTTCACCGCGCTCGATCAAAGTGACCTTTAAGCCAAGCTCAGCCAGATGGACAGCCGCCGTTGCGCCTGCCACACCACCGCCAATAATGGCGACAGATTTGGGTTCGTGCGTGAATTCTTTCAATAACATTAATGTGACCCGCTATATTCCCCAATGAAACATCAATAAGTGTACTGATTTAAAACTGTTAAAAAAATCACATTTTTCATCCGGTTTTAAACTATCTCGCGTTAATCTTACGAACGCCAAGATCATACGTATCAACCAAGATGCTTATTTTACAGCAAGTTTTCTACCAACGCACATAACGATTACGATGATAATGAATGCAAATCCATATATTACAAAGACCTATAGATAGACCCTAACGAAAAACCTCCCGACTATTTCCATAAAAGCGCTAGCCAAAATCCAATTAGCACCAAAAGCACGCTATCTGCGTGCTAACTTGGTGCAGTGACGATCTCATATCAAGATCGTAAAAGAGAATAAATTGATGTGCGCTTGAAACCAATGACAGACCGAGTCGTTCGAACTCTCAGGCTCAAAAAAACCGGAAAAGGCCTTTTCCAAATCCTTGTCGTAACACTGAAAATCCGCACGCAAAAATTGAGAACAAAAAATCAAAAAAATGCTTGACTCAATTCTTGTCAAAAACCGCTAATCGGTCGATTGTGAATAACCATTTTTGCCAATCCTATGTCTTGTATGGCTTCGACCGATTTAGCCAGTTATCTACAGGCAAAGTTATCCCAAACTTTATCCACTGATTTTGTGGATAACTGAATCAATAAAGCGTCATAAATTCATATAAACGCTTTATTTATAGGCCTTAACAGCTTTTTAATCAGACTGTTTACAACAATAAAAAGTGTGCAAAAAGTGATGATCGGCAGTAACAGCCAAAGCTCAAAATGGAAGCTAGGCGCGAGATCAAATCCATATTTCATGATCCCTCCAACGACCGTTTCTGCACCAAAACTGGCCACCACACCAGCGATCAATGCCATCAATCCATATTCCGCCCAGACCGTCGCTGTCACGCGTTTTTTACTTGCTCCTAGCGTACGATATAGTTGGATTTCTTGCTGGCGCTGGCTCAGGCTTAATCTGAGTAGCGTGAAGATAAGCAATAGCCCAGCCAACACTCCCAATGCAGCCAACAACGTAATTGCCCAGACGATTTGAGTTAACAACTCCTGAATTTTTGCTCCCATAGAACGAATATCAAGCAAACTCACCGTCGGGTGTTGGCGAGATAGCTGATTCACCAAGGCATCGTCTTGATCCGTTAATCGAAAACTCACGAGCCATGTCGATGGTATATTTTCAAGCACATCTGGCGTAAAGATGAAATAAAAGTTCGGTTTCATATCTCGCCACTCAACATCACGAATTGAGTTCACGGTAGCGGTCACCTGTTGGCTGTTAATGACAAAGGTCAGAGAGTCGCCAACATTTAGCCCCAATTCACTCGCTACTTCAGACTCAACCGACACACCATCACGTTGAGTCCATTGCCCATCGATAAGCTGGTTGTAATCGGGAATGTGGTCGCTCCAAGTAAAGTTAATCTCACGGCTTAACGCATCAGTATCAGCTGAATTGCCGGCATATTGCTTCGCATCTTGTTGATTAATTTGACTGACTCGGCCCCGAATAATCGGATACGCTTCAGAACGGTCGATATTATTGTTATCTAACGTTTCGAGATATTGGTCTTTTTCATAAGACGCAATGTTAAGTGAGAATGCATTAGGAGCATCTTCAGGAATGGTTCTTTGCCAATCAGACAGCAGGTCGGTTCGAACTAGCCACATAGTGGCTAACAGCATTAACGACAATGCTAATGCGCCAAATTGGATGCCAGTGTTCCAAGACGAGCGGTTAATGCGACTTAGCGCCAACTGAAAAGCCGTGGATAAAGGCAGGCGAGTCAAAGACTTCGCAACGAGAAGGCTGATTATCGCCAACACGGCAAATAACCCGACAATCCCAGCAAGCATCATCCACACCAAACTGTTATCCCAATAAAGAATAAGCATCGGAATCAAGGGGAACAGCAATAACCATACGTATTTCTTTACCGCAACTGGTTTATTTTGTGCCTGCAATACGTTGACAGCACTGACATTGATAAGCCCAAGCAGTGGCATCCCTAGAGCCGGAATAGTGATCAGAACACTCGTAAAAATGGCAAACAAATACGGTTTAATCCCAAAACTTGGCAAAGGGTTGGGTAATAAGTCACTGAGGGGAATACGTAGTAAGTATTCGAGCAATAACCCTAGCCCTAGCCCGCATACGGATGCAATAACAAATAAAATCAGTAACTGAAGCAGCAACCAGCGCGTGACCCATTGTTTGTTTGCCCCCAAACTTTTCAACATAGCAATGGTACGAATACGTGTAGAAACATAATGTTGGCATGTGAGTACCAAAGTCGTTGCCGCCATAATGATAACAATCGCAACACTGAGAGACAGATATTGTTGTGTACGGCTAAACACATCGCTGGTACGGCTCGCGGTATCTTCATTCCGCCAGCGATCACTCGGTGTCAACTCAATCGATTCTTGAACGGGTTTAAGCTGCGCGTCTTCACCATTGAGATACAAATCGTAACGTACTCGGCTGCCAAGTTGCACCGCGCCCGTTTTGTCTACATCACCAATATGAATATAGGCCGAAGGCATTTGTCGAAATGGATTAAAACTCAGGCCCGGCTCTTCAAGAACACTTCCGGTAATCGTATAATCAGCATCTCCAATTGTGACAGCGTCACCCACTTCAACATCCAGTTGACTGAACAGACGCTCATCGAGCCACAACTGCCCCGGCCCAACATGTTGAAAACGTGACTCCCCGTCAGAGAGCACCATGTCGCCCTGCAGTGGATAATTATTGGTCACCGCTTTAACGGTAATCAGTTTCATCCCATTATCACTAAATGCCATCGTTTGAAAACGCACGCGCTGAGCTGAGGTTAACTGACTCTCTTTAACTGTCGTTAATAAAGGCGCAGGCAGCGGATTATTGGACGTGAACACTGAATCGGCCGTCAACGCTTCTTTTCCTTGTTTCACAATGACTTGTTCCATACGCTCGGTAAGCGCGGTCAACGCGAAGATGCAGGTAATAATTAACGTTAACGCAACAGACACTGGCCAAAGTTGGCCATGACGAATTTCGTTCCAGCTCCAAGACCAGAGCTTTGGTGATGCAAACGTACTGTAGGACATTACGCTTCCTCCAAATGACCTGCTGAGATATGTAAGCGGCGATCGCAGCGGTCTGCCAGTGCCATATCATGCGTCACTAACACCAAGGTGGTTCCATGTTGTTTGTTGAGCTCGAAAAGAAGTTCAATGACACGCTCTGCCGTGTGCTCATCAAGATTCCCCGTTGGCTCATCGGCAAACAAAATTTTCGGCTGAATCATAAATGCGCGCGCTATCGCTACTCGCTGTTGCTCACCACCAGAAAGCTGAGCGGGTGAATGTTCAACACGGTGTTCTAAACCAACAGATTTAAGCAGCCCTAAGGCTCTCGCTTTATCCTCTTTCTCACCGCGCAGTAAACAAGGCAAAGTCACGTTATCAATGGCGCTTAAACTGGGTATAAGAAGGAAACTTTGAAACACAAATCCAATTGATTCAGCGCGAATGGCCGCACGCTGCTCATCATCAAGTTGCGCCAAATCTTTACCAAGCAATTCAACCACGCCCTGCGATGGAACATCGAGGCCCGCTAATAAGGTCATCAATGTTGACTTACCCGCGCCTGATGTCCCGACGATCGCGATGCTTTCCCCTTCCTTCACATCAAAAGAAATGTCTTCAAGGATTGTCAATTGCTCTTCTTTGGTAGAGACTGTTTTAGACAAAGAAACGGCTTTAATTACGGATGTTTGCATGTTTAGACTCTTTTCCCTTGTTGTAATTTTCCTAGTAACAGCACCAGCTTATGCGACTAAGTTATTGATTGTTGGCGACAGCTTAAGTGCAGGCTATCAAATGCCAATCGAAAAAGCATGGCCAACTTTGTTGCCTGATGTTTTAGCTGATAAAAATCATGATGTTACAGTTATTAACGCCAGCATTTCCGGTGACACTAGCGGCAATGGTCTAGAGCGACTACCCAGTTTATTAAGTCAACATCACCCAGATTATGTGCTCATCGAATTAGGCGCAAACGATGGCCTACGCGGATTCCCACCCAATGTAATAGAACGTAACCTCACAGAGATGATCTCGCTGATCAAGCAAGACGGCGCATCGCCAGTTTTGATGCAAATACACGTTTTGCCTAATTACGGTAAACGCTATACCGAAGCATTTTCAGCCATTTATCCCAAACTTGCAGACAGCCATGACCTGCCTTTGATTCCCTTTTTTCTTGAGCATGTCATTACGCGTCCTGAGTGGATGAAAGACGATGGCTTACACCCAAGAGCAGAGGCACAACCGTGGATAGCAAATTTTGTTGCTGATCAGTTAATAACTCACCTTCAATTGCCGTAGCTCAATAATTGGCAAGCTCTTTTCGGTTATTCTATTTCCTAGTTTGGCTAAACTAGGAAAATAACATGATAATAGAGCCGGTGATTAAAGGGGTTGTTGCTCGCGCCTCTCACCCTTACGGATGCGAACAATCCATCCTTAAACAAATTAATTACGTAAAATCAGCAAAATCGATCCAAGCTGGTCCAAAACGTGTGTTGATCATCGGAGCTTCATCTGGATTTGGACTCGCTGCGCGCATCGCATTAACGTTTGGTGGTAGCAACGCCGACACCATTGGTGTGTCTTTTGAACGTGGCCCCAGCGATAAAGGAACCGGTTCTGCGGGTTGGTATAACAACCACTTTTTTAAGAAATATGCCAACCGTGAAGGCCATACTGCTGTCAATATTCAAGGCGACGCCTTTTCTGATCAAACTAAAGAAGAGGTCATTGAAGCGATTGAGACTTACTTTGAAGGTGAAGTTGATCTGATTATTTATAGTGTTGCCGCAGGCGTGCGGCCAGATCCGAAAGGCAGTGACGACATGCTGCGCTCTGCCATCAAACCTATAGGGCAATCGTTCTCTGGCGCAACCATTCAGTTAGAAAATGACCAATGGCAACAACAAACGATTTCTCCAGCCACTGAAGAAGAGATTGACGCAACCTTACAAATTATGGGCGGACAAGATTGGGAAGCCTGGGTCGATGCACTGATTAATGTAGAGTCCATCGCGCAGGGCTGTAAAACCATTGCCTTTTCCTATATTGGATCGGAAGTCACCCATCCGATATACCTAGATGGTACTCTCGGCCGAGCCAAGGTCGATTTACATCAAACCAGCCACTCTCTTAACCTTAAACTCGCCAATTATCAGGGCAATGCTTACGCCACTGTGTGTAAAGCGTTAGTCACCAAAGCCAGCGTGTTTATTCCGGGTTTAACCCCCTACCTCACCGCGTTATATCAAGTGATGAAAGAGAAAGGAACGCATGAAGGCTGTATCGAGCAGATGCAACGTTTATTCAGCGATAAACTCTATGCGCAAGACAGTGTTCCTGTTGATGCTGAGCGTTTAGTGCGCATGGATGACTGGGAGATGAATGTTGATACGCAGGAGCGTGTTCAATCCTTACTCGCTCAGTTGAATAAAGATAACTTTGCGCAGCTGGCTGACTACCAAGGCGTAAAAACCGAGTTCCTAAACCTTAATGGGTTCGGTTTTGACAACATAGACTACTCAGCGCCCGTTGATTTGAGTGTTTTTCATAAGTAGAGCGTGTCAAGTGTGAGACAGCTGCACTGAATGGAACCGCGGTTGCGTGGTCAACACGCGGTTCTTTGGTACATTGAGTCAGATTATTAATTCGCTGCAACACGCAAGTTGCATCAGTAGTGAGCTGACTCGATTTATGATGCCTAAAGTAAATGTAAACCAAATCAATATTCCTATCGAAGTTGTTTGTGGCTGGCAAACCATTGCCAACTTGCTCACTGAGTTAGTCTCTGTCCCTGCTGCAATGATTGTTCGAGCTCATAAACAACATCTGGAAATTTTTTGCTGCAGCGATGGCTCGCCAAGTGAATTTCAGGTCGGAGATACGCACAATTTAGGCTCAGGGCTGTATTGTGAGCATGTAATAAGCCAGCGCACGACGCTTAAGATAGCTAACGCACGTGATGATTTATATTGGCGTCAAACGCCTTTAGAGCAAGAAGGCTATATCGCTTACTTAGGTATTCCTATTCGCTGGCCTACAGGTGATATTTTCGGCACGTTATGTCTATTAGATACATCACCAAACAACTTTGATACCACCTTTCAAAACTTGATGGAAAGTTTTCGTGATGCCATCGAGTCTCAAATGACCACACTGTACCAAAAAGAGCAGCTTACAGCAGTTAATCAAGAGCTGAGTAATCGCGTTCAAACTCGCACCAAAGACCTTGTTGAGCTTAATTACTCACTCAATCAAGAAATCGGCAAACGTATTGCTGCTGAAGAAAAAGTACGTTATCAAAATCATCATGACTCAGGCACTGGGTTTCTTAACCGGCCGGGTTTAGAGCAGAGTTTGCAAAGCTTTCTTGATCACAAAAAACCGGAATGCGCGATATTGGTTTTCTATATCGGCTTTGCCAATGGCGCGACATTGCAATCCAAACATGGATATGTTGCTTGGGAGCAGATACTGATTCACTTTCGTCAGCGCTTAAACAATTTATCCCATCTTGATTTTATTACCGCTCGCCCTGCCAGTAATGATTTAGTCATCGCCGTCACTGTCGCGACGAATCAACTCGACAGCCTCACCGAAGAAGTATGTCGCCACGTTATCAATGTCAGCCAATCGGAATTTGAACTTGAAGGGCAGCGCATTCATTTGCATGCTTATATTGGCATTACCACCAGTGAAATGAGCAATAACCCAATGCAAATGCTCAAACAAGCACAAGAAGCCATGCGTTCTTGTAAGGATTTGGGTCATAAATTTAATCATCACTCCCAAGCACTGGCGGATTTTCAACAAGAACTGAACCATCTAGAAAGTTATCTGTTAAAAGCATTACGTAACGAAGATCTATTACTGTACTTTCAACCCAAGGTCTCTCCAACCACAAAACAGTGGATAGGAGCAGAAGCCCTGCTGCGTTGGCGTCATCCTGTATTAGGTGATTTTTCCAACGAGTCGCTGATCCATATCGCCGAGCGAAACGGGCTGATCTTTGAAGTTGGCACTTTTGTGCTCCATTCGGCGATAAAAAAATCAGCGCCATGGATAAACTCACGCCCGAATTTTAAAATCTCCGTCAACGTCTCTGCGGTGCAGTTACGTAACCCCCAATTTGCCGAACATGTCGAATCGATACTAAAACAACATCAGTTTCCCGCTAAAAACCTCGAGCTTGAAATAACAGAAAGCAGCTTGATAGCCGATGAGCACGCGGCACACAGCACATTGACTGCTTTACATACACTTGGAGTCACGCTGTCTTTAGATGATTTTGGTACCGGTTACGCAACGTTCAACTATTTAAAAAAATACCCATTTGATGCACTAAAAATTGATAAAAGTTTTATCCAGCATCTCGACAGTAGTGACAACGACAGAGAGATTGTCCATTCGATCATCTATGTGGCCAAAAAACTCAATTTAGCGGTGACCGTTGAAGGTATAGAAAGCGCATTTCATGAGAACTTTATCATTCAACAAGGCTGCGAATACGGGCAAGGTTTTTATTATGGCAAACCAATGACAGCGGAACAGTTTGAATACTCCCTGCTCAATCAAATTCAGCACCAGAGTGCACCACCGATGGTTGAATCGTGATGTATGCTTTACGGAAGTGGATTGGCTTCTTATAATCCTCGACTTCTGTTCAAAGTGGATAACCTTTTATGGATCAACTTACTGCGATTTTGAAAAAAATCGAAAAACAAAATTATCGCGCATATCAGCAGATCAAAGGTCAGTATGACTTTAAAGATTTCACGCTTTTTATTGATCATGTCCAAGGCGATCCGTATGCCTCTTCCTCACGTTTACGCGCCTTACGCCCCTGGCCGTTGACCGACCTCGCTTGGCTCAAAGAAAAATCTCCCGCTTACCAAGTGGCGGCACGTGATTTTATCGCACGCCAATTTGCAAACTTTGCCAAGCAAGACAACCACATTAATATCGCGACCACAGGACAAACGGTATTGGATAACACAGCGATACTGTTTCAGGAGTCGGGAATAGAGCTGCGTTTTCGAGTCGACCTGCCTGCCGAAGGTCGCTCAGTACTCGGAAAAAAAGCGCTTAATCTTTTAACCTTCCACTTACCTAAATTCATCCGTCGCTGCACCATCGAACGAGAGCTCGATATTGAGGCGCTGAAACACCATTGTGAAGTGATCGAGGATCAAGAAGCAATGCGTGCACAACTTGAATCACTGCAACTTTCCGCGTTTGTCGCAAACGGTTCAATACTGCCACGAGCTGCTGGTAACAGCGACTTACCAATGAAAGACGCGATCGCGTTTAACGCGCCTGAGTCTTTATCGGCCACATTGGATACCCCAAATCAAGGCCCGGTGACGGGGCTTGGCATCAAGAAAGGGATTACTCTCGTAGTGGGTGGTGGGTTTCATGGTAAATCGACATTGCTGACCGCGATTGAACGTTCAATCTATAACCATATTCCCGGTGATGGTCGAGAAGCGATTGTGACCAACTCTCAAGCGATGAAAATTCGCGCGGAAGATGGACGCTGTGTTCACCGCCTCAATTTATCAAATTACATCAATCACTTACCTCATAATAAACAAACCGATGACTTTTCCACTCAGGATGCTTCAGGCTCTACATCGCAAGCCGCTTGGTTACAAGAATCGATTGAGGCCGGCGCGAAGGCTCTGCTGATTGATGAAGATACCTCCGCCACCAACTTTATGATTCGCGACGAACGCATGCAGGCGTTAGTTGCCAAGTCTGATGAACCCATTACTCCACTAGTGGATCGTATCGGTCAATTGCGTGACCAATTCGATATCTCTTCCATTATTGTTATGGGAGGCTCAGGTGACTACCTTGATGTCGCCGATACTGTGATTCAAATGCACGATTATCAAGCCATTGATGTCACGGAGAAAGCGCAGCAAGTCATCGCTCAGCATCCGACGCAACGCCATAATGAATGTGAAAAACCACTGCTGGACTTTACGCCACGAGCGTTAAATGGCGCTGCCATTCAGAAAGTCTTGGTTGACGGTAAATATCGCGTGACGGCAAAAGGAAAGGAGTCGCTAAGGCTTGGTAAAGAGTTTACGGATTTAAGTGCATTGGAACAGTTAGAATCCTCAAATCAAGTCAATGCGATCGGTTGGCTCTGCTTCCAGATAGCGCAGCAACCGGGCTGGACACAAAATCCTGCTGAATTTGTTGAGCGCCAGCTGCACGAGCAATGGCACCATCAGATGCCTGAACAAGGTGACCTGGCAAAGCCGCGTGTACTCGATGTACTCGCCACGTTAAATCGTATGCGCAAAGCTCAGTTTTCAGCGTCAAAGTGTTAAAGACACGACTCAATACATAACAAAAAAAGCGCCTAATGGCGCTTTTTTACTTTTAACCAATGTTCATTAAATATGTTCACATTGACGAAGCACATTCCATGCTTCACACAATACGCGAAAGCGTTCACTGTCACCGTTATCTCTGTCTGGATGCCATTTTAAAGCCAGCTTGCGCCATGTTCTGCGAATTTCAGTTTTACTGGCATCCTGAGGTAAATTAAATAACCTCAAAGCACGATGCCGATCAATGCTCACGACATTACTGCTGCCACCAACAAAATCGTGATAGCGCGTCCAAAACTCATTGAGCAACCGTTTCACTTCGCCTTCTTCAGCTTCGTAATTTTCCCAATGGGTGTAATAGTCACGAAGCGGGTCTTCGTTATCTATGGAATGGCCTGGAACATGATGAACCGGTAACAACGCAATATCCATGGCTTCGACCTGAACCCAGTTATCAGGATACAAGGTTTCTTGAAGTTGATAGAGTGCATTCATTATCAGAAAGTTACGCTTGAAAAGGTCTTTATCCGCGGCTTCATCTAAAACCGGAATTAGCTCCATATCACGTAAATGAGCTGCGAGCGTGTGAACTTTCCATCCTCTGGGCTGCTTACGCAACACTTCAAGTGTTGGCCAAACCAAAGGATTCTCCATGTAAGACTGAAATTGTGCGCGAACCGCGTTTTGCTCTTCCATTGCTCATACTAAATGATGACCCATGGATATAATTCAAATCTATTGTTGGAGATTTGTCGAGAAACGAGACCATAAAAGAGCGTAGGAATTGATCTCTGCGACAAAAGAGCAGCCCGAGACCGCTCTTTTCATCGGTTTATAAAACGCGGGCCGAATTAAATGACGCCTAACTCGCGTAAGCGCTCCATTAGATAGTCATGTGCTGTATAGCGCGGAGATAACACAACCTCAGGCTTGGGGTGCAAAAATAGCGGTAATGAAATGCGTGAATGGGTTTGACGCTCACCGCTTGGATTAATGACCCGGTGAGTCGTTGATGGAAAATAGCCGCCAGATGCCTCTTGCAGCATATCGCCAATGTTAATGATCAAATTGCCAAAATCACACGGTACGTCAAGCCAGGTGCCATCTTTGCTTAACACTTGCAGGCCAGGCTCATTGGCCGCTGGTAAGACCGTCAATAAGTTGATGTCTTCGTGTGCGGCCGCTCGAATCGCTCCAGGCTCTTCACTGCCCGTCATCGGCGGGTAGTGCAAGATACGCAGCAGCGTTTTATGACTTTGGTGAATCATCTGTGATAAACGTACTGAAAATTTCTCTTGTACGTCTTGTGGGGAATACGCCTCAACCCAGCCTAACAGTGTTTCTGCAAACGCATTAGCTTGTTGGTAGTAATCTAAAATCTGCTCCGATAACTCTTGAGGAATTTGTCCCCAAGGATAGACATGGTAGTACTCTTTGAGGTCCTTTACCGAGTGGCCTTTTGCCACTTCAGATACACTGGGAGGAAAGTAACCATCTTGTGTATCAACATTAAATTGAAATTGGTGCTTACGCTCTGACAGAAAGAACCCCTGCCAATTGTGGTAAATCGATTCAACAAGTGATTTCGGTATAGGATGGTTTTTAAGGACCCCAAACCCGGTTTCGTGAAGTGATTTAACAAATTGCTCAGCAGCATCTTCAGCAAGAAAATCGACTGTTTTAAGTTCCATGGCGTGACTTTATCGTAGTAATCGTTAGGCGTAGAATTGTAATCAGCTTGTAAAACCAACGCAAACATTTGCGCTACAAACTATAGTGAGCGTTCGAGAACTGTGTGTACGTTTCACTTTTCAAGAAAGTTAGAAAAAGGTAAACAACCTAACTTAAGCTTTTGTCGAGGCAGAAAGCCATTGCAGATAAGGATTAGCACCATCTGAAAACGGGATTTTAACAATTTGAGGTGTTTCATAATCATGCAGTTGGGCGATTAAATCTGCCAATTCTTGATAACATCGGTCGGTGGTTTTGAAAATCAGCAAGGTTTCGTGATCACAGCAAGTTTCACCTTGCCACAGATAGTTGCTTTCAATTGGCATGGCCTGGATACATGCAGCCAATTTCTCCTGTAAAACGGAATCAATAATCAGCTGACGATTTCGCTGATCGTTGGTGGTGGTTAACACGATGCAGTAACCTGACGACATAAACACTCCTTAGCGAAAAATGATAATTAACTCGAACTATTTAGTCGGAAAATCATTATCCTACTTCTTGCTAAATCAATTTACGCTACACTGGCAATGAGCTCAATACACAACATCATGAGCCTAACTATAAAAAATAAATCACACCCTACTCTTTTTTCGCTTGTTAACGGAGACTCCAGTGACAGACACCCAAAGCTCATTATGCTGTCCGCTATGCGGTAGCGATGAATATCTATTGTCGGACAAAAATCAGTTTTTGTGCGCAGGTTGCGGCACTTTTCTTGATGATGTATCCAAAGCCGTCACCGATGTTGCCAACGCGAAACGCTTTACTCGCATCACGCCAATCATGACCAGTAGTTTGTGTCACTAAACGGGAATTAAGGCATTCAACTCTTTTAAGTTGCCAATGGCGGTGACGTCTTTGGAATAAAGCTGAGAGTTGATGCCTAATAGTTGAATCGTCTCGACCCCAGCACGAAGCCCTGCCTCAAGCCCTTTCGCCGTATCATCGATATACAAACATTGGGACAAAGAAAATCCCATATTCATCGCTGAGTATTGGATTAAATCGGGCTCTGGTTTCCAGCTGTTTGCATCGAACGCAGAGAAAATACGCCCTTGAAAATACGGTAATAATCCGGCTAAAAACAGTGAACGTTCAATTTTCTCTCGCGGACCATTCGACGCCACACAATATTCAATCCCTCTAGCCTTGAGCTCAATAAGAAGCTCGGTGGCGCCTGACATCGGTTTCAAATGTTGACGAAACAGCCGGTCGACCTCTTGTCGGTAACAAGGCTCAAGTTCGTCGAGCGACACGCTAATGCCTAAACGCTCCGCTGTCGTGAATAGGATATCCGCAAGCTTACCGCCTTCAAAATGGGCCAAGGCATCTTGAACACTCATTTGTGCGCCATAATGGTTAAACACCGTTGCTAAGGCACGGCAGCACAATTTTTCGCTATCAATTAATGTCCCATCACAATCAAAGATCACACATTGGATTTGATTCATTGCCACTCTTTGTTTTTTGTATTTGCTTTTACAAATACTATATTTCGATTTTCAGGCTAATGAGGATGAAATGCGGAAAGCGTGCACTTTAACCAGATTAAAGTGCAAAAATATCGACTGGGTCACTCAGCACTTGGTGATCAGCGCTGATGAGAACAAGATCAAGAAAAGTATTAAAAATAACGAAGAATTAGCAGGTTACGAATAACGTAGCAAAAAAGCATGAATGACATTAATCCGCAATATAGATTGTCGAAGACTGGCAGTCGATGCCTAAGCGATGGATGAGCCCTTGCACCCAGTCTTGTTTCACCTGCTCGGTCTTTGGCTGTGCAAACGCCAAATCTGAAATGAGCACCTCGTTGTCTAAACGAGTAACGATTGCTCCAGCTAACGGTCTGCCTTGCTGGCAGGCCAAATATAACTCACAAGGTGGCGAGTAGATAATTTGAGTCAAAAACTCGATGATCAAAGCTTGATGCTCGGCATCCGACCAACGCATTGATTGCAATTGAGCAAATAGGATCGTCAATCGATGAAAATCGACCAAAAAAATATCGTCACTGGCAAAGGTCGATGCCATAGAAGAGGTTTCCCACATAGTGACATCCGCTTCTTTTTCAAGATACAACGCCCTACCTTCTAGGCTTTCTTTAGTGGGAAACTCAACCTCCACTTGTTGAAACAACCATTGCTGCTTAGCAGCCATCAGTGGGTGAGAAGATGGAGACATGACAAATTCCTTGGTATGACGTTGTCGCTAGGATACCCACACCGTATAGGCGTAACAAGGTTTATTTAAATAATATGTTGTAAAACGGACAGTTACCACTAGGCGTTGGTTGGTCAATGTTTTGCGACACTAAACCTGTTATCATGCGAGCGAAATCGTTAGAGGAAAGAACTATGTATAAAAAGTTGGCCGTTAGCTTATTGCTTGCACTTGGCTTAACCGCTTGTGATAACAACGAAGTCGGTGATGTATCACTTGGTATGTTTACCATGAACGACATAAAAATTGGTTCACTGAAGGATCCAATTGTAACGGGTGTCACCTGCCATATCGCATCGATCGAAGCTGATTTAAGTTTTTCCGACCCAAGTGATGGCTCTATTTCATGTCGACAAACTGGAGATATTACACCAGAGATGATCAGTAAAATTGATAAGAGTAAATCTGGTGATGTGGTGTTTAAAAAATCCAAAAGCATTTTCTTTAAGTCAATGAAAGTGCGCCGAATTTATGACTCAGAAAACCAAACTCTGCTTTATCTCTCCTACTCAACGAAAGAAACCAACGGTAGCTTCAAACATAGCTTATCAACGGTGCCATTATGGGGAACCAAAGCTTATAACCAAGCGATTCCCGCAGAATAAGGGCATAATTTGTGCCTGAGCGCGTTCTCAATGGACGCGCTATTCCCTGCAATAAAATGCAATAGCGTCGCAGCAAATGTGATACTATTCTAAAAAATTTTTCACCGATCACTGCTAATGAAATTTCCAGGCCAGCGCAAATCCAAGCACTACTTCCCGACCCATGCTCGCGATCCACTTGTTAATCAAATCCAGCAAACGCCAAAGCTGCAACGTCCTACGATTGTCGGAATTGGTCAAACCATTGTTGATATAGAAGCTCGTGTCGATGATGACTTCCTTGAGCGATACCAATTGAGTAAAGGCCACTCTTTGGTACTGGAAGAGAGTAAAGCCAACGCACTTTATAAAGAACTTGTTGATCGCCAACTGATTACCCACCAGCACCCTGGGGATACGATTGGCAACACGTTACACAACTATTCGGTACTGGCAGACAGCAACTCTGTGTTACTTGGTGTGATGTCACGCAACATCGAAGTTGGCTCGTTCGCCTATCGCTATTTGTGTCGCACCTCTTCACGTATGAACCTCAATCACCTGCAAACCGTTGAGGGTTCGATTGGTCGCTGTTACACCCTCATCTCTCAAGATGGCGAACGTACGTTTGCGATTAATGAAGGTGATATGAATCAGTTACGCCCTGATAGCATCCCTGAAAACGTGTTTGAGAAAGCATCCGCGTTGGTCGTCTCTTCTTATTTGATGCGTGGTAAACCTGAAGACCCGATGCCGAAAGCGGTGGCTCGCGCAGTCGAATTGGCGAAGAAGCACCATGTTCCTGTGGTCCTGACCTTAGGAACCAAATGGGTCATTGAAGGAAATGCATCATGGTGGCAAGACTACTTAAAACAAAACATTACGGTGGTCGCCATGAACGAAGAAGAAGGCCAAGCGCTGACTGGCGAAAGTGACCCACTCGTTGCCGCCAATAAAGCCTTAGATTGGGTCGATTTGGTACTTTGCACTGCCGGCCCAATTGGCTTGTATATGGCAGGTTACACTGATGACTCAGCCAAACGTGAAACCGAACTGCCGCTGCTACCCGGCAATATCGCTGAATTTAACAAGTATGAGTTTAGCCGAGCAATGCGCCGTGAAGACTGCCAAACGCCGCTCAAAGTCTACTCGCATATTGGCCCTTACTTAGGCGGTCCGCTGGAAATTAAAAACACCGATGGTGCGCTTTCTGCGTTGCTGCATGATATGGCGGCAAATCGTTATCACGCGGAAAATGTGCCTAACTCAGCAAAACACGTTCAACCATTTTTAACTTATTCATCGCTATCGCAAGTCTGTAAGTACGCCAATCGCGTCAGTTATGAAGTATTAACACAGCACTCTCCTCGCCTATCTCGTGCACTACCAGAACGAGAAGATAGCCTTGAAGAAGCATACTGGGATCGTTGATTCTCACTATCTCTTTGCATAAAAAAGACCGCATTGTGCGGTCTTTTTTTATCTTCGATGTGATTATTGACTGTCGTGCTTGTCTTGAATGTATTTTTGGCTAACATCGACAACGGCGACATCTTTAAAGAAACTACGTCCGAGTAACAATGGGAAAGATAAATGGGTTCTATCCGCGAGAGTAAATTCGGTCTTTTCTTTTAAATCACCAATTTGAATCCACGCCATAACAACCGCTCGGCGGTCAGTACCATTACTGCTCGACTGACGAATTTTCACCCAACGCTCGACTGGCAAAGCAATATCACGGCTTTTAACCCCTTCATGCTCGATTTTAAATTTAACCCAATCGTTGCCATCACGCTCAAACGGCTCAATATCAACCGCGCTGATTGAAGAGGTCGTCGCACCAGTGTCGACTCGCGCATCAAAATTTTGCTCAAGGCCTGGCACATATACCCACTCTTGAGCTCCTAGAATAAGCCGACCATCTTCCGTCTTCTTAGCCTTAAGTTTCAACTTCGTTTGTTCTGATACACCCGTTTTTGAACTTGAACTGGTCTCTTTTGCTTGCTCCGCCTCTTGAGTCGCAGAAGACGTTTCAGGCTGTGTTGGTTGTTCCGTTGTTGTGGTTTTTTCCGGTGATTGTTCGCTGCCTGTGGTTTCCGGTGTTGTGGAACAGGCTGCGAGACCACTTGTTAAGATCAAAGGAATCAATACTTTCCAGTTCTTGTTCATGCCTTACTCACTCTGTTGAAAGGTGCGCTAACTGACTGCAATCATCGCTTGAGCCACATACGGAATATCTTTCTCCGTTAGACCTGCGATGTTAATTCGCCCGTCGCCAACACCATAAATACCATATTGCTCGCGAAGTTGGGTCATTTGTTCTGGGCTAAATCCTAGCACAGTAAACATCCCTTTGTGATTCGCGATAAAGTCGAATTGTGAAGTATTGTGTTTATTTCTCAATTCGTTACAAAGAGTTTGACGAAGGTTTAACAAACGCTGCTGCATTTCACTTAATTCTTGCTTCCAGATCGCCGTTAGCTCTTGATTTTGCAACACAGTTTTGACTAACGCTGCGCCGTGATCCGGTGGCATTGTGTACGTCGCACGCGCCAGAGTCAGCAATTTGCCTTTGGCATTGTTGGCATCAGAAAGCGTATTCGCAACCACAATTGCAGCACCCGTTCGCTCTCTATAGAGTCCAAAGTTCTTAGAACACGACGTAGTGATAAGCATCTCTTCAACATGACTTGCCATATGACGTAGCCCGCGAGCATCTTCATCTAAACCATCACCAAAGCCTTGATACGCAATATCGACAAACGGAGTAAACCCGTTTTTCTGTGACAATTCAGTAATCGCTTTCCAAGTATCGAAATCGATATCCGCCCCCGTTGGATTGTGGCAGCAGCCATGTAATAACACGACATCTTGACTTCCCGCTTCGGCAAGCGAACTCAACATTCTTTCGGTATCGACTTGTTTGGTTACTGGACTAAAATAATCAAAATAGCGAACTTTAAGGCCTGCGGCCTCCATGATTGGCTTATGGTTAACATAGCTCGGGTTGGAAATCCAAACCGTGGTTTCTGGCTCTGCAAATTTTAATAAATCCGCCAGCATACGCAGCGCACCGCTGGCGCCAGGCGTCTGAATTGCAGAAACACGGTCAGTAACCGATGTGCCGCCTAGAAGAAGATCCACCATTGATTGGTTAAACTCCTCGCAGCCAGCTAAGCCAACATACGCTTTGGTTTTTTGGCTCGCCACCACCCTATCTTGCGCACGTTGAACCGCTTGCATAATAGGCGTTTCACCTTGGCTGTTTTTATACACGCCAATACCAAGGTCAACCTTGTTGGGGCGTTCATCAACACGATAAGCAGCAGAAAGAGACAGAATGGGATCTAAAGCAGGAGCAGGTAAACGAGAGAACATGAAAGTCACAACCCTTTGAAATTCAAGATGAGGAAACTCAAGTAAACACCATAGTTCTCAAGAAAGAAACGTCTTTTTAGTCTACACGGCAAAAATTGATGTTTTGGTTGTTTGTTCGCCTAAAAAACCAACAGGTTGTTAGCTTGATCAACAAAACCACCCAGGATAAGAACACTTTTTGACCAGTTTTTATTTTGCGTTTTGAGTATGGCTATTTAATTGTGTGATGTTCAAAGTAATGAATGATTTGATTCGCGCTTCCACGCCATTCGAGACGAGGATCTGCCAAAGCTTGTTCAAATTTTCCGTCTATTAATGTATCAACCAAACTGACGATTTCCTTTTGCTGTGTTGAGAGTTCATCGATACGATAACCACTCCATAGCCAGATATCTTTCCCTGGGCACTCTCGACGAACACGTTTCACTAATTTCAATACGGCTTCGACATTGGCCGGGTGAAGCGGATCACCGCCTGAGAGTGAAAGCCCACGGCGTTTGATTCGCGTATCGTTCAAGTCTGCGATAATTCTATCTTCGGCTTGCTGAGTGAATGGTGAGCCAGAGTCGAGGCGCCACGTCGATTGGTTATAACAGCCTCGGCATTGATGTTCACACCCAGACACAAATAAGGTGCAGCGAGTCCCCGGGCCGTTAACAACATCGATGGGATAATATTGATGAAAATTCATAGTGTTCTTAGGCAAGAGCAGCCGAAACTGCTCTTGATGTTGTCGGTTTATAAGTGTTTGACTCGGCGTTTAACTTCTTCTTGCTTACCAAAGTTAAACGGCCTTGCGTCTGGGCTCCCCAAGTAGCCACATACTCTTCGAGTTACCGAGACCTTACTTGAATCATGATTACCACACGCCGGGCAGGTGAAGCCCTTACTGGTACAATCAAACTCTCCGGTATAACCACACTCGTAACACTCATCAATCGGTGTATTGGTACCGTAGTACGGCACACGGCTATAGCTGTAATCCCAAACATTTTCTAACGCTTCGATATTACGCTGCATGTTTGGAAACTCGCCGTAACAGATAAAACCACCACTCGACAAACTTGGATAAGGCATTTCGAAATCAATTTTGTCGTACGGATTCACTTTTTTCTCAACATCCAAATGGAAGCTATTGGTGTAATAGCCTTTATCCGTTACCCCTTCTAAAACGCCGAATTCTTTTGCATCCAAACGACAGAAACGGTTACACAAATTCTCACTTGGTGTGGCATAGAGGCTAAATCCATAGCCTGACTCTTCGGTCCATGTGTTGACCGCTTGTTTGAGGCGCGCCACAATATTTACCGCTTTTTGGCGTAATTCACCGTCATCATAGAGGTGAACCTGATGGCCAAATAACGCGTTGATCGTCTCATGCAACCCGATGTAACCCAGAGAAATTGAAGCCCGGCCGTGTTTGAAGATATCTGCGATAGAATCTTCGGCTTTCAAGCGTACACCACACGCTCCCTCCATATACAAAATAGGCGCAACACGTGCTTTGACGTTTTCAAGGCGGCTGATTCGCGTCTCGAGTGCTCGGCGGGCCAGATGCAGTTTTTCATCCAGCAATTGATAAAAGCGAACTTCATCCCCTTGCGCTTGGATAGCAATACGCGGCAAATTCAGGCTAACGACACCTAAATTGTTACGCCCATCATGAACAAGTTCACCATTTTCTTCATAGGTACCGAGGAAGCTACGACATCCCATAGGCGTTTTAAATGAACCAGTCACTTCAACCACTTTGTCATAATTGAGGATATCTGGGTACATGCGTTTAGACGCGCAATCGAGAGCCAGTTGTTTAATGTCGTAGTTTGGATCGCTCGGGTTGTGATTCAGCCCATCTTTAATCGCAAAGACTAATTTCGGGAACACCGCTGTCTTGTGGTTTTTACCTAACCCCGCAATACGATTTTTCAGGATAGAAGTTTGAATCAGACGCGATGACCAAGAAGTACCTAACCCAAAACCAAAGGTAACAAACGGTGTTTGTCCGTTCGCCGTATGCAGTGTATTCACTTCGTATTCCAGTGATTGAAATGCGTCATAACACTCTTTTTCAGTGCGCGCAGTCGCAAACGCTTCAGGATCATGGATATCCCACTCTTGAGCCACAGCCAGATGCTTTTCATAGCTGGCTAAAACATAAGGCTCAAGAATCTCATCAATACGGTTAATCGTGGTCCCACCATAAATATGGCTTGCCACTTGAGCGATAATTTGTGCTGTGACGGCCGTCGCCGTCGAAATTGACTTCGGCGTGTCAATTTCTGCGTTACCCATTTTAAAACCATGCGTAAGCATACCTTTAAGATCGATAAGCATGCAGTTAAACATTGGGAAAAACGGCGCGTAGTCTAGGTCATGATAATGGATGTCACCCTGCTCATGCGCATTGACAATATCACGCGGCAAAATATGAGTTTTTGCGTAATGTTTTGCAACGATACCCGCCAGCAAGTCACGTTGAGTTGGAATCACTTTGCCATCTTTATTGGCGTTTTCGTTAATCAGTTCAACGTTACTTTCTTCAATTAAGCCTTCAATCTCACGCGTAAGCGCACTCTGCTTTTCACGTGCAATATCTCGGTCATGGCGATATTCAATATAGCCACGCGCCAATGACTTGAAAGGCCCTTGCATCAGTTCGTTTTCGACCAACGTTTGGATTTCATGAATATGAACTTCCGACTGTTCGGCTAACTTTAACTCGACGGCCAACGCCACATTGAGAGCATAAATGGCGGTTTCTTTATCCACGTGATCGGCAGCCGCTTCAACGGCCGCTTGGATGCGATCACGACAAAACGGGGCTTTAGAGCCATCACGTTTAATTACTCGAGTTTTCACTGTTTCTCCTTACCCTAACGATACTCACAGAGTTATCCACAAATACACTATATAGGGTTATTTTTTGTTCTTATGACACTACATATTGTGGCGTATTTAACGAAAACACCCAAATGAGAGTATTGATTTAGATCAACAAAGTTAGGTGATTCACTAATAAGATCGTGAAGTTATGGGGATTGATCTCAGATAGAAAATAAAAGGTGAAAATGTTGAAAAAGCCGCATTGACCACTTGAATTTTTTTGGAGTCTTGTAGGATAAAGGCTGAATGAGGATGAGGAGAGAGACGTCATGCGGAATGTTAATCTTAGGTTGTGTATCGCAGCATTTTGTTTACTTAGCTCTGTGTGTTCACAGGCTGCGCAAATTGCCCAATATCGCGTCGCAACTTGGAACATTGAGTGGCTAACCGAGCAACCCATACCAAAATCATCCACTTCCGCACGCCACAATGATGACTTGGAACGATTAGCGTTTTACGCAAAGCAGCTCGATGCCGATGTCGTTGCTTTTCAGGAAGTGGAATCCGTCGCATTGGCAAAGCGCGTGTTTGGCGATAAATACCAAATCATTCTCTCCGATCGCGCCAAACCTCAATTCCACTTCAATCAATTTGATGATGCAAACCAATACACTGGCTTTGCAATAAAATCGACGATTTCGACGAACGACCCTGCCGACATTAAACTTGAACAAGACAAAAATAGTCGTTTACGCTTTGCCACTTATATCGTACTCGAACCCGAAAATAAGCCAGCCATCCATGCACTATCCATTCATTTAAAAGCCGGCTGTAGCGGCGCATATCGACAAAAACGTTCATGCCTTAAAGTACTCGAACAAGCAAAGTACCTTAATGCTTGGATATTACAGCAGGAAGCGGCGGGCCATCAGTATTTGATCATGGGCGATTTCAACCACAACCTTGCCTATGCCGGTGATTGGCTATGGCGCGCCATGAGTGCGAATAGCCAAGCACAGCTGCTCACCCAGACGGCACCAGCCAAGTGCAAAGTCCGTTCAAACAAGAAACCGAATCAGCTTCACCAATTTCGTTCGTTAATTGACCATATTGTTGCCAGCAAACAATTAGCTACAACAGCGCAAAATACGGAGCAGTTGCTCTATACGTCACAAGATGTGCTCACTTATAAATTGAGCGACCACTGCCCTGTTCGCTCTGAGTTTCAGTGGTAAAAACCTATGCTATAGCAATAGTTGCAGGTTAAGCCTTGCTTGCGCTTGCTACGAACAAATTGGGAAGGGCTAATCCAAGCATGAGACAAACAAAAAATAGCCAAGCACCGAGGTTGCCTAACCCCAGGCTTGCCACTACGGGCCCTGGACAAATACCGGCAATCCCCCAACCTAAACCAAAAACCGCCGCGCCAGTAATTAAACGCCAATCAACAGTTTGCTTCGTGGTTAGGCAAAATTCATCGCCATTCAACGGTTTAACTCTTGGCTTGATAATAAAAAAATACCCAGGCATAAATACCAACAACGCGCCACCCATGACAAACATCAAACTAGGATCCCATTGCCCAGCAACATCCAAAAAACCAATCACTTTGGCAGGGTTTGCCATACCCGATATCACTAAACCAACACCAAAGAGCACGCCACAAAGCAGCGCCGTGATTTTGTACAGCCAATTACTCATCAAAAATACCTCGAACCACTACATGACATGGAGGCGAAAAAAAACGGTCAACGCCGCTACGCCCATAAACACACAAGTTGCAACGATAGAACGCTTTGACAATCTCCCTATACCGCAGATGCCATGACCGCTCGTACACCCATTCCCTAAACGAGTACCAACGCCAACCAAAAAGCCAGCAACGGCCAGCATCATCATTGAACTTGAATAGACAATTGGCACCGCGGTGGTGTAGACACTCGCGGCCCAAATGCCGCCAGAAATCAATCCAACAACAAATAACAACCGCCAGCTAAAATCCGCCGATTTAGGTTTTAAGAGACCAGCCAAAATACCACTAATACCGGCAACTTTGCCGTTAAGTAACAACATCAAAATGGCGGAAAGGCCCAGTAAGATACCGCCTGCTAGTGATGCCCAAGGTATGGAGAATGTCATAATTCACCTCTGAAAATAAAAATGGAATACGCTCATAAATGCCACAAATTAACGGCAAAAGTGCGTCTGTAACGTCTCAATCAATGAGGCAATGCGCCCATCGGCAAGGGAGTAAAAAACCTGCTGCGATGCCTTTCGCGCTCGAATGACTCCGTACTTACGTAAAACCGTTAAATGTTGCGAAAAGGCGGATTGACTCAGTGACGAACCTTGTTGAAGCACACCAACACCAACTTCCCCCTGAGTTAACTGGCATAACACCATCAATCGCTCTGGATGAGCCATAATTTTTAGTAAGTCAGCGACTTCAGCCGCATTTTCTCTCATGGTATTCATGTCTGTTGTATGCACCTAAGATCTCCTTGCCACCAAACACATTAGAGCTTACTAATTAATCTAAATTAGTCAATGCTTATTTAGTGATTATAAATTTAGAACATTTAACATTAGACACTGCTAATTTAAAGTTTTATAGTCGTTGGTATAAGCATGAATCTGTACGGACGAAAGATAGGCGTCAATGCTGGAAGCGTAAACCTAGTCACTGTATTATCACGCGTTTTTATCTTCTGCCCTTTTCCAATTAGCGGCGTTGACGATGTTAATCATCACTGAAGAGTGTCAATTAGCGTCCGCCCAGCAGAGTATGTTTTACCAACGGATTTAAATTAGCCCCTCCTTCACACCCGCGTAAAAGTTCGCAATGTGATAGGCAGAAACTTGGAGTAAATTATGACGAAGATAGTGATCATAGGCGGCGTGGCTGGCGGTGCATCAGCCGCTGCACGAGCGCGACGTTTAAGTGAAGACGCAGAAATCATCATGCTTGAGCGCGGGCCTTTTGTGTCGTTAGTGAAATAGATGATTAACCACTTTTTTAAATTTTCTTTTTTAATTCATCTATGTCATTGATTTTATGGAGATCAACATGACCAAAATCGTAATTATCGGCGGTGTTGCAGGTGGCGCATCAGCAGCAGCTCGCGCAAGACGTCTTAGTGAAGATGCACAAATTATCATGTTTGAAAGGGGTCCCTTCGTTTCGTTTGCTAATTGCGGGTTGCCGTACCACATTGGTGGAGACATCAAAGAGCGTGGTAATCTTCTTCTACAAACACCTGAAAGTTTCCTAGCGCGTTTTAACGTTGATGTTCGCGTGATGAACGAAGTTCTGACCATCAACCGTGAAGAAAAAACCATCACAGTTCGCAACCTTCTTGACCAAAGTGAATACACAGAAAGCTACGATTTCCTACTTCTAAGCCCTGGTGCTGGACCTGTTGTTCCCCCTATCCCAGGTCTAGATAATCCATTAACGCACTCACTGCGTAATATTCCAGACATGGATAAGATTATCCAAACCATTAATACCAACCAAGTGGATCACGCAACAGTTGTGGGTGGTGGTTTTATCGGTTTGGAAATGATGGAAGCCTTCCATCAGCTAGGTATTAAAACCACATTGCTGGAAATGGCTGATCAAGTAATGACGCCCGTTGACCGTGAAATGGCAGGTTTTGCTCATGCAGAAATTCGAGCTAAAGGTATCGATTTACGTTTAAGCACTGCCCTTCAATCTGTTGAGTTTAAGCCAACAACGGCACTTGCAAGCATGGATTCAGGCCAATCAGAGCACCAACATATTAATGGTGAGCTTGAACTTACTCTAAGCGATGGTGACACACTAACCACTGATATCCTAATCATGGCTATCGGTGTTCGCCCTGAAACCAAACTAGCTTCAGAAGCTGGCCTACAAATTGGTGAGCTAGGCGGTATCTGCACTAACGAATACATGCAAACCAGCGATCCATCCATCTATGCAGTAGGCGATGCTATCGAAGAGAAAGACTTCGTGACCGGTCAGCAAACAATGGTTCCTCTGGCTGGTCCTGCAAACCGTCAAGGCCGTATGGCAGCAGACAATATGCTTGGTCGTAAAGAAACTTACCGTGGTACGCAAGGCACAGCGATTTGTAAGATTTTCGACTTAGCGGTTGCATCAACCGGTAAGAACGAGAAACAACTGAAACGTGATGGCGTGGAATACCAAAAAGTTTATGTCCACACCGCAAGCCATGCTAGCTACTACCCTGGTGCGGAAGTCGTTTCGTTCAAAATGTTGTTCGCCCCTAAAACCGGTAAAATCTTCGGCGCACAAGCCGTAGGTAAAGATGGTATCGACAAGCGAATTGACGTAATGGCTGTTGCTCAACGTGCAGGTATGACCGTTGATCAACTTGAGCATCTAGAGCTAACTTACGCGCCACCATACGGCAGTGCGAAAGATGTAATCAACCAAGCGGCGTTTGTTGCGAACAACCTTATCAAAGGCGATACCAAAGCGATTCACTTTGATGAGTTAGACAGCTTAACTGACGATCAAATCTTGCTTGATGTACGTAACCCGGGTGAGCTACAAAATGGCTTCCTATCTGGTGCGGTTAACATCCCAGTTGACCAGCTGCGTCAGCGTATGGATGAGCTGCCAAAAGACAAAGAGATCATCATTTACTGTCAGGTTGGTCTACGCGGAAACGTAGCATACCGTCAGCTAGTGAACAACGGCTATAAGGCACGTAACCTACTCGGTGGTTACCGTACTTACCTGTTTGCTAAAGCGTAATAGAACACTAGCTTCTATAAACTAGAAATTGACCAGCACACATGTGCTGGTCTTTTTTTATATTAGGGATAGATATATCTTGCACAGTCGCCATAATGGATTTATCTAATATGTATTGAATGTGTAATGATCTTGGAGGGAGAAAGTTTGAGAAATCGCGTATTGTATTTTGATGTCAGTAGCCTTTTGCTGTCTGTCCCTTACAGAGAACATTCACCAAACGTGCAACAAACATTCGATTGTATTAGTCAATTTGGTCCAGAGTTCTTTGACTATATCTCTTTAGACAAAGAGGCAATTGAATTGTTAACTGAATTTAGCCAAAAAGCTGATGTTCTCCTTTACCCTATACAGAAACGCTTTAATCGAGAGTTTTTAATCGAACAAGGATTTGATGAGTCGGTCTTGGCTCCAGACGCCTCATATACCGTTAGGTACGGCGACACTAATGAAGTGAACCATAAAATTTCGCATGCGCACGCAATTGATGCGGATTGGTACTTTGTAAGTGATGATTACGACAAAGCATTCATAGAACCTCAATTCCCCGAACGTTTCATTGACGCTGGAATCGGAGGGGTTTCACCTGATTTAATTCAAAATCTAATGGATAAATTTGATATCACCGACAAGTGAGACCTGAAGGTCTCAACTACTACTTAAAACACTTTTGGACAGAAACGTGTCAGTGACTTTGCTAAATTAGCAATTTATGAATTAGGTCAGGTATAGCAAACTCGCTAGATGAAGTGTTCAATCTAAGTGGTACAGCTCAGTATTGGAAAAGCTTGTAGTCTTCGTAACACGATCCCCAAATTTGGTGTCGTACTTAAACTGAACAGATGGTCCTTTTGTGAATAAATCAAATCTACAACTGTCAATTCGTTTCCTAATCCTCAAAATTTACATGAACACTACCAAGCGAACCGAAATGACCACGAACCTTTATTGGAGGTGCAGCCGGTACAGGTCCAACTACAGCCCCTGTCGTCACCCATTCACCAGCTTTTAAAGCGTAACCTCGCTTTTGCAAATGATTCGCGAGCCAAGTTATCGAATTGAGCGGATCTCCCATTACGTTCTTACCTAAATTTTCACCCACTTTCTTATCATTCATATATCCGGTTACCATAACATTTGCCAGTTCTATACTTTGCCAATCTTTTATAGGAGGACCATAAACAAAACCGAAGTTACCCCCATGATCTGCTGCAAACTGAGGTAAACCAGATTTAACTGGGCCTTGGGTATATCGCGTACCAACAGGTTCTATCGCTAAATGCATGCTACCGATTGCTGCTTTTACCTCTTCTTTACTATAAGGCTCTTGTCGAGACGGTAGTGTTTCAGCCATTCTAAAAGCAAATTCAAACTCAAAGCCGTACAGTGTTGGAAAACCATTGTTTATGGTCTGGGGTTCAGGATATGCCCACTGTGAGAATAGTGGTCCTGAAACTGGCTCACTAACACCAGCCTTTTTCATGAGATCGTCACTGGTAATCGCAATTTTCCAGCCTATAAGAGGAATACCAATATTTTTAATAATTTGGTCTTGAACTATATAACCTTCTTCTAATGTGTTCGGTTTTACCATGTTTGGTAATTCAATAAGTTCATTCTGCTTTCTGGCTGAAATAAGTAGTTTTGCGGCTTCCTCTGCCTGTGATTTGGTAATTGGTTTTTTCTGATTTCCAACCAAAACTTCATCCGCATTTGAGATATTAAAAATTAAAATGCATATGGATGCCAAAATCATTTGTTTCTTCATAGAATTACCGACTAATTAATACTAAATTTAGTATAAGTATATTCCAAACGCAGACGACCTGAAATCAATCATAAGTATCGCTAGTGATAATTTTTGATGAAAATACGGGGAAATGGAACGCGTTTTTTTAGACACTGGATTTCGTAAGTGAATAACCACTGAATCATTAGATGCACATATATCTAATGAATGGTCAACGCTAGACATATTGATCCATTAACAGAATTTGGACAAAAGCTGTTTAGAGTTTCGGAGCTTATGCTTGACAGAATTTCTATCATGTTAGAAAAAGTATGCTGAGGCTATAGTCTCGTGTCATATTCAATTTTCAATAAACGCTCGGATTTCTTTGACCAATCTTTCTGGTTTTTCTTCGATAACTAAATGCCCAGATTCTGGGATAGTAACTAACTTAGAGCCTTTAATTTTACTATGGAGAACGTGAGCTTGTTCAACAGGAATCCATTGATCCTCTTCCCCCCACAGGATTAATGTCGGCACATTAAAGCTAGCAAACTTATCCTGAAACTCATCCGTGTATTTTGAATCGGCTTGGGCTATTTGCCTATAAAAGGCTGCTTTACCACGTTCTCCTAACCATGGAGCAAGAATACCGTCAACTGTTTCTGAAGTTAATGGCTGAAATGCAGCTGTTTTTATGTATGCTTCAACAATAGCTGAATGGATAAAATCGGGAACTCCTGCAAAAGCTGCCTCATGTTTCTCAATATGTTTGAAAAATGGAGAGCCCCATGGAGACAGTGCTACAGGGTCAATTAGTACTATCTTTTTATACTTTCGTTGATTCAATAAGTAATTTCTCAGTACTGTTGTTCCCCCAAAATCGTGGCCTATAATAAAAGGTAATTTCAATTGCCAATGATCTATCAAAGCGTCCAGTAACTGATTTTGTACTTTTAAAGATACATCCGCGTCACTTTTATCCGATTCACCATAACCCAATAAATCGAAATAGTAGACTGTATAATGACCCGAGAGCGCTTGAATCAAATGTCTAAGATTGAATGATGACCAAGGAGTGCCATGAACCAAGACAAGAGGTTCTCCCTTTCCTTCAACCCCATATTTCACTTCCCTATCTTTATACTCAAAAGTATATGGTAAACTCCAACCTTTCATTTTTTCTCCTTGAATATAACGCAATGTTAAGCGGTTGACACCGCGATGCCACCTAATTTAAGTCATTGTACCGTAAACACAAAAGCTAAATTTTTAACTGAAGCCGCCAAGCGTTCAGAATCCATCTTGAACGCTTTGTTAGCTTTGCATTACAATTGAGAACAATAACTATTCATTAATCAAGTATCACGTATTTTACTAGTAATCTAAAATACGCTTGTTTCCCATACAATTACATGGATTACATACAATGACACATACTTCATGGCTTTTCTGGGCCTTACTTTCGGCCGTGTTTGCAGCGATAACCGCTGTATTTACAAAGCTGGGTGTGAATACCATTAATTCAGACTTCGCTACTTTCATTCGAACTTGCGTAATCCTTGTTTTAGTAACAATCATAGCGTTTGCAACTAAGCAATTTCAGCCTATTAGCTCTGTATCCGGTAAGGGACTTACATTTTTAATCTTATCTGGATTAGCAACAGGAGCGTCTTGGTTGTGCTATTTTAGAGCAATGAACCTTGGTCAGGCTTCACAAGTAGCACCAATAGACAAATTGAGCGTAGTTTTAGTTGCGCTGTTCAGCGTAATACTATTAGGAGAGCAACTAAGCACAACCAACTGGTTTGGAATTATTCTGATCACCATCGGAGTTATCCTAGTTGCATGGCAAAACTAACGCCGTGTTAAGGGGTGAGACAACGCTACCACCAAAGCGGATATAACAGCCTTAATCACTTAAACTGATTTGAAGTGAAATCGCCACGCGTTGACGAATCCCTCTTAAACACTTTGTTATGTTTTACCACAACTGACTCGCATACTTGGCAAAGAACTGAATTGCATAAAGAATTATTTAACTTGCGTCACACGACGTTGTGGAATAGTCCGACAAAAACGATAAATACAAAACGTGTAATACTCAGGAATTTGATTGAGGCAACTCTGATGATTTTCAGCGAATGACGGCATCCCTTTCAAAACAGCGAAAAACAAAACTCAAATTGCCGAAAGCCCCGCTGCCGATTTGCTAATTGGGAAATAGAACCAAAGCGACTTTAAGCCAAACCAATTTTCAACACGCAGACGCAATTTCAAATTGAAGCAACCCACGAACCTTGAAGCATAAAACGAGTTGAGAAATTCAAGAACTTAGGACGGCAATATTAAACTGCTGAGGCAACTCGAACGAATTGCCAAAGAGACCAAAGAAATAAGCGCCCAGAAACCCTTTATTTCTTTTAACTCAAAGTGAAACATAACGTTTTCTATACGGTTTTTAGCCGCTTTTCATACTCCTATCATGCAGCCTTTCCAATCGCAGTTCAATTAATAATCAATAGTTTAATGAGATGTTAGGGTATTAAAATGCAAAATGACGCATAATGTTTAAAAAGCTTACTTCGGCACTTACTCGAATAACTACAGGTAAGGCAAACGTACAATCACAGATTGTGAGTAGACTTTCGCGCTGAGAAGGAATGGGGTATTTTCTTGCTAGCCTAGATCGCGCTGAATTGGTGGTATGTCACACCTTACCTCCACTATAATTTAAAATTATTGTTTTTATAAATATCGATAATTTAACTTAATAATCATAGCCCCATATACTTCCTTTCATCGAAACGATAGTTTCAACATGAAAGTTATTGGGAGCAAGTTATGAAAATGAATCACGTGGGCATCATGGTTGGTGATATGGACAAAGCGGTTGAGTTTTATACTAAAGCGTTAGGTTTTCGTATTGTAATGAACAACACTAAAGTGATTGAAGAACGAGAATCTGCGATTGGCCGTATGTGCATTGCGGTATTCGGTGAAGGTTTTAAAGGTTTTAACATCGCTCATCTGGTAACAACAGATGGTATCGGCGTTGAACTGTTTGAGATGAAAGATCGTCAAGAACGTCACGAAGTAGACTTCTCTCGTTTGGGTATTTTCCACTTCTGCTTACAGCTACCTAAAGAGCAGTTTGATACAGCAATCAAGCGTGTCGAAGAGTATGGCGGTAAAGTTCGTATGGACATCATGCGTTACCATCCAGAAGAGGAGCTAAAACAAGCACAAATGGTTTATCTGGAAGACCCTTTTGGCAACCTTTTTGAGTTCTACTCACATTCTTATGAAGACACTTACTCTTCAGGCTATGAATAAATAAAACAAAAGGTTGGCTCTAATGCCAACCTTTTTGAGTTCATTCCTAGGGCAGATATAAGACCCAAAAAGCTAATATCTTCTGAATAGTTGTTCTTTACTCACATCAACCTATATCAAAAGAGTGCTCGATAACTTTAATAATTTGTTCGTAACGCTTAGCAAGAGGTGAATTCAGCTTGCTAACCAAGTAAACAGGTTCTTGTATATTTGTGGCAACATCGAATATTTTTAGCTGATCTTTGTCCGAGAAAAGGTTAACGCACCATCTAGGAACCACCGTAAAGCCTATTCCCTTAGCTATAGGAACCAATATTTGATGCACTTGGTTAATGTAGCTTTGTGTCGAAACATCCTCTAAATCGACCAAACGTAGCAAATCGTTGTAGGCTTGATTAACATAAGTTTGAAAATAATGAGCTAAATCTGGATGACGGACTACTCCCAACTCCATTAACAATTCATTTATAGGTAAGCTTTCGTCTGCGGAAAGCGGCAGTACAAGAGCAAGACACTCCGCACCAATAATACGACTCGAAAAATATTTAGGATTAGGTGCTTTTGTCACTAAACCTATGTCCAATTTTCCCTGGAGTATCTGATCAAATATACGTTGGTTTGGTGTTGCTTCTAACTCAATGGATAAGTCTGGGTAACTCGTTTGCAAAGAAAGTAATTCTGAATAAATCAACCAGGCGAAAGTTCCCGAACAGCCAATAGTACAGCGACCGCGGAAAGGTTCATCGTGTGCCAAACTCTGTAATAGTTCAGACTCTTCTTCAAAATGTTTGACAGCATAATCGTAAACTTTACGCCCATAGATTGTTAACTCAAATTTTTTGTTAAATCTCTTTATTAAAGGATAACCACACGCAGTTTCTAGTTTGTTTATGTGCTGGCTTACCCCTGGTTGCGTCATGTGGAGTAACTCTGCCGTTTTAGTGAAATGTCCAACGTCAACCAGTGTTTTGAAAGTGTTTAGCCAAATAGGATTAAGCATAGTTAGAAACCAATAATTATTAATATATGCATTTTCGATAATTTTTTAATTATAGATAAAACCACGCTTTAAGTCGCTATAGCTTAGAGAGATCATCGATTCATATAGAGTTTCATCTGCATCGCGTCAAACAGTTCAGTGAAAGGCTAAGATATTAGATTACAGACCCTTTTTTTGCCTAAAAAGTAGAGTATTAAGGCGTATTTCTTCTGATTGCGCATTACAAAGATTGGATGATTTACGCTTGGAATAACAGACACGATGAACTGAACAATCAGGTGATTATGGTACATTGATATATTATGGCGTTAGTTCGTTAGAAAAGGTCCTGAAAGGCAATTCGGAGTTTATATTGAACAATAGTAAAAATAGCGTCTTAGCCAAGAAGCATATAACTCCCCATAACTTCGTGCGATTTGCGTGGGAAATGGACTTTAGAATTTCTGTTGCTGATTCTGACGTACTTCACGCAGATTTTATTCAAAATGTCACCTTACTAGCCAAGCAAAAAATATAGATGTTCACTATTTAGATTTTTCAAAATACGACACTGCATCATCAGCGTTGTCTGCAAATGAGAATTCAGACTTCCTTGCAGCCATCGAAGATGGAAGTAAAAATCTTTGTTGTGGTTTGTTAATTGCGAATCACTCGCACCTTTGTATGTTGATGTTACGTACTCTCTACGTACAATTTTGACAACGCGACAAGTTAACAATACGCAATCAGAGTTCATCGCAAATAAAACAAGTCTGTTAAATATGTTTACTAATCGTGAAGCTCCCTTTTATCAAAGTCATTTTATGCTGACGAGTTACAGCCGCTAACTGTGAAGCATCTGTCCATTGCCCATAGCCGAGTTAGCAAATAACCAAAACAATTAAGCCTCCAATCACATTTAGCAGTTGGAGGCTTAGTTGCTTAAGACTGATTAGTGTCCATTCAGTTTCAAAGCAGAGAACGTTACACTATTATAGTCTCCATTCTTTTTATCAATGGCAAAGTCACCAGTTCCTTCACAACCCGGCCCCCAGACTGGGTGAGATTCTTGAACGCTACACTGACCATAGGCGCCAGCCTTAAAGTAAAATGCATCTTTCGCATATCCCTGTGGTGAATCTTTACTGTCAACTCCCTTGCTTAAGTCAATCTCGTATTTCACCGCGTCATGACGCTCTGTCTCAAATGTCAGGTACATCATTGTACCTTGTACATCAATCTTGTAGCTGAATTCTTCACCCAATGCTATTCCAGAGTCACCCGGCTCCTCTGAGTTCTCCCATGTACGTCCCCACACCGGATAAGCAATGTCAGCTCTATTGGGATCGTTCTTTTCTAGATTACGTTCGTAGTTCCAAAACACAGACCCCATTTTATGGCCTGGGAATTTCTTGTAGAAAATCTTAATTGGCTCATTACCATGACCAAATCCAGTTTTTGCCTTTATTTGAGCATTGTCTTTTTCAGCATGAATTTGCCCAACAACTACAGAATGCGCCGGATACTTCTCTGGAAACTTAGCGTGTAAAGATACGTGGTTAACTTTAAGCGTTGCTTCTAAAGTTCCACCAACCGAACTAAAGGAATCAGCATCAGGGTGGCTAGAAAGCGCCCAGTTGTTTTTGTTGTCGTGAGTATCAATCGAAAAGTCTGCACCACGAGCCATCTGACGCAGCTCTGAACGGGCGTTCTTTGAGTTCTTTGTCGTAATTGCTTTATTGTGAACTTCAAACACAATATTGCCGTCTTTATCTAAATGAAAAAAATCTGAGTGAGAGTAGCTCATCATCGCTACCCCTTCAATTTCATCTACTCGACCATCCTCATTGATATCTGAAGGAATGGTAATTTTCCAATTACGCATGTCAAATTTGTCGGCAGGTACTGGATAATCAACACCATTATTAGCAATGTTAGCTAAAGCAGGCACAGACAAAAGAAGAGAACTGGTAAGAACTAATATTTGTTTCATCTAACAACTCCTTATATGTATTATTGTCATACATATAATCCAGTTTTGTTTTTAGATGTACTATCAACTAATAGAATTGTTTGATTACTCACATTTATTGGCTTTTTAATCTGATCTACAGCCCAAAATCAACACATTACTGCGGTCGATGACCTATCCAAACAGAAGTTGATCACGTGACACCTGCGCCTCAGGCTTTTATTTGACTAGCCATAACATCATTTTTTGCGATATTTGTGTGAGCGCTCGCACATAATTGTCATACAATTAAAATATTCAAATCAATCTACCAATCCCAGAAAATAAATATAAATATATGATAATAAACGACTTTTGTTACATAACACTTATACACCACCCGAAATAGCTCTGTCCTTAAGTCATTGCCAAATCCTTTATATAGCGATAACATCAAACCATATAATCATACAATAGTATATTTGGAGTAAGATATGACTAAACCTGTTATTGGTTTCATTGGACTGGGTCTAATGGGCGGCAATATGGTTGAAAACCTACAAAAACGTGGATACGAGCTAAACGTTATGGATCTCAACACTGAAGCAGTAGCTACTTGTGTTGCCCGTGGCGCTCAAAAAATGAGTTCAGCTAAAGAGCTAGCAGAATCAAGCGATATTGTTATGCTATGTCTAACCACTTCTGCCGTTGTAGAAAAATTAGTTTATGCTGATGACGGTATTCTGGCAGGTATAAAAGAAGGTTCAGTATTAATCGACTTCGGTACTTCAATCCCAGCTTCTACTCGTAAGATTGGTGCAGATTTGGCGGCTAAAGGCGCTGGCATGATCGATGCTCCATTAGGCCGTACACCTGCTCACGCTAAAGATGGTCTCTTAAATATCATGGCTGCTGGCGACATCGAAACATTTAACAAAGTTAAACCTGTTCTTGATGAGCAAGGTGAAAACGTATTCCATCTAGGTGAACTAGGCGCTGGTCACACAACCAAGCTAGTGAACAACTTTATGGGTATGACAACCGTTTGTGCGATGTCTCAAGCTTTTGCTGTGGCTGACCGCGCGGGTGTAGATCGTCAGCAACTATTCGACATCATGTCTACTGGCCCTTCAAACTCACCATTTATGCACTTCTGTAAGAATTACGCTGTTGATGGTGTGAGTGATCTAGGCTTCTCAATTGCAAATGCAAATAAAGATTTGGGTTACTTCTTAGAAATGGTTTCTGACCTTGGAACAGAATCTAAAATTGCAGAAGGTTCATCAGCTAACCTACAAGCGGCGTTTGAAGCCGGTATGGGTAACGGCAACGTACCAGAAATCTTTGACTATTTCCTGAACCTAAAAAAATAAATCACTCAATTAATAAGTGATAATCAAATTTAAGCTGTCTCGTCCTCGTAAAACGCATGACAGTTTATGAGCCAGTAACGATAAATTACTGGCTCTTTCACCTAGCCTTAATGGATCTCCCCCCTATAAACGTTCTAGGGCTAGGTGTTTTTAACTTCCTACGACTCATAAATACCTACTTTCATTGGGGAAATTGCAAAATCTATCAATTTGTACTATTGGACTAGCATATTGCTTCAATATCGAGCATATACTTGAAATTGATGAATAGAGATTTCGAAATTCAACTCAATATAGAGCAATTTAGTGAATTGGAAATTAATCAATGGATACTATACACCTTTCTTAAAACACCAGAGTCATTATCCCCACAGTTTATATGTAACAAAGAAACCCAGCCTAAACTGGGTTTGCAATAATGAAGAATGTTACGAACAACTCCATCAAAGTTTGTTTAATTCACACAGAGCAAATTCAACGCAACTTAAACTGATTTACCACTAGAACTAAATTGGAATTAATTTGAGATATATACCCAGCTTGATTCATCGTTTTCTCTACGTTTTGAGATAACGCACCAACTAAGCTACTCAATGCATTCATATTTAGGCTAATTTCTTGGGTAACTCCACTTTGCTGCTCAGCCACCGTAGCTATTTCAGCCATTAAGTCGTTAATACACGAGACTTGTTCCGTTAAATTATCAAGACTAGCACCAACACTAACAATATTATTCGTAGATTCAAAACCCTTGGTTTTAGTGTTCTCCATTGCACGCACGACTTCATCATTAATGGATAATAACCGTTTAAGTGTCTGATTTATTTCTTCCGTACTATCTTGTGTTCTACTTGCAAGAGTTCGTACCTCGTCTGCCACAACCGAGAAGCCTCGACCTTGTTCACCAGCTCTTGCTGCTTCAATAGCAGCATTTAGTGCTAATAAATTTGTCTGATCTGCAATCTCTCCAATTACTGTCAAAATATTACTAATTTCTTTAGATTCATTGCTCATATTTTGTAAGCTAGCTGCTGTATTTTCTACCTCAGTAGCCAATTGGCTTACTTGTTCCTGTGTGCTGCATACAGCCGTCTTAGATAGCTTTCCATATTCTGAAGCAGAGTTGGTTGAATTAGCTGTTGTTTCTGCATTCTGTGCAACAGTTTCGGCTGTAGAATTCAACTCTTCTATCGCAGTAACAATTTGTTCTGTTTCTTTCGAATGCTGAGTTAATATGTAGCTGGTTTCATCAGCTTGTACTTCAAGTTGCTGTACATTTTCCTTTAAAGATGTAGAGGCGCTTTCGATTTTTAACATCAAAAATTGTATCTGCTCTATAAACTTATTGATTCCATCCGCTATCTTTCCCAAATCATCATCGCTTTTTACAACTAACCTTTGAGTTAAATCTCCCTCACCATTTGATAATTCATCGACTATGGTTCTAAGTGATTTTATAGGTTGATATAAATAGTTCATCACTAATAACATAATGATTATTGAGACAATAATCGTACATATTATTTTTAGTACTTCACTAACAATAAGTTCGTCCATTTCAGAATATGCGATCTTAGGATCGATAAACGAAACCATTGACCATTTTTTACCTGAGCTAATTCTGATTTCTTTTGCCATTAGTAGGATTGGTTGTCCTCCAACCTCACTTGGAAACAATTCTCCAATGTGTTCAATTATATTTGGAATATTGTATTCTTGAGGCAATGAACTTATTTGGTCTTGCGAATGTATTGCATCGAAGTTGGACGCAACTACCATACCATTTTCATCTACTACTATTCCTTTAGCTTGGTAGATTTGTTCAAGACCACTAAGTTGTTCACCCAGTTTATCAAATCGAATATCAGCTAAAACCACACTATTTCCAAGCGAATACATAACACCAATCATTGGCGTTTGATTGCTTTTGGTAAAAAATAATTTACTAAAAGAAAGTCCATTAGTTTGTTTCGCCTGCTTATACCAAGAGCGTGTTCTTGGATCATACTTCTCGGGGATCCCTACCCCACCAGGAAATGAGTCAGAAGGACGAGATGTATAGCTCCGTCCATCATCATAGCCGACTATAATTTTTGCTATACCACCAAAAGTAGCCCCATAACGCATTAGCTCCTCTTGCGGGACAGAAAGATTTTGAGACTTCAACGTGTTTGCCACTGCATTTACCGTTTCTACAGTTCGACGAACGTCATTCTCAATTTTTTCGCTTCTACGGACAACGATGCTTCAATTCTGTCTACAATCCGTTGCTTGTGTACTTGTTTTATCTGAACGAATGAATACCAGTTTGAACTGATAAGAATTAAAGAAATTACAATTGTTACAACCAGAATTAACTTGCTCTTAAACCCGAGTAAATGTGGCGATTTGATATTAAACATAGATTTGTTATTTCCCTATTGCTTGACCACATAAGTGGCTTACACCAAACTTTATGTTCGTATTAGTAATAAAAAGCCCAGCCGAAGCTGGGCATTTATTTAATAATTAATTAACTCAGTTCAATTTAATTTGAACCGCATCACCATCAACAACAAGTTTCAAAGTATTACCTTCAACTTCATAAGTAACAGTCAGTTGCTCTCCCTCATTTTTATTTGGGGTTAACAATGTCAACACATTATGCAGCTTCGTAGGTTTAAACTTCACTTCAACGTGGCGGTGAACCTCTAGATCTTTGTATTCATATGGGTCAACATCACCGAAGCCTTCAACGTTTTCTACCGAAACAATATTGTCTTGTGCTTCATTAATAAAGTTCACATCCAGATGGGCTTTTTCACCACGAATAGTGAATGATCTGTCAGCAATTTCATTCGTATAAGTAGTATGCATTAACCAAGTCATGTCTTTCTCTTCAGAAAGAGCAGCTCTATCTTGAATAACGAATACCTTCCCTTTTACGAACCAAATTTTACGCTTGTATGATTCAATTTCTGGCACAAAATGCTTATATGAATCGGTCGCATCACCTTCCACCATTTTGATTTCGGAGTCGGTATCAAAATCCACGATACGGCCACCAGCCTCGATACAAAAGCGATCTTGGTGACCTTCGTAGCCTGTATTTTTGTTCTCACCGTATTGGCCTTTTCCACCAAACAACGGTAAGTTCTTAGAGAACGTATGACGACGCCACTTAGTATGCATGTCTACGCCAAAACCACCGTAATAACCAGTAATAGAGGCTAGAGTTTCTCCAAAGGCATGCAACGTAAAGGCATTTTGGTCACCATGAGAATGGCTGATAGACCCAAAAGGTGAACACTTGAAGATCATATGAATATGTTCATCACGCTCAGTCATCTTATTATGAAAAGCAGCCCATCCCGTAATCGGGAATACCTTCAACAAAGGGTCGTTTGATGGTGCTTTTTCTTCCGGAGCATCCCATAAAATGTTGAAACGCAAGTCATCATAGCCAAAGTCCCACCAGCCATAATTGTAGAATTTTGTATGTGCTTCTGTATCACGACCTTTAAGCTGATTGTAATACCAAACATACTCTGGTTTTTGATTAACACCTGCATAATGCTTGATGTTGTAAGCCAGTTTAAGGCCAGGAAAATCACCAATCGAAGACTGATCACAGAAGCTTGCACGCTTTGAGTGTACAGGCATGCAGTACAGTGGAAAGTCGCCCGTATTTTCGTAGAAAGTTTTATTAAACATATCTACGCCAGTGTAAGCCTTCAATAAATCGAATGCTTCACCCAAGAATGCCGTTTGAGTATTCCAATAATCCGGACCTTCTGCCCATCCACCATCTTCACCACCCCATGGTGGATAATGTTCTGCGTAATATTCCAAAGCATATGACAAATATTCACCAGCTTTAGGATGATCGTGGAATAAAGCTATACATGTTGGAATAACAGCGGATGAGATAGAACGAACACCATGGCTGTTTAGTGGATTCGCAAGCAAATCAACCGTCACTTTCAGGTGGTGCATAATCTCATCTAAGCGAGTAACTAGTGCTGTTTGAACAATCTCACGTTCTTGCTCTGAAAAGTATGAATGAAGCCAGTCATAACCCCATGCCATAGCAGCGATAACACGGAAAGCGGCCTCATCATTATAACCACGAGATGTAACGCCATCTGGATCGTAAGAAGCGAGCTTCAACGTCCATGCTTTCGCTTTTAGGATAAGAGATTCATCTTTTTTAACAACACCAGCAATCGCTAGGTTGCGTGTTGCGTTAAGAGCCATCTGGCAATCAACATACATTTGTCGCCAATATGGTCTCCATAATGAAGCTTTTCCAACCGTCTCTTCTGGATATGGTTGCGGTTCTTCATAAGGTTCAACATCTAAAAATTTAGCTGTTGAATTGACATAAAAATCGTCAAACATACAGAACGATTCATCTTTCTGTACTTTACCTTGGAACTCTTCAAGATCTTGTGCTTGAACTAGAAGGCGTGGACGCTCCACACTTAAGTTATCCAAAAATGATAAATCAAAGTCTCGCTTCTGTACTTTAATTGGCAGTAAATCAACTAAGTTACCGGCTGAAGTATCATTCTCCAGCTTGATTTTTTTAATTGCATCAAGAGATTTTTGGTTTTGCATAATGTTCTACTTTGTTGAAATCAGCAAATGACACACCGTTAGTTCTTCCTGATTTAAACGACGCTACGTATTGCATAATAGAAAGAGATAAAGCGAGCACATGCTCGCCTACTACTAGTTTTGCGCTACAGGTTCGTTACATGCTCAACAGCATCACGCACCAGTTTCCCTAATTCTTCCCATAAGCCTTCATCAATAAGCTTCGTTGGAACCATCCAGGTTCCGCCGCAGGCTAATACCGATGGAATAGACAAATATTCGTCAACATTGTTTAAACTTACACCACCAGTTGGCATAAACTTAACTGGATAAACCGCGGTTAATGCTTTTAGCATTCCCACACCACCAGAGGGTTCAGCAGGGAAAAACTTAAGCGTACGAAGCCCCATTTCCATTGCCTGCTCCACTAAGCTTGGATTATTAACCCCAGGAACAATTGGAATGTTTTTCTCAAAGCAATACTGAACCGTTCTTGGGTTAAAACCAGGGCTAACAATAAAATCGACACCAGCATCAATAGAAGCATCAACTTGCTCGTTCGTTATGACGGTGCCCGCTCCAATAAGCATATCTGGAAACTCTTTGCGCATAATGCGAATAGCTTCGATAGCACAGCTAGTACGAAGTGTAATTTCAGCACAATGCATGCCGTTTTCCATCAAAGCTCTGCCTAGAGGAATCGCGTCTTCAGCCTTATTAATTGCAATAACAGGGATTACTTTTAATTCAGCAAGTTGTTCATCAAGCGTTTTCATAAATACAATCTCATAAAATTTGGGTGTTTACTCTGGCGTTAAACTAAGCCGCCAGAGTGATTGGAAAGCATTAATCTGTGAATAAAGGCATCGCACTTTGAGGAATAATGGCACCTTTGTGCTGTATCACCGCACCTGCCATACAGTGGCCAGCATGTGCAGCTTCGCAAGCAGTTCCACCAACTAACCTCTTGGCTAAGAAGCCAGCACTAAACGAGTCTCCGGCGGCTGTCGTATCGACCACTTTATCTATCTTATTCGGAGCTACGTGCTGAATGTCACTTTCAGATACAACAACGCATTCTTCACTGCCGCGCTTGATAATGATTTCGCTAACGCCAGCGGAAGAAGTTCTCTCAATACACTGTTCAAGCTTTTCATCACCAAACAGCATTTGTTCATCATCAAAAGTCAAAAGTGCAATATCAGTATATGTAAGTACTTTTAGATGGCACTTCATTGCAGCTTCGGAATCAGCCCATAACTTAGGACGATAGTTGTTATCAAAAGCAACTTTGCCACCTTGCTGCTTAAATTTATCAAGTAGTGAGAACAACTCCGCACGCCCGCTTTCCGTTAAGATTGCTAAGGTAATACCGCTTAAATAGATAACATCGAAAGACAACAGTTTTTCAATCAATGAATCCGATTCTGGCTGTTCAAATACGTATTTTGCTGCTGAGTCACTACGCCAATAATGAAAGTAGCGCTCACCGGTATTATCAGTTTCAATGCAGTAAATGCCCGGTTGCTTATTATCTAACTTGAGTACAAGTCCAGTATCTATACCCTCTTCTTGCCAAGCATTAAGCATCTCTTGACTGAAAGGGTCATGACCTAAAGCGGTTATGTAGCTAGTTTTTACATTCGAGTTTTTTGTCAAACGTGAAAGGTAGAGAGCAGTATTTAGAGTGTCACCTCCAAATGACTGCTGAATCTGACCATTCTTGTTTTGCAGTTCAACCATGCACTCGCCAATAATGGCTATGTTGATTGTTTTCATAGAGTTATCCTAATCTTCAATCCGACTGCATTTAGAAATTATTTCAAAAAATCTTCACGCGCAGGGTTAAACACATCTAGCAAAATACTATCTTGCTCTAGCGCCACGGCTCCGTGAACAAAATGCTTAAGAGCGATATAAGCATCACCAGGCTTTAGGATTTTCTTTTGACCATCAACTTCATCTTCAAAACTGCCCTGAACAACGTAGCCAATCTGATCATGTATTTCATGTGAATGAGGATGGCCTATAGCACCTTTATCAAATTGAACATGAACCACCATTAAGTCATCGGTATAGCCGATAATTTTGCGTTTTAAGCCATCACCTAGCTCTTCCCATGGGTGTTCATCTGCATTAAAGAATGGATTCATTTTTTGCTCCTAATAAATCAAAGAAACGCAAGTACAGCTCAACGTTAAGACGGTATCGCAAATACGCTTACTTGATGTTGTTTTCTATTTGAATGGCCTTAGAATACTTAAATTAACTCAATTGTCATACAATACAACTTTATAAGTGTGATAAAAATCATATTTAATCATCATGAATTTTATAAAGCGCTGGGCAAAAAACATCGCCAAACACAAGCCGAACCTATACAAACCCTAAATTAAAACTAGATAAACCAACCAAGTTTGATTTGATTTTTTCTTCAAATACATGCCAAAATCACAAATATATTGTATTACTTTATGATAAGATATTTTCATTATTTTTAATCTTGGTGACTGAAATGACGACGAAACCAATACTCATGAATGAAGCGGAAATCGCGGAGTTACAACAGGAATTTGGTACAACAAGCCTCATGGGCAAAACGATAGACCGAAACATCAAAGAGTTAGATGCATTCATGCGTTTACCATTGGATGTACCAGGCCATGGTGAGGCAGGCGGCTATGAACATAATCGCCACAAACAAAACTACTTATACATGCATACCGCTGGTCAGTTGTTTTTAATTACTCAGGATAAAAAATATGCAAAATTTGTTAGAGATTTATTAGCAATTTATGCAGATAAATACTTAACATTCGACTTTCATGTTCAAAAGAACACCAACCCTACCGGACGTTTATTTCACCAGATACTCAACGAGCACTGCTGGTTATTGTTCACTAGCCTTGCGTACTCTTGCGTTGCTTCAACAATGACTGAGCAGGAAAGAAACACAGTGATTGACGGTGTATTTGAGCCGATGCTTGCTATGTTTATAGAAAAATACGGCCACGACTTTGACCGTATCCATAACCATGGTATCTGGGCTGTGGCTGCGGTTGGCATTTGTGGTCTCGTTGTTGGTAAACGCGAGTACTTAGAGATGTCAGTGTACGGACAGGAACGTAATGACACTGGCGGCTTCCTCGCTCAAATGTCACAACTATTTTCTCCTTCCGGTTACTACATCGAAGGCCCTTACTATCATCGTTATGCTATTCAGCCGACCTGTATCTTTGCTGAAGTCTTGCATCGACATATGCCTGAAATAGATATTTATAGCTACAAAGACAAGGTCATTGGTAACACTGTTCAGGCTCTATTAGCTACTGCTTATCCAAACGGACAATTTCCGGCTCTCAACGATGCTTCAAAAACGATGGGCATTACCGATATGGGTGTTCAAATAGCGGTTAGTGTTTACAGTAAGCATTACGGTCTAAACGACAATATTATGGGTATGGCTAAGATCCAAGATTCTGTCTGGATGCACCCATGTGGACTTGAACTATCCCATGCCTATGACAAGGCATCCAACAGTCGTGAGATCGGTATGCCTTTCTGGCCGAGTATTGAACTCAGTGAAGGTCCTAAAGGTGACAAAGGTGCTCAAGGATTTATTCGAATGCGAGACAATAACGGGGATGTCTCTCAGCTCGTTATGAATTATGGCCAACATGGTATGGATCATGGCCATTTCGATACTTTAGGCATCACCTTCTTCAATCGAGGCCAAGAAGTTTTGCGTGAGTACGGCTACTGCCGCTGGGTTAATGTCGAACCGAAATTTGGCGGACGTTACCTAGATGAAAACAAATCGTACGCACGTCAAACAATTGCCCACAATGCAATCACTATTGATGAGCAGTGCCAGAATAATTTTGATATAGAGCGTGCTGATTCTGTGCATGGCGCCCCACACTTCTTCCAGGTTGATCATTCAGAGGTCAAAGGTATGAGTGCTTTTGCCAATGACCACCAGAAGGACATCAAAATGCAGCGAAGCGTGTTCATGCTGAATATTGAAGAGTTGGAAGCACCTTTGCTACTTGATTTGTACAGAATAAATAGTGAAACAGAACATCAATACGACTATTCACACCAATATGATGGCCAACTGATTCGTACGAACTTCACCTATAAAGCAGACAGCGAGCTAAATACTTTAGGTGCACAAAATGGGTATCAACACCTATGGAAAACGGCAAGCGGTAAAACAGAAGGCACAGCACTCATTAGCTGGCTACAAAATAATTCGTACTACTCTTGGTTAGGCACAAGTTCCAATACCGACAGTGAAATAATCTTCACTAGAACGGGTGCAAATGACCCTAGTTTCAATCTAAGAAGTGAACCCGCATTCATCTTACGCACTCTAGGGAAATCAAGCTTATTCGTATCAACACTTGAAACACATGGCTATTTTAACGAAGAGTTTGAGCAATCCGTCAATGCTAGAGGGTTGGTAAGTGATATACGAATCATTGGATACGATGAAACCGCAAGTGTTATCGAAATCCAAACAGAAAAATCAACCGTTACGGTAATGGTTAGCAATAACCCATACGTTGATAATCAAACGAATAACACAATGAAAATTAATAATAAAACATATCAATGGACTGGCTCGCATTCTGTTGAAATTCAGCCAAACGGGCAGGAGAAATAACGATGAGCTATCAACCACTATTAATCAGTTTTGAAGAGGCGAAAGAGTTAAGTACCGCACTGGGAACAGATAGCCTACTGGGAAAAGCTCTCTCTCGTGATATCGCACAAACGGACAACTATATTACTAACATCGGTATTGAAGTTCCGGGCCATGGTGAAGGCGGTGGTTATGAACATAATCGTCACAAACAAAACTACATTCATATGGATCTAGCAGGCAGACTATTTCTGATCACTGGCGAGCAAAAATACCGTAATTACATTGTTGAAATGCTTACTGCCTATGCAAAGGTGTACCCAACATTAGAAAGTAACACCAGTAGAGACTCAAACCCTCCAGGCAAAATATTCCATCAGACTCTTAACGAAAATATGTGGATGCTCTACGCTTCTTGTGCCTACAGTTGTATCTATCACACGTTAGAAAAAGAACAAAGATCGCTAATTGAGAATGACTTGTTTAAACGGATGATCGAACTGTTCGTAGTCACTTACGGCCATGATTTCGATATTGTTCACAATCACGGTTTATGGGCTGTGGCCGCTGTTGGTATTTGTGGCTATGCCATTAATGATCAAGAATCCGTAGACAAAGCTCTTTATGGCTTAAAATTAGATAAAGTCAGCGGTGGCTTTCTAGCGCAATTAGACCAACTGTTTTCACCTGATGGCTATTACATGGAAGGGCCTTACTACCACCGTTTCTCACTACGCCCTATTTACCTGTTTGCAGAAGCAATCGAGCGTCGTCAACCTGAATTGAAAATCTATGAGTTCAATGACTCAGTGATTAAAACAACGTCATACTCGGTATTTAAGACAGCGTTTCCGGATGGCACTTTACCCGCACTAAATGACTCTTCAAAAACCATTTCAATCAATGACGAAGGCGTAATTATGGCTACGTCGGTATGCTTCCATCGCTATGAGCAAGCAGAAACATTATTAGGAATGGCAAACCACCAACAAAATGTATGGGTTCATATTTCAGGGAAAACGCTTTCTGATGCGGTAGAAAAAACAGATGACATCAAACCATTCAACTGGGGAAGTTTATATGTTACTGATGGACCAAAAGGTGAAAAAGGTGGCCTGACTATTTTACGTCATCGTGATGATCAGGATGATGACACAATGTCCCTAATTTGGTTCGGACAACATGGTTCAGATCACCAATATCACTCAGCACTAGACCATGGACATTACGATGGGCTGCACCTTAGTGTATTCAACCGTGGGCATGAAGTACTTCACGATTACGGTTTTGGTCGTTGGGTTAATGTAGAACCAAAGTTTGGTGGACGCTACATCCCGGAAAACAAATCCTACTGTAAACAAACTGTTGCTCACAATACGGTAACGGTTGATCAAAAAACACAGAATAATTTCAATACCGCATTAGCAGAAAGTAAATTTGGCACAAAGCACTTTTTCAATGCAGAGAATGAGAAATTACAAGGTATGAGTGGCCAAATTTCCGGCTACTACGAAGGCGTTGATATGCAACGGAGCATTATTCTTGCTGATCTAGAAGAATTCGAGAAACCACTGATTATCGATATTTACAAGATCGAATCAGAGCAAGAGCACCAATACGACTTACCTTTCCATTACTCCGGCCAAATTATTCGTACAGATTTTGAATACAAGCAGGAAACCACGTTAAAACCATTAGGATCAGACAACGGATATCAGCACTTGTGGAATTTAGCTTCAGGGACAGTAGCAGGCAGTTCATTAGTAAGCTGGCTACATGACTCTAGCTACTATTCTCTAGTAACCAGTGCTCAAAACGGTGGCGAAGTAATATTTGCGCGTACAGGCGCAAACGATCCGGACTTTAACCTAAAAAGTGAACCCGCACTCATCGTCCGCCAAACTGGTAAAAATCAGGTATTCGCATCAGTGCTAGAAACACATGGGTACTTCAACGAGTCGATAGAAGCCTCTATAGGAGCGCGTGGTTTGGTTGATTCGGTCAGTGTTCTTGGAAGCAATGAAGTGGGAACCGTTGTATCTATCAAAACAACGACTGGCAAGAACTATCAAGTAGCAATATGCAACTTAGATGAAGAACAACACGAAAATGACCACGATGTCACTTTCAACGGCACTACTTACCGCTGGAAAGGCCCGTTCGCGCTAATTTAGTACAGACTTAAAACCTAACTCACTTAAAGCCGAACGCTTATGCGTTCGGCTTTTTTGGAAAGTAATAACTGAGTATTAAAATATCACTCTAAAATAGCAGCGACTTTATTGCTAAACTGCCATTTCTAAAACGTTTATGTTCATCTTCGAGTCAGCTTGGTCTGAGCTGACTCATTTGTGCCCCTTTCCGCGATAACTTGAATTTAAGCCGATAAATTCTGTCCCTGATTTATCGGCACTGCCCGAGCGAATGGAAGCAAAGATTCGGTGAACGGTTTCTCCCAAAAGCTTACATTGACGGGATTCTCAATCAATAACTTTTACCTGCATCTTTATGCAAGTTCGCTGGCAGAATCGCTCGGTGATCAGTAACACGTTTCTGGACATTTCCGAGTTACGACCTTTCGAACATTCTAATTTTTCGGATTACATTTAGTATTAAAACAATGTGGCCAGCCTAAATGTAGTTGGCCACATTCACTCATCCAATACAATTTATATTCCATTATCAAAGTGTCCGGTTTGATTAAAGCAGATCATGTCTACTAGGGGGGAACTAGCTAGTCAGCAGATCGGAGGAATAGCAGTAACCCACTAAGAGATAAACCCATTCCAGTTAGCGCCATTACAGGTATGCTTTCATCAAATAGCAACCATGACTCAATAGCCGTAAACACAGGCACCAGATAGAAATATGTCGCAACTTTGGTAGACTCTCCGTTTTCTATCATAAACATCAAAAGAAGGATCGCGCTGACGGAGACGACAAATACTAACCAGCCAAGTCCCAGTATAAAGCTCATGCTCCAATTGGCTTGCTGTTTCTCAAACACAAGGGTCAGAATCCCCATAATCAGTGTTAGCGAGACGTATTGAAAGAACACCTGAGTCAGAATATGTCCGTCCCCTTTAAAGCGTTTTTGGTAGATGCTACCCATAGTCATGCCTAGCAGACCAACAACTGAAGCGAGAATGGCCGTGATCTGAATGGAAGAGCCGTGCTCCCTATCTGGGCTGAGTACCAGAAATACACCTACAAAGCCGACTGCCATACTAATCCACTGCATGGTGCTAAATCTCTTTCTGTATAGTGAAGTCAGAATTACAGCAGTAAGAATTGGTTGCATTCCAGTTATCAGCGAAACAAATGCCGCAGGCATACCAAGATCAATTGCCTTGAAGCAACCGCCAAGGAACATTGCCTGAATCAACAGACCGGTTGTTAATTGTTTTATAGCTGTTGTTATTGTTGGCCATTTAGCTTTGGCTAAAAAAGCTAAAGTTGCGAAAGCTACGCAAGACAGCATTCCACGCAGAAACAGCAGATAGAAAGGTTCGCTATAGGCAACCGTATATTTTGCACCGATAAAACCTGTACTCCACAGAAACACAAAAATCCATGGGACCAGGGCTAGTGCCGTCTTTCTGTTGTTGGTTAATTGATTTGTGATTGGTGCTTTCATGTTCGGGGGACCGAGTTAGTTCAGAAAAAATCATCGGCACAGTCTTAGGAGGGTGTCCAATGTTGTGGTGTATTATGGTAGCCACACGACATTAATCAACTAGTATACTTTTGGTAACCTTTAACCGCCTATCCCCTCATATACCCACTCCAATGTAAAAAATAAAAGTCACATTAAACATGGGCTTAATGCCATTTCTCTCGACCTTTATGGTGGTTACTAAAAGTTAACTAATTGCACTAGAAATGCAGGTAACCATAATAAACCGCAAGACAGCGAAATCATTATTCGCTCTGTAAACATCCAAATATTGAAGGGTTATTATCATGAGTAACGTTCTAATCATTAACGCACACGAGCCATCTCCATTTTCTGAAGGAAAACTCAATGCGGCTTTAGTAGAGAAAGCTCGCACCCAGTTACAATCAAAGGGGCACGAAGTGCACGTTGTCACAATGCGAGACGACATCGTAGTGGATGAACAATTGGCGAACTTTGAGTGGGCAGACCGAGTAATACTTCAATCGCCTGTCAACTGGATGACGATTCCGTGGTCTTTCAAAAAGTACATGGATGATGTTTTCACGGCGGGGATGAGGGGGGCGCTGTGTGCCTTTGATGGCAGAACGCCGGAAGAGCCAAAGAAAAACTATGGAACAGGCGGTACTCGTACCAATACGAAATACATGCTGTCTTTGACATTCAATGCGCCAGAAGAGTCATTTAATGATGATAGTGAGTACCTATTCCAAGGTCGCAGTGTGGATGACTTGATGTTCCACATGCACACCAACTTCCGCTTCTTTGGCATGTCGGCACTGCCAACCTTTGCTTGTTACGACGTTATGAAAAACGCGGACATTGAGAACGACTTTGCTCGCTTTGAAGCACACCTAGACGCACACTTTTGAGGGGGTTTTTATGAGTACTGAATTTACTTATTACACTGCAGAAACGGCTCCTGAAGAGTCTAAAGAACTGGTCGCTCAGTCAGTAAAAGGCTTCGGTATGCTACCAAACTTGCACGCGGTCCTTGCTGAAGCCCCGGCTACCTACGAAGCCTACAACACGGTCTTTGACCTGTTTATGAAAAACACAACGTTCAGTCCATTGGAGCAGCAAGTGGTCTTTATGACCGCAAACTTTGAAAATAACTGTCACTATTGTGTCCCCGGTCATACATGGATGATGAAGGCGGGAAAAATGCCAGATGAGGTGATTGAAGCATTGCGTGAAGGCACTGTCATTCCTGATGCAAAGCTGCAAGTACTGCATGATTTTACCAAAGCACTGCTCGATAACCGTGGCCATATCGGTGATGAAAAACTGCAAGCATTCCTCAACGCCGGTTTTACCAAACGTCAAGCGCTGGAAGTACTGACTGGCTTGTCTGCTAAGCTTATCTCAAACTTCACTAACGCACTGGCACATACTCAGCCAGATGTGCCCTTCCAGAAGTTTGCGTGGACGCATCCTAGCGAGCGTTAAACTCCGTCAAGAACAAGCAAGCACAACTTAAAGCACTGTTTGCCGCGTGAGCACAGTGCTTTAAGTAGGGGACTCATATGAATAATACTATTAAGCTCGACATTATTAGTGATGTTGTCTGTCCGTGGTGCATCATCGGATATAACCATTTAAAAGCGGCTATCAAACAACTTGGCATCGAAGATCGCATCGAGATTGAGTGGCAGCCTTTTGAACTGAACCCTGATATGCCAGCCGAAGGTGAAAACCTTCGAGATCACGTTGCTCGTAAATATGGCAGTAGCGCAGAGGAAAGTAAAAACGCGCGCATTCGTATCGCCAGCATTGGCGCTGAACATGACTTCAAGTTTAACTACTTTGATGAAATGAAGATGGTGAATACCTTTGACGCACACCTTTTGCTTGATTACGCCAAGAGTATGGGCAAGCAAACTGAACTAAAATTGCATTTCTTTACCGCCTTTTTCAGTGAGCAGAAAGACGTCTCTAACCATGAAGTTCTTAAGCAAGCGCTAATTTCTGTGGGCCTAGACCCAGAAGAAGGAATGCGTTGGCTAAATGACGCACAACGACGCAGTTCAGTCCGTAGTACAGAGAAACAATGGCAAAAAATGGGCGTATCGAGTGTACCAACGGTGATTTTTAATGGAGAACATGGTGTTTCAGGGGCGCATCCCGTAGAAGGCTACAAACAGATCTTAACTGAGTTAATGGCTCAGACAAATCAAAGCTAGGTTACTAAAAGTATACTGGTTGCAACTTGTTTTTTAGTGGCATATCTTTTTTAAACTCGTTGTGACCTCAATCCCAGGAGCCGAGATGACATACTCACAAAAACTCAAAGCGGGTGACGCTTTTCCTACATTAGAGGCAACAAAGCTTGATGGAACCAAAGTCAAGCTAGGTCAACCTCAAGGTGATGCAACATGGCAAGCGGTGTTTGTCTATCGTGGCAAACACTGTCCACTTTGCACCAAGTACCTCAATGAAATTGAGACCTATAAGCAGGCCTTTAGTGAGGCGGGCGTTGATATTCTGGCTGTCTCTGCTGACTCGAAGCAACAATTGGAGCAACACCTAGAAAAGCTCGATGTCAGTTTTCCAATCGCCTATGGTCTTACTGAGCAACAAATGAAGACTCTGGGGCTCTACATATCGCTACCACGCTCCGAAGCTGAAACCGACCATAACTTTTCAGAGCCGGGGTTGTTTGTGATCAATGAACACGGCAACTTACACGTGGTTGACCTGTCCAACAACCCGTTTGTCAGACCTGAGCTCGGTGCACTGACCCGAGGTTTGGCATGGATTCGTAACCCAGAAAACCACTACCCTATCCGTGGCACGCTAGATTATTGAATCTTCAGCTCGAAAGGCAACAAGGCAACCATATTGGTTGCCTTGTTACGTAAAAGAGGGAGATGGATGAATGTTGCTCACGCTATTTTAGCTGCACATTGTTACTTTCAGACCATTTTCTCAACTCATCGAGAATCGTTAACGCACTGCGTCCAAACTCGGTGAGTTCGTAGCTAACTGCCAGCGGTTTTTCATTGAGCACACGACGTATTACCATGTTTTCACTTTCTAGTTCTTTTAGACGCTGGTCGACCATCTTCTTGCTTGCACCGCCCAACATTCTGGAAAGATCATTGAATCTCACAGGGCCATCTTTCAGATGGTAGATGATGGAGCCCTTCCACTTGGAGCCCAAAATCCTCATGCCTTTTTCGATCGCACAAGGCTCGTTACAAGCGTCGACAACGCTCTTACGCCCTTTTGGATCAACTTCAACTTTTGCTTTCATACAGCTCCGCGTCATTTTGAGAAGTAACGTAGCTAATCAGCTCTGACAATAAAAACGTCACTCATAGTGATTGAATACTCACAGCAATTTAGGTGTAAGAGTGGGCACCTAATGGCGAGCGTCTTGCGGTATATTTTAGTTACCTAGAGATTGAATGCAATCAGTATACTTTTAGTAACCTAGTTCATACCTAGCTGAAACAACTAACATGAAAATCTCCATTAATAGACCGTACTATTAATTTTTCTTCGGCCAATTCGACTAACTTTTCTCGTCACAATACATGGCTATAACTTCTTTTGGGGCAAGTTCAAGTTACGAACGTAATCCGTATGGACTCTGTTAGGATGAGAAAATATATGGGAAGGCTCTATATCTGTGACCAATCCACGTGAGTTTAGTGAAATTTTCACTCATCCAATGAATCCTTTAACGATACATCAACTATTAAAATACTGCTTGTACATATAACCGAGGGTATACTCTAGGTCTCTATCCAACACACAGTAACCACATGGCGAAAGAAACCCGTAACATTCAGTCTGTCGAGCGCACCTTTGCTATTCTCGAGACGCTCTCTATGCATAATCAGCCCCTTTTTCTGCAAGATATTAGTCAACAAGTAGAGTTAAGTAAGACCACTGTTCATGGCCTACTAGCAACTCTACGCTCGCTTGGGTATGTCACAAAGAGCAAACATGGTTACAGTCTAGGTCTACGTTTACGTGAGCTATCTAAATCGCTTGAACAAAACGATGAAGCGATTCGTACCCACTTCTCTTATCTACTCCATCGTATGGCGAGCCTTACCAATAACACCGCTTATCTAGCCGTGAAAAGTGGCGCACAAGAGTATTTGTATATTGATGCTATAGAACGAAACAATCCGCTAACTATACGAAGCCCGCGAGGGCGGCGTGAAGGGCTTACCTCTTCTGCTATTGGTAAAGTGTTCTTAGCATTCGATGACGATCTGCTGCGTGAGTTACGTACAAAAGAACAAATCGATCATCCGCTTGAACGAGAGCTACTAAAAGTGAAACAACAAGGTTTTGCACTTGATCTAGAGCAAGCAGAAGCTAACCTCAATTGCTTAGCAATCCCGTTATACATTGATGGTAGTCTGGCCGCGGTCGCGGGCGTTAGTGGTCATGCAAACGAGCTAAATCAACCTCGCCTTGAGCATTTTGCTTCCGTGTTCCTCAATAAGTAACTCAAAATTCGACAATGTCGAATCTTGTTGGATATTCTTCTTCATTATGCACCATTAAGAGTAAGGCATTCTACACTTGCCTCATCCAAATAGATGAGGAAGAAAAATGTCAACAGTACTTATTACAGGTTCAAATCGTGGTCTTGGTTTAGAGTTCGTTCGTCAGTACCTTGATAAAGGCTGGAAAGTGCTGGCTGCTTGTCGTGATCCGCAACAAGCGAGCGAGTTAATCGAGCTGTCGAATGCAGGTCATGTTGAGCTACTAAAGCTTGATGTGACTTCAGAGAAAGACATCAACGCACTCGATAAAACCCTTGATGGTAGAGCAATTGATCACCTGATCCTAAATGCAGGTGTACTAGGTGACGATTGTGCAAAACTGGGCGAAATGACCCAATCAAAATGGTTAGAAGTTCTGAATATTAACACCGTAGCACCAGCTCTGCTTATTCAAGCGTTAAGAGAAAATGTAGCAGCTAGTGAGCATAAAACCATTGTTGGTATTTCGACTCGAGTTGCAAGTATTGGTGATAACGGTTCAGGTAATATGTACAGCTATCGCACATCAAAAGCGGCGCTTAATCAAATCCTAGTATCGGCGGCGAAAAACTTAGCCGAGCAAGGCGTTAAAACAGTAGCAGTTCACCCTGGTTGGATACAAACCGATATGGGTGGCAAAGACGCGACATTCACACCTCAAGAAAGTGTTACTGGAATCATTAATGTTGCTGAATCTATGACGCTAGAAACTTCAGGAAGTTTTCGCGTATTTGATGGTTCTTCGATTGAGTGGTAACCCATAAAGTAAAAAGCTCCACGCGAACAAACATGGGGGCAGAAGTGCTTCGGGGCTGATGAGTTATTGTATACTTTCTAATAATCACTGCATAAACTCAGTCTGGTGTGACAGATCGCTGGTGACAGAAAATGTCCAGAACCGTGCATCTCAGTCCCCGCAAAAGGCGGTGGCTGGTTCCGTTATGGGATATCAAAAGTGATTCGATGGTTAGATTCCGCCCGAATCACCCAACTCATTTTTGTCCAGAAACGTGTTCTGTTTAATGGTCAAAACAACCAGAATGATACTTTAATACTCAGCGGCAGCACGATTAAATTCGGTTGTACAAATTAGTATAAAATTTAATTCCTCTCCCACAAATAACTTACAAACCCCCCCCGAAAAACCAAACCAATATTGTAATACATAAAGTCAATCCTGAATTTTCAAAACGATATCAAAAATCACACTGAAGCTAGCAAAATAAAGAGACAGCGCACAGCAGAGAGACGTTCACAGTGATCTACGTAACATTCCAAACCTTACTACCTAGCCAACAATAAATCATACAATATCATTTATTAAAAATATTCAGAGATAAACGGATAAGCAATAAATGAAAAGTCATTTGGACATCGCTAAAGAAGCAATTGAATTGGTAACACCATCAATTCATAAGCTGTTTGAGCAAACAAACCGACAAGAACTTCATATCGTCATTATGGATCCTCGCGTGAAGCCGTGGGAAAGCTCTTTTGAAGAAAGCATCCTATTTGAAGCATCACTGGGTACTCCCGAGAAATGGACTATTCCCTTCGATGATTTTGCTCGCAAAAAAGCACTTCAGGCATGGCGAAACAACCAATCAAACTTAATCAACCAATCACAGCATACATCTTCATTAAGAGAAGATGACTTGTTGTTCTATGGCTCATTCACCTACGGCGATGTTGTTGTTGCATGCAGTGGCGTAGAGCAATGGTTCGATATGCTTATCAGTGGCTGGATTGCTGTGGCTATAGAACAGCTATGCATGAGTGAATATCAGAAAAACAAAATAAATAACCCAACACAAACTTTCAGACAATAAACCAAAAACAAAAGGTATGACTACATTATGAATAAGTTACTAAAAACCCTATTTGTTAGTGCAGGTATCATGGCTTCTGCTTCAGCAATGTCAGCAGATTACCCTACTAAAAACATTCGCCTTGTTGTGCCATTTGGTGCCGGTGGTGGTACGGATGCAGTAGGTCGAACTCTGGCAAACTCTGCAAAAGATATCCTGGGTCAGAACATTTCAGTGATGAACCGTACAGGTGGCGCTGGTGCTGTAGGTATGAGCTTTGGCGCTCAACAGCGACCTGATGGCTACACGCTAACCGTTGTTACTCGTGAAATTGCTTCACTGCCTCAAATGGGCTTAATGCAACACGACGCAAGCGACTTTAAATTAATTCGTATGGTTAACCTTGACCCAGCGGTCGTTCTTGTCCACAAAGACAGCCCATACAACACCATCAACGATCTTATTGCTGAAGCTAAAAAAGGCGATGGCGTAGTTAAATTTGCGTCAACGGCTGCCCCTAACTTTTATTTGATGACTTTAGAGAAGAATCAAAACATCAAACTGAATGCTATTCCTTACAACGGTGCATCTGAAGCCATTCCAGCGGTTCTTGGAAAGCACACTGATGTAACTATGGTAACTCCGGGTGAAGCTATTTCTCAGTTACGTTCAGGTCAGTTAAAAGCTCTAGGCGTAATGTCTGAAGAAAGAATTTCGTACATTCCAGATGTTCCTACTTTGAAAGAGCAAGGAGTGGATGTAGTAACAGGGACATGGCGTGGCATCGGTGCTCCTAAAAATACACCAGACGAAATTATTGAAACTCTTGGTGAAGCGTTCGATAAAGCGATGGCTTCTGAAGAATTTAAAGGCTTCATGGAGAAAGGTGCAATGACTATCCACAACATGAAAGCTGAAGAATTTACTAAGTTTGTAGAGCAAGACGCTAAAACCTTAGGCACTCTCATTAATTAATATCGTTCTTTTATGAGCACCCTTTTAGGGGTGCTCTAAGTTTTATAGGACAGCAATATGTTCAATAGAAATTTGGTCTTTCCATCTCTAATAATCATTCTCAGTGCAATTACGCTAGTTGTCGTCTCTCAATTTGCCGAACCACGCTTCCAAGATGCAAGCGTAGATGCCAAGTTTTTCCCTGCCGTCATTGCCATTTTTCAAATCGCGATCTGTATTGCGCTTATTATTCAAAGCAAGTTGAAATCGAATCCTGAGATGCAAGAAGGTATTTTTTCTAAAATGGCTTGGTTTGCTGTTGGATTTCTATTTGGCTACGCCCTTTTAATTCATTTATTAGGCTACTTATTCGCTAGCCTGATCGCATTCACTGGATATCTATTGTTTTTCAAAGTTCGAAAACCTCTCATGTATATGGTTGCCTGGGTATTCGTCTTTTCTGTTTATTACCTCTTTGGTGAAGTGTTGTACATATCACTTCCTCAAGGCATTATGTTTTAGAGAGGCATTATGATCGAACATCTATTTAATGGCTTACTGACAGCTTTTAGCCCGGAAGTTCTACCAATACTAATATTTGGCGTTGTCGGGGGTATCGTACTTGGTGCATTGCCAGGGTTAACTGCAACCATGGGCGTTGCAATATTACTGCCTTTTACTTTTGGAATGAGTTCAACACCCGCTCTTGTTATGCTAATTGGTGTTTATATCGGCGGTATATACGGCGGTTCAATTGCAGCAATATTGCTGAAAACACCTGGAACCCCTGCATCTGCCGCAACAGTTCTTGACGGCCATACTCTGGCAGCAAAAGGGCAAGCAGCTAGAGCACTGAGTATTTCGGCAGTCGCGTCTTTTGTTGGCGGACTAATTAGTACTATCGTACTTATTGCTATTGCCCCACTATTAGCCAACTTTGCGCTACGATTTAATGCTCCAGAGTACTTTGCGTTAGCACTATTTGGCTTAACAATCATTGCCAGTGTATCGGCGCAGAATATTCTGAAAGGCTTACTAGCGGGTACTATTGGGCTACTCATCTCAACGGTAGGATTAGACCCTATCAGTAGTGTTCCTCGTTTTACGTTTGGCGTTATGGATCTCTACAGTGGTATCAATGTTATTCCAGTTCTTATCGGTCTATTCGCACTTTCTGAAGCCATTAACCAAATAGAAAAGGTAATCAAAGAAAAACGCACTGAGATTCCTAAATTTGACCACAAATTGCTCAGTAAACAAGACCTAAAAGGCATGATGCCGACGGCTATAAAAAGTGGCGTATTGGGGACATCTATTGGCTCAGTGCCGGGGGCGGGAGCTGACATTTCTGCATTCGTTTGTTATAACGAAGCGAAACGAGTTTCAAAAAATCCTGATGAATTTGGTAAAGGATCAATCCGTGGTTTAGCTGCTGCCGAAGCAGGCAATAACGGAGTTACCGGCGGTGCGCTTGTTCCCCTACTCACTCTTGGCGTACCAGGAGATGCTGTAGCCGCAGTATTGCTTGGCGCGTTAATTGTGCAAGGTTTAACTCCCGGCCCATTACTGTTTGCTCATAGTCCTGACGTAGTCTATGGCGTATTTAGCTCAATGCTTGTAGCAAACGTAGTAATGCTTATTGTGGGTCTTGTTGGAATCCGCTTCTTCTGTCGTATCATCGAAGTGCCTAAGCTTCTAATGATTCCAATCATTATCTTCCTGTCCGTCGTAGGTGCTTACGCAATCAACAACTCAATGTTTGATGTTGGTATTGCTATCGCATTCGGTATACTGGGTTTTGTGTTAGGAAAACTGGACATCCCCGCCTCCCCGATTCTTCTCGCGATTATTCTTGGCCCAATGGCAGAAACTAACTTGCGGAAATCACTTCTGATGTATGAGAACTCATGGTCATTCTTGTATGAAAGACCTATCGCTCTTGGGTTTATCCTACTAGCTGCATTCTCAGTTTATTCAACAATGAAAATGAAGAAGAAAGCGAATTTAGAACAAACGAAATAGAAAGTAAAAAAGCCAAGCAGCTTCTAATTGCTTGGCTTTTTAATTCTAATTTAGTTATATCTACTTTACCTCTGAACAAGAATCTCGTTCCATCAACACCGAGGGAACAATGAGTCTCTGTATCCCATTACATATACCCAATACAGCTTCAATGGCTAGTTGCGCACTCTCTATGCCAATTTGGTGGGCATTTTGCTTAATCGTTGTGATAGGCACTTTGAAGTGTTCAACCATGGGGATTTCATCAAAGCCAATTATTGATACCTGCTTTGGAATATTAATATTGGCTAAGTTTAGCTCTGTGAGTAAATCGGTAGTGATTGCAAGGTGCTGAGTAAAAATTGCTGTTGGGCCATTTTCACTTTGAATGAGTTCGTCAGGAGATACCTCGAACCCTTTTTCTCGGTTCCAATATTGGACATACCTGTCTTCAAGCTCAATACCGTGCTTAGATAAAGCATCGCAATATCCCTGATAACGAGAACGACGAGATAAGTCTTGCTTTATATCCTGCCCCATAAAGCAAATACGCTTATGTCCAAGTTTAATCAAATACTCCGTTGCTATAAACGCCGCGTCTCTGTAGTCCGAAAGCACAATATGGCTTCGCGTTTCAGAGTACTCTAATTGAAACTGAACAATTGGAGTACCACCAGACATAAGTTGGTTAATTAGCTCAGCATTATGGCCAGATGACGCAATGACGATAGCATCGACCCGCATTTGGCTTAAAGATAACAAGGCTTGTTTTTCTGATTCCGCATCAAAATCGCTGTTATAGATTAAAACGTTGTATCCATGCTTCTTACAATAATCATCAATTCCGCGGATAACTCTGCTTGTATTATATCCGCTAACATCACGCACAATAACACCTAACGTTTTCGTTTTATCAGCTTTAAGGCTACGAGCATTGTGGTTTGGTACATAATTTAGCTCTTTAATCGATGACTCGATCTTCTGCTTTGTGTCTCCAGACATATGACCAAAACGACCATTCAGGTACTGAGATACTGTACTTTTAGAAACACCAGCGTGTGTCGCTACATCAATAATTCTAATTTTATTCATACAGGCTTCTTAAAACTGTTAACCACTTCAAAATGGGATCGTTGACATTCTATTCGGATCCATAGAACATAACAAGTAAACCGATTTACTAAACCGATTTACTTGTTAGCTAATCAGAGATTATTTCAATGAAAATAAAAGATATAAAAGTCTTTGTTACCAACCCTGGAAGAAACTTTGTCACTGTTAAGGTGACTACTGATAATGGTGTCTATGGCTTAGGTGACGCCACAGTCAACGGCCGAGAAATGGCTGTGGTGACTTACTTAGAAGAGCATGTTATCCCATGCCTTATTGGACGAGATCCTCATGCAATTGAAGATATCTGGCAATACCTGTATATGGGTGTTTATTGGCGTCGAGGCCCGATAAATATGGCGGCTATTGCAGGTATCGATATGGCCCTTTGGGATATCAAAGGAAAAGTCTCGGGGTTACCTGTTTACCAATTATTGGGCGGTAAATGTAGAAATAGTGTCAGCTTATATGCACATGCAAACGGTGAAACAATCGACGATACGTTATGCAAGGCTGAAGACCTTGTGAAACAGGGTTTTAAAGCGATACGTCTACAATCTGCCATTCCGGGTCTAAAGGAAACTTATGGTGTATTAGGCGATAAAAAAGACTACTTTGAACTACAGGGAAATCGTCCTCTTCCCCCAGAGCAAGAATGGTCAACGAGCAAGTACTTTAAACTCGTTCCTGAATTATTTGCTCAAGCGAAAGCTCGTTTAGGTGATGATATCGATTTACTGCATGACACACACAGCCGGCTCACACCGATTGAATCAGCGAAACTGGGTAAGTTGCTCGAACCATACAACCTCTTGTTTTTAGAAGATGCCTCCATCGCTGAGAATCAAGAAAACTACAAGCTGATTCGTCATCATACCACTACCCCACTAGCGCTTGGAGAAACCTACAATACCGTTTGGGATTGTAAGGACCTGATTCAAAACCAGTGGATAGACTACATTCGCGCAGCCGCCACCCACGCAGGTGGCATAACAGGTATGAGAAAAATTTCTGACTTTGCTGCTATTTATAATATTCGAACTGCACCACATGGTGCACCAGATCTATCCCCTATCTGCTTCGCTGCACATATGCATCTAAACATTTCAACTCATAACTTTGGTATTCAAGAATTTGTCGGATTTGGCAATGAAGAAAGCAAAAGCATTTTCAAACACGATATGAAACTAGGAAACGGAATGATAGTCGTCAGTGATGCACCAGGATTGGGTATTGAATTCGATGAGCAACAAGCGTGCAAATACAGTTATAAACGGTCTTACTTGCCAGTAAGCCGTTTAGAAGACGGAACGCTTTGGCATTGGTAAACACGACGCAACTCATATAACAACTAAAATGGAAAACAGAAACATGAAAAAAGTTCTAATACATGGTACCGGCTTTGCGGGACAAGGGCATACAAAAGCATTTCGAGATGCAGGAGCTACTGTAGTAGGGATCGTGGGACGCACCGAAAGTGTAGTAAAACAAGTCGCTGACGACTTGAAAATACCTTATGCGGGAACCGATTGGCAAAAAGCATTAGAAACATGCAAACCTGACATTGTGTCCATTGCCACCCCTGGTGGTGCGCACCTAGAGCCGATCAAACAAGCTATTAAATTTGGTTGCCACGTAATGTCAGACAAGCCTTTGACACATAACGGAGAAACGGCACTAGAAGTTTACAACCTCTCTAAAGAACATAATGTTAAAACCGCATTTGCATCTAGTTTCAGATACATGCTAGAAATTATCCATGCAAAACAACTGGTTGAGTCGGGAGCTATCGGTGAACCTACAGAAGTTGAATGTATTTCACACTTCAATTTAGACAGAAATATTCCATTTGGCTGGTCACATACTTGTGAAGCAGGAGGTGGTCGCCTCAATAACAACTTTACGCATTTGCTATCCATCGTAACGTCAGTTATCGGAGAAAATATTCTATCCGTATCAGGTGAAGTGCGTAACGACATGCCTAAAGCTCCGGTTGTAGACGGTGTACATAATTTTACTGAGCGTCGAAACTTTATTCCAAAAGATATTAATGATCCAAGCTTAGAATGGCGCGATTGCGATGTTGAATGGTCTTATACAGTACTCGCTCAGATTGAAAGCAAAATACCAACTCAACAACCCGTCTCTGTTCTATTTAAGCACGGGGGATTAACGCCACGCTTCAATGACGACCACATTGTATTTCATGGGTCAAAAGGCTCCATCTACATCAAAGGACATTACGGTAGCGGGCCACTTTATCTTTGGAAAAACAATGAATGGAACGAAGTTCCTCTTCCTGATGAGATCTCCAGTCAATTACCTGATATTGACTGTGATACACAAAGGAGCTGGACTCATTTAGCCACTCAACTCGTTAAAGATCTATCGGGTGAGAAGGTCGAACCTTATCAAACATTTGAAGATGGCTGCCGTTATCAGTTAATCATCGATTTAATCAGAAAAAATGACCGTTGGGTTGATGTTAGAAAATTAATATAACTATCAAAAGGGGGGCGATAATAAGTCCCCTACCTCTCCTTTTCCTAAAATAATTCTCCTTTCTTTGCTTCAAAAAACCTTCTCCAACTTAACGTTCCTTTCGCGTCAAATTACATATTGATCTTCCGTATCAATGAAGTGAAGGCAATCACACAATATATACATTTCGTTACATAAACTGTGCAGATCTCCACATTTGGATTATTGAATTATTGTATTACAAATTAGCAAGGCGTAAAAATTATAGTCAGGGTTGATAAATGATTAGATCCTGCTTGTACCTTGGAAAATGACAACGATTCTGGAGAAGAACATGAAAAAACAACTAATTACGCTTGCAGCGGCTTCTGTCATGATGGCGTTTTCCGTTAATGCGAAAACGCTTATGCTTGGCCATGCCATGAATGTTGAAAGTGCAGCGCATGCGGGTATGCAAATTTTTGCCGAAAAAGTAAAAGAAAAATCGAATGGCGAAATGAACGTAAAAATATTTCCTAATGGCGTATTAGGTTCTGAAAGAGATCAGGCTGAGCAAGTAGTCACAGGTGCCATTGATATGGCAAAGATTAACGGCTCTCTTGCAGAATCATTTGAACCAACATTTAAAGCTATCTCAATTCCATTCTTATTCAGAGACTCAAACCACATGCATGAATTCATGCGTAGTGAAACGGCTGAAAAGCTTCTGCTTTCAAGTAAAGGTAAAGGTTTCATTGGCGTGACATTTTACGATTCAGGATCTCGTAGCTTTTATAGTTCAAAGCCTATCAAGACGCCTGATGATTTAACTGGGCTTAAAGTCCGAGTTCCAGAATCACCAACAATGATGGAAATGGTTCGTCTTCTGGGTGCTAAGCCTACGCCTGTACCTTTCACAGAAGTATATACAGCGTTACAACAAGGCGTGATTGATGCAGCAGAGAATAACATCTCTAGCCTTGTTGAAATGAAACACTCCGAAGTAGCCAAATTTTACTCTATGGATCAACATATGATGACACCTGATCTAATCATGATTTCAGAATCTACTTGGAACAGTCTGTCTGATGATCAAAAAACTATCGTTAAAGAAGCGGCTGCTGAATCAAGAGAAGAAGAAATTAAGATTTGGGCTGAAACTGATAGCAAAAATATGGGAATAGCCAAAAAATTTGACGTGAAGTTTGTCGAGGTCGATAAGTCAAAATTCCGAGCTAAAGTACAGCCAATGATTGAAGATGCACAGAAAGATCCAAAATTAAGCTATTACGTAGAAGCTATACAGAACATGTAATTAAACTCTATTCACCATCAATAAAAATAGCGACTTGATTCTTTAATATTATCAAGTCGCAATATCATTTCATTAGCAAAAACAAGAGCTTATCAAGTTCAGCTCTTTTAATAAATACGTTTATCTAAGGCAAAAAAATGGATGCTAATATAATAAAATTCAAGAGTTTATTAGATAAAGTAATTCTAACATTTTGTAGTATTTCTCTTGTTCTCCTTGTCATTACAGTTACGTGGCAAGTGTTCAGTCGTTACGTACTAAATGATCCAAGTTCGTTTACCGATGAACTGGCTCGTTATCTTATGATTTGGTTTGGGTTACTCGGCGCTAGTTACTTATTTGGTAAGAATGGACATTTAGCTATTACGTTGTTCATACACTCAATAAACAAAAAATTTCAAAAAATTAGTTATATTTTAATTCACCTTACATCACTATCTTTTGTTTTTTTAGCGATGATAAAAGGCGGTATGCAATTAATGGGAAGAACTACAATGCAATATTCTCCTGCACTGCAAATACCAATGTCATATGTATATTTCATATTGCCGTTAGCTGGCTCTCTGATGTGTGTTTATATTCTCATTAATATCGCTAATTTATTAACAACACCTACTAACGAGAGAGGATAAGCGGTATGGATATCTCCGTCGGTTTTTGGCTATTATGCCTGTTTATGCTTCTAATAGCGTTTAGTATTCCTATTGCCATAGCTATTGCTTTATCTTCCCTTGTAATCATGTGCACCATCATGCCATTTGATATTGCACTTATGACCGCTGGTCAAAAAATCGTAACAGGTATCGACAGTTTTAGTCTACTCGCAATACCGTTTTTTATACTGGCCGGTAATATTATGAACCGAGGCGGTATTGCTAAACGTTTGGTTGATTTCGCAAAGTTATTAGTTGGACGCCTTCCTGGCTCACTATCTCATGTCAACGTAATCGCAAATATGTTGTTTGGCTCAGTGTCCGGTTCTGCCGTTGCAGCGGCTGCCGCCGTAGGAAAAACATTGGAACCCGAGCTGGAAAAAGAAGGTTATAGCAAATCTTTTTCAACAGCGGTGAACGTGGCATCTTGTCCCGCTGGACTACTTATTCCACCAAGTAACTCACTGATCGTTTTTTCCGTAGTGAGTGGTGGTACCTCGATTGCAGCCCTATTTATCGCTGGTTACGTACCAGGCATATTAATGGGTATTAGTTGTATGATTGTCGCTTATTTTATTGCCAAGAAAAAAGGCTATAAAAGCGTTACAGAAAAAACAACATTATCAGAGGCGTTAACAACGACTTGGCGTGCTTTACCTAGTCTTGGCTTAGTTGTAGTAGTTATTGGTGGAATTATTGGTGGGATATTTACCGCTACAGAAGGGGCATGTATTGCTGTTCTATATGCATTCTTTCTTTCTCTGATTTATCGCTCGTTAGATACTTCAGCGTTACGTACAATTTGCGTTGAAACAGCGGAAATCACCGGAATAATGCTGTTTCTAATTGGCGCTTCAACCATCATGTCATGGGCAATGGCCTTCACCGGTTTACCGGGCATGATCAGTGACTGGATGCTTTCTATCTCTGATAACCCTATCATCATCTTGATACTAATGAATATTATTTTGTTGATTGTCGGTATGTTTATGGACTTAACACCTGCGGTATTAATATTCACACCGATATTTATGCCAATTGCAACCCAGTTAGGAATGCACCCTATCCATTTCGCAATGATGATGATTTTTAACTTATGTATTGGCATTGCCACCCCACCGGTAGGTACAGCACTGTTTGTCGGATGCAGTGTCAGCGGAGCCAGAATTGAAAATGTGATTAAATCCATCTTGCCGTTCTGTGCCGTACTTATTGTGACGCTTCTACTGATTACCTTCATTCCTGAAATCAGTTTAAGCTTGCCGCGAGCATTTGGCCTAATTCAATAGTTTGGATTTAAAGTTAACCTATAAAAAATGCCCACCATAGAAAGAAACTATCGTGGGCATTGCTGTTTGGATTATAAATTAAGCTTATTAATCGTTCTTTTCTTTAAACTCTACCGTGTATTCACCGATACCGTCATACATAATCGTGGTTGGCTTATCAAATTCAACTTCAACGATTCCACAGTATGAGCCTGTGATAATCGCTTCCCCAGCTTGAAACTCAACACCTCGGCGAGTCATGTAATTAATAAACCAATAGATCGGTGTTTGCGCTAGGTTATTAGGATGCTTGCCAGAGAATTTCTGAATATTTCCTTCCTGTGCAACGGTAATATCAATTGTACTTGCATCGAACGCCTTGTCGCGAGCAATCTCAGGACCGATGAACAACCCTTGGTTCATCAAGCCATCGGCAAGTTTTTCTAAAAACTCGGCACCACTATCGTCTGCAAATCGTGACTGCATGAGTTCTAAAGCCATATGGCAAGAACCAATAGCTTCATTAATTTGCTCTTCACTATAACCCTCTTCATTCGCTGGTAACGTTTTAGCTAGAACAAATGCAATTTCAGGCTCTATTCTTACTACACCGTTGTCCTTAAACAGTTCGCAACAATCACCACGCTGAACGGTATTAGAAAAAATTGGAGCTAACACAAATTTGTCTTCCGCAAGCGGCTGCAAACATTTCCATCCTCCAACTTTATCAGAGTGTAAATCGATCATTGAAGATTGAATTCTAACCGCATCTTCAACACAGGCTGGACGAAGTTTTTCATCAAGCCTTGGGGCTTTAATCCCTGCTACACGGCGGTTTAATAACTCTGAAGCCGCTTGTTCACTTAAATTTGTCATATTTTATTTACCTACTATCTTTATGTCGGGCTTAAAAACACTAATACCCCTTCAACAATATGAAGGAGTATTAGTTAAATGAGAGAATTAATACGTATCGTGAGAAGTTTTTAATTGATAGAAAGTTGCCTGAACATAATCATCCAGGTCACCAGTAATATTCTGGTTATAAACACCCGCCTTAAAGTACATGTACTTACCGCCTACGTCATAACCACTCTCACTCATATCTACAATCTGTTGAACATCAGTTTTACCATCCCGCATGAGCGTAACGGTCATCGTATTACCAACAACTTCAATGCGATAACTAAACTTCTCGCCAAGGGCAATACCGTCATCACCGATTTCACCTGTCATTCCACCAACAAGGTCGTAATATGTATCAGTTCCTTTCAGAGTATTCTCATGAGCAAAGTAAACCGTACCTTTTTCACGGTTCGGGAGTTTGCGATAGTATAAACGAATTGGCTCATCATCTTGGTCGTGAATTTGACCAATAATGAATCGACCGACTTCGCCTGCTTCACCGGTAGATGTTGTGTGGTCAATTTTCAAAGTCGCTTCCAATACACCATCAATACCACCAGCCGCTTTTTGATCTTCAACAGGCGCAGAACTGAATACCCAGTTATTTTTGTTTACCCCTTTAACTGATATCGATGTGTCACCTTTACGAAGCATCTCACGCAATTCTGTTCGGGCATATTTGGTATTCTTAGAAGTACGAACGCCCTTAACGAACGACTTAAATACAAGTCCCCCATCAGCGGCAGTATAGAATATCTCGGGGTGTTGATAACCATTTGCTAAGTCCCATTCGAACACATCATCTGGACGTCCATTTTCATCGTGATCAAATGGTTGAGATAAATACCATTCCGTTAAATCAAAATTCTCGCTTGGTACATTACCGGATTTAGGTTCACTAGGAATATTTGGCGTTACTAATGCATTTTTAACGTCACATTGCACCGTAGTTTGACAAGGGTAAACAGCAGGAACACCAAAATTACCTTTACGCAGGTCTTTTCTCGCATCTTTTTTCGCTTTCGCTTCTGCTTTAAGCTTTGCGATCATATCTTGCTCAGCGGCAATCACTTCTGGAGTAATGATATGTTCCGTCGGGCAGGCATCTATACCACAGTTTAAAGCAGCAAATTCAGTGACACTATTCCAGTTATTTTTGCTATTACCTTGCCCTACATACTTAATATACCTAGCTTTAATTGGGGCAAATTCGAAACGCTCATAACCTATCACACCACCTGAGCTGTCCTGAGCTTGAAGTACAGTTGTCCATGATTCCGCATCCGTACTGACTTGAATATCAAACTTAGTCTTGCGTTCATTTCCTTTATGAAAAGCGGCTCTAATCGCATTAAATTCATACGCTGAGCCATAGTCATAAATAGCCCACTCATTGACACCATTTACAGACCAACGCGTTTTTATATCTTGATCAAACAGCCTTTCAGGACCATTTCCATCATGTCCACTTGCTTCAATATTTATTGGAGAAAGAATCTCTGTTCGTCCTTGATGATCAACAGGGGTTGCACAACCAGCACCAATCAAAGTGAAGGTAATGGCTAAAGATAAAGCGCTTTTTGTGTTTTTCTTTTTCATATTCATTCCACTTCTCATTCTTAAAATTCGAAAAAGCAAAAAAAAGCGGCCATAATTATGACCGCTTATAACTACTCACCAACTTAGCTTTCAGTAGCTGTTTGTGCTACTTCAGACTTCTCGTCCACAGCTTTCATCAGTAGGACACCTACACCACCAACTATTGCACCACAAAGTACGAACACGAATCGTCCCCATAATGGGTTCGGCAGTAAGAACATCGCCATAATACCTAGGCCTGCAACAGCGATTAGGGAACCAAGCATCTTACGTTGTTTGTTATCCAGTTTTTTCTGTTCGCTAGACTCTGAAACAAGCGGCGTATCTAGGTTTTCAAAGAACTTATCAACATTCTTCTGACGCTCTTCAGAAAGTGGCTTATAGAATAGCGTTGATAGGATAAAGAATCCGCCAGTAAACACAATGTGACCAATAAGACCCAGTGCTACTTTCAAGTCAGACCATTCACGTTTAGTTAGAGTTTCTAGATCGAACCAGCTCGCTACCATTTCAGCATTGATTACAAAACCAACAACATAAGAAACACCAGCACCAACCAATAGTGTACCCCAGCCAGCCCAGTCAGGTGTTTTCTTAATAAAGAAGCCTAAGAAAGCCGGAATTGTCATTGGGAAACCAATTAGGGCACCAACGTACATCATGGTATCAAACAGACTTAGCCCTTTTAACGAGTTAATAAACAGTGCAATTAGGATAATCGCCACACCGAACACGGTTGAAGTTGCTTTTGAAACCGCAACCAGTTCTTTCTCACTTGCTTGTGGGCGAAGAATCGGTTCATAGAAGTTCTTAACAAAAATACCTGAGTTGCGGTTTAGACCAGAGTCCATAGAAGACATGGTTGCTGCAAACATCGCCGCAATCAATAAGCCGACCATACCTGCTGGCATATATTCTTGAACAAAGTACAAGTACGCAAAATCACCCGCTTTTGAACCAGCCTCCGGATAATGAAGTGCTAGATCAACACCTTGACCTGCGATGAACCAAGAAGGCATAAACCAAATCATTGGGCCCATTGTCATCAATACACATGCTAGCAAAGCAGCTTTCTTAGCATTTTTAGAGTCTTTAGCCGCAAGGTAGCGATAAGAGTTAAGCATGTTGTTTGTGATACTGAACTGCTTCACAAAGATAAAGAATGCCCAGATACCAAAAATGCTCAAATAGTTAAGGTCATTACCTGAAACGAACGAAGCACCTTCATCGACTGGGAAATTACTCACAATTTCACCAACACCACCACCTTGGATAATCGCAACTACAGCACAAGTTACAGTTACAGCCATGATGATAACCATCTGCATGAAGTCAGATGCGATAACCGCCCAAGATCCACCTGTTACAGACATGACTAGAACAACTAAACCAGTAACAATAATGGTTGTGTTCATATCAAAACCAAAGATGCCTGAGGCAATAATTGCCAGCGCATTTAGCCAAACACCCGCAGACACAACACTATTTGGCATACTTGACCAAGTGAAAACCTGCTCATTGTGCTTACCAAAACGCATACGAATTGCTTCAATTACTGTGACAACGCGTAACTGACGGAACTTAGGAGCAAAGTACGCATAGTTCATGAAGTAACCAAACGCATTCGCTACAAAGATCATAGCTACAGCCATACCATCGCTATATGCCTTACCGGCTGCACCAGTAAATGTCCACGCACTAAACTGTGTCATAAAGGCTGTAGCGCCAACCATCCACCATAGCATGCTACCGCCGCCCCGGAAGTAGTCACTAGTAGTACTTGTAAATGTTCTGAACATCCATCCTATCGCAATTAAGAATAGAAAATAGATGCCAACAACTAATGTATTGAGTTCCATATTCTCGACCTTTTTAAATATGTTTTATGTCGAAATGGATAATAGCCAAGGCTATCGCCTATTTGTAGTACAATACTTCAATTTCGTGATGTGGGTAAAATTTATGTCATTCTAAAAAATCATACAACTTAGGTGGAACAAAGAATAAATAGTTAGTTAAAAATCAGGAAAAAAGAATACAAAAACAATAAAAACAATAACTAAACAAAAAACAAAACAGCCTACAGGAAAACAAAAAAAGGTTTATTTTATAATACAAAATAAACCTTTACGATCTATGCATAGGTTTTAAAAAGTAAGAAAAATCATATCAATGACAGTAATTAATCATACATAAGGTTATCCGCTTGCTCTAAAGTAAAACCATTGAGAGTTTTTCTAGCCAAATACCTGAATGGGTATGCCTTAACGATTTCTTCCAACGGCATAACAGCAAACGCCCAAAATATCGACAGTTCAAAATATAAGATAGCAAGGGCACACAAAGGGATTGAAATAACCCATTGCCCAGTGAAATTGACCTTAAAAACTTCCGTTGTTTTACCTAAAGCTCTGAGCACATGCCCATGCACGGTGTTGTAACCCCGAACAATCGGCAAAACTATATATAATGGTGCAATGATAGAAATAGCGTCATAGATAGAAGTATCTAAGTCTGGATAAATACTTGGTAACGACATGCTAAGCAGCAAAAAAAACAGAGCTGAAAGACATGATATAAGAACCGCCATCCTGATACTTACATTCACATTTTTATGTAAGTCTGAAATGTCACGAGAGCCTATGGCTTGGCTGATAGTAATAGCGGATGTTAACGCCCATGCTGTTATGAACTGCGTACCAACTTTAATCCATGGCATCACTATCGTCATAGCTATATAAGATGTTATCGGTAATTGGGAGTACAGCAACATATATACCGTCGCTCCAATTTGAAGCATGGTTACATTAGCTGCTACAGGAAAGATCTCTTTAAAGTGACTAACAACATTAGACCCCATTACACTTTTAATGATTGTAAAGCGAAGAGTCAGAGCCGATTCAAAGTAAATACAAGTGGTTAAAAAAAGTAGTCGGATAACAATTGCGATTAAGCTACCCGCGGCAGCACCGGTAACGCCTATCCCACCGAAGCTTCCGACACCGTTAATTAACACGTAAGAAGTTATAACATTAACAGGAAGCTCAAATAAGTAACCTTTAAAAGGAACTTTGGTTCTGCCAAGAGCGTTAAACAATGCAATCATAACTTGCGTAGCTGCATTAATGACGACTATATACTTCGCTACACTCAGGTAGCTTTTCGTTTCAGAAAGAATGTCGGCTTCGTTGGTTAAAGTACTAATCAGAACATCGCTATATCGCATTAAAATTAAGTAGAACAAGCCGGATATAGACATATTGATAAGCAATGCGGCCCAAAATCCCTTATCTATTGCTCCTTTTGTTCCTTCCCCAACCGAACGACTTAGCACCAATTGAGATCCATTAGCTAACGCCATTTGAATACCCAAAATGAATGAAATTATCGTGGTTGCAATTCCGAGAGCCGCAAGTGAAATCTCACCATGAGGAGTCACTAAATAGGTATCAATCATTAATGCGGATTGCATCAATAATGCATTAAACGCAAGTGGCCAGGCTAAGGATAAATTTCTTTTCACATAAGGAGAAAGGAGCACAGACATCTTCCTATAGAATTATTTGCGATTACATTGAGTGTTGTTAGTATCCTTTCGCTATATGTCACACGACACCTAGCCGGGACAACTTTTGATTATCATCTTGAAGTAGCGCTTGTGACGCCAACCTGGCCTGAATACTGTTACCAGCCATAATCGCATCGTATATAACTCGATGCTCGTCCAAACAGAAGCGGCCGCCCTCTGATGAGTGATTGATGAACAGCTTAAAAATCGTTGAAAGGATATTGCTAAATGGTAGAAAAAAGTGATTCTGAGTTGCTAAGAATATGGTTTGATGGAATAAATGATCATTTTTAATCCATTCATCATAGTTAAATTGTTCAGCAGCCAACACCATTTGTTGAAAGATAACAGAAAGTTCTTTTCTATGCTCAACTGTTGCATGCTTTGCTGCCAACGCACAGGCTTCAGGCTCAATAGCTTTGCGGAGTCCCAAAAATTGAGCCAAAAACCTCTGATTATCGTTAAGCCCTTTTATCCATTCTAAGAGCTGAGGATCCAGAAAGTGCCAATGGTGTCTGGGTAATACGATCGTGCCTATCTTAGGCTTAGCTGCAATTAAACCTTTGGCAGACAACAACTTAGAAGACTCACGCAATGCAGTTCTGCTTACACCAAAAGTGCTGCACAATTCCATTTCACTTGGTAACTTCTCGTTAGGAGTTAACTCACCAGAAAGAATTTTACACGCAATTTCTGTGGCTATTTGTACATGAAGCTTGCAACCCGACTGTTTTAAACTTGAATACTCGATCATCCAACACTCTCCAAATGTTTGTTTCAAGCTCAAACATCAGTTCTTTTTCATTTAAATAAATAATACAATAACACCAGAAGTTGGCAATTAGTTTTAAATGTTCCCTAGTGAAATTTATAGTATTTAGACTCGTATTCCATGTGACTAAGCTAAACTGCATAGCCAACCATGATAAGCAATACCTAGATTTAAGTTCTGTTTGCTACATGAAACACAAACATCTGCTTGGTGACTTCTATCACTAGTGATATATTACGGCTTAAATAATACATATTTAGCGAAAAGTGATTTTATGTCTGGCGAATTCCACTCTATATCCGGTTCAAAACGTAGCCTTCACGTTCAAGTTGCGCGTGAAATTGCTCGTAATATTTTATCTGGCAAAATTGCCCAAGGCTCCATACTTCCAGGTGAAATGGTACTTTGCGAACAATTTGGTATTAGCCGAACAGCTCTTCGTGAAGCGGTAAAACTGTTAACGTCAAAAGGACTATTGGAATCACGCCCTAAAGTAGGTACACGCGTTATCGATAGAGCTTACTGGAATTTTCTTGACCCTCAGCTCATCGAGTGGATGGATGGCCTAACTGAAATAGATCAATTTTGTCATCAGTTCCTTGGTCTAAGACGTGCTATTGAACCTGAAGCCTGCGCACTGGCCGCTAAAAATGCGACAGCAAAGCAACGTATTGAGCTATCAGAAGCATTTCAAGACATGTTAGAAGTTGCCAATGAAGATGAGCTAGATAAAAAACGCTGGATGAATGTAGATATTCGATTCCACAGTATTATCTTTAACTCAACAGGTAATGATTTCTTCTTACCATTTGGTCATGTATTAACAACAATGTTCATTAACTTCATTGCCCATTCCTCTGAAGAAGGCAGCACTTGTATCAATGAGCATCGAAATATCTATGAAGCAATTATGGCAGGCAATGCTGAAAAAGCCCGTCAGGCATCAATCGACCATCTGTTAGATTCAAAACACAGATTGGCGGAAGGTGGTTAAATAGACTTAAAAATAGCAAAAGCACGTGGACATCACGTGCTTTTTTATTTGGACCAATCGAACAGTATCAATAGTCCACCAATTGTAAAAATGTAGCCTACTTCAGAGAAACCTCGTTGAATTAAGTATATAATAATACAATTAACAAGCGAGAGACTTTCCTGATGACTGAATCCTTATTACCCAATATTTTACAATTCATTAGTCAAATAGATCCTTTCGACAAAATACCAAAGAAATCCCTACGCAACCTAGCATCAGATATCAAAATCAGATACTTGAGAAAAGGTGAAGTAATTGAACCTTACGTCTGTGACCAAGAAAAATGTCTTTATGTTGTTCGTACAGGTTCGATTGAACAACGTAAAAACAATGGTGTACTAAGAGCAAAACTTGGAGCAGATGATCTTTTTGGATTCACTTTTCTAGGAAATAATATCGAACCAAGTAAGCAGTATAAAGCAATCGCTATTGAAAATTCATTAGTATACGTAGTACCTAACAGTGCTTTACAGAGGCTTTTCTCTGTTCACCCGGAACTTGCTGAGCATTTCGCTTCTCAAGCTCAACTTCGCCTGAAATCTGCCTTAGATGTTGTATGGTCGAATAAAGAAAAAGGGCTATTTATAAAACAAGTAAGTGACATCGCAAGCCGACAAGTTGCTGTCGTTCAAGCTAATCAATCGATTCAAGCTGTTGCTACTGAAATGATGATAAAATGTTCTCCCTGCGCCGTTGTTTATGACCATGAAACCATCATAGGCGTTATTACAGATCGCGATATGACAAAGCGAGTAATATCACAACGTGTAAGCATTGATAATCCAATATCTACCGTCATAACCAAAGACCCTCTCACTGTCCATCCAGAGGACTTGGTGCTACATGCAGCTTCCATCATGATGCAACACAATATTCGCAACCTGCCTGTCGTAAAAGACAATAAGGTAGTTGGAATTTTAACGACAAGTCACTTAGTACAAAATCATAGGGTTCAAGCGGTATTTCTAATAGAAAAAATTAAATACGCTGGTAGCGTAAAGTCGCTGTCAAGTTACACACCAGAGCGTCAGGCCATATTTGAGGCTTTAGTTGAAGGCAAAGTGTCTCCAGAAATCATAGGAAGAGTAATGACAATGATCATGGATGCATACACTCGTCGACTCATTCAAATAGCCATTGATAAATTAGGCCCTCCCCCGTGTGACTTTTCCTGGATAGTCGCAGGTTCGCACGCGCGAAATGAAGTTCATATGTTGTCTGACCAAGATAGTGCGATTGTCCTAGCTGATAACGCAACGGCAAACGATAAAATCTACTTTAAGCACTTAGCAATGATGGTATCAAAAGGACTCGCTAGTTGTGATTACCCATTGTGTACCGGAAAGTTCATGGCTGTCACTCCTCAATGGTGTCAGCCATTACACGTATGGAAAAGCTATTACAAGAAATGGGTCGCTAACCCGGAATATGAGCGCTTGCTGAACATAACCGTTTTTCTTGAAATTCGGACAGTTTTCGGTAACAAGAATTTCGAACAAGTTTTACGAAATGAACTTCATTCAGATATTAATGAAAACAAAGAATTTTTATCTATGCTTGTCAATGAAGCTGTTTCAGTAAACCCTCCTTTAGGGATATTTAACAGCCTAGTGTTGGAGAAGTCAGGAGAGAACAAGAAAACCCTAAATGTTAAGAAATACGCTATCAATTTAATAATAGATCTAGCTCGTATCTATGGTCTTTCAGTCGCATGCAACTCTTCAGGCACTGATGAACGATTTAAAACTGCCAACGAAAAAGGTATGCTAAGTGATGACGCTTATAAAAATATAACTAACGCGTACCAGTTTATTTCATCATTTCGCTTTGCTCATCAACTAGAGGCACTTAAAAGTGGTGGCGTTCCCGACAATCATATCGACCCAAACTCCTTCGGAAGTTTTGAACGTAAACACTTAAAGGACGCTTTCCGCATCATCGCCGATCTGCAAGAAGCCGCAAAAATACGATTCGGAGCGACTCAATGAGGTGTTTAATCAATCATTTTCATCCATGTGCCCGCCTAAATCGCAGACGTATTAACTATCTGAAGCAAAACGTTTTACCCGACCCGATTAAAGATCTCATTAAGTACGATGCTTTCTCAGTAAATCAATGCCTGTCTGAAATAACGTTAATAGTTTTAGACATCGAAACAACCGGCTTAGATTCAGAAGAAGACCTCATTCTATCTATTGGGTGGGTAGAAATCATCGGTAACCAAGTCGATCTATCAACATCTCAACACATGTACATCGACAGTGATTCTCAAATAAAACCTGAGACGGCAATTATTAATCACATAACACCTCAGATGCTTTCTGATGGGGTGTCAATTCATGATGCCATTCAACATTTCTTGTCTAGCGCTAGGGGAAAGCTATTGGTAGCGCATGGAAGCATGATTGAAAAGAATTTTCTAAATCAATATCTACACAGTGTATTCAGTATTAACCCACCCCCTTTGATGTGGCTAGATACACTAACAATAGAAAAACGCCTTTCAAAGACTGCAAGCTCTGGAGAGCCAATAGACGTCACACTATCCGCGACCCGTTCAAGGTATGGCCTTCCGGAGTACAACGGCCATAACGCATTAGCGGATGCAGTAGCAACTGCGGAATTATTGCTTGCACAACTAGCCAGAGTGACACCTAAGGGCAACTCGACCATTGGTACAATGTACCGTCTAAGTATTTAAACTTATAAATAGAAATGCCCTTCAGATTATTGAAGGGCATAAACAACTGTTGAAAGGTGAAAACTAGAAGCTATAAGTTAAACCGACACGACTTCTTAGTTGTCGGTCTCCACTCGTTGAAGAAACAGATACGTTACCGAACTCTACATACGGCTTCCATGCCCAATCAGCTTCCTTATAGCTGATCTTCATGTTTACATCCCAGTTGCTATCTTTATTATCAAAGAAAATCACGTCATCTAAACTTTTTTCATAATTGGCTTCCAAACCCACAGCTAGATTTTCAAAACCATAATCAAGATTCGCTGTTAATTTACTTTTTTGCTCTGTATCAGTACCAGCGTCATCAGTATATTTTCTGATCTCATGGCGGTATCGAAGCTTCGCTTTTAACCCTGAGTCAAATGAATACTGAACTCGAAGTTGTGGTTTGAACGTCACTTTGTCGCTACCAAAAGTAACTGGCATTCCAGGTTGCAACAACCAGTGCTCATCCAACTTTAGCTTATAACCATAGTCAAACTCGTTGTCTCCAGACTCCCAACCTTCGTCAAAAGGATTGCCTTTTTGCTTTGCTTCAACGCCAAAATAGTGGTTTCCTGCTGCACCGCCAATTTTTACACGACTCGAGTAACTTTCAGACTCATGTTTATATTCTTGTCTAAAATCCAAAGAGGCGGCAGATACGCTAGTTGCTAGAAGGGCAGCAGAGATCGTTAAAGCGAGATTTTTATACTTCATAATTTTATCCAGTTTTTCACCTAAGTACTTAAAATACATAGCACTTAGTAATTATTGTTTGTTATGTAGTTTTTCTTGTGATGATTAACTTTCGTTAAACCCAACCGTATAAATAATAAAATAATACAAATAAAGCTCTATACTAAAAAATCATTTATGTGACAAACCCCTCTCATATGATCTCTTATCGCTAGAAAACCATGACGCAAGTCGATACTTCTTGAGTTCACCCTACAGAAAAGAAATAAAATATTACAATTACCAAAAATTATGAGTGTGTTGTAAATATATCTCTACAACAAAATAGGAGGGCAAGAAAACTATCACGTAGATGAATTAATCGTAGCCTTTAAAGATGCCACTCTAATCGATTCAGAATGATAAAATATGGGACAGATCTAAAATATATGTGATCAGTGAACAAGAACAAAATGCATATTTATGCAACAACTTGAACTGACATTAAGCAATGATGAACGAATCACCACCGGTATTTTAATTATGGCTATCGGTGTTCGCCCGGAAATTCAACTCGCTCAGCAAGCTGGATTAGATATCGGTAAACTGGGTGGGATTGTTACGAATGCTTATATGCAAACCAACGATGAAGCGATTTATGCGGTTGGCGATGCAATCGAAGAGCAGGATTTCGTGACAGGCGAATCGACACTTGTGCCACTTGCAGGGCCCGCTAACCGCCAAGGACGAATCGCCGCAGACAACATGCTTGGCCGCAGTGAAGCCTATCAAGGCACTCAAGGAACCGCGATTTGCAAGGTTTTTGATTTAGCGGTTGCTTCGACGGGTAAAAATGAGAAACAACTTCTTCGGGATGGCATTGATTTTCAAAAAGCCTACGTTCATACCGCGAGCCACGCTAGCTACTACCCAGGAGCTCAAGTTGTGTCATTAAAGCTTCTTTTTACGCCGCAAACGGGCAAGATCCTTGGTGCTCAGGCTGTTGGTAAAGACGGCGTCGATAAACGCATCGACGTTCTGGCTGTCGCACAACGCGCCGGAATGACCGTCGAACAATTGCAACACCTTGAGCTCACCTATGCGCCTCCATATGGCAGTGCGAAAGATGTCATCAACCAAGCCGCCTTTGTCGCAAATAATATTATTAAAGGCGATTCTACGCCTATCTATTTTGACCAAATCGATGATTTAAACGACAACCAATTATTACTCGATGTGCGTAACCCTGGCGAGCTAAAAAATGGTTACTTAGACGGTGCTGTGAATATTCCCGTTGACCAGCTACGTCAGCGTATGCACGAACTGCCAAAAGACAAAGAGATCATCATTTACTGTCAGGTCGGCCTACGTGGTAATGTTGCTTATCGTCAATTGGTGAATAACGGCTACAAAGCCCGTAATTTGATCGGAGGCTACCGCACTTATCTATTTGCCAACGCGTAATTGATACCAACAGCGAGTAACGACAAATTAGCCAGACCTATGTGCTGGCTAATTTTATCGGTAACAAGTGTTAAAACATGGTGTTGTTGTTCGCGGATTTTTCTGGCACTTCTTGACTTACATCCCAGTGCTCAACGATTTTTCCATTATCCAACCTAAAGATATCGACAATCGCGACACCTCTTGTTCCGGGGCTTCTCACCGCATGAACGTGAAGAATGACATAATCCCCATCAACAAAGCTGGCAGTAATTTCACTATGCGATTGCGGATACTTCTCGCGTAAAAAGGTGACAAAACCTCGAAATCCCTCAGGCCCATCAGCTGCATGAGGGTTGTGCTGAATATAAACGTCACCGACGTATTTTAGTGCCTCATCGGCGTCCTTCTTGTTGAGTCCGGCTTCATAAAAATTGAGTACTGTTTGACGATTTTGCTCTTTTTGAGACAGTGCTTCATCAGCATAAGCCGCGGTAGAGAGTTGGAAAAGTGCAACACAGAGTAATAAGAGTTGGAGCATTTTACGCATATAGGATTCCTCAGTTTAACCACCAATCATCGGCAAGAGTCACTGATGGTCTTCAAGTTCGATACTCATATCAGGATGAGTAGAAGCAGTCTGCCAGCAGCACTGAAAAAATATAAGTACGTACTTTTCTGTAAGTATGATTTTTTAAGACTCGTTCCTGTTGGTTTTTCTCATAATCTTTTAAATGAGAATCAACGAATTACTAAAATACTAACGCGCAGTGGCGATGGTCGCTCCCCTGAAACCTTATTACTTCGGTAAAACCATATTACTTTGGTAAATGGGATTAAACCCATCTTTGTTATCGTCTTGAGCACCGTTGGTGAATTATTATCCGAACTTGAATTATATTCATGATAATGATGAATATAATTCCATTAACAGACATCTAGCCATCTATTACTATGAACTCTCAATTTAGTCGTCATTAAAAGGGTTTTGTCATGGCCATTCGTCCTCCATTTCGTTCCGATGTTGTCGGAAGTTATCTTCGTCCTGATTATCTGCATCAAGCGCGCCGTGATTTTGCACAAGGGAATATCAATAAGCAGCAACTGACAGAAATTGAAAACAAAGCGGTTAACGAGCTTGTCGAACAACAAAAGAAAGCTGGGCTACAAGTGATTACTGACGGTGAGTTTCGCCGTGGTTTTTGGCACATCGATTTTCTTGAGAACCTAAATGGCATAGAAGGCTACGTTCCAAACACAGGCTACAACCAAAAATTCCAAGGCAAAGCAGCGCCAGCGTATAACATTCGATTGGTAGACAAAGTCTCCTTTGATTCGTCGCATCCATTTATCGAACATTTTGCCTACTTAAAGAAAGTCGCAGAGACAGGCGATGGCAGTGTAGCGAAAGCGACAATTCCTGCGCCAACCATGATTCTTCGCCAAGAAGTGTTGGCTAATGATGGCACATCCAAGATAGATGAAGTTTATCCTGACTTAACGCAATTTTACGCCGATCTTGCCACCACATACCAAGATGCGATCAAAGCGTTTTACGATGCAGGTTGTCGCTACTTACAATTTGATGATACCAACTGGGCATTTCTCATTGATTCACAAAAGCGTGAACAATTGAAAGAGAAAGGCATCGACCCTGACAGTATTGCCCAAGTTTGTACCCAAATCATCAACCAAGCACTGGAAGTGAAGCCGAATGACATGGTGATCACGACGCATATCTGTCGCGGTAACCATGCGTCTTCTTGGTTATTCTCAGGGGGTTACGAACCAGTGGCTGAGGCGCTGTTTGCCACCAACTACGATGGTTTCTTCTTGGAATATGATTCAGAGCGTTCGGGTGATTTTGCTCCGCTACGCCACTGGAAAAACCGAGATAGCAAAATCGTACTAGGTTTAGTGACGTCAAAGTTTGGCGAGTTGGAAGACAAGCAAAACATTAAGGACCGAATTCAAGAAGCAACGGCCTTTGTACCACTCGATAATTTGTGCCTTAGCCCACAATGCGGATTTGCTTCGACTCAGGAAGGCAATAAAATCGAATTTGACGCCCAATGGGATAAAATTCGTCTGATCAATGATATCGCCCAAGACGTCTGGGCTTAATAACTCGATTAGAACCGCCATTTCAAAAGCAGACTTAGGTCTGCTTTTTTGTTTACTCAACCCCGAGTGACAACGTCACACGCAAAAAATAAAGAAAAGCCCCACCGAAGTGAGGCTTCAACGTTTATATAGCGAGATTACTCATCATCAGCATCTTGACGCGCTTCCATCGTCTCAAGCGCATGCTTCACAGACGTTGATTGCTCTTCATTGGCCGCTTGCCAGCCACCACCTAACGCTTTGTAGAGGTTCACGCGGCTAGTCAGCAAGTTAAGGTGAGATGACAACTCACTTTCACGCGCCGCAAACAGTGAACGCTGTGCATCCAACAAATCAAAGTAGCTGTCACTGCCTTTTTCAAAGCGTAACTTTGCAAGCTGATAATAATCTTCGTTTGCATCTAAGTTCGCTTTTTGCGCGTTCCACTCTTCCATATAGTACTGTTGGCCGAGCAACGCATCCGACACTTCTTTAAAGCCCGTTTCGATGGCTTGTTGGTAGGCAATGATCGATGCCTCTTTACTGATTTCAGCAATATCTAGTTGAGCAGACGTTGCTCCCCAGTTGAAGATCGGCATTGTGATCGCAGGTGAGAAACTCCAGTAAGTCGCATCAGAACCAAATAAGCTATCCAAAGAACTTGAGCTGATTCCAGCTTGACCCGTTAAAGTAATTTGCGGGAAAAACACGGCACGTGCAGCACCAATATTTGCATTGTCTGCTTTTAATGTATGCTCTGCCGCCATAATGTCAGGACGAGACAGCAACAGCGCAGAAGTGCTTCCCACTTCAAGTTGCGACAAGATGCTGCCCTCTTCTGTCGGCAACTTACCTTCTAGACGAGCTTTAATCGGAGCACCAACAAGTTGGCGTAAGGTGTTGTAACCTTGTGCCACCGCCAGTTTGTATTGAGAGACGGTTGCTTGTGCACTGTGTAATGCAGTTTTACTTTGCGCCAATGTCAGTGCATCACTAAAACCTGCATCATAACGAGTTTGGACAAGTTCCAATGTCTCTTCATAGGCTTTGACGGTATCTTCGCTTAATGCAAGAAGCTCCTGATTCGCCATTAAAGTCATGTAACTGGACGTCACTTCAGAGATCAATGCAATCACCGCACTGCGACGACCTTCTTCTGCCGCCATATACGTTTCAAGCGCTTGATCGCTTAAACTTTTTACTCGCCCGAAAAGGTCAAGTTCATAGCTGGTCACGCCGACTGTCGCGCTGTAAGTCGAACTGTATTGCTCCCCGTTTCCGGTTAGAGCATCGGACGAGCGGGTACGGTTCCCCGAGGCATTTGCATCCAACCCAGGGTAACGATCAGCATCTTGAACGCGGTATTGCGCACGAAGCGCGGCTACATTCAAAATCGTTTGACGTAAGTCTTTGTTGTTTTCAAGTGCAAGCTCAACAATCGATTGCAGCTTGGGATCCGCAAGGAACGTGCGCCACTCGGGCAGCACGGTCTCGTTGGTTACTTGCGTAACAGTGGACTCTGACCAACCTTCTCCTGATGTCGACACATCGGTCGATGAGCGTTGGTAGTCTGGCGCCATACTACAGCCGGCGAGCGCGCCGGCAATGAGAACAGAGAGTAACTTAGTTTGCATCCGTGTTCTCCTCTTGAGAAGACGGGTTCTGCGGTGGCGTACGGAACAATTTCATGACCATAACGAAAAACACCGGAACAAAGAAAATCGACAGCAAGGTCGCCGCTAACATACCGCCAACAACCCCCCAACCAATCGCATTTCGACTTGCAGCACCAGCACCAGAACTTAGAGCCAGCGGAAGTACACCAAGAATAAACGCAAACGATGTCATCATGATCGGGCGTAAACGCATACGACACGCTTCGATAGTCGCCTTAACCAGATCCATTCCTTCGTCATAAAGCGCTTTCGCAAACTCAACAATCAAGATGGCGTTTTTCGCAGACAAACCAATGGTGGTTAGTAGACCAACTTGGAAGTAGACATCATTCGATAGCCCTTTCAACGTCGCAGCAACAATCGCCCCTAGAATCCCCAGTGGCACAACCAGCATGACGGAGAATGGAACACTCCAACTTTCATAAAGCGCCGCCAAGGACAAGAATACAATCAGCAATGAAATGCCGTAGAGTAAACTGGCTTGCGAAGACGATTGTTTCTCTTGGAACGATGTTCCTCCCCATTCAACACCAAAACCAGGTGGCAACTGCTGCACGAGGCGTTCAATCGCTTCCATCGCCTGACCAGAACTCTTACCCGGAGCGGCAGAGCCTTGAATGTTCATTGATGGCGACCCGTTGAAACGTTCAAGACGTGGCGAACCATAAGTCCAGTGATAAGACGCAAAAGCCTCAAAGGGAACCATTTCGCCGTCAGCATTTCGTACGTGCCACAGTTTCATGTCCTCTGGATCCATACGGTAAGGCGCATCAGACTGAACATACACTTTCTTGATACGACCATTATCGATAAAGTCATTCACATAACGTGAACCCCAAGCGGTTGAAAGCGTCGAGTTAATATCACTCACCGCGACGCCCATTGCCATCGCTTTTTCGTAATCGATATCAATTCTAAATTGTGGCGAGTCTTCCATACCATTTGGACGAACTGACGTTAAGTCACCATTTTGCGCTGCCATACCCAATAGTTGGTTACGGGCATTGAGCAGAGCTTCATGACCTTGGTTACCACGGTCAACCAGATAAGCATCAAAACCACTGGCTGTCCCCAAACTTGGGATAGCTGGGAGGTTAAAGGTATAAACCTGCGCATCTTTGATTTGAGATAACGCCCCCCAAGCTCGGCCGATAATCGCATCAACAGATTGATCAGGACGTGTACGTTCATCCCAGTCGGTCAATTTGACGAACGCCAAACCCATGTTTTGTCCACGACCTGCAAAACTAAAGCCTGCGACCGAGAAAACAGAAACCACGTTGTCTTTTTCGCCTTCCAAGAAGTGTTTACGCACATCATCAATAACATCAAGTGTGCGCTCTTGAGTCGCACCACTTGGTAACTGAATCATGGTCATAAAGACCCCTTGGTCTTCTTCAGGTAGGAAGGACGTCGGAATGCGGTTCCACATAAAGATCAAACCACCGACCAGCACCAAGTAAACCATAACGTAACGAAGCTTGGTCTTTACACTCTTCGAAACCATGCCTTGATAACGGTCAGTTCCTAGGTCGAAACCTTTGTTAAACCAAGCGAGAGGCCCACGTTTTACGCCGTGATGCTCACCTTTTTTGATCGGCTTAAGCATTGTCGCACAAAGCGCTGGCGTTAAAATCATGGCCACCAGAACAGAAAGTACCATCGCCGATACAATCGTGATCGAGAACTGACGATAGATAGAGCCAGCCGCCCCACCGAAGAACGCCATCGGAATGAATACCGCGCTCAATACCAGAGCAATACCCACCAATGCACCGGTGATTTGCCCCATCGACTTACGCGTTGCCTCACGAGGTGGAAGACCATCTTCCTCCATAACCCGTTCAACGTTTTCCACCACGACGATGGCGTCATCCACCAGCAAGCCGATGGCCAGCACCAAACCAAACATCGTCAAGGTGTTAATTGAATAGCCAAAGGCAGACATCACACCGAAGGTACCGAGCAATACAACCGGTACGGCGATGGTTGGAATCAAGGTTGCACGGAACTTCTGCAGGAACACATACATCACCACGAACACCAAGATGATCGCTTCAACTAATGTATGCACCACTTCTTCAATCGAAATTTTAACGAATGGCGTTGTATCGTACGGGTAAACGATTTCGAGAGTATCAGGAAAGAAATCTTGCAGTTCGGCCAACTTAGCACGCACGCCATCCGCTGTATCTAGCGCGTTCGCACCCGAAGCCAAACGAATCGCAATACCGGTGGCGTAGTTACCGTTGTATTCTGCCACCGCAGCGTAGTTTTCGCCGCCCATTTCAACGCGAGCCACGTCTTTAACGCGAATTTGAGCACCATTGGTATCCACTTTCAGTAGGATATTTTCAAATTCATCAACCGTACTCAAGCGGCCTTGAGCGGTGATCGTTGCACTTAATTGCTGACCGTCAACTGCTGGGTTACCACCGAGCTCACCGACCGACACTTGCGTGTTCTGGTTGGTGATCGCCGTGCTCACATCGTTTGGCGTTAAGTTAAACTTGTTCAATTTGTGTGGATCAAGCCAGATACGCATAGCGTGCTGGGCACCAAACACTTGAATCTCACCCACGCCCTGAACGCGGCTTAGCGGATCACGGACGTTTGACACCACGTAGTCAGACAGCTGAGTGTTGTTCATCGAGCCATCTTTTGAGATAAAGCCGACCACCATTAAAAAGCTGTCTGCTGACTTAGCAACTGTTACCCCTTGGTTGACAACTGCATCAGGTAAGTTGGGTTCTACCGCACTCAACTTATTTTGTACCTGAACCTGAGCAATATCAGGATCAGTCCCTGTCGCAAACGTCAATGTAATTTGGAAGTTACCAGCTGAGTCACTGTTTGAAGACATGTAAAGCATGTTATCGATACCATTCATGTTCTGTTCGATAACCTGAGTTACACTGTCTTCTACTGTTTTCGCAGATGCACCAGTGTACGAACCAGAAATACTGACCGATGGTGGTGCTATTTGCGGATATTGCTCAACAGGTAATGTCGTAATCGACAATACGCCACCAAGCATAATAAGGATCGCGATAACCCATGCAAATATGGGTCTATCAATGAAAAAACGAGCCATAAATTACATACCTATTGTTTGTCGATTTGTTGTGGGTCTACCAGACTGCCATCACCAATTTTTTGAAGGCCTGAAACAATCACTTGATCGCCTTCAGACAGACCATCAGTCACGAGCCAATTGGTACCAACAACACGGCTTGTTGTCACAACGCGATCTTCAACTTTATTTTCACTGTTGACGATTTTCACGTGTGCGCGCCCTGTCGTGTCACGGCTTACCGCTGCTTGAGGAACCAAGATAGCGCTGTCAACATTGTCGACGGGCACTTTGGCACGAACGTACAAACCAGGTAGTAAGGTGTTATCTTTGTTGGGCAGTAACGCACGCAGCGAGACTGTTCCCGTTGATTCATCGACTGAAACATCAGCAAATTGCAAAGAAGCGGGTTGATCAATCTCAGTACCGTCGTCTAAGGTCAGCTTGATGCCACTGACTTTCATTTCACCTTGGCTGGTTGCGCGCTGGCGCAATTTCAACACAGTGTTACTCGGCTGAGAAAGGTCCACATAAAGAGGGTCAATTTGCTGAATAGTCGCAAGGTAATCCGTTTGGCTTGCAGTGACCAATGCCCCTTCAGTCACAAACGATTTACCAATACGCCCAGAAATCGGCGCTTTAATCTCGGTATAATCTAAATTGATTTGAGCAGATTTCACCGCGGCTTTCGCTGCCATTGAGCTAGCAAGCGCAGCACGATAAGTGGCATCTGCATCTTCATAATCTTGTTCACTGATCGCTCGGTTCTTCACCAACTCACGATAACGCTCCGCCTGAAGTTTGGCGCGTTGTAACGTCGCTTGAGCAGAAGCAAGTTCCGCTTTGGCACTGTCTAACGTCGCTTCGTAAGTGGCAGGATCGATTTGATACAGCACATCCCCTTTTTCGACTTTACTTCCCTCTGTAAATAGTCGATCGATAATAATACCGTTAACCTGAGGACGAACTTCCGCGACACGATAAGCGCTGGTACGACCCGGCAAGGTATCCGTAATTTCTACGGGTTGGGTTTCAATGATGACGGACTCTACAGCAGTCGCTCTAGGCTCTTGACCTGGCGCACCTCCTGATTGGGCTTCCTGTTCACAAGCGGTCAATGCCATCGCAAGTCCTATGGCAATCATAGAATTACGATATTTAGGCAAGACTTTCGTCATAGTGTATCTCCTGATCATTATATTTTTAATGCTTTAGCCTGGTCATAAAGGTAATGCTTTAGAGCTGACCTAAAAGCATGGCTGCTATGTTTAGACTACACCTTGCTTTCAGTCACAACATATCTTCTGTTAATTTTTATAGGCAGCGAGTCTCATAAAAAACGTTTATGCAAATTTGCAGTCAACGATTGGCCTATTTCTTTATTATCCAGACGGACAATAATAAGTCCAGTCTATCTTTTTAAGCAACGTTTTTACATACGTTTACAAACGCCGAACAGACCAAGTACAAATGAAACTTAAAACATACAGCACAAGGGTTTAGAAGCATTTAAACACATTTATTTAGATGAAAAAATTAATAAACTGGAGAAAAAAAATAAAAAGCGATTTCGATGGGTTTTGGTTGAAATACGCCAAATTTTGTGTGCAAGGTTTGTGTCAAATCAGGCGATTAATTAGCCACAAAGTAACACGGTAAAAATGTAACAAAGTGAAACTAAAATGCCGTGAAAAGAATAACTTGATGATGGATGCCTTGGCGAGAAACAACGCGGGCTATTTCGATGAATTTTCTTGTAGCCCAGTTGCCGATGAGCGCATCATACTATGCGCGAAGCCCCTCATCTTTTGCCGTTTTGGTCAGTTTTGGGCTTGGCATGTCGTTGAACGCGCAGCATGACATGACTAACGTTTGCTTAACATCTCTTTCATATCCGCTCTGTAGTAAAGCGGGTAAATAAAAAGGTTTAGATGCTGGATCTAAACCTCTCTGGGACTCTCCTCTTAATACGCCTCGCTCGACGCATCACAATAACTCTGCCATAACTGATACGCGAGTTCGTACGCCTTATCGCGATCGTGAAATTTAGCAAATAACACAGCAGCCATGGTGGCGATAACCGCGTTGGCCATCGTCAACCAATCGGACTCAGGCGTATCAAAAACGCAGCGTTTAGGCATCGGCGCTTCGGTTAATATCTGTTCTGGCCAGTAATAGGACTCAACGTCACCTTTATGGCTCATCCAAACCGTTTGACTCACTTTAGGGTTGTATTCTGACTCCCCAGAGACGCCTTTAAATGACACCACGGATTCACTATGTTGACCAATCATGGTTTCCACTTCTGCATGCAACTGCTGAAAGCCTGGGTGAAAACTGCCTCTTAAGCCAATTTTGGCCGCCCCTGGATTGAGGGCTCGCACCACGGTATTAATTGGCGTACGTAAACCATAACGATGTTTCCAAGCGATCATCGTCTCAGCCTCAGGAGCAAAAACATTCAGAGGTAAATAAACGATGCTATCGGCCTCTAGCATGTCACGCGCCAGCTCAGGCGATGGCGCTTGCTGGATCCCGAGCTTATCGAGATAGTGGCTGGCATGCTCTCGGTTTGAACCGACTTCATGATAGCCATGCACCAACACCTTATACCCAATCGACGCGAGTAGCTTGGCTGCCAACAAATGCCAAGGTTTTCCGGTTGCCGCTCGTTTACCTGCGTAGCAAGGCCAATCAATATCCGCCCCCAACTCCGGGACGCGCTTTTGAAACGCTTTTACAAACCCAGCTATCTCGTCGTATGTTTCATTTTGAACCCGAATCAGCATCATTAGCATAGCCATTTGATCATCACCAACTTGACCATCTAAATACTCATCCATAATTTTATAAGCTTGATCGAAACTCAGTGGTTTACGGCCTCGCTCACCGCGTCCAACGGTACGAATACACTCTAAGATACTGCTCATTCTCGATTTCCAATGTTATTTAATGAAGCATGCTAAAGCTGGCAATGTCGTGCATAGCATGCTGATGAATCGCAGTATTACCCTGTCATCATCAATATTCAAGTTGAGTAGACGTTGTTGATGTTGAGCGTCTTACCAATAACGCTTGAAAGATGAAAAAAAGCCTCTCCGGTTAGGGAGAGGCCTCTTTACCTGTGACTATTTTTTTGTTATTAACGAATTCAAGTTCGCTATGGCGATTACTAAAGCAATTAGCATACCAAATTAAAAAGCTCCGAATTGCTAGCATAAGTTACTGGATTAAATGCCTTTTTGCACCATAATAGTTCAGTGCTCGAACGCTAGTTGTGCACGAACTGCAAATAACGATTTGGTTGATTGACGCACGACCAAATCAATCGGAGGTAATCGCACCTCATACTCCTGACCGCTGAGCAAGTTAAGCAAAGAATGAGCACATATTGCGCCAATTTCTTCAATAGGCTGACGTAATGTGGTTAATGATGGCGTAAAGTATTGCGAGGTGGGTAGATCATCAAACCCCACCACCGACACATCCTCCGGCACACGGTAACCCTTGTCTTTCAAAGCTTTAATGGCGCCATAAGCCGTTTGGTCGTTCGCTGCAAACAAGGCAGAAAAATGGACGTTTGATTCAATCAACTCAAGGGTGCGTTGATAGCCAGTTTCTGAGCTAAAATCACCTTGTTTGACGAGTTTCGGCATCACTTTTATTCCTGCCTCATTCAGCGCTCGCTTATACCCTTCAAAACGCGCGTGCGCATCGGGCTGAGTGGATAATCCCTTGATATGAGCAATGTTCGCATGCCCTTGTTGCAATAGGTGTAATGTCGCGATATAGCCACCCAATACATTATCGACACTAATCGAGCGCACATTTTTCGCTTCAATCTGATAACCAACCGCGATAACAGGAACCTGTTCAGCGTAACGGAGAATCTGCTCTTGTGACAAGTTTCCCGTGACAATAATCATCCCATCAACCTTGCTGTTGGACAGATATTCAAGTGCATGGGTTTCCAAACTGCGTTGCCAGTGCCCAGTCGCTATCGTTAACGAATAACCATGGCTGATGAATACCTTCTCCATGTCATTTAAAATACGACTGGTATAGGGACTATCAGGATGCTGAATCAGCACACCTATTCGCATCGAACGCCGCTTTTGCTGCTCAGGAATGTTGATATTGGGTTTATAACCGAGCTGCTTAATCGCTTGTTCAATATTGCTGCTTTTCTCTGTTGATACATACGTCGTTCGATTCAAAAATCGAGATACCGTGCTTGGTGAAACACCAGCTAGCGCGGCAACATCGTACACTGTAGGGGTCGTTTTCTTTTTCATTATATTCACGCTATTGATGGTATACCTCAATATAAGTGACTCTGTTGAGAGGGCTCAATAGTCCTTTTGTCAATAGAGCCTAAGCGTCACATTTCACCTATCCTCTCATCCTCAAGGATGAGAAAATTTGGTTTTAAATCACTTAATCGACAAGAGAAAAAATCATCCCCGGCCGAAAATACCGACCTGCCGTATACTTAAGCCCGGTATTAATCAAAAACCGATGCAAACCTTCGTATGACGTCAACTCAATGTCACAGCCAATAGAGGCAATAAATTGAGTCAGATCCTTAGGTAAATTCGGGTTTACTCGGCCGTCATCAAATAACCAATTTGCGCGTTTTAAACACTTGAGCCATTGTTGCGCTTGTTGCGGGCCAATATTGAATGTATCGCACAATGCGGGTCCAGACACAGCAACAGAGCAGTTGAAACCTTCCGGTGCAGCAAACGGTATTTTTGCCTTAGCGTATAATGCTTCATAAACCGTATTCACCAATGTCTCCGCTTGTTGCTGCTTACCAGCCAATTTAAGTGCCGCCGCGGTACTAAATTGCACACCAATCCATACGTCTTGTGCTTGGAAAGCCTCATGGGGCGCGCCATCCGCTAATGTCATGTTCGCCACCCCAAGCATCGGGCTATTTATTTCAAAGTTATGCTGATAAAGGTAATCGAGCGTACGACTCACTCGTTCAGTAGCAAACAGACCTTGAGGTTCATCAACGAGCTTAAGATACGTATCAGCAAGCAGCGCATCACCAAAACTGTTGTCAGAATCCAACTCTAAAATCGACGCGTAACTTGGCGTAAATGCATGGGGGGCATGCTGTAAAAGCTGAGCTTTACGCTGACGACGCTGCTGACATTTTGATGTGTCTGGCTGTGGAGAGAGATTTAGCCAACGATTTAACACATTTGCATCATGTACTCGATCACCAGTGACATTCAAACCCAATTGAGCTAGAGCGTCAGTTCCCTCTCCAGTGAGGTGTTTAGCTTGGATTGGGGTAACGAAAAAGTGGAAATAACCACGCGCTTCATCCCATAAACTCTCTTCAAGCTCATGGTGCGCGCTCACCGATTGTTTTGAATACTCAATGCTTAACGCCTCTTCGTCCATCAACTGCGCCAGCCGACTCGCGGCGGTAAGGCCTGCGACCCATAAGCTCCCGCAGTAAATCGAGATGCCGTGAGAAGACAAATTATCAAACGTATCATCCGTCCCCCGCGTTAATGGAAAGTGCTCGCCTGGCTCTATTAACTGCTGTAAAAAGGCACTGCTCTCTTTCACTGCCGGCCAGCAAGCGTCCACCACGGTTTTATCACCCGTACGCTGGTAATGGCGATACACCATGAGCACAAACTTCGGCGCCAAATCTTTCCACTCTTTGACGTTATGCCAACTGTAGGCATCAGGTTGAATGTCATAAGGACTACCGAGGTCATGAATAACGGCGCCACGAATCGCGCGAACGCCTTGGTATTTCTCATCCACCAGTTCGGCAAAAGGCTTGTCTTCATACTCCCAATAACGTCGAAGCGTATTGTCTGAGTCCAAAATGGCACAAGCAAAAGCCTTCATCACATGTCCATCGAGCTCTGGCAATAGATAAAGAATTGAGAAAGAGCCATAGAAATAGACATCCAAGGAATTAAAAAACGGATAATCAACACACTCTTTGACTAAAAATTTATGCTGTTCATCCCACACCGTTGATTCACTGATGAATGACAATGTATTCATGGCCATCGTGGCATATTTCAGCGCGGTATCCTCACCGTCAAATTGGCTGCGGGCTTTGGCATAAAACGCCTGTTGCTGATCAATGATTCGCTGCTCAATGGAAGAATATTGATTGAGCAGCGTCTGCATGATAGCCAGACAACGATTTGGCGTCTCCTCAGTTACATCTGGTTGCTGAGGTGTTTTAAAATAACGCGCATACGCTTTGCGTGACTGCCACCCATCAAGCGCAATTTTGGCGTGATCCATCACTTGGAAAAACCGAACGGCTCGGCATTCATTAGGCTCCAATTCGATACGCACGCATACGATGGCGCTGAGCGCCTCGCGTCCACTGTAGATACCGCGTTCAAAGTGATGCTGTGTTCTTGCCGTCAGCAAGCTCGATTTCACCTCGGTTTCAACGTTTGAAGTATAAATGCTTGGCTTGGTGGAAACACTGATGCTCCCCTGATGGAGCGCATTGGTGTCCATATGCACACCGAATACAACGTCCCCCTCAACGTCCGACCCATATGGTGAATCGCTGCTCAGACGCACACCAGTAAACACCCCGTCCTCGGTATCAATATTGACCTGAACATGGGTGTGCTTATTCGGGTTTTGAACCAAGCGACACGCTGAATCCTGTATACCGTCTCGTCCTTTCCGATAGGTTGACCCCATTAAATTAGCAAGTGGTTGGACTAACGTAATAACTTGGGTTTCCGCGCTGTGGTTGGTGAATTCAAATTCATTCCAATGCCCGGGCAAAGCGCATAACTTAGCGTCATGACGGACAATCGGCGAGATGACTTTGCGTTTCACATCAAGCTGTTCAAAATGATGGTAACGGTACTCGGCAATGGGATATAACGCCCGGTATTCAATACGTTCACCATCAACAGCGTCAATCAAGTTAGGCTGACTGGCGGTTAATCGTCTGGCATAAACGCGTTCATCAAACACGATGCCATTAAAAAAGTCGAGCGCGACAAAAATCTGAGTGTCAACGGCATTGGGGACCGCATCCAATGCTTGGCGCGTGTGTGGCGATAGCACCACTTGCCAACGTTCAAAATTAGCCCTGTTCTGTTGATAGAAATCCCCTTGTTCAAGGGCCTGACAAATCGCCGTTAGGGCATCCGTCTCGGATTCCGCTGTCAAAACTTGGCCACAAAACTGCGCAGGGTAATATTTGAGGTGATTAACTAAGTCATTTAAATTGGTGATGCGTAAATGCTCTAAACACGGAGGCGGCGCGGCAGATAGATAGAAGTCGTTAAAATGAATATTATCCTCTTGCGCTTCGATAAATATACCGGGAATAAAACTGAAGTTTGGCGTATCGCCATTGGGCGTTAGCGTAAATGTGCTTCCGATACCACCAATAGCCATACCGGTATTACTCGGTGTCGTAGAGATGGGAGTATACCACGGCTGAATGAATTCTACCGCTTCGCCTTGAGACGTCAGTTCACTGGCTAAGCCGCAATAACTGGTGTAAGGAATTGTCGAGTTCATAGTCACATTCCATTTTTCCGCCCTCGCCTCACTCGATGCCAAGTGAGGCGGCGCGCCGGGATGAATTATCTACACAGTCAGGTAAACCCTAAACTGCCCTTTATGTACGTTGGGATCACTCCCCTAACACCACTTCTACTTGGTGCTCACCTGCTTCGAGCACGGGTATCTTATTTCCTGATAACCATTCGCCGTTTACTTTAATTCTGGAAACCCCACTCGATACCTGATTGGGATTTGATACCGCAATGTGATAAGTCGCACCGCGGAAACGGCGCCGAACCGAAAACTCCGGCCACGATTTGGGAATACATGGGTCGATAATCAAACCATCAATGTCTGGGCGAACCCCTAAAATCCACTGGGTTCCAGCCACGTATGTCCATGACGAAGTCCCGGATAACCAAGCATTACGACCAAGCCCAAATTGTCGATGTTCATCGCCAAGAATATTTTGCGGATAGCAGTATGGTTCAGACTCAAACACATCCAACGTATCGTTTTTCGAGGCAGGATTAATTTGACGGTAATATTGATAAGCGCGGTCGCCATTGCCACTTTTGGCTTCAGCGATCATTACCCAAGGGTTGGCATGCAAAAAAATCCCCCCATTCTCTTTGGCGCCTGGCGGATAGGTAGATACGCCGCCAAGTTGCGGGTCAAAGCCGTTATAACCTGGGGTCGATAATTTAATCCCGTTGGCTGTATTGAGTTTTTGGTACACTGCGTCGAGCGCTTGTTTAGCCCGCTCTTTGCTCGCAAAACCAGAAATGACTGGCCAGCTCTGACCATTGGTATAAATTCGACCATATTGATTGTGTTTAGAGCCAATGGGCTGACCTTGCTCATCAAAATAACGGATGTACCATGCGCCATCCCAACCACATTCATTGACGGTTGCTTTCATCGCTTGATAGTCGTTCTGATACTGTAGCGTGAGCGCACCATCGCCCCGAAGTTGACACAGGTCTAGCATGTCCTGAAGCGCTTTACCGTACATGTTTGCAACCATCATGGACTCGGCTCCGGTCGGCAAATTCACGGTATCGTTCCAATCAGCAAATCCCAGTAGCGGAAGCCCGTGTGCGCCGGTGTTGTTTCGAGTGAAGTCAATCGCACGCTGTAAATGCTGCCATACAGTGGCGACTTCCAGTGGTTCACCACGCTTATCTTTTTGATAGAACGCAATTGGCTTATCTAAAAATGAGTCATCTCCGGTCTCTTTGACATATTGCGTGACGGCAAAAATGATCCACAAATGATCATCGCCATAGTAATTAGGGCGGTCTTCTTCTTCTCTGGAGTCGCCGGCGTTGGCTTCCATGGTAGACGGGAAAAACTGGTGCATGGCTGAGCCATCTTGGTTTTGTACCGACAACAATCGTTCTATCAGTTCACGCGCTTCATCTGGCATATGGGCAATGACACCAAGGGTGTCTTGCGATGAGTCACGAAACCCGATCCCTCGCGCGCCGTAACCAAGCTGGTATAACGACAAATAACGAGACCAGTTTTTTGTGGTATGACATTGGCGCGGATTATGGACATTGAGCATGGAATTCATCGATGGATCTGGCGTGTTGACTTCTAAGGTTGATAAATATTCGTGCCAAAACTCGCTCAGCTGAGCAAACGCGCGATCCACATTGTTGTGGTCACGATACTTAGCCAAAAGAGGTTGTGCCAGTTCAAGGCTGGGCATTTGCGTCAATTGAACCACGGTTCGCTCGCTCTGCCCGGGAGCTAACTCTCCCAAACGTAAATTTAACGCGCCAATGTTATCACCACGCAGTGCTTGGCTGTTGGTCAGTTCCTCATCGTCTAGCCCTTTGGGCGATGCCCAGCTTCCGTAGCCAAAATCACCAAGAAACGCGGCGCGATCGCCATCAAATGAGGTCGCCTTGCGATCAGCACTTAAAAGATTAACGGCCATATCCCGCTTCATAAATGCGTATTGCTCAAGCACAGTAAAACCATCGAGCTCATGCGCTTTGAGGGTCATAGTTTGAGGGACCCAATCCGCGTTCACCAACTGCTTCAATGCGTCGAAATGCGAAAATTCAAACACTGGCACCACATCAACACTAAGCGGGCGATTCGAGATATTGGTGACCTTGATGTCTTTCAGTAATACCGGATCGTCTTTGGGCACAAAGAACGTGACTTCACAGCGCACGCCAAATGCTTCAGAAATAATCTTGGTATAGGATAGCCCCGTATGATTTTCAAAGCGCTCTAATGGTTTTAAGGTTGGCGTATAAAACGGCGAAAAAACCTCAGTTCGCCCCTTTGCATCACGCACTTTTAAATACAAGGTCGACCCTTTAAATTCTGAATTCGGCAACTGAGTAATGTATTTCGTAATACGATTAAGCGCAGGGTCACCTTTACACAGCAAAACCCCGCCATTGCTGTCTACCAGTCCACCAAAATTTAGGGTACCCACATAATTACACCATTTAATGGGTGTACAGGGTGTCGTCGCGACATATTCACGATGCTCGTCGTCAAAATATCCAAATTTCATCATTAGTATCCTCGGCCCCTCCCCATGGAGGAGCCTATATCAACAGTTGTGGCGTTGGTCTTTCTTAGCTAGCGAGAGATTTTTCACTCAACGCGTCAAACAGGTGAATCGCATCCATATCGAGATACAAGGTTAACGCGTCTACATCAACTTCGGCGGCTTGGGTTTCCACCGTCAATTCCTGCCCTTCAATTTGCGTTTTGAGTAAGATGCTCGCACCAAGCAATTCTTTATCCAAAATATTGACCGGAACAGGCAGCACACGTTGATGATCAATATGCTCAGCGCGCAGATGAATATCCGTTGGACGGATACCAAAGTGGATCGCTAGGTTCCTAGAGGCGAGCGTTTTAAAGCGTTCAGGCAGTGGCATGGTGATATTACCAAGCTCAATCATCCACTCGTCGTTACGATTAACCAATTTTGCATCAAGCATGTTCATTGAAGGGTTGCCGATAAACTGCGCCACGAACTTGTTCGCCGGACGTTTAAACACTTCGGTTGGCGTGCCCACTTGCGCGACATAACCGTCTTTTAAGATCACAATGCGATCGGCTAATGTCATCGCCTCTATTTGGTCATGGGTAACATAAATGGTGGTGGTTGAGAGCTCGCGATGCAGCTGCTTAATTTCTTCACGCATAGAGCCACGTAATTTGGCATCTAGGTTAGATAATGGCTCGTCAAACAAAAAGACTTTAGGCGTACGAACCATCGCGCGCCCCATTGCAACCCGCTGACGCTGACCACCTGAGAGCTCTTTGGGTTTACGATTAAGGAGGCTTTCAAGCTCAAGCATTTTTGCCGCTTTACGCACTTCGGTATCAATATCCGGCTTCGACATTCCCTTCATTTTGAGTGCGAAGGCAATGTTTTCATACACCGTCATGTGCGGGTAAAGTGCATAACTTTGGAACACCATGGCTAAGTCACGGTCTTTGGCATCGATTTTATTCATCAAACGCTCACCAACGTAAATCTCGCCATCGGTGATGGTTTCCAGCCCGGCTAACATACGTAATGTGGTCGACTTCCCACAACCTGAAGGGCCTAAAAACACCACAAACTCACCATCTTGAACAGTAAAATCAAACTGTTTGACGACGTCGACTTTACCAAACGACTTTTTAACATTACGGAATTCAACTTTCGCCATTACTTGTTCTCCTCTGCGCGTTCAAGCAACATATTTCGATACGCGATCGCGCTTTGTTTGAGCGTGCGTTTCTGGGTTTGATAATCGACATAGACAATGCCAAAGCGCTGCTCGTAGCCATACGCCCACTCAAAGTTATCCATTAAGCTCCAAGCAAAGTAGCCCGTCACGTTGACACCTTGGCGAATCGCCTCGTCTACCGCTAACAGGTGACTTTGAAAGTATCGGGTACGCTGCTCATCGTTGACTTCACCATCGATGACGCAATCATCCCCTGCTGAACCGTTTTCAGTAATCAGCATGGGCGGCATATTGGTATAACGCTGGTGGATGCGAACCAGTAAGTCTGTCAAGCCTTGTGGGTAGATCTCCCAGCCAATAAACGTATGTTCAGCTTGCGGCTGTTCCACATTTTTGATGTCACCGTTTTCATCAAAACAACATACATGGCGGGTGTAATAATTGATGCCAACATAGTCCACTGGCGCATGAATGATCGCTAAGTCGCCATCAAGAATCATCGGTAAATTGCTGGCTTGACGCTCAAGAACCAAGGCCGGATATTCGCCTTTCAGCACAGGGTCCATAAACCAGTGATAACCTTCTGCCTCACTGTAATCCGCCGCCGCTTGCTCTTTTTCGCTTAGCGGATAAGAAGGCGAGGCATTAAAAACAATGCCATGTTGTGATTTGGGCGCATTGCGCCGTAACAATGGCATCGCTAAACCGTGCCCAAGTAACATATGGTGCGCGGCCAGTAACCCTTCACGTTCGCCTTGAATACCTGGCGCGTGAATACCCCAGCGATAGCCTAAAAAAGAAGCAACAAATGGCTCATTGAGCGTCGTGTAAACATCGATTTGATCACCAAAATGGGCACTGACCACCTCCGCATATTCGGCAAATTTGTACGCCGTTTCGCGGTTAAGCCAGCCACCTCGGTCCTGCAAGTATTGTGGTAAGTCCCAATGATAAAGCGTCACATACACCTTCATGCCTTTGGCGTGGCACTCATCAATAATATTTTGGTAGAAATTAAGGCCTTGCGGATTTAACTCACCTTCATGAGGAAAAATGCGCGGCCAGGCAATCGACAGTCGATACGCATCGACTCCGAGGCCATGAATCATTTCAATGTCTTGTTTCCACAAATGATAGTGATCGCAGGCAATATCGCCGTTTTCACCATTATGAACCGCACCGGGTAAAGCACAGAAGGTATCCCAGATAGATGGAGTTCTTCCGCCCTCTTTGGCAGCCCCTTCAATTTGGTAGGAAGAGGTCGCCACCCCAAACACAAAGTCGGGTTGGCGCAATCTTGAATCTTGAGGAAGTTGATATGTTTTCATGCGAATTCCTTAAACGTTATCCTTTCACGGCACCGGAAGTGAGACCACTGATCATCTGTCTTGATGAGAATAAATAAGCGGTTACCAGTGGAAGAATCGAAATCGTTGTTCCGAGCATGACCGCGCCCCAAGGCGTATTAGGAATGCCTTGTACACTGCGCAGAGCTTGGGTAATGACGTAATTTTCTGGCGTAGTGAGTACAACCAGTGGTTGCATGAACATATTCCAGAAGAACACAAATTGAACAATGGCTAGCGTGGCTAAAGCCGGTTTCATTAACGGCAGAACCACGCTCCAATAGGTGCGAAATTCGCCAGCGCCATCCATTTTTGAGGCTTCAAGCAATTCTTTAGGGATCGATGCGACGACATGTTGACGCATTAAAAAGATACCAAATGGCGTGGTGGTAAAGGGCAACCACACAGCGAGATGGTTGTCGAGTAACCCAAGGAATTTAACGATCATGAAATAGGGAATCAAACTCAATACAGGCGGAATCATCATCGAACCTACCAGCATACCAAACAACCATTTTTTGCCTTTAAATTGGTAAACGGCAAAGGCATAGCCGCCCATACTACAAAAGAGTAATGAGATGGTTGTACCGAGAAATGCGACGTAAATTGAGTTAAACATTGCCTGCCAAAACGGCATGATTTGCAATAGTTTTTCGTAGTTAATAGCTAAGCTATCACCAATCGCAAAGCTTATCCCACTCCCAAAAATTTCGGTACGATCCCGCGTGGAGAGCAGCGCAGACCAAAGGAAAGGAAACACCGTCATCAATGCGGAGATAATCAAAACTATCCCCAGAATGACCATCAATACTTTTACCGCCAGATCGATGGTGGTGTCTTTGGGTTTTAACGACGTCCGTTTTGTCGTCATGGTGTCATTGGACACGTTATTTTGTGCAGACATAATTAATCCCCTAACCCTTTCTTACCAAAGAAGAAAAATTGAATCGATGTACAAGCAGCAATCAAGATAAATAGCAACCAAGAAATCGCTGATGCAGTGCCCATTTCAAGCCATTCCCAACCCACTTTGTAGAGATACATCGAAATGGTTAAGCCTGATTGCCCGGTACCGCCAGTACCACGAGTCAGAACGAAAGGTTCTTCAAACAGTTGCAAGTTGCCAATGATGGTCATGGTCACCGCGAAGAAAATAAACGGACGAATCATTGGCAATGACACATACCAAAAACGGCGCAGTGCGTTAGCACCATCCATTCTCGCCGCTTCCAAAATATCTTTGGGAATCGTCATCAACCCAGTGGTATAAAGCACAATGTTGAAGCCGGTGTATTTCCAAAACACCATGATTGCGATTGAGGGTTTAACAAAGGTTGCATCGTCCAACCAACGAATCGGTTGAAAGTCATTGATCCAGCCAAACGCCCAACCAAATAAACTGCTATCCGCCAGAGCCATCAAAGACTGATTAATGATCCCGGAATTGGGCGAATACATATTAAAGAAGATTAGCGACGCCGCGACCGTTGACGTAATGTAGGGCAAGAAGTAAGCGGATGTGAGCCAATGCCGAAGCTTATCGCCCATCGACACGAGAATGTACGCCACAGGAATCGCAATTAAATGCTGTGCAACCCCGGATGTAATCGCCAGCCAGAACGTATTACCCAACGCTCGCCAAAGCCAAGGGTCGGTTAATGCAATTTGATAGTTATCGATGCCGACATAATTCATCGCTGCCAACCCTTCTACTGGGTTCCATTGCTGGAACGACAAATAGATGGAAAACAGCAGCGGAAACACGCCAAAAACTGAAAAAATAATCAGGAACGGCAATAAAAAACCATACGGTGTAAGCGCTTTCACGTTCAGCCAATATAAAAAGCCTTTACGCTCGCCGCTCTCGACCTCTTTGCTCGTTACATGATTCATAGTTAAGACCTCATTGCTGATGTAAGGCGCGGTGCATTACCGCGCCTCATTTCTCTTACAAGTTACGGGTACGGCGTTTGATCATGCGTTCCGCATCTTGAAGGGCGGCTTTAATGTCTTTACCCTCATCAAGGACTTCCATTAAGGCATTTTCTAGGATGATGGCACGTGCTACGTGGTCCCCTTTTGCTGGCTGTACTGGCTTGATGTTTTTCGCCACATCAGCAAACAGTAATCGCGCTTTTTGACCGCCAAGAAACTCAATGGGCTCTTGGAACATCGGGTCATCGTACGTCGTCACATTGGCGGGGAAAGCGGCGATAGTTGCAAAGCTTTTCAGTTGAATATCACGACGCATTGTCATGTATTCAATCAGCTTCCACGCTTCATCTTGCTTTTTAGATTGAGTCGGAATTGATAAGAACGAGCCACCCCAACTGCCGTAAATGCCATCAGGTAAATGAGAGACGCCCCATTTGCCTGAGGTATCAGGCGCAATCCAATTTTTTAAGTGGCCAAGTAGCCAAGCACCTGAGAGTTGTGTCGCGAACGTGCCATTCTTGAAGCCTTCATACCACTCATTCGACCAAGCAAGAATTCGACTGTCTAAGCCTTTATCACGGATCTCTTTTGCCACTTCAAACGCATGAACAAAGCGTTCAGAGGTAACCACCGAGTTACCATCTTTATCGAAATATAACCCTTCGCCTTCAGGTACGGTGGTAAAAATAATCGCTTGTGCCACGTCAGCAGCGGACGCAATCAATTGAATGTTTTGCTGTTTGAGTTTTTCACCTGCGGCAATGTAAGAGTCCCAATCTTTGATCGCTTGTTGAACATCAATACCGGCTTTTTCAAAAATATCTCGGCGGTAATACATCACGCCAGGGCCTAAATCGACAGGAATACCATATACGGAGCCATCAGCGCCTTTACCTTGAGCCCAGGCGTAAGGAGCGAAGCGTTCAGCGTATTTGTCAGCGCCATACTGCTCGGAAAGATTGACTAAACCGCCTGAGGCGACAAATGGGCCGATTTTTTCCACATCGACCACAATCACGTCACCGGCACCAGAGCCTGTGGCCAAGTTGGTTGTAAGCTTGGTATGGTGGTCACCATGGTTGTTCATCAAGTAATCCACGTGAATCCCGGTCTCTTTTTCAAAATCAGGCAGAATCACTTTGAGACTACTGTCAAAATCGGGAAACCCGTCAAAACGGATGTCATTATCGGCAGCGACTGCACTGGTTGCGAGTCCTAATGCAACCGCTCCAGACAGGGTAATAGTCTTGAAGTTCATGTTAGTTCCTTCGTAGTTATTGGCGTAGGGGTAAACGATTTAACAGACTCACGCACAACCAAACTTGGTGATAACTTAAAGTCCACATCATGTTTACTCTTATGTAGTTTTTGTATTGCAAGCTGTACCGCTTCACAGCTCATGGTTTCAATCGGGAAATTAACCGTTGTCAGCGCCGGAGTGAGATAGCGCGCAAACAAGATATCGTCAAAACCCACTAATGAAATTTGCTCAGGAATACGGAGCCCACATTCCTGTAATACTTCAAAGGCGCCAAACGCCATGTGATCGTTGCAAGCGAAGATCGCGGTAAATTCATGCTCTCGCTTAAGTAATTTTCGCATTGCCATGGCCCCTGTTTCCTCAGTAAACCCGGACTCAATCACCAGGTTTTCATCAAACGCAATCCCTGCTTCCTCAAGCGCTTTGCGATAACCTTGCAAACGTCCGCGCGCATCGGATTTATGAAGCGGCCCAGTAATACAGGCGATTTTGTGATGACCCATTTCAATAAGATGCTGAGTCGCCAGTTTGCCTCCAAGCTCGTTATCAATATCAATGCAGCTGTGTGCCAGTTCCGGAATAAAGCGATTCACCAACACCAGCACAATGCCTTGTTCTTCAAGTGCAATCAGATAATCATCTGCAAGCTGCTGGGTATGGAGAATCAGCGCATCCACGCGGCGGCTCAATAAAAACTCCACAGAATCCAGTTGCCCTTGTTCAGTATTCGACCCTGCTGTCACTACCAGATGATATCCAAGATGCCTTAAGCGCTCTTCAATGGTCTGAAGCACCTGTGAGTAAAATGCGCCGCCAAGCTCTGGCACAATGACACCAATACTGCCCGTACGGCTTGAGGCGAGCGCTTTTGCGATAGAATTTGGCTTATAGCCGAGCTCTCGTATCGCTTTTTCTACTTTCAGCTTCTTTTCATGGCTGACTTTTGACGTGCCATTAATGACTCGGGACACTGTCGCCTGAGACACTCCTGCAGCATCAGATACATCTTTGATGGTGGTCACAAGCCCCTCTCACCTGTTGATTGCTCATTAGGCGCATTTCGATTGTCTTGAGCATCTGGCAAAAGAAAGCGCTTTCATATGGTGAGTATCCAGCAATGTCTGATTACGTAGAGTGATAGGCATCACACTCGATCAGCGATCAACTTGGTGAATTATCGAAAAAGCGTACTGATAGAGAGTTTCATTTCATGTCATGAAACAGTTTCATGGATTCGCGGTTTAGTTTCATGAAGCTCGCTGATTTCACGCAACAAGCGCTTAACCTCCAACGCGCTTAAGCGCTGCATTGATGATAAATTAAACAATAATCACAACCGGTAAAAAAAAAAGGCCAAACAATGGCCTCAAAGAGAATGAATATGGATAAAAAATGGCCCCGATTATCAAACGGTGTTTTCAATGGGGGCCAATGGACAGTGGCAGTTATCCCCCGTTGATTACCACCATGCTTCAAACATCGCGCCGACGGTCACGGTATCGTTATCAGATGTTGTGATAGTCACTTTATCATCTGCATAGCCCGCAAACTCGTTATCCGAGTTACCAAACGTCGCGTAAAAACGCAGCATTGGGCGTGAAGACATAAATGGACCGAAGGTAATATTTTGTGACACGGTCACTTTCCACGCTTTGTTGGTCGCATCAATCTTGTCGTAATCAACAAGGCTGTAACCTAGTTCGACCCATGTAGAGTTCACATCATCCCACGCATAACCGGGGCGTAAGTTAATGTTGTAGTTTGAACGGTCTTGATCGTCAGCCACCTCCAATGACTGATAGGCAGCCACATAGGCAAATGATGCTTTGGGTGTAACTTGATAGAAGCCATCCACACTGACCAAAAACGCTTGCTCATCATCAACTAAGTCAAACGCACTGTCTTTGGCGTTGTCACCATAACGAACCACCAAACGCTGACCGTTCATCATCAACTCACCAGCTAATTGATAGGATTTCACGTCACGAGAATCACGATCTTCGATGGTATCAGAGGCAAAACCATAGTTAGCGTAAATATTCAAAGAAGCGCCACCAAGGTCGATGTCATGCAGTTTACTGGTGATTGCATAGCGTCCGTTGTCACCCACCATATCGTCATCCACTTGGCCGACGAAGCTCAAGTTAAACTCACCAAAGCCAAGATCCAGGTTTTTGAAACCACCACCTTGGCCATCATGCATAACCCAAAAGTAGTCGTTAAGGTCGGTTGCTGTACGTTGGTGGAAATCACGACCACCCCAGAAGTAAAGAGAAGGTTGGGATTCAAATAGGTTCGTCACCCCCGCGTACATTTTTTTGACGTTAAGCCCGCCATCCGCCTCTGTACTGCCCGCTTCCCACCAAGTTCGATCTTGGTAATGGTCAACCATTAATACCAAATCCCAAACCGCGCCTTTATCGGATTTCAGTACTTTTCCGAGCTGGAATTCACCGCCGTAGTTTTCATTACCAAGACGACCCGTGGCGTTACCATTCAATGCACCATACGCATTGACCATTCTTTCATCGCTACTTGCATAAGCATTACCGTAACGAGCATAACCGGAAAAAATAATGCCTTTGGGAACTTCTACGTCTGGTGGGAGGTCTATAGACTGTTGCTGATAGACATAATCGGTTTCTACTTTCTTCTCCAACTCTTGAATTCGTTGAGTTAAAGCATCGATTTCAGCGTCAGTGGCGGCAAGGAGGGGAGCTGAACCAAGCACGGAACCCACTGCGAGTGTTATTGGCAAAAGCTTAAGATGTTTCATGAGGTATCCCTATCTTATTTAGGTTTATTGTCTTTCTGTTTTCGGTGTTCTGGGCACATAGTAAGGGATGAAAACGCTGAAAAGTCGGTTTTCCCTCACAGGTTGTCGGTGCATAAAACCCCATGAAACATGAATTTTCCTACAAAATACCTAAAAATCCCTAAGTTTCATTAAGTTAAATAGGAAAATTAATAACACCACATACGTGTAAACGGTTTCATTTCATCCAATTAGGACGATTCCATCACTAAAATCAACCAATTACAGGTTTTCCATTGAGCGAAATTGTGAAAAGTTTTCATAAATATGAAATTTTTCATAAATATGTATAAAAATGATCAAAAGAATATGCTTAGGAACTGAGCTTTAAGTGAATAAGACGACGGTTAAAATGACGCAGTTTCACACTTCAATCCGCGCGGTGAGGATAACCCACCATTGACATTCAGCAGCGCTGCCATGCTATGGTTAAGAAGTTGAATATCATTAGGATAATAAATAGATATGGAAAACAACCGTTCCCACCTGTTAACTCTTCGAACAATAGAACCTAGCGATTACCCAGAATTAGCCGAACTTATGGATCTCGTGTTTCATGACGTCGGCGGCGCTTGGCCAAGAATCACGATCATGGATCTGATTCATCAATTTCCTGATGGCCAGATTTGTATTGTTGATAACGGTAAAATTGTCGGTGCGGCACTGACGATAAAAGTAAACTATAACCGCTTCTCACTTCCTCATCTTTATACTGACATCATCACCGAACAAAATGTCATTCAAAACGAAACCACGGGTGATGCCATGTATGGGCTAGATGTCTTTGTGCACCCAGATTATCGCGGTTTGCGACTCGGGCGCCGTTTGTACGATGCCCGCAAAGAACTTTGCCGCAGTGGCAACTTTAAAGCCATATTAGCTGGCGGACGCATTCCTAAATATCACCATCACGCAAAGGAAATGAGCGTCACTGAGTACATTGAGAAAGTCAAACGTAAAGAGCTTCATGACCCGATTCTATCCTTTCAGCTCTCAAACGATTTCGATGTAAAACGTATTATGCGTGGTTATTTACCAGAGGATGAATCATCACGCGGATACGCTACCTTACTTGAGTGGGATAATATCTTCTATGAGGACGACATTGCCTCCATTCATGATGTGGAAAAATCGTTAGTGCGTATCGGTGTGGTTCAATGGCAAATGCGTGCCATGAATGACCTGGAAGACTTTTTAGAGCAAGCCGAATTCTTTGTTTCATCGATAGCCAATTACAAATCTGACTTCGCGCTGTTCCCCGAGTTTTTCAACGCGCCACTCATGGGGCTAAACACCGACCAGACGCCAGTAGAAGCCATTCGTTTTCTCGCCAGCTTTAGTGAAGAAATTAAAAATCGCTTCGCGCAAATGGCGGTCACCTACAACATCAATATTATCGCGGGCAGCATGCCTGTGATTGAAAACGATACATTATATAATGTGGCGTATCTACTCCACCGTGACGGTCAAGTCGACGCTCAATACAAAGTCCATATCACACCTCATGAGGAGCGAGATTGGGTTATTGATGGCGGTGATGGCGTTCAAGTATTCGAAACCGATGCCGGTCGTGTGGGTATTTTAATCTGTTACGACAGCGAGTTCCCTGAACTTGGACGCATGATGGCTGAGCAGGACGTACAAATTATTTTCGTTCCGTTCTGGACCGATACGAAAAACGGCTATCAGCGTGTTCGTCTCTGCTCACAGGCGCGTGCGATAGAAAACGAATGTTACGTTGCCATTGGCGGCAGTGTCGGCAACCTTCCACGGGTCAATAATGTCGACATTCAGTACGCTCAATCAGCGGTCTTCTCGCCGTCAGACATCTATTTCCCACACGATTCTACCCTTGCCGAAGCAAGTGCCAACACTGAAATGCTGATCTTTGCAGATGTTGACCTTTCGAAGCTAAAGCATCTTAACACTGAGGGTTCGGTAACCAACTTACGCCATCGTCGCCTCGACTTATATGGCGGCTTCACTCAGCCCAAGAACGAAAAGTAATGTAATTTTCGGGTACAAAAAAGAGGAGCCAATGCTCCTCTTTTTTTATCGTCAACGGTGACTCAATGCCAGAACTAGGCCTCTAATGCAGCTTTTACCAACGCTTTAGCATGAATTTTCGTTGTATCAAAAATGGGCAGTGAGCTTGATGACTCATCAACCAACATGCCGATCTCCGTGCATCCGAGAATAACGCCTTCAGCGCCAACTTCATGCATGTCGTCAATAATGGTTTCATAATCCGCCTTGGATCGCTTGGTCATAACACCTTGGCACAACTCTTGATATATCACCTCGTGAACCAATTTTCGCTGCACGCCATTTGGTACCACAACCTCAACATCAAACTTATCGATAATTCGCTGCTTATAAAACGCTTGTTCCATCGTAAACGCGGTTCCAAGCAACCCGACTTTTGTAATACCAGCAGCTTGCAACGCCTCTCCGGTTGCATCAGCGATATGTAACAGTGGAATTGATACGGATTCTGCCACCTGCTCGGCGACTTTATGCATGGTATTGGTTGCAATCGCTATAAAATCGGCGCCCGCGCTTTCCAATGATTGTGCGGCATCGATTAACACTTGTGCGGCTTTATCCCACTCATCGTTATGTTGGTAAACTTCAATTTCAGCGAAATCAACGCTCACCAAGACAATCTTTGCTGAATGCAAACCACCAAGCTGTGATTTCACTTCTTGGTTAATGAGTTGGTAATAAGTTGTGGTCGATTCCCAGCTCATACCACCAATTAAACCGATTGTTTTCATAGTTCACCTTAAGTCAAAGATTTACCATTACTAAAACAAATTTCGTTGGTGCTGTCATCGCCGATTTTAAGATTCTCTAGAAATACCCAAGTTTGTAGCATAAAAAACGGAGCCAATCGGCTCCGTTATAACAAAAACCAACCTCATAACGATGAAATGAATTTAGGCAGACGCCACTTTTTTACGCTGTGTCTGAGTCATGTGTTGGATGTCAGAACGAAATTGATTTGCGATTCTCTGTAAACGTTGACCGTCACTCAGCATGTTATCCGCGAGTTTGGCAAGCAAATCAATTTGCGACGCATTAAGTACTTCGCTTGTCCCTTCCCTTGCGGCCTTTATCGTATTGAAATCAAGCTCGCTAAAGGTACGAATCGCATTTGCTTGCAATTCAGTTAATACCTCAACATTTTGTTTTACCAACTGGTTATAAGCCTGAACGGACGCTTTTTTTTCAGCGCTTGGCTCGGGCAGGACTTGAACGACGTTGTTTTTCATCGGGGGACTCTCCTTGGAAAGTGTGAGTTTTGAATAATCCATCTCTATGTTTTAAAGCTAACCGCCCAAGATGACATTTCAACCATTCCAATCAGAGAAATACCCTTATATGACACACATCACATAACGTATGAAATACGGCGTAATCGATGCCGGAGAAAATTAATCATTAAATGTCGTCGATATAAAAGATAAAGGGACTACTAGGCTAACGGTGTCATGCAAATAAACCGACAGCGAATCACACCAAGAAGGAAACAAGAAGAGAAAGCCCTGAGCTTACATAAGCTCAGGGAGGTTCTAAAAGAATCAAGCAATCATCCTTGACCGATCCGGCAGTGGATGGATTGATTCATATTGATGGCGGTATATATCAGCGTTGGAGGCTGACACTTTCCTTAACATACAGTCAAAATAGAGAACCAAAAAACAAATGGTTGTGTATTTCAAGCTTAAGCCAATAAAAATTGGTATGAGTCAAGCATTTTTAAATCAGCAAAATGCAATCATCACCAACTTGCTATACAATTGGAAAGTATAAATTTTCATGCGATAAAATCAAGCTTTATATTATCCAATTGGATAATATTTGATTAACAGATGAAATAAATCCTCAAATCTGGTAAAAATGTCGCGCTTAATTAGAAGATTTGGAAACATGACAGAAAGAAAAGCCGGGCGTCGTAGTGCTGAGGACGCAGAAAAAACCAAATGTGAGATCTTAACGATTGCGGCACAACTGTTTTGTGAGCGTGGTTACGAGCGAGTGTCGTTACGCAACATCAGTGAAAAAGCTGGCGTTTCTCATAGCTTGATTCGTCATCATTTTGGCAGTAAAGAGAAGATTTGGCTAAGCATCAGCGATGGCCTGCACGACTATTTTGAAAAGTACTTGCAAGTGATCATGGAGCACTTTCCAAAACAGAGTACCCCGAGCGAAAAACTCTATTTTTTTACCGTACGTGTCTTAGCACATATGCTGGTGAAAAAGCAGCCGATTCAACTCTTGGCCGATGGCGTGCGCCAAGATGAGTTGACCGATTATTTTATGGATAGAAACTATCAAGTACAAGATACGATCGCGACATTGGCCAATGAATACAACCAGCAACATCCAGAATGCCAAATTAATATTTGGGAAGTAAAATGGCTCATGATCATGTTTGCTCATGGAGCCAGTAGTTTGGAGCCATTTATGCATCAAACTTGGGAAGACATCAAAGGTGACCATGAGCAGTGCCTTTTAAGACAGTGGAATATGTTTAACCAAATGATGGCAGCTCGTTTGCTGATTCCCCAATCAAAAATTTTAGCGCCACAAAACGTCTCAGACTTAGTGTACGAGATCCCCTGTAATCTCGTGTCATGATGACGGTGTATAAAAATAAAGCCCGCTCAAATGCGGGCTTTATTTTAACGTTTTTTCTTACCTCGACCTTTATGAACGCCTAAACGGGCTTTAAGCTTACGTTTTTCGGAGGAGCGACTCTGACGACGGTGATTTTCCAACTCCACATTCACCTGACCAGGTTCAAAACCTGCCAGCCATTCTTGTGGTAATCGAGTATCAAGTAATGCTTCAATCGCTTCTAACAATCCTTGCTCTTCACGGCTCATAAATGAAATAGCATGTCCTGCTTGCCCCGCTCGCCCTGTACGCCCAATCCGATGAATATAATCTTCTGCTTTATAGGGCATATCGTAGTTAACGACCTGCTCTAGTTGCTGGATATCAAGGCCTCGCGCAGCAACATCGGTTGCAATTAACGCTCGAACTTTACCTGATTTAAAATCATCCAGCGCTTTTTGTCTCGCACCTTGGCTTTTATCACCATTGATCGATGCGGCTTTAATACCATCCAACTTGAGTTCTTTGGCAAGCGCATCACTCCCCTGCTTGGTTTTGGTGAACACCAACACTTGCTGCCAATTGTTCGCCCCAATCAAATACGCAAGCAGCTCACTTTTTCGATGCTTATCGACGGGATAAACCATTTGAATCACGGTTTCAGCCGTGCTGTTTTGCGGCGTCACTTGCACTTCAACAGGATCATTTAAAAGCCGGTACGCCATCGTCTTGACACGAGTTTCAAACGTAGCCGAGAAAAATAGCGTTTGTCGAGTTTGCGGCAAACGCTTGGTAATCCTTTGAATATCGGGCATAAACCCCATATCGAACATGCGATCGGCTTCATCAAAAACAACGCAACCTACCGCATTTAATGACACGTGTTTATTAAACAAGTGATCAAGCAAACGGCCAGGCGTTGCAATCACAATATCGGCGCCCGCTTTCAATTGCTCAGTTTGCTTTTTTATACTGACGCCACCATAGACAACAACAATATTCAATTGAGTGTGTTGCGCATAACATGTGAGGTTATCAAATACTTGCTGCGCTAATTCACGCGTCGGTACCAAAATCAGTGCGCGTGTTTCCCCTATTTGAGGTGACGTGCTCAATTGATCAATGATCGGTAAACCATAAGCTGCGGTTTTTCCGGTACCTGTTTGAGCACCAGCCAAAACATCGCTGTGGCGTAGGACATGAGGAATCGCGTGCTGCTGCACCTCGGTGGGCGTTTCCAACCCAAGCCCGGAAAGTGTATTGATAAGCTCTGATGAGAGCCCTAAATCAGAGAAAGTATGTGACATCGAAGCAACACTGGTTAACTATTCAAACAATCGCGCGATTCTATCAGATTGCCTGCTGCTTGGCTGCAGATAAAACATCAGGATACAAACTCAAAAATGTCTTATTGAGCGTGTGATAGTGTTGGCGAAGGATCGGTGTACATGCGCTTAATTTGCCCATTCGTGGTGAGCGCGTTGACATACGCTGCAACGCAAATTCAATATTATCAAGCTCTTGATATGACTGCAGCCAACGACCCCGCCACATATGCTGAGTGACATCAACAAACCGCTCTGGCAGCGTTAAAGCGTGTTGCTCTTCAAGCACCTTACTCTGCGCGCGAAGACAAAACGCTTCTAATGGTTGTGATGAGAACTGATGCCAATGCGTTGCCAAGCAGTGATCCCAAAACATATCTAACGCGATACCAGCAAACCGCCGACTTTCACCGGTAAATAAAGGCTTAATCTCTTTGATAAGCGGATGATGGTCAGTGTAAGAATCCACAAACCGATGAAGTTGAATGCCTCGCACGATGCGTTCGGGGAACTGCCCTTGCGGACGACCTTTAACAAAATCACCCAGTAAATTACCCAAGGAGCTTGAATCAGAGTGTTCAGCAATATGTAAATGCGCTAGAAAATTCATTGAAACCTATATATCGAACATCATGAGTTTATAAAAACACAAAGCCAGCGCAAATGCACTGGCTCGTTACAATTCGATATCGAAGAACGTTTGGAACTAGCGTGGGTCTTCGTCGTGACGCTGCTCAGGCGAGGACTGATAATCAGATAAATCGATACCGATTTCCAACGCATCAAGCAATTCCAAGTTTTCTTCATTTTGGTATTGGTCGCTCATGTGACCTCCATTTATTAATCCTGTCCTGTGTATAGGATGTGGTGCTACTGAATCCCTTTTTAAAGCCTTTATATGACAGATTTATGGCGACGAAAAGCAAAATATCAATACCAATTGACATTGCTCTCAAATACAACACATAGATGATATTCACCGCACTCATATCAATCGTAAACAATAATTTACACTTGTGGATTTAAATCCTTACAGTGACCTTGCATTCCTATCATTATTACTACAGAATCAGCCAAAATAAGCGCTTAAGGCTAGAATGCCTCGCTCTTACAACAGATACCTCTAACTTAAATACGTAAACAAATAAATACAACATGATGAATTCAAAGATTTTTGGTAGTACTTTGATTATTGCAGGAACCACGATTGGTGCGGGGATGCTTGCTTTGCCACTGGCGTCAGCGGGGATTGGATTTGCCACGTCGATGCTTTTGATGGTCACTCTCTGGGCGGTAATGGCCTTTACCGCATTGCTTATGGTGGAACTGCATCAATACGCGCCCGCCGATGCAACGCTGCATAGCCTTGCCAAACAATTTCTGGGCCAGCGAGGTAAATGGTTTGCAAGTTTTGCAATGCTATTTTTATTCTACGCACTATGCGCCGCCTATATTGCTGGTGGTGGCGCGCAATTTGGCGATCGTCTAAATCAAATGGCAGGGCTTGCACTATCACCGCAAACCGCAACCGTTCTGTTCACTGTTATTGTCGCCCTTCTGGTCACCATCGGTACAGGCACAGTAGACCGAATTAACCGTGTACTGTTTAGTGCCAAACTCATCTCAATGGTGGCGGTTCTGTTTTTCCTAGCCCCGAACGTGACACAATCTTATCTGTTGGATATGCCGCTTGAACAAGGGCTTATCGTGGCGGCTCTGCCCGTAATTTTCACCTCATTTGGTTTTCACGGCAGCATCCCTGTCATTGTAAATTATCTCGATGGAAATACCCCTGCACTGAAGAAAGCCATTGTCATTGGTTCAAGTATTCCTTTAGTCATTTATGTATTTTGGCAAGTCGTTACTTTAGGCGTGGTCAGCCAACAAGAGCTAACCCAGAGCCAAGGGTTAACAGCGTTGATTTCGCAGTTAAGTCATAAAGTACACGTCAGCCAATTGGGGCAAATTATTGGCGTCTTTGCCGACTTAGCCCTACTGACATCGTTTTTAGGTGTTAGCCTTGGATTGTTTGAGTTTATCGCAGACGGAGTCAAAGGTCGGAATCAGCATTCTCAACGCTGGCTGGCATCGTTGGTCACGTTTATTCCCCCTATGGGTTTTGCGCTGTTTTATCCACAAGGCTTTATCACTGCCCTAGGATATGCCGCCATCGCTCTTGTCGTGTTGGCGATATTCCTACCAGTGCTGATGGTGCGTAAAGCGCGCGCTACTCACTCCACACCCGAAGCATACCGTGTTAAAGGGGGTCAACTTTCTCTTATTTTGGCAGGGGCAATCGGCATCATCATCGTGGTCGTTCAGCTGTTGATCGCCACTGGTTTTCTCCCTTCTTTAGGCTAAATTGCAAGCCACTTTAGTATCAATAGCGAGAATAAACGATCTAGATCTCGTTATTGATACTAAAACCAACAAACTTTTCATTAAATTTCGCGAAATGGCGCATAGTAGAAAGTCACTAACTCTCACTTGTCACCTTATTTTTGTTATTGGAGTACCCAATGAAAGAAGTCGAGTTTAGGACGATAGATAGACTGTTTATCAAGATGTCCATTAACGACAAAATGTGGATTATTTTTCTACTCTTCTTTATCTCTTTGAGTTTTATTTCTGGTTTTCGATATTTTGATGCTATCGAGCGTATCGAAAGCCAAGCGCTCACCAATGTCGAAGCGAAGCTTTCAGGTATTTTAGCGACGCCAAACTACCAAAGCACCACTCTTTCGGGTATTCAAAAAACCAGCGCGACACAATCAAACATAAGTGGCAACGGTGTCGTGACTGCGGTAATTCGTGCCAAAAATGGCACCCATTATAGTTTGACTGAAGACCAAAGCTCACGCATTGAGCAAGCATCGACGTCTGCGCTGTATACTTGGCTTCTCTCCTATTTATGGCTGGTACCGTTTGCGGTATTTAGTTACTGGGTGACGACATTTATTGGCGGCGCTTTATGGGTGCTCTACACCACGACCCAGAAAATCGCACAAGGCGATTTAACATCACGACTTGGATTCCATGCTGGGCGAGATGAGTTTGGCACTATCGGTGTGGAAATGGATAAAGCGATGGACACGCTAAGTGATTTAGTCATCGCAGTAAAAGACAACACCAATACACTGACCGAAACCAGTGCTTCGTTCGCTGAAGAGACACAGCGCAGTGAAGCACAGATCTCTAACCAGTACGCCTCTCTTGATTCAGTCGCTACCGCGATGGAACAGATGACGGCGGCAGCGCAAGAAGTTGCGAATGTGGCCAGCCAAGCCACTTCTCAGACAGAAAGTGACAGCCAGCAAGTAAAAGCCAGTGCCGAGCGAGTTCGCCGCGCGATTGCTGAAATTGAAACACTTTCAAACTTTATTTCTCAAGCTGCCAACTCTGCATCCACGTTAAACACAAACACCTCACAAATTAGTGAAGTAATCACTACGATTAACGGTATTTCCGAACAAACCAACTTACTCGCGCTTAATGCGGCGATTGAAGCGGCACGTGCGGGAGAACAAGGTCGCGGGTTTGCGGTTGTCGCCGATGAAGTGCGCACTCTGGCAGGACGAACTCAAAACGCAACGGTTGAAATTCAAGAGATGATTGATCAGTTGCAAGCAGAAAGTAATAAGATCACATCCATCACTGAACAGACGGTACAACAAGCGCATACCAGTAGTGAACTGATAGCAGATATTGGTGAGGATATTCATCATATTACTGAGTCAGCCAATGCAATCAATGATATGAGCTTACAGATCGCGACCTCAGCGGAAGAACAAAGCACCGTAGCGAATGATATCGCCTCGGAGCTGGCCGATATTCGTAGCCAATCCAATACCATTCGTGAAGTTGCTCAGCACTCTTCACATGGCGTATCGAATCTCTCAAGTGCCACCGTCAATCTAGGCAACATTTTGTCACGCTATCGCACTTAATGATCCGGACTCGATAAAGACAAAGCGGAGCTCATGAGCTCCGCTTTTTTTAAAGGATATCAGTAATCGCGATGCCGATACCAAAACGCTGCTGCTTGTGATTGTAATCAATCAAGTTTTCGCCATAACCGGTTGAGTATTTCGCGTAGCCACGCACTTTACCCCAAATCGGAAATGTCATCCCCATTTCAGCGTAGCCTTTGTGGGTTTTAAAGTTTTCACGCCCGGTAAAATTGACCGAAAACTCTTCCCACTTATAGGCGGCGCCCACTTCAAAATGACCCATGTAATCACCGATGTCTGGATTATCATCACCATTCGGATCATTTTCATCGGTTTTATCGCTTTCAGGAATCCGCCACCAGGGCCTGAAAGAAAGTGCTAGACGATTCTTCTCAAAAGTGACTGAGCCGTAGATGCGGTTCCAACTGCGCGAAAGGATTTGCCTCTGACCATTTGATTGATGTTCTATACCAAAACCGAGCCAAGTGTTACCGTCAAAAGGTTTCCAATCCGTCGGCGTAAAATAAAAAAACTCGGGCTGATAGTTGGTTTCACGAAAAGGTCTTGAAATGGAGTTTGCATAGACTTGCCAATAAGATCTCAATGTAAAGCCGAAAAATAACGCGTCATTCTCAAAAAACAGGTCACTGTAGTTTAATGGGACTTTGAAGCTGATTTGAAACTCAGCTTCCGCTTTACGCAAATCCTCTGCCCATCCGGTATCTTCATACGCCTTATGATTCACACTATCGGTATAGGTGAATGGCAAAATGTAATTCATGCGATGCGCAGTCATGACAAACGGTTGGAATTCCGTACTTCTTTCGGCCTCTCTGCGCTCACTCAACACATCTGTTTGTTTGAGTTCAGATTCTTGATCTGTCGCCGTTAAGCAGCGTTCGTGCAGTTCATCAATAGTTAGGTCACCCGTCTGTACCTTCATTGCTCGTAATACACATTGCTCGTAGTCAGACAGCTCTTCTGCTTCTAGCAAAGGCGACATCAGCAAAGTGGCTAACAAAGTCGTCTTTATCGTCGCGTCCATGTCATTTCCTTCGGAGATTAGGGGATAAGCTTGTGTATTATAACGACTATTAATAATAAAAATGTAAAAACTTTGCCAATACATTCGTTAAGACTCATAATGCTGGCAATATATAACAATATTTCTATTTCTCTTTGCTTCTTAGAATTAAACAAGATATCTCTTATACTAAAAACTCCACTCAACTTTTGGTAATCCAATGAAATTACGCCGGCTCGTACCTCTTTTATTGATTCTCTTCTTCGCTGGCTGCGCGGGTTTTGCAGCCATTAATTACGATCAACTTTTCGGCGAGCAAGTCGTTCGTGATCGTCAAATGCCTTTTGAGTCTCCTCAAGCGAGTCATTTTCTTGATGAAGTTAAACCGATTATCGATAATCGATGTGTCGTGTGTCATGCCTGCTACGATGCGCCGTGTCAGCTAAAAATGTCCTCCGTTGAGGGGATTGATCGCGGTGCAACAAAAGAAAAGGTCTATCACGGTACACGGCTTACCGCGTCAAAACCCACTCGCCTATTTGAAGATGCTCAAACAACTGATGAGTGGCGCGCGCTCGGGTTTCACCCTGTATTGAACGAGCGCGACCAAACCGCGCCCGTCAATATGCAAGCTGGGCTGATCGCACGGCTATTAATGCAAAAAGAGCAGCATCCGCTTCCTCAGCAAGATCAACTTGAAGGGTTTGATTTCTCGATTGATCGTGACCAAATCTGCCCCACAATTGACGAATATGAACAATACCAAAGTGATAACCCAACTTGGGGGATGCCTTACGGAATGCCGAATCTGGCTAAAAGTGAGTACAATACGCTACTTCGCTGGGTGGAAAGTGGCGCCCAAATGAATAACCATATTCCTCTTAGTGTGATGGAGCAATCTCTGGTCAATGAATACGAGACGTTCTTAAACGATGATTCACTGAAAGCCCAGCTTTCAGCGCGTTATATCTATGAACACCTGTTTTTGTCCCATCTCTATTTCTCCGAGATAAAACAACAACGACCGCGCTTTTTCACCTTAGTACGTTCAACCACACCGCCGGGTCAACCGGTTGACCGAATTGCAACTCGCCGTCCATACGGTGATCCTAAGGTCGAGCGGGTTTACTATCGCATCATTCCAGAACAAGCTTCAATTGTTGATAAAACACATATGCCATACGCGCTCAATGCCGCGCGAATGAAGAAATGGCAAACCTTGTTTATTGATAGCGACTATAGCGTTGAAAAGCTGCCAAGTTACAAGCTTGAAGTTGCAGCGAACCCAATGACGTCATTTATCGACCTTCCAGTCAAATCGCGCTTTAAATTTATGCTCGATAACGCACAAAATACCATTATGTCTTTCATTAAAGGGCCAGTGTGTCGTGGGCAATTAGCATTGAACGTCATCAATGACCGTTTCTGGGTGTTCTTTTTAGATCCCGACAAATCAGATATTCCGGAAGTTAATGAGTTCTATCGTTCGCAAGCAGATAACCTACAGATGCCAGGCGAGTTAGACAGCAACGCCCTACCCATTCATAACTGGGTGACGTTCTCAAGTCAGCAGGCGCGTTATCTCGAAGCCAAATCCGACTTCACCAACAATTGGTTCAAAGATGGAAAAAATCTAACCACTGATATTATTTGGACTGGAAACGGTAAAAACCCAAATGCAGCGCTTACCGTCATTCGTCACTTCGATAGTGCTTCAGTGGCTCAAGGTTTAGTGGGTAAACCACCCAAAACAGCCTGGGTTCTCGATTATGCGCTTCTCGAGCGTATCCATTACCTGTTGGTGGCCGGTTTTGATGTTTACGGCAACTTTGGTCATCAGCTGATCACGCGTATGTTTATGGACTTCTTACGTATGGAAGGTGAAAGTAATTTCTTGACGCTCTTGCCACGCGCGGTACGTCATGACGAACACGCAAGTTGGTATCAAGATCAGTCACCACAATTTAGCCAGTTCTTGCAAAGTAACGTGAAGCCATTTGATCAACCAACACAAGTCAAATATACCACGACCAATTACAAAGCCGAGCTCTATCAGATGCTACAAGATAAGCTCTCTCCTGTTTTAAAAGATCGTTACAATGTGGTCGATACAGGCCTCAAGCCTGAAAACCAAGCGCTACTTCAGCAAGTAGACAATATTCAGGGTAAAGGGCTGGTTCACCTGCCGCAAATCATGGTGATGATGGTCAAATCTCAATCAGGTGACGATCAGCTCTTCACATTGCTGCACAATAATGCACATACCAATATCTCAAGCTTGTTCGATGAAGAGAGTAATCGTGATCCGGCAAATGATGATTTAACGTTAGTGCGAGGCGTTCTTGGCAGTTATCCTGCGGCATTTCTAAATATCGAAGAGTCACAGGTTCCAGCGTTAGTCCACGCCCTTCAAACACTGAAAACGGAAAATGATTACGTTAAACTGCTTGATCAGTTTGCCGTTCGCCGCAGTTCACCAAACTTTTGGTCATTCAGTGATCGTGTCCACCAATGGTATCGCCACGATCAACCTGTTGAGTTTGGATTGCTTGACTACAATCGGTTTGAGAATCGTTAAACCAATAAAAAGGTGCGGACACGGCTTCGCACCTTTTTACTCATTTATTGAAATGGAGGGGCCTAGATTCCCCCTTCATGGCTTGGGTGCTAAACTGCTTGGCAACCGACATCACACTATAGATTAAAAGGGAACACCATGAATCCAATTATCGCGATGCTAAAAGAAAACAACATTAGCGATCAGCAAATCCATGAAATTTTTCAAGCATTAACCCAAAATCCACTTGCCGCAATGGCGACCATCAGCCAACTTGGTCTGCCACAAGAAGATCTGCAAAAACTCATGGGTCAAGTGATGCAAAATCCAGCATTAATTAAAGAAGCCGTAGATGAACTTGGCTTGGATTTTTCAAAAGTTGAAGAAGCGAAGCAAAAACTTCAGCAATAAGTCCAGCTCTACTAACCAAAAGGCCATGACGATAAATCGTCATGGCCTTTTTTCTACCGCTTAAAATAAGCGGCTACCATCACCAAGCAATACTTCCAAGATTTTGCATCTGCCGGCGAACCCATTTCACTCGCTGATACACATAATTCGTCATGGGAACAGGATGAATTTTATAAGGGTTAGGTAGTACTACCGCTAACTGCGCGGCTTGATATGACGAGACCTGTGCTGCTGAAATACCAAAGTAATGCTGACTGGCCGCTTCAACACCATAAATACCCGGCCCAAATTCCACGACATTCAAGTACATTTCCATAATGCGCTCTTTGCCCCATATAAGCTCAATCAGCAGCGCTAAGTACAACTCGTACGCTTTACGTAGATAGCTATGGCTTGGAAATAAAAAGACATTCTTGGCCGTCTGCTGAGTGATGGTACTCGCCCCACGAGAAGGCCCCCCATCGCCACTGGCTTTAAGCACTTTCCATAATGCATGCACGTCAAGCCCCCAATGCTCAGTAAACCGCTGATCTTCTGAGGCAATGACCGCTAAAGGTAGTGAGGGAGAGATAGATTCGATGGGTACCCATTGATGCTTACTGTGCTCGGGATATCCTTGTGGCGGAAAAAACGTACGCGCTATCTCCCATCCCCAAATGGGTGGGTTGACCAACTTAAGCAGTAACACCAGCACGATGGGTAAACCCAACACCACGGCTAACGTCGTCAACAGCCAACGCTTGACACGCCGTTTTAGCTTTTTAACAGCGCCGATGTTGGTGCGTTTCTTTTTTTTATGCTTTTTCGCCACGAGTTTACTGTTCGCCCTTTTCATCGTGTTCATATTTCGAACACTCAGTAGACTACAAATCTGTGTTTCCGTTGTCTAATTTTTGTCAAAAATGCCTAAGGTTATCGTTCGACAATAGCCCGCTTAAACGTTGATTTGCTGCGAGTCGTCCATTGGCTTATGCATTCACATTAGGAAGTTGCCTTGCCATCCAGACCCCACCAAGGACGATCACAGCCAGCAGTAACACTAGGCTTGAAATGCTCATCCATTGAGTTAAAAGCCCTAAAAGGCTCATGATGAGTAGCATGACGCCGATGACCGAATTACTCACAGCGACATAACGAGTACGCTTGTCCCCTTCTGCAATATCAACAAGATAAGTTTTACGACCAACTCGAACACCATCGTGGGCAATACATACAAAAAAGTATAAAACCGCGACCAACGAAGAATAGTATTGCCAAGTTGATAGCCACTGATCGCAAACAAACAGCACGATTCCAAACACGGCGCACATGCTAGCACCAAGCATCATGACACTGCGACTTGAACGGTCTGCCATTGCGCCCCAAAACGGCCCGGCGACGAAGGAAGCTAAACCACTGGCGAACATAAACAGTGCCAGCACCCATAATGCACTCCCTTCATTTTTTTGCGCGAGTAAAAGATAGTAAGGAGCACTTAATGCAGTTGAGAGAAAGAGAGTTCGAGTGATCAAAAAACGGCGAAATACAGTATCGGTTTTAATCAGAGCGAGCTGTTTGAAGGCTTCAGATAAGCCATTGCGCGCCCCCTCCACTTCCCCTCGATACTCATTAATCTGAGCATAGATCAAAGCGGCAACCAGCCACACTAAGCCAGCCAACATCAAACTGATAGCGTAAAACCCTTCACTTTGTCGCCAGTGCCAAAGGTTAGAAGTCGCGAGCAATGCCGCTAGCCCGATCGTCACCAGACCCGCGGCGCTTGAAGACCAACCATTGGCTCTTCCCCGCTGATTTTTGGGTACCGTTTTGCCAAGCACATCTTTCGCCGCAACCGAATTTAAACCACGTGACAAGCTAAACACCGTCAGTACAGCGATCACAAGCCAGCCCGCGATAACGCCCTGCAAATTAAGGGCAATCACTCCAATGGCCACCACACACAATGCTTGAAGAAGACTTCCACTAACCCACACCCATTTGCGAACCGGTAAATGGCGAATATAGTGCGCAATGGCCAACTGTGGTACTAGAGACCCTGCTTCGCGAATCGGAACAAGCCAACCAATAAGGAATAACGGCGCACCGATACTTTGCATGATCCAAGGCAAGGTGACCTTGGGGTTAATCAATGCATCCCCCAATTTGGTGAAGAACTGAGAGTAAACGATTTTTACGAAGTTACCTGGTACCACTTTGCACGCGGATTCAGGGATGGCTTTACAAGCTCTAGCATCTTCATCGTTCACGAGCTTTTCGTAGATGGCGTAATTAAAATCTGGCTTCATGTACTAAATTGCGTCCAATCGATTAATACCGCCCATGATAAAACCTCAAAACCGCCGCGATATCAATATACAATCGAAGATTCATCACCCAAATGAGTGATGAACGTCCTCATTCTGCAGTCAACTCCGTTCGAACAGAACTCAGTAAGAAAATTAAGCTCAATGATAGGGCCAGTGGAATGCCGGCCCTTTTCATGCGATCAAATTTTAAAAAACTTGAGCTCATGGCGCTGAGACTCAGCTTGCTGCGCGAGCTCAGATGAGGCTTGCAGAGTTTGGTGGATCGCAGCCACATTTCTATTTACTAAATCAAAGGTGTGAGTGATCGATTGTGAGATCTCCTCTGTCACCGCAAACTGCTGTTGAGAGGCGGTGGCCACAAGCGCATTAATATCAGAAATGGATTGTGAAGCCGTTGCTATATCTTCAAACGCCGCTTTGATTTGATCGGCTAAGACCACAGAGTCTTCAATAAGCTCGACATTCTCCATCATGTTTTTGTTTGCAACCGCGGATTGTGCCTGCAACTTTTCAATAATTTTTTGGATATTCACCGTCGACTCCTGAGTACGAGTGGCAAGAACGCGGACTTCATCAGCAACAACTGAAAATCCTCGCCCTTGGTCACCCGCCCGAGCCGCTTCGATAGCAGCGTTGAGCGCCAATAGGTTCGTTTGTTCAGAAATATTATTGATAACCTCAGTCACGGTGCCAATCTCCTGTATAAACTGGCTGAGTTCATTAACGATTTCTGCAGTGTCAGACACGGAGATATTAATTCGACTGGTCAGGTCAATACTGCTCTCTAAGGTGTTTTTGCCATTTTCGACACTATTTTGGGTTTTTCTGGCTTCTTCCTCTGCTAATACGGCTTTGTTACTGACTTCTTCCGAAGTCGATGAAAGCTCATTGATCGCTGTCGCAACCTGTTCCATTTGTTGTAGTTCATGTTGGGCGTTGTCTTGCGTTTGGCTCATAACAACATTGAGCTCTTGAGCCGACGAAGACACATTTTCCGAAATACCATGAGAGTTTTTAATCAGCGCTGATAATTGACCTGACAAATTTATCAGCGAAAGGTAAATGCCCGTCTCCCTTCCGGTTTTTTCTCGTTTTTGAGTTAAATCCCCCGATGCCATCACTTCCATCAAGCTCGCAATATCGTCAGGTGCACCGCCAACTGGTGCCAATACCATCTTGTTCATAATCCAGACTAAAATAGCGGCGGCGATGATCAGACAGATAAAACCGGTCAACGCGGTATAACCAAGTTGCGCATTGGCTTGTGAGTGAATCACACTATCAGCAATGAAGGTGACAAAACTCCAACCATTGATATCAATTTTGGACCAAAAAACCGTAAAGTCTCGCTCTTCGCCATCAACCTCTACGGAATAACTTAATTCCGGACTACTTGGACTGAACTGCTTGTATAATGGGCGTTTTTCAAACATGTTCGCGCCAATAAAATCGTCATATGGAGCAACCAAAATGGTGCCATCATCGGAATATAGAAAAAGATTTTTCTTTTGTTCTAGGTCGCCAACAACGGCATCAATCTGGACAATGGTGAACAGTGACACCGTGGTGTTGATTTTTTTGATGATGGCAATCACAGTGTTGCCGGTTGAGGAAGACACATAAGGCTTAGAAACGTAAAAATCGTCACCTTTGTTAAAGACCGCATCATAATACGACCGATTACTCTGTTTAGCGTTGGTTGGCATCACCTCGCCATCACTGTTGTAGATAGTACCGTCTCTCGTCAGAATAAAGATCGCATCACTGAACGCTTTTTGTGCCCGCTGAATCGCGTTCATTTGATGAACGACATGAGAAGCTACCTGCCCATCTTGAATATCACTCTCTGATAGTGATAAAGCACCAAGCTCGCGTCGATAGCTTTCAAATTTTTCGACCAACCGAGCTTCGATGGTTTGATTTTGCTCTCTGAGCAGCTCTTTATACTGATAAACACTCTCGCTGCGAAACGAACGATAATCTAATGTTGCCAATATGATAACAATGGCGGCAACGAGAAGGCTCAGAGCCCCGATAGTCTGAAGTTTGAATTTACTCATAACTGTCTCTACTGATGATTTAATGGTCTAAATAAAAGAGGAATAACCTATTTTTATCGATTTAAAGCAGATAACTTTCTTTATTAGAATGATTGGTGATGAATTATTTAGCGGATAAGAGCATCCTAATATGCAAGGATATTGATACCGATTGGTCATCCTTGTTGATGAAGAAAAACTTTTTTATTTGTAATCACCACTTTTTAGTTTAATTATTTTTACCCTCGAATCTAATAATAAATGACGAATAAACGTTCAATTTTTTCAATAATTAAAAATAATGGATAAAAATCACTATACGCTGCAACAAAAAAATAGAATAAACATTCAAATTTTTACGATATACGATATACGATAAAATCGATAGACTACACAGAAAATTTCAATATGCAATAATCAACTGAGTAAGCCGTATTATTTATGATACTTTTCATCTAATTTTTGTAATGGACACTCATGAAAAGTCCGTGACTTTTAATATTGACCATCGTGAGGAAAGAATTTCTAAAATGATATAAGGGGGGATAAGTTGAAAAATGGTTAGCTTATTTATTACTGAGTATTTATTCTATTTCATTGAAACACGAGATTTATATTTCTCGTGTTTTTTAGTCTCTTCACAACGTAATTAAGATTATTTTCTAGCGAATGAGCACGTTTTATTCTTCATTCGCTAACGACCTGAAGTATTTTAGTGTTTTTACTTTAAGTTCACTGGTTGCCTCTTCATCGCAAACAAACGTAGCACAAGGGTGCCATTGAAGAGAAGATATGGTCCACAAGTGATTAATCGCCCCTTCAACAGCATGGTGTAAAGCCTTCGCTTTATTGATTCCTAACGCCAAAATTAGAACTTCTTCAGCATCAAGCAATGTGCCAACTCCAATGGTCAGAGCTTGTTTAGGTACGCGAGTCATATCACCATCAAGAATATGCACATTTTCTTGAGGAATATCGATATGGTTAAATAATTTTTCAAACATGAACGTTCAGTATGATTCTTTTGCATCACGAGGAATGCCTACGTACTCATCCATATTAAATGTCACAACATACTTAAAGCTAACATCACCATTTTCATAGTATTTTATTAACGATTTATAGGTCGTAAGCGGTGTCCCTCCCGTCGGTAAACCAAGAACAAAAGGACGTTCTTCTGAAGGTTGGAAGATATTTATTTTTTCAACAATATATTTTGCAGTCCATTGCCCTACATCTTCAGGTGTTTCTAAAGGGATTAATTTCATAATATTTTATCTTTGAGTTGAAATGGGAATATGTGAAATTAGCACCCCAAATTAATTAGGGCACTAATAATATGAATACGTTAATTTTGATTAATACGGTCAGCAAGAAATTGAGCTTTAGCGCCAAATACCACTTGAACACCATGACTACCGACGTTGATGACTCCCATCGCCCCGACATCTTCCAATCCTTTCTTATTAATCAGATTGGTGTCTTTAACTTCAAGACGTAGACGAGTAATACACGCGGTCACTGAGGTTAAATTTTCGCGCCCTCCAAGAAAATCAATCACGAAGGTAGTCAGTTGCTCATCGCTGAGGTTGAGTTCTTCTTTGTCTTCGTCAGTACGTCCCGGCGTCTGAAGATTATGTTTACGGATAACGTATCTGAATGTGAAGTAGTAGACCACTGCCGTAGGGATGCCAACAATGACGGCTGAAAGATAGTTGGTTTCAAAACCATTGAACGACGGCATGATGCCTAACGTGACATAATCAATAAAGCCCGCAGAAAATGATTTTGCTAAATGCGCATCAAGCAGATACATCAGCATATAATCTAAGCCTGCACATACTGCATTGAAGAGATACAGCAAAGGAGAGATAAAGATAAACGTAAATTCAACAGGCTCAGTAATCCCCGTCAGGAAACAAGTCAGCCCCGCAGAAAACAGTATACCGGCTGCATATTTACGGTTTTTGGTTTTGGCTTCATGGTACATAGCAAGACACGCCGCAGGCAAAGCAAATAGCATCAGAGGGAATTCACCCTGCATAAATTTACCCACACCGTTGTCCTTAGAATGTAACCAGAGTGATACATTTTAAGTCATGAGGGTTAACCGCAATATAAAACATTGCGAGAAACCGATAGTTAGAGAACCGATACCAAGCGATGAGTGGCTGACTTTTTGATGTGATGTTTCTATTTTATCCGATGATTTAATTCTTACGCTGACCATGTGTGGGCAAACCGAGACGAGAGTATCGCGACGCCACACTCGAAATTTGCTGCACCATCACCTCAAAACTGGCGCTGGATGCAATATGTGGGGTAATGACCGCCTGTTCCATCTGCCAAAGTTTGCTCTCTGCAGGTAAAGGCTCTGCGGCAAAAACATCAATTATCGCGCCTCGTAAGTGTTGAGTTTCAAGCAAGGAAACCAGATCCGCTTCAACCAAATGCTCGCCTCGCCCACAGTGAATCAACGCAGCCTGTTTGGGGAGTTTAGCCAGCGTACTTTGGTTGAGAATACCCTTGGTATCGGTGTTTAATGGCAATAAATTGACTAGTACATCAGCCCTTCAAGTACATGGTCGAGTCCGTCTAATCCAGTAAAACACAACACACCATCAAGGGACTTTTTTGAACGTGACCACCCCATCACCGAATAGCCAAACTTGGCCAACTCCGTTGCCACGTAAGCCCCAATCTCTCCCAGTCCCAGCACACCGACGGTCAGTTCTTTCGCCGCGCGTTGCTTTGCTCTCTGCCAAACCCTTTGGCTCTGTAACTGCTGGTAGTGGTCGAGATCACGCTGGTAATAAAGCACGCCCCACAACACATATTCGAACATGCCGCGTTTTTGTTGAGGATCGATAATCCGCTCTATCTCAAGACCCGAATCAAGAAGCGGTCCCAGATTATCAACCCCAGCGCCCAGTGAATGTAAGCATTTTAGGTCGGGAAAGTCCTGTAGCAGACTTTGGTGTGGGTACCAACACGCGGCGACCTCAGCACGCGCAGCCCGAGGATCATCCATTGCTACCCACATCACCTCACTCTGACTGGCTGCCGCGTGTTCCAATAGTGTTCGGGTGTAATCAGGGGGATGAGTCGAAATCAAGACCACAGGTTTCACAACGTTAATCCTTGTATGTTGGGTCGATACGATCCAGTTTACGCAGCCAAGCTTGCCATACCACGTGCCGTTCATGGGCTACCTTTTGGAACTGCCCTGAAACATAATCGGCTAGCTGATCAGGAATCTGATTAATACTAGAAAGCCCCGACATTTGCCCCGTTGCCAGCTGAATTTCACACGCTTTGTTGAGATAAAACATGACTTGGAATGCATCAGCGACTGTTTCACCGACACTCAATAACCCATGATTTCGTAATATCAACGCCATATTGTCACCCAATGAAGATTGAATACGTTCGCGTTCTTCTAGATTGAACGCCACACCTTCATAATCGTGGTAACCGATTTGGTTGTGAAATTCAGCGCTGATCTGATTTAAGTTCAGCAAACCGCTATCACATGCCGCCACCGCCATGCCAGCCAGCGTGTGGGTGTGAATAACACAATGTGCATCATCACGCGACATATGGACAGCACTGTGAATGGTGAATCCCGCAGGGTTGTACTTAGCATCACCACTTATGATTTCACCGTTTGCATCGACGACAATCAAATTGCTGGCGGTCACTTCATCAAACATCAAACCGAATGGATTGATCAAAAAACGTGGCTCTCCATGACCTGGCAAGCGCACCGAAAAGTGCGTATACAACGTGTCTTCCCAGCCAAGCATCGCCGCCAATCGATAGGCGGCAGCTAAATCTTGACGCAGTTGTTGCTCTTCATGACCCATTACGCTGCTCTCCCCATAAATTCTTTTACTCGTTCAAAGTTCTGGTTGTCATTGTGCCTATCTAGAATCTCACATGGCGGTGCATCGACAGCAACCACACCATTTTCCATCATGATCACGCGGTCAGATACTGACAACGCAAAGTCCATTTCATGAGTCACAATGATCATTGTCATGCCCTCTTTGGCTAAATCTTGAATCACCTTGAGCACTTCACCCACCATCTCAGGGTCAAGTGCAGAAGTCGGCTCATCAAACAGCATGATATCGGGTGACATAGCTAGCGCCCTTGCTATGGCCACACGCTGCTGCTGACCACCTGATAATTGATGCGGATATTTATTGGCGTGGGCAAGCAATCCGACTCGATCAAGCAAAAACAGCGCTTGTTTTTTGGCATCATCGTAAGAGTCAGCTTTGCCATGATAGCGCGGCGCTATCATTACGTTGTGCAGCGCTGTTTTATGAGGAAATAAATTAAATGACTGGAACACCATACCGATACGTTTAATTCCCTCTCGAATACGACGTTGATTCGGCAACACTCCTCCTTTGATGTAATCCTCTCCGTACAACACGATTTCGCCACCGTCGATGGTCTCTAGCTGATTAATCGTACGTATCAAGGTGGTTTTCCCTGATCCAGAAGGCCCTATGATGCTTAGAACTTCTCCAGGTTTAACATTGAGATCGATTGACTTCAGCACTTGGTGACGACCGTAAGACTTACTGATACCTTGTAATTCAAGCGCGTTGGGGGAGCCTTTCTCAACCTTGGGGAGTACACTGGCCACCGCCATGGCTTGGTGGCGAAGCTGTTCACACTGCTTGGAAGACAAGGTTTCCGGTGAGCGTGAAGGAATGTCCATTTTCTTTTCAGCCCAATGCAGTACCGAGCCAAAAATGGTGACGATCGCCACGTAGTAAACAGCAACTGCCAGTAAGGTTTCCATCACTAAGAAGTTTTGCGAGTACAGACGTTGACCCGTTTGCAGTAGTTCGGGTAAAGAGATGGCAGAAACCAGAGAACTGAGCTTAATGATGGTCACAAACTCATTAATCATCGCGGGCATCGAAACACGTATTGCCTGCGGAATCACAATAATACGTTGAATACCTAAAAAGCCGATGCTCAGTGCATGCCCAGCTTCTCGCTGACCTTTGGCCACCGACAATAGCCCACTACGATGAATTTCAGCCATGTAGGCCGCTTCTGTAACCACCAAACTAACCAATCCAGCGATAAACGGTACCCCAAGATAAGGCCCTGTGGAGGGAAATAGCTGTGGCATGTTATACACAAACACTAAAACCACCAGCAGTGGCACGCTACGAAAGAACCACACAAAAGATGACGTAGGCAGTGATAACCACTTGTTTTCTGATAGTTTCCCGCAAGCAATAACAAAACCAATGACGGCACCCAATGCCCATGCGAGAGTGCTTAGCACGACCACCGTCACGCAGGCCTCATAGAACGCAGACATTGTAAATAACGAAAAGAAATATTCCCAATCTAAACTCATTGTAACTCCGGCGGTTTTAACTCAGATCAAGCGAAACTTGACCCTAAATACGAGACGGTCCCCTTGCCTATCGAGATAACTGAATCGACAAGGGGAAGGCCTTAGTTTTCAACAGGGGTCAGATCGTATTGTTTAATTAAGTCATAATACGAACCGTCGGCCTTGATCTCAGCAAGAGCGGTTTCTAACTGAGATTTAAGCGGCGCATTGTCTTTCTTGACGTAAATGCCGAGGGTCTGAGGGAACACCAAATCTTCGGAACTGACTTTCACGCGACCTTTAGTACGTTCGACAAACATCTGAGCCGCACCGGCTATTTCTAATTGGGCTTGGACATTTCGTGACATGAGTGCCTGAGTGACTTCTGGTGCGGTTGGAAATTCTTGAACGTGAATCGGCTCCAGTCCTTTAGGCGTGCAATAAGAATCAGACAACTCATTGAGAGCCTTAACCCAAGTTGTTCCTTGCTGTAAGCCGACTTTGACACCGCACAAATCGTGCTCAGTATTCGGTTCGATATCACTGCCCTTCACCACCATAATCGACGCGCCGGTACGAGCATAAGGAATGGCATCAGCTTTTTTAACACGGTCTGGAATGATGTACATGCCTGAAATCACTGCATCAAACTTATTCGAGCTCAAGCCTAAAATGAGCCCTGTAAATTTGTTGTCTCGAAAACTGTAGTCAAGGTCCATTTTATCTGCGAGAAGTGCGGTTAAGTCAGGATCGAAGCCGACCACCTTATCACCATCGTATGACTCAAACGGTGGATAGGTTATTTCCATACCCACGACAAATTTGCCATCGTTGATCGTATTGGCGGCAAGTGCGTTTGAGGTGCCCATACCTAGACTTGTGGCGAGCATCACGCCAGTGAATAATGTTTTGATTCGTTCCATGATTGATCTTCCTTGTGACTGTAATGAATAACTGAACGGTCAGTTAAATAACTCGAGTGTTTCTCGAGCCTATTTGTAATTGTGCACGTCGTTCTAGGCGTTACTCGTAGAGCGATTGCTGCGGTGTTTTTTCAAATGCCCAAACGTGGCAACTTCCGTTGCGCGCGGCGGTAAGCTAAGTTCTCCTTTTTCAACCTTTTCTCTCAGATAACGATAAGTCTGCAGAGCCTGACTATACATGTGTTCACCAATGCTTAACTCTTTGTATTCGCTCTGACCATCATCAAACTGAGGTAACGGTTTAACTAACGTGTCGTAATCACACGCAAAAAACAGTGGGAAAGAGTAACGCTCGTGAGCGACTTTTCGCACGCGATGTGACGTTGCCACAAATTGCCCTGCGGTTAACACTTCCAACATATCACCAATATTGATGACTAACGCTTCTTCATCGCCTTGCTTTATCGGCGGAGCATCAATCCAGTCGCCATGGTCATTCATGACTTCCAGCCCTGGCTGATCAGGCAATAGCATGGTAAAGCATTCATAGTCGGTATGCGCTCCGATACCTGGGCGGTCTTCCACCTCTCCGTCGTATGGGTAGTGGATTAAACGTAGCTTGGCTGGAGGGCATGTCACCATCGGTTCGAAGTATGCTTCGTCTAGCCCTAGCGCGAGCGCAAAACCCGAAAACAATTTACGCCCAAGGGCAAACACTGTGGTGTAGTAATCTAAAATGGGTTGACGAAATTCATCAAGATCTGGCCATTCATTTTCACCAATTAACGGCGTGTTATTGAGGACATAAGGGTTATCTTTTGGTGCAGGAAACCCCACATCGTAGGCTTCTTTGTTGTCCGGTTTCCCAGTTCCGTAGATTTCCTCGCCTTCCGGAACAAACCCCTTGTGCGTTTTAGAGCTGCCAATGTAGTAGCGCATTTTTTGTTCAAAAGATTGCGCAAAAAATCGCTTGGCAGCCTGACGCAATCCATCAATCGTCTGCGCTGGAATGCCGTGCCCAGTGATATATAAAAAGCCAACCTCACGGGCTGCTTTGCCCATTTCATTGGCAACTTGCTGACGCTCAATGAGATCGTTACTAAATAGTCCTTGTACATTGATCACCGGAATCTCGGTAAACGTACTCGTTGTATTAGTCATGGTTCCATCCTTTATAAACGCACTTTACTGTCAATAAAGCGCTTAAAATGCGCACGCTCTTCCTCAGCAATCCAGTCATTTAATGACCATAAGTCGGCAACGGGCACATCGGTAAATGGTAAATGATGCAGGTAGCCGTCAGGGCCAAACTCTGCGGTCATGGTGGTTATGGCTCGTCCATTATCAAGGTGGAATTGCCACACTTGTTGCCATAACTGTTGGTGAAAACGCAGCGTCGCTTGATATTCAGGCGCGCTTGGATGTGGTACTTGAGCACCTTGGTCATAGCCAACTCGCGCTTGAATGTGAAACACGCGCTTTAAATAAGCGGTTAAGTCATCCTCTGGGCGATCCAACAAGCGTTCACAGACCAAAAACCAATGACTGATATCCATGGTAAACATCATCTCTGGCACTCGTTCCATTAGCTCTAAGGTAACCCAAGGGCTGTATAACGATGATCCTCGATGTGTTTCAAAACTGCAGACAATATCGGCCTGCTTAGCGAGCGCCACAGCGCGATTAAAAAAGGCCACTTGAGTTTCCATCGGCCAGCGATCGTTACCAGCCAGCACATTGACAAACTTAGCGTTGAGCGCTTTAGCGTATTCAAGTTGAGTTTCGAGCACGTTTAAATGCTCCTCAGGCGTTTTACTCTGGTCGGGAATCACATCGCCGCCAGTAAAAATGATCGCAATATAACCAAGCCCTGTTTGCTCTAAGTGGTGCTTAAACTCAGCACGCTTTTCTGGGTCAACCATAACTCGCGCTTCAACGCCATCAAAGCCGACTTGTTTCAGTTTGGGCGCAATGGAAATCAAAGATTCATTCACGCCCCACAAGGTTCGGTAAAATTCAAGCTCCATCTCAATATCCTTATCACGCGTTGCGTACGCGATCTTTCCTTAAACTGGTGATTATTTGTCGTGACGTTTCAACGCCTGACACATACAGTGCACACCGCCGCCACCTTTGGTGATCATCGCGATGTCTGGGTCAAAGACCGTCAGCCCTCGCGCATTGCATGCTTGCTTGAGAGCAATACTTTCTTCAGGAATCAATACCCGTTCATCCCCAAGCGACACAATGTTGCAGCCCAATTCCATCGCCTGTTTATAAGGAATGTCGATAATGTCGATATGTTTGCTTTTCAGCCAGACGAGTAATTCATCAGGTACAACAGCCGTACAAACTGCAGCCAACTTTTCAGCGACCATCACGCATTGCACGTCCATATGTAAAAAGTGCGAATCAAACTTAACCGCAAAAAACTCCCAGCCTTCTTTTTCAAACCAGCGTTTAACCTGTTGAAGCCCCGCTTCACTAGTCCGCTCTCCCGAATATCCACACAGCACCACGCCTGGCTCAATCAGCATAAAATCACCGCCTTCAAAACACCCTGCGGTTACAACATCGTAAATCGGAATACCCGCTTGCTGGTAAAATTCGATAGCAGTGACCCATTCGCTGCGACGCCAAGGGCTGTACATCTGGCTAATGATTGGTCCCCAAGGGGTCATCACTGAAGAATCACGAGCAAAAATGCTGTATGGCTGTTCCTCTTTTGCGCCGAGAAAATGGACGTTCACATCCGCTTGACGGTAGACATCTAACATTTCGTTGTATTGCGCTTTAGCCACTGATAAGTCATAGCGTGCACCCGCATTAACATGGCGGCGCGATGTCGAATTACCCGTACGCCACTCATAAAAATCAATCGGACCGACAAGGACTTCCTGTAAACGTCCTGTCTCTGAATAAATGCCCCAATCTGATAGTGGATCAGTGCCCCCTTCTAGCTGGCGCCTGCGCAATGGAAAAGTCATCGTTGATAAATCCTTTTATTCTGAAAGTTGAATTAAGCTATGAAGCAGAACATTGGTGCCCGCGACTAACTGCTGAGGCTCCGCATGTTCTTTTTCGTTGTGAGAAATACCGTCTTTACACGGCACAAAAATCATCGCTGTCGGCCCAACGCTGGATAAATACACTGAATCATGCCCAGCCCCAGAAACAATTGGCATGGAGCTAAGCGCCAGTGCATCTGCCGATTTCTGAATGGCTTGAATACACTGGGGGTCAAACTCAACGGCGGGCGATTGCCATAAAACATCAATCTCAGTAACCATCTCAGGTGTCGCTTTATCACACAACTTCAGCAGGTCACCGCTTAGCGCATCAAGTTCAGCCTGGTTCGGGTGGCGGACGTCCAACGTAAACGTCACACTTTCTGGAACCGTATTGGGCGCTGATGGGTATGTGGTAATTTTGCCAACAGTCAGACGCGCCGCCTCACCATATTCACCCGCTTTCGCGAACAATAAATCCATTATCTTGACCATGCCTTGAACCGGATCGTTACGCATTGCCATCGGTGTGGGACCTGCGTGTACTGACGATCCCTTCAATGTGATTTGATACCAATTCATACCTTGAACGCCGGACACCACACCGATGGTGGTCTGCTCGGCTTCAAGTATCGGCCCTTGCTCGATATGCAGTTCAAGCGAAGCCTTGAATTCAAAAGCTTGGCACGTATCGGTTCCGAGTTGATGCGTTTCACGTAAGGCATCTAAATAGCTCACACCCTGGTCATCAAGCGACGCATACACTGCCTCTTGGGCTAACTTTCCAGCAAAGACCCCAGAGCCAGACATCGCCGGGCTAAAGCGAGCGCCCTCTTCATTACTCCACACCACTATCTCTACGGGATGCGCGAGCGTTATCCTGTTATCGGCGAGCGTAGTCATGACTTCCAGAGCAGCAAGCACGCCGTATACCCCATCGTATTTGCCACCAGTAGGTTGAGTATCAAGGTGGGACCCCATTAAAATTGGCGCAAGTTGGCTATCCGAGCCCTCGAAACGCACAAACAGATTCCCCATGCTATCCAGACGTGATTGGCCACCTATCGCACGACACCATTCAAGAAAAAGTTCACGCCCCTGACGGTCAAGTTCAGTGAGAGCTTGACGATTACAGCCACCATTGGGCGTCGCGCCGATTTGCGCCATATCGCGGATGAATTTAAGAAGTCTTGATGAAGTTATTTTTAGAGCGTTCATTAGCTTGCCGCTGACTGTGTAGGATTAGTGACAGATTAGCGACAAGCGACTTACCGTGGCTATTACCCAATTGAGGTATAGACGGTTATTTGGGGAAATGGGAGGCAGGCTCGAGATTAACCAAATCATCAAAAATCTTGGCTAATAGCTCATGCTGAGAGTTAACAGCGAGTTTACTGTATATATTTTTTCGGTGTACACGCTCAGTTTCATAGGAAATGTCCAGTAACCTTGCCGCTTCTTTACTCGAGTACCCACGAATTAGGAGCTGCATTACTTGATTCTCGCGGGGCGTTAAAACACCAGAACCAAAATTATAGATATACTCTTTTACCTGCATGTTCGAATCACGTTCTGGTGGTAAATTCTGATTATCGTGCATTTTAACTGTTGAGCTTAATATTGGATAAAGCGCTCGTAACCGAGTCAGAACCCGCTGATTAAATTTAGCTAAGGTTTGGGTACGCCCGAGCGATAACAAATACACATCGCTATTTTTTCCTTGTACACAAAAGCACGTTTCATCAATTAACTGCGAAGGACGAAAATACTCCTCATAATAAGCGCTGTGATAAAAGTCGTCAGGTGCTATCTCATCGAGAGTTACCAACCCTTCATGGCCTTTATTTGCGCAATAATCGTAAAACGGGCTGAGTAGATAAGCGCCTTGCAGATAACGGTCCCATACCGCGATTTCATCCACCGCGAAGGAAGAACATAGTACGGTCGGCGCTTTTGACGGGTGATAAATCAACATCACATAATCATCAAAACTCGCGGCTGTGCGTAATAGATAAGTGAGCTTATCAAAGAAATCAGGTTGTCCAATTGACAAAATTAAATCAGCAATACCGTGGATGGTGGCATTATTCGCTTCTGAATGGTGATGGAGCATGCAAGTACTTATACTGAGAGTGTTGAATTTCTATTGCTCAACGTATCAGAAATTCAGTGCCATGTCCGAGTCTTTCTCTATTAAATACCACGCTTAAGCAAGACTCTTGTATTTCCAAAGCTTATCGGTGTAATCCTTTAACTAGGCGCCTTGTATTCCCATGCCCTAGATAAAAATTTACGTCTCGCTCTGTTCTCAAATAAGATTATTGTGCCTACCTTCACCGACTTGCAATATTTTCTCTATATTCTCGACTATCGAATTTATTCCACATATTCATAGAGGATTTATGTCTAGGAAAACAATGTTCGTCATCGGTGCGCTGACGATTTTGGCGCTGCCCGCTCAGGCTAACAGTGTGGCGCAGGGTGATGTTATTGCTGTGAGTTTGAACGAGTTGAAACCAACCCAACCCTCCGTTGGGTACGATCAAATCATGTATAAGCTAGGACGCTACCAATTTGATCAAAAGAAGATGTACGATGAAATTTGTGAAGCTAACGGTCAAAAAGGGGTGGAAAGTGTCAATGAAGATGCCGATCCAAATCTGCCCTCCACGTTTGCCTGTGAACTCAAAGTTGGTGAACGTAAGCAAGACATGAAAACCATCGTGATTGCACCCAATGGCCAATACTACCTGACCGATGGTCATCACACCTTTAATGCGTTTTATACCATGCCAAAGGGCGGTCCGTCTTTTCATGTCCATGTCGTTGTCGATAAAGACTATCGAAACTTGAACAATATGGATGCATTTTGGGCACAGATGCAAAAAGATGGCAATACATGGCTATTTGATAAAGACAATCACGCCATAAAACATAACGAGCTACCAACCTCGTTAGGACTGACTCACTTTGCCAATGACAAGTACCGCTCCCTGATGTACTTTTCACGTGATGTGGGTTGGAACAAGCCAACGCAGCCAGTTCCTTTCCTTGAGTTCTATTGGTCGAAAGAACTGCGCAAGCAGATCGATATCGACTCTTTTGATTTAAACTCACAACAAGGATACGCCGAGGCGGTTAACACAGTCAGCAACTACATTCTTTCTCTAAATACAGACAATGTCGGCGGCTCCAAACTTTCGGTCAAAGCGATGGGTCAGTTTGACTCATACCATCAAAAAGGCTTTGATAAACTCTTCAAGAAACGCGGAAAGATCGACTATATGCTGCGTTATAAAACCACATCAACTGGGAACGGCTTAAGCTACGATTTAACGTCAGCGCCCGCCCCAACCTTGAAAAAAGTTGATCCGTTTACGCTAGAAGCCAACGCCAGTTATAACGACTATCCACCGATTTCTGCTGAGGGTACCGTCAACGCAATTATCGAGATTCCAACAGGAAGCTCTGCGAAATGGGAACTGAATAAAAGCAGTGATAAACAAATCATTTGGGAGCAAAAGAACGGCGCGCCGCGCATTGTCAACTACTTGGGTTATCCGGGAAATTACGGTTCAATCCCTCGCACTGCACTACCGAAAGAATTGGGAGGCGATGGTGATCCGCTCGATGTATTGGTGCTAGGCCAGTCAATTCCGCGAGGAGAAGTGGTACCAATACGTCTTATCGGTGTGATGAAAATGCTCGATGACGGCGAGCAGGACGATAAGCTCATTGGCGTGCTAACCAATGATTCTCCATTTAAACACGTGACGTCGCTTGCCAACCTTCAAGCAGCCTTCCCCGGTGTTGAAAGCATCATCGGGACATGGTTTCAAAACTATAAGGGCGTCAACGGTGGCATGGAGCTTAAAGGCTGGGGCGACGAAACAGAAGCCAATGCCATTTTATCCTCAGCAAGAGAGCACTACGCGGCACGCTGATGAGTCATCACAAAAAGGCCAGCCTCTTAGGCTGGCCTTTTGGATTAGCTCTTACCTTCACACCCAATTAGCACTGCTTCAGCACAGCCGCTTGCAGGCGATTGCCAAGCACCCCACCAATCAATAGGAAGACAAGGAATATCCAGCCAGATAACGAAAAGTTCGCTATCGGTGTGAACAATGCGCCCACATTACAACCATTGGCAAAACGAGTACCGAACCCCATCAGTAAACCGCCAAGTGCAAATAAACCGTAATGTCGCGCGCTATGGTGAATACGCCATGAGAAATTAAATTTGCCCAAAAACAGAACGGCAATCAGTGTACCGATCATAATCGCTAAGTTTTGAACACTGATACTATGGCTGAAAAATGGCAGATTAAACAGCGCTTCAGGGCGATGAGTAAATGCTGAAATATCCGCAGAACTGACACCGAAAACCATCAGAATCTTACCAAACCATACACCAAATGGCGTTGATGCCCCCCAGCCCGATCCGGTTGATGCCATCATCACACCGAAAATAAGCGCGATCACTAAAGCGGAGGTACTCATTTGCCAAACATTACCAAACCAACGTTGATAATTGGCCACACTAAACAAAGCGTGGCTGCGAGGTTTCACGGTCAATGCCTCTTTATCGCGAAGCATCTCACCTTCTACACCCAAATACGTACCACTCTTTTCACGGTAAGCCTGATATTTACGTGCAGCCAATACAACAATACTCGCAAACACGATGGTCACTAACACTGAGATAAAGTAACCGTTGAGAGGCCCCCAAGTGAACAAGTCTGGCAGAAATACACCTTTGCCTGCATAACTCGGCGTTGACATAGCCGTTTCACGAATCCAGCCTTGAGTGGCTTGTAAAGGAAAACCAAAAAAGACACCAGCACCAAAAAAGATCAACGTGACCAGTGCTCTTGGAATATCGCTGACCATCTCAACCATCACGCCCGTCGCACAGCAACTCGATAAGCTCATACCCGCACCGAACATCACGCCGCCCACGAGTAAGCCAAGGTTAATCGGGTTTACCCAAAGGCGATATTCATCTGGCTGGGCATTGAACAGCATGCCAGCATTGATAATAGCGGTGACCACAAACATGAACATAAGTGTCTGTAAAAGCTGGGTCGAACCACGGCGATAGGCACGATTAACACTGCCAGCAAAGCCCAAAGAGCCTTTTGCAAGTGCAAAACCAAGGCCTAATCCCATCAGCAACCGAAGGAACAGCGGCGCACCATCTAGAAATACCCCACCGAGAACAATTGTTGCGAGCGTAATTAACGCTGCCCACCACGCTTGTGTCTTATTCATTTCTATGACTCTCAAGTTAACTTACCAAAAAATCGTGCTACATCACGAAAAGCTTGCAAGACTAACATGGGACTGCCTCATAACTGATACTTTTGTTTAGAACAATTTGTACTAGCTTAAAAGCGAGAAATGCGGATAACACAAAAACTCGTTATAATCGGGTTTTCAACCTGTTAGGTACCCATCATGCAAGCCGCCCACTCCGTTATCGTTCTCGACTTTGAAACCACCGGGCTCTCACCCGCTATGGGCGATCGTGCGATTGAAATTGGCGCGGTTAAACTCTGTCATGGTGAAGTAGTCGATTCGTTTCAACAGTTGATGAATCCGGGATTTCGAGTCAGTGGATTTATTGAAGGCTACACTGGCATCACCAATCGCATGTTGGCGAATGCACCAAGCTGTGAGCATGTCATGACCGAGTTTGCCCAATTTATTCAAGGTGCTCCATTAGTCGCACACAACGCATCATTTGATAAGCGCTTTCTTGACGCTGAACTAGAACGTATTGGCCACTACAGCAGTCAGCCTTTTGCTTGCTCGATGCTTATCGCTAGGCGTCTCATCCAAGACTCGCCAACCCATAAATTGGGAGATTTAGTTCGCTTTAAGCAGATTGAAAACGATGGAACCTTCCACCGTGCGCTGGCTGATTCGCAAATGACCGCCAAGTTATGGTTGCTGATGCTCAATGAATTAAACCAACGGGGAGTCACAAACCCAAGCTTTACATTTATGCAGAAACTCGCCAAAACCAGTAAGCATGCTGTTGCCTCGCTGCTTGCAGCTCATCACTCATAAACAGACTCACACCGAGTCGCCAATCCGCCTCGACACATTAAGTAGCAATTTTCTGCTCCTTGCTACCACAAAACGCTTTATCCACATCCACAAAATATGAGATTTTATAATTTCCACTTCCCATTGATTTTGAAAGGATTCTACGATGCAGCGCTTTAATATGCTTAAAGGTATGTTGGTCTTAATGTTCGGACTATTCGCAAGTACATGGGGTGTCGCCGCAGACAAATCCTACAAAACGGACATTAAAACGTTGGTGATTGTTTCTCACCCCTATCCTGAACGATCGGTGATGACCAAAGGAATGCAGCAAGCGGCAGAGAGCGTTGAAGGGGTTACCGTCAGAAACCTTGAAACCATTTATGGATTTGATACTCGTGCTATCGATGGTAATAAAGAGCAAGAAATTACTCGCCAGCATGACCGTATCGTGTTTATGTTCCCGACGCATTGGTTCAATATTACGCCGATGATGAAAGCCTACTTAAATGACACCTGGGGCAGCGTGGGCCCCGGTTTATGGCGTGGTAAAGAAATGCTCCTCGTCACAACCGCCGCTGGTGGTAGCACCACATATGGCGAAAATGGCCGGATTGGCGTCAAGCTCGAAGATGTCTTTTTGCCGATGAAAGCCAGCGCGCTTCACGCAGGAATGACCTACCTCACTCCGTTGGCTTTCCAATCCATTTCATCATCGAAGCTTCCTGAATACCAGCAGCAACTAATTGAACGCCTACAACGTTGATCATTCATCGGCATTTTGTTGTTGCCTAAACAAAAGCCCACGATAACGTGGGCTTTACACAAAGTGGCATCGGTATTTAAAAGCCGCGCATTTGGATGCGACGCAGAAACTCAGTCATGATTCGATCGTAAAGGACATCACCTAAAAACGCATCTTCAACGTGATGGTCAATGCTCGGGTTATCATTCACTTCAATCACATAGACCTGCCCGTCAATCTCTTTTAAGTCAACGCCATACAAACCACCACCAATTAAATTGGCCGCTTTCACAGCTGTGTCGACGACATTTTTTGGTACTTGTTTTAAGTCCAGTGTCTCAAACCCGCCCGAAGAGACTCGACCACTATTGTGGTGCTGATAAATTTGCCAGTGTCCGCGACTCATCATGTATTTACAGGCATAAATCGGTTGATGATTCATTACACCAATTCGCCAATCAAAATCCGTCGGCATAAACGCTTGTGCCAAGATAAGCGCACTCTTTTCAAACAGTTTCGAGGCTTCTTTTTCCAGTTCTTGCTGGTTCTTTACCTTAACCACGCCACGTGAAAATGCCCCATCAGGAATTTTTAATACCATCGGAAAATCAAGCTGTTCTAAAAGCTTGACTTGCCACTCACTGTCAAAGCTTTTCAAAATGACACTCTTTGGCGCTGCCACATGATTGCGTTCTAGCAATTCAGTGAGAAACACTTTATTGGTGCATTTCATGATGGACTCTGAATCGTCCATGACAATCAAACCCAACTTTTCGGCAGTTTTGGCAAACTGGTAGGTGTAATTACTGATATTGGTGGTCGCGCGAATAAATAAGCCATCAAATTCCCCCAGACGAGAAAGATCGTCGGGTGAAAGGGTTTCCAAATTGACCCCCAAGCGATTTGCAGCGCGACGAAATCGCTTAAGCGCAGCCGAATCTGATGGCGGCATTTTTTCTTCTGGATCCACCAGCATAGCCATATCGTAGCGATACTTTTTCTCTTGTTTTGGCCTGCGCCATACCTTACTAGAAAACAGTTCGAGTGATTCGACAAAGAAGTCTTGTTCTGGGTCGCTGAGTTGTTGGAAAGGAAACGGCGCAATCTGAGTGATTTGCCATTGACCTTGTATTTTATCCAGCCCCAGCTCAATCACCGGCACCATGAACTGTTCAAACAGTCGACGAGCTAGTTTTTCTAAGCCTTGTTCAGCCGTTCGTCCAAAGTAAATTTTACAGCAAATCGACTCTGTTTCTTTACTTAACTTATTGAGTTTAAAAAAACTTGAGGACAGCAAAAAAGGTTGAGTAATGTCGTTAATCGCCATGACTCTTGGAATAACGCGATGCCCGCGCGCCTCCGCCATCAAGGAACAATAATAACCGTTACTCATGTAAGTATAATCTCGACACAAGTTGACGACTTGCAGGTTTTTGGTTGCATTATCCCAATTAGAATCTAAATAGTGATCCACCGTAATCACTTGTTCTGAAGGGAAATATTGACTCCAATCATTCGTTTGATCGGTCACAATAAGCAGGTTAGCCATTTATTTTTATCCAGCTCTAGCAAAATAAGATTTTCTATTATTAAATCTAGTCGGCAATCGCCCATATTCTAAGGAATCGCAATGAAATTTCGCTTAGCGGAGTTAGCTGATCTCAATGATCTCAATGCACTAGAACAACAACTATTTGAAGGGGATAAGATTTCGCCTCGTCAAATGAAGCGTTTTCTTCTCTCACCTCATAGTCTGATTTTTGTCGCCGTTCATCAAACTGAATTGGTGGGCTATGCATTATTGCTATTTCATCAAGGTACACAGCTTTCTCGATTGTATTCGATTGCTGTTAAACCCGACTTTAGAGGGCAAAAAATCGCACAGAGTTTGATTGAACTTTGTGAGCAAGCGGCTCTTGGTCAAGGCTCGACTACATTACGACTAGAAGTGCGAGAAGACAATATCTCAGCGCGAAAATTATATGAAAAATTGGACTATAAGCCACTGAAAGTTCTCGTCCATTACTACGACGATCTCGCCAACGGTTTGCGTATGCAGAAAAGGCTCACGCTAAGCCAAAATAAGTTCTTGTTGCCGATTCCTCTCTATATTCAAACCACGCCCTTTACCTGTGGCGCAGCTTGCCTATTAATGAGTTTTTCAGCGCTAAATGCTGAGCAAGAAGTATCACGTACCTTGGAACTTCAACTTTGGCGAGAAGCAACAACCATCTTTATGGCGGCAGGCCATGGCGGATGTAGTGGTCACGGTTTAGCCCTTGCCGCAAAACGTCGAGGATATGACGTCGAATTGTGGACGCAATCTAAATCAACGCCTTTTATCGATAGTGTGCGAGACGAAAAAAAGAAAGACGTCATTCAGTTAGTCCATGAAGACTTTTGCCAGCAGATCGAGCAGCAGAACATCAAGGTTATTGAGACGCCACCTTCTATCCGCCAACTGGAAGATTGGGTCAATTCAGGGGATTGCGTGCTGTTACTCATCAGTACCTATCGCTTTAATGGCAGCAAAGAGCCGCACTGGATCGTCCTTAGCGGCGTCAGCGAAAAGTTTTTCTTTATCCATGACCCTTACTCAAAGACCAAATCCGATCTCGCGGGCCTAGCCTATGTCCCTGTAAGTAAAGAGAGCTTGTCGCAAATTATTGGCTTTGGAAAGCAAAAGCACACGGCCTGCGTCACCATACGCAAGCCGCGAGCTCATTGAGTCAATATAAAAAAACACAAAACGCCATACTTGCGATGGCGTTTTCGTTTACTCTTCAATATGTTTAATGAATTTTGCCGGAACACCGCCAACAATCGTCTTCGCCGCTACATCTTTGGTGACCGTGGCACCCGCTGCGATGACAGCACCATCTCCAATCGTTACACCTTGCAAAATGGTTGAATTCGAGCCAATCCATACATCGTTACCAATCACGATCGGCTTGGGATGGGTCGTACCGCGTCGACGTGGATCTAATTCGTGATTGAGCGTCGCCATCACCACGTTGTGTCCCACTAAAACACCATCTCCGAGCGTGATGCCACCATGATCTTGAAAACAGCAACCTGAATTAATGAATACATTCTTACCGATATCAATATTCAGACCACAATCAGCGTTAACCGGCGGAAACATCGCAAACGAATCATCAATCGGTTTGCCAATGAGATCCGACATCAAAATGCGAATTTCTTCTGGCGTCTTGTAGCTCCCGTTAATCTCAGAAGTGATCTTCAGCGCACGTTGTGCCAATTCATAACAAACCTGATGTAGCTCAGAACCGCCTTCAATCACGCAGCCGTTACGCATCATTTCTAAGCTTTGCTCGTGTACCATTACTTTTCCTTTGGTTGACTGACGATGTTAATAACCTCGCATAATGCCATGAATGGATGGCGAAATTCACCCTTCTTGTCTTCAGGGGTTTGTTTAACAGTGATCCTAAACGAAATTTTCTGCGTCTAAAGATGAAACTTTCAAGTTTGGTCTCAGTCATAAAAATGCAGCTGTTTAAAATTTGCTCAACTGGTCAAACTTGATTAATAGGAACGTCAAGTGCACTACACTTGCAAAGCATATGGTTGGATAGCGCAACCATTAAATATGAAACACTGTTGAAGCTTCCTATCTATCAATGTGTTAGAACTCACATTTAAGTAGGAATTGGTTAATCCGTTAAACCAAGTGTGCAAACACGAGGAGGTGGGTTATGAATATCCGAGAAAGTATTGAGGCTCTCGAACAAGAGATTTACGTGGCTTGCTCTGAAGGCGATTACGACAAAATGAATATTCTTGAAAATCAATTGGAAATGCTGAGAGGAAAAGCTGAGCATCCATTCGATGACGACCCATATGCCCCCGAGGGCAAACTCTTTCCAGACGACGATTGGCATTAGTCGAAAGCCCCGCGGTGCGGGGCTTTTTGTCGCCCTCTTGTGCAGAAAATAACGCGGCAATACCTCTACTCACAAATAAATTTCCCTCTCAGACGCAATTTTTTTCAAGTTTCTCGTTCTATCTGTTTACTGCTACGTACAAGTGATGAGTCAATCATCAAAGAGGATGAGTATGAGATTATCGACATTTCTATTGTCAACGGTGATAGGCCTTACCCTATTTCCCGGATTAACGCTGGCGAAAACACAAAGCGTCGAGACTGCCACACTTGCTGGAGGATGCTTTTGGTGTACCGAATCCGATATGGAAAAGCTTGATGGCGTGCTTGACGTGGTATCAGGCTATGCTGGAGGAGAGCTAAAAAACCCCACTTACAAGCAAGTCTCTTCAGGAAAAACCGGCCATATTGAAGTGGTCAACGTCCATTTTGATACAAGCCAAGTCAGTTATGAACAGGTATTGGATCAGTTCTTTCGCCATATTGATCCCACTGATAATCAAGGCTCATTTGTCGACCGAGGCCCTCAATATCGTCCTGCGATTTTTTACCATAATGAGCAGCAAAAACAGATTGCAGAGCGCTTTATAAAAGAAATTGATGCTCTGGGCATCTTTAAAAAACCACTAAAAACAGAGCTAATAAAGTTTGATGAATTTTGGGTCGCCGAGGACTATCATCAAGATTATTACAAACGTAACCCACTGAGGTATAAGTACTATCGCTACGCTTCTGGGCGTGACCAATATCTTGATGATATTTTTGGAGAACAACGCGAAGAACAACCGAAAACGTTGCGTGAATGGATTGACGAGAAAAACAAACTGGCTGATATCAAACCGTATATCCGCCCCAGTGATGAACAAATTCGCGCCATGCTCACTGAGACACAATATGACGTAACCCAAAACGATGGAACAGAGCGCCCATTCAATAATGCTTACTGGGATAATAAACAATTAGGTATTTATGTCGATATTGTCTCCGGAGAGCCGCTATTCTCGTCTCTCGATAAATACAAATCGGGGACTGGCTGGCCAAGCTTTACCAAGCCACTCGATGAAAGTTACATTGTCACCAAACCCGATAATAGCTTGTTTTATACTCGTACAGAGGTGAGAAGCCGATTCGCGGATTCCCACCTTGGCCACGTTTTCGAGGATGGCCCTGCACCAACGGGGCTGCGCTATTGCATGAACTCTGCAGCGATGCGTTTTGTCCCATTAGAAGACATGAAACAACAAGGCTACGAAACTTATCTTTCTCTGTTTGAGTAACCAAAAGCAAAGTGCGCTGCTTAGCGCACTTTTTACAAATTATTGGCAACAAACACTCGCCGATAGCCCTGAGCCCGATGTTTAGTTTGGTTCGGTGTCTCTCCAAACAACTGTTTGTAATAGTGATGAAAACTGCCTAGGTGATAAAAGCCATGAGCCAACGCCACATCGCAAATGGCTAACTCTTGATGCGCTGTTTCAATTAAGCTTCTTCGTACCTCATTAAGCCGGCAATCTCGCAAGTAGCTCAGTGGAGTCATACTCAATTGCTGTTCAAAAACATACTGTAAGGTTCGCCGGCTGACACACCCGATTTGACACAGTTCAGTAATGCTTTGCGGATAACTCCCCGTTTGTTCAATATGATGATAAATACGCTGCAATGCAGAGCGACGACTGGCGGCGCTTTCGATCGGAGTATTTTGCTGCAAATAAAAACCGCTCAGCTTATCAACCACACTGCGCTCAATCAGAGAGCTTAAACAGCCGTGAGGCTCATTGACTATTCGAGCACCGATCACGCTTTTTGCATCAAGTGACATCGCGATTAGCTTCGCGATTTGCCAGCACAGATCGGCGTTTTGCTCGCTGTCCATAATGCGCGCCGACATCCACTGCTGATAATCCTGTTCAACGAGTTCTTTTTGTAGCAAGGAAAGGTCCACGACGAGACCGAAGATTTGAAATTCCTCCGGCGTTAGCAATTCAAAGGCTTGATGAGCAGGCCTCACCATCACTTGATGCCGCTGCGCTTCTTGCCCATCAACTTTCGGCCTTTGCGCCTGAAGTGAAAAACCAATCCATATTGCATTAGGGTTAACATAGCACTGCTGAAGCAAGGTACGGTTGGTAAACTCTTCAAATAAATGAACGCGTGGCAATTTTAGTTCATCGAGGTAACCAAAGAAGGTGCCTTGACTGTGTTGGTTATAATGTTGATCCCACGCCGTTAAGCTCTGCGCCTGCTGATTCACATCATAACTATAACTTTTGCACCTTTCTGGGGCGCATGAAGATCCTTCATGTGGCATGTGCAAAAACCTCATCATCCAACTCTGTGCAATTATGGTTCATATAAAATATAACCAATTGTTATTTATATAAAAAATAACATTGCGCGTTTTTGTCATCGAGTAGGAATAAAACTCGCTGCTCTTCTCTTTGTCAGGTAGCAAGGATCAGACCGGATTAATGAGAGGGAACATGACTGCGCAGTATCGCTATCAACTTGGAACCAAAACTTATCAATTCTATTCACTTAAAGAAGTGATGGCCAAAGCCTCTCCTCTACGCTCGGGCGATCAACTCGCCGGTGTGTGCGCACAATCCGCGGAAGAACGCGTTGTGGCGCAGATGGTATTGGCTAACCTCCCTTTGAAAGTGTTTCTCAATGAAGCCTTAGTACCCTATGAGCAAGATGAGATCACACGGCTTATTATCGACAGTCATAATGCCAACGCATTTAGTGATATTGCGCACCTCACCGTTGGTGATTTTCGTAATTGGTTGCTCCAAGAGTCAACAACCTACGTTGAGCTGACTCGAGTTAGCCGGGGAATTACACCTGAGATGGCCGCGGCGGTCAGCAAAATTATGCGCAATCAAGATCTTATTCTGGTGGCCAAAAAGTGTCAGGTCATCAGCGCCTTTCGAAACACTATCGGTCTTGCAGGACGTCTATCAACCCGATTGCAGCCAAACCACCCAACGGATGACATGAACGGTATCGCCGCTTCGATTTTTGATGGCCTCATGTACGGAAATGGTGATGCCGTTATCGGCATTAACCCAGCGACCGACAACGTCACTCAAGCCATCAAACTCATGAAACTGATGGACGATGTGATACAACATTATGAGATACCGACGCAGTCCTGTGTATTAACCCATGTCACCAACACGATTGAATGCATTGAAAAAGGCGCGCCCGTCGACTTGGTGTTTCAGTCCATCGGCGGTACTGAAGCGACGAACCAAGGCTTTGGCGTTAACATCAATGTATTAAGCGAAGCCTACGAGGCCGCATTAAGCCTAAAACGCGGCACGGTGGGCGATAACGTCATGTATTTTGAAACCGGTCAAGGCAGCGCACTTTCTGCTAACGGCCACCATGATATGGACCAGCAAACCTGTGAAGTCCGTACCTATGCCCTCGCTCGTCATTTTAAACCTCTTCTGGTGAATACGGTTGTGGGCTTTATTGGGCCTGAATATCTTTTTGACGGCAAACAAATCATTCGAGCTGGCTTAGAAGATCACTTTTGTGGCAAATTGCTTGGCTTGCCGATGGGCTGCGATATTTGTTACACCAATCATGCGTATGCTGACCAAAACGATATGGATAACCTGCTTACGCTACTCGGCGTCGCCGAGTGCTCATTTATTATGGGGATTCCTGGTTCCGATGACATTATGCTCAACTACCAGACGACCTCTTTTCATGATGCCCTGTATGCACGGCAAGTCCTTGGCTTAAAACCCGCCCCTGAGTTCGAAACTTGGCTGAAAGAGATGCAGATCGCCAGCAACAGTGGGAATGAACTACTGAGCGATACCTTATCACCCCATTTTCAAACACCACTTGGTTTAATTCAGGAGGCAAAATGAGCAACGTCGTTGATATTAAAAAGCCCCTTATTCATGAAGATCCATGGAAAAAGCTACGTCAATTTACCGATGCCCGAATCGGACTTGGCCGTGTGGGAACCAGTATTCCTACCGATGAACTGCTCGCTTTTCAGCTTTCTCACGCCCAAGCGATTGATGCGGTTCATGTTCCGTTAGATATCAACGCGCTAGAAACACAATTCGCGCAGCAATCGAGCATTGCTCACTACCTCCCCGCCTTTCACTTACATAGCCAAGCAGACGATCGCATGACCTACTTACAACGGCCCGATTTGGGTCGACGTTTAAATGAGGCCTCAATGCAAACCTTGAAACACCACAGTGATCAGAGTGTTAATGCTTATGACTTGGCGATTGTGGTGGTTGATGGGCTGTCTTCTCATGCCATTGCTCATCACGCAATGCCATTTATCGAACAGCTATTAACGTTGTTTGAGCGAGATCAGCATGAGTGGCGACTCGCGCCCATCGCGATTGTTGAACAAGGCCGAGTGGCGGTAGGCGATGATGTTGGCGAGGCGTTAAATGCGAATGAAGTCTTGGTGTTAGTCGGGGAGCGTCCCGGGTTAAGTTCACCTGATAGCCTAGGGTTATATCTCACGTGGAATCCGACCCGAGGGAAAGAAGACTCACTTCGCAATTGCATTTCAAATGTTCGCCCTCAAGGGCTTAAGTATGAGGCCGCAGCGCACAAATGCTTTTACCTACTGAAAGAATCACGGCGCATCAAATTAACAGGGGTTGGGCTTAAAGATCGCTCAGAAGAGAGCGAGCTCCCCCATCCAACGTCACAACATTTCTCACTGACACAATCGTCATAATAAAGGACACACTATGACAATCGAAAATGAATATTTGGCACAACGCCAATTGAAACGGGGCGCCGCAGGATGGATTTTGCTGGCGGGTTTAGGGATCTCTTACGTGATATCGGGCGACTTTGCGGGTTGGAACTTTGGTATCGGTCAAGCTGGCTGGGGCGGATTCGTTATCGCAGCGGTCTTAATGGGGATCATGTATTTAGCCCTTGTGCTCTCTTTGGCTGAGATGTCAGCTGCAATCCCAGCGGCAGGTGGTGGGTACAGTTTTGCTCGCCAAGCAATGGGACCATTTGGAGGCTTTTTAACCGGACTTGCCGTACTGATTGAATACTCGTTGGCTCCAGCCGCGATCGTCATTTTCATCGGTTCTGCGGTCAACGAATTAATTGGTATTGATGGGCCTATTGTCTACGCACTCTTTTATCTCGCCTTTGTCGGCATTCACATTCTTGGCGTAGGTGAAGCACTGAAAGTAATGATGGTGATTAGTGGCCTTGCCGTTCTCGCTATCCTTGCCACAGGTATCGCCCTCGTACCAGAATTCAATTCAGCGAATTTATTTGATATTGAACCGACTTTAGGCAACAGCGTCGCCATGCCATTTGGACTCTACGGTGTCTGGGCAGCGCTGCCTTTTGCGATGTGGCTTTTCCTCGCTGTCGAAGGTGTGCCACTTGCCGCTGAAGAAGCCAAGGACCCTGCGAAAGATGTACCGAAAGGCATTATCGCTGCAATGATATTTTTATTGTTTACTGCGGTATTAGTCGTTGTTTTACTGACAGGTGCGGCGGGTGCGCAAGTCATGGGCGAAAGTGCCGTTCCTTTGGTTGATGCCCTCAATATGAACGAATATGGTAAATTAGCGACCTTTGTTAACGTCCTTGGCCTTGCCGGCCTAATCGCCTCTTTCTTCTCAATCATCTATGGATACAGCCGATTGGTATTCGCTTTATCACGTGCTGGCTACCTACCGAAAAATCTGTCTTTGACCAGCAAGCGTAAATCGCCGGTAAGAGCTTTGGTTTACCCTGCGATACTTGGATTTATCATCTCCCTGTCGGGTGAAGGCGATTTAATTCTTTCAATGGCGGTGGTCGGTGCGACTATTTCTTACGCGATGATGTCTTGGAGCCACATTATGCTGCGTGTTAAACAACCTGACATGCCTCGCCCATACAAAACACCTGGTGGAATGATAACCTCAAGTATTTCTCTCGTTCTGTCGCTCATTGCTCTAACGGGTGTTTATGCTTATGACGTCAGGGCATTCTTCTTCACGCTGATTTTGTTCGCCATTGGTATTGCTTATTATCTGGTTGTAAGCCGTCACCATTTAGTGGCCAAATCCGCAGAAGAGGAATTTGCGTTACTGAGTCAGGCACAAGTTGAACTTGACGCAGCTTGAGCCCTTGCAATAACAATCCGAGCTCATGCTCGGATTGTTTTATCTCCTTCTATACGCTCTGAATCGTCACCGCCAGCAAGCATGAGCAAACAACACATGTTGAAAACAGCACATGTTTGGCACGTAATGATCGAAAGTGAATAATAAACGGGGAACAAACAAACAGTGACAGCAGCACAGCGATCGCTGAGTTGGGAGTGAACAAAAATGACACAATGGTCAGTAACGGCCAAAAAAGTAGTAGCGATTTAGGCAATTCGACTTTTTTACCTAACGCGATGATGAACACCACAGCAGCGAGTAAAGGTATCATGACAAGCTCTATTTGATATTGATATTAATTCTCATTTTCATCAAATAGTAATCACTAACTCCGCGCTTTTCAAGACGTATTTGAATAACAACCGCGTAAACCGTATAGTGGCGGCGCGAAGCTAGATAAGGATCTGATTTTGAAATCCCCATGTATTGCGGCATGCAAAAATAACGCTGGTATCTGTAGTGGATGTCATCGAACCATTAAAGAGATCATCGAATGGCGTAAAATGGAAGAATCCAAGCATTCTGATATTATGCAAGCACTTAGCGGCGAGTGTTATACTCATGAATGCCCATCTTGCAATCAACCCGCACACTGTGACTTGGCTGCCGGGAAAACCCAATGCTGGTGCTTTGATCTTGAAACGCGCGACCTCTCTTCACAAAGCAGTGACCACAGCTGTCTTTGTCGGCACTGCCTCGCGGCGCAGCCTGTCGCGTAAGCTTCGGTAGCCATAAAAAAAGCCAGAGCTCACGCCCTGGCTTTTTTTACACCTTGTTGCTCAGCGGCTGAGATTGAAATTCAACCCCTTCCCAACCAGTACGCATAAAGTTACGTATATTTTGGTGATCGCTGTTTTCTGGATGCTGTAGTACATCTTCACGATAAAAACGCCCAAAACACGCTAACGTTTGTTCTACATCTAATTGATGTAGCTGTGCAAAAGCAAAGATTTTGCATGAGCCATTGTTCTGATTTTCTTGATTAATAGTCTCACCATTGCGAAATTCGCTTGGCTTAAAATTGTAACTACCATCAATAACACGCATCGTTTCATCAAATTCAATACTTTGAGGTGATGTTTTTAGCTTAGTTAGATAAGTTTGCAAGTCCATGTGTCACTCAATAGATAACTCAAAAGCAGTCAGTCTAAGACAATGGCAAATAAATAGAAAGCGTCGGTTCATGCGATTTAATCAGCCTGCAACCGGACGATAAAAATAATACAAAAGGTGACGAAATGTTGAATACAACGCAATGGCTTAAGCAGTTGGAATATAACGATGAACCGCGCACTCAATGGCAGGATATACTCAATATACTCGCCAGTGAGAGTGGTACCTCGCAGTGCGCCATTATGCTGGCCCAAGATGGGCACTTTCAGCGATTGATAACCAACGAGAACCATCCGCCGATTTGCGATTGGGAATCCATCGTTCAGCAATTAACCTCACTTGTGGAAAGCCAAGCGTGGACAAATGAAACCTCCCGCCATTTCACAACGGATGACGCTGAATTCCAAATCGCTTTCGCACATACACCGTTAGAATCAGTTGATGTCGCCCCTATCTACTTGCCAAACGGCCAACTCGGTGCCCTATTGTGTGCTTTCAATCTGCTCTCTCCAGCCCTGCAGCACGCCTTACCGCAACTGGCCCGTTTAATCAGTTATGATGTAAAACACCTTATCGAACAGCAAGGTTCATCACTGAAAGATGAGTTGACGCAACTACTTAACCCTCAAGGCTTTGAAACACTTGGCTCACAAAAAGTCAAAGATGCTCCTCGCTATCAATTAGCCATTGGCGTTATCCATTTACAGATTGACCGAGTCGACGAAATTCGAGCGGCCTATGGCAGTGCCGCAGCTGACGAGTGCTATGTGACTTTAAGTGAAGTGATGAAAAGTGCATGTCGAGATGCCGACATTGTTGCGCGGATTTCTTGCAATGAGTTTGTCGTCCTCTCTTTGTTGAACAACCGTCGACAACTTAATCAACTGGCTCAACGCATCGATAGTGACTATCGAATTCGTGTTAAAAACAGTGAAACACTCAACCTGAGTGCTTTACTCGCCCACACGTTCATTACCGACGGCTTTAGTGCTTTGAGCTTGTCTCAGCTGGTCGAAAAAGCCAAATTTGGTAACCAGTAGTTACGTATCAAAGAAATAAAAAGCCGACTACAGAAAGAAATCGGCTTTTAAATTTTAATCTATCCTATTGAAAATACTAATTTTTACATTGTAAATTAACGCATACCGAACGTTGCACTCAAGCCAACTAAGCTGTCCACGCGCTGCGTAATGCTTTCACTTTGCTCGCTAACTACGTCTGCTTGTTTGGCATTTTGTAGTGATGAATCATTCACATTCACGATGTTACGACTGATCTCATGAGAGACGAGACTTTGCTGCTCAGCGGCACTGGAAATTTGAGTCGATAAATCAGATATATCCGTGATCAGTTGACGCACTGAGCCAACCGTCGACTGAGAGGCTTTAGCTTGTTCAACACAGCCATCCGCCGTCTGTTTCTCTTTCGCCATAACCTCAGACCACTGGCGTAACGTGTGCTGAATGCCTGAGATAGACGACTGAATTTGCTCCGTGGCACTGTTGGTTCGACTCGACAAATTGCGCACTTCATCTGCAACAACCGCAAATCCACGCCCATGTTCCCCTGCCCTCGCGGCTTCAATGGCCGCATTTAACGCCAATAAGTTGGTTTGCTCGGCAATCCCACGGATCTCTTCCATAATGTGGCCAATTTTCTCGGCCTCAACGTTAAGTTCACCGGCAGATTCAGAAGATCGCGCAATTTCAGCTGACAAACAATCAATCGCATCACGCGTTTGGTTCATCAAATCACTGGCGCGTTGACACTCTTTATTCGCTTCCATCACTTTTTGCGCAGTCGTACCTGTGTTATTCGCGACATCATCAATGGTCGTGACCATCTGCTCAACGGCGGTTGAGACTTGCTGCAATTCATCCGTTTGCTGGTCGGCACTGGTTTTGGTCACCTCCGCTGCATGATGCAGGCTCAAAACACTGCTCTGTAATTTATTGCAACTATCTGTGACACGTCCGAGTATGGTTTTAATTTTGCCAAAGCTCATTTTCAGATGGTAATCCGCAATGCTATGTGGCTGATTACCGCAATATACGAGACGCGAGACACTGTCATACTCTTTTTGCAGCTGGCCATAAAACCTTGGAGCAACAAACAGTTCACTATAAAAACAAACAAACGGTAAGACGAGAAGAACAATGGCACTCCATGGTGTTAGAAATGCACCGGCAATAGCAGCGGCGGCGAGCAGCGTAAATAAAATGGCCCGTGCGGAGAAGCTATCCAATATCCCGGTCACACGTTTGCCTTTATTAACCGTCTGATAGAGTTTAATCGCGGTTTGTTTTGTTTTTTCCTCGATGGGCGCGCGCACCGATTGATAACCAATAACCTTACCGTTGCTGAATATCGGAGTGACAAACGCATCGACCCAATAATATTTGCCATCTTTACAACGGTTTTTTACTGCTCCACGCCAAGAATGGCCTTGCTCCAAGTGCTGCCACAAATCCTTAAAAGCGGCTTTTGGCATGTCTGGGTGACGAATCATATTGTGATTCTTTCCCATTAATTCTTCATAGCTGTATCCGGAGACTTTACAAAAAGCATCATTGGCGTAGGTAATCACACCGCGCAAATCCGTGGTTGATACGAGCTCTTCAGAAAACGTCACTTCTTCATCGATGACATCCTGATTACGCTTTCCCATGCTGGTTTCCTCTAGACAATCGCTGACGCGTTATACATTGATTTTATGTTTAAACTTTAGCAGAGACTTAATTGACCGATAGGTTAATAGCCAACTTTTGTTACATTCCCCACTTATTACAAACAAATTAGTTAACTTATTCACACACAGTTATTACGTGTTAATAACCGGGGGTTATACTTATAACTTTCTTAGTTGCATATGGTGGCGAATAGTTTATGTGAACGTATCGTCAAAAAAGCGCTTTCTAGGCTCAGAAAATAGCCAGTGGTGAAGAAAGAGAAGGGAATACATTCCTGAATTTGGAAGAGATAACAAATCGTAGACATAAAAAAGCCCAAACGCATGTTTGGGCTTTTCTGCAATCAACGAGCTTATAGCAGGTTAACGCAATCTTGTGCAATCACCAGTTCTTCATTGGTTGGAATGACCAGCGCTTGCGCTCCAAGAAGCTCAGAGTGACCAATCACACCTGATTTCCCAAAGCGCGCCGCTTCATTGCCTTGTGCATCTTCAACAAAACCTAGGATTTTCAGATTCTTCAAAATTTCAGCACGGATTGGCAGAGAGTTTTCGCCGATCCCGCCAGTAAAGACAATGGCGTCTAAGCTATCTAATGCCACTAAGTAAGAACCAATGTATTTCGCAACACGGTATGTAAAGACATCAAATGCTAATTTCGCGCGCTGGTTACCTTCGTCAACCGCATCCATAATACCACGCGCGTCAGAGGTCAGGCCGGAAACACCAAGGAAACCCGATTTTTTATTCAGAGTGCTGAAGATTTTCTCTGAATCCCAACCCTTGCGGATTAGAAATTCAATCACACTAGGGTCAAGGTCACCACAGCGAGTACCCATCATCAAACCCGCAAGAGGCGTTAGCCCCATACTGGTATCGACACTTTGGCCATTTTTCACTGCCGTAATTGACGCACCGTTGCCTAGGTGCACAGTAATAACATTGGTTTGATCGGCAGGCTTATCAAGCATTTTAGCCGCTTCACGACTGACAAAGTAGTGACTGGTTCCATGAGCGCCGTAACGACGGATTTTATAGTCATCATACAGTTCATGTGGAAGTGCATACATGAACGCTTTCGCAGGCATGGTTTGGTGGAATGCAGTATCAAAAATAGCAAACTGTGGAAGTTGGGGGAAAACTTCCATCGCAGCACGCATTCCATCCGCGTTCGCTTTGTTGTGCAGAGGAGCAAGTTCTGCAAGGCGATCAATCTCTTCAACGACCGCTTGATCAACACGAACGGTACCTTTAAACGACTCACCACCTGCAACCACTCGGTGACCAATCGCAACGAATTTCTCGGTAAGGGCTAAATCATCCAACAACTTCACAATACGTTCGAATGCGTACTGATGGTGATTACCTCCTTGAGGAATCGACTCTTCGGTTTTCTCACCGTTGTACTTCCAGCTGATAGCTGCTTCTGGCAAACCAAAGCACTCACCGATTCCGCTAACAAGTGCGTCTCCAGAATTCGAGTCAATAACCGCGAATTTTAGAGACGAACTTCCTGAGTTAATCACCAATACATATGAATTAGACATGAAATGTGCATCCTGTTTTCGATTGTGTTGCGAAAGCGTTTCACTTCCTTGGGGAGACTCCCATTATTCAATATTTTTTGAACAATTCAATTTTCTTTTAATTTTTTAACTTAAATGTAAGTTTTTTTCTTGATCTAACTCAAATTTCAATTTTTTTTTAGTCAAGAATTAAATAACTTGTCTACTTTTCAACCATTCGAGACAGCACCAACGCTAATACTGCGCGATACTCATTTACTCTGCTAAGATTTAGTGTCTCATTTCGTGCTGGTTTGTAGGAGCGTATTCTTGTCAATCATCAGTCAGTTGCTTGTACTCGTTGGTCTATTTTGGCTTCTAGCGGCGGTTGTTCCGGCGAGAAAAATTTATCAACTGACTCGTTCCAGCAGTTGGAAAATATTGAGCCTGCTCATTTTCGGTTTCGTTATAGGGTATATTTGCGTCTTAATTGCCCTATTCATAAACCAGCCTAATGATTTATTGATTGTTGCACTGGCCGTCATCTTGCTTTGCGGGGGCGTATTTGTAAGCTTGGTCGTCTCCAACAGTTTTGATTCTTTACTCAAACTTCAGAAACTCGCTGATGCGGAACGCACCCATTCTGTCCAAGATACGCTCACTGGTATTCCAAATCGAAAGTATTTTGTTGAAACCATCAATACTCTTATTTCTAAGAATGAACCCTTTGATGTCATGCTATTTGACGTGGTTAATTTTAAGCAGATTAACGATGGTATGGGTCACTACTACGGTGATCAGTGCTTAATTCAACTGGGTCATAGAATCTCGATGATTCTTTCGCCACACGACTTCTTAGCGCGTGTTGGTGGAGATGAATTCGTCCTATTAATTCCAAACAGTAACGACTTAAAATCCGCGGCCTTAGCTACGCAAATCCACCAGCAGCTTCGCGAGGCATTTAATATTGATGGTTTTCAATTAACCATCAGTGTAACCATCGGCGTGAGCCGTTTCCCGCATAATGGCCAAACCACCGATCAGCTGCTCAATGCGGCTGACCTTGCAATGTACCACTCCAAACATACAGGCCAGCTGTTAACGGTGTATGAATCTTCAATGGAACAAGGCCCAACTCGTCAATTGGAAATCTCTCAGAAACTTGATTACGCGCTTAAAAACCACGAACTTCGGGTGTTTTACCAACCCATTATCAATGGACGAACCCTCGAAGTAGATGGCTATGAGGCTTTAATTCGCTGGCATTCAAGTGATGGAGAGCAATTTTCACCGAATGATTTCATTGGGGTGGCCGAAAAAAGTCACCAAATTACGCGCATTACCCATTGGCTACTCAATAAAGTCGCCAGTGATCTCAGCCAATTTTCAGATCACGGTGTGCACTTGCCTGTGCATGTGAATTTATCCGCCAAGGACTTAATTGGCACCAAGTTAGTTGATCAGCTCAGCCAATTGATCCAATCCCACCCAATCTTAAATCAGCGATTGATACTCGAAATTACCGAGAGCGTCGCCATTAACCGACTCCATCACCCTAAGCAGCTATTTAGTAAACTTCAACAACTGGGCTTTCGCATTAGCCTTGATGATTTTGGTACCGGATTCTCTTCGTTATCTCTACTTCGCGACTTACCCGTCAACCAATTGAAAATCGACCGTTCCTTTATCACCCATGTTTGTGACAGCAAAAAAGATCTCGCGATTGTGCAAAATATCATTTCACTCGCTCATGGATTAGGCCATAACGTGGTTGCGGAGGGTATCGATAGCCTTGATACCGTAAAATTATTGCGCTCACTCGAATGCGATTTACTTCAGGGATTCTACTTCTCAAAAGCGCGTCCTTTGGAAGAAGCCATCGTGTGGACGCTGCATTACAAACCTCAGCCGTTAGCTGCCCCAACGGCATTCGCAGGCCAACAATGATTGATCCTCCAGCCCTCACCGTGTAGAGAAAGACAACAAAAACGAGTAGACTGAAAAAATCCAACGTACGGAGGTAGGTATGAATATCGGTGCAATATCTGAAATGACAGGGCTGTCTAGCAAATCCATTCGCATGTACGAAGAAAAAGGCATTATTACCCCACCTCCGCGCAGTGAATCCGGCTATCGAGAATACACACCGCAGCACGTTCAGGAATTAAACTTAGTCTCTCGAGCGAAAAGTGCTGGATTTTCATTAGCGGAGTGCCGTGAGCTTGTGGATCTTGCGCATAATCCACAGCGCCAAAGCCGTGATGTTAAGCTGAGGGCTGAAGTGAAATTGCATGAAATCGAAGAAAAAATTCATCATCTTCAAGAAATAGAAAAACAACTAAAACTGTGGGTTTCAGCGTGTCCAGGAGACACCAACAGCCACTGCCCAATTATTGAAGAGCTGACAAAAACGTCTTAGCCCTCTCTTCGACGCCCAAGCTCTAAATACAACAAAGCCCTCACAAAGAGGGCTTTGTTTTTCTCTGATGACCATACTTTATCAATAGTAGGTGCACATTCGCTTACCATCTTGCTCAATGATATTAAATGGAGTCTCGTAGATGCGCTCCAACGTGTCGGCTTGAATCACGTCTTCCACCGAACCTTGCGCCACCACTTTACCTCGCTTGAGCGCGATGATTTTGTCGGAGTAGCATGATGCAAAGTTAATATCATGAATCACCACGACCACCGCTTTGTTCGTCTCATGCGCCAAACGGCGGACATTTTTCATGATCTGCAGTGAATGTTTAATATCGAGATTATTCAATGGTTCATCTAAAAACACGTAATCAGTATCTTGAGCAATGACCATTGCAATAAACGCAAGTTGACGCTGACCACCACTGAGCTCATCCAGATAGCTGTGCTGAATACGAGTCAAATCAAGGTACTCAATCGCTTGATCTATCACCTCTTGATCTTGTGCAGTAAGGTTACCTTTGCTGTAAGGAAAACGTCCGAAAGAGACCATTTCTCGCACCGTAAAACGCATAGTGATCGAGTTCGCTTGCCTGAGCACGGCAAGTCGCTTCGCCAACTCTTTGGTATCCCACTCTTCAAGCGAAACGCTATCAATAAACACCTTGCCTTGGTCTTTATTAATTAACCGGCTAGCCATCGACAAAAGTGTACTTTTGCCCGCACCATTTGGGCCGATAATTGACGTCACTTTCCCTTTTTCAAACTCAGCGCTGGCACTATCAACAACGGGTTTATGACCAAAGACCTTGGTCAAACTCTCAAGTTTGATCATGTTATACAACCTTGTTTCTAAGCAACATGGATAAAAAGTAAATACCACCGATAAAGTTAATGACCACACTAAGCGTGGTTGAAAACTCAAAGATGTTTTCGATAACCCATTGCCCCGTGAGTAAAGAAGCAATGGATAATAAACTTACCGCAGTCAGTAATACCTTATGGCGATAATTGGCGATAAATTCTCGAGTTAGGTTAGTGACCAGTAAACCAAAGAACATAATCGGCCCAATGAGCGCGGTTGAAATCGCAATTAATCCCGCAGACAGCAGCAACGTTTTTAACGTCATTGAACGCACATCGACGCCCAAGCTGATCGCATTATCTTGATCTAGCCAAAACACATCTAACGTACGATGCATACGATAAAGCAACACACTTAACACCAGTAAAACCGGTGTACAGAAGTAGACTAATCCCACTTTAATATTGTTAAAGCTGGCAAACATCTTCGACTGAATTGCGGTAAAGTCGTTGGGATCAAGCAACATCGTAAAAAACGAACCAATGTTACTGAACAACTGCCCGAGAATGACGCCAAGCAGTAGTAAACTCATCAAATTCCGTTTTTGACTGCGAAAATAGAACGCAAACAACGCGGTCGAAAACAGCATCATCACGACCACAGAGACACTAAAATTCAGATACGCATTTAAGGTGAAGCTACTCAGCCCACCAAACAGCACCACCACAATCACTTGCGTGAGCATATACAGGCTATCAAAGCCCATGACACTCGGGGTTAAAATTCGATTCCCTGTTATGGTTTGAAACACCAGAGATGATTGACCGATTGCCACACCGGCGAGGACAATCGCCAACACTTTCGGTACACGTCGCGATAGAAAATACTGGTAATTATCTGCCGTGAGGCCAACGCCAATAAACAGCGCCGCAACAACGATGCTGACCACCGCCAAAATCAAAAGCTTATTTCTGTCAGCCATGCTTTTGCCCTCGCAAAATCAAGCCGATAAATACCGCACCGCCGACAATCGAAATAATCATAGAGATAGGCACTTCATACGGATAAATAATCCAGCGCCCGAGTAAATCGCACACCAGTACCGTTAGTGCACCAGCGATGGCGGTCAGAGGAATATTTTTACGCAAATTATCGCCAAAGAAATGGGTCACTAAGTTGGGGACAATCAAACCAAGAAAAGGTAAACGTCCGACGATCATCACCACACTCGCCGCCATAACCGACACCAAAATCACGCCCAGCATCACCACCTGCTTGTAATTAAGCCCTAGGTTGGTGGCAAAGTCTTTACCAAGGCCGACCGCCGAAATACGCGCCGCATATAAGTAACCTAAGATCGCAACCGGAAGAGCCACATAGAGCAGTTCAAAATCTCCTCGTAGCAAATTGGCAAAGTTGGCAACCGCCCACCCTTGCAGGTTTTGAATTGCGTCAAATTTATAGGCAAGAAACGTGGCTGCGGATTCGACAACATTACCAAAAATAATGCCGACCAGAGGCACGAAAATGGCATTTTTGAATTGGATACGGTGAATAAACTGTACAAAGACCAGGGTGCCGACCATAGCACAGGCAAAAATGAGCCATAAATTGTCACCGTCGCCGAAAATGACCAGGCTCAAAACGTAACCAAACATCGCACACTCTATCGTGCCCGATGTCGAAGGCGCAGCAAATCGATTCTGGCTAATTTGCTGCATAATTAAGCCCGCGATACTCAGCCCGGCACCGGCTAACAAAATGGCTAACAGACGGGGCAATCGGCTTGTGAACAACAAGTTCCAAGCATTTGCATCGCCACTAAGCAGTTCGCCAGCGGTAAGGTTACCCACTCCCACAAACAGTGAGAGCAGGCTAAGAGCAACGAGAGCAAGCAATAACTTTTTCAAAGTTAACCTCTGCTTGCGAAAACTAATTCAAACCAATCGTTGATTTCACATCTGCGATCATTTGCTGAGTCGCTTTGATTCCAGAAATCGCCAAGTACCAAGCGTTAAGATCAAGGTAAGTCATTCGCCCTTCTTGATACGCTTTAGTTGACTGAATCAATTCATTGTCAAACTGTTCACGAGTATGACTGGTGCCTTTATTCACCAGCTTGTCACGATCAATAATCAATAGGGTACTTGGGTTGGCTTTCTGAATGTACTCGTATGAAACTAAATCGCCATGCTGGCTTGGTTTAATATTGTGCACTGTTTCTTTAAAGCCAAATTCTTTGTATAGAATACCAAAGCGTGACTCAGTACCGAAGGTGGTAATGTTGCCTCCAGAACTCATCACGGTCAACGCATCCACTTGGTGTGACTGGTTGTAGTCACGAATTGCTTTGAATTCATTATCAAGCTCAGCGATTTTCTTCTCGACCATCTCTTGCTTCTCAAAAACGGTGGCCAACTTACGCCATTGCTCTTGTGTCGCTTGCCAATAGTCAGAACTGCGAGTACCAAAAATAATCGTAGGCGCTATTTTTGACAGCTCATCATAATGCGTCGCACTGCGAGGCCCCGCAATAATAACGTCTGGCTTGTCGCTGTAAATGGCCTCAAAATCGGGTTCAAATAAACTGCCTGAAGAAGGAACATCTTCATATTTCGCGAGATAATCAGGCATCATAGTGGCTGTAGATACCGCAACGGGTGTTACGCCCATGCTATCAACGGCATCTAATGCGCCAATCCCCAAAACAACGACACGTTTAGGATTACTTTCCAGTGTTGTCGTTCCCATTTCATGCTTGATGCTGACGGTTTCCGCCTGAACGTTGAAAACGGCCAAACCAGCTAATAGCGCGACTGCGAGAGCTTTCATTGTTATCCCTAATTCTCATATAATACAAATGCAATGTATTATCATTTAGATTGAGATAAATGTCATCCTCAAAATGGCAACCAGAACGTTCCAAATACGGAACAAGCAACGGATCGTAATGTTTTCACCATTTCACTCCATCCTTTAGGAAAAATTGTTCTTAGCCAGATCGCATCAAGCGTTTTCCGTGTACTGCGACGATACCCAAGAAGCCTCAATACACAGTTTGTCGTTCAGCCAAAAAAAATGCGCAATGAACATTGCGCACCTATTCGTCTTAGCGGTTATGGCGTTATAAGAAATCGAGTGACTTACGTCCTGCCCCCGGCTTTTTCTTGGTATTGTCGCTAGGCGCTGGCTTTGGTTCGTCTGTCACAGCCGGTGGCTCAATAACATCCTCGACCACAACATCATCGTCCTCTTGGACAATCATTTCCTCGTTGGGCTCACTGATTTGCTGCTCATTATAAACGACAACATAATATTCTTGGTTGAATTCAAAAAAGTCACCGTCATACAGTTTACGTCTTTTGCGCGTTTCAAGCTCACCATTTACCGCGACGTAGCCTTCACTGATCGCATACTTGGCTTCGCCGCCTCCAGACACCAAATTGGCCAGTTTCATGACTTTATACAATTCAATAGGTTGCGTGTTTACTTCTATACCTAACGCTTCAATTTCGATTTCTTCGCCTTCATCGGCGTCGTAGTCATACTCGTTATTCATGATCATCTCTAAATGTGCTGACACTCATAGTGTAAAGGCTTTTTGATGATGGGAAAACCATTAAGCCTGTCATCTGAATCTGACGTCGATTGACGTTTGTCTGACAGAGCCCTGACAGCGTTTCCTATTCGGAAAATACGCTATTCCGCCATTTCCGTCAGTTATCACTTACATTAAGCGCATTCGGAGTTAACAGACATTGATGTCGCTCATTCAACTAGAGGCCCCATACATGTCAGCAATGAATATTTTGATCATTGATACTCAACCCCTAATGCGCACAGCAATTGAAAGCTTGGTCTACGAATGCATGCCAAACTCGCAAGCTTATCAAGCTAACAATGCAACGTTCGGTATTCAATTGCTAAGAAACCACGACATTGATTACGTCATCTTAGACGTCGATTTGGAAAATTCAGACGGTTTCGAATTTATTCGCCGTGCTCGTGCTCACGGTTACACAGGCAAAGTATTGTTTATTTCCAGCAGTAAGCACCCAATGTATTCAATGACTGCGTACAAACTCGGAGCAAACGGCTATATTTCCAAAGTGGAATCTTCGGTTGTGATCAAAGAGGCGATCTTAAGTGTGGCGCGTGGTTATTCGGTGTTTAAGCACAAAGCCAACAGCTTTCGTAAAACGGTTGCCTTGTCGAACCGAGAAACCGTGGTATTTAATTACTTGGTCAAAGGCTACACCAACAAACGAATTTCTGAACTATTGTCGTTGAGTTCAAAAACCATCAGCACCTACAAATCTCGCATTCTCGACAAATATAATGTGGGTTCGATTGTGGAATTGATGCAAATGCGCGAGCACCTAGGTGAAGAAAACTAATTCGCCTTAGGGAACATAACGTCTTTTAGGGTTTTGTAGAGTAATACGTGAAGTGGGCTGCCCATGTTTAACGCCTTATAGTTGGCGACGACATTCGGCAAGTCCACCGCAATCCCAGATTCAGAAAACGAGTGGTAGACAATGTCTTCACTCGCTTTTCCTATATTTGGGAGCAGCGAAACAATATGCCGTTTTCGCACTAAATCAAGCAGCGCGTGCATATTATCAATGGTGCCGACACTGTTTATCTCAATGCCAACTTCTTCTAGGCTGGTTTTGATGATGGCTTGATTTTGATGCCACCCTTTCATTTCAAGTACCACAAATCGCCGTTTCAATAATTCCTTGGCTGTTTTCAGCTTATCGTCTTCACAACTGACAATGGAACCCACGACACGGCCCAATTTCTGTTGATAGATAGACTTAGTTTGCATTGGATTAAAATACTGAACGCCGATATCGACTTTGTTATCCAAAATATGCTCTGGGGTAAGATCATGCCAGTTGGTGATTTGAACTTGAGCTTTGGGTAACACTTCCCATAACGCCACCATCAAATCCGCCCCAATAAGATGCTGAACAATTTCTGGTAGCGCGATACGCACCACTTTGTCGTAAGCTTGCGGAATAAACTCTTGGCGAGCTATGGCGCCATCGAGTAACTCCAATCCAGCACTGATCTGCGGCAGGAGTTTCAGCGTAAACTCTGTGGGTTCCAGTCGGTGTGCTCCGCGCACAAACAGCGTGTCGTCAAGCTGAATACGCAATTTCGCGAGGTATTTGCTCACCGCGCTTTCTGTTTTGCCAAGTTCTTTGGCAACCGGCCGTAACTGGCGATGCTTGTTGATTAAGATAAGGACTTTGAGCAAGTTGAGATCTAACGGCTCAGTCATACATTCCCTCAGACTTGACTTGTTTCCCTTCATTGTAAAAGCAGCGATATTGAGCGTATAGCCATCAATGCTAAACCTCGGGATGATTTTTCGCTGTTTCTCATTATCTCATCTGAGATGGTCGCTTTTATCTAGTGCTCAAAAAGAAGCACCGAAGTGCTTCTTCTTCCATACCCTGCGCGACTCACCCACTTTTGATTAATGATCGTGGTTAATTTTTTCTCCGACTTTCATTAATTCAAGCACCGACTTCACTTGGTATTTTTCGAGAATTCTGGTTTTGTAAGTACTGATGGTTTTAGCGCTTAAAGACAAGATTTCAGCAATATCTTTATTGGCTTTCCCTTCCATTAAATAGGTTAGAACTACCGCTTCACGCTGCGACAGTTTCACTTCTGAGCTGCGGTCAGGTGTTTCTCCGGTAAATTTAAAGAAGGTGTAACCGTTTAAAATGCTGTCGATGGCTTGCACAATCAGGCTCATGTTTTCTGATTTAGTGATGTAACCATCCGCTCCCAAGCGAAAAGCCGTTTCCGAATAGATTTGTGAATCATTGGCCGAGATAAACAGCATTTTTCCCTGATAACCATGGGCGGTAATACGACGAGCAAATTCAAAGCCATCGGCTTTCGCTAAATTGACGTCGAGCACCAAAAGTTCGATGTTGTTCTCTTTTATAAAGCTTTGCGCTTTATGGGAATCGGTTAATGAATAGACATTCTCGATACGGTGATGATCACGCAGCAAATTTTCTATTGCGGCGCAAACCAGTGGATGATCATCCAAAATCAAACAATTCACTTTATAAGTTAGCATAAGTTGTTCTCTAAACGTTGAATTTGAGCGAACGGCATAGGTCTTCCGGTCAAGAAGCCTTGACACACATCGACACCTAACTTCTCCAAATACGCCCAGGTTTCTTGATTTTCGACTCCTTCTGCCACCACTTTAAGCCCAAGATTGCGTGCCAGTTGATGAGTCAAACGAACAATCGATTGCGTGCGAATGTCATAGGTACAGGAGGCAACAAACTCACGGTCGATCTTCAATTCAGTGACAGGGAGTTGAGCCAGTTTTAGTAAGGTTGAATACCCCGTACCAAAATCATCAATTGAAAGCCCAACACGATGAATGCGTAAACGCGCAATGTTCTCTAGCATCACTGGCGAAAGCAGTGACACTTCATTTTCAGTAAGCTCAACAATAATTCGGTTGTGCTCTATCTGATACTGATGCGCCAAATCCAACAATCGTTCGACGAATTTGGAGGTTTCTAGATTGGTTTGGGTGGCATTCAGCGCGATGGTACTTTTCGATTCACTGGCTGAGAAATGTTTAAACGCTTGCTCGGCGGATAGGAAGAACAACTCATTTTGCATTTTGCTTTGGTCAATCAACGGCAAAAAGACATCGGGACCAATAATGCCCAGTGCAGGATGAATCCAACGCATTAACACTTCAACGCCAACCACTTTCTCGGTTTTAAAGTCGTATTTTGGCTGGTAGTAATTTTGGAATTCACCATTATTAAACGCGGTTTGAATCGCTGAAATATCAAAATCAAGCGTTGGTTTTACTTCCAGCTCGAGCTCACGAGTTTCAATATGCTCTTTAATCACCCCAGATAGCGTATCTTGCGCAACAGGCTTTGGTAAGGCGACCACCTTTTTGAAGCCAAGCTGTGTACACATGATGCAGGCGATTTTCAGTACGGTCACATCAATACCACTTTGGATACCAATGGTGCCATCAAAGCCCGAGCGGCTTAATCGTTTTAAGAAATGGATGCCATCCATTTCTGGCATGTCTAAATCACAGATAAGCATGTCATAACGCTTATTTTCGCATAGCGCTAACGCTTCGTGACCGTCAGAGGACTCTTCGATGTCTTGTACACCAATTCGCTCCAACTGCATGCGCGTTGTACACCGCTGCAAAGCGCTATCATCAAGAATCAGTACATGTAACTGTGTGTTCATGAGCATTTAACCAATCTCTCGTATGTTCTATCGTTTCAGTTATTTGCGTTATCAAGCTATTGATACTTCCATGAATATCTTGATGGCCTTCTGCGGCGGCGTCCTCTACGGTTTGCGCCAATTCCATAAGCTCTTTTAACCCAACGGTTCCAGCGCCACCTTTAATTCGGTGCGCGACCTGTCGAACTTGGGACAAATCATTTTTTACTTCGATGAGTTTTTCGCAGTCCTCTTGCATGGTCGTGATATACACATCACCGAGCATTCGAGCTTCCTGCTCTTGAAAGTTGTCGAGCCAACACAGCTTTGTCACGATCGCTTGTGGTCGAACCTGCGCCGTCACATTTGCTTGTGCCGGTAGGAATTTTTTCAATAATTGATTGAGTGGATAAATGCCATAAGGCTTATAAAGAATATGATCAAACCCACTCGTTTCTGCGCGTTGCAGTGCGACTCGGCTATCTTCTGCCGTGCAGCCAATAATCGGCTTATCAGCAAATTCTGGCAGCGTATCGCGCACGCGCCTTGCCAGTTGGTATCCATCCATATTGGGCATATGACCATCGGTGATCAAGAGATCATATGACGTAATATTGCGACGTAGACGATTCAGCGCCTGCAAGCCATCAGAAACCAAATCCACCGTCACACCCATTTCTTCAAGTTGCTTAGCAATAAGCATCTGGTTGATGGGATTATCTTCTGCCACTAACACATGACCACTCAGCATGACAATGTCGTCAGACTCTGGCTCAGTATCGCCATCGTTGATTCGGCGCATCACTTCAAACAGAACGTCTGGGAAGAGTGGCGTTGTGGATAGACGAATAATATTATCATCCACCTCAGCCATCTGTGTGACGGCTGGATCAAGAACGACGGTATAATCTTCATTATGGCGCGACTGGTCCATCGCCGTAGTCAAAAACAAGCTGTGTCTCTGCTCAGCAAATTCGACATGTTCAAACCAAGGTTCCATCCACTCCATAACGTGCTTCGGTACGGGACCATGGTGCAACTCAAGGTTCGGGAACAAGTTATTGTAACATTCCACAACTTCAAGCGGCAGTGTAAATGTGATCTTAGTTCCGAGACCAGTAACACTTTCTAGCTCAAAATCACCGCCCATTAATTCAATTAAATCGCGAACAATCGTTAAACCGAGCCCGGTGCCGCCATAGCGACGAGCAATGGTGTTGTCTGCCTGAACAAAAGGCTGAAACACAATTTTCTGCTGCTGCTCTGTCATACCTACGCCAGAATCCATGACGGAGAAATGAATATTTTGCTCAGTGACACGTGTATCAACACGAATCTTGCCACTGTCGGTAAACTTAATCGCATTTGACAGCAAGTTGTTGACGATTTGGCTGTAACGCAGCGCGTCAATTTTAATAATTCGAATCGCAGACGGCGTCCAATTAAATTCAAACTCCAGCTCTTTATCTTTCGCCGCTGCACTGTGGATACGTAATAGCTCACAAGTGCCTTTCATCACGTTAAAGTCCATCGCTTCAATGTTGAGTTGATTGGCCTCCAACTTCGAAAAATCTAAGATATCATTGACCAACATCTTCAAGTTTTGTGTCGAAGTAATGACATTTTTCAACAACATACGATCTTCAGCATGAGTCAGACGCATATTCAGCATTTCGAGCAAACCACTCATACCTGCAATCGGCGTTCTCAGTTCATGACTCATACTGGCAAGAAAACGTTCACGAGCGACCACGGCTTGCTCTGCCAATTTGTTGGCTTCGATCAATTCCCGTTGTTGCTGATTACGACGACTCACATCATGTATCGCTGTTAATGCAAATGCTTTTTGTGTCGCTGAGTGAATGACACGCTTGCGGAAAAAATCGACCGTTTGGATATTCAGGCTGCAATCGGTAATATCAACCGTGCGTGCCATTGAATAATCGTCGTTAAGCACTTTCTCAAGCACTTCGTGGTTTTCAACAATCGCCGCTTTTGACGAGTTATTTTCCGCCATCGAACAGCCTTTACACGCTCCAGATATGTAGTTCTCGCAATTGCTTAGCACCAAATTATGGTTAGAATCGTGGATAAAGATTTGGAGCGGAAGTGCGTTGATAATTCGCTGCATAAACTCAAATTCATTTTGTGAGTTCTTAGCCTCGTTTTCTCGCATGACCACCTGAAGTTTCAGGTTTTTAGAAAATAGATAGCTGATCAAGATAATGATCAACGCAACTAAAATTAACGACCCCGTTAACAGTGCGACTTTGAACTTGTCGTAACCGTAAACCACTTTAATATGAGAGTAGCCATCTCGAATTTTTTTCAGTTCATTATCATCAACCGTCGCTAGAACGCTATTGAGCGCATTGAGCAGCAAAGGCTCCTGTTTCGACACTCCAATTGACGCATGAACCATTTTGAAATCTTTGCGGTTGATTTTAAATTGGTCATCGTGCCCACTTCCTAGCATCATATCGACCAAGTCATCACGAATATAGGCACGGCTTATCTCACCGTTACGCAACGCGTTAAGCATCTTCGTTAAGTCGGTATAGGGCCGAGTCTGAGGGCTAAAGGTGCTGTGAGTCACCCCTAACTCTGATGGGTGCCGAGTCGTCATCAGCACACCGTCAGGCTGGTCTTTTGAAAGGCGCGGTGAACTGAGCTCAACCCCGACATACTTCATGTTCATGTAAGCATCGGTCAGTTTGATCTCTGTCGAATTTAACCCGTCCTTAAATACCATCGGCAAAATATCGATTTCGCCATCTTCAATCATTTGGTCCGGTGTTTTACCTTCTGGCGTAGGAACATAGTGAAACTTGATCCCCGAACGAGACTGTATCAGTCTCAACATCTCATTGAGCGCCCCCGTTAGCTTACCGTCGCTATCACGATAAAACAGCGGATAGCTGTCTTCATTAAACGTGAAACGTACGGATCGGTCTTCAAGGTGGCTATTGCGATACGCGATATTGGCCTGATCAATTTTGTGATAGGCGTTAAAAGACTGTGAGGAGTACGCTCTTAATGATTCGCCGCGCGACGCTAAAACATCATTAATACGTGTGATTAAAGCCTGCTTACTCGGCGCAGCCATCACCGAAACTTGTTCAGGTTCAAGCCAATCAGGAACCCAAACTTGACCATCTACGATGTCATTTTCGTTAAGATACTGCAGCAGAGAAACATAGTTCGCGACAAACGCATCGGCTTCACCAGAGTTAACCATCTCAAACGATTGGTCAAAATCATCAACAACCGATGGGTTTACAACCCCTAGAGATTGCAGACGTGAACAGTAGCTAGACTCTCGTAAACATACCCACTTTAAACTTTGCGGCGCAAGATAGGCTGTACGATTATTGCGATACCAAACCGCTAGACTGGTTTTATAAAAAGTATCTGAGAACACAAAGCGCTGCTCTCGACTCGGTGTGCGACTAAACCCGACAGCAACGTCAGCTTCGCCATTTTCAAGCGCTTTGTAGACATTCTCAATCTCTCCATAACCCTCAATATTCAGTGATGCATTGAGTTCTTGAGCGATAGATTGCAAATAATTAATATTGATCCCTTGGAACTGTTCACTGACCGTATGGTCCAGTTCTGGAGACAAAGAGGAATAGACAGCAACATTGATCACTTCGGAAAATGCGGAGTGTTCATTCGGTTTCTCAGCAAAGTCGATAGCAGACGCATTAGTGGTCCACAATGTAGTGATCGAAACCAATAAGGTTAGTAATGATGTCAAGCGCACTAAATACTCTTCTCAGCGTTGTGTCGGGGGACGGCAAAGCTTAGAGTAAGCGCTTAATAAGTCAATATTTTATCAGCGAATAAAAAATCATAACATTCTGATTTAAAAAGAAATATTTCAACTTTGTCAGTAATAACTGACAGTAAAATCGCTCCTTTCTTACGCCAGTCAAACGTCAATTCGCGATGTGCTTCTCGGATTGTGGCAAACAGATGTGAACAAAACTTCACAACGTCACTTATTGAGATGTAACCCCTTTTTCTAGAAGCAAAAATGGCCGGTAGACCAGCCATTTCTCAGGTAAATGCAGCCTCAATCGTTATGCTTGAAAAGCTTTACGCTCAGACACACGACTAAACCACTTAGCAATCGAGGGGTATTGTCCAGTCACGTCGATTTCTAACGCCTTAGTACAAAAGCCAATAAAAATATACGTGGTAATATCCACAACGGTAAAGCGTTCACTCGCGACATACGACGACTCAGCCAAACGTTTATCGAGCGTAGGCAAGAATTCTTCTACGCGCAATTTCGATTCCTTCCCCCATTCCGCGACGCAGCGCTCTCGGTCATTATAAATACCTGTCATATTGCGAAACGCTTGAAACCCAGCATATAGACCTTGGAACTCGACCACCCGATGCCACATTTCAACTTGTGCTTTTTCAAGTGCGGTACTTCCAAACAGGCCGAGTTCGTTGGGATACAACTCATCAAAATAACGGCAAATAGCGACACTTTCACAAAGGGTTTCCCCACTGTCGAGCTCAAGCATCGGAACTTTACCATTGACTGCTTTTGCTAAAAACTCAGTAGAGAGATTATCGCCATCGCGAACATTAAGTGCCACACGTTCCACGTCAACACCTAACTCATTCAAAAATACACTGACACGTCGACAGCTTGGCGTCATCGCCGTTTCATAAAGTTTCATTATCTTTTTTCCTTTTCTCTTTTCCGGAACGATCGTTTAGTTTAAAATCTACTTAATTTCTAAACGTTCAGTCAAGAATTAATTACCCAAGTTGCAGCATTGATCTTATGGCAAGAAAATCGAATTTTGATAAGAACCAAAAACTCCTAGAAGCCATGGCGTTATTCTGGCGTAAAGGGTATGCCAATACCGCTATTTCGGACCTCGTAGATACTTTACAAATCAACCGCTTTAGCCTGTATAACAGCTTTGGAGATAAGCAAAACCTCTATTACATGGCGCTTGATGCGTATCTGGAGAAGGTTTCTCTCCCCCCTGTTACCTCACTGACAGGTCCCAGCGCAGGGTGGCCTGAGCTGAAAACATTTTTGATTCACTTCGCCAACAAACAAAAAGACTCCTCCAACGGTTGTTTTATGCAAAATGCCATTGTTGAGCATGGCGGTGAAGATGAGAAAGTCTTAATGCAAGGAAATCGCTTGTTTGACTTACTTTCGGAACACTTTTGCCAAGCACTCACCAATGCCCAACAACAAAAACAGCTCAGCGCCTCTCTCGTCCCCGCGCAGTTGGCCTCACTGTTACTAAGCCAAATGCAGGGAATGCGAGTGTTGAGTAAGGCCAAGCGCCATCAAGATATCGACGCGGCATTAGACGCGATGATTAGTTTAATAGAAGGTGGCTCCCATGAACGTCATTGAACCTCTCGCCTGGCGTTTGACTCGTGGCAACGACCTCAAGACGGCGATACAACACCTTGTGACTCAGAACCACATCCAAGCAGGGAGTATCGCGTCTTGCGTTGGCAGCCTGTCACAACTGCACATTCGTCTTGCTGGCGCGCAGCAAACACTTAAACTTTCTCAACCGTTTGAAATCGTATCGCTGATGGGCACTTTGACCGCAGCCCATCAACACTTACATATCGCCGTTGCTGATAACCAAGGCAAAGTCTGGGGCGGGCATCTACTCGAAGAATCTTATATCGACACCACCGCTGAACTCATCATTCATCGTTACCCTAGCCTGCATTTTGCACGAGAACACGATCGACAAACAGGCTATTCAGAGCTAAAGATTGTTCGCGATTCGTCGATAAAGCTTGTAGAGTAATCATTCATTCAGCCCCATTTGTAGTTATTTCGTTCTACATAAACACAAAATTGACTGGTCGTTAGTCAATATTTAATGTAAAACACATGGATTAGCTGAATTATTTTTATAAAATAGAGCACACGAAGGTAAGAAGGATGGCTAACCAACGTTGGATAGGCAAGTCTGCATTGAATGAATAATAAAGCACATCAAAACTGGGCAAATTCTCAACTCCCTGCTCAGCCCAATAGCTCAACTGACACCAATGAGGTCTCCGATTTAAGCGGTTTCCCGCTGTCTGGTGCTGAGCTTGATCTGTTAATGGATAACCACTTTAAACATCTTGTTGATGTGTTTAATGATGGGATCTTCTACATGGCAGATTGCGAACAGATGTTTTATTACAATCCAACGTTCTATGCTCAGTTTGGTATTCAATCAGGGCATACTTCCTTTCAGAAATGGTTAGAACTGGTTCACCCCGAAGACCGCTTATTACTGCAACGTCGAGTTGCCTTGCATACCAGTACTGAAGGTAAGCGTCTCTCTACCGAATATCGCGTCAAACGTACCGATGGACAATACATATGGGTTCAAGGCACTGCCGTTACCCGAATTAAAGATGATCAACGTTTTCTGATTGGCTGTCACCGCGACATCTCGGATAAAAAAACCATGGAGAGCTATATTCAAAAAGCCGCCTTTGTCGATACTGAATCCGGTCTATCTAATACCAACAAACTGCATATTGATATCGATGACATCAACTCAACGGATGAAGAACATTATTCGTTGTTGTATATCCAAATTGAGGACGTAAAAAATTACCTGAATATTTATGGTCAGCAAATTCTGCAAAATTTGCTCAACCACCTCATTGCGACACTAAATCGCTGCCCGGATACGTTTATTGATGTGTACCGAGTTCACTCTGATGATTTTGCGATTTTGGTCAAAGGCCTGTACGAAAATAAAGATATTCATCAGCTCGGCGAACGTATTCTGCACAGCTATCGCAAAGCCGTCGATCTCGAAGGACACCTTTACGGCAAAGATATGAATATTGGGATTTACCCAAATTTCGACAAATCGTTAAGTGCCACAGAACTGGTCAAGATAGCAGCAAGAACCTGTAAGTTTGCCGGCGAAAACAACTTTAGCAACATTGCGATTTACGTCGATTCCACCAAGAACAAAGTCGATCGCCATTTTTATATCGAACAACAGCTTAAAAAGGCAATTGACGGCAAACAGCTGACGGTAAAATTCCAACCGATAGTCAATGCGCAAACCAATAAGATCGCGAGCTTTGAAGCGCTTGTTCGTTGGCGTAGCAAAGAATGGGGTGAAATTTACCCTGATGAGTTTATTGCAGTGGCGGAGAAGAAAGGGCTAATTGTTGAACTTGGCTATTTGGTGTTCGAGAAAGCCTGCCACTTTATTAAGGAATACCAAAAGCATCACCAACGCCAAGTCACCGTGAATATTAATATTTCGGTGCTGCAAATCCTCAATAACCACTTTCCTCACGAGGTTCGGCGTATGGCCGAGCTTGAAGGCGTTGCCGCGAGCAGCATTATTCTCGAGCTGACTGAGACCATTATTTTGGATGGGAACCAAAAAGCAATTAGGCAACTGATTAAACTCAGTGATTATGGCTTCCGCCTTTCACTGGATGATTTTGGCTCAGGTTACAGTTCTCTGCACAGCTTTTTCGATTTGCCACTTAGCCAAATTAAGGTCGATAAAAACATGGCATGGAAAAGCCTGACCAATCCAGCCACCGCGGAATATTTGCGCTTTATTACCCAGTTGTGTCGAAGCTACAATGTCGACATCGTCATTGAAGGAGTCGAAAACGCGGAGATGCATCATAAATTTGCCAACATGGGTGTCGCTTACTTGCAAGGCTACTGGTATTCCAAACCTCTTTCCTTAGCAAGTGCAAGCCGTTACACCGAAGTATAACGGCCATATTTTCACTGAAGTGGTTAATTGAAACTTGATAGCGCGACTAACTGCTGGGTATAAGCTTGGGATGGCGCAGAAAAGAGTGCTTGAGTATCGCCCTGTTCAACAATCTCACCATCTTTCATTACAATCGTGTAATGGCACAATGACTTGACGACATTGAGGTCGTGGCTGATAAACAGATACGTCAGGTGATATTTGTCTTGCAATGACTTAAGCAGCTCTAAAACCTGAGCTTGAACGGTTCTATCCAGTGACGACGTAGGTTCATCTAGCAGGACAAATTCCGGCTTTAGAATCAGTGCTCGTGCAATTGCGATACGTTGACGCTGTCCCCCAGAAAATTCGTTCGGATAACGGTGGCGGGTTTCAGGGTCGAGTTCCACTTCTCGCATAACATCGCATATCATGCTGTCCAAGGTTTGCTCATCATAGTCGTGATGAACACGCAGCCCCTCACCAATGACTTGAGCGACCGACATTCGCGGGTTGAGTGCCGAAAATGGGTCTTGAAACACTACTTGCATTTTATTGCGATAAGGCAGCATCTGCTTGCGATCTAACCCTTGTAATTCACTCCCCTGGTAGGCAATCGAGCCTTGCGACTCAACCAATTTTAGGATGGCCATGCCCGTGGTTGATTTCCCCGACCCACTCTCACCGACTAACCCAATGGATTGCCCTTTGTGTAAAGTAAAGTGCATGTCGGTAACCGCTTTAACATGATCGATTACGCGCTTAAATACACCTCCCGTGACCGGAAACCACACTTTAAGTTTTTCAACACTCAGAAGCTCTGCGGCGTCATCATCAACCGTCACGGGGAAACCTTTAGGATCCGAGTCGATCAATTTTTGCGTATAAGGATGCTCTGGGGCAGAAAAGAGTCGCTGGCAAGGTGCGGTTTCGACAATACGACCACTTTGCATCACGCACACACGGTCAGCAATGCGGCGCACAATACTCAAATCATGGGTGATAAACAGCATTGCCATGCCAAGCTCTTGCTGCAGTTGTTTGAGTAGATCAAGAATTTGTGCTTGAACGGAGACGTCCAGCGCCGTCGTCGGTTCATCGGCTATCAACAGCTCTGGTTCATTAATCAGTGCCATCGCGATCATTACCCGCTGCCGCTCTCCACCCGATAGTTCATGGGGGTAAGCATTGAGCTTTTGCTCGGGATTACGGATCCCTACTTTTTGTAGCCATTGTAGAGCCAACTCTTGCGCTTTACGAGTGCGAACACCTCGGTGGATGCTGACCACTTCAACCAGCTGCTTACCGATTTTATGCAGCGGATTCAGCGATACCATAGGCTCTTGGAAAATCATGCCGATCCGCCCTCCACGAATGCCTCGCAGTTGGCGCTCAGAACACTTCAGCGTATCCGTCCCATCAAAGTCAATTGAACCAGTGAGATAATGCGCGGCCCCTTTGGGTAACAGCTTGAGAATCGCGTTTGCAGTCACCGATTTACCAGATCCGCTCTCTCCGACTAAGGCTAAGGTTTCTCCCTGATTGATCGTCAGCGAGACATCATGAGTCACCGTTTCAACGTTGCTGCCGCGCCCAAAACCCACCGATAAATGCTCAATTTTTAAAACTTGCTTTGACATAATTATCTTCCTTGGTGGTGAGGGTCAAAGGCATCGCGCACCGCTTCGCCAATAAAAACTAACAGCGTCAGCATCACAGACAGCACGACAAAAGCCGAAATCCCAAGCCATGGCGCTTGTAAGTTGGCTTTGCCTTGGGCGAGTAACTCACCTAAAGAAGGCGATCCCACCGGAAGCCCGAAACCGAGGAAATCCAATGAGGTTAGCGTCGTTACCGAGCCCGACAAAATAAACGGCATCATCGTGAGCGAGGCGACCATGGCATTTGGCAGCATATGACGCAGCATGATTCTCTTATCATCCACGCCCATGGCTTGCGCAGCACGAACATAATCAAAATTACGGCAACGTAAAAACTCGGCACGTACCACCCCCACTAAGCTCATCCAACTAAACAGCACCATAATCCCGAGTAACCACCAAAAATTGGGCTCGACAAAACTCGATAAAATAATCAGCAAAAACAAGGTTGGCATCCCTGACCAGACTTCGATAAATCGCTGACCAAGTAAGTCAATCCAACCACCGTAGTAGCCTTGTGTCGCGCCGACAAAGACTCCGATCACCGTTGATATCGCGGTTAATACAAAGCCAAACAGGACTGAAATTCGAAACCCGTAAATAATGCGCGCTAATACATCTCGCCCTTTATCATCCGTTCCGAGCCAGTTCACAGAATCAGGCGCAGAAGGCAGCACCCCAGAGATGTTGTAATTAATCGTATCGTAATGAAAGCGAATCAACGGCCAAAGGATATAGCCCTTATCTTCAATAAGTTCAATGATGTAAGGGTCGGTGTAGTCAGCTTCAATTTCAAACTCACCACCAAACGTGGTTTCACTATAGGTTTCGACCACTGGGAAATACCACGCGTCATTATATTCAACTAATAGCGGCTTATCATTGGCAATCAGTTCAGCAAACAAGCTGAGTACAAACAAAATAGCAAAGATCCACAGCGACCAAAAACCACGGCGATTAGCTTTAAAACGAAGCCAACGAGCTTGGTTTAATGGATTCGATTTCTTATTGGATTTAAACAGCATTAACGCGCCTCAAAATCGATTCTAGGGTCTACCCAGGTGTAGGTTAGATCGGAAATAATACTCAGGACTAAGCCAAGTAAGGTCATGATATATAAGGAGCTAAATACAACGGGATAATCGCGTTGAATGGTGGACTCAAAACCCAGCAAGCCGATTCCCTCAAGCGAAAACATAACTTCAATCAACATGGAACCTGTGAAAAACATGGCAATAAACGCACTTGGAAACCCAGCAATAATGATCAGCATGGCATTACGAAACACGTGCTTATACAAAATGCTACGCTCATCAAGCCCTTTAGCGCGAGCGGTGACGACATACTGCTTGTTGATTTCATCCAAAAATGAGTTTTTGGTCAGCATGCTTAATGCGGCAAAACCACCGATCACCATTGCCAAAATCGGCAAGGTTAAATGCCAGAAGTAATCCGCGATCTGTTGGTACCAAGTCAGTTGGTCGAAATTGCTTGAGACTAACCCACGCAGTGGGAACCAATTAAAATAGTTGCCACTGGCAAATAAAATAATCAGCAAAATGGCAAACAAAAACCCTGGAACCGCGTAGCCAATAATGACTAATGCACTGGACCAAACATCAAAGCGTGAACCGTGATGAATCGCTTTCATAATGCCAAGTGGAATCGATACTAAATAGATGATCAATGTGCTCCATAATCCCAGAGACACAGAAACAGGAAGCCGCTCTTTAATGAGGTCAATCACGTCGCCGCCACGAAACAGGCTCTCACCAAAGTGGAACGTGGCGTAGTCTTTGAGCATATCGGTGTAGCGTTCCAAAATAGGCTTATCAAAACCAAATTGTTTTTTAATCGCTTCAACCACTTCTGGGTCTAAGCCACGTGAACCACGATATCCGCTATGGTTATCACTCCCCGCAGAACTTTGTTCCACTTCTGCGCCGCCGCCGGATAAACGTTCCATAATGCCGGAACCGATCCCTTGAGCTTGAGCGATCGCTTGCTCAACCGGCCCACCTGGTGCCACCTGAATGATAAAAAAGTTAATGGTGATGATCGCCCACAGCGTTGGTATCACCAATAATAAGCGACGAAAAATATATGCAGCCATGGTGTCCTCTTAACGGCGCTTCTCTGGCAATTGGGCCGCTTTTTCGGCTGACACCCACCAAGTATCGATCCCAAGATCATATTTTGGCATCACGTCAGGACGCTCGAACTTGTCCCAAGTCGCGACGCGATATTGGCTTAGATACCATTGTGGAATAATGTAAAAATTCCACTGTAATACGCGATCTAAAGCGCGTCCTAGGGGAAGAAGTTTCTCAGGATGCTCTTGGTTTTTCGCTATCTCATCAGTTAAGGCATCGACCACAGGGTCGGTCACACCAGCGGTATTGTAGGTCGAGTCGATGTAATGCGAATTCCACATGAACAGTAGATTAGAACTCGGGTACGCATTCGCAGAATAACCCGAAGACACCATGTCAAAATCGCGATCACGCAAGCGTTTCAAGTACTGGGTTGTATCAACGGTGCGGATGTTCATTTTGATCCCCATTCGCGATAGATTTTTCTGAAGAGGAATTGCGACGCGCTCCGTGGTCGGGCTGTAAATCAATAGTTCAAATTGAAACGGTTTACCGGTTTTTACATTGGTTAGTACGTTATTTTTGAGCTCCCAACCCGCTTGCTTAAACAGGCGAAACGCTTGGCGCATTTGGCGGCGAATGTGACCGCTGCCATCGGTCACTGGAGGTTGATATTCTTCAGTGAATACGCGACTCGGCACTTGATCTTTAAATGGGTCTAAAACTGCCAACTCCTGCTCAGATGGCAAACCTGTTGCTTCATATTCAGTATTTTGGAAAAAACTTCTCACGCGCTGGTATTGGCCATAGAACATGTTTTTGTTCATCCACTCAAAGTCCAACGCATAATTGAGCGCTTCTCGAACCTTAGGGTCTGAGAACACCGGCCGCTGAATATTAAACACGAACCCTTGAGCAGCAGCAGGCTTTTGATGTGCGATCTCTTCTTTTTTGATATAGCCTTTATCAAAGTTGACGCCAGTATAGGATGTGGCCCAGAATTTGGCAGAATTTTCCATATGCAGGTCAAACTCGCCCGCTTTAAAAGCTTCAAGCATCACCGTGCTATCACGATAGTAGTCATATTCAATCTGCTTGAAATTGTTACGTCCGATATTAACTGGAAGCGCTTTTGCCCAATAATTGTCGTCCAACTCATAGGTCACGCTTTGCCCCGGCTTATAATCGATCACTTTGTAAGGACCACTTCCTACTGGCGGTGTTGCTAACGGTTCAGAGAAATCTTTGTCTTTCCAAAAATGTTTAGGCAACACACGTGTGCTTTGAGCAAAACTAAACAACTTTTCACGATTCGGCGTCGACATTTCAATACGTACTGTCAGCTCATCAATGGCTTTGACAGATTTGATATCTTTGTAATAGACGCGATATTGAGGCACGCCCTCTTTCATAAATTTATCAAAGGTAAAGGCAACATCCTCAGCCGTGATAGCAACACCATCTTGGAATTTCGCGTGGGGATTAAGGCTGATCTCCATCCATGAGTAATCATCAGAATAGCGAACTTTTTGTGCGATCAATGGATAGTAGCTGTCGATTTCATCTTGAGGAGAGTACATCAGGGAGTCATACATCTCCTCCGTTCCTTGCGCTGCTGCGCCGCGAGAAGCGTAACGGTTAAAGTTGTCATAGGTTCCCACCACACCGAAAGTCACTTTTCCGTACTTTGGCGCCTTGGGATTTACATAATCAAAATGGCTAAATTGTGCCGGATATTTCGCTTCGCCGAAGCCGACAAGGCGGGTAGTTTCAATCACTTTGGCATAACTGACTGAACAAAGTAGTGATAGTGATGCGCCGAGTATGAACCGGTTAAGTTTACCCATTGATGCCTCCTTGTCGCAGCAATAATTGCAAATCCCTGAATACGAATAAGAAAATCGATAAATCAATAACTTAAAATAGTATAGGAAAATCACCAGTCTATGCGCAACATTTCAATGACTGGTCAAAATTCATGCGGTTAAAAATCAATTACTTGCCCTTTAGATAACACAGTGGGCAAGAGGTTCAAGAACATTTAAATCATCGACAAAAAAAATATGATGTGCAGCCACAATCCCAAAAAAAACGCCGCATCGCGGCGTTTTTCAAACTTAACGTTCAAGCAATTCTTTAGCCGCAAGTTTTAATAAATGGGTTTCCCTCTCAACACTAAAGCCTTTCTTAGGACTGTTTTGCATAATGTGTTCGTTATGCGCAATCGCTTGGTGAATGTTCATCCATACTGGTTTCATACCATTTTTCACCTCGTAATCTTCATAACGAGTCTCACCAAGCTGATTATCGATCTGGCAGGTATAGCAATAAGAAATAATGTGCTGAACATCCGCATCGTCTTTATACCAAGGACGATACTCTTCGTAGCGTCCAAAAGGTTGAATATTGCGAATATTGGAAGCCCCTGTTTCTTCTTCTAACTCACGAATCAGCGCCGCCATCACATCCTCACCAATATCGATACCCCCACCTGGGATTGTGTAATCATGGTATCGCTCAGTATACAGCAATAGAATGTCGTCCCCATTTAGCACAATGGCTCTCGCCGCATGTCGCTGGGTAATACGCTGCGATTCTAATGAGGATATCTCGTGATGAATGGTGGTTTTTATATGGCGCATAGTTTTCATTAACAACAAATATGAACAACAAAATGGCCAGCGATGATAGCACAACAGCGAATCAAGGCATTACCACTTAAGCGATAAGATATGCTGCGGCCCAGCAGTACCGCCATAATACAGTTCGCCGCTATCGTTAAACCCGACCTTTCGATAAAGCTGATAAGCAGCCAAATTTTGGCAGTTTACCGTTAAATAAACCTGACTAAATTCAGTGTAATGGGATTGTAGGTAATCCTTCAACGCTTGCATGGCTTGCTTACCATACCCTCGACCTTGAAACTGCTGGTCAATAAAAAACGCGCGAAACCCCAATGCTTTTGCTTGGCAAAAGCGGTACTCCTCGCTATAACGCGTGTCGATTAAAAACAGACCAATCACTTGTTCATCGGCAACAATAACATGCGGTTCAACACTTGGAGTAACACAACATAGGATCTCCTCCATTGTCCCTACAAATTTAAGCTGCTCTGGCGCAACACTAAGCTTAGATAACTGCTGCGAATAAGCCGGGCTCAGGGGAGCCAACGTTAACGATTGAGACAAAACACGCTCCTGTAACATTTCAACAGCAGACAATGTACCACTATTCACAAGGGGCGCCTACAAGCCAAAATTAAGCGGCTTAAACCAGCATTAAACTATTTCCAAGCAATTGCCACATAAAGTTTATGGTTTATTTTCTTAGCCATTCGGTATATCAATGGCATAGAGTTAATATATTGGCTATCTTGGTCTACGCGAAAGGAGTATCAGATGAGAAATGTTGCCATCTTCAGTTCAAAAACCTATGACGAGGCCTCGTTTAAGCAAGTTAACCAAAACTATGGGTTAACCCTGCATTTTCATGATTTTCAACTCAGTGAAAAAACCGCAAAAATTGCGCATGGCTGCGATGCTGTGTGCGCGTTTGTTAACGACGATCTCTCTGCGCCAGTATTAAAAGCGTTAAAAGACGCTGGAGTTAAGTTAGTCGCGATGCGCTGCGCAGGTTTTGATCGTGTAGACCTGGATACGGCAAAAGCCCTAGGCATTCAAGTTGTACGTGTTCCGGCTTATTCACCAGAAGCGGTGGCCGAGCATGCTGTTGGGCTGATGATGTCTCTTAACCGCCGCTACCACAAAGCATATCAACGTACGCGTGACGCCAATTTCACCCTCGACGGTTTAGTTGGTTTTAACTTTTACGGTAAAACCGCGGGCGTCGTCGGTACCGGAAAAATTGGCATAGCAACCATGCGTATTCTTAAAGGGTTAGGGATGGATGTATTGTGTTTTGATCCCTACGAAAACCCGCAAGCACTGGAACTTGGCGCTCATTACTGCAGCAAAGAAGAATTGTTTGAAAAAAGTGACGTCATCACATTGCACTGTCCTTTGACCAAAGATAATTATCACCTGTTGGATGAGAACGCGTTTGCCAAAATGAAAGATGGGGTGATGATCATCAATACTAGCCGTGGTGGGTTACTGGATTCAGTCGCAGCGATTGAAGCGCTCAAACAAGGTAAAATAGGCTCACTCGGCCTTGACGTTTACGACAATGAAAAAGAGTTATTTTTCCAGGATAAATCGAACGATGTCATTGTCGATGATGTTTTCCGTCGGCTATCTGCATGTCATAACGTTCTGTTTACGGGGCATCAAGCCTTTCTCACGAAAGAAGCCCTACACAATATTGCCGATACAACACTGACCAATATCACCCAAGTTCTTAATGGTGAGTCGTGTAGTAATCAATTAATCGAGTTTTAAATCTCAATTTCAATCATCATAATCGCAAACCGCTGTCGGGGTTTTCCGCAGCGGTTAATTTTACTATACAGCTCTTAGTTTAAGCACTTATGTTGCAGAATCTCACGTTCGTTGTGCGAAAATAACGTTTTTCACCCCTCGACAACGAACTGAACCACCTTGAAAACTGCTACTGTTTTAGTCGCCGATGATTCACGTTTGATCTGCACCAGCCTTGCAAACCAACTGCGTGCAGCCGGCTTTCATAAAGACAATATTACTTTGTCCTACAAGTCCACTGATGTACTTAATAAGTGTCGTCACACACACTATGACCTGATTATCTGCGACTACAACTTTAACGGTTATTTAAATGGCTATCAGCTACTTGAAGAGCTAAGACATCACCAATACCTGCAACCAAAAACCTTGTTTGTTTTCTTAACCGGAGAAAACGATCAAAAAGTAGTACGAACCATCATCGACACTCAGCCAGATGACTATATTTTAAAACCGTTTAACAAACCCTTTCTGCTTAAGCGCATCAAGTCAGGCATGCAGCGCAAAAGGCAATTGCTGCCGCTGTATCAAGCACTCGAACGCCGTGACTATCAAACGGCAATTGATGAATGTGACCGCTTGATTGAGTCATTCCCACAATACAAAGCGATCATATTGAAAATCAAAGCTGAGTCACTTAATCACAGCCAGCAGTATTCAGCCGCCAAACAGCTCTATCTGACGTTACTCAAAGAAGATAATCAAGATTGGGTTAAAGTCGCACTTGCCAACACCTTGGTAAAAAATAACGAAGTGGACCAAGCAAAAGGCCTGCTTAACACCCTAAAGAACAAAAAAAGCAACCCCTACTACTTTGACGAAATGTCCAATATTAGCTTGGTAGATGATGACGTACCGGCTGCCATCTCCCATCTAAAGCGCTCAACCATGCTATTAGAGGCAGGAGCCGACCGAGAACTGATTATTGCCAATTTATCGATGGCCGTCAGCGCATACAAAGACGCGTTTCTGTTTATGGGTCGTTACTACGATAACAATAAAAATACCTACCGAGGGAATATCGACACGCGCATTAATTATCTGCGCTATTTTCTCTTTCAGTTTTTCGATAAGCACAATCAAAGCACGTTTGAGCACCAACTGATCAGTATGATGCCGATATTAAAAGAGCTGAATCAGCGAAAAGACTTAAACCTTCAAAACGCGCTAGTCAGCGCGCATATTCATTTACTCAGAGGGGAAATTCATCAAGCGATTACGCGTTTAGCGAGCGTCTTTCCTCGGCTCGATACGCTTGGATTCTATGACCTATACCACCTTTTGGCTCTACTTGAACGGTGCTCGATGTTGAAAGAGATTAAGATTGTCAATCAGCGATGCCGTGACAAAATTAAGGCAGAGCGAAATTTAAGCTTATATCGCACTCAGGTGTATATGCTGAGCAACTTTGAGTCTGCCTTGGAGCAAAAGCAGCAAACGGTCACCAATATCAAATACCATATCGAGCAGTTGAAGCAGTTTGGTAGCGCCCGTCTCAATGAGATTATTGATTTTTACATGCAGCTTCATGAGATCATGCCCTACTCGCGCAAGTTGTGTTTGGCGATCACTAAGCTTATGGCGTTTAACACCATTGCTTATCGCGGCAGACATGACTTGCAGCTCAAACTTAGCGAATGTCACCAAACGTTATCTCGTTTGCTCTCCGCTGACGAACAAACCACGCTCAACTATCAACAGATGTACCAGAAAGCGCAACGCAACCTTGGATAAACACCGAGCGATAGACTCGCAATCAATCGAAATTCTCCGTCAATGTACGAATGAATTTCGCGGGGCAACCACCGTACAATGAGTCGGGTTTGACATCACGAGTAACCACCGAGTTTGCCGCAATCACTGACCGAGCGCCAATGGTAATCCCTTGTGTAATCGCGACGTTCCCGCCAATCCACACGTCATCTTCTATCACTATGGGTTGGCAACGCGTTGTCCAACCTCTACGCTGACGATAATCCATCGGATGTGACGCGGTGTAAAAATGCGTATTTGGCCCAATCATCACATTATTGCCAATGGAAATGGATGCGCCATCTAGCATCAGCACATTCATGTTCATAAAGGTGTTATCACCGATTTCTACCGTCTGCCCAAACTCACAGCTAAATGGCGGACGCACAATACTTCCCTCACCAAAGCGTTTAAATAACTGTCTCAATAACGGCGTTCTGAAGTCATCAACAACGGTTTGATTCAAGGTTGCTTGCAGAGCGGTTGCCTGGTCACGAACCGCGCTCACGCCTTTATCCGCGCCATCAAACGTTAATCCTGAAATCATTTTTTCAAACTCGTTCATATCGACATACTCATTGTTATAGCGTGGGGGAACGATGCGGGAGTGTACCGAAAATCCAATCTCGATTCCTAGAGCAAGCTTCAACCCATTATATTAATTTGATTATTTTTACAAACCAGCCTCGGGTAAATGTTAACCACTGCAATGTTTCGCGCTTTCATGCGCTTATCTCCATAAAAAGCGAAATGCCTGTGTTAAGGTTTAGCTGTGAGTTTCAATTTACTACGCCCAACCATCGACAGCAGAGGAAGCGCAGATGACCCTTTTTTCCAACGTGTTCAAACGATACCTAAAAGTAAGCTTAGCCCTCTTTATCAGTGCATTAAGCGTCTTATCCTTTACCTCGCCCGCTTACGCTGACCAAGACAAAGTCGTTATTGCCTCAAAAATCGATGGCGAAGGTGCGCTGCTTGGCAACCTGCTGGTGTTAATGTTTGAAAAAGCGAATATTCCCCATATCAGTAAAGTACAAATGGGGGCGACAAAAATTGTCCGCGAGGCCTTGTTGGCTGGCGAGATAGATATCTACCCTGAGTACACTGGCAATGGTGCCTTTATGCTAAGCGATACCGGGAACTCGGCTTGGAAAAATTGGCAGCAGGGATATAACCGCGTGCGTGAACTCGATAAACAACGCAACCAGTTAATATGGCTGCAACCTGCGCCAGCCAACAACACTTGGGCCATTGCAGTGCGAAACGATGTTGCTGACCAGTACCAACTCCATTCACTGGCTGATTTAGGCCTAGCTTTAGACAAAGGAATGCGCTTTAAGATTGCTGCTGGCGCTGAATTTGTCGAACGACAAGATGCCTTGCCTAGCTTTGAGTACAACTACGGCTTTAAGCTTACCCAAGACCAAATCTTATCCTTCCCTGGCAATAATACCGCGGTTTTCCTTAAAGCCGCGGCGGAACAAAACTCCGGCGTCAATGCAGCAGTGGTCTATGGTACAGATGGCGCAATTTCAGCATTAGGGCTAACGGTATTAGACGACCCCAAAGGCGCTCAGCCTGTCTACGCGCCAGCCCCTGTCGTTCGTGAAGCGATTTTAGAACGTTATCCTAACCTGCCAGAGTTGCTCAACCCTGTATTCGATACACTAGACACCAAAACCCTGCAATCATTAAATAGCAAGATCAGCATTGACGGTATGGATCCACGCGCAGTGGCCAAACAATATCTACAAAGCAAAGGGTTACTCTAGAAACTCCCCCTATAGTAATACAACACCGAGAGCAGATAGGAAACGTACTTGTTGCCGTTTAACGTTGTACAACTTGTGTTATCGATAGTGGCCGTCGTCGTGCTATTTACGTTGCCACTACTGGGTATTGCGCCTAATCGTATTTTGTCGGCTCAGGGGCAATACTTTTACGCTTTGATAGAGCATACCGCCGCAATGGGCGTATTTATCGGCTCTCTGTCGATACTCATTCTAGCATTCGGAAAATCAAATCCTCTTAAACAGCTCACAACAATCGTGATGTGTGGCGCGTTAACCACCTTACTCACTTGGTTTTGCGGCGAATACGCAGCTCAAACTAGCTTGGAAAATGAACGCGTAAGAATCTCTTTTGCCAGTGGTTACTGGACACTAGGTTTACTTTGGTGGCTCATCGCGATGGACTCTGCACAAAAGCTGATCTCACAAACCTGGCTACGAGCCATTGCCGGTAGCGTTTTTTTTATTCCCTGTGCCTACCTATTACTGAGTGGCCATTTAGCTACGTTATCACTCCTCAAAGAGTATCAAGCAAATGCTTCAGCCTTTGATAGAGCGCTCATCGAACACTTACGTATTGTTGGCTTAACGCTAATAGTGACGGTTATTCTCGGATTTTGGTTCGGGGTTCTATGTTATCGACATCAGCGATTCTCGCGCGTCTGTTTGAGCATTTTAGGCTTGTTGCAAACCATCCCCTCTATCGCGTTATTTGGTTTATTAATTGCGCCTCTTTCTCTGTTAAGTCAAAACTGGCCTTGGTTAAAAACGTTAGGCCTCAGTGGAATAGGCACAGCGCCAGCGGTTATCGCTTTGATCCTATATTCGTTACTGCCAATGGTTCGCTCTACTTTGGCTGGCTTAAACCAAGTCCCCGAAGCGTTGCTAACCGCGGCAACCGGTATGGGTATGAGCGCTAGGCAACGCCTGTGGCGAATACATGTTTGTCTTGCTCTACCTGTCATACTCTCAGGCTTAAGGGTAACAACGGTACAAGCTATTGGCTTAACCATGGTCGCCGCATTAATCGGTGCTGGCGGCTTTGGTGCCATCATGTTCCGCGGACTTGCCGCCAGTGCGCTGGATTTGATTTTGCTTGGCGTATTGCCTGTGGTGGCACTCGCCGCCCTAGCCGATGCCATATTTAAGATACTGGTCGCTTGGACGCTACCACCCGCCCAATTAAATGGAGCTCAGCATGATTGAATTTCGTGACGTGACCAAAGCCTATCAAAACAACGTGGTGATAGAGGGGCTCAACCTAACCATTGCGCAAGGCAAAATTACGGTGATTATCGGCCCTTCAGGCTCAGGCAAGTCAACCACGCTGAAAATGGTCAATCGTCTGGAGGAACATCAACAAGGTGATATCTACTTTCTGGGCGAGAACATTACAGACTATCCGCCGCAAGTTTTGCGCCGACGCATGGGCTATGCCATTCAATCTAATGGACTTTTCCCGCATTGGAATGTCGCAAAAAATATTGCTACCGTCCCCCAACTTCTTGGCTGGAACCAACAAAAAATCACTGCGCGAGTGGATGAACTTCTGACGTTATTACAACTTGACCCGAATGATTACCGACACCGTATGCCTCATGAACTTTCTGGAGGCCAACAGCAACGCGTTGGTGTGGCTAGAGCGTTAGCTGCAGACCCAGAAATTCTGCTCATGGATGAACCGTTTGGCGCATTGGACCCCGTGACTCGCTCCACCATGCAAGAGCAGCTAAAATCCATCCAACGACAACTGAATAAAACGATTTTACTTATCACCCATGACATCGATGAAGCGCTGTGTTTGGCTGATCACCTGATTGTCATGGATCAAGGTAAAATTGTTCAGCAAGGGACACCCCATGACATTCTTCGTAGGCCTAACAGTGAGTTTGTGACTCATTTTATCGGTCAAACGGATATCGGCGTAAAAATGCTCGCACTCGAAAAGGTGCGTAATTACCTGCATCCATCAAACCAAATCAACGGACGGCCTACCATTGCCATCCATTGCGATTTACGCCAAGCGCTGGCGGTCTTAGTCGCTAATCAATGCCGTGTAATAAACGTTGTTGATGACCAACAGCGAGTTGTCGGCGAAATCGCCTTAGAGCAGTTGATTGCGTTATCCGACGAGGAGATTCAAAGTGAACTCTAAACCCCGGAACTTTAAGGCAAAAAAGTCGAAACAACCTCTGCTTTGGTCACTGTTGTTACTGCTCGCATTTACTCTTGGAATGCCCTCTCTGACCGATGTATTTCAGTGGCTGTTTCCTAATTTGCAGCGCCCTGTCTATGCCCAAACCACGTTTTTAAGCCTGTTGACCTCACACATCTATCTGGTCGCCGTATCCAGTGCCATTTCGACCATCGTTGCTCTGAGTTTAGCGATTTTTGTGACTCGCCGAGTTGGCGAAGCCTTTAAACCTTTGGTTGAAACCCTTGTAGCGATGGGACAAACTTTTCCGCCCGTCGCAGTGCTCGCCATCGCCGCACCGATTATCGGGCTAGGTTTCGCACCCGCGCTCATTGCCCTGGCGCTTTACGGGTTGCTGCCTATCGTTCAAGCCACTATCGCCGCCATGATCAGCCTACCTCAAGATGTGAAACAAGCCGCAACCGGGCTAGGTATGACGCCCTGGCAACGCTTAATCCAAATAGAACTGCCACTCGGTTTTCCGGTGATTTTGTCTGGCATCCGTACGTCAGTCACCATTAACATTGGCACCGCAGCGATTGCGTCAGCGGTTGGGGCGCAAACTCTTGGCACCCCGATCATTATCGGCCTGACTGGCTTTAACACTGCGTATGTACTGCAAGGCTCGATTGTGGTCGGTTTACTCGCAACCACCGTCGATCAAGCATTCGAGTTACTGCAAACACGAATCGAAGCATCTCAACCCCCACGTTTGTCCTAATCCATAAACTAAGCAACCTGCCCCGCTTTCTCCTATCACATGGAGAAAATTGACGCTTGGGTCAATAAATCCTTTACCTTATTAATTTTATAAATACAATTACAAACGATATTGATAAGGATTATCATTTGTATGAAATGGTTTTATGGAATCTTAGGGTCTATTTTGATCAGTTATTCACTCGCAGCGCAGGCAAAAACGTTACTTAATAAGCAGTATCGCGACGCTCCGCACCCGTCAGCCAGCTTTCAGGTTCAAAAAAATCACTACTATCAACTGAGCTTTAGCGCAGTTGAACCGCTCTCTTCTGCGACCTTAAGTAATGATTCGGTAACTTTAGCGTCTTCTCTGCTAACCACGAGCAGCCTGTTTGGCGAACGGTTCTGGATAGCCGATAACAACGACACCCTCACGATTAAATTTAACGCGGGCTCCGAGAATCACATCACACTGCAGGTGGATGAATTTGAACTTAAAGATGATCAACGCGTAAATCCGAAACAAGTCATACAGAGCCCACTGTTGAGACAGGTTCAAACTGATTCAAACGCCAGCACCTCATACGATGAATCTTGGTTTTGGCAGCAAGTCCGCGCTCAAGGAGGGACGCCACTGGTTGAGCCTATCGACAATGACCAAGTATTGATGACGTTTTTATGGCGCGGAGATGACAAGAATGTTCGCTTGCTTGGCGCGCCATATGAAGGGCACGCTTATTTGTCTAAGCTTGAGAACAGCAAGATCTGGTATCAAAGCTATAAGGTCCCGAATGACACTCGTTTATCTTACTATCTAGCGCCAAACAGCCCACAACTGAAACCGGCCGCTGGCTCACGACAAGCACAGCGCCGAGCGGTTCTGTCTCGCATACAAGCCGATCCCCTCAATCACGGCCCTTTGTTTGCGAGCCGAGGGCAATCGCAGCCGAAAGCATCAACGCTTGACCTCTCACATCAAAATGACACAACCGCGGATGTTCATCAGCGACAAAAAGGGCAGATTCAGAGGTTTGTATTTGACAGTGAGATACTCGGCAATCAACACGTCATTGATTTATATACCCCTAATAAGGCGTACCCTGTAAATCAATATTCCCCACTCGTCATTGCGTTTGATGGTCTTGAATATCAGCAGCAAATTCCCACCCCAATCATTCTCGACACTTTGATTGATGACGGGAAAATTCCGCCCACACGCGCGCTATTTATTCACAATCTAACACCGAAGAGCCGAGCCATAGAGCTGCCAGCAAATCCTGATTTTGCCAAAATGCTCGCTAAGGAATTGTTACCTTGGTTGTGCCAGCAGAAAGTCTGTCCTTCCGCCGAGAACACATTGCTGCTTGGCTCAAGTTTTGGTGGGCTAGCAGCAAGTTACGCGGCGCTTGCGTACCCGACACAGTTTGGAAAAGTGCTTAGCTTATCTGGTTCGTATTGGTGGTCTGCCGAACGTTTCCCAAATGGTATAACCGATCTGATTCAACCTCAATTCGCCCACTCTGTTCAATTCTACTTGACCGCAGGACGCTTAGAAACCGCCCCCGAATCAGACAGCATATTGACGACCAACCGACAATTTTACCATCAGCTCAACACACTCGGTTACTCGGCAACCCTCAATGAGGTTGCAGGTGGACACGACTATTTTAGCTGGCGGTCGGCGATTGCCGACGGCCTAATTTGGCTACTTTCTGCCGATTCCCAAAAAAATAAACTTTAAAGGTAAGGATGACTATGAAACCTTCACATCTAAGCTGTGCAGTGGCTTTGATACTGAGCTCTGCCAGTGGCTATGCCGCAAACCAAAACCACGCATCAATTTCCGATGTCGTGGTGGTCACGGCGACAACCAACGAAACCACACTAGACAAAGCCCCCGCTTCGGTAACCGTGATCACCAACGAAGAGCTGAATAAACTGCCTGCGACCAATATCACCACCGCTCTTGAATCAGTCGCAGGTGTTCATATTTCACGCAGTACGGGCAGTGAGCCGAAAATCGTGGTTCGCGGTATGCATAATCAAAACTCCAGTAACGGGAATTATACCCTTCTGCTGGTTAACGGGCGTCGTGTTAGCTCCAGCGAAACCGTGATTCGTGGTGCTGGCTTCGATCTCTCCAGTATTCCGATGAGTGCGATTGACCATATTGAAGTCGTGAGAGGCCCCATGTCTTCGATCTACGGAAGTGAAGCGCTAGGTGGTGTCGTCAACGTCATTCTTAAAACCCCAACTGAAGAAACCCACATAGCGGGAAGCCTTAGTTACAGTATGCCTGATGATCACGCGGCCAGTTCTGTGTCTCCAACTTCCGATGGTAAATTGACCAACGGCAAAGGCTTTGCCAGCGGCTCAATTATCGATAACCAATTGCTGTACACGCTCTCTGTGGATGTTAGCGACCAAGAAGGTTGGTATCCGAATAATGCAGGCGATAACTTCACACCGCAAGCAAAGCAAAAGCGTACCGGAATGAATGCTGGGCTGACTTGGCTAACCAGCGATCAAGATACCGTGACATTGGACGTTGGCTACCTCGATGATGACCGCACCGAAATTGATAGCAGCGATACTGATTACAATAGTTTCTACGAAAGTAAAAAGCTGACCACCAATTTAGGGCACCAGCGTGACTGGTCATGGGGGGAAAGCAAAGTGAACTATTTTTATGAACGTTCGAAAGTGCATGAAAATAACTCGCACCCCATGGTTGCAGAGGCTGATCTTGTGCAAAACAATCATACGGTGGATGGCAAAGTGGCGTTCTCCCCAGCTGAGCAGCATATGCTAACCACGGGCGTTGCGGTCTCTTACACCTCTGTTGAAAACGAACGCGATTATACCGGGGATCGCTCGGTGACCGAGAGCGCAGTATTTGCTCAAGACGAATACGCTCTGCTCGACGACTTAACCCTGACACTCAGCGGACGTTTCACCCACAACAATCAGTTTGGTAGTAACTTCAGCCCCCGCGTTTACGCCGTCTATCAAGCCACCTCGAACCTCACATTTAAGGGCGGTTATGGTGAAGGCTTTAAAGCACCAACTATCTTCCAGTCATCAGATGATTTCTCTCTGATCAGCTGTGGCGGAAGCTGTTATTTGATTGGTAACCCGGACTTAAAAGCGCAAACATCCAAGTCGTATGAATTTTCCGCTATGTACCAACAGCCAAGTTGGTACGCTCAAGCAACGGGGTTCTTCAACCAAGTAGACGATATGATTGACCGTGACTTAGACAATCGCATCGGCAACGCGGCGGATGGCAATTATCTGATTCACTATGTCAATGTGGATGAGGTCGAAACTCAAGGTGTCGAACTGGAGCTCGAATTCGATATTAGTGACGATCTGTATGTCACCAGCAACGCGACATTCACTCAGTCTGAAAATCAATCGAATCATCAAGACATTGCCTACACACCAAAATGGCTTGCCAATGCAACGCTTAACTGGCTTCCGACCCAGGAAGTATCGTTATTCACCAGCATTAACTACACTGGCACCCAAAAAGACAGTGATGATAATAAACTCGATGATTATCAGATTATTAACTTTGGTGGACGCTACCAAATCAGCAATGAACTCGCGCTAAAAATGGGCATCACTAACTTGTTTGATGAACGTTTGGACGACAGTGACCAAGACTATGAAGATACTGAAATTGGCCGCACCTACTATGTGACCTTAGATTTCGAAATTTAAATGAGGCATCCACTGCAAACAAAAATGACCGCTTAATGCGGTCATTTTTGTATCGAACTAACATTCAATCACGTTAACCGCCAATCCTCCACGCGAGGTTTCTTTGTATTTATCTTGCATATCCATCCCCGTATCACGCATGGTTTTGATCACTTTATCTAATGAGACAAAATGCTGACCATCACCGCGCAGCGCCATCTGCGCCGCGTTGATCGCTTTCATCGCAGCAATGGCATTCCGCTCGATACACGGAACCTGAACCAACCCTCCTACCGGATCGCAGGTTAAACCCAAGTTATGTTCAAGACCAATTTCGGCGGCATTTTCAACTTGGAGCGGCGTGCCCCCTAAAATTTGGCAAAGCCCAGCCGCCGCCATGGCACAGGCTGAGCCAACTTCCCCTTGGCAACCGACTTCAGCGCCGGATATAGACGCATTCTTTTTACACAGCGCGCCTATCGCCGCGGCCGCCAGCAGGAAGTCCACCACATGCTCTGGATTTGGGTCTTGAGTGAACTCCATGTAATACATTAATACCGCGGGGATGATGCCTGCAGCGCCGTTCGTTGGTGCCGTCACCATACGTCCACCGCCCGCATTTTCCTCATTGACCGCCAAAGCATAGAGGTTAATCCAGTCCATGCCATTGAGTGTCGAACTAATCACATTGGCAGCGGTGCACTGCTTCAATGACTGATGCAGACCTTTCGCGCGGCGTTTGACCGATAAACCACCAGGTAATATGCCTTCTTGTGTTAAGCCTCGTTCAATACACGACTTCATTGCATGCCAAATGCCCGTCAGTTCACTACGTACCTGCTCTTCGCTGCGCCACACCTTTTCATTTTCCATCATCAATTGACTGACAGAAAGCTGATGCGCTTGGCAAAGCTCGAGTAGCTCTTGACCCGAGTTAAAATCAAAAGGCACCGCAGTTTGGTTGAGCGCAACATCTGCTTGCCGCGTTTCTGCTTCATCAATCACGAATCCGCCGCCAATCGAATAATAGGTATTACGATGTAAGGTATGGCCATCATGACCAATCGCCAAAAGCTCCATCGCATTAGGGTGAAACGGCAGCGCGTCATCGAGCAAGTGCATATCACGCTTCCATTTAAACTCGACGGCTTGCTGGCGATAGAACATCAGCGTGTGCTGCTGTTTTATCCGCTCAATTTCGTGGGGAATGATATCAGGGTCAATCGTGTCTGGGCGATAGCCCATCAACCCCATCATCACGGCGTTATCGGTGCCGTGTCCAACACCCGTTGCGCTGAGTGATCCATATAATTTGACCACCACTCGAGCCACACTGTCGTAAGTCATTGAAGCGCCAACTTCTTCACTAAAGCGCGCCGCCGCTAACATCGGCCCAACAGTATGGGAGCTTGACGGCCCCACACCAATTTTAAACAGATCAAACACGCTAATAGACATAACTTTGCCGCCTATGAAAATTCGAGATAAGAGTCATGAAGACTAGTGACTTAATACAATGGTTCGTCCGCCAGAGAGAAACACACGCTTTTCGATATGATGTTTTACTGCGTTAAACAGCGTTATACGTTCGATATCTTGACCTTTCGCGACCAACTCTTCTGGGTATTGTGCATGCCCAACCTCTTGAATACCTTGCGCAATAATCGGTCCTTCGTCGAGATCATTATTGATGTAGTGCGCCGTTGCCCCCACCATTTTCACTCCTTTTTCCCATGCTTGATGGTAAGGACGTGCGCCCTTGAAGCCAGGAAGTAACGAGTGATGAATATTGATTGCGCGTCCTTCTAATTGGTCACACAACCATGGTGAAAGCACTTGCATGTAACGAGCAAGTACCACCAACTCAACGTCATAGTCATCCAGCAAGCTAACCATTTTCTGCTCTTGCTCTAGCTTACTTTCCGGGGTGATTGGCAAATGGTAATAAGGGATGTCATGCCATCTGGCAAGGTTCTCCAAATCCGGATGATTTGAGATAATCAGCGGCACTTCAATATTGAGCTGCCCTGTTCGATAACGGTAAAGAAGATCGTTTAAGCAGTGGTCATACTTAGAAACCATAATCGCCACACGAGTGCGATGATTTGGCTCGGTCAGTTGCCACTGCATAGCAAATTTTTCAGCACGCGGCGCAAATTCCTGATTGAACTCATCGACGTTAAATCCTTGAGGATTCGGACGAAACTCAATACGAATAAAAAAGCGACTTGATGCTTTGTCGTCAAAAGAAAGGATCTCTTCAACATAGTGCCCAGCTTGCGCCATGTAACGAGTCACAACATCAACGGTTCCAAGTGTGCTTACGCAACTTGCCGTAAAAATCCAAGGTTTGACATTATCCGTCATGTTTATTCCAACTCCCTTTGTTGCCGATGTGAACATCTCACATCGGCATACATTACGACTAGATCTCGATGTTTAAACCAAACTCAAGGCTGGCATCTTGCAGCCACAACCAAATGTAGTCAGCAAAGCTGCGGCGAATCACTAATTCAAATCGCTCATCGCTGATACGGCGAATGGTGGCGCTGCTTTTAGCAAAAATGGTCGAGACCACTTTGCCCACAGGAAACTCAGTCGGATAAAAGTCGATCGGCGTCGATTTTTTCAATACGTCCACGGCATGAGGACCTGACAGTTCAATCACTGTATTGCCACCACTGCTGTTAACCAGTGAATAATGTCCGACCATTTCTTGGCGTAACTTCTCTTCCACATCAAAGCTTGCAAGCCCTGGCATGGTGATAAGCCACTCATCTGGTGTCATCCAACGCATCACATAGTCTCCCTTGTGGGTGGACGTCAGTGGCTGAATCGGCAATTCAAAACCCAGTGCTTTTTTTACCGCTGCCGTTTGCTGCGCGTTACTTGCATCACAGCGTAGAACCAGATGACCAAGCAGTTTGTTCTCTTTTAAAGTCACCCCAGCTGAGCCGCTATTGGCTTTCGCTAAGCTTTCTAAGTCAGCGTGGTGCAGTGGTGACTGAGCTTGAATTTCACCGCTTGGAACTTGATCCATCAGGGCAACCAACGGCGTTTGTTGTTGATCTAGCATTTCGGTATCAGACATTTTGACGCTCTCCTTTTGGATCGAGAAATACGGTGCTACAAATTTCTGCTTCGATGACTGAGCCATCGACTTGTGGGTAGTAAATCTTTTCACCCATTCGGCTCAAGCCACTTTTAACAAACCCCATCGCGATACTGCGGCCAAGGTTTTCACTCCAGTAGCTAGATGTAATATGGCCGACCATCGGCACTGGAATTGGCGCGTTAGGGTCCATCACACCTTGAGAACCTTCAGGAATGACAACATTTGGATCGATGGTTTTTAAGCCCACCAGCTGTTTGCGGTCCGTACGAATACAATCTTCACGTGCCATGCCGCGCTTACCGATGAAGCTGAACGGTTTATTTTTACCCACACACCAGTCCATGCCTAAATCATAAGGGTGAACAGAACCATCGGTATCTTGTCCGGCGATAATAAAGCCTTTTTCAGCACGCAGAATGTGCATGGTTTCAGTACCGTATGGCGTAATGTCATATTTGGCGCCATGTTCAATCAGCTTTTTCCATACATGCATGCCGTAGTTGGCTTGAACGTTAATTTCAAACGACAACTCGCCAGTGAACGAGATTCGGAACACGCGTGCTGGTACGCCAGCCACCGTCGTTTGCTTCCAATCCATAAAGCGGAAGTTGTCTTTGCTTAAGTCGCAATCGGTCAATTCCGCCAGCAGTTTACGGCTGTTCGGCCCAGAAATGGTCGCCGTTGCCCAGTGATCGGTCACGGTATTGAAGTACACTTCAAGCTCTGGCCATTCAGTCTGGTGATAGAGCTCTAGCCACTCTAAAACATGAGCAGCGCCGCCCGTAGTGGTGGTCATTAGGAAATGATTTTCGCCTAAACATGAAGTCACGCCGTCATCAAATACCATACCGGTTTCACCGCACATTAAGCCGTAGCGACATTTGCCCACACCCAATTTAGCCCAGGCATTGGTATAAACACGGCCAATAAATTCGCGCGCATCTTTACCTTGAATATCGATTTTACCGAGGGTTGAGGCATCCAAAATACCGACAGATTTACGCACAGCGGTACATTCGCGGTTCAGCGCTTGCTGCATTGTTTCACCGCGTTTTGGATAATACCAAGGACGTTTCCACTGACCGACATCTTCAAACTCTGCACCATTTTCTAAATGCCACTCATGCATCGCTGTGTAACGTTTAGGATCAAACAGCGCATTGCAGTGACGACCGACGATTGCGCCAAAGGTTACTGGCGTGTAGTTCGGCCTAAAGATTGTGGTTCCAGTCTCAGGAATGGTTTGCCCTAGAGCTTTGGCGGTAATCGCCATGCCATTAATGTTACCAAGCTTACCTTGGTCGGTACCAAAGCCCATGGCGGTGTAACGTTTGACATGCTCAATGGATTCAAAACCTTCTCGACATGCGAGTTCAATCCCAGCCGCGGTCACATCGTTCTGATAATCGACAAACTGCTTTGGTGCTTTTGACGTTGTCAGCGGATGAGGGATATGGAACATCGCCATTGGCTGCGCGACCGTCTCTACTTCGACTTTAGGTAACGCGACCTCTACCACACTAAAACCAAGTGCTTGCAGCGCTTTGCTGCCTGCTTCTAAGCCCTGTTCTAAAGCGCCTTGAGTGGAAAACTCACCGCTTATCGCGCCTGCCAACAGTTGTTTTTGCTTAGTGGCCCCCGGAACAAAACCGATGACTTTGTCGTCCCACACCGGGCGACTTCCGGTATGACACGATAAGTGTACCGCAGGACTCCAGCCTCCAGATGTCGCGACCGTGTCCGCTTCAAGCTCATAAGGCTTACCGACGACTTTGAGACCCAGTGAGTCGATATTCGCCACGCGCACCGCTTTGACTCGCTTGCTGCCTTTAACGTCGATCACCGCAGAACCAGAAATGACTTTGATCCCTGCATCTTTCACTTTATCAATGACATGACTCGTCGCACTCGAACGGGTATCAACCACTGCCACGACCTGACGACCAGCTTGGTGCCAATCGAGGGCTGTTTGGTAACCGCTGTCATTGGTGGTCATTACCACCAGTTGTTTACCCGGTACGACCGCATAACGATTAATGTAGGTCGATACCGCGCTGCACAGCATATTACCCGGAACGTCGTTGTTGCCGTAGACAAGCGGTCTTTCATGAGAACCCGTAGCGAGAACCACCCATTTAGCTCGCACTCGGTGTAAACGCTGACGCGCCTGCGTTTTTGGTGCTAGGTCGCTTAGGTGATCAGTACAACGCTCATGGATGGTTAAGAAGTTATGATCGTGGTAACCATTCACCGTGGATCGCGGCAAAAGCATAACATTGTCGGCTTTAACAAGTTCCTCAACCACCTCACTAACCCAAGCCATAGCTGGCTTGCCATTTAGCGTCTGTGTGCTGCTCAATAGGCTGCCACCAAACTCGTTTTGTTCATCGGCAATGATGACTCTCGCGCCCGCTCTGGACGCCGTTAATGCAGCAGATAACCCAGCAGGGCCGGCACCAACGATCAATACATCACAATGTTGATTGATGTTTTCGTAGCGATCAGGGTCAAGTTCCAGTGGCGAACGCCCTAAACCGGCCGCTTTACGAATATACGTTTCGTAGGTTTCCCACATCGATTTGGGGTACATAAAAGTCTTGTAGTAAAAGCCTGGGGGCATCATGCTGCCACCGATTTTCCCTACAAATCCCATTAAATCTTTTTCGACATTTGGCCAGCCGTTAGTCGACTTACTGACTAAGCCATTGTATAGCTCTTGCTGCGTGGCGCGCACGTTAGGCACTTGGGTCGCTTCCGTTGCCCCCAGCTGCATAATGGCATTCGGCTCTTCCGCGCCGCTGCCAACAATCCCACGAGGACGGCCATACTTAAAGCTGCGCCCAATGATATCTACGCCATTGGCAATCAATGCGGAGGCTAAAGTATCCCCTTCAAAACCTTGGTAATGTTGGCCATTGAATTCAAAACTCACTGGTCGAGATCGGTCAATACGACCTTCTGCTGCTAGCCGGTTTAACTGTGACATCCCTGCACTCCTTTAGCTTGCAACCACAGTGGGCTGCTCTCCAATTTTGTAAACTTCTTTAATTTCGTAGGTCTGGGTGTCACGCGTCATATTAAAGAATTTACGGCACCCCGCTGAATGCACCCACATTTCGTGATGTAGACCACGCGGGTTTTTACGAAAGAACAAAAACTCACCCCACTCTTCATCACTGCATGAATCTGGGTCTAGCGGGCGAGAAATATGAGCTTGTCCTTTAGGATGAAACTCTTCTTCTTCGCGATATTCGCAGCAATGCGGACAGTAAATTAAAAACATCCTTGTCTCTCCTTAGTGCGCAACGCCAGAGGCGCCATGTTCATCAATCAGTGCACCATTGTTAAAACGGTACATAGAAAACGGCTTCGCCAAATGGTGCATTTTGCCCGCCGCCAAACTCGCGGCAAATACGTTGCCCGAACCAGGCGTAGCTTTAAATCCACCCGTTCCCCAACCACAGTTAAAGAATAAGTTTTCCACTGGGGTTTCAGTCATGATTGGACAAGCATCGAGCGTGGTATCGACAATCCCGCCCCATTGGCGGTTCATCCGTACGCGGCTAAAGATCGGGAACATTTCCAAGATCGCTTGAATCGTATGTTCAATCGTGGCGTACGAGCCGCGTTGACCGTATCCGTTGTAACCATCAATACCAGCACCAATGACCAAGTCACCTTTGTCAGACTGGCTGACATAACCATGAACATGGTTAGACATCACGACAGTATCCAAGATAGGTTTAATAGGTTCCGATACCAGCGCTTGCAGTGGGTGCGATTCAAGAGGCATCTCAAAGCCTGCCATTTTCGCCACTACACCGGAGTTACCAGCGACCACGCAGCCCACACGCTCTGCCATAATGTTGCCATAGCGATTGGTTTTCACACCTTTGATCACGCCACCTTCGATAATCAGATCGGTCACTTCCGTTTGCTGAATAAGGTCAACGCCTAGGCTGTCAGCACCGCGAGCAAAGCCCCAAGCCACGGCGTCATGACGAGCCACACCCGCATTAGGCTGCCAAGAGGCCCCTAAAATGGGATAACGTCGATTCGGTGAACAATCCATATGTGGGACCAGTTCTTGAACCTGCTTGGCATCAAGTACTTCACCTTGAATACCGTTAAGACGGTTAGCGGCGACGCGACGCTCAATGTCACGCATATCTTGCAACGTATGACCGAGGTTTAAACAACCTCGACGTGAAAACATCACGTTGTAGTTCAAATCTTGTGACAAGCCATCCCATAATTTGAGCGAATGTTCAAACAGGTGCGCGGCTTCATCCCACAGGTAGTTTGAACGTACAATGGTCGTATTTCGCGCGGTATTACCGCCACCTAAATAGCCTTTTTCAATCACGGCGACATTAGTAATGCCGTGTTCTTTAGCAAGATAGTAAGCCGTTGCTAAACCATGGCCGCCACCACCGATAATAATGACGTCATAACGTTTTTTGGGAGTGGGATTTCGCCACACGCTTTGCCAGTTTTCATGGTGAGAGAGCGAGTGTTTGAATAAGCCAAAACCTGAGTAATGCTGCATAGTCCTATTCCTTGGTTCATACATGAAGTGCCACCGCACTTCATGGCACTAAACTAGCGATACGCGGGGAAATCACGGCACAATGCCGCCACATTTTCACGCACTTCTTGTATTTTGTTTTCCAATGCACTGGGCTGATCCAATACATCAAGAATGTCGGCAATCCAGCCGGCGAGGTTGATACATTCCGCGATGCCAAAGCCTCGCGTCGTGATGACCGGAGAGCCAATACGCAATCCAGAGGTCACAAACGGCGATTGTGGATCGCCCGGAACGGCATTCTTATTGACCGTGATATTCGCTCGACCTAACGCGGCATCCGCGTCTTTTCCGGTCAAACCTTGTTTGATAAGACTAAGTAGGAACAAGTGATTGTCTGTACCGCCTGATACGACATCAAATCCTCGCTCAATAAAGACCTCTGCCATCGCTTGAGCGTTTTTCACGACTTGTTTTTGATAATCGGTAAATGAGGGTTCAAGCGCTTCTTTGAATGCCACCGCTTTGCCTGCGATCACGTGCATGAGCGGGCCACCTTGTCCACAAGGGAACACGGCAGAATTGAGTTTTTTCTCAAGTTCATTGGTCAGAGATAAAATCAAACCACCACGTGGGCCGCGTAATGTTTTGTGCGTGGTAGTGGTGACAACATCAGCATAAGGGACCGGATTAGGGTATTGGCCCGCGGCAACTAAGCCGGCGACGTGCGCCATATCTACGAAGAGATAGGCATCCACTTTATCCGCAATTTCACGAAACTTTGCCCAATCCACAACGCGAGAATAGGCTGAAAACCCAGCGACAATCATTTTCGGTTTATGCTCAAGTGCCAGCTCTTCCACCTGTTGATAGTCGATTTCTCCGGTCTCTTCGTTCAATCCGTACTGAATCGCGTTATACAACTTGCCTGAAAAACTTACATGCGCACCGTGAGTTAAGTGTCCACCATGCGCGAGGCTCATACCCAAAATGGTATCGCCTGGTTCACATAGCGCCATGTAAACGGCAGCATTAGCTTGAGAGCCAGAGTGAGGCTGGACGTTGGCATACTCAGCACAAAAGAGTTTTTTGGCGCGCTCAATGGCTAACTCTTCGACTTCATCCACAAACTCACAACCGCCGTAGTAACGTTTTCCTGGATAGCCTTCCGCGTATTTGTTGGTCAGCATTGATCCTTGCGCTTGCATCACTCGGGGACTGGTGTAGTTCTCTGATGCGATCAGTTCAATGTGAGACTCTTGACGGAGCTCTTCCTTATTTATGGCCGCCCAAAGTTGGTCGTCATACCCTTCAATCAGTTGTTCCTTGTTAAACATGTTCTCTCCTTGCTGCCACCATGATAAGTTGAGTGGTAGTGGCTTTATCACGACTGATTTATTGACATCAGATGGTTACTTGGCGTTTTGTCCCTCGAGCAAATCAAGTGACTGTTAATCAAAACGCTCAATCATGTTAATGAAGTTGGGTATGGCGACCTTGCCTGAAACTGTCTTTGACATGTCCGATTACGACAAAGCGAAACGACGTATTTGGTACGCATCAAACCGCAGTAAATGGCAATTTCGTTATCTGGATACAAATTTACGTATTCACCTACGGATAGAGGTTCAAAAAGCGGCAAATAAGGGTCATTCTTGATGAGTAAATCTTTTACAATTTAAGTGATATTAAAACTAAAGGTGAGGCAGACCTTCTCGTGACAGTACGAATTTTTCTTTTGATGAGTGTACTCTTTTCAACGCTCAGTTATGCGATCACTCCGATCACACCACCGACGAAACCAAGCATCACTGCCCCTATCGATTTAGTGAAAGTCGATAAATCAAAACGCCGTATGTATCTATTTTCTAATCAGCATATTGTGAAGTCTTATCGCATTGCTTTGGGTAAGAATCCAAAAGGACATAAGCAGCGCGAAGGGGATCAACGGACACCAGAAGGTCGCTATTATTTAGGGTTTGTATCCAATGATTCGTCGTATTATCGCTCGATTCATGTCTCTTATCCCAATCAAAGAGATATTGAACACGCGCATAAACTTAATGTTGACCCAGGTGGCAACATTAAGATTCACGGTTTAAAAAACGACGAAACCCACTCAGCAAACTACATCCAAAGTTTTGACTGGACGAATGGGTGCATTGCACTGACCAATGATGAAATGGATGAATTTCTGGCGTTGGTTAAGCCAGGTACACCGATTGATATCGAATGGTAAGCCGTGGGGTCATGCCTCACGTTCTATCAGCGCGTTTGCGTTGTCTTCCTCTGGGGTGCGTGTCATCCACCAGCAAAGTAATGAGCCGAGCGTTACCAAGCCAACGCCTTGCCAGAAGCCGCTGCTTAACGAAATGCCTAATAACAGGGCGGAAAACAGCGCCGCCATGATAGGCGTAAAGTAGGATAACGTCGCTAATAGCATCATGTTGCCACCGAGGAGCGCTTGGTTCCATAGCCCATATCCTGCGGCCATAACGATTCCAGTAAAGACCAACCAAGCGATACTGGGCAAGGTTATTGACATGGGTGGCTGCTCACTTAATGCGTATTGCAGCCAAAGCCCTGCGGCCGTAAACAAGAAAAACAGCCCAACCGCGCTTTTTCCGCTGCCGATCTGTTTAGTCACCACACAGTAGGTTGCCCATAGCACAGCACCAATCAAAGCTAAGCTATAGCTCAATGGATTGGTGGCGATATTATTGGCTAGAGCAGTCAGCGAGAAAGTTTGTCCTCCCAAAATAGACCACACAACGCCGATAAACGCGATACCAACACTTGGGTAAAGCCACAGGCTGACTCGTTTTGTACTGAGCTGAGCGGCGAATAACACCGTTAATGCCGGCCATAGATAGTTGATGATCATCATTTCAACGGCTTGATGCCGAGAATCTGCAAGGCCTAATGAGAGCGCCATACACGCCTCATATCCGGCAAACAACGCTCCACCAATGACAACATAACGCAATGAAAGATCGCAGCGTCTCGGTAACCCGGTAACCATCATCACCATCATTGTCGCCAGCGAATAGATAAGCGCCGCACCGCCAACTGGCCCGAGTGACTCCGTCACTATGCGCATCAGCGCTGATACTGTGCTCCAAAGGACAATCGCAATCACACCGCACAGTGTATATTTATGACGTTTCAATACCGCACCGTCTTTTTTGTTTTGCTAAATGGACGGATACATTGCGCTGGCCATCCTATGTAGTCAATAACTTACACGGATCACTGAACTTTTATTGACCAAAACCCGGTAAATAGTGGGATAAAAACCAACGCCCGCTATCAACGATCAACTGCATCTGCTCACGCCCTTCACCACTAAGGCTATAAATCAACACAGCAAAGTGCGCGAACATCACTACCCACTGCCCTGCACGAAACAGCAGGGAACGTGTTGGTAGCGGGGAAAATGGCGCGCTAAGAACTGGAAGTATCCAGCCACCAAATACGGCAATAAACAACAACGCCGCACCGCTAGTTTGTGGTTTAGTATTTCGCCAAGCACACACATCAAGCGCCACGACAAGACTCATCAATAAATTAACCGCAAGCAGCCAATAAACCACTTCGATAGGATAGCGATAATAGAACGTTGCCCCACCAAGCGCTGTGATAAAGATAATTGCGAAAAATACATCAAAAGAAATACCGCTTAAAGGCTCTATATTTGCCGCCTGAGCATGGCCTAATACATCTTTACTGATCGAGAAACGCACCGGCATTGCTCGCTTTGGCCTCATTTTACGACGTTTCAGCGCCTGCTCTGTAAAACGAACTTTGTTTCCGCCATGAACGGGCGTAATAAAGCCATAGCCTTTATCTGGATACCATTCGCTGATTTGCCCTTTGTGTGCCATCACTTATTTTCACTTAAATCATCACGCCATGCTTGTGCACTTCGTGTGAGTGCACTGACGTGGTTAATGAAACACTCGTGATTTAAGCATAGAAAAAAGCCGAGCACATGGCTCGGCTTATTCATACTTTGGCGTTAGGACAACGACTTCACAATTGACCACGAATGGGTCATGGTGATACCCGCACCAAGCATCAAGCAAACTGAACAATACTTTTCTAATGAGTTGGCTGTCACTTGCGCGACCACCTCTTCGTCAAGCTCGTTGCCTGTAATGTCAAAATGAATATTGATCGCCGTAAACAGCCGAGGCGCAGTGTCACGTCGCTCCGTAGTCAACTTAGCCACGCAACCAGATACCGATTGACCGGCGGATTTTAAACCGTCGACAACATCAACCGAGCTGCAGCCACCCGCCGCCATTAGCACCATCTCCATTGGGCTTGGCGCGGTGTCCCCCCCATTTCCGTCCATCACCACAGAGTGGCCTGACTGCGATTGACCTAGAAACTTAAAATCTTCAATCCATTTTACTTCGGCTTGCATGCGCACTCCTTATTGTGTGTTATCAGTTGGAAAAACGACGCCCGTTTGCTGTCGAATTTGTTTAAGTAATTTGGCGACGAGCAGCGAGCGGCGCTTACAATCAGGGTCAATGGCATTGCTTTGTACTTGATCAGCAAACACGTGGGCTTCATCAAACATCGGATTCGATTGTTGTTCAACACTTAAATCTTGAGGCTCACTGCCTCTTGGGATTTTCACCACTTTTTGCGCCGTTGAGATCATCTCAACCAAAAGCGCTGCATCTTCCCCCTGAATTTCACTGTTTAAGTACGAATTGCTGGTTTTTGAATGGTTGAGGACCACATCAAACCCATCGTAACTCATCACCACACTTCCGTTGCCATCCACTCCGGAATCGAGCAGGTGGGCAGTAGCCTGTACCGCTTTAGGTTCACCAAAAAGCTCAACGGCAGAGGCCAAACAATAATAACCAATGTCCATGATTGAACCATTAGAAAATGCAGGATTGAACGTATTTGGGTTTTCACCGTTGAGGTATTTCGGATAACGTGATGAATATTGGCAGTAGCTGATCATAGCTTGACGGATCGCGCCGATGGAGCTGAGCTGAGCTTTGAGAATCTTAAAATTGGGCCGGTGCGGAGACATAAAGGCTTCAAACAACACTCGCTGGTTATCTTCCGCCGCGCGATACATTTGCTGCGCCAATTCATCACTAGACGTTAAGGGCTTTTCACAGGCGACATGTTTGCCAGCGTTGAGCAGCGCTATGGTTTGCGGCGCATGAAATGAATTAGGGCTTGCAATGTAAACAGCTTCATAAGTATCGCTCTGTGCGAACTGCTCAAAGTCATCAAAACAAGCGATGTCAGCACCGTATTGGTCGGCAAATTGGCGCGCTCGATCAAGTTCTCTTGAGTATACGGCGGTAAGCTCAAAACGTTTGGTTAATAACGCGGCGTCGATAAAGCGATCAGTAATCCAGTTGGTGCCGATGACAGCTAATTTAATCATAATCTTATCTATACCGTTAAGATGACACGGAGTGCCAGAAGAATCAGTACTGCGCCTGACAACCTGTCAATCAGCACAGCGCGAGTTCGAATTTTATCCAGTACGCGTGGATTTGAGAGGAACAATGTAATCAGTGTATACCATAGCCCATCGACTAGAAATGGGGTGAGCACGATGACTGACTTGCTTTCCCAAGAATGGCCAATCGCCACAAACTGACTAAACAGAGCGATAAAAAATAGAGAAATTTTGGGGCTGAGTAGTGAGATAGTAAACCCTTCTTTGGCGGATTGAAAAACACTCACCGCCTCACCCGACTCCAATTTAGCCGCTACGCCCCCTTTTGAGCGCAGAGCATTAAACCCAAGGTAGGCAAGATACGCGGCCCCAGCATAACTTACGGTCTTAAACAGTAGCGGTGACTGCTGCAGTACCACCGCAAGGCCAATGAGCGTTATAAACGCATAAATCGCAATGCCAAACGCGTGCGCCCAAGCGGTCGCCAAGCCATTACTGCGTCCGCCCGCCAAACTGTGCTTAGCAACCATAGCAAGGCTGGGCCCTGGTGACATCGCACCCAGTAAGCATATGGTAAATAAAGAAAACCAAATCGTAATTGTCATACAGACCTCCTCGTGAGGAGAGTAATGTAGCGCGAACCCATCATGATTCAAAATCAAAGTTAGTCATAGCAGTCATGATTTCAAGTCATGACCTATTGAGTAGCGTGAAGACTGCATAATACTCAGAAGCAGGTGGCGTATCCATTGGTGGGCGGGGTCGTTATCTACTTTCGGATGCCAGATCAACCAATACACCAAAGCGTCGGTAGCAAAAGCCAGAGGTTGGTAACTTAACAGTGCATGACTGGAGAGGTTTTTGGCAATATGCTCTGGAACCACTAACACGTAATCACTCTCTAGCAAAGTGTTCACTGCGGCGGAAAAAAACGGCAGTTTCAATGCGACTCGGCGCTGTTCTCCCTGCGTTTTTAACGCCACATCAATATGTGTATTTTTATCCCCACCGCCAGTTACCGCGACGTGGCTGAACGAAGTAAGACGCTTTGCGGTAATCGGCGCGCTAAAAACTGGATGATCTTGACGCGCTAAACAGACGGAGCTATCAGTGCCAAGTAGCGTACTTTTTAATCCTTTCGGCGCTTCCCTGCCGATTGTCATGGTGGAAGCCAAATCAATACCGCAATGGTCGAAATCTCTTAAGTAAGCCGGATCCCATAGCCGGTATGCTAAATTAAGCCGAGGCGCTTGAGATTCAACTTTCTGTGCGAGTTTAGGAAACAAATACTGAGCAACATAGTCGCTAGAGGAAAACACAAATTCCCCTTTCCAGTTCTCTGGCGTAAATGGTTTGTCATTGAGTAGTCCATCGCATTCATTAAGCAGAAAGTCCAATTTTTCTTTTAATTCAAGCGCCTTTGCCGTTGGCAATAACTGGTTACCATCACGGACCAATAATTCATCAGCAAATAATGTTCTTAACTGTGCCAGTTGGCGACTCATGGCTGATTGGGTGATATGTAAACGCAGCGCAGCACGACTCACGTGCTGTTCTTCAATTAAGATTTGCAGGGAGCGAAGTAAATTAAGGTTCATGTGCTGACTCTTTGACTAACGATTATAAAGATCGAAAAACTCACTGAGCACAGTATGAGTGGTTAAATGTTTCAGCTCTGGAATTTGATAAAGCGCATCATGAAGCTCGCTCATTCTCGCCATGCTTGGCACTTCCACATACAACATCATATCGGTTTCACCGCTGATGGCGCGGCAACTCTTTACACCATCCAAACCATAAATGTATTGTGCGTAGGATTCACAACGCTTAATCGAGTTGCTGGTGTCCAGCTTTAAAGCTAAATAGGCGCATATCAGATCAGGCTCCTTTTTATCTTTAGCAAGATTGGCGTGATAACCCAGAATCTCTCCCTCGGTCTCAAGCCGTTTAATTCTCGCGGTCACCGCTGAGCGTGATAAGTTCACTTCTCGAGCAATATCGCTGACTGAACGCCGCGCATTATGTTTGAGGATCTCAAGAATGTGTTGGTCGAATTTGTCCATGGCTTTAAATACTTAACTAGATGATTGTGCGCTTTTTTATTTATGGTCGTAATGTGACACAAAAGCCTGAATGTGCCTAGAGCGTCAAATCGTTTTTTGTTGGCGCCGACAAACGTCAATTTGACACTTAACCACGCCAGTTTGCTATCTGCCCAAGTTGCATAATTTGAGTTACGATTTTCGCCAATAATAATAACTCTAATAACTCTATGTCTCAGCTTAAGCAAGAAATCACACTGACCTCCGGTATCGCTCAATTATCAACCACATTGATGGGTACTGGCCTGTTTATGATCCCAGCCATTGCCGCGGGCATCGCTCAGACGCTCTCTCTTTGGGCGTGGCTGTTTCTTTTTATTGCGATTTGTCCTATTGCTTTAACTTTTGCGCAAATGGGCAAACACTATCCTAATGCCGGTGGCACCGCTTTCTTTGTTCGTAAAGCGTTCAATGCGCGAATGGAGCGTGCGGTAGCTGGGTTGTTTATCAGTATCATCCCTGTTGGTGTCCCTGCCGCCGTGGCTTTAGCTGCTGGCTTTCTCCAACAGTTACTGCCAGCGCCACTGGACACACCGGTGTTATCTCAAGTTATCACTGTCGCACTATTAGTGCTGGTCAACTTGGCAGGAGCCAAGTCCTCCGGACAATTGCAGACGGTGATCGCGCTGGCGATCTTCACATTAATTGTGGCCTTTTTATGGAAAGGCGATATTGGTGCCCAAGACCTTACGATGCCGCCTCTCGACAGCCAAAGTGTTTGGCCTATCGCTTCTGCTTTAGCCGTCATGTTTTGGTGTTTCGTTGGTATCGAAGCGTTTGCCCATATGGGAGAAGAGTTTAAAAACCCGCAACGCGATTTTCCGATCGCCATTATTGTAGGCTGCTTCGTTGCCGGTGTTACTTATTGGTTCTGCTCCGCAGTCATTTTGAAATTTGGCGCTTACGGCACGCCAAAACTCGATAGCACATCCATTCCGTGGTTAAGCGAGAAATTGTTCGGTGAACAGATTTCCATCATCATCAGTCTGATTGGTTTTTCTGCCTGTTTTGCTAGCATCAACTTGTATACTCAAAGTTTATCTCGAATGATTTGGTCACAAGCACGGGAATACCATCCAAAGAGTTTGATGGCTCGCCTTTCTGTCCGAGGCGTACCGGCAAATGCCACCTATTTAATCGGCATCGTATTGGTTATCTCTTGTGCGTTCAGTCAATGGTCAGGGCTTAATCTCGAGTTTTTCCTTAAGCTCGCAAACAGTATTTTTGTCCTCGTGTATTTATTAGCCATGCTCTCAGCAACCAAATTACTCTGTGGCGCTCAGCGCGTCCTAGCGATTATCGCTTTGGTGTTGTGCTGCGGCGTATTCGTCTGCTTAGGTTGGTCGATGCTCTATGCGCTTGGTGTATTAAGTGTCATGCTCCTGCCTTGGCACAAATGGCGACGCCATTCCCAGCACGCGGAACCGAGTAATCAAGAGTCGTGAGCCTAAATTGTAAATAGTTTCGCCAATCTTTGAATGAGCGTGTCTATTTGATCGATTGCCACGTTACCAAACCCCAAAACGGCGCCTCGCCAATCTCGCTTCGAGGCGCCGCCAGATTGGTAGTAACTCAATGGGCGCATGACTATCCCCTGCTGTTTTGCTCTCTCAACCCATATTTGTTCTTCTATGCCAGCATACCAACGTAACGTGATGTGAAGCCCAGCGGCTTGACTGACCACTTCAACACGCTCGCCCAAATGACGAGCCAGCGACGCGAGCATCTGAGCGTGCTTTTGATGGTAGAGACGCCGCATCCTTCGCAGATGACGAACAAACTCCCCTTCAGCAATAAATTCAGCCAACGCTGCTTGGGTGTGCGTTGGTGAGTCGCCCGTGAGAATATTTTTAAGTGCTAAACACGATTCAACCAAATACTCAGGGACCACTAAATAGCCAAGCCTTAAACCATTAAACATTGTCTTACTAAATGACCCAATGTAAATCACACGCTCATCTTGATGAATACCAGCCGCTAAGCCCTGTAAACTGGAGTAAGGGCGATGAGCAAATTGAAACTCGCTGTCGTAATCGTCTTCGATGATCCAACTGTCGTTGTTAGTGGCCCATTCGATAAGGCTCAGGCGTTGTTCGGTGGTTAACGACGTCCCCATCGGGTATTGATTACTTGGCGTGATATAAAGGGCTTTGGCTCGGCTAGCCAGCACTTGTTCGAGATTAAGCCCATGATAAGGTGACACGGTCACTGGAGTTAATCGATATCCAAGTAGTTCAATCACGTTCGTCATTTGCGCGTAACCAGGCTGCTCCATGAGAACATCTTGGTCGCGTGATACCGTTGCCATTAAGGCGATGGTCAATGCTTGCTGTGCACCTGACGTTATAATCACCCGTTGAGGATTGCAACTGACAGAGCGGCTGCTTGATAAGTACTCGCTGAGTGTATCTCTCAAAGGTAAATAACCCTGCCGCGATTGATGACCTAATAAACTTTTGCGTGTTGAGTGGCGCTGAACATAGCGCTGCCATTTATGGCAAGGAAATCGTTCTAAATCCGCCACACCCGGCGCAAACGGCTGATTAAAATCTTGCGGAGTCGGCGCCGAAGTGGACAGTTCCGTGACCTGGGCACTGCCAATAAACTGCTCCGGCAACGCAATCGCGACATAATAGCCAGCCCCTCGCCGGCTTTCGATATAGCCTTCAGCCACCAATTGTTCATAAGCCGAGATGACTGTGTTGCGACTCAACGCGAGCTCGGCGGCTAAAGCTCGAGTTGACGGCAGCTGGGCTTGGTTACGCCATAAACCCGCCACAATCTTATGGCGAATGGCTTCAAATAATTGGGTATGTTTTGGCTTGTGGCCACCACCCGGCATTGATTGCGATTCAAGCCTCAAGTCACCAATATCAATCATTGCCAATTGGATCTACTCATCATTCATAATTGGTACTCAATAAAGTACCAATTAGCTTCTAAATTGCAATCATTGGATACTCAGTTAAGGAAAAAACATGCTGTCAAATACGCCTCGTACAACCATCAAAAAAGCCTCTCACAAAGCGGCAACGGACCCTCTAAAGCTTTATGAAATCATTGATGAAAGTTTGATTGGTCATGTAGCAATTGACGATGCAACCGGCCCGTTAGTCATTCCAATGCTGGCATGGCGGGTGGATGATGCTATCTATATTCATGGTGCACACAACAGCCGACTGCTTCGCCAGCTTTCGACGCCAAAGCCAACCTGTGTGACATTTACTCTATTTGACGGCTGGGTATTAGCACGTTCTGCCTTTCATCACAGTGCCCATTACCGCTCTGCCGTGGTGGTTGGCGAATTTACCATGATTGAAGATAACCGAGAGAAAGACCGACTATTAACGCACTTTATTGAACAAATCGCGCCGGGTCGTAGCCAAGAAGTGCGCCCGAGTAATAACAAAGAGCTCTCGGCTACTCGCCTGCTGCGAATGCCGCTGGTTGAAGCGTCCGTTAAAATGAGCCATGGCGCCGTGAACGATGATGACAATGATATGAGCCGGCCTGTATGGGCAGGAATATTACCCTATCGTACTGTGGTTGGCCCCATGCGCGGTGATGCCCAGCTTGCTCAAAACATCCAACAACCTAACTACCAATCTGCGTATGCTGGCCGCTGGTACACCGATGAGAAAGAATGATAAAACTCACCATAAATTGCAATTTGCAAAGCGCATTTTGCAAATTCACAATATGGAATGCGATTCCAGCCCCAAAAGTGCATAAAATATGGGCAATTTAACACTCTGAAAGTTGGCACATATAGTGCTTTAGTTAGATTGACCCTTATTAAGCCGAGGGTCACCTAGCCAACTGACGTTGTTAGTGAACCAAACTTGTTCACACTTATCTATGCCAATCACCCTTTTGTGATTGGCTTTTTTATTTGTTGCCCTCAAATCCACTTTCTTATCTTATTCAATAACGTATATGATTCTTTATCATATCGGTTATCGATACGATCGAAAGGTCAACCGAGTGCAACAACCAAATTCGCGAAGCTGAAACACAGTTATGACTTTTTCTTTCGCTACTGAGCTTATAAACTAGTGTATTAAGCCGCATAGGTTACTAAAAACACACCAATTATTTCTCTTTGAGGAACCAAACAATGAATTCAAAATGGGCAAAGCGCTTCTACCAAATGGCAGAGCTTGTTGGGTCTTGGAGTAAAGATCCCTCAACGCAAGTCGGCGCTGTGATCACCAAGCAGAATCGAATTGTCTCCGTCGGGTTTAATGGTTACCCACACGGAATTTCCGATAGTGCGGAAATAGATGATCGCGAAATGAAGTACCTGAAAACTCTGCATGCCGAAGAGAACGCGATTCTCTTTGCTAAACGTGATTTGGACGGATGTGAGATTTGGGTGACCCATTTTCCATGCCCCAATTGCGCAGCCAAGATCATTCAAACAGGTATTTCAGGTGTACATTGCCCAGAGCAGACTCCAGACTTTCTCTCCCGTTGGGGAGATAAAATTCAGGTCAGCCAAGACATGTTTTTACAAGCAGGCGTAACGGTTAATTGGCTACCGCTGAGCGAACTAAACAGCGACGCTTAAACGCTGCAAGGTCTCAAAGAGCTGCTGAGATTTATAGGGTTTGGGTAAATAAGCATCCATGCCAGAGTCGTAGCAGCTTTTTATTTCTTCTTCCAGCACACTGGCTGTTAATGCAATAATCGGTGTTCTTGGCTTATTATGCTGCTGTTCCCACTCACGAATTTTACGTGTTGCCGTTAAACCATCCATCAATGGCATCATGCAATCCATGAGAATCGCACTGTAGTGACGATGCTTACACACCATATCCAACGCTTCCTGCCCGTTACCGGCAATCTCATATTCCAGACCAATTTTACTCAGGAAAAAACTGGCGATTTTTTGATTCATCAAATTATCTTCAACAATTAACACTAGGCTCTGTTTAGCGTCATCTATGGCTTTGTCGCCCACTAAAGTCAATGCTTTCTCTGACATGGCAGAGTGTTCGAGCATATGAATTAATGACTCAAATCGCGCGCCTAAAACCGGTAATGTGATCGACGCGGTCACCCACTCATCGAGTTCATGAGAGGCTATCAAATGGTGTTGAAACAGTACCATTTGTGCTTGCGGGTAGTGCTGATGCAACATTTCAAATTCCCGACGCGTTCCCAACGCCTGCTGAGTTTTAAAATAAAATACGGCGTCCACTGGGTCATGACTGGCTGTCGCCTCCTCAACCGTTTTCGTCACCTTAACGTTCAATCCGAGTCGCTGACACTCTTCAATCACTAAATGCTGATGCTTTGATCCATTTACCACCATGAGTACCTTCAGCGAGTAATGCGGTCTAGAGTGGTTCTCGCCAGCCAGTTCAACTGGAATCGTAACCATGAAACTACTGCCTAGACCACGCCGTGATTCGACCGTTATTTGTCCCCCCATCAAATCGACAATTTGCTTACAAATAGTCAGCCCGAGTCCAGTCCCGCCATATCGACGCGTGATACTGCCATCTTCTTGAGTAAATGGGGAAAAGATGGACTCCAGTTTGTCACTTTCGATTCCAACGCCTGAATCGGTGATGCAGCAATGAATATAATCTTGCTCCTCTTTACGATGGTGAGATACCGCAATCGAGACAAACCCTTCATGAGTAAACTTAACCGCATTGCTGAGCAAGTTCATCAGCACTTGTTTAAAGCGAAATTCATCCAATTTAACCCAAGGAGGGAGCGTGGGTTTCAATTCAATAAACAGCTCATTTTGATTTTTGAGTGCTTTACTATTCACCATATTGACGGTTTCAAAAACCACATTATGAATTTGAGTCTCGTGGGGAGTTAACACTAAATTGCCAGACTCAATTTTAGACAAGTCGAGGATATCGTTAATTAAGACTAAAAGAGATTGTGAAGAGGCATCAATATCCCCAATCAATTCACGCTGGCTGTGTGTCAATTCGCCATCTGCGAGGATTTCGGTGATACCGACTATTGCATTGAGTGGCGTTCGAATTTCATGCGACATATTGGCCAAAAACATACTTTTCGTTCGGTTGGCGCCCTCAGCCTGCTCTTTCGCACTGACTAACTGTTGCTCATAGTGAATCAGCTCTTGAATCACTTGGTTAAGTTTATGCGCAAAATCCGTAAATTCATCACTCCCATCAACTTCAATAAGTGCTTTTCCGCTGTCGCTGCTAAGATGGCTCATGGAATTCAAAATACGTTTTAGCTTTGAGTTGATTCGGTACAATGTTGACGTGCCCCATGTCACCATAAAGGTTAGGAGTACGACATTGATCGCCGCGATCAAAAGTAACTCTTTCTTCTCGGTAGCAATGAGGGTTTGTAATCGTTCCTGAAACTGATTAGAAAACACCATCATTTGCTGTTTCACTAACTGATTACGCACCGTTACTGCATTGGATGCTAACGCCAGCTGTTGTGGGGTCACCTGAGGGTTGGATAGACTTTCTCTCACTTGCATCGCGCGGCGAAAAGGGACACTCGAAAATAGCTCAACAATTTGATTGAGATATCGATCTTCAAGTTCTTGATTAATAAATTGTTCTAGGTGGAGTTGCTCTCGGTCACGAATTTGAAAATAGTCAGCAATATAATCCTGATACTGCCAGTCTAGCTGCTGAGCTTGTTCGATTAGCCAAGCTTCTTTTTCCATCCAGAAATAAAGCCAATAGAGATTCGATAGCTGCAAATCCAAGCGATTGACTTCTTTACTGGTCGCAATTCCCGACAAATGGTAAACATCAATATAAGTGTCATAGAGCTGCTCGTTGAAAAACTGACCGACTTCGATGACTTCATTACTCTTCACACCATGAAGTTCATTGAGCGTGTTTTCTAAGCCCTGAATATCGAGAAACAACCTCTCATAGCGCTCATCATCAATCACACCTTTAGATGAGCGAAGAACCGTTTGTAACGCCGACAGTTTCGCTTGCGTTGTGACCATTTGCTGTTGAATACTCTCCCCCACCAACTGCCGATTGAGGGTTTCATGTGTTTCACCGGCGAACTGCGAGAGACCATCCAATAACCGCGCTTTTGCAGATATCAACTCAAATTGATGTAAACGCTCGCCGACAGTAAATGCAAGGTTGCCACTGAATCCAATGATCACAGCGGCGGGGATCAGACAAAGAAGCATTAGACGCGTTTTAATCGATAACTGCCCAAGCGCGATCCATGAGATTGCTCGCATTCCTATTCGTCTCCTTGATTAACACATCAATTAGCCTAGTGTTAATAGTAGACAATATTTGTTCACAAACTCATCAATTAGAATGATTTCTGTTATCAACGTTAGTAAGGGGACAGCTTGGTACGCATCTGTCTAGCATTTGGCTTTCTCTTTATTTGCCACATCGCTTTTGCAGAACACTTTGTGGTTATTACCAAAAATAACCACATTGAACCACTGCGCAGTAATCAGGTAAAAATGCTCTATCGAGGTCGAATCTCTCACCTAAATGGTATTCCCGTCAAACTGGTGGACTTGCCCGATCACTCTCCTACGCGCCAAGCTTTTTACTCCGAACTTCTCAATAAAACCCCGAATCAAATGAACGTTATATGGGCCCGGCAAAGTTTTTCAGGTAAGACCGCCGCACCTTATGAACTGCACGACGATGATCTACAACAAGTACTTCAGTGGCTAAGCGAGAACCCCAACGGCGTAGCCTATTTCCCAAAATCACTAACGCCTAGTGATGTGAACATCCTTTACACCTTAAACGAGAAAGGCGAGTTATGATCAAGTACCTGATTGCCATCAGCTTATTTCCGAATGTGGTCTTTGCCAACGTAGCCGAAGATCTGCGAATTAGCGGTTTTGGATCTGCGACCACGGCGCGAAGCGACAGCACCACGCCTGTGGGTCAAAATCGCGATTTAGTTGATGAATGGTGTTTTGACTGCGATACCACATTAGGTATTCAGCTTGAATGGCAAATATCGCCAGGGCTGCGCTCTGCGGTGCAAGTCATTAAGCGGCCCCAAGACCATTTTTCAGATCCAAAGCTCGAGCGAGCGTTTGTCGAGTATCTCACTAATAACTTTAAATTTAAGCTCGGTCGCTTACGCACTCCGCTGTTTATTATGTCCGAGTACTACTACGTGAGTGGTGCTTACCCTTGGTTGCATTTACCCAATGAAGTTTATGATAGCTCGCTTGGAGTAACGCATTATGAAGGGATTGGGATCGATTGGTCATACGAGACCCAGCACTTCGGCCAATTTGTGCTCTCACCTTATTACTCTCGTCCTGTCGAAGAAAAAATCGACCAATTTGGTCAACGCTTTCATATTCGATTAACTGATGGTTTCGGGCTGGCTGGTAACTGGTATATTGAAGATAATCAAGTACATGCCGCAATTGTGCATGTTGATGTTGAACAAACGTTCGCCAATTCATTACGGCGTGATTTGTCGTTCAACATTTTTTCAACTGGCTTTAGCTACACCTACAATAATTGGCACCTTCAATCAGAACTGCTACTAACCGAAAATTTGCATTCAAACTGGTACGCCAGCGCGGATTATAATTGGCAAGCATTTACTCCGTATGTTGTCTACGGGCAAAGTCGTCGTCGCCGAGATACTGAGAGCTATACATTGGGGATTAACTATGCCGTTGCCTATAACATCAGCCTGTATGCAGAATGGCAACGAATTGAAGGACGTCCAGAACTCATCAGTGGGCAATTTACGATGCCACAAGATCCATCGGCCCCCTTTGATACCGACGTTAATGTGCTGTCGCTTGGTTTATCTCTCACATTTTGACCTTTTGCGGTTCATCTTATGTTCATAGCGGTTTGTTACGCTGTTCATAAATAGGAGGAAAGCCATGAAACAAATTTTGATTTCCATCGTTACCCTGATGGTCACTATCGTGACCTTTATCGTCGGTTTGCTATTTATCGTTCCGCTGGGTGTGATTGCTCTTCTAACTGGGCGTGCCGTACTCGCCTCTAAGTTTAAAAATACACGACGTTCAGAGCATGACGTTATAGAGGGAGAATACCAAGATGTTACGGATCAACAACAAGCGTCTATGCAGCGATAAACAATTAAGACAAAAAACACGTTTCACGTATATACCGGCAAGAGGACCTGCAACTCTTGTCGGTATTTTTTTGGTTAATCTTCACTGCTCTCAGCAATAATAGGCGATGGCGGGTCCAAACTAACACGTAAATTATAAGTAAAACTGCTATTGAGATCCCATGAGCTAACTTTATCCTGACATAAGAACTACTTCAGAAAAAAATCTTCCATTACATTTTTTTGTTCTAGTTTGTTGATAATAAAAATTCCATTATTCCGATATATCAATAAACTCATCAACTAACTTCATTATGAGCAAACGAATTCTTTCTCCAACAGAGATAACATTGGCGAGTTAATAAATGAAATATGTGTCATTTTTGAATTAACACTCTACTGATAAATAAACTAATTTCTAGTTTTTACCTTTCAGCATTTATTATTCTTTTGTCTCTATTTTACTCATTGCATTAAACTTATAAATTAAAATCAAATGCAGTACCAAAAAATGACCAATTCAGACATTCACATAACAAATATGTAGCAGACTTGTATAAGCTTATCCCTCGCTTATCAGCTGATCACTTTGAGAATGTGTCGTCGGTATAGCGCTGATCAAGCCTTTGTTTATAAAAAGTAGAGTCCAACTCGTTCAAGCGATGTTGTATACGCTTAGCAAATCGACAATAAAAGGAATTCACAATGAGTGTTATTATTGGTACATCCAACCATGATGGTACAGGTTCTTCTGAGAATTTAACCGCCGACAACGGTGCACTTATCAGCGGATATTTTAATGACGATGGTATCACCGTTTACCCTTATGAAACCTTTTCAGGTATCTCTTTTGATAGTGTCCAAATCCAATCTGACACGTGGAATAATAAGAACTATAAAGAAGCAAAAGTCTATGGAAATTATGAAGCTATTACTATCGATAATATTATTGATTTAGATATTCACAATCAATCTGACCTCGGTTTTTCTCATATCGAATTATTAAATACAAAACGGGGAAACATTGACACCTCAGGTGTTGATTCCGATGATTCCATTTTTATTGGTGTATACAGTAACAGTAGCGGTTGGAGTAATAAATTTACTATTGATACTGGTGAAGGCAATGACTCAGTCACTTTGGCAAATATACAAGGTTCTCAATACACTCGCTTTGATATTAATTTAGGCACCGGAGACGATCAGCTTGATATTTCGACGTTATCGTCTTCCTATAAAAGTTATCAAGAACGTATCGCAGAAGGCGGTGACGGGTTTGATGTTTTAATCACCAATGGCAGTAACAACGTAACATTCAGTGGATTTGAAATGGTAAAAGGAACGGGCTTCAACTCAACACTATCGATCACTAAGGATATACTCGACAATAATTCAGACAATGATGTTGGCTTAATCATCACCAATATTGATGTCGACTTTTCCAGCGCGCTTAATTATACAACGCAAGCAGTTGATGCAGAGCACAGTGCATATTTAGAACAACATGGCTTCGATGTTGACACTTTCGATTTGGTGACGGTCGATGACGGTGAATATACCTTGCTGATTCAACACGACGACCTATTATCTTAGAATTCAAACAAGGGGAGCCTCAATGACTCCCCTTTTTATTCATCTACGCTCAATAAGCGCTATTCATCGTCTAAATCTTGCTTTAATGATTCTCGGTCATAGGCCCAAGCGTACATCAATTCCAGCGCGATAGTCGCCCCCGCCAAGGCTGTTACTTCACTTTGATCGTAAGGTGGTGATACCTCAACGACATCCATTCCGACAATGTCCATTCCTGCCAAACCGCGAATAATTTTGAGTACTTTGTCAGAACTTAGCCCACCACATACCGGGGTCCCTGTGCCGGGAGCATAACTTGGATCAAGGCAGTCAATATCAAAGGTCACGTACACGGGTTTTCCAGCTGTAATCCTCTTAATTTCAGCAATAATTTCATCAACGGGTTTATCATTCGCTTGCATCGCATTGATGACATTAAATTCATGGCGATGCGCGGCATATTCGGTTCGAATACCAATCTGTACCGAGTGCCGAGGCGAGATTAACCCCTCATTCGGCGCATGATAAAACATCGTACCATGATCGTATGCGCTTCCATTTGGATAAGTATCGGTGTGAGCATCAAAGTGGACCAACGCCATTTCACCATGGTGTTTGGCATAAGCACGCAAAATGGGCAGCGTGATAAAATGATCTCCGCCCAAAGCGAGTAGCGTTTTACCTGACTTTAAAATCTCACTGGTTGCCGCTTCCAAGCGATAAGTAAAATCTTCAGCATCACCACAATCAAATACCAGATCCCCTGCATCTATCAACTTGGCACGAGAGAGCAAATTAAACTCCCAAGGAAATTTCTTACCTTCCCAAGCCAAATTAACCGATGCTTTTCGAATGGCATCTGGGCCCATTCTGGCTCCAGAGCGCCCGGATGTTGCCATATCAAGAGGCACCCCTAAAATCACCAAGTCTGCATCACTGTCTCGCGGATCGCGTAAATACGGCTGACGTAAGAAGGTCATCGCATTGGAATAGAGAGAATAATCAGTTTTTGTAAACAAATCATTCATTTAGAAGTCCTCTAAATACGTGTAGCCTGTCAGGCCCTGCTCAAGCTCAGCAAGAATATTTTCTCGCTCACTCTCTTCAACGCGCAGCGCCACCAATTCGCGGTAGTGCTCACGAATATTATCCACATCAATATGTACATAGCGCATCATGTCTTCGACAGTATCCCCCTCATTAATCAAGGCCAGTTCAGACTCACCTTGATCATTGATATTGACAACCACACTGTGCGTGTCACCAAACAGATTATGCATATCACCCAGAATTTCTTGATAAGCGCCCACAAGGAAAAAGCCCATCCAGTACTCTTCATCTTTTGTCCATGCCGGTACCGGTAAGGTTTTCTCAATCCCCTGGCCTTCCACATATTGCTCGACAACGCCATCAGAATCACAAGTGATATCGAGCATAACCGCACGACGTTCTTCTAGCCTTTCTAGTCCCGACAATGGCATCACAGGAAAAACTTGGTCAATGCCCCAAGCATCCGGTAGAGATTGGAACAAGGAGAAATTAATAAAGAACTTATCGGCTAAACGCTCGCTCAATTCATCCATGATCGGACGATGAAAGCGGTTTTTGGTGTTCATTTGCCGCGCGAGTTCATGGTAAATACGTAGCGAAAGTTGTTCTGCCCATGCGCGCTGCTCTAAGTTCATCATGCCAGTTGAAAAATGCGAGTGCACTTCAGCGAGATCGCTTTGCGTATCGTTATAAATTTCAATCAATGCTCGAGCATCACTGCCGTTTTGCAGTGCTTCCCAACTTGCCCACATATTCTGCAATAAGTAGCTTTCTTGCCATTCAGTCGGCTCACACACCAACTCAGGATAGTAAGTTTCTGTACCAATCACATTAGTGATCAATACCGCGTGATGCGCTGTTAGTGAACGTCCGGACTCTGAAATGATTGTGGGCATCTCTTGCCCATATTGCTGGCAAACATCACCCACTGTAGTGACGATATTACGCGCATATTCAATCAGTCCGTAATTCATCGAGTTCGGCGATTGACTGCGCGTGCCGTCGTAATCAACCGCTAAACCACCACCAATGTCGAAATAGGCAATGTGCGCGCCCATATCACGAAGTTCACAATAGAAACGCGCCGATTCATTCACGCCATTGCGAACATCACGAATGTTGGCCATTTGCGACCCTAAGTGAAAATGAACCAACTGCAGTGAATCTAATAAATCTTCTTTACGTAAACGCCTCATTACATCAAGAACTTGTGAAGCAGATAAACCGAATTTCGACTTTTCACCACCACTGGATTGCCACTTACCTGCACCTTGTGACGCAAGACGAATACGAATACCAAACCGAGGCTTCACACCTAAACTTTTGGCTTCTTTCAAAACGATGTCGAGCTCAGACATTTTTTCAAGTACCACAAACACGTTGTGGCCAAGCTTTTCACCAATCAACGCCAACCGCATGTACTCTCGGTCTTTATAACCGTTACACACAATCACTGAGCTGGCCTTTTGCGCCATCGCCAGCACAGCTAGCAACTCTGGTTTACTGCCCGCCTCCAAACCCAGTTGTTTAGTCTCAAGCTGGGCTTGGCTAGCAAGAATTTCATCCACGACTTCGCGCTGCTGATTGACTTTGATCGGGTAGACCAACAGGTATTTATTTGGATATTGGTATTCTTCGATCGCTTTGTTAAACGCATCACAAATATTATGAACACGCTGATGCAGTATTTGTGGAAAACGGACCAAAACGGGTAAATTCAACCCTTGCGCTTCGATCTGTTTGACAATATGAGGCAGCGAGGTCGGGTGTTCTCTATCACTTCTGGGTGAGACATACATTTCCCCATTGTCATTAATACCGTAAAAGCCTTGGCTCCAGTAATGAACATTATAATCTGCGCGTACGTTGTCGAGTTTAGATTGATTTTCCACGTATTTGTCCGAGGTAGTGTCTTTGTATAGGGTATAGCAAAAGACCTGTAAGAATGCCGCCTGATCATCGTCATCAGGATAATTATGCGTGGCCGTTTTGTTAAATAAACGGCCACGAATTCAACAGTTTGAGTAAGTTCTAAGCTCTAAAAACCGCGGTTCTATAGCCTCGAAATCAGGCGCATTAACCGACAAAACGCCCTGGGAGTCTAATGAATTAAATTTGTCGTCTCGACATCAACCATTTATCACCAACCAACAGCGTTCGGTCAAAAATAAAGCCGATGAACAAAGGCGAGGATGACACGTTCCAGCAAGCGTTGAACGGTAAAAAGAGAGGAAAGAAGAAACAGCGATGGTGGGTAACAAACAAGCAAAAAGCCGAAGGGGCAATAAGCGCCTTCGGCTTTTTATTAGTGTCAATGGTGTTTATTCGCTGACAAAAAGAGGAACAAACGCCTTTCGCTCAACGTCAATTAAGCCTTTGTCTGAAAGCTTAGCTTTCGGTACCACCGGCAAGGCAATCGTTGCGATACGTAACAGTGGATTGACCGCCTCTCGAAATCCGAGTGACAGCACCGACTGCTTCATTCTCTCACCCTCGTTGGCTAACGCGTGACAATCGAGTGTCGACATTAATCCAGCGACCGGAAGCGCTAAGCCGTCGACGACCTTCCCATCGTTGGCGCAAGCAATTCCACCTTGCATGCGTTTCACTTGCTCAATGGCGGCGATCGCATTCTCAGGGGTATCAAACATTACCGTCAGATTATGACTGTCGTGAGAGACGGTGGCGGCGATCGCCCCTTGCTCAAGACCTGACCCACTCACCACGGCAACCGTTCGCTGCTCCGTCTTCCCGTAACGATTTTGCACCATGACAAACTGGTGGCCTTCTGGTAGCACCAATCTTCCATTTTTTACTGGAATCGACACCTGACGCCATTCAGTGAGCGAGGCATTGGGGCGCAAATAATGGATGACGTTCACCATCACATGCCCATGCTCGATGTTTGGCGTAATCGTCAACATCTCTGGGGTAAAATCCGGAATATCCGCGGTGGTATCCACCTCTTCGATGGCGTGTTTTTCATCAGTAAAGGGCCCAATATAATTGCCATTTTTGGCAACCAACTGTCCCTGACTAAAGACACGCTCAGGGCGAGGGTCATTTAAGTCATCGACCAACAATAAATCAGCAACATACCCAGGAGCAATCGCACCTAAGTTGCTAATACCCAAATCTTTTGCGGTATGTAACGTAGCACAACGAATTGCAGTAATCGGATCCAGCCCCGCTTCAATCGCCACTTTAACCACATGGTTCATATGCCCATGCTCTAAAATGTCCGCGGCCTCTTTATCATCACTACACAAACATAGATAATCGTGGAACTTGAAATCCTTAACCGCCTCGACGATGTCTTTGACGTTGCGTGACATAGAACTTTCTCGCGCATAGACATACATACCAAGGCGGAGCTTGTCTTTGGCCTCTTGCCCTGAACGGCATTCGTGATCATTACTCGGTCCAGTACACAAGTAAGCGTTAAGCTTTTGCCCAGACATATTAGGCGCATGCCCCTGAATATAAGCGGATTGTCCGGTAGACTGCTTGAGGATAGGCGACATACGCTCGTCTTGATCCAGCACACCAAGAAAGTCCATCACTTCGCCAATACCAAATATGTTTTCGTCATGGTAAAGCGACATGACATCTTGCTCAGAGAACGAGGCGCCTGCAGACTCCATCCCTGGCAAAGCGGGAACACAAGACGGCGCTAATACCAAGTTACGAATAGGCATGTCCGCACTATTTTGCGCCATGTATTTCACACCATTGGCCCCCATAACGTTGCCAATTTCATGTGGGTCTGTCACTACCGTTGTCGTGCCCCATGGAAGTACCGCTTTGGCAAAGTTTTTGGGCGTCATCATGGTACTTTCAATGTGCAAGTGCGCATCAATCAACCCAGGAATCAAATAGCGTCCTTCACCATCAATGACTTCAAGCGCGTTTCGTTCAAAGGATTCTCGCGATAGATTGTCTGGATCCATATCCACGTAGGCAATAAAGCCATCGTATAAACCCACTTGGCCGGAGTGAATTTCGCCGCTAAACAGGTTAACGATCTGCACATTGGTAATAAGCGTGTCTACAGGTTTTCTCCCCATCGAAGCGGCGACTAACGCAGACATGTCATTAGGATTCAGTCTCATGCTTCTCCTTACTTCATCGCAAAGAAATAAATCAGTGGTAGTGCCAGTACATACAAGCCCGGATGAATATCACGATAACGCCCAGCAAGCAGCTTCACCGCGATATAAGAAAGGATACCCATACTAATACCGTTAGAAATACTTGAGGTGTAAGCGCAAAATACGATGGTCGCAAATGCGGGTAAAAACTCAGTCACATCGTCAAAATCCAAACGTTTAACGCAAGTTAACATAGAAAGACCCAGTAAAATCAATACAGGTGCGGTAGCAAACGCAGGAATAATCACGATCAGCGGCGTGAGGAAAATACACAGCAAGAAGCATAAGCCCGTCGCGATAGCGGTTAAACCTGTCCGTCCTCCGGCTTCAACCCCCGCCGCCGACTCAATGTACGTGGTGAGCGTGGTTAAGCCAAACAATGAACCGATAGTGGTCGCCAATGAATCAACCCAAAACGGACGATGAATATTAGGCAGATTGCCCTCTTTATCGAGGAAGCCTGCCTTTTCAGAGACACCGAGTAACGTCCCTAGCGTAGAGAAAAAATCGCCGACAAAAAATGTGAAGATAAAAGAAATATAGCCAAACTGCAGTGCGTCTAAGATATCCAATTGAAAAGTAATTGGCGCGAGCGTTGGTGGGATAGAAACCAGTTGTTCTGGCAGTTTGGTCATTCCAAGCGGAATACCGACAATCGTTACAATGGCAATCGATAATAACAAGCCGCTATTAAATTTGCGGGCAGCGAAACCAAACGATAACGCCAATCCAAGCATGGTTAGTAACGCGGTATTGTCACTCATGCTGCCAAGCGAAATAGAACCATCACCAATCACCATCAAGCCGCCGCTTTTAAAGCCGAGCTGAGCAATAAACAACCCAACTGCCGCGCCAATCGCAATTTTGATGTTGGTTGGCATCATACGGACAACTAACTCTCGCAAACCAAGAAACGTCAATATGATAAATGCGATCCCAGAGATGAACACCATCCCCATTGCCGTCTGCCAATTAACAACACCTTGCGCAACCAGTGTAAACGCGAAAAACGCGTTGCCACCCATCGCTGGCGCAATCGCAAACGGCAAGTTAGTAAAATAACCCATGGCAAAGCAGCCGAGTGCAGAAAACAACGCGACGGCCACCGTCACTGCGGCCACATCCATTCCCGCCACGCGCATAAACGATGGATGGACAATCAGGATATAAGCCATTGCCATAAAAGTGGTGACACCAGCCATCAACTCGGTCTTGAGTGAGGATCCTTTTTGAGTAAATTGAAAACGGCCATCGAGCTTATCGGTTAATGTGGCCTTTTTATCTTCCACTTGAGTGAACATCACAACGTCCTATTGTTCTTGAGTATTAATGATATATTGAGTCAGCAACCGAGCGCCCATTTCAAGGTGCTCAATGGCTGTGTATTCTTCTGGGTTGTGGCTAAATCCCTTAACGCTTGGCACAAACACCATTCCAACAGGGCAAACTCGCGCGAAAATACCCGCATCGTGCCCGGCACCACTGTGAATTGGAACCGCATGAGTATCAATGTCTTCACTGGCCTTCCACAAATGCTGTTGGATACTCTCATCCATGCTAACAGCAGGTCCTTCGCCAAGAAGCTCGGTTTCAAATCTCAAACCTTGCTGCTCAGCTACCGTTTCACAACACGTAACAATCGACTGATGCAATTGATCTAATGCCGCATCGGACACATCTCGAACATCAATTTCTAGATGAGCGACCGCAGGAATGATATTGGCTCGATTCGGTAAACAGGTGATATGACCGGCCGTAATGGTGGCGCTGTCAGTGATATGGTCAGATAACAGTTGAGGGATTTGATAAATAAACCCTGCCGCCGCGACCATCGCGTCCGCACGTTGGGACATCGGCGTTGCACCCGCATGATTTGCCTGACCAAAAAAAGACAGGCGAATTCGTTTTAATGCGCTGATTGCACTAACAATACCAAGGGCGACGCCTAGTTCATCCAGCCTTGCGGCTTGTTCAATGTGAAGTTCAATAAAGGCTCGAGTGTTATTCGCCGTGTATTGCTGGTGCTCGAGATGACGAGGCTGCAATCCATTTTGTTCGCAAGCACTGACATAATCGACACCCGCGATATTTTTTAACTGCTGAAGATCGTTCAACTCAAAGTGACCTGTCACCGCTTTACTGCCAATAAATGGGCTTTTGAAGTCACACCCCTCCTCGGCTTCCAGAGCAATAACTTCAATCGGGAAGCGAGTTACAATATTCTGACGATTCAAATCATCAATCATTTTAAGGCTGCACGCGATGCCGGCTAACCCATCATATTTGCCTGCTTGACGCACCGAATCATAATGCGAACCAAACACGAGCGCTTTTTCTGCCTCGACACGCCCTGGTCGTCGACCACGAACGTTGCCCACATTGTCGATGTAAGCATTTAATCCAAGTTCGGTCATCACCGACAAAAGGTACGCTCTCGCTTTTAACGATTCTGCAGTGCATGGAAAGCGAGTAACCCCCTCGGTTGTTGTAGAAAATTGCGCCATATCGTCAATAAATTTGCCGATAGAAAAGCCATTAGCATCCATAAGTAAACCTGAAAAAGTAATAAGTAAACGTTTGCTTTTTTTCTAAAGAAAAAACAAGGGTGAATGAACGCGCTGCGTTCCTGACTGCGGCGATGGTAAAGGGCAACATCTTAACGACAAAACACGGCTCGATGTGAAAACGAAGCCGTCTGTGTGGTGTGATTCGACACTTGACTTGGGAGAAAGAAATACGAAGTCATGTACATTGCTATCCTTACAGTACAGTGATGATTTTACAAAAGGCGTCATCCGTTAAGTTACAACCCACTGACATAAGCAAATCGTTTGTTATGCTCACTAACCTAAAGTTGTAACCGGTTCCCGATTCTAGCGATCTCCATCACATTCGTCTAGCGTTGATATCGTGCTACTACTCATTTAATCGTGAACTTGAGCAAGGTTGAGGTATTGTTTGAGCATTAATTTGCCTATGTTTGATGACAAAGCGTGATACACTTTTTTAACAATCAATAATAATACCGTATCTGTCTACATACCGAGGAGAAAGGCCGATGAGTCGTGGTCAAAGGGAACTTACGTTACGTTTTTTAGCCGAGCCGACGGATGTGAATTTTGGCGGTAAAGTCCATGGTGGCGCGGTGATGAAGTGGATAGATTTGGCAGCGTATGCCTGCTCCGCCTCGTGGAGTGGAAAGTACTGCATTACCGCTTACGCAGGTGGAATTCGCTTCGTCTCTCCCATTTTGGTCGGTAACTTGGTCGAAGTGAATGCAAAAGTCGTGTATACCGGAACAAGCTCAATGCATATCGCGATCGATGTTCAGGCCAGCGATCCGAAAGAGCCCCAAAACCGCTTAACCACGCACTGCATCGTGATCATGGTTGCGGTTGATGAAAACGGCAAACCCACCGCCGTTCCCGAGTGGGTGCCAGAAACCGAAGAAGATATTGCTTTGCGTAATTCGGCCGTTCGGTTGATGGAAATGCGCCAAGAGATTGGTGAAGAAATGGAAGCTCACGTTAAGTACCTAAAAACCGATGATACTTGAAAACCGAGAGTACCTAAAAACCGAGAGTACTTAAGAACCGAAGGATGATAGAAAAACACCCGCACGAGGCGGGTGTTTTTTTACGGCTTAGCTAACAATTAAACGGCCAATTCACGGGCGGTTTTAATGTAAATGTCTCGCAGTTTAAGAGCGATGTCACCCGGCTTGCCATCAGCAATCGGCTTATCGTCAATCGCGACCACAGGCCACACAAACGTGGTTGCCGAACTAATAAACGCTTCTTTGGCTTGATAGGCTTCATCAATCGTGAATAAGCGCTCTTCAACAGTTAGGTTCATTTCTTGCGCTAACGTCATCAGTGACGCGCGAGTGATACCATGCAGAATATCGTTACTCAATGGGCGCGTAACCAGAACATTGTCATGAGTGACAATGTACGCATTACTTGAACCGCCTTCGGTGACAAACCCTTCTTCAATAAGCCATACGTCTTCAGCGCCAGCAGCGTGCGCGGCATGTTTCGCCATGCAGGCAGGCAGTAAACTGGTGGTTTTGATATCGCGGCGTCGCCAGCGGATATCGTCAAAAGAAATCACCTTGATACCGGTCTGCGTTTTTGGGCTCTCAATTAAACTACGCGCTTGAGTAAACAAGACTAAGGTCGGTTCAATATCATCACTGTATGAGAAATCACGGTCACCTTCATCACCACGCGTTAACTGCAAGTAGATACCGCCTTCCTGTATACCATTTTTCTCAATCAGTTGACGCTGAATATCCATCAACTCATCACCGGATACTGGCATCTTAATATCAAGCTCTTTTGAAGAGCGCTCCAGACGAGCCAAATGACCTTGGTGGTCAATCAGTTTACCATCCAATACAGCCGTCACTTCATACACGGCGTCCGCAAATAGGAAACCTCGATCAAACACTGAAATCTTTGCTTCACTTTCAGCCAGATACTCTCCATTGAGATAGACAATACGTTCCATTATTTTCCCCTTATCCCCACAATTGACTGTGGAAAGGCAGCATCGAATTATTATCAAATTCAAAGCCGTGTTCGATATCTTTGCTCAAAAGTAATGGCCCATCGAGGTCCACGACTTCGGCTCCTTGCGCCACCACAAAAGCAGGCGCCATACTTAACGATGAGGACACCATACAACCGACCATGATTCTCAACCCTGCTTGCTCAGCTTGCTCTTTGAGCGCCAAGGCTTCAGTCAATCCGCCGGTTTTATCGAGCTTGATATTAATCATGTCATATCGACCAATGACTTGATCAAGGCTCTGGCGGTCATGGCATGACTCATCGGCGCAAATAGGAATCGGCCTTTCAAGCTCATCTAATACATGGTGCTCATCGGCGTGAAAAGGTTGCTCGATCATCGCAACATTCAATTTGATTAACTCAGGAATAAGCTGCAGATAAACCTCTTTTGTCCACGCTTCATTAGCATCCAAAATGATGGTCGCGTTTGGCGCACCACGACGCACTGCCTGAACGCGCTTAAGATCGTCCGGACCACCTAACTTGAGCTTCAGCAGAGGACGATGTGCATTGTCGATCGCCGTTTTTTCCATATTATCAGGGGTATCAAGCGACAAAGTATAAGCCGTAATCAAAGGCTCTGCGCTGATATTAAGCTTATCCCAAATCGATGCACTCCCCTGCTTACACTCAAGATCCCACAAAGCACAATCCAATGCGTTGCGAGCCGCGCCGGAAGGGAGCAGTGGTTGCAACTGATCACGGTTAATTCCTGATTCAACTTGAGCGATAACACTTTCAATCTCAGCCTTAACACTATCGATCGATTCACCGTAGCGGCCGTAGGGAACACATTCTCCACGACCGATCATGCCTTGGTGTTCAATCTCCACCACGATGGTTTCCGCGTGAGTTTTACTCCCTCGAGAAATAGTAAAACTGCCACGAATCGGCCAACTCTGGGTATTGACGGTAACCTTCATTACAGCTCCAGCAATTTGTCGACAATTCGTGAAACGCCTTGACGGAATGGGTCAACCACAGGAAGTCCAATCTCTGACTCCACTTTATCCATATAATCAAGCGCTTCACTTTCAGAAAGCCCTGAAGTATTAATCGACACGCCAACAAACTGAACGTTGGGATTGGTGAGTTTTCCTGTCGCGATGTTCGCGGCCATGCACTCTTTCAGCTCAGGTAAGGGGTAATCTGGTAAGCCACGCATGTGGGTGCGAGTCGGTTCATGGCACAGCACCAGAGCATCGGCTTGAGAGCCATGAATAAGGCCGGTGGTCACGCCTGCAAAAGAGGCATGAAATAGCGAACCTTGCCCTTCGATAACATCCCAATGCTCAGGCGCATTTTCAGGAGAAATGGTTTCAATCGCACCTGAGACAAAATCTGACACCACGCAGTCTGCACTGACACCAGCCCCAGTGATCAAAATACCGGTTTGCCCTGTTGCGCGAAAATCCGCATCGACGCCCCGCACTTTCATCTCTTTTTCAATCGCTAAAGAGGTGTACATCTTGCCAACCGAGCAATCAGTACCCACAGTCAATACACGTTTCCCTGCCCGTTTTTTCCCATTCGCAACGGGATAGGTTTGAGTTGGGTAGCGAACGTCAAATAAGCTGCGGCCATTTTTTTCTGCGCACGCGACCAGTTCAGGAATGTCGACAAGCTTATTGTGTAAGCCTGCTGCGATATCCATCCCAGCCTCAAGCGCTTCAATTAACACAGACACCCATTCTTGAGAAATGACACCGCCACGGTTTGCCACACCAATCACTAATGTTTTCGCTCCCGCTTCCGCCGCTTGCGCAATGTTCATGTCCTCAAGACCAACATCAGCATTACAGCCATCAAGCCGCAGTTGACCCACACAGTACTCTGGACGCCAAGTTTTAATCCCTTGCGCAACTTTCGCGGCCAATGCATCAGCAGCATCACCCAAAAATAACAAATAAGGCTGTTTCAGTTCCATCTTGTTTTACTCCATAAAAAGGCGACATCGTGCCAGCTATAAATATCAACGCTTGAACTAAATTACAGAGCAAAATCCGTGACAACAACTCCTAATTTAGTGAGGAAATATTCAAATTTACATTACAAAAATCAATTAAATTGAATTTAAATGCGATAAATTACATATAAATGCATAACAATTCATTTATGGTTATTTTTATTAAATGCTTTAATTTGTTTTATATATAGATAAAGAAGAATGTAATAACAAGTGAATTCGGATGATTGTTTTATAAGCGCTTTCTTTGAGCGGAAAATCTAAAATATAACCACAAAAAATGATAAGAACCTTATGCCATTTAAATGAAGTAAAATAGATAATCATATTTTGTGATCTAGCTCGTTCTATATGAGAAAAATTTACATTTCAATCGTGCTCTTTGCGGCGACATGCGTCTTTTGTGCACCAACACTGAGCAAAATTGCTTTATTTTGGGGCTTTAATCCCATTAACTTGGATTAACGGATCGGTTTTAAGTGGAAAAGTTTGACTCTTTGGTAAAAATTTACCGAAAAAATACACGCTTGACGAAGTATATAAAACTCTAAAAATTCACTGAAATACAAAATATAAATTCAAAACAACAAATCAAATGACGTCCAAATCGTCAATCCATTTCAATAGTGGTGATAACTATTGATGAGTACCAATACCAAGTAAACATCTACAAAAGGGCTCAAGCTTGAAATGGTCTATATATTGCTTTAAAAAAGAGAAGCATATTTACCTTTAAGGTAGCCGAATAAGCACGGACAGCAAAAAATGGTCACTCACCACATCGAAAGGTGAGTAAGTCAAACCATAGCAACTCAACAGAATTAAGGACGATTCTATGATTACTGCCGAAGCGGTTATCAACCTCAGCGCACTGCGCGATAACTACGATTTGTTAAAACATAAAGCCGGCGGCAAAGGCGTTATTGCAGTGATCAAAGGGGATGCCTACGGTCACAATGCGCTCAAAACGGCCAAAGCTTTGAAACAAGCCGACATGTTTGCGGTTTCTCGAATTGAAGAAGCCATCGAGCTTAGACATGCGGGTATCGAACAGCCGATTCTTCTTCTTGAAGGCTGTTTTTGCCAGAAAGATCTTGAAATAGCCGCGCATCACCATCTTCAAACAGCGATTCATTGCCAAGAACAGTTGACCGATCTTCAAAACGCCTCGCTCTCCGCGCCCCTCTCTGTTTGGTTAAAACTCGATACAGGAATGCACCGCTTAGGTGTTCAACCCTATGAGCTTAGTGATTACGTAGAGCAAATCACCGAAACAGGAAAACTCGCAGGCCCTGTTGGTTTCATGAGCCATTTCAGTTGTGCGGATGATCTCAATGCGTCTTCGACTCAAAAGCAAATTGATCTGTTCCTCTCTCAAACGTCATCCTTCCCCGGGCCGAAAACGTTAGCTAACTCAGCGGGTATATTATTTTGGTCAACGTCGCATTTTGATTTTACTCGAGCAGGTATAGCACTTTACGGAATCAGCCCGAATGAAAATGAAACGGGGCGCCAGCATCATTTACGCCCTGCAATGACATTGAAATCTCGCCTGATCGCGGTACGTCATCATAAAGCCAATCAACCCGTTGGGTATGGGGAAACTTGGACAGCTCCAAACGATACCTACATCGGAGTGGTCGCAATGGGCTATGGGGATGGCTATCCACGCAATGCACCAGAAGGAACGCCGGTGTCGATCAATGGACGAGAAGTGCCCATCGCGGGGCGTGTATCCATGGATATGATCACTGTAGATTTAGGCCCCAATGCGCAAGATAAAGTGGGCGATAGCGTTGAGTTTTGGGGAGAAAATATCGCCATTGAACGTGTAGCAAAACACGTGGGTACTATTCCTTATGAGTTGGTGATAAAGCTCACCAAACGTGTTCACAAACGTTATCTCGATCATACTAATCCTGTCGATCATATAAATCCTCTCCCCCATCAAACTGACCTCAACGAGTAAAACGCTATTTCGACAAGTTGCGGCGTGTGCAAAATCGCACCGCCGTCTGAACGTTAACCCTTTGAAAGGGCTGTCATATAACCTTCATTTTCATCTGCTTTAATAATTGCAAATAACGAATAGTGCTCTCTATTCTATGTAAGAGATGAAATCCATGGCCTTGTCCATTCATGATATAACCCTAAGTGAACATACCCTTTCCGATTTAAAATCCGTTGAATACCACTGGATACGTACACTGTATGTCGAAGGTTATGAACCTTCAGAGATCAATCACTATATTCAAACCTGCTTTGGTGGTGATGATACCTTTGCTAATCTTTTTCGGCGCGTTGCATTAAAACAAGAAAGTGTCTTCGTGCTGCTTCAATATTTAGGCTGTGCCCCGTCAAATAAAGAACTCACCTACTAATCCACAGAGCAAATAGATTAATTTTCCTTGTCGTCCGCATTTCTGTGCAAGGAGAGCTAGCGATACACGCAAAGTCTTTGAGTACCTCGCATCCAATAGGATCCAAGATTTTTATTATTTAACAGAGAGTTATAGTAGGAATCAAATCGCAGATATAAAAAAACCCGAGGCAAAGCTCGGGTCATGGTTACAAGAACTGTTAGTGAACATCTAGTAAGGAATAAAGCTAACAGCCAGCTATGCGTAACGCCAGTCTGCACACTGCTTAACTGATCGGCGGCCAAACCAAAAGCGCTAAGCAGAAATACACGTTAGGCGACCTCGCGGTCGCCTTTATCGTTTTTATTAACCTTTAACACCACCAGAAGTTAATCCACCGACTAACCAACGCTGGGCAAGTAAGAAAACGACCGTAATTGGTAATGCAGAAAGCACAGCTGCCGCCGCAAAGTCACCCCATAAGTAGTTTTGAGGGTAGAGATACTGCTGCATACCAACCGCTAATGTGTATGAGTTTACATCAGAAAGCAGTAAAGATGCTACCGGAACTTCACCCACTACCGCGATAAACGACAGGATAAATACCACCGCAAGAATAGGCACAGACAGAGGCAGAAGAACTAATCGGAATGCCTGCCAAGGGGTCGCGCCGTCCAGCGCTGCCGCTTCTTCCAAAGAATTGTCGATGGTTTCAAAATACCCTTTTATTGTCCAAACATGCAGTGCTATACCGCCAAGATAGGAGAAAATAAGCCCCCCGTGAGTATTTAACCCAAGGAACGGAATGTACTGACCTAACTTGTCAAAGAGAGCATACAGCGCAACTAACGCCAACACCGCTGGGAACATTTGAAAAATCATCATCGCTTTCAAAATGGTGTTTTTACCTTTAAAGCGCATGCGCGCAAAAGCATACGCTGAGGTAGTAGAAAGCGCGACGATCAAAATAGATGAAATACCCGCGACTTTGATTGAGTTCCAAAGCCAAGTTAAGACTGGGAAAGGTGGTGGTGTGACGGTGCCATCCGCATTTGTCACAGAGAAACCAAGTGCCAATTTCCAGTGTTCTAATGATGGGTTATCAGGAATCAAGCTCCCGGTCGCGAAGTTACCTTCGCGAAACGAGATAGCGATTACCATCAACAGTGGAAAGATGATCAGCGCAAGGAAAGCCCATAAAGCCGCATGCGTTGCCCAAACTCGGTATTTGAGTGATTTACCTTGAACCATTGCCATTGTTCGACTCCTTAATCCTGCGCGACTTTAGTGAAACGTAAGTTAATTAATGCAAGTGCGCCAACCAATAGGAAGATAAGCGTTGCGATTGCACTGGCGAGACCGAAGTCTTGACCACCCGACCCTTCAAACGCGATACGGTAGGTGTAGCTGACTAACAAGTCGGTGTAACCCGCAGGTTCAGAGGTACCAATCATGTTTGGCCCACCAGAGGTCAATAATTGAATTAACACGAAGTTATTAAAGTTAAACGCGAAACTTGCAATCATTAACGGTGTTAGTGGTTTGATCATCAAAGGTATCGTGATGCGTTTAAAGTTTTGGAAGAAATTAGCACCATCAATTGCTGAGGCTTCATAAAGATCATCGGGAATCGCTTTTAATAGGCCCATGCACAGAATCATCATGTATGGAAAGCCTAGCCAGGTATTAACGATGAGCACCATGGTTTTAGCTAAGAATGGGTCAGAGAACCATGACGGACTGATTCCGAAGATAGACTCCAGCACCATATTTATCTCACCAAAGCTTTGGTTAAACAAACCCTTAAAGATAAGGATTGAGATAAAAGCAGGCACCGCATAAGGTAAAATCAGCAGCACTCGGTAGATCGCACGCCCGCGCAGCGCTTCCCATTGGACAACACTCGCTAACACCATGCCGATGATGGCAGTAAATATAACCGTGCCCGCAGAGAAAATAATGGTCCAAATAAAGATGCTGATGAATGGCTCTTTGATGCCATCATCTTTCCATACGCGCTCAAAGTTATGAGAACCGATGGTCACCACAAACCCTGGAGACACAGTGTTGCCGACAAACGCACCGGTGTCGTCCACCGGTTGGTAATACCCGACATCCATATTCGGACGCAGCGTTTCACCGGTTTCATTATTGATCAGCGTCTCGCCGTCATCTTGAAGGGCATAAAGCGGCTTCACCGCAGCAAACTTACGTAACCCGCTCATGCGAATCTCATCACCACCGGGTAATTGCAGATCCAGTAAGTTCAGTTTGTCGCGATTTGCGATAATGGCTTTAATGGCGGCTTTGTCACCACTCACACCTTCAACCGGTGTCAATGACATCTCTTGCTCGCCAACCGAGGCCAAATCAAAAGCTTGAGTAGCAAGCAATTGTTCGCCTTGTTGAATGGTGATGACTTGCCCCTGTTCTGTATCAAGCAGAGTAAATGGGTAGCTGTCACCACTTTGAAAGGTGCGATCGAGTAGTACCGACTGTGCTCGATCAAACGAAAGTTGGTTTTTGGCACTGTAGTTCGTAAAGGCCAGTCCAATGGTATATGCCAATGGGAAAAGAATGAATAAAATCATTCCGGCAATACCAGGGTAAATATAACGATGAGCGTATGTTTTCTTGCTACCAAAAATATACAAAGCTAATGCAGTTAAAATAAGCGTTAATAACGCGAAAGCAAGCTCACCTCGAGAATACATTAGAATAGTGGCATAGCCATTAATAATTCCGACTGTCCCAAGCAGCGCCCATTTAATAAACACTTTTTGGCTAGACGGTAAGCTTTTTTTAGAAGATGTCATAACATCAATACCTTGGACTGACTGCATATTACAACCTGCTAGCGATAAACGAGGAAAATAAGGAGGAGTTACCCCCTCCTTCAAAAAGAAAAGACTTACTTAGTAACTTGTTTTTCTGCATCTTCAAGAGCAGCATCAACAGATTGGCGGCCATCAACAATGTTAATGATCGCATTTTTCGCTGCGCCCCAGAATGCGTTCATTTGAGGAATGTTCGGCATGATTTCACCGTTCATCGCGTTGTCCATCGTCGCTGCGATGCGCTTATCTGAATCCAATTCACGTTGGAAAGAGTTAAGAGCAACAGCACCTAACGGCTTATCGTTGTTAATGTCACGTAGACCGTCGTTGGTGAGCAAGTAGTTTTCGATAAACTCAACCGCTAAGTCTTTGTTTGGTGAAGCAGTGCTGATACCGGCAGTGAGTACGCCAACAAAAGGTTTAGACGATTGACCATTAAATTTAGGTAATGTTGTCACACCATAATTGATGCCCGACTTCTCAATGTTACCCCAAGCCCAAGGACCATTAATGGTCATTGCCGCTTTACCTTGGTTAAACGCAGACTCAGACACGGAGTAGTCCATATCCGCAGAGATAACCCCTTTATCGACGAGCCCTTTAACAAAGTTCATGGCGTCTTTTACGCCTTCTTTATCAAGACCTGCATCTTTAACGTCATAGCCTTCTGCACCGAATTTGAACGCGTAGCCACCATCAGCCGCCATTAATGGCCATGTGAAATACGGTTCTTTTAGGTTCCACATGATGGCAGACTTGCCTTCTTTTTTAAGCTTCGCGTCTAGCGCTGCCACATCTTCCCAATTTTTCGGTGGGGTTGGGACCAAATCTTTGTTGTAGATAAGAGAAAGCGACTCTACCGCAATTGGGTAACCGATGTACTTACCATCGTATTTCACCGCATCCCAAGCAAAATCAACGATACCTTCTTTGACAGATTTTGAAGGTTTGATTTCGGCTAGGAGACCCGATTCAGCGTAACCACCAAAGCGGTCATGCGCCCAAAACACAATGTCAGGACCGTCACCTGTTGCAGCGGTTTGTGGGAATTTGTCTTGAAGCGCGTCTGGGTGAGCCACAGTAACTTTGATGCCTGTGTCTTCTTCAAACTTCTTACCGACTTCCGCTAGGCCATTATAGCCTTTGTCGCCGTTAATCCAGATGGTGAGCTGACCTTCTTCGATCGCAGCATGTGCACCAAATGAACCAAGAGCAACAAGAGTACCGAGCGCTACAGAGCTTAGGGCATTTTTCATGTTCATATCCTTTTTTATATTTGTGTTGTAGGGCTTTACCTGAGGTTTCGCCGTATTTCGCCATATATAATCAGAAAAAAAGGAGTTCGACTCATCCTCCCAACCCCTACGCCCTCTGTATTATGGCGTATTTTCGTGATCACCATCGATACTGAATGGCGACCGATATCACAAAAAATCGGTTTATTGTGATCATTCTCATAAACGGTCAATGAAATAATTTGAAGTGGATCTTAGTGTGCATTCTCCTCCCCCTTTCCCCTCATCCCCTCCTACTACCCCCAGAAAAAAATCAACCGGGAGGATGTGCCTCAAACAGGAAATAGCGACACTACAGCTATCCAATAGTGGATGGTAAGAAGCTTTTCCAGTGTTCAATCTTTGTAGGTTTACTGGTTTGCAATATCACACTGGTTTTGCTGTTGAGTGTAGAGTGTTCGGGGTAGTGAATTTCTGTTTCGGGGGAGACACTCTACGTTCGCGGGGGAAGCAGACCAAGTTTTGATATTGAGGGTGATGTGATGTGTCTTAAGAATCGTCCATCACCCTAATTTTTCTTGCCATTATAGACATCACACCAAATTCCTACTGTTACTGCTCATCACATAATTCATATAATGCTGAGTGGTAAAATAAAATTTCGATCGAGGACAAGCTAGATGGCGAGTGTCACGTTAAAAAATGTATGTAAAGCTTATGGCGACGTATTGATCTCGAAAAACGTCGATTTAGAGATTAAAGAGGGCGAATTTGTCGTCTTCGTTGGCCCATCAGGCTGTGGTAAGTCAACCCTTCTTCGCTGTATTGCTGGATTAGAAGACATCACGTCTGGTGATCTGTATATCGGCCAAGAGCGCATGAACGATATCGAGCCGTCCAAACGTGGCGTGGGCATGGTGTTCCAATCATACGCGCTTTATCCACATCTTAACCTTTACGACAACATGTCTTTCGGCCTTAAATTGGCAAAAGCCAATAAACAAGAGATCGATCAACGTGTTGACCATGCAGCTGAAATTCTTCAGCTCAGTCATCTTCTTGATCGTCAACCTAAAGCTCTGTCTGGTGGTCAACGTCAACGTGTGGCGATTGGCCGTACACTGGTATCACAACCAAACGTGTTTTTGCTTGACGAACCATTGTCAAACTTGGATGCCGCACTGCGTGTGCAGATGCGTTCAGAAATCACCAAGCTACAACGCAAACTTGGCTGCACCATGATTTACGTGACTCACGACCAAGTCGAAGCCATGACCATGGCTGATAAAATCGTGGTTCTCGATGCCGGTTTTGTTTCTCAAGTGGGTAAACCTCTTGAACTTTACCACTATCCAAAAAATCGCTTTGTTGCGGGCTTTATCGGCTCACCAAAGATGAACTTCATGAGCGTATTCATTGATGAAGTCGAGGAAAAGCAGGTTAAAGTCCAACTTTCAAACGGCACTTCATTCTGGATTCCGGTCGAGGGCACAACTGTCGAGCGTGGTGCCCGTATGTCACTTGGCGTCCGTCCTGAGCATTTACTGAAACCTGAAGACGCTGATGCCACCATTGAAGGTGACGTAATGATTGTCGAGAAATTGGGGAATGAAACTCAGGTTTACATGAACCTGGAAGCCGCAGATGCGGACGTTATTTACCGTCAGCCTGACACGCTTGATGTTGAAGTGGGTGATAAAATTGCCATTGGTATTCCTGCCCATCGTTGCCATCTGTTCCATAGTGACGGTCGCGGTTGTAAACGATTATTCCGCGAAAAAGGCGTTGAATTTTTAGAAGAATAACCCTTTACTCTTTAGTTTCAATCCGTTTAGGCCACGTTTACGTGGCCTTTTTTTGTTGATGATTCAGCAACCCCACATTGATATATTAATAAAAAAGCCACCTTGCGGTGGCTTTTTAGATGCTAAATGAACTTACTGAGCAGTGACCGAAATCGCTTTCGACGCAGCATTAAAGTTTATTTGGTAAGTTGCATTATCACCAACCTGATAATCCGTGCTTGGATAAGATTCAGTCCACTGACCATCATCGATTTTGAATCTTGCAGGGCTCTCCTCACCACTGAAGGTTTGCGTTGTGGTATACAAGCCGCTTTGCGCGTCATACTCAAGCTGTGTTAGCCCCCACGAATTCGATGTACCGCGGTAGTACCAAACTTCCTCACCTTGGGTGGTACCTGAAGCACACTGAGCGCTATCTACCCAGCTTCCTCCGAGCAAGCAAAGGTTTGGATTTGTAATGGCGGCATCGGCCGTTTGATTACTCCCTTTATCGCTTAAAATCACATTCAATGAGGTTAAAGGAGTGCCGAAATCATGACAGTAAATCCCGTTGTCTTCACTCATCACCACACCTGGCCAAGTGGCGTTTGCTACCGTGGTTGCCGCTTCTACGCCCCAATAATACAAAGTCGGAGAGCTAAAGCCCGCACTATTGTCGTAGCACACCTTGGTCAAACTATCTCCACCATTGTCGCCACCTCCTTGTGAATCAACGCTAAAGCCACAACTTTCCAGTGACTGCCATTGCCCATTAAGCAAGCAAGTCCCTGTTGAGGTCGTCAGATCAGTACCTTGCGCGCTACCTGCATCCGAGAAAATGAGGTTGATACTGGTCGCTTGACTGCCCACATCGTGACAATAAAAATCCCCATTTTCGCTCATCACAGCCCCAGGCCAATTTGCGTCTTCGACGGCACCTGCAGGCAAGGCATTCCAGTAATACATCGTCGGCGAGCTAAATCCTTGGCTATTGTCATAGCAAATCGCCGTTGATGTCACCGGGGTCGCAGGTTGGAGATCCCCCCCACCCTGGCAATCCGTCGTGCACGCATCGCCCACTTTCGCTCCTACGTGAATCGCGGCGGCATCCTGAATGGCGATAGTAAAGGACGCTAAGCCTGCGCTATTGACCGAAATCGTCGGCCCACTACACTCGCCTGTTTGCGCGTCAAAATCACCCGCAATCACATCGCAATATTCCCCTTCTGGCATACCGGTTTGCAGCGTTTGCGATAACGTATTGTTATCGTCGCGGTTAATCGCGACAAAACCTAAGCCGCCGCGCCCAAATGCAATTTGGTTATAGCCGTTATCCCACCAATCGGTCACTTGCCATTGGTCGGCGGTGTAGTTACGAAACGCCACCATATTCGCGACACCACGCCAACGGTGTTCACAAACCCAATCACCACCATCAAAACCACAAGCGTTTCCGCTGTGAATGCCAGTTGAAGGAGGCCCAGCGTCAAAATCATTAAAGTAATAACCTGACATCACTTTGGGGTAACCATAAGGATAAGCGAGCGTAAATACATTCCCTAAGAAGTAGAGATTACCAGCGTCTTTGTAGCTAAGGGTTTGCTCGGGGTTATGGCGTTCTTCATCGTGATTGGTAACAAATGTGACGGCCTCACTGCTCGCCAACCAACCATCACCCGAGCCGATATTCTTCAGCTGATTGATCCCCCCGTTTTTGAAAATAGGCCCAAGCGTGCGCGCAAAATTAAACTCGGTGACATCCCCAATATAAGTATATTCGCTGGTTTGAACCGGCTCTCCGTACGCGCCAATCACTTCTTGAAAGAGGTAAGGGCTGCCGTTTAACTTACTTTTTATTGCCGCAATATCTTGTGCTGGGATATGCTTTGCAGCGTCAATACGAAAGCCAGCAACGCCCATACTCAGCGCGTCATTCATATAGTCAGCAATTTTCTGGCGTACATATTCAGATTCGGTTTTTAAATCATTCAGCCCAACCAAATCACAGTTTTGAACTTGCCAGCGATTGGAATAGTCAATATCGCTGGTACAGGTGTGAAAGTCATCGCTGCTGTAAGGGACATCTGGGAAGTAACGGTTTGCCGCAGCCATATGGTTAATCACGGCATCGACATAGATATCAACCCCTGCCGCTTTACAACGCTGTACCATATCCTGAAACTGTGCACGTGTACCGCTGCGCCCTTCAAAGGCGTAACTCATAGGCTGATATCTCGCCCACCACGCTGAGTTATCTACACTGGACTGAGGCGGGGAGACTTGCACTGCGGCAAACCCTTTCGGCCCGAGGAAAGTTTCGCATTCGCTGGCGACATCAGGCCAGCTCCATTCAAATAAATGGACAAATGCTGTTCTAGGTACTTCATCTGCAAACAACGGCGCACTACTGAGCATTCCACTCAATATCAACGCCGAGGTGACAGCGTGTGTCTTGATTTTCATATTCATTCCTTTAACTATGAACTAGCTAAATTAGGCTATTATTATCGAGAAGGTTTAAGAGAGTTTATAAGGCAGAAATAACTCCCCAATAAAATAATCAAACAAGCCAATTAATATACAAACTATGAATATGTCAGCGTGTGATAATAATCATTTAATGTAGTGATGAATACGCTTTTATCTATAATTTAAATCACACTCAGTGAAAGATGTGGTCAATAAAACCTCAATAAATAATACGCAATTCTCTATATTTAACTTTTCTTTAAAATAAAATAACTTAGATTATTTATATTCAAACGTATTAATAATATCAGCTACAAATGGAGACAAGTATCACAATAAAACAGCGCTGACTGTTTTAATTATCGTGATCGAGATTTTGTCATACCAAATGATGAGTTTAGAATTTTGGAAAAATAAAAAAGAGAGCGTTATGCTCTCTTTCTCGTCGGTATTTTTGGACTTGATTACGGGGTCTCAATCCGTTTATGCCCTTGCTCAAGGTGCACAAAATCAACCAAATCTTCGCCCGATACCTGATACGCCTGACCAAACCCCTTCACAAATAATCCATGTTGGGGAGTGAATTTAAATAGAATGAAATCTTGCAATTGACTCAGACCATCAATGATTTCACCAAAACGTTGCTGTAGCTGCCCTATCACCTCTTGCCACAGCTCTGAGTTACGTTCTACGATTTCAGCTTGCGCATCAAACGTAAGTCGTTTGCGTGCAAACAGTTGTTTCGCGGCCTTCTCATCTTCAATCATCATCAGCGATACATGCGGATTCAACTGTAAATTTCGCGCATGGCGAGCGATTTCCGATATCAACACAAAATAACCCATTGAGTTTTGCACAAACGGGGCATAACTGACATTCGGTTTACCGTCCTGATCAACGGTGGCAAGTTGAAGCGTCATGCAACTCTGGCGAAACTCTTCAATTTCTGGCCCTAAGCGTCCTTGTAGACGCTGCTGTTTCATCTGCTGATCCATCATCGTGTTCCTTTATTGGTGAGCGCTTAACTGAGACTTCAATTCAGCAAACTTTTCTACTTGTGAAGGAAGCACATTACGCTGATCATCTCGACCGAGATAAACTTTAAGGATACTGGCTCCTTGATTATCAAAAAAGCCGATGTAGTGGCTGTCTTTGCCCATAAACGGCTTACTCACCAGAGCAATATTTTCGATACTTTCTAGCTTGATATGACCATGAAGCTGACCATTTTCACCTTGTAAGTTGTAATAGCCATTCGCCATGATTCCAGCCGGAAACGGCGCTTTAATTTCAAATATCGAACCACCAGCATGAATAATGCTCGTGAGTGGCCCAAATTCAACCAAACTTTGAAGTATCTCAAGCGCTTCATTTGGCGAAGCAACCAGCGCCATCGATGCAGGTAATTCCTTAACCACCTCTAACTCTGAAACGTTAAGACGCTGCGCCATCGAGACAGGACGTAAGTTAGGTTCTTGCTCGATAAGAGCGGCGACTTGAGCTTGTATAGATTGCATAGTTCTCTCAATTGTTACCATATTGTAACTGGTTGCTGCCCCGCGATAGGACAGAGATTGGTTGGTTCTCACGCAGTCAAATGCAGTGATAAACAAAAATAACCATACTCAACCAACTGTTTAATATCGACAAATTATGTTAATGACCCATTTCTCATTTGATCCTATATTTTTGTTTGTGATAATACAAATGATAATTGATATTATTTAGATTATAAGCAATACTCTCGCACTTTACACCATCACAACAACTTGTGATGACCAATAACACAGATTAGAACCGTATGCTCATGAACCACAATAAACCTAAGATCCATCTTGTCGTCTTATTGCTCTCGACGCTCAGTTTTATGGCTCAAGCACAACAAAAAATCGTGAGTGCTGGCGCCGCAGTCACTGAGCTGCTACTCGCGCTTGACCAACAATCCTCTCTGGTTGCTGTCGATGTCACCAGTGAATTACCGGCGGGCATTGAAAAGCCAGTCATTGGTTATCATCGTCAGTTATCAAGCGAAGGGATACTCGCGACTGGCGCAACGCAGCTCATCGGCTCAGACGAAATGGGGCCGCAAAGTTCATTAGAGCAGCTCAAGCGCGCTGGGCTAACGGTTTCGATTGTTAATACTGAGCCAACGCCCCATGGTTTATTAGAGAGAATTGATCAATTAGCGGAACTCACCAATAGCCAGCAACAAGCGCGCGCGCTCAAAGCTGAGGTGAGCAAAAACCTCGAGACACTTGATGCCCTACGTCCACAAAAAGAGGCTCAAAAGAGAGTACTATTTCTTCTGATTCACGAAGGGCGAGCAGCCAATGTTGCAGGAAAAGAGACCACGCCAAACGAGATCATTCATCTCGCTGGAGGTATTAATCCCGCTGCCGAGCAGTTAAGTGCTTACCGTCCGCTCTCCAACGAAGCCTTGATAGAAATGCAACCTGATGTCGTGTTAGTTAGTGGCCGCAGCTACCAAAGCCTTGGTGGTACTGATGCCATACTTCGCGCCCTTCCAACGTTAGCGGCAACACCTGCGGGAAAAAATCATCAAATCATTACCATTGATGGTCACGCTTTAGTCGGTGGTTTAGGGCTAAAGAGCTTGTCCGAAGCAAAACGGATTAATCAACTGATTTATCCTTAGGAGTCAGTCGGTGTTACGAACAGTACCCACAACCTTGATCTTAACAGTATTTATCACTTTGCTTTTCGCGCTCGCCATAAGCTCAATTACTATCGGCCCTATGCGTATTAGCTGGATGGATAGTTTGGCGGCGCTCACCGGAGAAACTCATAGCAACGCGCCGCATATTGGCATGATCATTCATCAAATTCGTTTGCCTCGAACTTTGTTATGTATGTTAGTCGGGGCCATTCTGGCCATTTGTGGCGCTGTGATGCAGGGCTTATTCCGAAACCCACTCGCCGAGCCAGGAATCATCGGTGTGTCTGCAGGTGCGAGCCTTGGGGCCGCTATTGCCATCGTGATATTCAGTCAACTGGATTTCAATGCCCCTAGCCTGTTGAGTTTATTTACCCTGCCTTTATTTGCCTTTTTGGGCGGCACTGTAACGACCCTGTTAGTGTATCGTCTTGGTACCGGACGGATGGGCACATCCGTCACCGTAATGTTATTGGCTGGCGTCGCCATTAGTGCAATTTCTGGCGCAGGGATTGGTTATCTTAATTTTATTGCCAGCGACCAAATGCTGCGTGATTTATCGCTTTGGTCCATGGGCTCACTGGCTGGCGCGAACTACAGTCACATTGGATTATGTGCGGCGGTGCTTTCTGCCCTAATGATTATATTTCTTCGGAAAGCGATGGCACTCAATGCGCTCCTGCTTGGAGAGTCAGAGGCAAAACATCTTGGTATTGCGATTCAATCTCTGAAACGCCAGCTGATTTTGCTCACGGCACTGGGGGTTGGTGTAACGGTCAGTGTCGCAGGGAGTATTGGATTCATCGGCCTTGTCGTCCCCCATTTAGGTCGAATGCTGTGTGGCCCGGATCATCGACGTTTAATCCCCATTTCCGCCATATTAGGGGCCGTACTGATGACGGCTGCCGATATCTTTGCGCGTGTTGCCGTTGCGCCTGCAGAGCTTCCTGTTGGCATCGTCACCGCTTTGATTGGTGCGCCATTTTTTATCTATTTGCTCTTTAAGCAACGAGGACACATGCGATGAAAGCATCTCACTTTGATATCGCGCTTTCCGCGAACAATATCCATGTCCATTTTGGCGATACCTGTGTCGTAGATGATGTCAGTTTGGCAGTAAATAAAGGCCAAGTGACGGCACTTTTAGGGCCCAATGGCGCAGGTAAAAGCACGTTACTCAAAGCGTTAGCTGGCGAGTTAGTTTGTAAAGGTGAGGTCGAAATATTTTCTGCGCCGCGTCGACACTGGAAAAAGGATGATCTAGCGCGGCATTTAAGTATGTTGCCACAAAGCAGCTCCTTGAGTTTTCCATTTCTGGCGCAAGAAGTGGTCGAATTAGGCGCCATTCCTTTAAATAAGTCGGCTCGGGAGATTACTCAACTGGCAAGAATCAACATGCGCAAAGCGGGCGTAGAGCATTTAGCTCAGCGGCTATACCCTTCGCTTTCTGGCGGAGAAAAGCAGCGCCTTCATCTTGCGCGTATCTTGACTCAGCTTTCTGAAGCCGGCGACAAACAAATTTTATTACTCGATGAACCGACGTCTGCTTTGGATCTTTCCCACCAACATAACTCACTGAACTTAGCGCGAAACATTGCCCACAATGAAAACGCCGCAGTCATTGTTGTACTGCATGATCTAAACTTAGCGGCTCAATACGCTGACCGTATGCTGGTCCTAAAACAAGGGCAAATCGCCTATGATGGTACGCCCGAGCACGTTATGACCGCGAGTATGATTGATGATGTCTATGGGTACAAAGCGACTATTGCCACTCACCCGTCATTAGGGTTTCCAATGATGTACAGTTCTTAGGTCGTCATCCTATCTCGTCATTTCTCTGTTTATTCTCGCGAGCCAATTAACACTAAACGATTTCATAGAGTTAATGGCAAATGGTGGTAGTCAATCTACACTTAACTAAAGATTGAAACCGCTAAGGATCCCTCAATGAAACATTGGCTCTTGTCGCTTGCCCTATGGATGCTGATTCCCGTCAGTGCTTATGCTCACGCCATCACTTTTGGTATCGTCCCCCAGCAATCAGCCGTGACGCTTGCTCAAAATTGGGGGCCGATTCTTAAATACCTCTCTGAACAAATTGGTCACGAGGTCGTATTTCGCACCGATAAAGATATTCCTGAATTTGAAAAACGCTTATTGGCAGGTGAATATGACATTGCTTACATGAACCCCTACCACTATACGGTATTTCATCAAAAACCCGGCTACCTTGCTTTTGCTAAACAAAAAAACAAGCAAATTCGAGGTGTTCTTGTCATCAATAAAAACTCATCGGTAACCTCCATCCACCAATTGGATGGTCAAAAGCTCGCTTTTCCGTCGCCAGTTGCTTTCGCGGCAACCGTCGTTCCTTTGTCGTCATTGGAGCAAATGGGAATTAACGTGGTTCCACAATATGTCTCTTCACATGAGTCCGTCTATCTTAACGTTGCTAAAGGATTTTTTATTGCCGGGGGCGGCATAGAACGCACTTTCAATAACAGTTCTTCACAAGTCAAAGAGCAGCTTAGGGTTTTATGGCGAACGCCCGGCTATACACCACATGCATTCGCTTCTCATCCGGATTTGGATCCTGACCTGGTACAAAAAGTCCAAACCGCATTGGTCAACATGGCGGCAACAAAGCACGGTTTGGAGCTACTTAAAAGCATTAATTTTAATGGCATTACGCCGGCAAATAACCAAGATTGGGATGACGTAAGGAGCTTAAACATCACTCTTCTTCAACACATGATTGACACGGAATAACCATGTCTCTGCGCTTAAAAACCATCCTTGGTATCGCCACAATTGAAGCGGTACTGCTGGCTATTTTGTTGTCTTTAACCCTGAACTATCTAGAAACGACGAACCACAGAGGGCTAGATGAACGCGCGACTTCAACCTCTACATTATTCGCAACATCAGTAAAAAACGCGGTTCTTTCTTATGATCTTGCGACCATAGAAGCATTCACCACTGAATTACAACGCAGCCCCGATATCGTGTATGTCGCGGTTTTTGGCGACAATAATCAAGCACTGTCAACCAAGGGTGATGTTCCCGAGTCATTGGATGACGCCCTGCTGCGCTTTCACAATCATGAAGAAACACAGAGTATTTACCACATTAAAGCAGATATCGTCAGCTCAGATATTACATTTGGCTCAGTATGGATAGGGTTTGACCTTAGTTATCTAAACCAACAAATTGAAGATGCTCAACACTGGAGCGCGCTGATTGTGTTTGGCGAGATGTCACTCGTCGCACTCTTTTCCTATTTTCTTGGCGCTTACTTAACACGCCGGCTATCGGAGCTTCGCAAAGCAGCCGATGACATTGCACAAGGAAAACGCTATATCTCGCTGTCTACTCATGGCGAAGATGAACTGGCAACGGTTTCCAAGGCATTTGAACAAATGGTAGAGAGCTTACGCCAGAGTGAAGACGAAAATCAGCAATATCAGCAGCAATTGCTATCGACCAACGAGTCGCTTGAAGTTAAGGTCGCCGCACGGACACAAGATCTTATGCGCTCAAATCAGGAGTTGCGTCAAACCAATCATCAACTAAAAACAACCCAAGCCAAATTGGTCGAAACTGAAAAAATGGCATCAATTGGCACCATGGCTGCTGGCGTTGCACATGAAATTAATAATCCAATCGCCGCGGTGAAGAGTAACTTACAAAGCTGCTTTGAATACCTCTCCACATACCAACAATGGGTCTCACATAGTGAATCTCTGATTGGGCAGCAGTATCACGACAAACAAAAAGCAGAATTTGAACGTTGGAAAAAAAACCAGCATGTTGAGTTTCTTTACGAAGACTTCAAAGATAGCCTCAATGATGCACAAATGTGTGTGACTCGCGTGGCGAGAATCGTATCTGCACTACAAAATTACTCTCAATACCAAAACGAAAACGACCGAACATTTAGTCATATCGAGCTTTTTGATGTTATCGATAAAGCTCTGAATCAAATACCATTGTCTCTCAACGTCCAAATTATATTGGATGCAAGCATAAACAAACAGCCTGCGGTTGTCGGTGTTTATGACGAATTAAAAACCTTATTCGAACAAGTGATCAAAAATGCGATTCAGGCATGTGATCGCGCAGCGCCACAACTCAACCACTGTGTAAAAGTCACGGCAAGCCACTCCCAACACTCGGTGAATATTGTTATTGAAGATACCGGGGCTGGTATCCCTCAAGATGCGGCGTCACGCATTTATGACCCTTTCTATACCACGCTTCCCGTAGGTGAAGGGATGGGGCTTGGGCTAACTTATGTCTATGATATCGTGCACCTACATCAAGGTGATATAAACATTCAGTCAAGCCCCGATGGCACTAAGGTGACGATTGTCCTTCCGGTGGCTGAGCGTTATTCTGGTTCGATAAGTACTGGTTAATTTTTTCAATGTTTGAGGCCAAATAGCGCTGGTAAGATTTGAGTTCATCGAGCCATTGCTTACTTGGCGCAGTCGCACATTCATTAAAGCGCTTGCAATCACTCTCTAACTTTTCGGCTCGTTGGCCACTCACTTTGGCTCCCACCATATAACTCGCCGCTTTTATGGTATGAAGACATAAGCGTAAGTGGTCATATTGAGAGGATTCCAATTGTTCTGGAAAATTGACCAAGCTATAAAGGGTATTAATATATTCCTTCATCACTTCGAACAAATAATCCTCTCCAACCATCTCTTCAACTACGGAAGGCGAAAACCCGTACAGTTCTTCACAATCAGGCACGTTCGCCTCCGGTTAATTATATGAATATAGCGATGGGTAATGGCGTTTGCTTTTCAATCTCTTTGAGCTTGGCTATCGCATGAGAGCTCAAAGCTTGCCCAGCTGTTAGCATCAACTTTCCGTTTGGCAGATAAAGATCCTGTTTAAGAACCGTGCCGGCTTTGACGTCTTCCAAACTCACGCACGCGTCTATATCTAAGTTCTCCAAACCAGATTCCACAACTTTAATAAACACTTTGACCACATCTGGGTCATATTGCTCCCCACCTTGTTGACGAATGTACAACAGTGCACTGGCCGGTTTCATGCGTGTTGGGTTATTGGTCGAAGTCACAAAGAAATCGTAATTTTTCACGATTCTAAGAATTCGAGCACCAATGGGGATCGCCTCACCATGCAGGTGATCGGGCTTACCTGTGCCATCAAAATTTTCATCTTGGTGACGAATAATATCGACTAAAGGCTCAAAGCGTTTGATACCACCGATAATTTCCGCTCCGACTTCAGGGTTTGATGAAGGCGCTTGGGGAATCGCGGCTTCATCATCGTCAATAACCAACTCCTGTTGCTCTTTGACCTCTCCGATAAGCCCAATTTCATGCATTAATCCAGCTAAATACACTTGTTTTACGTCCGTATCGGGTAACTGCAGCTTTTTAGCGACTTCTCGGGATATTTCAGCAATACGCTCTGCATGATCCGCTTTTAACCCTGTTCGATGCTCAATGATCGCCATCAAGGTATGTAGAATATCGTTAAAAATTGCCGAGCGATTTTTCAGTAACACCTGCAAGTTACGATTGGCTTTAACAAGCGCTTCAGTGCGCTCTTCAACTTTCACTTCCAACTCATCATTCATCTGCTCGAGCTGCTGATTTTTGGCTGCGAGTTCACCAAGTAATCGCCGTTTTTCACGTTTTAGCTCAAACACTTCTGCCGCTTTCGCCAACGTTTGTTTGATGGCTTCATTGTCCCAGGGTTTTGCCAAGTAGGTGTGAATGCCGCCCTCGTTTACGGCTTTTACCGTCGACTCCATATCACTGTACCCAGTGAGAAGGAAACGCAGTGAATCAGGACGGATTTGCCGCGCTAGAGATAAGAACTCAGCGCCATCCATTTCCGGCATACGCATATCAGAAATAATCAGTGGTGCGTCGTTTTCTTGCAAGTACGCCAACGCGTCCGAGCCACTATCAAAACTGACAACATCGTAGTCATAACGCAAGACACGTGTTAGCGATTTAAGGATATCTTGCTCATCATCAAGCAACAGTAAACGTAGCTTTTCCTTTTCAGTAACCGTCCCTTCAGAAGTTTCAAGCACCGATTCGTTGTCAGGATGCTGGTTATCGCTAGGTGGCGACTCCTTTTTGATTTGATCAGGCTGGGCGGAAGTTGTCATAGCGAAACTCCTTTATCATTCTGAGTCATGTAAGAGAGAAAGTCAGATTGGCGTAAAGGCGGGCTGATTAAAAAACCTTGAGCATGAGTACAACCCAACTGCTTTAAATACGTGAGCTGCGATTTATCCTCAACCCACTCCGCCATAATGTCGACATTGAGTGACTTCGCGCTGTCAGTAATCGAGTTAATGATGACATCACTACTTGCGCTTGTACCAATTGAGCGCACAAAACGCCCATCAATTTTTACCATATCAAACGGCAAGTCACATAAAGACTCAAAGCCAGAAAACCCGGTGCCAAAATCATCAAGTGCCGACATCACGCCAAGGTCATGCAAGCGGTCCATTTCGGCTCTAACCGCATCAAAATCTTCTATTTTGTCCGTCTCAACCATTTCTATCTTTAGTTGCTCAATGTATGGCTTATATTGGTCGATATAGCCAATCAATAAATTGTGAACAAAGCCTTTTTCTAACTGCTTAGGTGTGACATTAAAACTCACTTTAATATAAACGTTCGCCTCATTAAGACTTTTCACCAGTAACAGCGCCTGCTCGACAATCGTCACCGTCACCACATCAACTAAGTCATGCTTAAACAATAAAGGCAGAAAGATATTAGGCCCTTGATAACTGCCGTCTTCTAATCGGCGTCGAACCAACGCTTCACATCCATCAATTTCGCTGGTGGTAATATTCAATTGTGGCTGAAAAAACGCTTCAAAATGATAAGCTTCGATATCCGCTATAACATCTTTAAGTGCAATAACGTCGTCAGAGTCATCCCCGTTATCAAGCCAATACATGTTCTCGACAATCGGCCACATATGCTGTTTACGGTCAGCAATATGGAATTGATCAATGCTGATATTCTTCCAAGAACTGACTTCGCTCAGCAAAAGTTTAACGCGGTAATTGAGTTCTTTCCCAAACAGCAAGTTATTCACCCATGCACGAATACTTTTTAGCAGATAATGCCCATCAGACGAGTATTCAAACAGAGCGATAAATTTGTCCGCAGCCCGATACCATTTCACCGCCTGAAATGTATTCAATTTTGCAGCGCAGTCGCTTAACAACTGATTTCCGACCAGTACTGACAACTGATCATTGATGCTCGACATGTCTTCAATGTCTAACATCACCACCAGCCACAGCTTAGGCTCATCCTGGTCAATTTTCGCGATCCGTCTTTCGAGTTCTACCGCCGACCAACACCCGGTTAATTTGTCACGTTGTGAGGTTTCACGATGCTCTTTCAACGTCTGACAAATGGTATCGAACAGCTTGGATTTATCCCAAGGCTTACTGACATACTTGTTCAGTGCGCCCGCGTTCAGCGCTTTAGAAACACCAATAATATCAGCTTGACCAGAGAGCATAATGGTCGGGATTTCAGGAAACATGCTATTGACTTTAAGTAGAAATTCCGCGCCATCCATATGAGGCATTCGATAGTCGGTAATGACTAATCCAATATGGTTGCGACTTAATATGTCCAACGCCTCACTGGCGGAGGTGGCGGTGTGAATCTGAGCCACTTTATTGCGAAGTTCTCGCTCTATCGCTCTGAGAATGTGGGGCTCGTCATCAACGACCAGAATTTCGGTATAAGCGACCATTTAATATCCTTTCTCGCTGTCTTTAGATGCACTCAGAATTAAAGATTTTCGCTTTGCTGCGCGTCTGGGTTAGATATCGGTAATCGAATGATAAAGGTTGTGCCTACGCCAATTTCACTTTCCACTTCAATCGATCCTTTATGGGCGTGAACAATGCCGTAAGACACCGAAAGCCCGAGACCAGTCCCTGAGCCCACCGGCTTTGTGGTAAAAAACGGCTCAAAAATCGAGGAAAGGTGCTGCTCTGAAATCCCAGAACCATTATCGGATATGCGAATTTCAACTTGGTCATCAGCAAAAGGAGCCACATATATCTTAATGATTCCTTCTTCATCAATAGCCTGACTCGCGTTAAGTAAAATGTTTAAAAACACTTGATTGAGCTGCATCGGCTGGCAAACAATTTTGGGCGTGTTGGGATCGTAGTGGCACTCAACCTCAATGTGGTATTTGATTTCATTATTAATTATGCGCAGCGTCGAATCGATACCATCAGTGATATTCACTTCAGCCCAATTAGCACTGTCGATATGTGAAAATTCTTTCAAGTTTTTGACGATCGACATCACCCGCGACGACCCTTCTAATGATTCACTAATCAGGTCCCCCACATCCTCAACCACAAACTCCAACTGTGCACTGGCATAATGCTGCTCAAGGGTTTTCTTAAGCTCGGCATCGCTGGTGTTAGTCAGTTCACTATTCACCAAATGAATAAAGGACATTAACTTTTTAAAGTAATCATCGAGTGTCTGCATATTAGAGGTAATAAACCCAATCGGGTTATTGATTTCATGAGCTATCCCAGCCGATAACTGGCCGATTGAAGCCATTTTTTCCGATTGAAGAAGCTGTGTTTGCGCCTGCTTCAATTTGTCCATCGCTATTTTTAATGCTTGATGCTCCGTGCGCAATTGTGCAGTCATTTTTTTGAGGTCTTTTTGCTGACTGGCAGTGATTGTCGAATCATAAACACACAAACAAAGATGCTCTAAAGCGCCCCCCTCACTATGAATAGGGATCAACTCCATGTCCTGATACATCGCATCTTCCGAGCCGGAAACGGGCCTAGATGTCTTAAACGGCAACACGTGCGGTGATTGCTCCCAAGAGGAAAAGCTTGGCGATTCAATCGTAAATGCGGTATCAACCTTGCGCTTGAGAAAACGCGCCGAGTCGGGAAAAAGCGTCAGTAAGTTCTGTCCCAAGACTTGGTTATCTTCTGTACTCACACGAGACAGAAAGTACTGATTTGCCATCACGATTGTATAATCCCGCCGCACGATACAGAGCGCAAACGACATCTGGTTGAGCAAATCGGAAAGCATGAGTTTCGATTTCATGTTTGCTCCTAGCTCACTCTAGATACGAATCTAGGCGTTCAAGTAACTCCACAAGCCCATTGTCTGCAAAACAAATAATGGTTTCTGATTCAAACTTGACGGCTTCAATTAAAAAGGAAACCTGCAAAACCAAAGATTGTTCCCAGCGATCAAGGGGTAACGGAGTTTGAGAGGGTTGCATGATCACCGGCGGTTGAATGCGAGTATTCATTTCAATTTGCTGGCATAAGCCTTTTAAACTGGCACCTGAAAGGATATTCGACACATCAAGAATGCAGTCCTTGAGCTCACTTTCATCAATCGATTCACCTTCGCTCACCGAACACATGTCACGGGCTAAAAGCTCACCGCCATCCTTATTGAGCAAAGTAATCACCTCACCACATAACTCGCCAAAAAAAGACTGTTGGGTGTAATGAAATGTCGACTCATAATTCATTTGACGACTGAGCTCTTGCGGAGACGCCAGCATGATCTGAGGAATAGACAATGTCACATGCAAGCCAACCAATTCAGCCAGTTTGTTTGCAGCCTTGCCCATCGAGATATTGAGAAATTCTTTTAGAAAATCTTCGTGGTCTTCAGTCAGTGTAATTTTCATAGCAACCCCACCTCTTTCAGTACGTCAAGAAGTTGGTCAGCCTCCAACGGTTTTTGCAAAAAGCGAACAGCGCCAAGCTCCATCACTTTTTGCTGAGAATGGGGCTGAATATCAGCGCTTATGACGAACACAAAATTACGCGCTTGCTTATCTTTAAGTGCAGCAAGGACATCAAAGCCATCCATCTCAGGCATCGTCAAATCAAGAAACATAACATCGGCTTTACCTTGCTCGTAGAGTTCAAGCGCTTCTTTACCATTTTGCGCTTCATGAAGCTCCTGAGTGAACTCTTCAGGCAACGCTCTAATCACAGCGCGTCGCGACATTTTAGAATCATCAACCACAGTAACCTTTATGCTCATATATTCTCTCCTCGCTCTTTCCATTACTCAGGCCAACCTTGAAAAAACTCCGCAAGTTGGTTGGGTAACGTCATACATAATTGGCGTTGCTCTTCGTGGCTTTTTTGTAACCATTGTCGACATACACAGATAATTTGCCCCGCATCAATGTCGCTGTTGTTATTTACCACCGTCGTATCACTGGCCAACATCGTAACGGCGATATCAAGTTGATATCCCCAAAGAATCAATACGTAACTTGCAATCACTAAAGCGTCTAAATGATTCTCCTCAATGCTCGAAATCCCGCTGACTTTCTCTTTTTCGACTCCCATCTCAAGCAGGACGAGCTCTCCTAGAGAACCAAAGAGCGCCGCTAAGTAAATACACTCCTGTTGTGACTTGGGAAAGTTGAGTTTTTGACTGAGACTTCGGCATACCCCAGCCAACTGTAAATAGTGATCAACCACCGCTTGGTGACTTTCAACGGAAACATTTTGGAAGACTTTTTGCGACAACATGCAGGTAGCAATTGCACCTGTCACCACCATTCCTAAACGATTGATAGCAACCTCGACTGACATTGTCTGATTTTGAAATCCTAGATACGCTGAATTCGACAGTTGCAGTAACCGAGTCACAAGAGCTGGCTCTTCACTAACCATTCTCGAAAGCTGTTCGATTTCAAATTCAGGGTCTCTCAATGCTTGTAATATCTTACGAATTCTTGATGGTAAAACAGGGACCGCCTCTAAGCCGGCCAGCTGATGTTTGGTTGCCTCACTAAATGGCAGTTGGTGTAACCGTTCAACACTGTCTAACACATAAGAAAAATCTTGTTCTGAGAATGGCTTAGGCAAAATAAAGTGCGCATTGGCGACGGCCAACTCTGGAATATTGCGCGTACTATCACCGGTCATCATGGCACGAATGGTCGCAGGATATTTAACTGCGATTTGTTTTAGGAGTTCATCACCGCGCAACTTCGGCATGAGCAAGTCACTGACCACAAGCGACGGTGGCGAACTGGCATCGATATGTTGCTCCCAGTTGATAGGATCAGATGTGACGTTGAGCGTCCAATCAGGCTTCAACCGCCTCACTAAACGGTGAGTTGCTTTGAGCATAAACTCATCATCATCGATACATAAAATTTGAAACTGCGATTGTGTCATTCGCTATTAACCCAGTGTAATCTCATATTTTACTCCAAATTGATAAGCACCTCGTTCCTCTATAACCAATATAGACGAGATTTGAAATTTTGACGTTACACCAAAGTAGTATCATCAGCAGAAAATGGATGAAAACGGCGGCAATATAAACGCACAAAAATAAAGGTTATTTACGTCGATTTACCTTGCATTTGCGCTACTTTACGTACAGAGACATAAACTCATAGCCAATAGGATTTGGCCTTGAGGTCACTGTCATGCGCAAACAATGGTTGTCGATCGTACTGTGTATCAGCGTACCGACGTTAGTTTGGTGGGTTTCATCTGCAGAATTCGTCACTGCAAACTCTCTCGACGTTTTTCGAATGCGAGCGGTATTGATACAGTTAACGGGCGTATTGGCTCTCACTTTTATCGCGATGTGTATGCTGCTAGCAATGCGCTTTGATTGGCTTGAGCGTGTCACACACGGGCTCGATAAAGCCTACTGTTTGCATAAGTGGATGGGAATCTGTGCGCTCATCGTGACATGCTTCCACTGGTTATTAGTAAAAAGCCCAGGAATACTTATTGGATGGGGAATCATCAGCGCGCCTTCTCGCGGTCACTCTGGTTGGCATATAAATAGTGACGCGCTACAAGCTTGGGTCAGTTCACTACGCGCCAGCGCGTTATTCAGTGGCGAAGTGGCTTTTTACACGTTACTTGTCCTCATCGCGGTCGCCTTATTATCTCTTGTTGGCTATCGCCGATTCAGGCTCACGCATAAACTGATGGCACTTGTTGCACTTTTGGTGGTGTATCACTCAGTACTATTAATCAAACGCACTTACTGGCCTGAGCTTATCACACCTTATATTGTCGTTATTGGCTGTATGATCGTTTGGATGGCACTGAGAAGCTTGTTGGGACGTATCGGAAAAAGCCATTATTACCCTGCACACGTATTGGCCGTGGAATATCATCCAGAGAATAAAACCACGCGCCTTGCGCTTCATGCAGCTAACTGGCCCGGTCACCTTTGTGGTCAATATGCGTACCTTCATTTTGCGCATGAATCGCCACATCCATTTACTATCACGTGTTGTCAGAACACAAAGCACAATATTGAATTTCTAATTAAAGACCTCGGAGAGTTTACTCATCGTTTGCACCAGTGTATCCACGTCGGCGATAGACTTTTGGTTGAAGGACCTTATGGTGCGTTTTCCCTTTCCGATTCACAACCCAGTATCTGGATCGCTGGCGGCGTGGGAATTGCTGGGTTTAAAGCCGCTTTAGAACACAGAGCACAAACCCAGTGCCACAATCCGGTTAACCTCTACTACTGCACGCTAACGCCTGATCTTGAGCTCATCGAAGAGCTCACAGCACTTTCAGAGCAGGCAAATGTGACTTTTCAGTTGGTCGATAATCGTTCGCAACCTTTGCTCAACGTTAAAAAGCTCATTCGAGACGTGCCTGATATACGCCAATATTCCATTTGGTTTTGCGGGCCTCAAGCTTTTGCCAATAGCCTAAAGCGCCACTTAAAGCGGATTGGTTTTCCATTGGGTCATTTTCATTATGAGATGTTCCAGTTGCGTTAAATGATGCCCTGCGAAACACCTTGTGATCGCGTAGCGCATCATTTAGTGAGGCGAACTTTGTGCGACGCGTTTTTTACTTTCATTTCATAAACATAAATTGTGTCAACTTGCCCCACTTTGGAACCCCAAACTGAAACAGCGTGCGACTTAATGGGTCAGCCCCCAACAAAGTTAACTTACTGATATTAATAAACTTTAGCATTATTCGTCAAAATTTACCTCAGCTTAATCAACCACTTAACAGCACCTCATGCTGAAATCGATTACAAATGTAACAAGATATAACATTGTGGTACATCCTTTGCTCTATTGGGTTGGGCTTACTTGTTCTTTCTTATAGAAAAAAAGGAATCTTATATGAGAAAAACTTCCGTCTGCCTCCTTATTTGGAGCGCATTCAACGTATCCGGTCTTGCTCACGCCGAGCAGCCGTTTGTACCTGACCAAGTGATCGTAGAAAAAGAGATAAAACCCGGGCCTAACGTGTTTGTCATCGATCAGAGTTGGAGTGGTTCAAGTATGATTACCGTATTTGGCTCTGATGACTTGTCAGCAAAAGGGAATATATCAACGGGACTCATTTCCCAATTTAACTTTTCACACGATAAATCCAAACTGTTTACCGCATCGGTTTACCCCAAACGTATCGTATGGGGTGAGATTGAAGCTGTGGTACAAAAATTTGATGTAAAAGGACTGTCACTCGAGACTGAAATCCCATCGTCTCCCAAAATGGCTCAAGTGTCAGCCACGGTCAATTCATTTGCCATTTCCGCTGACGACCAATACGCCTTTGTCCAAAATGCGACGCCGGCTGCTTCAGTGTCTGTCATCGACCTAAGCAACAATAAACAGGTTCTCGAAGTACCCACTCCCGGATGTTGGGGAATTTATGCCTCACAAAGTGCAAGCAAATTTAGTGCACTCTGCGGTGATGGCACCGTGACGACCTACCAGCTCAGTAGCGACGCAACCAGTTACGAAGCGAGTAAGAGTAAAAAGATTTTCGATACCGATAGTGATGCGCTCTTTATCACCTCGCAGCGTGATGGCAACAAACTGATGTTCACCTCCTTCAACGGTAATATGTATGTGCTTGATGACTCAGGTAAAACCGCGTCTTTAACCGAGAAATTCAATTATACCGAAGGCGTTGACGGCGGCTGGTTACCCGGTGGCTACGAAGTGATTGCTTACAACAAACCGAACAATATGATGTTTGTAACCATGCATCCAGACGGTCACGAAGGCAGCCACAAAGATGGTGCAACCGAGATTTGGGGCATCGACATGGAAAGCCATGATGTGGTCACCCGCATCGAAGCAGAAGAACCCATTTCACTCGCGGTTTCACAAACAGAAAGCCCCGACGTATTCGCGCTCACCGACTGGGGAATTGTCACCAAATATACCTTTTCGGGCAATCAATTTGAGGGCAAAAAACAGGCGGAAATTGAGGGTGCGGGAGGGTTCACTCAAATGCTAATGGTGGACTACTAATATGTTAACCCCGTGGATATCATCGCTTCATCTCTCCCTATTAACCTTTGTGATTTTGGTCTTTACGCAAGCAGCGCTCCACAAAGCATCTGATTTAAGGCGCTTTTCTGGTTATGTTGCCAACTACTCACCGAAATTAGAAAAAGTCAGCTTTGCGATAGCCAGTGGCGTACTACTGGTCGAAAGTGGTGCCATTATACTCAGTGTCACTTCTCGCTACTCACAGTTCGGCGTCGGTGTGATGTTATTGCTACTCGCGTGTTACACCACCGCCATGATCATTAGCCTAAAAACACATCAAGGTGAGATCGATTGTGGCTGTGGCGGTACGCCGATCATCGTTTCCACAAAAACCATTGTGCGCAACAGCGTATTAGGTTGCCTGATGTTGGTTGTCTTAATGACCCATTATCTGCCGTTAACCATCATTGAACTGATGGTGTCCCTGTGCTCAGGCTTCGCTCTTTGGCTGGCTTATTTCTTAGTTGAACAACTGCTGCACAACCAGGATTCCCTGCTCAAATTAATCCGCTCTTCGCACGAAAGGAGTTCGAAATGAATACTGTCATCCTATTTGCTTTAGGGGTGCTCTCCCTATTAGTTGTGTTTTTGATCATCGCCTTTCTCGCGCTTTCACGACAAGTTGGTGTGTTATTTGAGCGCATCACTCCGGTTGGCGCCATGATTAATAATAATGGTCCTGAACTGGGTGAAACACCGGCACCAATGACGCTCGCCAGTTTAAACCAAGGCATGGTGACACTGGGTGGCGCCCAAGAAAAAAGCACCTTAGTGCTGTTTGTGGCGCCAAGCTGCCCGATTTGCAAAGTGTTACTTCCTGTCATCAGTGGCTTACAGCGACAAGAGCAGTCATGGCTCAATGTTGTCCTTGCCAGTGACGGCGATGAACCGGCACAGCGCGAGCTTATTGCTAAGCATAAACTCGACAATATCCCTTACGTACTCTCGCAGCAGCTCGGAGTGAATTATCGCGTCGCCAAACTGCCTTTTTCTGTCTTAATGGACGAAGGCGGCACCATTGTATCGAAAGGTTTAATTAATAGCCGTGAACAATTGGAAAGCTTATTTAACGCGAAAGAATCGGGCTTTAGTTCATTACAAGACTTCTCTCAAAAGAACACCGTCTCAGTCAGTCATTAGAGTTATGGAGAACACGACTTATGAAAAAACTCAGTGAAATCATTTTTAACGCCATGGATCGGCTATCCGAAAAGAGTGTTCGTCATTCGGCTCGACACATGGGCCGTCGCAACTTTCTTTCCAAAGCAGGTAAAGTCCTGGTCGGCGCCAGTGTCCTTCCCCTACTTCCATTCGATCGCAGTTCTGGCAAAGTGTACGCCGCCGAATCTCCGACCGATGATGTGAACAGTTGTGACTATTGGCGCTACTGCGCGCTCGATGGCAACTTGTGCTCAAACTCCGGTGGCACAACCTCCACTTGCCCGCCCGGATCCGAAGCTTCTAAAGTGGCGTGGATTGGCACTTGTATGAACCCAAATGACAATAAGAGCTACCTTGTCTCATACAACGACTGCTGCGGTAAGGCCACAGTCAATACATCCACTGCGTGCCTTAATAGCGAACGAGAGCGCCCGGGATATCGAATGGGACTGCATAATGACATCAACTGGTGCATGGCAAATACCAACAAAGGCTATCATTGTACGGTTGCCGCTTTAGTGGGGCTAGCCAATGAATAAACTCCCTGTGTTGCTGCTTATTGCCAGTGGTTGTGTGTCTGGTTTTGCATCTGCACAATCAGGTAAAGAGCTTTTTGGCACCTATTGTTCAGGATGCCACGGCGCAAATGCAGAGGGTATTGAGGGGCTTGCCCCCTCTTTACACAACCCTCAGCTATGGTCAAAACTGGGCGACAAGCGAAATCAATACATTGCAGGTGTGGTTACCAGTGGGTTAAGCGGCAAGTTGGTCTCACTTGATAAAACCTACCAAGGGTTCGCCATGCCACCACAAAGCTTTATTTCGTCCCAAGACTTGGTTCAGATCACTCATTACGTATTAGAGGATGTCAACCAACAACAAGGTGGCCCTGATCAAGCGCTCATTGATGAGTATAAAAAAAGGCCCTTTACCCACAGTGAATTGCATCAGCTGAGAAAGGGAGGTTAACCAATGCGAAACGCTTGGCGATGTCTTATGCTGCTGGTTAGTGTGACGAGCTTTGGTGTCAGCGCTTCGGGTAACACCCCCGAGCAAAATTATATTTTGAAATGCTCAGGGTGCCATACCATGGACGGCTCTGGTTCGATTGCAGGCGGAATTCCGCCGCTACCCGGATATTTGGGGGCATTTATGGCCGATACCGAAGGCCGCGTTTATTTGATGAATGTTCCAGGCGTGGCCTCATCTGGGCTCTCTCACCGAGAACTGGCCACACTAATGAATTATCTGAATCAAAAATGGGGCGATCCCGAGCACGCCAAACCTTATACACGAAATGAGGTGGCCAATATTCTCGATAAGCCGCTTGCTGATGTGGTGAAATATCGCAGAGATATTGTCGCAAAGTTTCATCGAGAAGGGATAGAAACCGGCAGTTACCCTTGGCCATAAATAGCAACAACGACAAGAGGCGTTCCCGCCTCTTTTTTATGTGTTTCACTCAGCCATATCATGACGCTTTCATCTAACCCATAACCGGAGTAAGCTAATTCAGCTAAGGAGGAAACATGAGTCTACTGTTTGAACAATTAGCCGAGCAGCGCATTTTGGCAGCGATGAAAGAAGGACAATTGGACAACCTTCCTGGCCATGGTCAACCGTTGATACTTGATGATGATAGCATGGTGCCCGAGCACTTAAGAATGGGCTATCGCATACTGAAAAACGCCGGTTTTATTCCACCTGAACTTGTGTATCGTCAGCAGGCGCTAGAACTGTGTGACTTGATAGCCGAGTGCGATCCGCTCTCTGACGAACAGCAACAAGCGCTCGCGAAAATTCGTCAATTGGAGTTTAAAATGAAAATCAAAGGTATCGACACTCGCTTCCTTCACCACTATTTACGACGCAATACCTCACCTTAACCTTGGCGACTGATGAAAATACACCATGCGAAAAGTTGAATTAGCATTTGCTTAATTGATCGCGCACAACAATGCCTCAAATCGGTTTAAATGATTCTTATCCTCCTATCAACCAAACGCCTAGCAAAGACAAAAGCGGATAAAAGTACCAATAGTTAAGCCGATGCTAATATAGCGAAATTTTCTACCTATACTGCCAATAGTTCTTCCCTGCATTGCCCAATATTCGAAACGAATATTAAGGAGCGCAAGATGACAGTTTATGTTGGCACCACCAATATCGATGGTACGGGTTCCTCAAGAGATTTGAATTCAGAAAACAGTTTTGAGGTTCCTTTTGACCTAATTTCTGGTCCACCAGAAGATGAACCTTGGCCTGAAGCGACTTGGGTTGAAGGTTATATTGATCAAAATCTAAGTGTCACAGAGACCACCGAAAAATTTTGTGTTTATTGCTTTGATTACAGCGCCAACGCCAGCAACCTTTCAACATGGAACGCCCCAGGGTTGAAAGAAATTGCTATCTATGATTGCGATGACAACCATGTTGAAATCAATAATTTCGTTGATGTTACCTATGTAACCGACTATTACGGAATCTGGGGGCCTGGGCACGATGGCTACCAAGCACTAACCATTAACGGTGCGAAAAGGGGTTATATCGATACCAGAAACTTAGAAGGTAACAGCAGAGAATGGCAATTTGTAGATGAAGATAGCCCAGATTATGGCTATTCCTTCGAAGGGTATCATGAAATGGATACCACTACCTGCTGGTCAGACATTACCATCCGCCCACACAGCAATGGCGATTCTTGGAGCAACCTCTTTGAGATCTACACCGGGTACGCTGAAGACACGGTTTATTTTTCTTCATACCAAGATGGTGACATCGATACTTCGACACAATGGACAGAATTTAAGGTCGATCTTGGCGAAGATAACGATATTTTCATTTATGGCATAGAGCATAGTGTAAGCGACGCTCAACAACGTTTTGTTGATGGTGGTGAGGGAAATGATGTGCTATTCCTCCCCCTTGATACCGACGACTTAGATTTTGTCAATTTTGAGCTTATCAGTTCAAACCTCGGCAGCCTTTACCTTGACCAATCACTACTGGCGAACAACCAATCCGAACTAGGGCTTATCATCAATGATACCTCTGTCCAATTCTCGCCAGATGTGACAGACATTGAAGTCAATACAGTGAACGAGCAACAAATCGCCTATCTGGAAACCACTGCAGACTGGCAGCAATACAGTTACAACGGGGGTTATTCATTTCTCAGCAGCGAAGAGTTTGTTGCTGTTACCGTCTCCACTGCAGAGGATAGCTATACACTGCTAATGAATACTGCGGACGACCTTGTGCCTATATAACATTAGCCATCGAGGCGTTTACAGGTGGGAACAGCGAGTACCTGTTAATTGTTGATAATATCGAATCGCTTTTAACGGCTTAGGTTGGCATTATATTAAAAACGGGAAGCGAATGCTTCCCGTTCATTTAACAATTAGGCGTTGCTTTTCGCTGTGTTGCCATCGGCTAACCTGCGTTTTAGCGTACTTGCCGCTAACATGGTCACACTCATCACAACAATACTTGCAACCAAAGAACCCAACCCAAATTCGCTCACGGCCCCGATAGCTTCTGCACCTTGCACTAAGCCATGACACGCGCTGAATGCCGCAATCCCTAACATCGCGACCCATTTCATCACACCACCTTTACGTAGCGCATAAACCGCGAGTGGCAGTATAATTAGTGACGCTGTCACCAACCCTTCAGCTTGATGTGCGCTCGACCACTCAACACCGATAAAAAAGCCAGCAATTAACGCCGCGCCGAAACAGCTAATGATTTGAGCGGCCTTTTTGTAGCCATAACCCGCAGCAAATACACCGATTAACATCAGCGCCGCTAAATGATCAAGCCCAGTTAACGGGTGTAAAAAACCTTCAGAAAAACTGGCGTTCATCGCATGCCCAGTATGCGCAAAACTCGGTGTACTGATTAAACTCACAACCGCCACTTTGGCAAGAAAAGACGTTACTTTTTTCATATCCTTATTCCCTATTGTTCGGTGACGACAACATTGACATCACGCTGTGCCAACATGCCTTGTTGGACGATAAAATCGATAATTGTTTGCAGCCCATCGCCGCGAATTAGATTGGTAAATACGAACGGTTTATCACCACGCATTTTCTTTGCGTCACGATCCATCACGTCCAGCGAAGCATTCACCATAGGCGCGAGGTCGGTTTTATTAATAATCAGTAGATCAGACTTAGTGATTCCCGGACCGCCCTTACGCGGAATTTTATCCCCTGCGCACACATCGATAACGTATAAGGTTAAGTCTGATAATTCAGGGCTAAAGGTGGCACTGAGATTATCGCCGCCACTTTCAACCAAGACCAACTCGAGCCCGGGATGGCGATGCTGCAGTTCATCAATCGCAGCAAGATTCATTGAGGCGTCTTCACGAATAGCGGTATGTGGACAACCTCCCGTTTCTACCCCCATGATGCGGTCATACTCCAAAGCGTCATGACGCATTAAAAATTCAGCATCTTCTTTGGTGTAAATATCATTGGTGACGACCGCTAAATTGTAGTGCTCGCGCATAGCAGAGCAAAGCTGGCGCAACAGTGCAGTTTTGCCTGAACCAACGGGGCCGCCGACCCCCACTCGTAAACATTGTGTGCTCATCCTTAACTCCTAAATAATCGTGAATATTGTGTCTCATGCCACGCGCTGACCATCGCAAAATTTGGTAATGTTAAACCGATGGCATCATCATCAACTTGCAGCCCGGTATCGATGGCCTGCTCAATCCGTGGCATCAATTGAAGCAATACTTTTTGCGCTGAGGTTTGGCCTAATGGCACCGTTTTACACGCCGCCGTTACTTGGTTTTCAAGCCATGACCACAACCATCCGGTGAGTGACGCTTTAAGCGGAATCCCAAAATGCACGCAAGCCTTGGCGTAGAGGGGTAAATAGCTGAGCGAGCGAGCCTCTTCACTCAGTTCTATCTCTAAACTTTGCAACAAACGATATAAGGTTTGTCCAAGCTTCTGCTCTTCCATGACTAACTCAGACGTTTCACGGTTTGCCAGCAAAACCTGTTGCCAGTAGCGTAACTGGGTGATGTCTTCTTGTTGCCAAGCGGCATAGAAGCGTATCAGCAATGGTAAATCCAAATGGGCTTGGCCACTGATAAGGATCGGTTCAAGCCACTGACTCAAACTGGCTTCATCTTTAATCCATCCCAGCTCTACCGCGCCTTCCAGTCCTTGGCTATAGGCAAAGGCACCAATCGGTAAACTTGGGCTACTTAAATGCAAAATGGATAACAGCGCGGAGGTGTGCATTAGTGATGATGCTCCCCATGATGATGGTGCCCGTGGTCATGACCATGATGATGACCTCGCCCAGCAGCATAAGCACCGCTCTCTGGCGTAAATTCAGCGTCGTGGCTTTCACACTCAAGCCCCATCATTTCCACCATCTCTTGCAGCACATGATCGGGTTGAAAACGCAGCCAACGCTCACCAATCGCCATCGGAACATGACGATTTCCCATGTGATAACAAGCTTTGGCAAATGTCTCCCAATCTTGGCACCGCGCGGTGACCACCTGCTCTTGCTGCGCGACAACTTGCAGTACTTGACCACACTCAGTGTGCAGAAAATCACCGTGCTGCAGCACTTCTCCGCGTGGAAGAAAAAAACCGACATCCAGCTGCGATTGGCTTAACGCGCGAAAGCGTCCTTTTTGACGCAAGGCATAGGGCAAAACGACGTTATCTAGCACCGCACCATGAAAATGCGCCGAGCGTCCAACTACTTTCAACATATTCGTCTCCTTACTGTGTTCGCACACTGACTTAAAATAATGAATAACGCTGCGCCAGCGGTAGCTCTGTCGCAGGATCGCAGGTAAGAAGTTGCCCATCCGCTTTCACTTCATAGGTTTGTGGGTCAACGCTGATGGTCGGCATATAGTCGTTGTGAATCATGTCGTGTTTACTCACACTGCGGCAGTTACTGCATGCCTCAAGGTGACGATTAAGCCCCAACGTTTGTTCAAGCTGTTTATCAATTGCAGCTTGGCTAGTAAAAGTGACGGATGTTGCCGCACCTGCGCGGCCATAGCCGCCAAACATCATTCGATAGTGAACCGGTTGCGGGGTGGGAATAGAAGCGTTCGCATCACCCATTGGCGCGGCAGCAATAAACCCACCTTTGATGATAAGCGCTGGTTTAACCCCAAAAAAGGCCGGTTTCCACAACACAATGTCAGCCAGTTTGCCCACTTCCAGTGACCCGACTTTGTGTGATATCCCGTGAGCAATGGCTGGATTAATGGTGTATTTGGCAATGTAACGTTTGGCGCGAAAATTATCGGCTTGGCACGCTTCATCTTCTGGCAATAATCCTCGCTGCACCTTCATTTTGTGCGCAGTTTGCCACGTTCGGCAAATGACCTCACCGACTCGCCCCATTGCTTGAGAGTCTGACGCAATCATCGAAAAGGCGCCCAGATCATGAAGAATATCTTCAGCGGCAATGGTTTCTTTACGGATTCGAGAGTCGGCAAACGCCACATCCTCTGGGATGTTCGGATCAAGGTGATGACAAACCATCAGCATGTCTAAATGTTCATCAATGGTATTGACCGTATACGGACGCGTCGGGTTGGTCGACGAAGGCAGCACATTTGGCTGACCACAGGCAACGATAATATCTGGCGCATGACCGCCACCCGCACCTTCAGTATGGTAAGTATGAATCGTGCGATTTTTAAATGCCGCAATGGTGTCTTCAACAAACCCGGATTCGTTGAGCGTATCAGTATGAATCGCCACCTGAACATCATATTGCTCCGCAATCGCTAGGCAATTATCAATGGAGGCGGGTGTGGTTCCCCAGTCTTCGTGCAATTTTAACCCACAAGCGCCAGCTTCGACTTGTTCTGACAACGCTTGAGGTAAACTGGCGTTGCCTTTTCCAAGAAAACCAAAGTTCATCGGTAGCATGTCGGTGCTGCGAAACATCTGCGCCAAATTCCAAGCTCCGGGCGTACAGGTCGTCGCATTAGTCCCAGTGGCTGGCCCCGTACCGCCACCAATCATCGTCGTCGTACCTGACATCAGTGCTTCTTCTATTTGCTGCGGGCAGATAAAGTGAATGTGCGCGTCGATCGCTCCTGCCGTGACGATATGCCCTTCTCCGGCAATCACTTCAGTACTGGCACCAATATTGATCGTGACATCAGGCTGAATATCCGAGTTACCTGCTTTACCAATTGCAGCGATGTGACCATCTTTAATACCAATGTCGGCTTTAACGATCCCCCAATGGTCCAAAATCAGCGCGTTGGTGATCACGCAGTCCATGACCTCATCTCGGCATTTTTGGCTCTGCCCCATACCGTCACGAATGACCTTTCCGCCCCCAAATTTAACTTCATCGCCATAGGTGGTGAAATCTTGTTCTACTTGAATCCATAATTCGGTATCGGCGAGACGCACTTTATCGCCCACCGTCGGGCCATACATATCGGCGTAGGCCTGCCTTGAAATCTCTGCCATCGTTGCCTCCTTGGCGCTTACAGTTGGCCCATTATCTGACCGCGAAAACCATAGACATGGCGCGACCCATCCAGTGCGACTAACTCGACACTGCGCGCTTGACCCGGCTCAAAGCGCACTGCGGTTCCCGCCGCAATGTTCAGCCGCATGCCTCGCGTTTGTTCACGGTCAAAATCAAGCGATGGGTTGGTTTCATAGAAGTGATAATGGCTACCAACTTGAATGGGTCTGTCACCATGGTTGATGACCGAAATTGTCAGCGTTTCTCGTCCTTGATTGATTGAGATTGGCGCTGCTTGCAATTGATATTCTCCAGGCTTCATCACATGCTCCTATTGAATCGGGTTATGAACGGTCACCAGTTTGGTGCCATCTGGAAAGGTGGCTTCGACTTGAACTTCATCGAGCAAATCAGCAATGCCTTCCATCACATCGGCTTGTGACAACAGATGGCGTCCTTCACTCATCAACTGAGCGACACTCTTGCCTTCGCGAGCCCCTTCCATAATCGCTGCTGAAATGTAAGCGCTGGCTTCGGGGTAATTGAGCTTGATGCCTCTCGCTAAGCGGCGTTCAGCAAGTAGCGCTGCCGTAAACAGCAACAACTTATCCTTGTCTCTTGGTGATAATTCCATGCTATGTCCTCAAAAATTAGGTATTCCATATACGCGGTGTACACGCCGCTTTGCCGTTCAGTAGTGGACGAACACTCTGCCAGCAAGCTCTGAGCTGGGTTTGCGCTTGCTCGCTGCAATCGCCGAGATACCGCACGACAATCACCCCCAAGCGTTCAGTCACACTAAGTGTTTTTCCGGCTTGTTCGGTTAAGGTCTGAAGGTTCGATACAGCCAAGTCGATATCGTCTATCCCCACCACCATTAAAGTGCCCGACACCCAATGCCGGTCAAAGCCACTCATCGCTTTGACCAATGGGTCATCGGCAGCAAGGTACTGACGCTCAAGAAAGATGGGGTTATCTTGGTAATACAGTGCAATACGCTGCTCAACGCTACCGCTGACAAACGGCAAAGCGCTTTTCGGCCTGCCTAAACAAAAGACATCAAGCCCGGCGAACTTTGCCTCGCCATACAAATTTACCCGCGTTGATAACTTGCCATGTGCCCCATCAAAGACAATCGTCTCCATGGGTAACCACTCGCAGCATCCATCAACAACATCAATATGCACTTGCTGTCGCTGTGCGCCATCTTGGCTATCCGCGCGATAAATTTTGCCCGCTGACGGTGTGGTCACCAATGCATGGCTGTTTGGCGTGCACTCAATTTGAATGCTTAGATCGTCACCTGAAACCAAACCTCCCGGTGGATGAAGCAAATAGACATGGCAAACATCCCTTTCTGGATAGAATGGTTTTTGCACCCGCAGCGGCCCTTGAAATCGCATCTGGTGCATGCGCGTTTTCTCGCCATTGCGGTCAAACCCCAGCGATAAAAACGCCGGCCAGTGCCTTGTGGTTTGAGTCGTGAGATTGAATGTCGACATAAAACGCACCGCTCTATACCGTTAAATATTCTTTGACTAGCTTGTCATCAAGCGCACTCATGTCACCACTTGCCACTTGACGACCGCGATCCAAAATACAAAAACGATCCGCAACTTTGCGGGCAAACGGCAGTTTCTGTTCAACCAGCAACACAGTTAGCCCGATCTCTTGATTAAGCCTGCGAATAATGTCGCCAATTTCGGCCACCACATTAGGCTGAATCCCTTCTGTGGGCTCATCTAAAATCAGCAATTTAGGGTTAATGACCAAGGCTCGGCCAATCGCCAGTTGCTGCTGTTGACCACCAGACAGATCGCCGCCACGGCGATGCAGCATTTGTTTGAGAACGGGAAAGAGTTCATAAATAAAGTCAGGGACTTGCCTACTGTTATCACCTCGCATCGGTAATCCAATGCGCAGGTTTTCTTCAACGGTTAACAACGGAAAGATCTGTCGCCCCTGTGGTACATAACCAATGCCTAAAGGCGCGCGTTTTTCTGCGGCAAGAGACGCGATGTTTTGTCCCATGTAGTTAATCTCACCGCTCTGCGCACTGAGCAGTCCCATCACGCATTGCAGTAATGTGGTTTTGCCAACGCCATTGCGTCCCATTAGGCAAGTACACTGGCCTTCAACCACCTCCATATCCAAATCCCACAGGGTATGGCTTTGTCCATAAAACTGGTTTAACCCTTTGATAGTTAGCATGCTTCTTCCCCCAAATACACTTCAACCACTTTGGGGTTGCTTTGCACTTGCTCCATGGTTCCTTCGGCGAGGACGCTTCCTTGGTGCAATACCGTGACGTCTTTGGCAATCGAACGGACAAAATCCATATCGTGCTCAACCAACACGATGGTGCGCTCGCCTGCCAAGCTAGTTAATAATTCTCCCGTGCGATCCATCTCTTGATGAGTCATTCCTGCCACCGGTTCATCCACCAGCAATAATTTGGGGTTCTGCATCAAGAGCATACCTATCTCGAGCCACTGCTTTTGACCGTGAGAAAGAGCGCCCGCCAGGAGCATGCGCTGCGCCTCGAGCCCGATTTGCTTCAGCACGTAGTCGATGTAGTCAAGCTGTGATGACGAGAGTTTAGCGAACAAGGTTGAAGTCACGGTCTTCGGCCCAGCCATGGCCAGTTCTAAGTTATTAAATACCGTTTGGCTTTCAAATACGGTAGGCTTTTGAAATTTGCGACCAATCCCTGCTTGTGCAATTTCGGGCTCATTAAGGTTCAGCAAATCAATATTTTGTCCAAACCACGCACTGCCGCTGTCAGGGCGAGTTTTGCCGGTAATGATATCCATCATGGTGGTTTTACCGGCCCCATTGGGGCCAATAATGCAGCGCAACTCCCCTTCTTTGATATAAAGATTAAGATCGTCGATCGCTTTAAAACCGTCAAAACTCACCGTTAACCCTTCAAGATACAATAAGCAGCCGTGACCAACGGTTAACATAGGATTCGCTTTTGGCGTCATAAAATCATAGACGTGCTCTCGGTCGGCCAATGATTTGGCCACATCCAGTAAACTCATGCTTTGGCCTCCTTGGCTTTGATAAGCCCAACAACACCTTTAGGCAAAAAGAGGGTCACCAATACAAACATCGCACCGAGGCTAAACAACCAGACCTCGGGCAGCGCAGCGGTTAAATACGTTTTGGCATAGTTGACGGCAATGGCTCCAACCACCGCCCCATATAAAGTGGCCCGTCCGCCAAGCGCGACCCACACCACCAGTTCAATTGAATTGAGCGGAGAAAATTCTGAGGGATTGATGATGCCTACTTGCGGTACATACAGGGCCCCCGCGATCCCCGCCAGTACCGCTGAAAAGCAGAAGATGGCTAACTTGACATATTCGACCTTATAACCGGTGAAACGCGTACGCGACTCCGCATCGCGAACTGCCATCGCCACACGCCCTAACCGGCTGACGACAATAAATCGACAGCAAAGGTAGCCAAATGCCAGCGCAATACCCGAGAGCACGAATAAGCTAACTCGCGTCGAGTGGGCTTGAAGGTCAAAGCCAAGAATGTCTTTAAAGTCGGTTAAACCGTTATTGCCGCCAAACCCCATTTCGTTACGAAAGAACGCCAACATTAACGCGTAGGTGAGTGCTTGAGTGATGATCGACAAATAGACTCCCGTAACGCGAGAGCGAAACGCAAACCAGCCAAAAACAAAAGCAAGAATGCCAGGCGCTAAAACAATCATGAGCGCAGCGAACCAAAACTGGTCAAAGCCATGCCAAAACCAAGGGAGTTCTGTCCAGTTGAGAAACACCATAAAATCGGGCAGTTCGGGATTACCATAGGTACCGCGATCGCCAATTTGGCGCATTAAATACATCCCCATGGCGTAGCCGCCTAGCGCAAAAAACGCCGCGTGACCAAGGCTTAAAATACCAAGATAACCCCACACAAGATCGACGGCGACCGCGAGCAGTGCATAGGTCAGGTATTTGCCCATTAATGTTATGGTATACGTAGAAACATGCAGTGCGCTGTCGCTCGCAACCCATAAATTCAGTGCCGGAATGACGCACAGCGCCACGGCTAAAACAATAAGAAAACTTAGGGTTGAACGATCAAATACCTTGGGTTGAATCGTCATGATTACCCCTCCGCTGAGCGCCCTTTTTGAGGAAATAATCCTCGGGGCTTTTTCTGAATAAAGAGAATGATGAACACCAGGACAAGAATTTTGGCTAAGACAGCGCCTGCCCAGGGTTCGAGTACTTTGTTCGCCACCCCAAGTGACATCCCCGCCACCAAGGTGCCCCATAAGTTGCCGACGCCGCCAAACACCACCACCATGAACGAATCGATAATGTATTGCTGACCAAGATTAGGACCAACGTTGGTCAGTTGACTAAGCGCAACCCCAGCGATGCCAGCGATGCCGGAGCCAAGGCCAAAGGTCATGGCGTCAACCCATTCGGAGCGAACCCCCATGGCGCGCGCCATACTACGGTTTTGCGACACAGCACGGACTTCGATACCGAGGCGGGTATAACGCAAGATAAGAAACAACAAGGTAAACACGATGAGACAAAAGGCGATGATATAAAGCCGATTCAAGGTCAAACTAAGCATTGGGTTAATTTCAATCACCCCCTGCATCCACTCCGGGGTTGAAACGGAGCGATTGAGAGGTGAGAAAATGGTGCGCACCGCTTGCTGTAACACTAAGCTAATCCCAAAGGTCGCCAGTAAGGTTTCAAGTGGTCGGCCGTATAAAAAGCGAATGACACAGCGTTCAATAAGAATTCCCACCAACGCTGACACCAAAAACGCCAAAGGAATCGAGACAAAGATAGACAACCCAATATGATTAGGCATTAAAGTTTGAACGACATAAGTGGTATAAGCGCCAAGCATAATCAACTCGCCATGCGCCATATTGATCACCCCCATGACCCCAAAAGTGATCGCTAAACCAATCGCGGCTAACACCAAAACCGACCCGAGACTGAGCCCAAAAAACAAGGTTTGGGTCATATCTGCTATTTTTTCGCGCTGTTCAATGCTAGCTAATGCCGAGGTAACATCGCCTGCCAGTTCGCTATCAGGGTGTTGGTTTAGGTAACGATTGAGTGCATTGCGCGCACTGGGCTGATAACTGGCTTTAAGTGTCGTAATTGCGGATTTGACAATGCTTTGCTGCCCGCTGTTGCGTAAGTCATAAATCGCGAGTGCCATTTCACCGAGTTCACTAACCGACGCATTGGTTTCATTCACGAGGTGCGCTTTAAGTAACCCATAGCTTTGCTCATCCATCGCCCCCATGAGTTGATTGACGGCTTGCAAGCGCCGTTGTGCATCCGGATGTGAAATGTTGAGTGCAGCAATCAACGATTTCAGCTGCCCACGCAGCCGGTTATTAATGCCGATCTTTTTGATCACTCGTGACTTAACGATCTCGGTTGAATGAGTGTCTTGAGAAAATAAAGGCGCAATCACATACTCGCGGCCTTGTTTCTGCTGAACAACCACTAAGCTATGCGCTTTCTTGTGGCGATAAAGATCCCCATCGAGTAATAAGGACAGAACTTCAACGGCTCGCTCATCACCACTTTGGGCAATCAAATCAATACCTTGTCCGATTTGGTTAAAGTTGGATCCTTGCAGCGCCTGTAAGCCTTGCTCAAAGTCATCGCTATTGGCCAGCACGAAACTGCCATAGAGCATTGCCATCAAGCCAATTAAATAAGCGATAAGGCGGCAACGTGTTAAACCCGGTACCGACCTAAAGCAAGTGGTTAATATCATGGAAAACCCTTTCACTTCCCTGTTGGTGTGCTAACGCCGCACCAAATGAAGAAAGTGGAGCTTCAAATGAAGCTCACACTGATTCTATTTGTCGATGCAAAACATCGTTTATCCGTGAACTGGCAAGAACTCAGTAATTTTGCCCAGAACACTTGCCTGTTTTCACGTTGTAGTTCCCACAGCTCAGCGGAGCACGCCAGTCGGAAATCAGGTCTTTTGAACCAGGCAGGAAGTCAGACCAAGCATCGCCAGCCACTAAACCACTGGTTTTCCATACCGTTTGGAACTGGCCATCATCTTGAATTTCCCCAATCAATACCGGCTTAGTAATGTGGTGGTTAGGCATCATGGTTGAGTAGCCGCCCGTTAGGTTGGGGACTGAGGTGCCAATCAACGCTTGTTGCACGGCGTCAGGATCGGTGGTTCCTGCTGCTTCAACCGCTTTCACCCACATATTGAAACCGATGTACGTCGCTTCCATAGGGTCGTTCGTCACTCGGCTGTCATCTTTAGTGAATTTATGCCATTGCTCGATAAAGTCATCATTTTGCTCAGAATCGACGCTTTCAAAGTAGTTCCAAGCGGCAAGGTGCCCAACCAATGGCGAAGTATCCATGCCAGAAAGCTCTTCCTCACCGACAGAGAAAGCAACCACTGGAATTTCGTCGGCGCTGACGCCCTGGTTTGCTAGCTCTTTATAAAAAGGGACGTTTGCATCGCCATTGACCGTCGAAACCACAGCGGTTTTCTTACCGGCGGAACCAAACTTCTTAATGTCTGAAACAATAGACTGCCAATCAGAATGACCAAATGGGGTGTAATTGATCATGATGTCGTCAGCCGCAACCCCTTTATCTTTCAGATACGCTTCTAAAATTTTGTTGGTGGTACGCGGATAGACGTAATCGGTGCCAGCTAGAACCCAACGTTCAACCCCTTGATCCATCAAGTAATCGACTGCGGGAATAGCTTGTTGGTTTGGCGCAGCGCCAGTATAAAACACGTTTTTCGAAGACTCTTCACCCTCATACTGAACCGGATAGAACAACACGCTATCCAGCTCTTCAAAAACAGGCAGCACGGATTTACGAGAAACCGAAGTCCAACAACCAAAGACCGCCGAGACTTTATCTTTAGCGATCAGTTCACGCGCCTTCTCAGCAAACAGCGGCCAGTTCGATGCAGGGTCAACCACGACAGGTTCAAGCTTTTTCCCCAATAAGCCACCTTTTTTGTTCTGCTCATCAATCAGCATTAACATGGTGTCTTTCAGTGTGGTTTCACTGATTGCCATGGTTCCTGACAGTGAGTGCAGCACACCGACTTTAATGGTATCCGCCGCCATCGCATGAGCGCTAAGTAACGATGCCGCAAGCATCGCTGTTGAGAGAAAGTTCCGTTTCATTGTTGTTCGTCCCTAGTTGTTTGTAAAAATCACAAGCTAGGCATGAGTATTGACCAAACACTCATCATGAAAAATGCGCAAATTGTGCAGATCATCTACGTAAAACTACGCATATATGAGACGCTGGTTTAACGGTATAATCGCGCGATTGGTCGCAAATACGAGAGAAGGTATTGTGCGATATCGAGATTCGCAAGGAGTGCGAATATTCGCTTTAAGGAAGAAGAATCAGACATGCAAAAAGTGCCCGTCACGCGTCGTCGATATAATAAACTGGTCGCCAACGAGCTGTTAGAAGATTTCGCGCTACGCTTTACCGCCAAACGAGCGCGCAAATGGTCTGCCAGTTGGATTGCTAATACGGCCTTGGGCATCGTTTCATTTTTAGTGCTTGAAGCATTAGGCGGAACCATTACGCTCAATTATGGCGTCGTTAACTCACTGTGGGCGATTGCTGGTGTCTCTTTTGTCGTGATCCTGAGCGGAATTCCAATCTGTTATTACGCGGCGAAATATGGCGTCGATGCTGATCTCCTCAGTCGCGGGGCGGGTTTCGGTTATATTGGCTCAACCATTGCGTCGCTGATTTACGCCTCCTTTACGTTTATCTTCTTTGCTTTGGAGGCCGCGATTATGTCGATGGCCCTCGAACTGCTGTTTGGCATTCCATTATTTTGGGGGTATATCCTCAGCGCCGTCATCGTGATTCCACTGGTCACTCTCGGCATTTCCAATATCGGTCGCTTCCAAATGTGGTCTCAGCCTCTATGGCTCATGATGCAAATTATTCCGCTGTTCTACGTATTTAATCATCCTGACTCCCAAGTTGATCAATGGCTAAATTATGGCGGCCTCCACGATCATGCCCCTCAATTTGATTGGTTACTATTTGGCGCAGCCTCTGCCGTGCTGCTGTCGGTGGTTGCACAAATTGGCGAGCAAGTTGATTTTTTACGCTTTTTACCGGCGCAAACCCCTTCCAGTAAATGGCGTTGGTGGGCAGCGATGCTCATTGGTGGCCCTGGCTGGATGCTGTTTGGTGCACTCAAAATTGCGCTGGGCAGTTTTTTGGCTTGGCTGGCCATTACCCATGGCGTGTTACCTCAGTTTGCAGGTGACCCAGCGCATATGTACGTCAATGTCTTTAGCTATACGACCGACAACACCAAGCTTGCGCTGCTATGCGCAGGGCTGTTTGTCATCATCTCACAGCTTAAAATCAACGTCGCCAATGCTTATGCTGGCTCACTGGCTTGGTCGAACTTTTTTTCACGCTTAACCCATCACCACCCAGGGCGTGTGGTGTGGATGATTTTTAACGTACTGATCGCTTTATTACTGATGGAGCTCGGGGTATATCAGTTAATTGAGCAAACGCTCCAAGTTTATTCGGTGCTCGTTCTTGCTTGGATAGGCAGCATTGTGGCCGACCTAGCGATCAATAAGCCGTTAGGTCTAAGTCCGAAACATATTGAGTTTAAGCGCTCAAAACTCTATGACATCAACCCAGTCGGATTAGGCTCGATGATCATCGCGTCGCTGTTTGGCCTCGCCGCACATTTGGGCGCCTTCAACGAACTGGTTAAAGCCTTTGCTTCCTATTTGGCTTTCGCCCTGCCGTTTATCACTGCGCCCTGTATCGCTTTGCTTACTCGCAGCCAGTTTTATTTAGTGCCCGGCAATGACATATATCGACAAGGTCAAGAGGAGCATCAATGCGTGGTGTGTGAACATACGTTTGAAGAAGAAGACATGGCGATGTGTCCAGCTTATAAGGGGTATATCTGCTCACTATGTTGCTCGCTCGATGCGCGTTGCCATGATAAGTGCCGCCCCCAAGCGACTTTTCATGCTCAGGTCAATGCCTTTCTCAAACCGTACCTGCCCCAGCATTGGATTGGTAAACTCTCTTCCTCCGTTAGCCAATTTGTGGTGGTGATGCTGATGATGAGCTTCGCAATTGCCGCTATTTTGGCCTTGGCGTATAGCCAAGTACCCAGTTTAGATGCACTGCGAATGAGCGCACTCTCAACCAGCTTATTCAAAGCGTTTGCTTTGCTGCTGATACCCATTGGGATCATCAGTTGGCTGTTTGTGCTCGCTCGTTCTAGCGGACGCTTAGCCATGAAAGAGCTGCAAGCGCATACAGATTTATTATCTAACGAGATACACGCCCACCAACATACATCGCGCGAACTTGAACGAGCCAAGAAAAAAGCCGAAACCGCGAACAATGCTAAAAGTCGATACTTAGCCAGTTTAAGTCATGAGCTACGAACTCCGCTCAACGTACTGCTTGGGTATTCCCAACTGCTGAGCCAAGATCAAGAACTCAGCGAACAAAAGCGCCAATATGCCATGACGCTGCAACGTAATGGCAAACATTTAGGGGACTTACTCGAAAGCTTACTCGAGATATCCAAAATTGAAGCAGGCCGTTTAGAACTGCACCGCGATGAATTTAATCTTCACGCCCTGCTCGACCAACTGGTGGACATGTTTAAGATGCAGGCCGAGCAAAAACAGCTCAAATTTGAAGTCAACTTAGCCAGCCACCTGCCGATGTTTATCGCATCCGATAAGCAGCGACTGCGGCAAATTTTAATCAATTTACTCAATAACGCGGTGAAATATACAGAGACCGGTGTGATTCGCTTTGAAGTTTCTTATCGTAACCAAGTCGCGCGCTTTCATATCTCTGACTCTGGTATAGGTTTAAGTGACGAAGAGCAGCGACGAATTTTTCGACCTTTTGAACGGATTCATAGCGACCAAACCAAGCACATTAACGGTACGGGACTCGGTTTAACCATCTCCAACGCGCTGGCAGAATTAATGGGGGGTGAGATTGAGTGTCACAGTGAAAAAGGAACAGGGAGCACTTTCACCTTGAAAATGATGCTTTCTGAAGTCAACGATTACGCACCAGAGCCAGAGCTGTCAAACACTGCGGTCAACGGCTACCATGGCCCAAGACGTAATATTTTAGTGGTTGATGATATTGAAGATCAGCGCCACCTTATCAGTAATATTCTTACTCCACTTGGCTTTAACGTATTACAAGCCAACGGCGCAGAAGCGGCATTAGCACTCGCCCAAAGCGAGGCGATCGATCTCTTTATGCTGGATATCTTTATGCCGCAAATCAATGGATGGCAACTCGCGATCAAGCTCAGGCAGCAGCATTATCCTCAGCCCATTTTAATGCTGTCAGCCAATATTCAGGAGCTAGAAACCCATAATCAGCTCTATCGATATCACAATGGCTACCTTACCAAGCCGGTATCCATTCCCGAGCTGCTAGCCAAACTCAGCCATCTTTTAGACATCAGTTGGCGTTATGATCATGCACCGACCCCGGATGTCACCAACCCCATCTGCCCGACCAAACCCCAATTGCTTGAGCTGAAAAGCTACGCAGAAATTGGCTTTATGTCGGCCTTTAGCGACCTAATCGATCAACTGGAAACCAACGGCCATCAGGGCAGCGACTTTATTGCGTTAATGCGAGAAAAGATGCAAGGCTGCCGATTTGCCGAGATCGTCGAACATATCAATGGAATGATTCATGAGTGAATACAAACAAAATAATATCATCGTCCTTGTGGTGGATGATTCGCCGGAATCCTTGGGAATGCTCAATGCCACACTCAATCAAGCCGGCCTTACGGTATTGGTCGCCCTGAGCGGGCATCAAGCGCTATCGATTGTGGATAAAGTTCAGCCGGATGTCATTTTGCTCGATGCCATCATGCCTGAACTCGACGGATTTGATACCTGCTTGAGACTCAAAGAGAAGCTCCCAGCCATTCCCATCATCTTTATGACAGGACTGAATGACTCCAAGCATGTGATTAAAGGATTTGAAGCCGGCGGCGTTGATTACATTACTAAACCGGTCGTCCCTGATGAAGTATTGGCACGAATTCGCGTACATAGCCACAATGCGCAAATCGCAAAATCAGCACAGGCAGCCTTAGATTACGCTGGTCAGTTTATCTTTTGTGTTTCCGAACAAGGTGAGTTGGAATGGGCGACGCCACATGCTCAACAACTGATTGCCAAGCTGAGCGAACAACCTGAGAGTCAACATGCGCTTCATCATACTTGGGCGATTCTACAACCCGATATCGCGTCATGGCTCAACAGCCCTTCTCGCAGCCAACACTTAACGCTCAAACAGCTTGGTGCACCGCTTGAGGTAACCTTGGCCTGTGATGAAAGTCAATCGCACGTTCTGCTGCGCGTGAATTTACCCAAGCAAGCCGGCACTGAGGAAGACTTGCGCCAAGTTTTTAATATCACTAAGCGCGAGTCAGAGGTATTGTATTGGCTCTCTTTTGGCAAAACCAACTGGGAAATCGCTCAGATACTGCAAATGAGCCCACGCACGGTTAATAAGCACCTTGAACAAATCTACAAAAAATTGGAAGTCGATAACCGCACTTCCGCCGTCAGCATGTCGATTCGAGTGCTTGAAAAGTAAGACTATCACTAGCACGAAAAAGTCGACTGACGTCAAAGAACTCTGCTGCAACTTGCAAACTGACTAACTATTGCGAGACAACACTTTTTCACATCCAGTGCTGACCTAGCGCCCTGCTAACCTCGCTACAATCCTACCCATCGAGATGAAGTCAATCTCAAGCAAGAAGAAACTAACTTTAGTTTACAGGACTATAAAAGTACCAAATTCAGAGAGTTAGCCTACATTTTTATCTTATTTTGACTACTATTCTCGCCCATTTTATATCACCAGTGAATCACAGTGAGGTTTCACTGTACGTTAAGAGAATACAATAAGGACAATTTTATGGTTATTTTTGGTTCTACGAATACCGATGGCACAGGTTCCGCAGCCAACCTTAGCCAGTTCAATGGACAAATGATTGATTGGGAATTTGATAGCGTTGCCTATTACATGCATGAAAACTTCAAATTCGAGACCGAACACGTGTCTGCTTTCATTCAAAACATCTCGGACATTGGCGCTTTTGGTGTCAATGTGACCAATCACGGTCCATGGAATGGAGAAGGACTTAAAGAACTCTTCATTCGCGATACTGGGTTATATAACATCAGCGAAACCACTGAAATGAACGTTGAAGGCTTTGTTGACGTCAATATTGCATTGAGTAACGTTGACGCGTGGTGGGGCACCTTTACCCTCAATATTAACGGGGCAAAACGGGGAAATGTGGATCTCAGTAGCTTTGAACAAAACGTGGATTTGAACGTAGCGTCATACAGTAACAGCGGTAATTGGGGCAATCTCTATACCATCGCAACAGGTAACGGTGACGATACCGTAACCTTTAGCGCCAGCTCAGAGCAAAGTAACACTCATTGGACCGAATTCTCCGTGGACCTTGGCGCTGGCGATGACCGTTTTGTTCTCGATCTCAACAGTGCAGACTCAGCAGACATGACGCGGTTTATTGATGGCGGCGACGGATTTGACGAAATCGCGCTCTTTGCTGATAGCATCGCCTTGGACTTTGCCAATGTCGAGTGGCTCAACGCCGAAGATTCAACAGTCGAATTGCCGCTCACTGAGCAACAGCTTGCCGCCAATGGTGATGATACATTTGGCTTGATTGTCTCAAATGCACAGGTTGAGTTTGCTGACAGCATCATTGATATCGACGTGACGGCACTGAGTGACGCTCAATACGCCTATCTGGATGGCTTAGATATTGATCTCAGCGCCGAAGATTACTTTGCTGTCACGGCGTATGGCTCTGATGCCAGCTACCAACTGCTGATGAACAATGTCGATGACTACGCCGTCGCGTAAGAATGCGTTAATCCCTATCGCGAGCTTGCTATATACATAACGTAGCGATTCAAATATCAGGGAGACTGGCCATGTCTCCCTTTTATATTATCTTTGGTCCAGTGATTACTGGTTTGATGATGCTTGACCAGAGCTTGGCTGCCCTGCCATTGGACAGTGGATGCCTTGAGCCGAATTCATTTGAGCGCCATTATGATGATTCGCCATCCAAGCTTCTCGAGCTTGCGGATCATTTTGCATCTTTTCATGCCACTCTTGCATCGCTTTCCAGTCACCATGCATCATCTGCCCGCTTTGTACATTGCCCATGTCACCACGTTGGCCTGCAGCATTCATATGTGCATAAACGCCTGTCGATACGACAGCGACAGCAGCAACTAAGGCCGTTTTAGTTAATGTTTTCATCATTATTCTCCCGTTTCTAACCTAAGTTGATTACAGCATGAGACGTGAAGAAATGTGTGTCGCAACGATTTTGTTTTATGACAAATATTGCCGTTTATTCGCTTTGACAAACTTTGTCACACATTTAGCAAGGTTATGTATAAGATAGAGAGAGACGAGAGCAGTATGAGGTTGAAATGGAGAGAGTTTATCGTATTTTGGTTGTCGATGATCATCAGGAAATTCGCGACTTGCTACAGCGTTTTTTACGCCAGCATGGCTTAGACGTTGTCACAGCAAGTGAGGGCGTTGAAATGCACCAACGCTTAGCGGCGCACTCATTTGATCTCATGATTCTCGATCTCATGTTGCCAGGCAAAGACGGCATTACTTTGTGCCGAGAGGTTCGAAGTCAAACCAACTTGCCGATTATTATGCTGACCGCGCTTGGTGAAGACATTGACCGAATTATTGGCCTTGAGGTTGGTGCTGATGACTATATCGCCAAGCCCTTTAACCCTCGAGAGCTGCTGGCGCGGATTAAATCGGTACTGCGTCGCCATTTCGCTATTCCGAGCATCGAATCGCAAACCAATACGCCATGTGACTACTATTTTGCACAGTGGCATCTCAATGTCACGCGTCGAGAATTACTGTCACCCAAAGGCGAACTCACGCCTTTAACCTCAAGTGAGTTTGCGATGTTACTGGCCTTTGTTAGTCACCCTAACGCCGTATTAAGCCGCGACGATTTGCTCAAACTGGTTCAAGGCCGAGGAGACAATGTTTACGATCGCGCCATAGACACATTAATTAGCCGCTTAAGAAAAAAAATAGAACTCGATTCTAAGCACCCAACATTCATTAAAACCATTTGGGGTGGCGGCTATCAATTTAGCTGCCAAGTGCGTCATGATAACTAACTATCTTCGCCAAAAACTGATTTACCAAATCGGGATTATCGTGCTTGTCGGCTTTGTGATCAGTTTTGTTCTGTCACTCTATCTGCTTTCATACGACAAATCGCAAAGTCTGAATAAGCTTTCGGTTTCCCGAGCGCTGCAACGTGTGGTATCGATTGCCGATACACTAAAGCAAACGCCCGACTCACTGCACCGAACGTTGCTTGACGCCAGTGCTAGCTCAGATTTGCAACTATCACTCACGAAAACACCAAAAGTCGCCGCTCAAAATTCGTTAAGTGGGATGGAAAACGACGTAATACAAGCCCTCAATCAAGCAGGGTATCCTCAAGCAAACATCACACTGATCGCGTCGCCTGACGCGCCTTTAATGTCCCTTGATGAACAAAATATGGCAACAATGCATCAGCGAATGATGGGCACAAATTCGATGATGGATAATCGCGCTTCGAACGGGCACCACTTAATGCTGAGCCCAAGGAGTTTCAGCGCCACCATCAATGGCTCAGTACTGGTTGCCAAACAGTGGCTCAATTTTTCATCCGGCGTTGAAAAGAGTGCGGCCCATTGGTCTCGCAGTGTCTTGTTGACTTTGGTTTGCGTCATGCTGCTAACGGTATTGGTTTCACTGATGATTATCCGCCGCGCCCTTAAACCCATTCGCCAACTGGGTAACGCCGCGCAAATATTCGCGCATACCAAGCAAGTTCAAGAAGTGAACAATGACAACCTTCCTCAAGATCTCACCCCCACCATCAACGCTTTTAACCAGATGCAGCATCAAGTGACCGAATACATCGATGAGCGAACAAAACTGCTCGCTGCCATTTCCCACGATCTACGAACACCGTTGACCAGTCTACGACTAAGAGCCGAATTTCTTGAAGAGAATGAGGATCGCCAGCAAATTCTTAATAATATTGAGACCATGGATAAGATGCTCAGCGAGACACTGCGCTTTGCAAAACAAGATGCGCAACCTGAAACCTGTCAACGCACCGAGCTTTATCCGTGGTTTAACGCTATCTGCCATCACTACCAGCAGCAAGGGATTGAGATTACATTGCGCTGCCCTAACGATGCTGTGGGGGCGATTCCAGTTATTAACTTAAAACGTATGGTTGAAAATTTGCTGAATAATGCCGCTCAGTATGCTGGCAATGACGCTTCTATTTCACTCGAAGTCGTTGTAACGTCGAATAGATTATCGATCAGTGTGGTTGATACCGGTGTCGGTATTGAACCACAGCATCACGAGCAGGCATTAAAGCCATTTGTCCGGTTGGATAACGCGCGTAATACTCAGCAATCAAATATTGGGCTTGGCTTGGCGATTACTCAATCTTTAGCCAGTAAGTATGGCGGTGAGTTACGCCTAGAAGCCAATCAACCGAAAGGGTTGAAAGCCACGATTCATTTAGCGCAGTAGGGTTTGCCTGTCGCTTGTTCAGCTAAACAGTTCATCGGCAACGTCTCGATGAGGTTGCCGATGAACAAGGTTAACTTAAGCGCTCAGTGATGGTGGCTTTGAGTTCAGTAACGCGTTCTTCGGACAGTTCCATAGAGTCAAAGAACACTTGGGGCTTCGCGTATGACATCCCTACATACAGTGCACACGCTTTCATCGGCGTCAACACTTCCTCCATTGTGCTTTCAATCAGACCTTGCTGTGAATACATGTGCTCACTGGCACCTGCCGTTGTCACAACCAGCAACTCTTTGCCTTTGAGCGCTTCACCGCCAGGGCCAAATGCCCAGCCGAACGCCCAAACCACATTCAAGTACTCTTTCAGCATTGGGGTTAAGTTAAACCAGTGCGTTGGATACATAAACACAATGCGTTCCACACCTTCACAAGCCGCTTGCTCGGCCACAACATCAATCTTGCTCGTATCTGTACCGTAAAGTGTTTCCAAATTACGGACCGTCACATCACCAACGGACAAAGCGGCTTCTTGCAACGATTTAATTGCTTTTGACGCTTCAGGATAAGGATGAGAAACAATAACCAACGTTTTCATAGAGACTTCCCCATTTAATAATTAATAATTTTAATTCGTTCGCTGCAACAAACATTATTTTGCGAGACCTTCAAGCAACCAAGCGTTAGCCTGTGAGCCTGCTAACCGGTGTGAAATAATCGCTTGATACGCGCTAGAGTGATACCAGGCATTGGCTTTTTCGATGCTGTCAAATTCGAGCATCACCACACCACCTTGTGGCGGTTTCCCCTCAACCACGTCGATATGCCCACCAGCGGCAATCAATAGTTTTCCGCCAAATACAGTCAACGTACCCGCGACTTGCTCCAAATACGGTTTGAGCGCTTCAGAGTCGGTCACTTTGGTATCAAACATGAAATAAGCCGGTTTACCACCTTGCATACAATGCCTCCTAACTAATACCCGTTTCAGAGAGGGCCATTTTTGAGTCGATTTGCACAAAACACCTCGCTTTTACCAGCGACCGTCCCCGCATCGAATTGTGCCGGCCAGCACAGAATTATGCCGCTAAACATTTGTAATGTTAATTGAGGTTATAGTTGAACATTAATCAACTTAACGTTAATAATGATGCGTATATCATTGATATTTGGAACAGCAAGTTATGAAAATTTCCCAGCACGTACGCGCTATCGCTTCGTTCGTTGAAGCAGCAGACACTGGAAACTTCACGGCAGCGGCGAAAAAGCTATCAATCAGCCCCGCCGCTGTCAGCAAAAATATCGCCAGCCTAGAGCAGGCGCTTGATGTTCGTTTGATGAACCGCACCACGCGTAAAGTTAACCTAACCGAAGAAGGCGAAGCCTTTTTAAGTCATGCGCGCAGTGCACTGGATACACTTGAAAATGCGGTAGACAGTTTGGTTGCGACGAAACAGGAGATCAGCGGTCACGTTAGAATTTCGACCAGCGCAGCTATTGGCAAAGAATGTCTGCTTCCGGTTCTACCTGAACTGCTCAATCGCTATCCTCATTTGTCGGTGGACGTTGACTTTGATGACCGAGTGACAGATTTGGTGCGTGACGGCTATGATATTGCCATTCGGGGCGGACATATTGTTGATTCCTCTTTAATCACCCGACCTGTCAGCCATCTCAGTACACTCTTGGTGGCCTCCCCCCACTACCTAGCGCAAAATGGTGCGCCCGAATCACCGGATGCACTCTGCGAACATAGATTAATAGCGCGCCGATTTCTCGGCGGTAAAGTCAACGTTTGGCGATTTTTAAACCAAGATGGGAGCATCATTAACTTCGAGCCCACGCCTGCTGTACTGACTTTATCGGCCCCTGAAGCCTCGCTGCAAGCGGCGTTATCTGGGGTCGGTATCGCCCAAGTCGCGATGCACAATGCCATTGAATATTTAGAGCGCGGCGAACTGCATATTGTTCTCGCGAGCCATTATGACCCGGGCTCTTTCGAACTGGTTATTCAGTACCCACATCGCGCCCTTATCGCCCCGCGAGTACGTGTCACCATTGACTATCTTCTTGAAGCGTTTAAACAAGATAAGAATTTGCATTATCCGCTCAGTCAATTAAGCCAGTATCAATATCCTGCTTAATTGATTTAATACGGCTTAAGTTAATACTAACCTAATGACGGCGGGAATTTTTGAGTGCAATATCGTAGCGTGCGGCCATTGGCGTACGCTGAAAGACTTGTTTAAATTTGGTCGAGAAGTAATTGCTATCTTGAAAGCCAACATCGAACGCGATGTCAGTGACGGATTTGTCCGAATACAGTAATGCTTCCATCGCTTTACTGGTGCGAACATAATTGAGGTATTGATTGTAACGCATGCCGGTGAGGCGTTTAATATTTTGCGCCAGAACTTTCGCTGACATTTGCGCACGCTCAGCCACTGACTCCAGATCGTTAGGTTGATCAAAATGGTGGTTTAGGTGCGCGATCACCGCTAACGTTTTTTCAGCGTTGTCTCGACCGTTAATCGATAATACACGACCACGTTTCAATTCAATCAATAACAGAGTAAACAGTGAGCGAATGCTAAGGTCAGTTTCCGGAGTGCGCACCGTCGACTCCCAATGAATTTGCTCTAGCAATGATTTAACACGCGCTAAGCTCGCATCATTGATAAACCAACTTTTTGGCTGTGCGTCACCCAGTGGTAGATAATCCAGCAGCGCTTGCGAAGCGGGTAAGCTCTTAAGATCGAAGAGCACATTATTTAAGTTTAAGCCGCTCACATTTTCATATAAGTGTTTATCACCTTGATTGACAAAACACACATAGTTTTTGCTCAGATTCATCGGCACATCGTTTAACACATGGGTACCATAGCCTTGAGAAACAATAATAATCTCCTCAAATGAATGTGAGTGCTCTGGAAACGACTCCTGCGGCGTGCGAGATTCGATTTTGATTGGCGTGTGGGCGTTAATCGCAAAATCTTGAGTGTTCAAATTCATCATCATCCGCCTAATAGGTTGAGCTAACGGTTAGAGGGTAACCAGTGCCGACAACGTTCTGCCACACTGGTTAGGTCGGGTTTAACCTTGAGTTATAAGTCACGCCCGTTGGTGTCAATAATCTGCTTATACCAGTTAAAGCTTTTCTTCTTCGCGCGGCTAAGATCGCCAGAGCCATCATCATGCTTATTCACGTAAATAAAGCCGTAACGTTTTTTATATTCGCCGGTCGTAAACGACACACAATCGATGCAGCCCCAAGGGGTATACCCCAAAAGCTCAACACCGTCTTCGACAACAGCTTTTTTCATCTCTTTGATATGTGATTCAAGATACGCTATTCGATAGTCATCATTGATTGAGCCATCACTCTCCACTTTATCAATGGCTCCAAACCCGTTTTCAACGATAAACAATGGCTTTTGATAACGCTCATAAAGCATGTTCAACGAATAACGAAGTCCCACGGGATCAATTTGCCAGCCCCAGTCCGATGCTTTAACGTAAGGATTATCGAGGCTACCTGGGAATCCGGTTAAGCCTTTGCTTTCACCTTTTTCGGTCGCCGAAACCGCAACGGACATGTAGTAACTAAAACCGACGTAATCACAACAGCCCTGGGCTAAAATACGCTCATCATTTGGCTCCATTACAATTTCGTAGCCCTTTTTACGCCACTCTTCGCGAATATAGGCTGGATATTGTCCTCGGACATGCACGTCCCCAAACAAGAATCGGTCACGCATCGATTGATTCGCAAACATCACATCCTCTGGTGCACAGGAATATGGATAGATCGGAATAAATGCCATCATGCACCCAATTTGAAACTCAGGGTTAATTTGATGACCAAGCGCCACTACCTGCGCGCTGGCGACCAATTGGTGATGCACGACTTGATACATGGTTTGCTCAGGTTTGTCGTCATCATTGAAAATCACACCAGAGTTGGCATAACCAAACAGCGGATACGCGTAATTTTTCTGGTTGTTGATCTCATTAAACGTCATCCAGTATTTAACTTTACCGCTGTAGCGCCTCATGACGGTATCTGCGTAATGTACGAAGAAATCAACGACCTGACGACTGCGCCAACCTCCATATTCCTTCACCAGATGGTAAGGCATCTCAAAGTGCGAGAGGGTGATGACTGGCTCGATATTGTGCTTTAACAATTCATCAAACAGATCATCGTAGAATTGCAGGCCTTTCTCATTTGGCTCGACTTCATCACCATTTGGAAAAATACGGGACCACGAAATGGATGTACGAAAGCATTTGAATCCCATCTCCGCAAACAAAGCGATATCTTGTTTATAGCGCCCATAAAAGTCGATGGCTTCATGGTTTGGATAAAATACATCGTCTTGGACACCATCGGTCACAATACGGTCTTTATCAACCGCACCACCGCTCAGAACATCCATAATACTTGGACCTCGACCATCTTGATCCCAGCCCCCTTCAACTTGATGGGCGGCGACGGCGCCTCCCCACAAGAAGTTATTTGGAAAAGTGTTGCTCATGAAAACTCTCTCTTTGGTTGTGCAGCATGACTAGCTAAGCTTGCGATGCATGTCGATAAGCTCTTCAATCAATTCACGCGCTAACATCGATGTCATGATGTGGTCTTGAGCGTGAACCATGATCAGATTCACCGGGACTTTCCCCTGCCCTTCATCTAATCCAATCAGTTCCGTCTGCACGCCATGAGCACGTTTCGCCGCTTCTGTTGACTGCTTGAGTAACTCATCCACTTCATCCCAGTGGCCTTTTTTGGCATTGCTTAATGCTTGCATCGCTAAACTTTTGGATTCGCCAGCATTAATAATTAATTCCATTACCGTTGATTCGAGATCCATATTCACTCCGACAATAAACGCATTCCGAAAGTAATAAAATTCCAGAATTTAAAATAAGTTAAATAACCTTCTTAGTATTAATTTATCGATTAAGAAGGTTAAAGCTTGGTCAAAGAGCTTCTCATCACCAGAAGCCCTAATTATAATTTAATAAAATTAATATGTGATTTTATTAATAAATAAGAAAGCAATTAACCGAGCATGGCGAGTGCATCATCAAGGATTTTATCGCCTTTCATCATGCCATAATCCATTTGATTAATGACCGCAATTGGCTTACCAACACCATCCGTTTTTACTTTAAAATCACCAAGTTTGTACTTAATTTGTGGGCCAAGTAGAAAACAGTCATAGTTATCAAGGTTCGCGTCAAACTCATCTAAACCAACGGCTTGAATGTCTACTTCCAGATTTTTTGAATCGGCAGCTTGTTTCATTTTTTTGACGACCATGCTGGTAGACATACCAGCGGCGCAGCAGAGTAAAATTTTTGTCATCGTCTTTACCTTTTTTAAATTTTTATTGGCTTTTTAGCAAAATGTAACCGGTTCCAATTTATATATCAATGTCATTAAAGTCTGTGATAAAATTCTCAAAACCTTATATGGAAATGACAATATTTGGCTTATTTAACAATACTTACCAAAGTAAGATAAATTATACAAGTATCAAAATAAAACCTTAAATTATGATAAATAAATTGACTTAAATTTAATTTATTATCCGTTAATTGTTTAAGGTAAACATTATTCCAACACATATTGATTGATGGCGTTAATATCTACCCGATTAAACATTAACTGACTTCAATATTTACTTTAATTTCTCATCGAGAAACTGAATAATGACGTCCATAATCTCAGGTTGATACCAAAGAAATCCCGCATGATCTGCTCCTTTTACCACGTAACGAGTGGAGTCGACGCCGCTCTCGATTAACGCTTGATGTAAAATTTGTGTCTGACTAGGCGACACAATTGGGTCAGCATCGCCGTGCATGAGCAAAAACGGAGGCGTTGCTTTAGAAATATAAGTGATGGGATTGGCTTTTGCGGCTTTGTCTAAATCACTTTGTATTGAGCCGCCAGCTTGGAATGGAATCCCATTGACCAGCATGGCTTCGGGAATCGCGGGCGATTGATGTTTTTTCTGGCGTTCTTTCGAAAAATCCGCGGCAACCCGAGTGAGATCTGATAACCCATAAAGGTCAATGGCAGCTTGAACATCACTACTTTGGTCAAGGTAATCCCCTTTATCAAATTCATGCATCCCATTGGTGGTTGCCGTTATTGCAGCGAGATACCCACCAGCAGACTCGCCCATCACCGCGATACGAGAAGGATCAATACCAAACTTTTTAGCATTTGCACGCATATAGCGCACCGCAGATTTGACGTCTTCAAGCATACCTGGGAATGTCACCATCGGTACAACACGATAATTAATACTCGCCACGACATAGCCAGCGCGAGCCATATCAACACGCTGGCCAATAAATTTGGTTTTGGGCGCGTCCATGAAACCTCCGCCCGTCACAAATAGAACCGCAGGCAAAGGCGTTTTAGAAAACGGCTGGATCACATCCATCGATAAATTGATGGGTCGACCCATATTATTAAAGGTTTGCGCATAAACAAAATCTGAATTCAGACGAATTGGCGGCACGCTCATCTCAACCGAGAGCTCCTTACTGTCTGAATTGGCAGCAATGCTCGAAAAAGCAGTAGAGAGCGTCGCTGCGAGTAAAAGTACCTGCTTAATTTTCATGATATTCATACCTTTCTTGCAAAAAATTGTCGTTATTAGAAAATCGTCTTAAGAACTAATGTCATTATTTATTGTTATTTCAAACCTTAAATGATCAGAACCAAATTTGCGCCCGATAGCCAAATACCCATTCTGATTTAGTGTCAAGATTCGTTAATTCTTGCTCGCCTCCCACATACGAGACCGTAATGTCCGTTACCGGTGCAGCCCAACGAGTTGCTTTAAGTTGAATCGCGGGTCCAAAAGCCAATTTATACATAGTGCCAGTCGCTCCATCACGACCATCTTTGTTGGTGGTATTATTGACAACCGCTTCATAATGAAGAGAAATATTATTCGTTAAAGGCTGCTTCACATTGACCGCAGCAAAAATCCCGGTCTCAGTCGCGCTGCCATACTCTCCGATACCACCGTAGCCCGTATCGCGAATATAAGTCATACGGTTGGCATCTTCATCTCGGTCGGTGTATTCATAAATCAGCGCGGATTCAATACTCAATCCACGATAATCATAGACAGTTCCAAACATACTTAGGCGCATCGATATGTCTTTTTCCTCACTGAGTGCACTAATACGATTGGTATTGAGATATTGCGCGATGACTCCGCGTCCGGCTTGCGCTTCAATCACCGATTGCCCATCAAGCAAGCCAAAATAAGAACCAAAGGTGTACTTGCCAAATACGCTAAATGCATCACGTGGATTATTTCTTATCGGGTCGTCAAGCTCATGAACATACGTGCCACCAAACTCGTAATTTCCTAGGCGGTAGGCGACATCGAGCAAATTTCGGGAACCTTCAGCCGCTTCGATTGCATTTTCCGATGACCAATCAATTTGGTTGTAACCAACGGTAATATCGACATTTTCTCCTAGGTAACCCACACCTGAATCAACATTTACTTCACGAATGTTGTACGCCAAAATACCAATCCGCTCACCGGTGTAGCGGCGGCCCGCCCATAGCTTGGTATCTTGTGGCATAAAATCGAGCCCGCCAAACTGTACATACATCTGTGCGGTTTCCACGCCTTTGTCACCGTAGCCGACGACTTCATAAGTAAAATCAGCCCATTGACCCGGATCGACAATATCATCCCAGCGTTTGTTAATCGCCAGTGAGACAAAATAGTCATGCCAATAATTGTTGCCAAGTTCCCCCATTTTGCCACGCGGATCTTGGTTAGGACCAGTTGGATCCATATGTAGAGCCAAGTTTTTCGGTTTTCCGAGGTCTTGCTCGAAATTACCTGCCACCATACCGTAGGCATGAAAATTAATGCTGTCATCAGCAATGGTAGAGAAAGAAGCAATAGCGGTAGCCGCTACTGCAAAACAGAACTTTTTTTTCATTTAATACACTCCGTGTTATTTATTACACTTGATATGTATTAAGCTTTATACGTTATTAAACTCTGTACTAAGTCTCAGAGTAAATGGAAAAATTGATTCATACCTAAAAATAGAAAATAACAATAAAACCATACATAATAAATAACAGCCCAGGTGGATAATAATTTCACTTGGCCAGTTATTTGAGAGTATTTTGCGCCACAATGAATGGTGTTTTGATAACCTATGTTGCACATTTTATTGTCGATTATTGCGGGTAGGATGGAAGAAAAAAAGGCAAGGAATTTTAAATGATGTAGCTCACAAAATAAAAAACCATCAAACAAAGTTGATGGTTTTTTATTCTTATTAAAGATGCTAACTCGCTAAGTCTTGAGTATCCAGTTTAATGTTATCTCGAAACTCCTTAACACTTACTTGGTATTTATCACGGAAAACCTTGTAAAAGTGTGAAGCGTTCTCGTACCCGGTCATGTTAATAATTTCAATAATCGAATAATCAGTGTGCTTAAGAAGATAAACACTTTGTTCCAAGCGTTTTTGCAACAAAATCTCACTAAATGTTTTTCCTGTAAAACTCTTAAGTAAGCGACTCACTTTATAGTTAGGTTGATTAATCTTATTTGATATATCTTTCAAACTGGCCGTTCGGTAGTTATCTTCGATATACCGCAATACTGTTACCGCAAGGGATTCACAATAGTTCATACTGACATAATAATCACTAGACTCGACATTAGATAACAGTTCAGTAATCAATAAGCCAACTAAAAAGTTAACACGGATCTGTTTGAGAGAGTTGTCACCATAAATTTCATTAATAATTTTAGAAACAGAGTCCTGAATTTCTTTATTCTCACCGACTTTGAAATGAATATGTTCACCAAGTCTCTTCTTTCCGTTGATAGAAGAAAGAATAAATTCTGTGATCAAATTATCAGTATCAAATAACGAAATAAGTCGACCAAAGAATTCAGGTTCGATAATAAAATTAATAATGATGTCGTTGTCATCAGCAGCTTCAACTTCATGCTGAGCAAACTGATTCAGCAGCATGATTTCCCCTTTGTTTTGCACCACTGGCTTACCGTTGACAACTTGGCGCATTTGGCCACTGTAAACATAAACAAGTTCAATGTAGTCATGAGAATGCAACGGCACATTAACAAAACGACTCTGTTTTTCGATGTAGATATGTTTGTCTTGAAAAAACTGACGCTTAACACGCTTAGTAAATACATGATTTAATTTAAAGTCTTTCGACAAAAGAGATAATTCTCTATCAGTATACGACGTGAGTTCTTCATGAACGTTGGCATCTAACATATTTCATCTTACACCAATTGATATTATAATTAGTGTACTAAAACAGAATTTAATTTTAGGTTCAACTCTCGAATGTCAGTTATGTCGAGTTGGATATGTTTTTCATCATATAGTTTAAAATTAATATCACAAATAGAGTTTTTATATTTCTCCGGAATAACTAGAGTACATTGACTCATATTGTGTGGAATAGATAAGGATAAATGAATTTTCTCATTCTCTTTTTTCCATTCACAGTGAATCAACCCTTTCATACTTTGATAACAACAACTGACATGCGAAATATCACTAGCAAAATACGGCTTAATCAATACCTTATTAGCACCGATCGCATCATCACAGATGTGAATACCACCTAATGATCGGTATAGCCAAGAAACATAGGAACTGAACATTGCATGGTTGCAAGACCCATTGTTGTTGTCTCCAAAGAACTCTTTTAAAGCGCGGTTATTATCTTTTAACATATGACTAATACCTTGTTTTTGATATAGCCATTTATAGATCACTGCGTTAACATCTATTTTATTAGCCAGTTGGTAAATAAAACTTTGACCAAAAATTCCACACGTTAAGATATAATGATTTCTCTCAATTACATTTAATAACTCATCAATTAATGGTTGTAGTTCAGGTTCAAGCTCAAAATAAATCGCAAATATGTAGCTTGTCTGGCTTTTATCTGCATAGCTACCATCTGGGTTACGATATAAATGCTTTATCTGCTGCTTGATGTTGTTTGCTTTTATTTGGTAACCATCGGCCTTATCCAATCGCCCAATACTCTGCTCAAACTCCGCCAACAACTGGGCATGATAATAATAAAAGCAACTGGCTGTGAAAGCTCGCGCTGGAGATGATTGTTTATAATCCCCTTCGCTGGGTGTGCTGCTTCCCCAGTCTCCTAGGCAACATTCTGAAATAGCAGGTAAACCAATGGATTCTAAATGAGAAAACTGCGCTTCGAGTGCGGGAATCCACTGTTCGATCAGCTGTTGATTACCGTAATGGCGGTGATGCATTTTCAGTAAGTAAGGCACCGCCAACTGCCAACCTAAAGGGCCCGCACCTTCCCCCGTACCGTTACTTTTAATCCCCATAAACGGCGCGGTTTCGGGAAAACCGCCATTATCGCGCACATCGTTAACAAAATCCGCTAGCGTTTTTTGATATAAGGTCGCGGAATCAAACATTAAGACTTGCGAATCCGCCAATGCCACCATGTCGCCACCGTACGCTAAACGCTCCCTCGCACAATCTTCAATCACCGAATGAATGTTATTGAGCTTCGTGGTCTTTGCAATTTGATACAAATCATTGAGATAGTAATTCGAGCACTCAAAGTGCCCAACTTCGCGTAGTTGAGTATGGGCGTAGAACGCTTGAATCTGTTCAAGCTTAGTCAGTTCGATCCCCTTAATTTCCACATAGCGAAAAGAGTGGTAACAATATTGGTTAATAAAGCGATTTTTACCAATTTGAGGCAGGCAAGCGTCTAATTGCGCTGCACGCTCAGGTGCCCCTGCACCGCCAGGCACCACAAAGCTTTCACTCACTTGTTTTCCAACAAAACCCGCTAAGGTGGAGTCTGTATTTAAGCGCCCGTCCAAATTCCGTTCCTCGCTATAAAGAAACGAGACCTGTTGCGTACTATCAGAATAAAACTGAGCGTCGATAAATCCGCTCACCGTTTCACCAAAATCCACCATCAAATGTTTAGGTCCAAGTTCGGTGATCGCAAAGGCTTCAACGTTTTTACCCAGCGCAATTTTGTCGATAAAGCTAGGAATCAGACTTCCATCAGGGCCTTGGCATAGAGTGGCTGGATTGCTCGGTTGGTGGCTCAAGGTTAAATCCGCAGCCAATTCACTGGCGCGTCTCAGATCGACCCTTTCACCAAGATACATATTATTAGCAAGATAGGCACCTGGCACCACGTGCCAACTGTCGTCCGTCGAGATGACTTGCTGATGCTGAGCATGATGAATCACGATGTCAGCAAGCAGCTTAGGCTCACCAATGGCCAAGACATCACGCAGATTATATTTACCAAATAACGTCAGCGGCGCTGGATTATACCAACCATTGGCCAGTTCAACGGCAACATAGTTAGTTCCTGGTTTCAAGTAACGGGTGATATCAAACGTGTCGTAATAAACGACTTTGTCGTAGTTGCTCCAATCATTATTTAATTGATATTCAGACACGCGCTGTCCATTGATATACAGCGTGTAATAGCCAAGGCCTACGAGATGGATATAAGCACTTTCGGCTGCGTCTTCAATCTCCAGTGTTTTTTTCATCCAAACGTTATGGGTTGGTGTGTAATAGTCGATGTCGTTATTGAGAGTATGACCGTTTGAAATCCATCGCCCTTGGAATCTGCCAAAATTTCCAGTCATAAACGAGTTTGTAAAAACGCGAAAGCTTTCCGCGTCTCCGTAAACCACCACCTCAATATGGTATTGGCAAGAAGGCTTAAGCGTTAAGCCTTCAACACAGTGGGTATTTTCGTTGCCAAATTTACTTTTAAAGTAAAGTGCTTTGCCTTGATGGTAAATATTTACTTCATATCGATACTGAGTAAAGTCGACTTGCCAGCTCACATTAATTGCTTGGCGATCAATAACAACCGCGTGCAATTTATCGTTAATCGTTAATTGTTTTATACTCATAGCTAGCTCTTTGCTTCCACTTCTTGAAGCGAGGCAGCGGCTTGCGCGCTCTCTTCTTGTTGTTTCAGTTCCGCCAGTTCTTCGTTAACAGCAATCTTATCGGCAATCTTGAAGAAGAAGTACCAACCAGCAAAGCGCACGACGAACGACAACACTTGAAAAGCCGCTATTTTCCAGCTTCCTTGCATAAACCCAGAGAGAATAATCGGCATACCAGCGGGAGCCGCAACACCTGCGACCGCGGGTAAAATATCGATCACGGTGAGGTAATAAGCGCCGCCAAGAATCACTGCATTTAATAGAATATATGGAATCGCGAGTGCGAAGTTCATCACCAAAGGAACGCCGTATGCCATGGGTTCACCGATGGTAAACACGGCAGGCACCACCGAGATACGGCCTAGCGTTTTAAAACGCTCACTTTTCGCCATGAACGCCAACATAAAGGCCAGCGGCAATAAATCCCCCGCGGTGTACGTCATAAAGAACGCAAAACCAGTGATGTTTGGCGTTGGGTTGCCAGCAGAGAAAGCAGCCAGCTGCGCGGCATCCATAGCAAACCAGATCGGTGCCACAATGCCCAAAGTAATGGCGTGACCATGTAAGCCAAAAAACCACAATAACTGAGCAAAAATCGATACCAAAATTACCGACCCAATCCCAGCACCGAGTGACGTCAGTGGCGCTTGAATAATGCTGTAAATGATATCGTGAATACTGCCTAACCCACCGATGGTGATGGCTGCCGACAAGACGGTGAAACCAGAAAGAATGATGATACCAGGAACCAGTGAAGAAAATGATTTGGAGATAAACTCAGGCACACTGTCTGGCATTTTTATGATCAGCCCTTTGAGAGTAATCGCGACAAAAATCCGCGAAGAGACAAAAGCAACCATAATCCCAGTAAACAGCCCCATTGAGCCTAACCATTGATTAGGTATATCAATCGCTTGCCCTAACGGCCCCATCTCACCTAAGTTATACGGCGTCAAAATAAAGAACGAGATCATTGAGATCAAGCCAGCCGTAAAACCGTCAACATTAAAGCTCTTGGCGAACGTATAAGCCACCGAGAACGCAACAATGACCGCCAGAAAGTTATTGGTAAAGTTAATGGGAATATCAAAAAATTGCGCGAGATTATGCTCGGCAATAAATTCCTGATAGGCAGGAACCGGAAACACTTTAAGTAGCGTAGCAAAAGAGCTCATGATCGTGGCAGGTAGCACCATCATCATACCGCGCATGATGGCTTGCAAGTATCGGTTTTGTCCGATCCGTTGCATCAACTGCATCATGTTATCTTGAATTATAGTTTTGTTAATTTTCATAGTGGATGACCGTATGTTGTTTCACTTGAACGTTATTCTCAAAACGAACGCATATCGGCTTAGCGGTCGCGAACTCACTGAGGCCCTACGTTGACTTAATCATAAGCAGCACCGCGCTGGCTGATAATATCGGGCGTTGCACAATTAATTGACCATGTTTGCAAGCGCAAAGGTCGTCGAAGATTTCAAGCAAATGAACAAACTGAAGCTATGAATAAAAGACCAAAAAGCAGGCAGCAATTTGATTGGATCGCAAAAAAACGCCCATTGAATAATGGGCGTTTTAAAATAGGCTAGTCGTAATAAACGTTACAGTTTAAAGCGTCCAACAATACTCACAAGCTGAGAGTTGACTGAGGCGATGGTTTCCATATCAGACAATGCTTTCTGTCCATTGGCATCCAATTCACCCACAATGTCATTCAACGCCGTCATATTGCGACTCAGTTCATGTGTAACACTACTCTGCTCTTCTGCCGCCGTCGCAATTTGCGCGCTTAAGGTATTGATTTCAGCGACATAGGTTGTCATGGTTTCTAGGCTATCTGCCACTTCACCAGAGCCTTCTGCCGTTTCTTGGCAGCGCTGCTTGGTATTTTCCATTGATTCAACCACCACTTGCGTTCCTTTCAGTAGATTGGACAGTGCCACTTCCACTTCTTCGGTGCTGGATTTAGTGCGGCTGGCAAGATTACGAACTTCATCCGCAACCACTGCAAATCCACGTCCCTGCTCGCCGGCACGAGCCGCTTCAATGGCAGCGTTCAATGCAAGCAGGTTGGTTTGCTCAGCAATATCACCAATGACACTCAACACTTTATTGATCTCCTGAGTTTCTTGGCTCATTCGATGGACATTTTCTGCAGCCAGTTCAACATCACTAATCAACGCAGAAACCGTATTTTGTGACTGGCGAACGGTGTTTTGAGACGCCGAACTGGTTTCATCCGCTTGTTGCGTCAAATCAGCTGTATTTGCAGCATCGGTTGCCATTGAATTCGCGGTGGCATTCATCTCTTCTATCGCAGTCACCACTTGCTCGGTTTCGGTCACGTGGTTTTGCAAAATCGATGAGTTATGCTCAGACTGCTCGCGCATCTGAGACACATTACTTTGCAGTACACCTGAGATGTTCTGAATCTCTTTGATCATATCTTGCAAGCTTGCGATAAAGGTATTTACCCCTTTTGCGATTTCACCCAGCTCATCATTAGTGTCGACCTGCAAACGCTGAGTCAGATCGGCATCGCCGCTGGACAAATCTTTGATGGTTTTATTGAGTGACAGTATCGGACGATACAACACGCGAACCACCAAAAATGCGATGATAACACTGACCAGAGTGGCAATAATCGCAATAGTGATCGCGCTGTTTCTTGCACTCGTCAACTGCTCATAAGCAATTTCAGTGTTAATCCCTAGCACAAAATACCATTGCTTATCGGCCACTTGGATTCGATCCGCAAACAAGATTTTGTCGACGCCATTAAGTTGATACTCAGTGACGACCGCTTCGCCCGCAACCGCTTGGTTAGCCGCTGAAGAAAACCAAGAATAGTCGGTTGCTTTTTTACCAGTTTCAATCGCCGGTGATGTCGAAGCCAAAACGGTAGTATCTTGATTGAGGATTAAGGCAACTGAACCATCAAGGTCGGTGGAGTTTTTCACTAAGTTACTCAAAAACTCCAACTTCATATCAACGGCCATCATCCCTTGTTTGACTTTTTGAACCACGCTAACCCAGTAAATACTTGGATCGTCAGAGTCAGGATAAGGATCCGTCACAGAGGGCGTTTCCGCTTTCAGTCCATCTTGATAGTAACTTTGTTCACGAATATCGCCGTTGTACTTATGATTTGGCCATGCGTCTGTTTCCTGGTTCCAGTAGGCATCACCGTTGGATTCAAACCCCACAAATGAGCTTCCGGTATTCAGTGCTGTCGCAAATTGCTCAGTCATGGCGACAATCTGCTCAGGCGTAGTAGCAGGAAAATCTTGCTGTTTATAGATATCACCAAGTCCCTTCATACCGGCAATTTTTTCACCCAAGAATGTTTCGACCAAATCGGCACGCCCTTTAACATAGGCCTCACCCGAACTGGTGATGAGATGGGTCATGGCTTCTTTTTTCTGGGCATAAGAGATATAGCTTGAAATAGAAACGGAAAGACCAACCAACAATATCACGGCGATAAGTAGGAGCCGTTTAAATCCAAGTTGCTTCATGTGTGTATACCTTATTCACTCATTAGTTCATAAAGTATAGCGATGAATTGAAAGGTAAAAGGACAAAATACGACCTATTTGTAGTTATTTTGTCCAAAGATACCCATTGTGTGAATGTTATTCAAAAAATAAAGAAAAACCATGAGGTTATATAGCTTTCCTATCTATATGCAATCACAAACATATTTGTTGTTGATTCGAGATTTTATCGGTCATTAGCCCAAAGTCGTATCAAGTACCATCATCAGCGCAAAACCAATCATTAAGCCAATGGTCGCAACTGTTTGGTGACCGCTTTGGTGAGTTTCTGGAATAACTTCATGCGAAACAACGAATAACATCGCACCACCAGCAAGCCCCAAACCTATCGGATAAGCAATGAGGTACCCGCCGGCTAAGCTCACACCAAGCAGTGAGCCGATCGGCTCTAAAATACCGGTCGCGATAGCAATCAATACTGACGTTTTTGGTGATAACCCAGCCGCACGCAAGGTCAGTGCCACCGCTAAGCCTTCGGGAATATCCTGTAGTGCAATAGCCGTGGTTAACGGAATACCGACGGAGAAATCTCCTTGAGCATATCCAACCCCAATGGCCATACCTTCAGGGAAATTATGCAAAGCAATAGCAAAGACAAAAAGCCAAGCGCGATTGTAGCGTTCATGGCCAGGACCACACGGACCTCCTTCCATGTGCTGATGGGGAGTGAAACGATCTAATCCCAGCATCAGCGCCACGCCAATCGCCATACCCAAGATCACCACCATACCACCAACAAATCCACTGCCCGTAATGTCAGTGCCGGCTTCAACACCAGGCAGTAGCAAGGAAAAGGCAGAAGCGGCAAGCATCATGCCTGCTGCAAAACCGAGCATTGCATCAGAAAGTTTTTGCGGTATTTCCTTGATAAACAGTGCTGGAAATGTGCCGACTGCAGTGGCAACAAACCCTGCAGTACCACCAATAAACGCATACTTGCTGTACACTTGCCGCGTACCCGTGGCCGCCTCAAACACGAGTAGAGCAATAAAAATCACCGATGCCACCAACGCCGATGCGATGATGGGGTGTTGTGAGGAATGATCGCGTAGCGACCCCACCCACGACGGTGCTTGAGCTCGGTTCATTCAACTCTCCTTGGGCCAATCTGCCTCTGGTAAAGTGGATTAATATACGTTGACAGTGATCAGTCTACCCTATCAATGCAAATACTCACGTGGTTAGTAGCTATTAATTTGATAGGCGAAACCAAGCAACTCAAACGAGTGGAAATTTCAAATAATTCATAATGTTGGTCAACAGATGTAACAAAAAATTCCATAAAAAAATGCGACAAGTCTCCTTATCGCATAAACAGTCACCGAATTTGATAAATTTTCTCAATCTCCTCCAACGTCGCATCGCGAACATCGAGCTCTATTTATGGCTCAACCCGCAGCAGATAACACTGGTGACGAAGGTAATAGCTTGGTGCATCATCAAAGATATAAAGCCAATATATACAACAAGTACACGCTTCATTAATCAATAAATCGTCAGCGTCTATTTATAAAAAATGCCCAGTCTTGAACCGTTTTCGGATTCAATCCGAGACAACTTTAACTATTTCCGTTACCATCTCGCTGATTTCAAAAACGCCATTTCATTTTTGTTGTTTGATACCGTGACTCGGTTTCACTAAAGGTTGTAGTTATGTCTTCGGATTCATCACAGTTCTTTTCTCGGCCTCTGACTGTTTATTGCCTAGCTATTTTGTGCACCTTACTGTGGGGCAGCGCCTATCCTGCCATCAAAACTGGGTATGCGATGTTGCAAATCGAGGCCCATGATGTCGCGTCGCAAATGGTTTTTGCTGGTCAGCGTTTCTTATTAGCCGGCATTCTATTGCTGATTTTAGCGCGGTTGTTAGGTCGGCATCGCGGTCATTTCAGTGAACATAAAATGCGTCAAATCGTCATTTTGGGCTTAACACAAACCAGTTTCCAGTACATCTTTTTTTACATCGGTGTGGCGTTCGCAACGGGTGTTAAGGCTTCGATCATCAATTCAACTGGCACCTTTTTTAGTGTTCTTCTGGCCCATTTTATCTATCAAAATGATCGGCTGACTCATCGCAAAACACTCGGCTGTGTTATCGGCTTCTTAGGCGTGTTTATTGTGAACTTTGACCAGTCCCTGCTCGACTTTCAGTTCAGCTTAGCAGGAGAAGGCTCAGTGATGTTGGCGGCATTTATTCTCTCCGCAGCATCGATCTATGGTAAAAAAGTCTCGCAAGGCATTGATGCTATGTTGATGACGGCATGGCAACTGGCCATTGGTGGGCTTGCACTGTTATTGATTGGATTGGCGTTTGGCGGGCACTCTGGTCATTTTGATCTTGGAGGCTCAGCGCTCTTGTTGTATTTAGCGCTCCTCTCTTCTGCCGCGTTTGCAATTTGGAGTGTATTACTCAAATACAACTCGGTGGGCACCATTACGATTTTTAACTTCTTAATTCCGGTGTTCGGCAGTCTGCTCTCTGCGCAATTTCTTGGCGAGACCATTCTGGAATGGAAAAACCTCATGGCGCTTGGGTTGGTGTGTAGCGGTATTTATCTCGTAACGCGCAGCAGACGACCTAACCCAGCCCCTGCCCAGGTGAATCCCTGACCATCACTTAGGCCCAACGCGGTGTTCATGCCGCGCACAAACAAAAAGGGTTAACCGCATTGATTGCCGTTAACCCTTTTTGTTCTTTAGGCGATAGATTAGCGACTGAGTAACTCTGTTTTGAGCTTAACGACCACTTTTCTTACTTTACTTGGCGTTTCCAACGCCAAATTAGGCATATGAATGGTTTGCGGCGTGAAAATATAAAAATGACCAAGTTTCATCTGGTTATATTCCAACTCAAATTCATCGTGTTTAATGAAACAGATATCCCGCTCAGCATCGTAGTCATATTGGCTATCAAGCGCTGCTAATTGCGCATCACTGACTCTCACCCAGCCAAATTGTTCTTCGCCAGACACAAGCAGCTGAATATCGGTGTAAGTGCGATGAAATTCGGGTCCAACTTTGCTTTGTGCCGCCGTGTCATACTCCATAACGATAAAGAATGCATCATCGCCAGAAATACCTTCAAATTCGTATTTACCGAGTTCCAACTTAGCGAGGTTAGTAGCTTTTAATTGCTCTAACATCGCGACCACTTTAGGTGAAAACAACACGCCATTTTCCGAACTATCAAACTTACTCACCAACATGGTGAACGCTCCTTATGTGTAATCAAAATATCTGCTTTTTTTTTGCAGTCTAATTTGAGAATAAAATAAAAAGCCGTTTCAACTCAAGTAAAACAAGAAAACAAAGATGGAAAGTTTGTTATCGCGCCGCATCACATCCAAGACTTAAACAGACGTAGCCAATGTGCCACTTCAAGGCATGAGTTTAAAACTCTTGATTCATTTTCTGTAAGCTCTGCATAAGAGCGTGCTCTTGATGCTCATCCAAACCTTGCGTCAAATCTTGCACCAGTTTCAGATGCAATTGGTTATGCTGACGATGCAGTATTAATCCTTGCTCAGTCAGCCTTACAACGATGGCACGGCGATCTTGGGGATGGACAGCCCGCTCAATCAACCCACTATTAACTAACTTATCAACCTGAACCGTTAATGTTCCGGTGGTGATACCCAGTTTTTCTGCCAACTCTTTCATGCGCATCGCGCCATGACTCCCGAGCACTTCAATAGTATGAACTTGCGCTAATGAATAGCCGGTCCCTTTCACCACTGACTGTTCCCACGAGGACATCTTGTCGTAAAACTCAATCAGCAGCTGATTTAATTTCTCTAACTCGCTCATAAACTACACGTGATTCACTTCTATGGTTAGGTGGTGGATTTTATCAAACTTACTAAGTAACTGTTTAAAATCCTCAACATTTTTATTGTTTGATGACTGTAATGACATCGCTGCAGCATAGTGGTCGGCGCTGACTTTCCAAATATGAAAATCCGAGACTTGAGCATAAGGTGTAATGGCATCAAGCACTTGCTGCTTATAGGCACCATCAATGCTGGCATCCAGTAAAACGGGCCCTGTCTGTTTAAGTAGTCCCCATGTCCATTTTGAAATCACTAATGCGCCCACGATCCCCATAATCGCATCAAGCCAATTCCAACCGATATACTTACCGATAATCAGCGCGACAATTGCCAACACCGAGGTTAGTGCGTCAGCCATAACGTGCATATAAGCCGCTCTTAAATTGTGATCGTTATGCCCATGTTGGTGGTTATGGTTATGCTGGTGGTCGTGGTCGTGGTCGTGGTCGTGGTCGTGGTCGTGGTCGTGGTCGTGGTCGTGGTCGTGCAAGAGTAAAACACTGGCAAGATTAACCACCAAACCAATAACCGCCACCACTATCGCCTCATTAAATTGAATCGTTTGGGGGTTAAATAGGCGGTACGTCGATTCACCAAGCATCACTAAGGCCACAATACCCAGCGCGATAGCACTTGTATAACCGCCCAGTACACTGACTTTTCCGGTACCAAATGAAAAGCGTTCGCTATCGTGGTATTTCTTCGCATAGCGATAAGTAAACAGGGTAATACAAAATGCAGCGGCATGTGTCCCCATATGCCACCCATCTGCGAGCAAAGCCATTGAGCCAAATACTGTCCCCGCAACAATTTCTATGCCCATGGTTACAACGGTTAACGCTAACACATAAAGTGTTCTGCGCTCACCTTGCGGATTGTAGGACACGAATTGATCACGATGCGTACATAACGGTGTTTCTTCGCTAGACATAATAACCTTGATTATCAAATTATTTGACTACCAATTTAATTTGACAATCAAACTATGTCAACGCCAATTATACGCATATAGACACGTAAAAAACGAAGAATGAATAAGAATTTTTTGTGACGGAAAGATGTCAGTCTAGCGAACAGAGCAAACAATACAGACGTAAAATACCATGATTATCGGCACAACACGCTCAGCTATTACTCGCTTTATATTTCAATAATGTTGCAATAATCGGTGAAATTTGCACCATAAATGTAAAATTAGATTTAAAAATGAACGTTTATGTTTCTGAATTGGCTGGATAGTATTTTCTAGCGTTTTACAAATCAGTTCGCAAATTTTAGGAATGTAAACATGAAAAAATTCGCTCTAATGGCAGTCGCGTCGTTTGGCTTGTTCTCTGTCACTTCATACGCTGACACGATGATAAATGGTGCTGGTGCCTCCTTTCCCTATCCGGTTTACATGAAGTGGGCAAAAGCCTATCAGGATGAAACCGGTATTAAGCTCAACTATCAATCAATCGGTTCTGGCGGTGGTATTAAACAGATAACGGCAAAAACTGTCGATTTCGGGGCATCCGATGCGCCACTCAGTGAGGACAAACTAGAGCAAATTGGTCTAGTACAGTTTCCAGCCGTTATGGGCTCGATAGTTCCAGTCGTCAACATCAAAAACATTAAACCAGGGGAGCTCAAACTCTCCGGTCAATTACTCGCTGATATCTATCTTGGTAAAGTAAAATTTTGGGATAACGATGCGGTCAAACAAGACAATCCAACCCTGCCTCTGGCGCATCAGCCCATCGTTGTCATTCACCGCTCTGACGCATCTGGCACATCATTTAACTATACCGGATATTTATCGAAAGTAAGCGCAGATTGGAAACAGCAAGTCGGTCAAGGCAAAGAAGTTGTTTGGCCTAAAGCCGCAACCCATTTAGGGGGAAAAGGCAATGCAGGCGTTGCCAACCTTGTGAAACGGACACCTGGTGCTATCGGCTACGTGGAGTACGCCTACGCTGAGCAAAATCAATTAACCTACACCGCAATGGAAAATCGCTCTGGTCATTTTGTCCAGCCAACACTGGGAACTTTCCAAGCGGCAGCGGCCAATGCCGATTGGCAGCATGCGCCTGGCTTTGCTGTTGATCTCAACAACCAACCGGGCGATAAATCTTGGCCAATGACAGCCGCAACATTTATCTTGATGTACAAAGACCAAGCCAACCCAGACACCGCCAAACAAGTTCTTAAATTCTTTGAATGGGGCTATGAACATGGTGAGTTAGCGTCACAGCTCGGTTATGTGCCTATGCCAAAAAGCGTGGTTTCAATGGTCAACACCATGTGGGAGAAAGACATCAAGTCAAACGGTAAAGCCGTTTACTAATGCTAGGACTAACGCCAAGAACATTGCTTGGCGTTAGCATCTTTTCACAACACGATATGACCCATGATGATAATTACTCACACCGCCTATGACCGCTGCTTCAAGCAAGCAAGCTTGTTTAGTGCACTTTCTGTCACCGTGATTATGGTCGCTATTTTTGCGACTTTGGTGTTTGGTGCGCTGCCCGCGATTAAGCAATTTGGCATCGGCTTCATCTTCTCCACCGACTGGGATCCCATCAATTTGTTGTTTGGTGCAGGAAATGCGCTCTATGGTACCCTTGTCTCCTCACTCATTGCAGCACTTCTTGCGACCCCCATCGGCATTGCGATTGCTATTTCTTTGTCTGAATTGATGCCCAAATGGCTTTCTCATCCCGTCAGTATTGCGATTGAGCTACTCTCTGCCGTTCCCAGTATCATCTATGGCATGTGGGGCCTATTTGTATTTGCCCCATGGTTTGCCAGCGGACCACAAATTTGGATGCTAGAACACATCAGTCCCATTCCCCTCATCGGCCCGTTATTTAGCGGCGTTCCACTTGGGCAAGGCTTGTTAACCGCGGGAATCATTCTCGCCTTTATGATTTTACCCATCATGACCGCGCTGATTAAAGATGCTCTGAATACGGTGCCCGACGTATTAAAAGAGTCCTCTTATGGGATTGGGGCTAACAGTTTTGAAGTGATCACCAAGATCCTCTTACCCTCGATTAAAAGCTCCATTTTCGGCGCCTTTATCCTTGCTCTGGGGCGCGCACTTGGAGAAACCATGGCAGTGACCTTTGTCATTGGTAATGCCCAAGCTATTAGCCAAGCGCTCTTTATGCCCGCCACATCGATTTCGGCCACCATTGCCAATCAATTTAATGAAGCCGATGGTATGAAGATGTCGGCACTGATGGCGCTCGGTTTGGTGCTTTTTATCGTGACCTTTCTGGTCATGGGATACGCGCGTATTCAACTGCGTAAAAGTGTGAGAGGTTAACCATGAGCATCAGGCAACTGAAAAACCATGTGTTCCGTTATAGCTGTTACGCGGCAACCGCCATTGGCCTGTTTATTCTTGCTGCCATTATGTATGGCCTTGTTGACCGCGGTATGATTGCCCTATCTTGGGATGTCCTGTTCAAATCCCTGCCTGCGCCTGGTGACGACGATGGCGGGCTTGCCAATGCGATTATTGGCTCGATGCTGATTAGCGGTGTAGGTATTGTCATTGCGATTCCAGTCGGTGTGTTAGCCGGCACCTGGCTTGCTGAATATGGGCAAGATTCAAAGGCGGCAGACACGATTCGCTTTTTGAATGGAATGTTGATGTCCTCGCCATCGATTCTAATTGGCTTGTTTGTATACCTCATCTTAGTCGAGCCTGTTGGCCACTTTTCTGGCTGGGCGGGCGCTATCTCGTTAGCCATTATTGCACTGCCGATGATCATCTCAACCACTGAAGAAATGCTCAAACTGGTGCCCACCAGCCTTCGCGAAGCGGGAGCAGGGCTTGGCGCTCCAGCATGGAAAGTGACGGTAAGCCTGAGCTATCGCAGTGTCAGTGCTGGCATCATCACCGGTATTTTACTTTCGTTTGCCCGAATTTCCGGAGAAACCGCACCGTTGCTTTTTACCGCGCTGAGCAACTCATTTATGTCGCTCGATATGTCAGGCCCAATGTCAAACCTCCCCGTAACCATATACAACTTGGCAATGAGCCCTTATGAAACATGGAATAACTTAGCTTGGACGGGTGCCCTTTTGATCACCGCGACGATTTTGGCGATCAATATACTTTCGCGTGCCTTGCCAACCTTATTGAAAAAGTGGAACTCATGACGACGATGATACACCCCCAACTCGCTGCCAAACACGCACAAACTGTGGCGTTTCAGCGCACTTCACCTTCTACTCGTATGGATATTGAAGGGTTAAACTTTTTTTATGCTCAGGATAAACAAGCCCTTTTCGACGTCACACTGCCTATTTATAACAACCGTGTGACCGCGATCATTGGCCCGTCGGGCTGCGGCAAATCCACTCTGCTTCGAACCTTGAATCGAATTTATAAGCTTTATCCGCATCAGCGCGCAACAGGGCGTATCACGCTGGATGGAGACAATATTCTCACTCGAGATTGTGACCTCAACATACTGCGTAGTCGTGTCGGAATGATTTTTCAAAAGCCAACGCCATTTCCAATGAGTATTTACGAGAACATTGCATTTGGTATTCGCCTGAATGAAAAGTTATCCAAGGCTGATATGGATGGTCGTGTTGAGCAAGCGCTCAAACAGGCAAGGTTGTGGGAAGAAGTCAAAGAGACTCTTGGCAGTGATGCAATGGGGTTATCAGGCGGCCAACAGCAGCGCTTATGTATCGCCCGCACTATCGCTCTCAAGCCAGAAGTCCTTTTGATGGATGAACCCACGTCAGCACTCGACCCGATCGCAACCCAAGGTATTGAAGACTTGGTGACCAAACTCAGCCAAACCTTTACCATTGTTATCGTGACTCACAACATGCAGCAGGCGAAACGTATATCCGATTACACCGCATTCATGCATTTAGGCAAACTGATCGAGTTTGCGTCGACGGAGCAGGTCTTCAATTATCCTGAACACACCATGACCGCCGATTATGTTCAAGGGCATTTTGGCTAACCCATACCGTTTTTCGTTTCAGTGCACCAAAGCATCCAATGGTTTTTGATTCGCAAACGCCAAATAAAAGTGCGTTTCTCACAGACAAAAAGCCCTCGGCATACGCAGAGGGCTTTGGCTTCTTGGTGTTTGATTAGCCTTGCTTACGAATCAGGTAATCAAACGCTCCTAGGCTGGCTTTTGCACCTTCTCCCATCGCAATGATGATTTGTTTATAAGGTACTGTGGTCGCATCACCGGCAGCAAACACGCCTTCTAGGCTGGTGTCGCCGCGGCTGCCAACTTCAATTTCGCCACGCGCTGAGAGTTGGACATCCGAATCTTTCAGCCATTCAGTATTCGGTACGAGACCAATTTGAACAAAAATGCCTGATAATTCGATTTGTTTAATTTCATCCGTATTGCGATCTTTATACTTCAAGCTTGTCACACGGGTGCCATCACCAACCACTTCCGTCGTTTGCGCCATGGTAATGATATCCACGTTTGGCAACGAGTTTGCTTTGTTAATCAATACTTGGTCGGCGCGAAGCATGTCGGCAAATTCCAGAACCGTCACATGTTCAACGATACCCGCGAGGTCAATGGCCGCCTCAATACCAGAGTTACCACCACCGATAACTGCGGTGCGCTTACCTTTAAACAGCGGGCCATCACAGTGCGGGCAGTACGCCACGCCTTTATTGCGATATTCCTGTTCGCCCGGAACGTTCATTTCACGCCAGCGTGCACCTGGGCTCAAAATCACGCTCTTACTCTTAAGCGTCGCGCCACTTTCAAGTTGAATATGGATGAGACCATCTTCAGTATTGCTTGCGCCCATAAGTTTACTTGCTTGCTGCTCAGTGACGACATCCACCTCGTATTCTTTCAAATGTTCAGCAAGGTCGGTGGCTAATTTTGGCCCTTCTGTACGTTTGACGGAAATAAAGTTCTCGATCGCCATGGTATCCATGACTTGCCCACCAAAACGCTTAGCAACGACACCAGTACGAATGCCTTTACGTGCCGCGTAAAGCGCGGCTGCACTGCCGCCAGGGCCACCACCGACGACTAACACATCGTAAGGGTCTTTATCATTCAAAGCCGCGGCCGCTTTTTCTTCTGCGCCATTATCGACTTTGTTTAGGATTTCAGCCAAAGACATACGGCCTTGACCAAACAGTTCACCATTCACAAAGACACTAGGCACCGCCATGATGTCGCGAGATTTCACTTCGTCTTGGAACAATGCGCCGTCAATCATCGTTGGACGAACACGTGGATTAATCGCCGCCATCATATTGAAAGCTTGTACCACATCAGGACAGTTTTGGCATGAAAGTGAAATGAAGATCTCAACATTGAGGTCTTTATCTAGCTGAGCAATTTGTTCAATTGTCTCCGCTTCCAATTTCATCGGATGGCCACCGGAATGCAGTAACGCCAAAACAAGGGAAGTAAACTCGTGTCCCATCGGTAAGCCAGCAAAACTCAGCGCTGTGCCTTTCTCAGGGTTGGTCACCATCATCACCGGTTTACGGTCGCTGGCATTGTCATCACGTTCAACCGAAACAAAATCGCTAAGCTCCGCAATTTCATTAGCTAGGGCCAATATGTCTTGTGCAGCTTTACTTTCATCTAGGCTGACCACTAATCGGACATCTTGTTTCACGTTACTGAGGTACTGTTGTAATTGTTGTTTAATCGCTTGCTCTAGCATGATCGATTACACCTTTAATATTGATAGTATGCTTACGCTTTAAATAGAGTGGTCACTCTGGATAATTCAAGGAGAGAGCATGCCGGGTGCGTAGGTCGTTAGGTACCACCCGACACACTCTCAAATGGGTTTTACTAATACGCAGCTAATTCGCGAATTAGATTTTGCCAACAAGGTCTAGAGAAGGAGCGAGTGTTTCTTCGCCTTCTTTCCATTTCGCTGGACAAACTTCACCTGGGTGTGCTGCAACGTATTGCGCTGCTTTCACTTTACGAAGTAGATCTTCAGCGTCACGGCCAATACCTTCAGCGGTGATTTCCATCGCTTGAATCGTGCCTTCAGGGTCGATAAGGAATGTCGCACGGTCTGCAAGGCCTTGACCTTCACGCATAACACCAAAGTTGTTGGTGATGTTACCGGTTTGGTCGCCAACCATGTAGTAGTTGATTTTGCCGATAGTGTCTGAGCTATCGTGCCATGCTTTATGCGTGAAGTGTGTATCGGTAGACACTGAATACACTTCAACACCACGCTTTTGCAGCTCTTCGTAATGGTCCGCTAAATCACCAAGCTCCGTTGGGCAAACGAACGTGAAATCTGCTGGGTAAAAGAAGAATACTGCCCATTTACCAAGAACATCTTGTTCAGTGATTTCTACGAATTCGCCGTTTTTAAATGCTGTTGCGCTAAATGGTTTGATTTGAGTATTAATCATTTGGGTACTTTCCTTTAGGTTGTTTGTCTTAGCAATGTCTTGCTTTCGGAAAGTATATTCACATGTTGCGCGTCATTAGAAAAATCACTTGTAGCTATTCTATCAATAGGATTTTCCTATCATTTAAAACTGGACGTAACCAATTAATAGGCTATGACGATAAACCCGTTCATCTATAGGTAGTAACAGTTAAGAACAAAGCTGACGACGATCAGTAAGTTAACAATGGCAGCGCAATCACTGCCATTAAAAAGCATGGTGGCAATAGCAAAGTAGGAATTAGGAGCGCGGTTCGGAGTAAGTTTCAACGTTGACGCCTTCAATGAGATACCCTGCTTGACCAAGGTCGGAGTCAACTTTTTGGGTTCGAAGTGTCCCCACGATATACACGACATCCCAAAGTCCTTGTAACGGTGCACCTTTATCAAACTTGACGTAAACAATCTGGTTTGGCGGCGGAGGCGGAACGTGAATACAAGCGCCAAAGTATGGAACAAGTAATAATTCGGTGACGGTTTTATCATCCCCTTCCAGCGGAATCACAAACCCTGGCATACGAACTTTTTGACCATCAAGGTCATCGCGAAATCCACCATATCTATTTTGTGGCGGCGTGTCTTTTTCATGATCTATCGGCGTGGTTCGTTGAGGAGGACTGGCATTACGCTCGGCTGGTGGAATTAAATCTATCCAATCAAGCGTCATGATCCCATTGGCATCAACTTTTTCCTGCGCACTAACCAACTGAAGTGACGACAAGAAAATCATGACCCACAGGGTCAAAACAAAACGGGCAGTACGTAATACATGATGAGTTGGTTGCATAACCTTACTTATGGTAGATCCTTGGTTTTATCATCATGCTGCGTAGATAAGACAGTCCTATGACAGCCATAAAAACTTCATCACTCAGTAACAAATAATTCATCCAAATGTTAGCTAATAGAGTCAGATTCAATTAACTGACATTAAACGGAAACTCAAAAAACGAGATGGAGTCGCTTCGTGAAGAACAATAATTTTATGTTACTCAGTGGTATGATCGCAGCCCTAGCCGGTTGTTCAGCGTCAACCTCAACCAGTGGCGTTGATGCGCCACAAAAAAATGATGTGTGGTTTCAACAAGCACAAGCGGATATTGCGAAAGCTAAGGCAAATAAACCCATAGATAAACCGGCAAAAAATGTCATTTTGTTTGTCGGCGATGGCATGAGTGTCGGCACGATTACTGCGGCGCGCATCTTTGAAGGTCAGCGCCGAGGGTTGCTGGGTGAAGAGTACAAATTGACCATGGAAACAATGCCAAACGTCGCCTTGTCTAAAACCTATAACACCGATGCACAAACGCCAGACTCAGCAGGCACAGCGTCGGCGATGGTCACTGGTGTCAAAACCAAACAAGGCATTATCAGTGTTGATGACAACGTTCAACGTGGTTTTTGTAACACTCAAATCGGTCACGAAGCAAAAACCGCGTGGGAAATGGCTGCTGAAAAAGGGCTGTCTGTCGGCGTGGTTTCCACTGCGCGAATCACGCACGCCACGCCAGCCACCACCTATGCGCACGCAGCAGATCGTAACTGGGAAAACGATACAACCATGCCCAACATTGCCAAAAATCAGGGCTGTGTCGATATTGCTCAGCAGTTGATTGGATTTAACAATGGCGAAGGCATGGATGTGGTCTTTGGTGGTGGACGCCGTGAATTTTTACCCGCCACCGTGGTGGATCCGGAAGGTAAAAATGGTAAACGGAAAGATGGGAAGAACTTAGTTGAGCAGTGGCAAACTCAGCACCCTTCAGGCCAATATGTTTATGATAAACAAGGTTTTGATAGTATCCCTAATAACACAGCTAAAGTGTTCGGTTTGTTTGAAAGCAGCCACATGAAATACGAAGCCGACCGCCGCAACGGTGAACCCTCGTTAGCTGAAATGACCTCAAAAGCCATTGATCTGCTCTCAAACAACCAACAAGGTTACGTATTGATGGTAGAAGCGGGCCGCATTGACCACGCGCACCATGATGGAAATGCGGCGCGTGCTCTTGCCGATACCGTCGCCTATGACGACGCAATTAAAGCGGCGCTAGAGAAAACCGACCCACAAGATACTTTGGTGATTGTCACCGCGGACCACGCACATACCTTTATTTCAAATGGCTATGCGCAACGCGGTAACCCTATCCTTGGTTTATCAAAAACTGGCGGGAAATATAATCTCGATGCTTACGGAAAGCGTTATACCACACTAAGTTACGGTAATGGCCCCGGCGCAGTGCCGAGCGCAGCAGATCGCCCTAATCCAACCGAACAAGAAGTTTTGGATCTTGATTACCGTCAGCAATCACTCGTTAAACTGGACTCAGAAACACACTCCGGAGAAGATGTGGCCATTTTCGCACGCGGTCCTGAAGCGTACTTGTTCCAAGGCGCAGTCGAACAGAACTATATTTTCCATGTCATGAATGAAGCCTTGGGACTCACCCGCTAGGCGACATCACTTACAACGTCATTAGGCTAAACAAACCGGGGCTCACATGCCTCGGTTTTTCTATTTCAAGAATCATCACATGCCTTGATCGACATACACTGCACAATTATTGCTCGAAATTATATCAAAACTCATCCAGCCACCTTGATTAATGAAAGATAAGAAATAGTTTAAGTCCAAAATTGTGTTCAATGTTTCCTTGCAGTGCAGGTCATACTATTGATAGTTTATATAAATTGCCATGTAGCCATACACCATTCGGTGTTGATCTTCATACCCTATTTCATGGAGTTACATTCCAAAAACGCGTCAGCGCAGTGCGAGAATGTGCCATATACTCTAGATTAACTCAGTATAAGGGGTGGTATACGCTGTTAAGCGTCATACTTAAGAACCATCATGGCTTTAAAACAATAATGTTTAACACTATTTTGTTTTTAACAATCACGAAATGTTAAAAACTACTGATACTTAAGCACATTCATATCTTAGGTCTTGTTATAACCTCAGTGTTGGATTGGATTTCATACGCAGTGCTTTGATGACGACACAAGCGGATAATAAGTTGAGAATCAATTTCTATGTTTGAAGAATTAGCTTTCGGTGGGTTGCTGTTTAGTCCACTCGTTATCTTTATGCCCATCGCATTTCTCCTGTCTTGGGGAACACGCGTGGTATTGCATAAAACTGGGCTCTATTCGAGGGTATGGAAAGTCGCTTGGTTTGAAGTCGGCCTCTATGTTTGTTACCTCGCTTTGGTCATTTATTTACTTGGGAGTTAAATACGTTTATGGGAAAAATTACACGCATCTCCCTAACGCTGGTCGTTTTGGTTGTCGCGATTATTTTGGGCCATTGGATTTGGCAACACTACCTCTACTCTCCTTGGACACGAGACGGCCGCGTTCGAGCCCATGTCATCACTATCGCCCCTGATGTTTCTGGTTGGGTAAACGATGTCGAAGTGACGGACAACCAAAGTGTCAAAAAAGGAGATGTCATCTTCACCATTGATGATACACGCTATAAAGCGGCGATCGCTGAGCTAAAGGCGACTTTAGAAAGTAAAAAATACTCTTGGGATCTCGCTAAACATCGATATGCGCGCCGTCAAACCCTCACCTCGGGTCAATTAGTCAGCGAAGAAACGGCAGAAAGTGCCCGCATCAATACTGAAATCGCTAGATCGGATTACAATCTAACCAAAGCGCAACTTGCAACTGCACAGATAAACTTAGAGCGCACCAAAGTGTTGGCCCCAGCTGACGGCAGCATTATCAACTTAACGCTGCGTGAGGGTAACTACGTCAGCCAAGGTAATTCGGTATTGTCGTTGGTCAAAGCTAACTCATTCTATGTGACCGGCTACTTCGAAGAGACAAAAATACCGTTGATTCATTTAGGCCAAAAAGCGCGCATCACATTGATGAGTGGTGGCAAGCCTCTGAGCGGCGAAGTCATCAGTATTGGCGATGCGATTGCGGATACCAACACCACCAGCAATAACCAACTGCTACCGCAAGTTCAGCAAACCTTTAACTGGGTACGGTTAGCACAGCGCATTCCAGTCGATATCAAACTGGATGAGCTACCAGAAAGTGTTCATTTAAGCGCAGGTATGACAGTTTCAATCCATCTAGAAGAGTCGGCTGAATAGCGATGCAAGCCCTATTTGAAAGCCTGTTTTTCCCTAGCCGTCAGGCGCTGCAGTTCGCAATAAAAGGCGTGCTGGCGATGGCTCTGTCTTTGTATCTTGCCATGTTCCTGAATTTGGATCGGCCTTACTGGGCATTGATCGGCGCGGTGTTCTTGCAAATTCGCCCTGAAGGCGGATTAGTGGTTGAAAAAGGCATTTGCCAAATTGTCGGTACGTTCGTTGGCGGTGTGGTCGGGATTGCGATCCTAAATTGGTTTTCGCCTTATCCCGAATTGGCACTTGGATTACTCGCATTGTGGCTCGGGATTAACGCAGGGCTATCGGCGCTCGTTCGTCGTCAGAACTTTGTTTACGCCTTTGCAATGGCTGGAATGACCGCCTGTTTGATTTCACTACTGGTCATGATTCAACCCGCCAGTGCCAGCAGTCAAACCATTTTTGCCGTGGCACAGGCACGTATTAGTGAGATCATCGTCGGCGTTATTTGCGCCACGCTCGTCAGCAAGCTAATTTGGCCAGTGAAAGTCAAAGATGGTGTTCAAGCCCACGCGAAAAACGTGATTAATCAAACCTTGGGCTATTTAGCCCTCGAAATCGACTCGCAAGGCTCACACGAAAAGCGCCATCAGAATATTGATACTATTCTCGAGTCCGTCACTATGCTCAGCGATGACTCAAGTGCGGTAGCCTTTGAAGGCCCTGAAGGGCCTGGTCAGAGCCGCGCAGTTAATGCCATTTGCAATAGCGTGCTGTCACTGCTTGCCTTAGTGCAAATCTTCGGCCGTCTTCAACGCCAGCATCCTGAGTTAATCGGCGATGTGCTAAGCCCGGTATTGGAAGAGATGCGCCAAAGCTTCACTCAGATGGCAGAAAGCCAAGACTACAACGAATGCTATCACATTGTTCAAAACCTGCGCCGAAAACAACTTGAGTATACCAACCTCAATATAGAAAAGACGCCGTTGCAAGCGCGTTTGGTTAAAATCTCTCTCGAGCTTAGCTCGGAATTAGTCGTTCTTTTGAAGGGCTACGCGAAATTTACCAGCAAAACACCCGCAAAACTCAACGCTCCGCGTATTCAAAGCTATCGAGATCCTTTAGTCGGATTAACCACCGGACTTCGCAGTACGATTCTATTTTTAGTCGGCGCAGGCTTATGGGTCGGGACTGGCTCAAGCTCGGTCATGATGATCATGATACTGCCCGTGGTATTTTCAATCATGATGGCAAGGCTTCCTTCACCCATTTTGTCGGTTGTGTTAAAGCGAATTTTGGTCGGCATCGTGTTTGCCGTTCCCATCGCCATTTTTTATGCCGTTCCTCTGCTCGCCGCCAGCAGTCGTGATTATGAATTGTTGGTAATGACTCTTGCCGGCCCTTACTTCATTGGCTTGCTGGCTCTCGCCAACCGGCCGACTTTGCCATACGGCCTGGGTATTTGTATTCCGTTTACCATCTTTGTTATGCCAAGTAACGATATGACCCGCGCGCTGTCGATTGATTCGACGATAAGTAATGCGATGGCGATCTTTGTCGGCGTTACCGTGCTATTTTGGATTTTCAAAATGATCACGGGCCCTAGCCTTCCGCTGATGATCACACGATTAGTCAAAGCTACGTGCAGTGATTTAAGAGACATGACGGAGCACACAACGCCCGAGCAATGGTTTAATGCGCGAATGGGCGATCGCTTACTGCGAATCTCTACCTATGACAAAGCCAGTGGCGCGTCTCGAAATGTCACCGATCTTGCACTAACCGGGCTCAACTTAGGCCATGTTTCCATTCGTCTCGGGCGAATTGTACACCGTATTGCCGTTACAAACGTCGACGATGAGTTGCGTTACTGGCAACGCGCACTTGGTGATGCGTTTATGCAGGCGTTTTACGGCAAATATAACGCTGATTTTAAACAAAGCTGTGAGCGTTTGATCACCAAACTTGAGCCTTTTGATCTCAATGAAGAGCAAAAAGATCTACTTGAAGGCATGTTTATGCGTATTGGTTTAACCCTAGAGCGCAGTGCACAAGCAATCGCAGAGGAAAGAAGCGCACTTTAATAGCCGTGGCTGATTCAACACTACTTCAAGAAATTTGAACTTGGTGATCAAAGTGCTGTGATGATGTACTCAAACACGCCGCGTTATGATGAATGCAATCAAAGAAGAAACGTGACGTTTCTACTAATGCGGAGATTTGCAATGATTACAGTAAGACACGCAGCCGATCGTGGACGAGCCGATTTTGGCTGGTTAGACAGCCGACATACATTTTCGTTTGGTCACTACTACGATCCTAATCATATGGGCTTTTCTGCCCTGCGTGTGATTAATGACGACACCGTTCAACCCGGTGCGGGTTTTGATACCCATGGTCACCGTGATATGGAGATCATCAGCTACGTCTTAGAAGGTGAAATAGCTCACAAAGATAGTGAAGGTAATGTCAAAGTACTGCCTGCTGGAGAGTTTCAGCTCATGTCTGCAGGTTCAGGCATTTATCACAGCGAGTACAATCACTCAAGTGACGCACAACTGCACTTTTTACAAATTTGGATTCAACCCAACGTCATCGGAGAACCACCAGGCTATCAACAAAAAGATTTTGGCCAAAATAGTGGATTAACATCGATTGCCACTCCACATGGTGATAATGGCACGTTATCCATTAAGCAAGATGCGACGCTCCATCAACTGATCCTTGAACCACAACAGCATCTTGAATACCCGATCGCGGCAAACCGCAATGTGTATGTTCATCAAATTACAGGGCAACTGCTTGTCGATCAGACATTCCTACAGCCAGGTGATGGCGCGAAAGTACAAATGCAAACGTCAATGACGCTTGCAAACAATAGCGATCAGGTCGTCAAAGCCTTGGTATTTGATCTGCCTTAGTTTGATACCGCTTGCTACCAATACAGGTAGCAAGCTAAGTCATCACTCATGTGCGGATGGGTGAACACAAGAGCCCATTCGCTTTGCTAATTTATCTTTAAATTAGCGCTTAAGTTAATGCGATTAACTGTGTCATTAAATAATGCAAAGCCTTTTACTGATCTAGAATCAACCAGCTAACACATTAATTTGATTTCCAAACAATTATTTATAGTATCGCCACTTCGATGATAACGGTTATGTTTAAGTTTCGAGGCTGACATCTCAACAGTCAAAGTTCTCCTTCCCCACGGCCCCAAACCAACACGTTTCAAAATTAAGACGAGCAAAGGAAATATTCGCTACGTCAATACCTTGCCTATCTGACACTAAGGCTAAAACAACAGCTTAACTTATTGAAATATATAAAATAAATTTCAGACCTTTCAAGATGGTCTTTTTTAATGAATAAAGAAACAATAAAAGTCATTGATTTTAATGAATTAAAATCAATGACTCAACTTTGAGGATATAGATCGATCTTTCGTGCATTTAACATGAAATAGATGATTTTTGCTGTAATAGCTGTTCCTAGAAACAAACTTGATTAAATAATGAACAAAAAAGCAAAACTTCGTCTGGACTGGGTCGATGCTATTAAAGGCATTACTGTTCTCTTAGTCGCACTCCATCATGGTTGGTTAGCACTCACCCTATATAACCCCAATTTGTATGAACAAATTGGCTCGGTAGCTCATACCTTTGAACGTGCAGATTTCTTTATCGGCCTAGCTCGTATGCCCGCTTTCTTCATCTGTTCGGGGATTGTGTTTAGCTTAGTAAGTCGAAATAAGTTCGAGTGGTACTTTACCAAGCGAGTCCCTTTTATCGTTTGGAATATCTTATTGTGGACCGCTTTTTCGTATGGTTTTGAACTTGCCGGAATTCACATGTACCCATGGAAAAGTCACCCATTCTTTGAGAACAGTGTGTTTGTATTTACCGCGCCCTACGGAAATTTGTGGTTTTTATACGCTATTTTACTGTTAAGTGGCTACGCTATCGTTATTTCACGCTTTAGCGTGCAAAAGCAAATTCTTATCACCCTTGCCAGCTCGTTCATCCTGATGCTTTCAACCCGCTATTTCCCTTATCCGGACAATAGCCAAATGATGTTGGTAAAAAACCTCGCTTATAAGGGTCTTATATTCTTTATGTTTGGCGCTTGGTTTGCTCCGGCAATCATAGAGACGCTCAAACAAACTCGTAAAGTGTCGTTGCTTGCATTGGCTCTGTTTGCGTTCTTTATCATCATGCATCAGCTGTTTGGTGATATGAGCGGTTATATGCAGATATTCCTGCTAACATTCCCACTGACGATGGTGTTTATCTATCTCATCGTGATGGGCTCAAAAATGCCATGGTTTACCAAACTGTTCTCACACATTGGCGCGTACTCTCTTGAGATTTTTATTACGCATCAGTTCTTTATCGCTTACATTTACCATTTAGCACAAACACATAACCTACCTGATTCTCCGTACTTACAAATGGTGATTATCAGCGTTTTACCTGTTGTATTTTGTGCTATTACCTGCGTCGTGTTGGGCTCTTATGTGCGCCCATACCTGTTTACGCCTCCACAAGCCTTCAAGCTATTGGTAGGAAAAGTGACAACATTAAGACGAACTACAGCAAACTGATCATTTGAAGAGACAGCCATTCTGATCATCGCTTGTGTTCAGAATGGCTCGTTATCGGCGTTTGGATGTACCTAACCCAGATTGCGACCAAAATGCCCAAACAATTGGAAACGCATGCCCGGATGAAGTAGACGCGCGGCAGTAACAATATGCTCGCCAGACCACGTTCTACGTTTGATCTGCAAACATGGCTGTGAAGGGTCAATAGCGAGCTTTTGACACTCAAACTCTGTCGGAAGTACCGCTTCAACCAGATGTTCACCTTCACTCAACGGCGCAACGCTGGTTAAGTATTCATAGGCGGTTTTATGGGTAAAATCTTGTTTGGCGTAATCAGGGGCAAGATCGCCATTGACGATACGCTCTTCGAGCTGAATCGGAAGATCGTTTTCAAAATGCAAAATGGTTGAACGAAAAATGGGATGCCCAGTACGTACACCTAGCATCATCGCTTCTTCGACCCCTGCTCGTCCGGCTTCCAGTAAAAGTTGCTCAGCGCAGTGATGATGCCCACGCGAAGCAATTTCTTCCGCGATGCTATGCACTTCAAACAGCGCCGAGTGAGATTTCTTTTCTGCTACAAAGGTGCCGACACCCTGCTGGCGAACCAATACCCCTTCAGCTGTTAACTCGCGCAACGCTCGATTAACCGTCATACGACTAACCTTTAGAGCTTTAACCATGTCGAGTTCCGAAGGAACGCGTTGATTTTCTTGCCAATCACCATTTTGTATTTTTTGATTGATTGCCAACTTTACTTTGGCATAGATTGGCAATGGTTCGTCAGGTAAACCATCAAATAAGCCGTCCAGCATTGTCATCGTTATTTCAGACACCGTTTTTTCCAAAGCCATTGATAATGAGAGAAATTATACACTGAGAGCCGCATACAACCCTAGAACTAAGCACCAAGTCAATGCCGTACATTGAGGGCGAATTACAGGTAACGCCGATATTTTCCATAACTGGGTAATTGTTCGGTACTGAATTGCACAAAGACCCCACAGCCTTTGATAAGTTTCATTTCTACCGCCTCATTAAACTCAAGTGTTTGTCGACTCCCGACACCCACCTTTGTGACACTGTCACTTCCCAAACAGGAGCGAATCAGCACATCACACCCTTCATTCGCATAAAAGCACGCATAATTTGATTGTGGTTGGCGTAGAGCGAACACAGACATCGATGGCGTTACTATCTCCACATATGAAGCGAGCTGTCCTTCACTTGCCATGATATTGAGTACTTCAACGCTTCCATCGAGAAGTGTCGCACTCGTTTCATCACCACCATTGAATCGAGCGACAGACAGTGGAGATTTAAGCTCATGAACGACGTCATATCCACGCTGCGTTTTGTGCTTTAGGCTAACGCCCATCCCTTTTAGCAGCACTAAGGTCCGTTGCTGACCGCTAAAATCAGAAAATTGGCCATTATGATGAATGGTCGCCTGACTAATACGATAAGACGTGTTTTGGTTGATGTGCGCTTGACTAATATGTCGAGTTTCGCCTTGTCCGTTTTTCCAACGTGAAGTTCGATACTGTTCTCGCGCGCGAATTCGATAACGTGTTGGGGTTTCAAATGTCATAAACTACCTCTTTAATGACGCGAATAAATGCTTGCCGAATAGGCTCTTCATTTGGGTGATGTCCTTGGCTAATTACGGCCTTAGCAGCAACGTAAACATCACGGATAAGATTGATATTCGATGCAAATAACCAGCGGTTTAAAATGTCCTCGGCTTGGCTGGCAGCAATAAATGGGTGGCTTGAATCCAGCGTCATAAAGTCTGCGCGTGCGCCAACTTGAATACCTAAGTTAACCCCACATGCTTGGTTTCCACCATTAAGCGCATGCTGATAGAGGCTATCTCCGACATAGGGTTGTTCAGGGCGGGAAAGACGATTTCGTTGCTGTTGTTGTAAGCGTTGGCTGTACTCTAAGGTTCGTAATTCATCAACAATCGACAAGCTGACATGGCTATCAGAACCTATGGCCCAACGACCTTGTTTTTGCTGATACGCTGCGGCAGGGAATATACCGTCGCCAAGATTAGCTTCCGTAGTCGGGCACAATCCCACGACGGCGCCGCTTTGCGCAATAGCATCAATTTCGGAGCTATTTAGGTGAGTCGCATGGACCAAACACCAGCGTGAGTCCAAGCCAATCGTTCTGTTTAACCATTCAACCGGACGTTGCCCACACCAATCCACACAATCTCGCACTTCTTTTTGCTGCTCGGAGATGTGAATATGAATAACATCCCTTTGCGGGAACGCCGCCATGACCTGTTCAATTTGATGTTGAGTGACGGCACGCAACGAGTGAAAACACAGACCAAGGTTGTGTTTTCCAGAGCCAGACAGTCGCTCTTCACTTTGTTGCTGCAAATTAAGGTAGGAATCAACGGAATGAATAAAACGCTGCTGCCCCAAGGAAGGGGGTTGGCCTCCAAAACCAGAATAAGAATACAATACCGGAAGTAGCGTCAAGCCTATCCCTGAATCCTGCGCGGATGTATAAATTTGTTCAACCATTTCCGCGGGGTTAAAGTATGCTTGCCCGCTCCTATCATGATGTAAATAGTGAAACTCACCGACTTGCGTATAACCTGCCTTTAGCATTTCAATATACAAGTGAGTGGAGATAATTCTCACTTGATCTGGTGTCAGTTTCGCAACAACTTTGTACATCAAATCGCGCCAACTCCAAAAGCTATCGTTGGGATTTCGACTCACCTCTGCTAACCCGGCCATCAGGTGCTGAAAAGAATGCGAATGAACGTTAGCAATGGTCGATAAAACCGGCCCTTGAAGTAAGGTAGCCTTTGGTGTGGGCAATGCATTAGATTCAATGCGAGTAAAGTGACCATCTTCAACGTCAAGCAATACATTGCTTTGCCAACCAGCATCAGACAGCCACGCGCGCTGTGCAAAAAACTGTTGACGCTCAACCTTCCTAGTCATAAATCAAACTACTTCCCTGTGGTTTATTTACACGAGTGTAACCAAGGCATTATTGTCTAGACAAATCTATTTTGTAAGCAAATAAGGATAAAACATATTGCTGTGAGGCTTCGCAACATTCCAATTTAAAAAATTGGTGTCAGCTTGCTATTAAAAATTTTAGCCTCTAACCTACTAGTATATACATGTAGTTACAAGATAAGGATTATCCTCATGACTCAAGTTTTTAACCGTCACCGAAAAGGTGTCATAAAAGCACCAACGGGTACCACTCTCCATACCAAATCTTGGTTAACAGAAGCACCACTTCGAATGTTGATGAACAACCTAGACCCTGAAGTGGCTGAAAATCCTGAAGAACTTGTTGTCTACGGCGGGATTGGCCGCGCCGCTCGTGATTGGACGTGTTTTGATCGTATTGTCGATTCTCTCAAACACCTTGAAGAGGATGAGACCTTATTAGTTCAGTCTGGCAAACCCGTTGGGGTATTTAAAACCCATAGCAATGCGCCGCGCGTTCTAATAGCCAACTCCAACCTTGTGCCGCACTGGGCCAACTGGGAACACTTTAACGAGCTCGATGCCAAAGGCCTTGCCATGTATGGTCAGATGACGGCAGGTTCGTGGATCTATATCGGTAGCCAAGGCATTGTTCAGGGCACCTATGAAACCTTTGTCGAAGCCGGTCGTCAGCACTTTGGTGGCAACCTGAAAGGTCGTTGGGTATTAACCGCTGGCCTTGGTGGCATGGGTGGCGCGCAGCCGCTCGCGGCAACACTTGCCGGCGCTTGTTCATTGAACATTGAATGTCAGCAAAGCCGCATCGATTTTCGTCTTAAAACTCGTTACTTGGATGAGCAAGCCAGCGATTTAGACGACGCACTGGCGCGCATCGAAAAATACACCAAGGCCGGCAAAGCGATTTCAATTGGTCTTTGCGGCAACGCGGCAGAAGTTTTGCCCGAATTGGTACGCCGCGGCGTTCACCCAGATATGGTCACCGACCAAACCTCGGCTCACGACCCGCTTAACGGTTACTTACCTATCGGTATGAGCTGGGAAGAGTATCGTGATAAAGCCCAAACGTCGCCAAAAGAAGTAGTAAACGCAGCGAAACAGGCGATGGCAAAACACGTTGAAGCCATGCTCGCGTTTCACGCCAAAGGCATTCCAACCTTTGACTACGGCAACAACATTCGCCAGATGGCACTGGAAGAAGGCGTAGAAGATGCGTTTGCATTCCCAGGTTTTGTACCAGCTTACATTCGTCCGCTCTTTTGTCGTGGCGTGGGCCCATTCCGCTGGGCAGCGCTGTCGGGCGATCCTGAAGATATCTACAAAACCGATGCCAAAGTCAAAGAGCTGATTGCCGATGACGAGCACCTACATCACTGGCTCGATATGGCGCGTGAACGTATCCAATTCCAAGGTTTGCCTGCGCGTATCTGCTGGGTCGGTTTGGGGCAACGCGCCAAACTGGGCCTCGCATTTAACGAAATGGTCAGAAGCGGCGAGCTTTCGGCGCCAATCGTGATTGGTCGCGACCACTTAGACTCGGGCTCCGTTGCCAGCCCAAACCGAGAAACCGAAGGCATGAAAGATGGCTCAGATGCGGTATCGGATTGGCCGCTGCTCAATGCATTACTCAATACCGCATCGGGCGCGACTTGGGTTTCGTTGCACCATGGCGGCGGCGTCGGCATGGGCTTTTCTCAACACTCTGGCATGGTGATCGTTTGTGACGGCAGCGACGAAGCCGCGGAGCGCATCGCGCGCGTGCTGCATAACGACCCAGCAACGGGCGTTATGCGCCACGCAGATGCGGGTTACGACATCGCCATTGACTGCGCTATCGAGCAAGGTCTGAATCTGCCCATGATCACGGGTAAATAACCTCGCTCTTGGATAGCCACTCAGGTGGCTATCCTTGTTATCTTTGCACGTTTCTGAGGTCAACCGAAAAATCACTCGCGAACCTCTATTTTCATAGTAAACGTGAGTTTCAACTAAACCACTATTCTCAAAGCAATAATTTCGAGCAAGGAGCGCTGCGTTTTATGTCCCAAATTGCCTCACCATTTGAATTTCACTCTGGCAGTGTGCCGCTACTGATTAGCATGCCCCACTCTGGCACCCAATTAACCCCAGAAGTCGCACAAGGTTTAACCCCTGCCGCCCACGTATTGCCCGATACCGATTGGTTCATTCCGACCCTGTATCAAAGCGCTGAAAAACTCGGTGCGAGTGTGATTTCGGCTAACTATTCGCGCTATGTGGTCGACCTTAATCGACCTGTCGATGACAAGCCGCTTTACACCACCAAAACTACTGGGCTGTTTCCTGAAATCTTGTTCGATTCCACACCCGTATTTACCGAAGGCAAAGCGCCTAACGCGCAAGATCGCGAACGTTACAAACAGCAAATCTGGCACCCCTATCATGACCAAATCGCCAGCGAGCTTGAACGGCTTAAGTCAGCGTTTGGCTACGCCATTTTGTTTGATGCCCACAGTATCGCGGCGCGCGTCCCCATGCTATTTGAAGGCAAACTAACCGATTTTAACTGGGGCACCAATCAAGGTGACTCGTGTCAGAAAAGCCTAGTTGATGCGGTAACCAGCATCATCACCGATGAATATTCCCAAGTGGTCAACGGCCGCTTTAAAGGCGGCTTTATTACTCGCGGCTTTGGCAAACCCGGTGACAATATTCATGCGATTCAGCTTGAGTTATCACAAGATACCTATCTAAATAATGAAGCATTAGCACAAGGTCGCTATGAACTTGATAGCCAAAAAGCGCCAGCGATTCAACGCCAAATTAAAGCTATCCTAAACGCGGTTTTGGAAGTTAAATTACCATGAATGACGGGTGTATATTAAAACGAACATATACACCCTATTGACGACGTTGTCTTAACCTATGCGCAATCGCTGCTGTCTATACGGATCGCGGTCAAATCAACACCAGAAGTATCTGTGTAGGAATATTTAATTTTAGCGCCTATATTAACCAATTGTTTGATCATCGGGTTGTTACAGGCAGCCTGAGTCATTACTGTTTGAAACTCATCATTTTCAGAGAATGGATTTTTCGTTGAATTTAATAAGGTGTAACGAAAATATAACGTGGTTCCGGAAACATAGGCTTCATCAAGTCGCATTTCTTGATTAAGAGTCACGGGCAAATCTTGTCGAATCTCCGAAGAAACAGATTTGAGATAATGATTTAATCGATATTTGGATGAATTTTTATTGACGAACATAAGATAAGAGCAAAAACCAATCACCAATACAATACTTAATATCGCCACAGTTTTACTCGCCGCCTTATAACTATGCTCCTGATTAAACGTATTTTTAACCCGTTGTGATTTCAGCATATAAAGAATACGCACGACACCAAATGCAACACCTATCACCAATAGCTTGAGACTCATGTTCGGATGGTCACCGATATGGGAAAAATAATAGGTTGAAATAAAGCCATCTGCGACATAGATAAAAATCGCAAGTAACTGACAAATAATAAAGAACCTAGGAAATGTCACTCTCTTTTTGAAAAATAAGTTAATCAGATATAGAGACATGGCAAGTAATAACAAATTGACGATTAACTCAAAATACGCCGAAACAGCAAAACCAGAGATATAATGTTCGGATTCTGGGTTGGTGATTAACTCCCAAGAACCATTTCTAAATAAAGGCACATAATTCTGTATAAGCCCTGATATCAAATTAAGTGGAGCGATCACGAGCCCACACCCAACAAAGAATAACCAGCCAGATAGCCCTCTTGGTGGTGTAATCACTCTCATCACCAACCTCCTCCATTAACGACCAATACAGACACTGAAAACGTGAGATAGCGACTCATAAATAGACGTTACTATTTATTGAGAACACGGTCTTAAATCGTGCTCTTTGAACCCACAGATAACAGGATAAATTCGGGCATGCTCTTTGGTCGGCTCAACACTTAAAATAATCTCTTTAAAATTTCGCCAACCGTGCCTTGCCATAATTTCACAATATTCCGGATTCGAATCGTATTTGCATTGGTCTTTGGCTCTTTGGTAAGCGATTTGTTCGATCTCACAAGATTCAATTTGTTGTGATTCGACAAATGCAGAAGAGCAGTAATTTGCATCTGACTGATGTTTTTCAAGCTCACTCCAAGACACAGAACTCGAGCACCCAGATAATATAAGTGACCCAGCAATGAGCGCGATGGACTTTTTCAACATTCATCCCTTCCTTTTCATGATGACATTTCTGTTACTATGCTTGGTAGGCGACCTAAGGATGAAGAGAGTTAACTACCCCGCGAAAGTTACACCGATAAAATCAGAGAAAGACCTATTGATATTTATTAACCGGCAAATAAAAAAGCGCCCATAACAATGAGCGCTTTAAAAAAATGATCGTGGATTGGGGCTTAGGCAAGATTCTTATTGAAGAAATCTGTGATTTTATCAAATGGGATCACATCCATTTGATCATACAAATCAGTGTGAGTCGCACCAGGAATGATCATTAACTCTTTTGGCTCAGCCGCATTCTCATACGCAGTTTCACTAAAGTAACGTGAGTGCGCTTTTTCACCGTGAATCAACAGCATTGGACGTGGTGAAATTTCATCAATGTAGGTAAGAATCGGCATATTCATAAATGACAGCGGATTGGTTACTGTCCATGCTGCATTTGAGTTGATCGCACGTGGGTGGAAACCACGCTCTGGTGATTTGTAATAGGCTGCGTATTCAACCACAAATTGAGGTTCGCCACCTTCAAGTTCAAGTGAAACAGGGCCGTAAGCTGGCTTACCATTTTCTGCATCTTCCCAGCGCTGCTGACCAAGTTGCTCAAGAGCTTGTGTACGCTGCTCTGGCGTCGTACTGTCGAAATAACCTTTCGACATCACGCGAGTCATGTCATACATCGTGCTCGCCACAACCGCTTTTACGCGTTTGTCGATAGCCACAGCGTTGAGTGCCATCCCACCAAAGCCACAAATACCAATAATACCAATGCGCTCACGATCTACGTTTGACTGCAGGCCAATAAAATCGACCGCAGCACTGAAATCTTCAGTGTTGATGTCTGGAGAAGCAACATTGCGTGGCTCACCGCTACTTTCACCCGTATAAGAAGGATCAAACGCAACCGTGACAAAACCGCGTTCCGCCATGGTTTGAGCATAAAGGCCGGAAGACTGCTCTTTCACCGCACCAAATGGACCGCTGATCACTAAGGCAGGTAATTTACCGCTGCTATTTTTAGGTTGGTAAACATCGGCTGCCAAAGTAATGCCATAACGGTTAGGAAACGTCACTTTTTTATGGTCAACTTTATCGCTTTTAGCGAATGTTTTATCCCATTCGTCCGTCAACTTTAGCGTTGAACTGGCCGAAGCAGAAGCGCTGGCGAGAGAGCCGACGCCCAAGGCAACTAACCCTGCTCCCGTCATTTTCATCATATCACGGCGACCAGAATTGGGGGTATCCGCCTCTACGGTAGTGTTTAGCTTAGTCATGACAATATCTCCTAATAAGAACAATTAGCCCTGGCGTACGAATAACGCTGACGTATTAAAGCGCCACCCGTTTTTCCTACAATATAAGTTCGCGGCCCAACACAGTGTCATGCGCTAGAGGTTCATCGTACTTACAAACCATTTCAATACCGCGCTTATTGAGCTCGCTGAATGACTATATTTGCCATTTTTATATTTTTTCGCTATGCCATTTGTCTTTATTTATTGCCTAATTGTCTAAACTCATAATATTTGAGGAGATAATTATAATGTTCAAAAAGAGGGTTTTGTAACCAAATGAAAAATCAACAATAAGTTTGTTTTAATGTGTAACAATTAAATAAAGTTCATTAATACTCACTCAATACAATTGTTAATAAAAGGATAATTTACTGCAAGTCTATGTTTATTAAAACAAGCTTCGTTTAGCCGATATTAAACGAAGCTATACAGTCAACCGTTATACTCTTTTAAATCTTAACATGGTCCAAGAGGCTTTAGGTAAAATAAAAGAAAAGGACATTCCGATCGGTTTGTCGACGTCTATATGCTGTGGCACTACCTTATTTGGATTTTCAAAACTGTTGACCGCAAACAAGTCCTCACCGGTTAATACCTGTTGCTCTAATAACATTAACTCACCAAACTCTTCTAAGCGTAATTGCAGGTCAATATCCTCCTCAAGATGGATATTAAGAACAAAAAACGCCAGTTCATTGGTTTGTGACTCAAAGGTGGTTAACGTTGCTAACTCAGCGACTTGACCGTATTTGTCCGTCTCAATGCAATCGCACACAACCCTGTTTTTATATACCTCTCCTCGGCCATAATTGCTGACTTGCTGGAACGGATAATACGTCGCGTGACGAAGTACCCCTCCTTGAGGGTCGGTATGAATTGGCGCTAACGCATTCACTAACTGAGCGAGACATGCCATTTTAACCCGGTCGGCATTATTGACGATGGTGGTCAATAAGCCACCAACAACCAAGGCATCCAGCAGAGAATAGACATCTTCGGCAATGGAAGGAGCCCACTGCCAACGTTTGGTGTCCATGTGTTTGATATACCACACATTCCATTCATCAAGGCTAAGCATCATGGTTTTATCGCTGCGATGCTTAGCCTTGGCGTAATCAGCGGTCGCCTTAATGGTCGTGATAAAGTCATCGAGATCGTGGTAGGCCGCAAGAAAGCTCGCTTTATCACCTTCATACTCATAGTAACGATGTAGAGAAATATAATCGACATGCTCATAGCACGCTTCAAGCACGGTTCGATCCCACTCGGGAAACGTCGCCATCTCCTTTGAAGAACTGCCACAGGCCACGAGCTCAATATTGGGATCCACCCACTTAAGGATTTTGGCGGTTTCTCGCGCTTTATCAGCATATTGCTCAGCGGTCAGTGCGCACGTTTGCCATGGGCCATCCATTTCATTACCTAAACACCAAACCTTAAAGTTATGTGGTTGTTGATACCCATGCTCGCGACGCTTGTCGCTCCAATACGTCCCTTGTTCAATGTTGCAATATTCCGCTAAATAGCCAGCCTCTTGCGGCGTTCCACTGCCTAAATTGACAGCAATCATGCCCTCTGTACCCGCTTTGCGGGCCCAATCAGCAAACTCATTGATACCAAATTGATTGGTTTCAAGTGAAAACCATGCATAATCCAACCGAGTCGGTCGTTCCTGCTTTGGACCAATACCGTCTTTCCAATCGTAACCTGAGACAAAATTACCTCCAGGGTAACGAATAATCGGCACATTCAACTGCTGGATGGTGTCAATAACATCATGACGAAATCCTTGCTCATCTGCCGTTGCATGCTCAGGTTGATAAATTCCTGTGTATACTGCGCGCCCCATATGCTCAATAAATGATCCATAAATGCGCTCATCAATAGCTGAAATTTTGAAATGCTTGTTGACGATACATTGTGCTGTTTTCATTCGACTTTATCTCCATAACTCGACCTAAGGGATAGCGCTAGGTTTGCACCAATTCTCCCTTTGAAACCGATATTGATTATTTCGCCATCCGTTTGTATTCAACGCATTATGAGACTCGTCTGATGTCCCCACTATGTATAAAAACGCTAGAAAGCTGCAACTAAAAGGCGTTTTTGTCATTCTGAGCGCTGAGCAAACTCTCAATACGCTTGAACAGTAAGCTTGTGAATCGACCACTTTCACGCAGCGAGTCGTTTAAAATCGATGGCAAATTCGACGTTTATTATCAAGCGCTGAAGAAACCGCCGAGAATCGCTCATTCTTTGAACCTACTTATCAAATTGACGGTGATTCACTGGGACTAAAATGCTTTAATGCTAGGGTAATGATTTAGTTAATGCTTAAACTCAGACGCATTAACAAAAGTATGAGTAACTTATAGGCCAATCAGGCTTATTATTCGGAAAGAAGATTGTCATGAAAAAAACTGTTCTAAGTCTGCTTCTAGCAGCAACTGCGTTCTCCTCACACGCCGATATGCTTTTAGGCGCAGATGTAGAAATGAATCTTTGGCAGCAAGATTATCAATTCAATGGAATCGATAATGGCGATGAAATGACTTACACGGTAGAAGCCTCCTTAGAGCACCCAATTCCACTGGTTCCAAACGTCAAACTTGCTCAATCTTCTGCGGATGCAGACAACTTTGAATACACCAAGCAAGACTTCACTTTGTACTACGAAATTCTCGATAATGACTTGGTGTCGATTGATGTCGGTGCAGGGTTAACCCGCTTATTTGATGCCAAAGTGAACACGCAGACCTTTGATGGTTACTTGCCGCACGTATATGGCGCTGCTGAATTGGGAATTCCTGCCACGCCACTGTTCTTGTTTGCTAAAGGTTGGGCGTTCTCTTATGACGATTACGACATGAGCGATCTTTCTGCCGGCATTCAGTACGAAATTGGCATGGGCTTATTCGATATCGAGCTGCAAGCCGGTTATCGTGTACAAAAATTTGATTTAGATGATTTTGACCATATCAATCTTGATAGCGAAGCCAAGGGCGTATTCGCAGGTGTCAATCTAGATTTCTAAATTCATGATGTAAAACGATAAAAAAGCGAGCCTCTAGGGCTCGTTTTTTTGTGTTTGTGCGCCCCCCCCCCCACCGAGCATGATAGTGACGTTGATCACGTCAAATTCGAATGTCATTCGAGTACTGGAGAATTTGGCTACACTAAACCTTAGGACGATCAAAACAACAATGATGGACGCTTCCTATGTACGCACAGCAAAACAACGTCACGTTATCACCGACCGATGTCTCTCACTCACTCTCTGAGCGTTTGCAAAACTTGCATGACTCTATTCTTGAACGCATGCCGGGCGTGTGTCGCATCGCCTGTGCGCTGTATGACAACCGAACCGACCTTTTAAAAACTTTTATTAATAGTACCCGTCAAGGGCATGCTATCGATCGCTACGAATACCCTTTGGCCATGAGCTATGAACTTAGCGAGCTCAAACGCACCAATCAATGTCGCGTCATTAACAGCATTGCTGAACAAGTGGCAAATGGCTCGGAGCATTCCAAGTGGTTGCTGGAACAAAACTATCGTTCCTCGTTCACCATTCCCATGACAAATGGGCAACATTTCGTGGGTTTTATCTTTATTGATAGCGTGGAAGATGGGTATTTCGTTGAGCCAATACAACGTGATTTATTGCTGTTTACCAAGATGATCACGCTGACCATCGTCACTGAAATCTCGACCGTCCATGCACTACTCGCCACTGCTAAAGCAGCGAAAGAGTTTGCAGGGCTGCGCGATTTCGAAACGGGTATGCACCTTGAGCGCATGGCGCAACTGTCCCGGCTTATCGCCAAAACCATCGGGGACAAATACCAGTTTAGTGATGAAACCATCGAACACATCTACTTGTTTGCACCGCTGCACGATATCGGAAAAATAGGAATTCCCGATAACATCTTACTCAAACCGGGAAAACTTGAGCCACACGAATATGCGCTCATGAAGGAGCATGTTACTAAAGGGATGCAAATCATTATCCAAGTGCTTGAAGATTATGAATTGTCGCATCTTGATGACTCAAAGCTGATGCGTAATATTGTGGCATATCATCATGAAATGCTTGATGGAAGTGGTTATCCCCACGGTTTAAAAGGCAACGAGATTCCAATTGAGTCACGCATCATTACGGTGGCTGATATCTTTGATGCCTTGACCAGCACTCGCCCTTATAAGAAGCCGATGCCCATTGATGATGCGTATCAGGAACTCACCAAAATGGTCACTGCTGGTAAGCTTGACCCCGATTGTGTTCAAGCACTGATTGACCATCAACAACACGTTGAAGTGATCATAACCAAGTTTGGTGACTCCCCCGATTAATCCGCCCAATAAATCAAAGCGTCCACCACTGCCATTGCGGTGATGGACGCCTTATTCCTCACATTTACAGTCCAAAAAATTGAGCAAACTGGCGATAAGCAAGACGCTCTTGGGCCAAATCAGTGGGATAAAATTCGATTTCCACTCCCGGTCTGGCTTGCCCGAGACGCATCAAGCTCATTTTTGAAAGGCAGCCAAGTTTGGGATAACCGCCTAACGTTTGTCGGTCGTTGCTTAGAATGATCGGTTGACCATTCGCTGGGAATTGAATTGAACCAGGGGCGATACCTTCTGAAATTACGCCATTTTGGGCTGGATGTATAGCACGTCCTTGCAGTCTAACCCCCATGCGGTCACTCTTGTCACTGATGGTATAAGCACTCTGATAAAACATCGCTTTTTGCTGCTCACTGAATAGCGCATGCTGGTACGTTTCTAACACTCCGAGCCGAATATTTGACGGGTATTGCCCAACATATCGCGAAGCGACGGCTTGGTTCGGACGCATTGTGTGATGCTTGAGCACACTGGTAAGTTCATCTCCTTTACTTAAAGCACGTCCAGGCTCATTTTCAAGGCCACCGATGCCATTTCGCACCACGGTTGATGCACTCCCAAACCACCGAGGCACATCAAAGCCGCTCTCTATCGCCAAATAACAGCGAAACCCTTGCCGAGCGTACCCAAATTTAAGCACTTGACCTTTTTCTAGCCGCAGCGTTTGCCAGTTTTCAACTGGCTGCCCATCGATCGAGAGTGGCATATTTGCACCCGTCACCGCTAACATGACATTTTGCTTCGCCTTGAACGCAACTTGCCCAAGGGTAATCTCCAATACGGGTGCCCGACTATCATTACCCAATAAACGATTAGCCCAGCAATAAGCATGAAGATCCGCTGGCCCACCTTGACTTAAACCAATATGTCCAACGCCAAAGCGACCTAGGTCTTGAATCAGAGTTTGAACGCCAGGTGTGACGACTTCGAGATGAGTCATAATTGCCCTCCGAGTTCAATAAAACGTTCACGTGTTATTGGCGTAAACTTCACCGTGTCACCCACTGTAAATGGCGTCATTGGGGTATGATTAACATCAAATAGATCCAATGGACAATTACCGATAATTTGCCAGCCGCCTGGCGATGTCGCCGGATAAACTGCTGTTTGCTGATCCGCAATACCAACACTGCCTTTCGCCACTTTCAGCCTCGGCTCGGCATGACGTGGCGCCGCAATACGCTCATCCACAGCCCCCAAAAACGCAAACCCCGGCGCAAAGCCAACGGCGCACACCGTATATTCTTGCTGACTGTGAATGTCGATCACTTGCTGGCGGCTTAGCTGACAGCGTTTAGCGAGCGGGTCTAAATCTGGTGCGACTTGGGGGTCATAAAACACCGGCAGCTCGATCAGTTGGCTCGCTTGGCGCACAGCAAAATCATCAAAACTAACCAGTAACCGCTCAAGTTCGCCAATCAATACGCTGACGTCTGTTTTGAGCGGATGAAACTCAATCATCAAACTGGTATAAGAAGGAATAACATCAATCAAATCAGGAAACAGGCGCTCGACGTGCTCTCGTAACACTGCCATTTTACTGGCCTGACTAACATCAATATGCTCGCCGATATACACCATTAAATGGGTTTCAGAGAGCGTTAGGATCTGTTTCATCATTCACCCAGCGCTTCCCTTAATTGAGCGATGGTGGCCACCGACTCATCGTTGTCACCGTGCACACAAACTGTATCTGCGTGCAGAGGGATATCAACCCCATCTAGCGTTGTGATCGTACCTTTTTCTACAAGTTGTTTGACCTGACGAATGATGGTGTCTGCGTCATGATACACCGCCCCTTCTATGCTGCGTGCCACCAGCTGCCCTTCAACGGTATAGGCACGATCAGCAAAGGCTTCAAACAGTAACTCGACACCATGCTGGTCAGCAATCGCTTGATAAGTTTGGTTATCACTACGGGCAAGAATCATTAGAGGAATGCGCATGTTAGCCTGTGCCATCGCTTCTACAAGCGCCAAAAATACGGCTTCATTTGCCACCATGTCATTATACAGTGCGCCATGTGGTTTGATGTAACCAATCTCGGCACCAAACAGACGACACATGCCTTGCATTGCGCCAACTTGATAAATGAATAAATGTTTTAGTTCATCATGCGTGTGAGGAATGGAACGGCGGCCAAACCCTTGCTTGTCTTGATAGCCTGGGTGAGCGCCAATCACGACATTATGCTTGATGGCGCTTTGAATGGTTTGGGCCATGACGTCTGGATCGGAGGCGTGAAAACCACAGGCAATATTGGCCATATCAATATGCGGCATAACCGCATCATCACGCCCTATCTGCCATATGCCATAGCTTTCTCCTAAATCACAGTTGAGCTTCATCCTTGCTTCTCCTTGAAGTGATTACTTACGTCCTGTTCAAATTGAAATCAATAAATACAATTTAAATGCAATTTACATCCTATTCGCTTTTCAATTGTTGTCAATTCGTTTACATCTCGTTATTGTATAAATAATGCTCGTAAATTCATTTCATCTATAAAACTCGAAATGGGCCGCGAGCGACCACGTAAACAGGGACATCGTAGTGGTTTACGTTTCACTAAGAGCCAAGGAATAAGGATACAGGCTATGATAAAACATCTGATTCGTCCGTTAATGAAACACTCGTTGATAGCGGCTACACTACTGACTTCAGCGACCAGCATGGCATCTACACGCTGGGATATGGCAACCCCATACGTCGATTCAATCCATCACACCCAAAACATCATTCAATTTGCCAATGAGGTAAGACAAGCAACGGATGGCGAATTAGACATTATCGTTCACTCAGGGGCTTCGCTGATCAAACATACGGAAATTCCTCGTGCCGTTCGAACACGCCAAGTGCCAATTGGCGAGGTCTTCATCGGTATTCTCGGCAACAGCGACCCCATCTACAAACTCGATAACATTCCCTTTTTAGCCACCAATTTTGAACAAGCCAAGGCGTTATACCAAGCGTCGAAAGCAACATTAGAGCGCAAATTAGATAAAGACGGCATGATGCTGCTGTACTCAGTGCCTTGGCCACCTCAAGGTATCTACAGCCAAGCTCCCATTAACACCATTCAAGATATTAAAGGCGGAAAAATGCGCGCCTATAGCCCGACTCTATCGCGCTTGTCTGTGCTACTTGACGCCACCCCAACCACAGTGCAAACCGTTGAAATTCCGCAAGCGTTCTCGACGGGTATCATTGATATGATGATCACGTCACCGACCACCGGCGTAAGTAGCCAAGCATGGGATTACCTTGACAACTATACCGACGTACAAGCTTGGATTCCGAAGAACATGGTGATCGTCAATAAACGTGCTTTTAAACGTCTACCCAAAGATATTCAAACCGCCCTGGTTGACGCCGCCGCTAACGCCGAACAGCGTGGCTGGGAAATGGCTCAAAAAGAAACCACCGAAAAGACTCAACAGCTTGCAGACAACGGCATTGCTGTGGCCGAGCCAAGTGATGAATTGATGGAATCCCTAAAATCTGTCGGTGATGTCATGGCCAAAGAGTGGGCACAAGAAGCAGGGCAAGAAGGCAAAGCCATTTTAGACGCATACCAACCGTAATTCGCCGTCTACTCACTCTATAACAATACGCGAACAGGGAGTTCATAAATGCGCACTGTTTTGGATAAATTGTACCTAGCGGCAGGAGCGATCTCCGGCCTATGTATTGTACTGATTTGTTTGGTTATCCTGACTCGAGTCATTGGTCGTTGGTTTGGCGTGGTCATTCCCTCAAGCGATGATATCTCCGGATATTTGCTTGCAAGTGCCAGTTTTCTTGCTCTTGCCTATGCATTTCGAAGTGGTGCTCACATTCGTGTGAGCCTATTTACTTCAAGGCTTTCGGATAACGTCGTTATTTGGATTGAACGTGCTGTGCTGAGCGTTGCCTCTCTGTTCGTTTCCTTTCTTGGCTATCAATTGGTGTATATGGTGTGGGAGTCGTATGAATTCGACGAGGTCACTTCCGGTTATATTCCGATGCCGCTTTGGCTCGTACAACTACCAATGGCAATTGGCGCGGTGATTTTTGCGCTAGCCATCATTGATAGCGCTATTGGCAGCTGGCTATTTTCAACTCGAATACCTAAATCAGAGGAAGAAGCGTTAGCCGAATCAACACCTGTCGAAATGACGCTCAACAAGGAGAGCCACGGATGAACGAATTGTGGATTGGCGCGATCTTACTGGTCGTGTTGGTTACTTTGCTCGCCAGTGGAACTTGGGTTGCACTGTCTTTAGTCTCGGTCGCGGCGGTTGGTATGTTGCTGATCGGAAATGATGCATTCGGTTTGATTTATGCGACAACGACATGGGGCGCAGTCTCTGACTGGTCATTGGCAGCGCTACCTCTGTTTATCTGGATGGGCGAGATTTTGTTTCGCTCACGGCTATCCGATGATCTCTTTGAGGGCTTAACACCGTGGTTAAGCCGCATACCGGGCGCACTGTTTCACGTCAACATTCTAAGCTGTGGGATCTTTGCTGCGGTCTCTGGCTCTTCCGCTGCAACGGCGGCGACAATCGGCAAAATGACCTTACCCGAACTCAAGCGCAAAGGCTATGATGACCACATGGCAATCGGCACACTTGCAGGTTCAGGGACACTGGGCTTACTCATCCCGCCATCGATTATCTTAATTGTGTATGGGGTTTCTGCCGAGGTCTCCATAGGGCGCTTATTTATCGCTGGGGCGATACCCGGCTTAATGCTGGTTGCGCTGTTTATTGGCTATACCGTTTTTTGGTCACTCAAAAACAAGCAACGTATGCCTGTTGATGATACTCACTACAGCCTAACAACTAAGTTCAAAGCCATCATTAAGTTAGTCCCGGTGACTTGTTTAGTCTTATTTGTTCTTGGGTCAATCTACGCCGGAATAACAACACCAACAGAAGCCGCATCATTTGGCGTCATTGGCTCGTTAATTCTCGCACTGACCAGTGGCTCACTCACTTGGCAAACGTTCCAACAAAGTTTGATGGGCGCCGTTAAGACCTCATGCATGATCATCTTTATCTTGGCTGGGGCAGCTTTTCTCACGGTGGCGATGGGCTTTATTGGCTTACCACGTATGTTAGCGGAGGAGATTGCTTTGATGGCCCTTTCTCCCTATATGCTATTGCTCTGCTTAACCATTCTATTTGTGATACTTGGCTGTTTCTTAGATGGCATTTCTGTCGTCGTGCTGACAACTTCCGTTGTCCTACCGATGGTAATGCAAGCCGGCATTGACCCACTTTGGTTTGGTATCTACATTGTGCTGGTGGTAGAAATGTCACAGATTACGCCGCCAGTCGGCTTTAACTTATTTGTGATTCAAAGCCTGACGGGTAAGAATATTCTCTATGTGGCGAAAGCAGCATTGCCCTTCTTTTTCCTATTAATGGCCGCAGCCGTTATGATTACAGCTTTTCCACAAGTCGTTACTTGGCTGCCAACGACCATGACACAAGGATAATGCGATGAGCGAAGAATCTTCTCCTCCAAGTCACATGCCCATTGTCTCCTCCTCGCACTTGGCGAGCAATGAGGCAATGGCGCTCAGCGAATTTGAATACGCATTGACCATGATGAACAATGCGTTTCAGCGCTGGATGCAATCTTGCAGCTCAACCTCAGGTATGCCTGAACTAAGCCCACTCGATATTCTCGTCGTGCACAATATCTATCACCGAAATCGTCCCAAACGTATTGCCGATGTCGCCTTTACACTCAACATTGATGATTTACACACCGTCTCTTACTCGGTACGGAAATTGGCTAAGTTTGAGTTAGTTGAAGGTATGCGACAAGGTAAAGACACTTTTTATAGCGTGACGGAAAAAGGTGAGCAGTTTTGTAATCAATACCGAGACGTTCGTGAGCAGTGTTTAGTTGACGCCCTAAAACACATGCACCTTGACGACCAACTCGGTGACATCGCAACATTAATGCGAACGCTTTCAGGATTTTACGACCAAGCATCACGCGCAGTACGTTCTCTATAGGTCTTTGCAATTACTTAAATAGCAGCCGTATCATCACAGCTGCTATTTAAAGCACCATCAGGTAATGATAAACAGCTTAATCACCACCAACGCGACCAACGCGGTTGGTAAGGTTAAAAACGTCAGTCCGGCGACGTCATTAACGGGGCCGTTATAGCGAGTCGCAAAAATATAGTTAAGCACCGCAACCGGCATGCTGCATGCGATCATCAGGTTAGCGGTATGAAGCGGTGACAGCCCCCAAAGAACGGCGGCCATCCAGCCCATCGCGAGCCCTATCGCGGGACGATAGAGCGACAAGAAAAACAACCTCACCCAGCGCGTATCGTAGACTCGCATGTGAGCAAGGGAGCGCCCAAGCATCAGTAGCATCACTGGCACTGTAATACTTCCCAGCATATCAAAGACTTGAAGTAAAAATTGCGGAATCGGTACATTAAGTCCAAGCAGCGCGGCACCAATCGCAAGCGCGATAACTGGCGGGTTCGCAATAATTTGCCGCGGTGAATAACTGCCCGACATCAAGCCTATTCCGAGCGTAAAGTGACTGATTTCTATAATAGAGGAAATGATCACCGCACCTGCTAAACCTTGCTCGCCGAGCAACGCATACGCGATTGGAATCCCCAAGTTCCCCGTATTTGGGTTAACCAACACGGGTAAATAAAAACGAATCGGTAAACGCATGATTTTGAGTAACACCAGTGAGCACACGACCATCGCTACCAGAGTACACACACTCGCAAGAACCAATTTTCCCATACCGAGGAAATCGATATGCTCACCCAGCATTGAATACAAAAGCAGGCATGGTATACCGACATTAACAATTAACTTAGGAAGATTGGGATCATCGAGATACGCCGTTTTTCGGCTTAATATCGCGCCAACGGAGGCAATAATGAGCACCGGTAAAATCGCGGCTACGAACGCAGTAAACATGGGTTTCCTTACACCGTTTCAGGGCAAAAATACACATATGATAGACGAGAAAAGACACCAATAGCCCATTCAATATGCGTATTTAAATTAAAGATTGGCGAACAAAATGAATAATTTACCGCGCTTTGCTCTTAACTACAAACCTTCCTTAGTCGCTCATTTTACGGCTTAATTTGCCGCAGCCAAACGCGCCATCGCATTTTGAATTCGCGGCTTAACAATAAACACCATCAGCATGGCAATCAGATAACCTAAAGGTAGCGCTCGAATCAGGGTCGCAAACCAAATAGCAATAAAGCTCGAGACATCATTAGCCGCCGTGGTGCCGAATGTTGAAACCGCCGCCAAAATGGACTCCAGACTCAAAGCAATCATTCCACACTGCAATAGTTTTTGATACAGCGGTCTTACATTAGGCAACCGCGTTTCAACATAACGTGAGATCTTCATAATCAATAACCCGGCAATCGGCACGATAACCAGTAAAGAAAACAGAAATGCTTGCAGCCAATGGGTCATAAACTGGCTGGTGACACCATGGTTGAGGTAAGTCATAAAGCAACTTAACGTTGCAACAATACAGATAGGCGCCGGTAAAGTAATCGCGGCTTTTTTTAATTTCATTTGCGAAACCCAGTTAATGGTTGATATAGTCAACTATATGGAAAGTAGTTGACTATATCAACCATATGAAAAGTAATGTTTTGGACCTAAACATCGCCGACTTAACGCAATTGATGCGAGTACGGATGACAGAAAAAATGCATGCAGAGCGACTCTCTGTGAGTTTTTTTCAAGCGCTGGTGCTTTTGGCGATTGGGCGTTTTGACGAATGTACCGCTCACGATATTGTCGTTGTGATGAGAAAAGATAAAGCGCAAATCACTCGGCTTATCAATGAACTCATTGCGCTTGAAATGGTGACCCGCACAAAGTCTGAAAAAGATCGACGCCAATCACTCCTGCATTTAACCGCGACTGGTCAACAATATTTTCAGCGACTCACCGACATACGAACGCAGTTAAATACGGATATGACACAAGGCCTGACAGCTGAGCAGCAACACATTATGCAAGAAGCGCTGACAATCATGAGGGACAATTTATCACCTCGCTGAGCGAGATTGACTTGGTGCTCGGGCTTTGTTGAATAATTTACATTTTGGAGGTGAAGGAATAGGATAAATCCTTGTCGTGAATAGATTGATGACTCATCCTACATGCCTAACTTACGAATCCATCACCAAATCTCTGAGATCAATGCTGGGCAATGGGATCGCCTGCGTGGCGATGACTACCCTTTTCTCAAACACGCATTTTTAAACGCGTTAGAACAAAGTGGCTGTGTCTGTGATGATTCCGGATGGCATCCGGTTCATCTGGTTGTTGAACAACAAGGTGAACTTATCGCTGCGATGCCGATGTATCTTAAAAGCCACTCTTGGGGAGAATATGTCTTCGACTGGTCATGGCAAGAGGCTTGGGAACATGCTGGACTTGAGTATTTTCCCAAATTGGTCACCGCGATTCCTTTTACCCCGGCAACGGGCCCACGTATTCTTCACGACAAAGAGCACCTAAGCTTTGAAACGACCCTCAGTATCTTTGCGAATGCGATACGTGAACTCTGTCATGAGCACCAGTTCTCAGGTTGGCATGGTTTATTTGTCGAAGAGTCACAGCTTACGCAGTACCAAGCGCAACAATTGATGGCCCGCCAAGATTGCCAATACCACTGGTTCAATCGCGATTATCAAGACTTTGACCATTTTCTCCACAGCTTCACCTCACGCAAACGTAAAAATGTACGCAAAGAGAGGCAGCGTGTTCGTCAGCAAGGTATTATCTTAACCCGTTACGAAGGTAACGAGATCACTCACCAATTAGTCGACACCTTCTTTGATTTCTATCAGCTCACTTATCTCAAACACGGGCATCACGGGCATCTGAATAAAGCCTTTTTCCAGCAATTGGTCACCGAGATGCCTGAGCAAATCGTTTTGGTCATGGCGTATCACCAGCATAAACCGGTGGCGGCCGCTTGGTCGTTTAAAGATGCAGAGACTCTATATGGCCGATACTGGGGCTGTGATGAGGAGTTTGATAGCTTGCATTTTGAAACTTGTTACTATCAGGGCATTGATTACTGCATTGAACATGGCCTAAAGCACTTTGATCCCGGCGCTCAAGGAGAACATAAAATCCAACGCGGTTTTGAGCCTATCAGTACTTGGTCAGTACACTGGATCGAACACCACGAATTTCGCCAAGCCGTGGCACGATTTTTAGGTGAGGAACGTGAGTATGTGGAAGCGCGCATCGACGAACTATCGACATACCTGCCCTTTCACCAGTAAAGCTCCAGCACTCCTCACTTACATATCCATTAGCTCAAATGAGATAACAATTGTGCTTTGGGCATCGACTTATAGAAATACCACCCCTGAACAATGGCTGACGGGTTAGTATTAACAATCAAATCATACTCGACCTTATTTTCAACCCCTTCAAACACCACTTGCTTGTTCAAGCCCGATACCAGATCCATAATCGGCATGACTAACGCCTGCTTAAAGTCGCTATTTAACGCTTGAGTAAATACGCGATCTACTTTGATCTCATCAAAATCGATTTCCGTGAGCCAAACTAAATTAGACACGCCAGTACCAAAATCATCAAGCGAGACTCTGAATCCATAACGCTTAGCGCGCTGTGAAAATTCGGATAACTCCTGCAACGACACTTCGATTCTTTCGGTAATTTCGATTTTTATCTGCTGAGCATGGACATCATTTTTAAGCGCAATGCCTTTGAGGATATCCAAATATTCGGGGTTTAAAATTTCGTAGGTATTAATATTGATCGAGAGCGTAAAACTTCGATCCGCAACCAACACCGAGGCCATTTCTTTCACTGAACAATCGGCAGTAAAATGGGCGACTTGGGGATAGAGCGCGATTTTTTCGGCCAAGCTAATAAAGAGCTCGGGAGAAACGCGGCCATAGGCGTCATCGTGCCAACGGATTAACCCCTCCACACCGACAATCTTTTTCGTTGCCGCACACAACAAAGGTTGGTATTCCATATACAGTGAACGTTCACTAACGGCTTTGGTTAAGCGAAACTCCATTGAACGTTTGCGATATATAATCGACTCCAACCCATAGTAAACAACAAACCCGAGGAGCAAAAAAGCCAAAAAGCTAGCAACCGGAATTAAGTTTCCATAATAGAACAGCCCCGTTCGGTTGCTATGGCTTTCAGCGCAATACGCATAAATTTTGCTGCAACTGCGTGTCTTCAAGGCCATAAAATCAAACAGATTAGAAGACAGCCAACTCTGCTGGTTAGTAGCTTGATACTCAAGCATGGTATAGCGGCCTGTCTCTGCGCGAATCGAAAATGAAAATGGTTTTTTACGATCGAGAAACTTACCGTGCACATCAACGGGAACAAACACCAGAATATCCGCTAGGCGAGAAATATGTAAGGTAATGTCTGTTGGAAATAAATCAGAAACATTCGAATAGAGAACATACTGCCCACTCTTGGAATTGAATTCATCGGGCTTGGGCAATCTTGAAGCTTGCTTCATCTTCCCCCAGTTGGCGGTACACTGAATCCGGTTGTTTTTCACTAAGCCCACATCGTATACATACAGATAGCGATTAGAAATAACACGCAGTTTATCGATCGTTGCTTCGTCACACTGAGTTAAGCCTGCCTTTATCACCTGATTAAGTGACGTAACTAATTCGTTGGTCACTAACTCAGAATGCTGAAGCAGCTCTTGTGTAAAAGCATATTGTGCCTCGCGCTGGACGTACCTAGTTACCACGTTGGCAATAACAAACAAGATCACCGCTATCATCAGTGCGATAATCATTTTGCTCAAATTTGGTTTGGTCATTCACTGCTCATTATTAATCAGTCGTCGGTATGAACCTATCGCAGTAGCAACCATTCGTTACAACGATAATCGTAGCAAGACTATTTAGTCATATATCAATAAACTAGCATAAACTTTACCATGCCGAATACGCTATATATATCCGACCTGTTATCAAGATCACGTCTAATCAGCGGAGATTGTTTCTAAGATGCTCATTGATATGAAAAAAATTTCAAACACAATTGATTCATAATGACAGCTTAAAGTATGGTAATTATTGTATAAATTTCGATCCCATCGGCGAACATTATATAAACGCAAATCCACTTTTCCCCGATAACAGAGCGGGCTGATTTCACAACACTCAAGCTCGAAAGTGAATATTATGAACAAAATACGGTTAGGTTTAGGAGTTTTAATGAGCTCAATCGCTTTTTCATCCGGGGCTACCCCCTCCCCGATTACAGAAACAGAATCCGGACAAGTACAAGGTATTACCCAAGAAGGTATTAATATTTACCGCGGTATTCCTTTCGCCGAACCTCCTATTGGTTCACTTCGTTGGCATGCACCACAACCTAAAATGCCTTGGCCTGGCATCTATCAGGCCACTGAATTTAGCCATGATTGTATGCAAAAACCTTTCCCTAGTGATGCTGCCCCGCTTGGCACAGAGCCCGATGAAGACTGCTTAGGGCTTAACGTCTGGGCACCAAAAAGCAGCACTGAAAAACCGCTACCAGTCATGGTTTGGATCTATGGCGGTGGCTTTGTGAATGGCGGCTCTTCAACCCCGATTTATGATGGTCAAGCTTTCGCCCAAAATGACATTATTGTCGTCAGTTTTAACTATCGTGTCGGCCGTTTTGGTTTCTTTGCTCACCCAGCACTCAGCGCAGAACCACATGGTGATGAACCACTTGGCAACTACGGGTTTATGGACCAAATCGCTGCGCTCAAATGGGTAAAAAATAACATTCACCAATTCGGCGGTGACGCCAACAACATTACGCTCGTCGGTGAATCGGCTGGTGGTTTTTCTATTCATACACTGCTCACGTCTCCCTTGTCTCAAGGCTTGTTTCAACGCGCGATTATCCAATCCGGTGGTGGTCGTATCGGTATGAACCAACGCTTGATCGACAAAATGAATGACCAAGGCGTGCCCTCTGCCGAACAGATTGGTGAGAACTTTGCTAAACGGTTCAATATTCAAGGCCAAGATGCCCTGGATGCGCTGCGACAATTAAGTGCGGAGCAAGTGACTAGCGGGCTGAATATGAATTCAATGGGCGATCCGACCTATTCGGGACCGATGTTGGATGGAAAACTGGTCGTCAAACAGCCTCAGGATTACTACGTTAAAGGTGAGCGCTTAAGTGTCCCTTTGATGATGGGCACCACTGATTTTGAAATAGGCTTTTCAGGCCCAGTGGACTCGATGTCAGACGCGCTTGAACCCTTCGCTGAACTCGAGGTCGATCAGGAAAAAATCGCTAAGGCCTATGCCGAGAATGGGGTCACGAAACCACAAGATGTGGCTCAGCGTATCGCCAGTGACGCGCTGATGGTCGAACCCACCCGCTATGCACTAAGAGTCGCAGACGAGCATAACCAAACGGTGTACGGGTACCGCTTTGCCTATGTGACGGAATCTGAGAAGGACGCATGGCCAGGCGCTTTTCATGCCACCGACATTCCATACGCTTTTAATACCGTGGCCACCCGCTATGGCGAAAAGCTGTCTTCTGAAGATCAAGCCATGGCTGATCTTGTCCATCAATATTGGGTTAACTTTATCAAGTATGGCAACCCGAATGGCGACGACTTACCAACCTGGCAACCGTACGATCATCAACAAGATAATTTAATGTGGTTTTCCAACCAAGGGGCGAAAGAGAGTGGCATGCGCACAGACCCATGGAACGAACGCTTAGACTATATTAAGTTACTCCAGCCAAAGCCACAGCCTTAAACACAACGCCGATCTCTCATATTGGAGAGATCGGCTTTCACGTAGACCTAAACTAACCTCAAACTAAAAAGCGAAGCCTTCATCCGCCAGCGCGCTGAGTAACTTTAAACTCGCCGAATAATAGTCATCACTGGTTTTAATTTTTGTCGCCTCTTGGCTCAGCTGCCCCATCGTGTAATCTCTGACGGCCAATAAGCCCCCGCGCATTGGATAGTTTGCGACTTGATGATCAATCATGTTTTCCCAAGCGGGCATCGATAACCTTGAATAGCGAGAAAACCATGATTGCCAGCGACTTAACAGCGGATTATTGGCTTGATCCCACTTCATGTAGAGCGGCACTCGAATCGCATCGTAACTGACTCTCGCAGGCCATTTTTTGGCTGGCGCGGTTTTGCCGTTCGCATAGAGCGTTATCCAATCGGTTGGAATCTTCTCCCTTCCCCAGTCAATCTCAGCGAGTAGCTGTTGGGAATCATCAATTAGCGTCCATAAATTGGCAAGATAACTGCGTTTGGCAAAATCACGCCAAGCAGGAAAAATGAAGTAAGAGGGATTAAGAGTAATCGAATCTTTGGCGGTAAAACCATGACGTCCGGGTAACATCACTTTGTGGTGAGCGAAATCAATCACCGTATGATCGAGCAGCGCCCTGACAATACGGTCAGATTCCGCCAAATAGGCTTTATTATCCCATCGCGTTCCGGCTTTGAGCAGAGCCCAAGCAATCAGAATATCGCCATCGGACGCATTATTTTTATCTTCTATCGGGTCAGCAATGATGGGGTTATAACGCCAGTAAAACAGCCCGGTTTTGGGGTCATTGAGATGAGCTTTGGTCCAGCCCCAGATCTTATCAAATGAAGCCTTATCATTGGCAGCGACTGCAAACAACATTGAAAAACCTTGGCCTTCGGTATGGCTGACATTGTGATTGCCAGTGTCCAAAATACGCCCATCACTCGCCATAAACCGCGTTTTGAACGGCTTCCAATCTAATGAGGTTGCCAACGCGCTCGGTACCATGACCATCAGGATCAAAAGTACTTTCATCACATGTTTATAAACCCTGACCATCGCCCATTATCCCTGTCATTCAAACAGTAAAGAATGCCCCACGGCACTCTTTACCTACGCATTAAAGACCAACACCATTCGATTAATAATCATGGAAAGAGTGGCGAAGCGACAACTGCGCTTTGGACTCATTGTAATCACCGAAGGTGTCATAGGCGACGCGCGCTTCAAGCATCAAGTCACGTTTAATTTTATACCCTAGCCTAGCTTGGAAACTGTACCCAATGCCATCCGTGCTTTCTGCACTGTACCGAGCCTCTTCAACCAACCCCGTAGTCGCATAACCATCCAATGTGGATTGGAGTGCTGAATGCCCAGGGAAATAATCTACCTCATCTTGGCTGTAAGATTGATAGCCTAAAGCACCGCCAACTGAAAGACTTAGCTTAGACAATTCCTGAGTATATTCAACAGGAAAGGAGACACTGACATAGTTTTGCGGGCTAAAGTACCCCCCATGCCCATAGCTGTAGTAGCTCAGGTTATCGTCAAAGTCTTGATAGCTCAGGTGCGAGCCAATTTGCAGCTGACGGCTATCGGTTTTGTAAGGGCGAAGATACATACCAGCGCCAACTTTGACTGCATTGTTATCCTCAACATTGTGGCCAACATAGCGCCAAGCGCCCGCATTTGCATAATAGCCAACTTCACCATCATCATAATTTAGTTGAATACTCAGGCCATTTTGTGTCACCTGACCCCAGTATTTACCAGAGAAACTGTCTTTCATTCCGACATAAGAGAGCAAGCTGTCTTTGACCGCTCGACGCTCTGCTGACAAAGACAAATCAGTATAATCTCCCAGAGGCGCAATAAGCGTTATGCCTCCGACAAGCGTTGTTTGCTCCAAACCAAGCGGTGTCGTGCCAATATCCAGCTGATAGTGTTTATCTCGCAGTGACATTGCAAGTTCGACACCACTCTGGCTTTGTGCGCCTTGAGAGGCAACGTCAGGCAAAACATCACCATCAAGTGATGAGACGCCTTCGGCTAACGCCACTTGCCCCTGAATCAATGCCCCAGTACCAAAGCGGCGGTTGGCATCCGCGGAGGTCGTGCCTGAATCGAGGGTGACGGCATCAATATTGAGTGATAAGCGCGCATCACCAAACGGTACTGTCGACCATTCAAGCGGCGCTCGCGCTTCGGTCAAACGGCTTAAGCCATTCTCTCCATCGCGACCTCGAACTTCGATACCACCTTGTACCCAGCTCGACGTTCGCTCGGTAATCTGCAGGATTAAACGATTCACATCCGCCAACGTTTGTTGCTCTGCAGTTGGCTTCGGTAAATCGGTACGTTGATTTATCGTCTCACCATTTAATGACGTTTGCGTATTAACCTGCCATGGCATCGTTTCACCATATACAGAATACGTTTGTGCAGAGTGAACCGTAGTTTGACTGCCCGCAAAAGGATTATCTGCCATGACGAGCCCACCCACCATTGGAGACGTGCTGGCATAATTCGCTTTAAGCCCAAGAAGTTTAGATCGCGCTTGACGCAAATTGGCCATCGCTTGAGCGTGTTTGCCTTGCGCCTCATCAATACGCGCGAGCAGTAACAGGCGTGATGGAGAGCTAACTTGTTGCAGCTGTCCGGAAAGTTCACGCGCTTTGCCCGCTTGGCCTTTTACTAAGGCGATATTAATCGCACCCACCAGCGCATCTTGCTCTGGAGTATCTTTTTGGTTATCAAGAAGATACTGGTAAACTACCAAGGCTTGTTCGTTGAGCTTGCCGCTTTGATAGAGTCGCCCCATCGCCAGCATCAAGTCACGGCTAGTCGGATCAACCTGCAGCGCCGCGGTCAACATGTCATAGGCAGGAGCGAATTGGCCTTGTTCGCGTAACGTATCCGCCTGATTAATCACATACACGTGTCTTGCTCGAGCCAATTGCAGAGGCGTGCTATTGGCAATAATCTGCGGATGATTCAACAAGCTTTGCGCCTCTTGCTGCAAGCCAGCTTGGTAAAGCACAGCGACTTGGGCAGCATAATCACCCGCATTGCCTTCAATACCTTGCTCTTGGTTGGCATGAATAACCTCAATGGCGCGGTTCACATCCCCCGATTTAACCAACAGCTGCGCCAATTTTCCCGACCACAGAGGATTGGTGATCGCTTGGGCTTGCATTGATTGTAAAAGCGCTTGCGCCTGCGAAGTTTGGCCTTGCGTCAAGTAAGAACGTGCCAAATCCAAATTTAAATAGAATTTCGATTCAGCATACAGCTTACTGGCTTGCGCGCTTCGCTGCGACTGAGGAATACGTCCCAGCAAAATATTGGTTTGCTTCCACTGCTCTTCCCCAGACGCAAAGAGCGCAGCAACGTATAGATCTTCTGGCGTCGCTTTCGCGGTTTGTAGTGGAGCCATCACCTCCTGAGCACGCACATTGTTATCTTGCTGCTGATAGAGCCTTGCTAGCTCAAGCCGTAACCAAGGGTTATTCGGCAACCTTTGTAGCCCATTGTCTAAAATAACAATCGCGGTTTCTACATTACCTGCCTCAACGGCTTGTTTTGCCAGGTCACGCATGTTGCTGTAGCTGTCTTCAGACCGAATACGACGCTGTACTTCCTGAGGTAAACTGGCTAATAAACGTTTCGCCTCATCCGTTTGGTTTTGCTCTATATAGACATAGTAGAGTGATTCTTTTGCTGCCTGATTCTTTGGTTGCTCCTTTAACACATTAAGGAGTAACGCTTCGGCTTGTGCATAATCGCCATTATGGCGTAGTACATCGGCGCGAAATAGCTTCGCTCCGCGGCCGACTTCACCTTTGCGATTCATTAGTGAAGCACTTAGCTCTAAGGCTTGCGCGGTGTTGCCCGCTTGGTACGCTTGCTGGGCTTGTCCCAACTGTGCTAAGAATTGCGCTTCACTCGCTTGTTGACGACGTTTTGTCGCTTGATTTCCACCCTGCGCGGCGGAGCGCTTTAAGAAGTCAGCGGCTGAAGCATAATTTCCGCGGTTCAATGCCACATACCCCATACCGGCAAGTGCATCAGCGTCGTTTGGTGACTCATTCAGTACACGCTGAAACTCGCTCTGTGCTTGGCTCAAGTTTCCGCGATTAAGTTCGTTGAACCCATTGCGCTTTTTCTCTCCCTCTACTGCCGATTGATAATGCGCCAGAACACTCTTGTCCTGTGGGTGGGCCAGCGCCCAGCGCTGATACATTGGTTGGTCTGATGCCTTAGGCTCTAGCCACAGCAAAGCTTGACGCAACGCATCCGAGGCATTTTTATTTTGCGGTGCATAAGACTCAAGTTGGCGAATACCTTGACGACGAGTTGTCTCTCGGTACGTTAAGACCTGACCGTAAGCAATACCCACCGCGCTATTGGTTGGGTTTTGCTTAGCCAACGTTGCCAAACCAGATACCGCTTGGTTATACATGCCCTTATCACCAGACATGGTCAGATAATACTCAGGCGCCAGCGCCATTGGCGGTGAATTACCTTGAAACAAGGTATTCCAAGTCGCGATAGCGCCTTGGATATCTCCCGATTGAGCCTGACGACGGGCTTGATCGATCCCCGTTTTAGGCAGTTGACTCAGCGTTTGTGAGCGGCTTAACTGTTGCAATTGCGGTGCGTTAGGATGCGCCTTTTCTAGCCGCGCACGCCATTGTGCGCTTTCTGCACTCTGCCCATTTTCTTGTGCCCACAAAGACATAAGATAGAGCGCTTGAGGCTGATTTGGGTCGACCATTAATACTTTCTGTAACGACTCTTTCGCCAACCCATCGTTCGACTTCTCATGCCAATATTGCGCTTGTTCAAGCAACGAGTCTAAAGCTGGGTCTTGCGCCCATACTGGAGTGGCTGCAGTTAACTGCAGCGCTTCTAATAAAACAAAGGTAGAAAACAGTTTTAACGCATTATTTTTCATCATTATTCGTCCTGAGCCTTTACGCTTCATTCAAGCGCTGCTCGGCTTTGCGCTCCAATCGACGGTACACAGCCAGCCCCAAAATCAACGAGATGAACAACGTCAGCAAGGCAAAGACCGCACTGTGCTGGTTGGCATACCATATCGCCATCTTATACCAAGGTAGCTGACCTGAAGGGAATTGTGGTGCAACATTGAAACTTGTTGCGCCGTTTTCGTCAGTAATCACGGTGGCATCACCACGAATCGCTGCGTTGATGCTCGGCACTTTAAGATCGTGCTCGATCTTCATAAGCTGTTCATCAGACGTCGCAGTGGCAACAATCACCGTACGTTTCTCACTCCAAGGCGATTCAAAACTGATAAAACCGCGCCACACCTCATTTGAAGAGAAGTATCGCTCAGCCTCGAGTGCAGTAAGTCCCCAGTGCCCTTGAAGCCACGTCAATAACTTTGCACTCCAAGATTGAGGATGAACATGCAACGTGTTGTCGCGCTCGTGAAACGGCGTATTGGTCATTAACAACCGATTAAAACGGGTTTCCGCCATCGAGCTAACCGCTAGGATATCTTTGCCTTCAAGCACCGAGTTATTGGTGGGAGCACCAAGCAGCACTTGGTTACGAAAAATAGCGGTTCCGGTTGCCGCCCCGGAACGAGCATTCAGGCTAAATAGCGTTTGCAACTGCGCGGCAGTTGGCTCACTTGGCAACCACAACAAGGTCTGTGAGTAATCCGCTAAGCGTGAAAATGGGAAAGACGCACCTACAAAAAACGACAAATTAGGCAGCAAGGAGAAGTGCTGAGTCTCACTCAAATCAATGGTTGATGAGTTTTGAATTCGGCTGCGAATATTGCTATCCAACGCGGTGCCACAAGGTGCATCGGCTTGCGGTTTAACGTTAAAATACAGGGATAATTGGTTATCCCCATAAATCATGTAAGGTTGAATCGGAAGTTGGGCGGTTTCTTGACGGGCATCGCCACCGAGACGTCGCCAAAGTTGCTCCAGTACTCCACGTTTATTGACCGGAAGGTCGTCCAGAAACTGCCCGTTAAAGACCACATTCAAGAAAGATTGTTCAGGGTCAATCCATGAGTCAGCAGGAAAACGGTAATCGATGTTTAAAGGAATGGTTTCCCCGTCCCACAGGAATAGATCGGGCGCAGCTCGAAATGAGAAATCAAGCGAATTATGCCAGATCCCCTTGGCTACCATATTTTCGCCCTGAGAACTTAACTCACTAAGCGGCACGGGTGCAGAAGTCGAAATCCAACGCGGCGCATCATAAGGCGCACTTTGAGCGATCGTTTGATGTTCAACGGTATATTGAACCGTTTGCATCGCAAAATTTTGACGAGTTAAACGGTGCACTGCGCTGCGTATTCCCACATCGTCATCGGCGACAACCAGCAGCAACTTGTACAGCGGGTCCATCGGGTTGGGCACCACTTGCAACAGAGGTTTGTCCGTTTGAGGTAAGGTTAAACGCCCAATTTTCTCGCCCGGCATACCAAACACAATTGCATTGCTCATCGGCAATTGCCCTTTTGACACATCAAACGAAACCCCACGATAACTCGCTTGCACGCCAAACCATGACGACAACGCTGCCGCGGCACTCACTTGTGAGGGCGTAACCTTATCAGCGAAAACAAAACGAATTGGGGTATCGAGCATATCTTGCACATCCCAAAACGGCTTAGGGAAATAGTGTAAATCCGCTGCGATATCCAACTGCTGCGCATTCAACTGTAACTTCGAGCTTGATAGGATTTCGATTTGCTGTGACTGACTGCCTTCGTCTTGATAACACAAACTCTGATCATCGCTGGCTAAGCTAAAGCTAACCGTATTGCGAGAGCTGACTAAAAGCGCAGGCACATTTAACTGATAGCTGGTTTTCTGTTCATTGACGGATGAGAGTGGGATGGCACCAATCACCTGCCCGTTAACGCGAATACGCAATGCCATATCGCTGCCCAGCAATGAATCGGAAGCTCGCAGATCCAAAGTCATTTGTGCTTGGGTAACAAGTTGATCAATCGGTAAACTAAACCCAACACCAGCATCCATTTGCCCGCCACGAAACACTATCCCTTGCGTAAGGCCCATGTCGGCTAAAGTCATCGTATTATGATAGTGCGGTGTTGCCGTTAAATCTTCATCGGCGGCAAAGACGGGCCCACAGAACCACACAGAAATCGCCATCACAGTTACGGTTAGTAATCGCTTTAACATTATGCTTGCTCTCCGCTCACTCGTTTGGCTTTCTCTAGGCTTCGCTTTTGACTAATACGACGCGCTTTTAGCGACTTAACCACCACTTCCCATATACAAGATGCAATCATAGCCAATGAACGTAGCGGACGATCTTTCTCTCTCGGTGGACGCACCCAGGCATCCGCACGAGACAGGACAATTCTCACCAACTCACGGCGGTGAGATAACGACACGTCACTGAATTTAAGGCGATACCCTTGTTCACCGACACCAATCTGCTCGACGGGAATAGCTATCGCGCCGGAATGAAGTTGTAACTCTATCGCTTCTACCGCGTCATCATGCTGCTGAGCAGGCAAAGCAACCAAGCAACCGCCCATCGACAGATCAACCGTGTGAGTGCGAGACAATACACCGCTGGCATAGTGAATCACCGCAGGAATTTTTACGTCTAAACGAATGGTTTTGCGCACCTGACGTGTTTCTCGACCAGCGGCAATCGCGGCTAAAAGGAAAAATAAGCCATAGGAAGCCCAACCAATATTGAGCGCAACAACCATAGGATCGGCCATAAACGAAGAATGGCCGAGTGCACGATAAACGCCCCAGCCAATCGCGACTGTAAGCAGCCCTGCTGTCAGCATATGCGGCTTCACGATATTGGCATCAAAGTAAGTCTTATCTAGCAACGCGCCTTTATCGGTCACGTTAAACTTGCCGCGCTTTGGGAAAATCATGGTAATAATGGTTGGCAGCGCAAGATGAAACGCCAATGCCATGTCGTAAATATCGCCCCAAAAGCTGTATCGAGAACGTCCATTTAATCGCGAGGAGACAAACATCGACATCACAAAGTGAGGCAACGCATAGGAAAAGATCAAGCTCGCTGAAGAGTGAATAATATTGAGGTTAAACAGCAAAAACGCCAACGGCGCAGTCAAAAACACGATTCTCGGTAACGGGAATAAGAAATAGAGCATCGCACTCAAATAACAAAGGCGCTGCTGAAACTTTAATCCTTTACCAAGCAGCGGGTTATCCAAACGGAATATCTGTACCATGCCTCTCGCCCAGCGGTTACGCTGAATCACATGGAGCGCAAGACGCTCTGTCGCCAATCCACCAGCAAGCGGTATGGGTAGATACGCGGTGTTCCAGCCCAAGCGCTGCATTTTCAACGCGGTGTGCGCATCTTCGGTGACGGTTTCAACAGCGACACCACCAATTTGCTCAAGGGCGCTACGACGTAAAACAGCACAGGAACCACAGAAGAAAGTGGCATTCCACATGTCGTTGCCTTGCTGAATCGGCCCATAAAATAACTCCCCCTCATTGGGGATATCATTTTTCCCGTAAAGGTTGCGTTCAAAAGGATCCGGCGAATAGAAATGATGCGGAGTTTGCAATAACGCAAGATTAGGATCTTTTAAGAAAGCACCAACGGTTGACTGCAAGAAGACTCGTGTCGCTACGTGGTCACAGTCAAAAATGCAGATAAGATCGCCCTTGGTCTGTTTAAGCGCATGGTTCAAGTTCCCTGCTTTTGCATGGGAGTTATCCGAGCGCGTAATATAACCGACGCCCGCTTTCGCAGCGAACATCGCAAATTCTTTACGTTTACCATCATCCAGAACATAGACTTTGATCTTGTCTTTCGGGTATTCAATACACTGCGCCGCAAGTACGGTATCTCTCACCACATCAATCGATTCATTGTAGGTAGGAATATAGACATCAACGGTTGGCCAAAGTGATGTGTCTTTCGGCAGCGGAACAATCGGACGGTTTAAAGGAAAAGTGGTCTGGATATAACCAAGAATCAACATTACCCAAGAGTAGAGTTCGGCCACAAATAAACCGATGCCCAGGATAGCTTCGATCATCGAATCGAAGTGTAAGGTTTGATCAGCACGAAAATACAGGTAGCGTGTCGAGGTCAGAATGGAGAATAGCACCATCACCACGGATATATCTCGACGCTTACTGAAGTTTAATAAAAACAGGACTGCCAAGCTGACAATCGCAAAGACAAATTGCTTGTCACTGTCCATTGGTGTGACAACGACCATCGCTGCCAATGGGGCCATCAAGATGACCAACAAATATAAAGGAAGCTTATTCATTTCAATTCTTTGAGCAATGGAAGTTACGCGAGATGAGAAGCTGGTGGGGAGAACATGGAACCATCGGTGGTCACCAACCCGAGCTTTTCTGCCAGTTTCTTACTGATCACTTCGATATCGAACCCAGCGACTGAAGCGTGATTCGTCTCCATGATCGAATGCTGAGCAGCATTGGCTTCAGCGACACTCTCATCACGGTGGATAATACCAAGCAACCTGTCATTCAATCGTTGAGTCATAAACCCTTCAACATCTTTGCTGATTTTACGGCGATAATCGGCTTGGTTAAGCACAACAAAGGATTCTGGCTGACGTTCATGCGCGGCGATGTCATCGAAAAGGGTTTCAACCATAGGCAAAAGTGACAATGACGCCGTATCAGCAAGAAGCGGCGTGAGCACAACATCGGATACTGAAAGCGCAGCATGGAGAATAGTCGGTTGTCCAGCAGGTAGATCAGCAATAACAATCACGTCGGGCTGAGAAAGCAACGCTTGAAATCCGCGAACCACCGACAAAGGCTCACGCGCAAGGTGACTTTCAAATGCAAGACGTTGCTTGAGATTTGGGGCGCCATAAGGCAATACAAATACATTATTGCGCGTGGAAACCAGCTGTTTGCTCCAGATAGCCGACTCTGGCGCTGAAGCCGCAAAGCCTGATTGATCCGCGAGTGAAATACCAAAATGTAAGCGCAATGCATTTTGTGGGTCAAAATCCACTACGACCGTTTTCAGCCCCAAAGAGGAAAGCGAATAGCCTAAGTTTGCAGCGAGCGTAGTCTTACCAACCCCACCTTTGGGTGAATAAATAGAGATAAACGGCATTAATTGCTCCCTACTAGCGCAGCAGCAGGCAACACCGCACTTTCACGCTCCGTGACTAATCCCGTAGAGTGAAGTAAGCGTTCAAGTGACTGCTTCGACGAAACTTCAGATACTGAATCAAAAATAGGCGCTTCTGATCTTTCTGCAAGTTTAGACACATCGTTATGTAATACAGAAGTTACTTCCAAATCCGCTTCAAAGTCGTTCAATTTATCAAAACGAGATACCGCTTGGCTTTGCTGAGCAAAATGCTCGGTAAGCTGATTAAAAATTTTGTAACCACTGTGATTTAATTCGTGGCCAATAGACGTATCAAACTGTTGAAAATCAATATTTTTTTGTTGTATTTGTTGCTTAAAACGCTCTAAATCATCATAGATATCCATGCTACTTCCGCCAAGCATTGGTGATATTTTTATATAATAAATTAATTAAATTTTGGGAGCAATATCCCATACCTATTTTTAGGACATGGCGTTTAAATAATCAAAAAACGCCTTGTCAAATTAATAGCGCGGTAGTATGTCAATATTCTGTCAAATTAGCAACATAAGTGACAGGGTTATTTTTATATAAAACTAACTAATATTGATCAAATTTATGGTATCTAAGCATTATTTAGCACTTAACCTTTAGATTGATAACAGTATTCCATAAACATAGCGATGATGAATACGTTACCCTCAATGCCTACTACCTCCATCTCAACGTCGGAAAGCACTCAATACAAAAACATAAAATTGGACAGAAAACCAAACAACCCGCTTAAATAAGCGGGTTGTTTGGTTAGGCACATTTTTTGTGTGGCGGGCCGAGTTGCCTGTAGACGTATCATTTTATATATCGCGAGTCATCTCCCAACACTTGCGCGATAAATATTGCTTTTTTGTCACGATACTCATCATGCTCCATACATTCACATCCGCGCTTTAGATCATTGTAGCGCTCAACTAAACGAGGCGTTGCTATGAGCTTATCTCTAAACTCGATATAACATTCAGATTCAGACCCGTTTGCCACTACCTGCAGCGCCACGTCATTCACGAGCTGGGACTCAAGCATACATAGCTCCGACGTTCTTAAGGTATCTCGCTTCTCTTGGAAACCCAGCTTTTGTAGTGTCCGAACGCTCACTTCAACATATGCAGGGTCAACACCGACAAAAATATCGAGATCGCCTTTTGATAGTGCGCCAGGAACAGAAGATGCGCCGATATGTTCGACGCGAGCATCGGGCAATAGGCGTTTGATTTCCAATGTATACTGTTCATACAATTGAAGGCATCGAGGTTGATATTGCTCTGATCGAAAAAATTTCATCTTCACTCTGTAAAGTAGTAAGTTATTAATTCAAAAAATACCGTGGCAGCGACTGGCTTGCTCAATTAGAGCCCTTGCCATTCAGTAGAAAGTACGGACATTAATACCTTATCGACAAACTCACCAATGTCTTGGATCGTACAGAAGTACAAGTGGCTAAGAAATTGTCAAGTAAACGCTCAGTGGAGTATGAGGCATAGCTTGGCGGGCGTTTCCGTTCCATTAGAATTCAAACACCGTCTAGAGCTTGTGAAATCCGTAAAAAAATCCGACAAACAGCCGCCTATCGGATTTTTTCACTATAGGTTTTAGTTCAATCGAGGTTGAACTAAGTTAAATTGATTAGGTGTATTGTTGTCTAGCATTGATAAGAAGTCTTCAAATACTTTATTATCGCCTGATGTTTTAACCGTACCCGCTTTTTGTGCATCTGGTACGCTAGCTTTACCACCTAAGATAGAGAATAGTGTCACGTTGTCTGTAGCTACCGTCCCTTTAGCATCTTTCGGTTGATAATCTTTCGCAACGTTCATTACACCATCTTCAACTTCAACACCAAACTTCTCACCGTTCAAATCGAAGATGAAGGCTAAACGACCGTAATCAACGGATTTTTGAGGTACAACTTTGGTACCAAGCATATCCATGACTAATTTTGATGGTAATGCTTTCAATACATCTGGCCCAGCACTATTTACCGGTTGTGGTAGAAGTTCATCCGTACGTAGTTCTAAGGCAGCAGTTAAATACCAGTTACGCTTCAGAGAAGATTCAGCTTGGTAGCCCAACTGTTCAAAAGCATCAGCCATCAAGTAGTTCGCTTCTTTATTATTTTTATTGTACGAAACAATGTTATTGAGCAATTGCACCGTGAAAGCATAATCGCCTTTTTCAAAGTAGCTCAAAGCTTTTTTAACAATCACATCTTCGCCCCCGAAAGATTCGACGTAACGTTGACCGGTTTCCGCATACGTATGTTTAGCAATACTCACTGGATTAGCATCGTACCAACCTAAACTATTGACGTAAGTTGCAATAACGTTGTTTTTGAAGTTACCGTAGTATTCACGGTTATCCCATTGCTTCATGATCTTGTCTGATATCTCTATTTTCTGTGCTATTTCGTCAGGACGGTAACCATAGTTAGCTAAGCGATTGGTTTGGTCATTGATCCCTTTGTAAAGATCACGTTGGCCTTTCAAGTAATTGACGACTTTGTCACGTCCCCATGTTGGCCATGTGTGAGGGCCAAAAATAACTTGTACATCGTCTTGCCAGCGTATAATGGCTTCATGAATATATTTCGCCCATAAGCTTGCATCTCGAGTTTTGGTACCACGCATAGAGTAGAGATTGTGTTGTAAGTGATTCACGTCTTCTGCCATAGAAATCGCTCCCCACTCTGGGATGTCAAACACCATTTCTGATGGTGCTTCGCTGCCAGGAACTAAATAAAAATCAAAGTTAACACCGTCAATATTCACAATTTGGTTGTCATGCGTGATTTCTTTGACATGCTTAGGCAAACCATTATCCCCATTAGGTGTCAATGGGCCTAATGCTGCGGTAACAAAGCCTTTCTCATTTTTAGGCAATACGAAACCATATTGGTAAATAGCACGACGGCTCATAATGTTACCGTACAGCACCATTTCACCAACACTGTGTTCCATAAAGCCTTCTGGTACGTAGATTGGTACTTTACCTGATTCAAAATCTTGTTCAGACGCTAAACCTAGTTCCACAATGCCAGTGATACCGCCGTAGTGGTCAGTATGAGAATGGGAAATAATAATCCCTTTTAGCGGGCGTTTGCCGCGATGTTGCTCATATAGTTTATAAGCAACTTTTAGTGTTTCTGGCGAGTATTCAATATCATATAATACGATACCGTTTTGGGTCTCAATGATAGTCAAGTTAGTTAGATCATTACCACGAACCTGATAGATTTTGTCAGGTAACACTTCGTACAACCCACCGCGGTTTACTAATTGAGCATGACGCCACAAACTTGGATTAACCGTATCAGGGGCTTTTTTATCTTGCATAAACTGCATTGCTGGTACGTCTGCGATGTCTTTGATATACCCATCATCAGGCAACGGAGCAATAAAACCACGATCGGCTTCTTGGAACGCTTGCTTATTGTCAAAATCTAACTGACTGTATACCGCATCATTAGATTGTTTGGTGTAGGTCGTCGCATCTTTCGGCATCGCGTTAAATTGATATGGCGTTGCTGCCCATAGCGCAGATGACACGAACATAGCCAAAGATGAAATTAATAACACACGTTTTTTGTTCGAAGTAACCGTCATTGTATAAACTCCTGGTTAGTTTTGCAGAAATAAAATACTAAGAGAGAAATATAACGTTCCGTTAGTAACACGTACCGCATTAGGTTTGGAACCAACACCATTCGACTAACAAATTTATCCCTCGTTAATACAAGGGTTGCACGTCCTGAATGCCACATACTCTTCTAATGTCAGCTTTAATCCTCATGCTCGTCCTTATCGGATTTAATTAATATGTGTCTCTTTTTTTTAAGTATGCATTGATGCCAAAAATAATTAAAAACATCAGTTGCATTTACCCAATAATAGTTATTAATTTCCGTCTACTTGGTTCAAATAATGTCTTTTCTCAACTACGCAACAAGGAATGTAATTTTTAATTGATATCAAAATCGATAATTCTCAGGCATTACAGAAAATGGTCATACATTGAGATAAACTAGTATTATGTTGTCGAGAACATTCACCCCAAGCTTCAAGGGAACACTATAACAAAATCATAATTCCTCCGAGAAAAGCATGTCATCGTATCTAGTTAGAAAACACACAGTTATACCTTTACTAATGCTCACATTCAGGGCTTAGATGCTCGTACAATCGGAGCAGTCACTTGTGGCATTATTGAGTCTTTATATTTAGTCGGAGAAATAAATCTAGTTTATCTATGCGATCAAACTAATACCAAAAAAATTCAGAAAATATCCGGCATTAAATCGGTTCAACTACATTTTTATGAGAGTGAGCATAAAGCCTGTATTTATTGGCATCTGAACTGTAATGTTAACTTAACAAACAAATGGTTTAGGAATGAAATTGCAGCATTATTTCCGAATAAAATCTAATCATTACTGTAGTCGAAATATAATAGCTTTTATAAAACCTGGTTATTATGTTCGTTCTTTGGGATAAGACTCTTAGCTTGATTGTTCGTATTAATGGTACATACTAGGCAGTTTAGCGTTACATAACCATTCGTTCCTCTCTAACCATAATCTTTAATTATAAAACTGCCTTAACTTCCTTAGCTGGTACCAAAAGAAACAACAGCGACGAACTGATGAGTAAAAAACCACAGGCTATCCAATTAACTACTATTCCGTATTGTTCAGATACATAACCTAAGAATAATGACGCTACGACTGAGCCGATTGTTACCATAGATGAACTGATAGATAACATAGTCGAGCGTCGCTCTTCATCCGTATTATCATTTAGTAACACCATTTCGGAATTATTCCCTGCAGTAAAAAGAAAGAAGAAAATTAAATAACAAATTATAAATGAATAAACAGTGTCAGATAGTGCAAGAAAAATGAAAAACACACCAGATAGAGAACGAGTAACAAACAGCAACTCTCGGTGCGAATTTTTAAATAAGCGAAGTAGTGGTACTGATAAAAGAGATGAAGTTCCAGCCATTAAAAAGTATAAAGCTGAAATAAAACCAAAAATTATAACACCGTATGCCTTATTGTTTATTACTTCAGAAAGGTATGGTTGCCAGTAAGCTTCTACGCTACTTAGTACAAAGCCGAACACTAGTGTTGTCTGCATTATTCTTTTCAAAATAATATGAGAAAATGACACACGGATCGCTTTAAGACTATGGTGAATTAATTGTTTAAATTGTAATTTTGATGGGTTATATCGTTCAACTTTTTCCTCAGAAATTAATACAAAGGAAATGAAGAATAAAGACAAATTTGCTATACACATAAGAATGAGATTTAGATCATAAATACTGTTAAGGTTTATCGAGAGACTTACGACATAATCTGGTAGCCACCCTCCAACAAGAGAACCAATAGCCAAACCTATTGTGACCATCACATTAACTATTGAAATTGCTTTGTGGTAAGTCAACTCCCCCCTGATTGTATGAAAAGTGTCATAGAACCACGCATCCAAGGTTCCTGAATAAATTGCCCGTGAAGTTCCTAGAAAAAATGCAGCGGTTATAATCAATAAAAAAGAGTCTGAAGCAAAGTATAGGGTCAAACAACCAATTACATTCACAACTAATGATAATAAGTATATGTTTCTTCTGCCATATTTGTCAGCTATTCCACCTAAAGGAATTTCTAGTGCAGCGGTACTCCCAACCCATACAGCCATTACAACTCCGATGTCTTGAAAGTTTAACCCACGCGATTGAAATATTAGGACTAATACAGGAATAGCAATTCCAATAATTGACCAATGAAGACCTTGATGTACACAGTATCTTTTCAGTAATGCTTTCTTATTCAAAAAACAGTCCTTCCCTGCCAATTAAACCCCGCTCACAATTAGTGGTGACTTGTGAGCGATTTCATTTTCCTTTCGCACTACTATGTAGCATTGTGATACCAACTATCAATTATTTATATTTTCGTATCGCTTTATGATACTTTGATGTTCATATTTTGTTAGAAAGGAATGAGAATGGAAGATCGTTTGACTACAGAAGTGTGTAAGTTATTAAAGAATGAACTTAAGCGTTGTGGAGTGTCATACAAAGAATTGGCAAAAGAGCTTGGTATATCAGAGGTAAGTGTAAAGCGTCTTCTCAACCAAACTCAATCAATGTCTTTTCAACGATTAGCCTTAATTGCATCACTTATAGAATGTCCACTATCAAAACTGATCTCAAAGGCAGAAGAAATCATTCATACTCTTCCTCTATTTAGCAAAGCTCAAGATTTAGCCTTTGTTGATAACCCTGCGTTGTTCACTTTTTGGAGTGAACTCGCGGTCAAACGCCTTAGTGTCACTGATATAGTTACACAGTACAATCTGAATCAAGTTTCCACATATCGTTATCTAAGGTTGTTGGAGTCAGCTAATCTCATTGAGTTAGGAGTAAACAATCAAATTAAGCTGTTGCTCCCTGGTCACACTGCTTTTGATAAAGGAGCTCGTTTTCCATCTTACTTTACTCAGAAAAGGCTTGAGTCTCTGCAGGATCGAGTATTGCGTGTAACTTCAGAAGATAGTGAAGCTTTTCTAATATCACTCAAAGCAGAATTAACGGTCAAAGAATTTCAAGAACTTAATGCGAAACTTGTAGATTGGATGTTTACAATGTTAAAGCAAACAATGTCCGTATCAGAAAGAATAGAAAAAGATCGAAACGAATATACGTTTGGCTTGATGGCTGCCAAAGGTTCATTTGGTAGTGAACTCCCTCCACTGAACAACTTTCCAGACTAGAAAGTTAACGGGGTTGATAACTCACAAAATGCGCATTACAAAAGCCCACCGATTCATTGATTGATAAATACAGCTCGTTGGATAATCGATATATGCAGTGGATTATCAAACTTGGACACCTCGTTGGATCAAATCTGTATTGACCATGACCAGTGCAGCCACGCCTCTGGACAAAACTGCTATGAACCATTGGCGTTAATGCCATTCATTAAGATAAGAGCATGTATAGTGAAATCTTAAACATGTGTTAGCACGTAGACTATCGCTGCTTCATAAATGCAACGGCTAGCCCTGAAGAAACGAATGTCATACCTGCCCCAATATTTAACCCTGACGCTAGCTTGGGCTTGTTTCTGAACCAGCCAGATAATTGAGACGAGAACACACCCATTAAACTGAATCCAACGGCTGTTAATACTGCGAACCAAACGCCATAACCGATCATTTGAGTTGTGACCGAGCCTAAGCTTGGATTTACAAATTGAGGGATAAAAGCAAGAACAAACATACCAGGCTTCGGGTTCAGCGCAGCGGATAGAAAACCCGTTGAGAAGATAACTTTCAGAGACTGTTTTTTCGTGGGTTCTAATGAGAACAGATTTCTCGAACGAAGCACCTTCACACCTAACCAAATTAAGTAAGCCGCACCTGCCAGTTTTACAGCGTAAAACGCGACTTCCGAAGTTTGAATTAAGAGAGTCAGACCAAAGGTCGCTGCAACAACATGAAATAAGATGCCTGCCCCAGAGGACATGCCAGACACCACAGCAGCCAACCGTCCTTGACTTAAACCGCGGCCTATCGCGAGCAAGTTATCAGGCCCCGGCGAGAGAACCAGTAATACACATGCCAATGTGTAAGTAACAAATACTTCTAATGGAAACATAAAACCGCCTTGTTATATTGTGAGTGCCACAACCCGCTCAAGTACTAAAAAACGCGACCACTCGACATAACCCCTAAAATGAGTTCAAACCAAAATTGCCAAGCCTTGCGAAAACGGTCTTGGACGTTTCGCATCCACTCTATTCACTACTAGACATTGACCTTATATGTCAGATCGTTAACGTCATCTCCAGTCATGCCACGAAAACCCCAACAGTGCGGCGCTTGCTCTTTGATGGTGATTTCGATGTCTACTGGAGAGATGCCTAATCGAGATTCGATATTGGCAAAAAGTGCCTTTATAAGCGCTTTTTTCGTTTCAGCTTTTCGCCCTTCCATCATATTGATTTCAATAACGGTATAAGCATCCGTACGACCCTCCGGATAATAGAAGTCAGATTTATCAAGAGGCACAATTCTATGAGCGCGCTTACTCTCGGGCAAACTCAACACTTGTGTCATAGATGCCTGAATGACATCTGACAATTGAGCTTTTATTGGGTTCAAATACTCTTTAATTCCATATATTACGACCACTATTCCTCCTTAGAACACATACCTAGTTAAGGTGTAAGGCGAGCAATGAGAATAGGCCGCCTCCTCGCACGTTATTAGATAGTAACGTTAAGTTCTACCATCCACTGTTTCTTTATTGTAAAACCTTGCGATTGATAAAATTCAATGGCATTACTCTTTTGAATTAGGCATCAAGGCTTAAATTTGAATACCGTTGTTGAGCAAAAGTCGACAACGGAAATGGTACAACGAGGAAACTGTTTACAGGTAGGTGCGTTCACCTTGACGAGCAATATGACGTGAGCGTTGAATATCATCTTAAATAGAGGGAAGTAAAGCGGAACAGCGATTCTGGCTATCTCAAGATTTCTGATAATCGTACGTTTGTGTTCTTTGGTTAAAAAAGAGATGCGCTTTTCAGTTAAATAGCCCTTTTGCTGAAGCGAAGAAGGGAAGTTGACGCGAGTATAGTAGACGCTAGAAGGATGTTTAAACAGGTACATAGGTATCACCTTTATGTATCAGTGACTTTAGTACCGTGGAAAAGAAAAAAGCTGTTGAAATATCAACAGCTTAGTTCATGAAAATGGCGGAGAGATAGGGATTTGAACCCTAGATACGCTATTAACGTATGCCGGTTTTCAAGACCGGTGCTTTCAACCACTCAGCCATCTCTCCTTTGCGGACATAATGATAGAGAGAGCCCTCTACCTTGTAAAGCACAAAATGGGCTTTGGGCGTTTAAGTGGTGATTAACTAAACAGTGGGTTTCAAACACAAATTTCGATAAATCACCTAAATTTTTTGCGTAATACCTCTAATTTTGAAAACTCTAATAAAATAATGTTTTATTAGCAACCACATGAAAAATATAAGAATTATAGGTTTCAGATAACGCATGTACGCCCGAAAAACATTGCACATAACTGTGAACTGCTTCAAAATTAATGCATTACCTATCTGGGTTAAAACTATTTTCTGAGGTTTGTATGAAAGTTGCGGATCTTTTTAAACATCGTAATGAGTCTAACTCTCGTCATCAATCCGAGCTTATGCAGTGGATGTCTCCTGCTATGCGCCAATATTGGGACGAGTTCCTAAATAAGGCGAATCGACGCGAATTGTTTGACAAATTGCGTGGATTCCAGCTTCCGGCAGTTAATGAAGATACCGTGACGCCGGCAGCAGAGAAGCCGATTGAGCTAAAGCCCGAAGCTCAAGCTGTATATGATGAACTTCAAACCCAATTGGGTGAAGTCATTCATACTGGTGACTGGATGATGGTTGATCAACAACGTATCAACCAATTTGGTGAAGTCACTGAAGATATGCAATGGATCCACACTGATCCTGAGCGCGCAGAGCAAAATTCTCCGTTTAAAACCACCATTGCACATGGTTTTCTCACTTTAGCTTTGCTTCCTAAGTTGACTGACAGCGTCAATCCAGACAACTCATTGTTCCCAACCGCGAAAATGGTCGTGAATATTGGTTTGAATAAAGTGCGCTTTCCTTACCCAGTCAAGTCTGGTAGCCGAGTACGCGCTGTAAGCACATTGTCTAAAGTGACACCGATTAAAAAAGGTTTAGAAGTTGAACGTGAAATTCGTGTCGAAATCGAAGGTGTGCGTCGTCCGGGTGCTGTCGTCGTTTCTGTGATTCAATTGCACTTTTAAGTTTCTTGTTCTTCAAATATAAGAAAGAGAGCCTCATGTGCTCTCTTTTTTGTTATTGGCTATTTTTTCTTGGTGACGTAACCGTACTCTTCAATACGTTGCCTTGCTTGTTCCGAGTGCAAAAAGCTCAAAAAGCCTTGGCTTGATGTCGTCACTTTATTCTGTAAGTAGAGGATCAAGAAAGGACGAGCTAATTGATACTCTCCATTTCGAATGTTGTCGCTACTTGGCTCAACCCCTTCAAATCGCATCGCTTTTACTGAGCGGTCAACCGACCCCATAGAAATGAAGCCTATCGCTTGTTTATTATGATTGACGATGGTTTTCACCATGCTATTACTGTTCACTACTAAGTTGCTCGGATTAATGTCCGAGACTTCACGATCATTCACCACTTTGATAAGGCCTAACAGGCTTTCAAAGCTATAGCGAGATCCCGATGATGCCTCACGAGTGACCACAGCGATTTTTTGGTCAGGCCCACCTAGCTGTTTCCAGTTAGTAATTTTGCCTTTATAGATATTATAAAGTTGTTCTCGGGTGATATTTTCAATGGGATTCGCTTGGTTGACAACCACGGCCAAACCGTCATAGGCGAGATTGAAACTTTTCAGCTCCTGACTCTGCTCTGCTTCGGTCAGATAACGCGAACTCATACCAATGTCTGCGACCCCTTTTTTCACCAGAGTAATACCTGCGGTCGATCCTACCCCTTGCACCGCAATATAGTCTTCTGAATGCAAAGCGTTATAGTCTTCAGCGAGTATATCCATAACCCGCGCGACAGATGTTGAACCAGATACATTGATCTCTTGAGCGCTCGCATAGTGTGTCGACAGCGCCAACAAAACCACAGCGAGCCACGCCGTTTTTAACATACCAATCTCCAATATTGTTGATATCTATTACTGATTTTTATCGGTTGATGATATGTCGACGACGTTACAGTTTTGTGAAAACTTTCTAGTATTGGTGGGCTTAAAATGTATTGATAAAAAAAAGCCAGCCCATAGGCTGGCTTTTTATTCATAGATTATCAATTACTTAGCAGTTTCTTGCTCTGTATTTTCTGTCGGTTCGCTTTGTGCAGGCGCATCAGCAAACACTTGAGTAGGTTTGGCAAGTAAGCTTCGATTTTCTAAGCTCACGTCAGCAAGAACCACTTCAAGGGTATCACCTAAGCGATAGACCACTTGTTTGTCGATCAGTACCTGACCATTGTCCCCATCACACTCAATACGTTGCTTGTTATCCAGGATCATTGATCCCGGGATGAACGCCGCAGCACCGTTCTCAAGTAGACGAATTCGCATACCCGCACGATTGATATCGAAAATTTCGCCAGTAAAGCGTGTCTCTTTTGCCGGCTCTTGCTCTAGCGTTCGTGCATATAACCAATCCGCTACGTTGCGCTCAGCAATCTTATGGTGTTTACGATGCAAAGCAAGCTCTTCACCCACCGTTTCGTCTGCGGTTTGTACTGGCTCTTTACCCAATACGTGCGCTTTAAGTAGGCGATGGTTAATCATATCGCCGTATTTACGAATTGGTGATGTCCACGTTGCGTAGATGTCCAAGCCCATGGCGTAATGTGGCAAAGGTTGATTACCGATCTCGCTGTATGCTTGGAACTTACGAATGCGGTTATCAAGGTAAGTCGTATCTTGCTCACCCAACCAACGACGCAAATCGGCAAAGCCTTCTAATGTCGCGATGGATTCCGCATTAAAACGTTCTTCACCCTGTGGATTCACCAGCTCAACCACATCGTTGATCTTCTCTGGTTTAAAACCTGCGTGAGTGTTAAATACACCATGACCGAATGTGTTACGTAGGGTACGTCCCGCACAGATATTCGCGGTGATCATCGCCTCTTCAACTAAACGGTTCGCACTACGGCGCATATCTGCGTGAATCGCGACAACATCGTTATCTTCACTCAGTTCAAAGCGGTAGTCTGGTCGATCAGGGAAGACGACTGCATGCTTTTGACGCCAATCAGCGCGTGCAAGTGAGAAATCATAAAGATCACGAACAACCGTTTCAATTTGAGGAGAAGGTTGCCATTGCTCACTGCTACCGTTTTCTAAGAAATCAGAAACGTGGTCATAAACGAGGCGTGCATGAGATTGAATGTTCGCGGCAAAAAAGCGGATATCATCGTTAATAACGCCATCTTTTCCAACGGTTACAGTGCAACAAAGCGCAGGACGAACCTCTCCCTCGTGCAAGGAGCACAGTTCATCGGCCAAATCGCGCGGTAGCATAGGAATGTTACGCCCCGGCATGTAAATCGTAAACCCACGTTCACGAGCAACTTTATCCATCGCATCATCAGGCGTGATGTAAGCGGTAGGATCCGCAATGGCGATAGTGAGCTCAAAGTCGCCATTGTCATTCTTCTTGGCGTAAAGCGCATCGTCCATATCTTTGGTCGATTCACCATCAATCGTCACAAATGGCACATGAGTCATGTCGACACGCTCTAGAGATTCGTCGTCTTTAAGCGCCCAGTTATCAATGCCTTCTGGCTCTTTATTTGGCAGGTCGTTTTGTGCCAACGTCACCCACCATGGCGCGATCTTGTCGTCAGCATCAGTGATTTTTTGGCTGATCTCAACAAAAAAGCCGTTATCGCCTTTCAACGGATGACGAATCAAATGCGCAACAACCCAGTCACCCTCAGCAAAATCGTCGGTTTTCAACCCTTTCTTTACTTTGGCTTTTAGCGATTGCTTCTTCAGTTGCGGATGATCAGGTGCAACATTCAATTTGCCTTTAAACATCTTCACTCGACCAATGAAACGCTCAAGTGAAGGTTCAAGTAGCTCTTGCGGCTCAGCCACTTCACGTTCTTTCTCAGTACGAATGATCGCCATGACTTTATCGCCGTGGAGGCACTTTTTCATGTATGGCGGCGGAACAAAGAAACTGGTCTTACTATCCACTTCTAGAAAACCAAAACCTTTGTCTGTGGCTTTGATGGTGCCTTCTTTCTTGGGTAGGTTCTCTTGAATTTGCTGCTTTAACTGAGCAAGTAACGGGTTATCTTGAAACATCTTAACTTTTCTAATCAACACAATTGGGCACACTATAACATTGCAGTGTTGGATTACTACCCAAAAGCAACGATTAATCAGCCTTTGTGGTCAATGTCTAAAACAAGTTATTGATGCAAAAAGCACCATAAGTGGCGTCAATATGTACAGTTTTATAAAAATAAAGAAAAAATTGTGATGAAATTCAATTTTTCCTAGCTTTTTTTATGCTTTTAAGGAATAATCCGCCTCCCTTAGACGTCCCAAATAGCTTACAGCGATTTAACACTTATCCGCGACTGAACTGAACAGAAGCATACTCTGGATTGGTATTGGAATTGGTAGAGCTCATGGGACCTGTAATTTGAACTATGTAAGTAGGATCCCAATGCAAGATTCTGTAATCCAGTTTAGTGAATTAGCACTAAACGACTCTGTTTTATCTGCTCTAAACTCAATGGGCTTTGTATCTCCAACACCAATTCAAGCGGCTGCGATTCCTTTCCTTTTGGAAGGTCGCGATGCTCTGGGTAAAGCGCAAACAGGTACAGGTAAAACAGCTGCGTTCTCTCTGCCTCTTTTAAATAAGATCGAGCTTTCTCAACGCAAACCTCAAGCCATTATCATGGCGCCAACTCGCGAACTCGCTATCCAAGTTGCTGCTGAAATCAAAAACTTAGGCCAAAACATCAATGGTCTTAAAGTTCTTGAAATCTACGGTGGTGCTTCTATCGTTGACCAAATGCGTGCACTGAAAAATGGTGCGCACATTGTTGTTGGTACGCCTGGACGTGTAAAAGATTTGATTTCTCGTGAACGTCTACACTTGGATGAAACCCACACATTCGTACTGGATGAAGCCGACGAAATGTTAAAAATGGGCTTCGTTGATGACGTAACATGGATCATGGAGCAAGCCCCTGAAACGGCGCAACGTGTTCTATTCTCAGCAACCATGCCGCCAATGGTTAAAACCATTGTTGACCGCTTCCTACGTGACCCTGCTCGTGTGGACGTCGCTGGTCAAAACCACACCGTGGAAAAAGTAGAGCAACAGTTCTGGGTTGTGAAAGGCGTTGAAAAAGATGAAGCGATGGCTCGTCTTCTTGAAACCGAAGAAACGGATGCATCTATCGTATTCGTACGTACTCGCCAAGATACCGAGCGCCTTGCGGACTGGTTGTCTGCTCGCGGCTTTAAAGTTGCTGCACTGCACGGTGATATTCCACAGTCGCTACGTGAGCGTACAGTTGACCATATCAAACAAGGTGTGATCGATATTCTCGTTGCTACTGACGTGGTCGCTCGTGGTCTTGATGTGCCGCGTATCACTCACGTATTTAACTACGATATTCCGTTTGACGTTGAATCTTACATTCACCGTATCGGTCGTACTGGCCGTGCTGGACGTAAAGGTAAGGCGATCCTATTGGTTCGTACTAACCAAATTCGTATGCTTCGCACTATCGAGCGTGTAACCAAATCAAGCATGGAAGAAATTCAACTTCCACACCGTGATAAAGTGGCGGAGTCTCGTCTGGTTAAACTCGGTGCTGAACTAGAAGCAGAGAAAGAACACAAATCTCTAGAAAAATTTGAAGAACTTGTCGCCAAGCTTCAAGACTCTCTTGAACTTGATGCACCAACTCTGGCAGCAATTTTGCTAAAACGCCAACAAGGTAAGCGCCCGCTGTTCTATGTTGGCGAAGACCCAATGGTTGCAGCGATTGAACGTGATAAGCAACGTCGTAAAGAGCGTCGTGAAAATGGCGGACGTCGTGAGTTTAACAACCAAGAGTGGGATACTTACCAACTGCAGGTAGGTCGTGAGCAAGGCGTACAAGTTAAAGATATCGTTGGCGCACTTGCTAATGAGCTTGGCTTAACTAAAGGCTCTATCGGTGCAATCAAACTTGAGCGTGGCGAAACCTACGTACAGCTACCAAAAGCCATGTCTTCTAGCGTAGCGAGTAAACTGAGCAAGCTGCGTATTCGTCAGAAAGAAGCTGGTGCTGTCGTTGTTGACTTTAATGACTTCCGTGAGCCTCGTGGTCGTCGTGATGGTGGTGGCGGTCGTCGTGACAACCGTGGTAATAACGGCGGTAACCGTGACGGTAACTTCCGTGGCAAACGCCAAGGCAGCGGTAACGGTAATGGTGGCGAGCGTCGCTTCGATCGTAACCGTGGCGGTGATTCTCGTGGTAACTACCGTGGCGAACGTGGCCACAACCGTCGTCACGAAGATTAATCGACATTATCTTATTAAGAAAAACCCCGCTAATGCGGGGTTTTTTATTGCTTATAAAACCTGCACATGCTCACTGTGAATGTACTTTATTCGCCATGCTCTCACACGAATGCTGCGAGCGTATAAAGAGTATTAATAATCCTATCGCCGCCACCATCGGAATTAGGCAAGCCATGAGCGCCGCTTTGTAGCCAAAGTATTGAGATACGATCCCCATCATACTGGTTCCCGCCATCGTCCCTACCAGCATTGAATTGGTATAAAATGCCGAGACTTTGCCGACAATATTCGGCGCGTTGTCTTGCATCAAACTAATACCCAGTCCAACAAAGATCCCAAAAAAGGTACCATTTAGAATTTGCAGTAAAAATAGCCCTAATTGGCTGTCCACCACTTGTAAACCAATATAAAAACACAGCGCTAGGCCAAACCCGGCCATCAACACTTTCTCTTTTCCAAACGATTCAGACCAACGCGCGGCAAGCAACATGACCGGAATTTCAACAGCAGCTGTCATTCCAAGCAAGATTCCAGGGAACGCTTTCGGCCACGCCAATTGCTGAGTCAAATACAGCGGCATTGCATTGATATAAGCACTATTCGCCATATTGGCGCAAAAGGTCATAACTCCCAACAACCAGACCGAGGCTGGCACATCTTTTAGGTTGAGACCTTTACGAGCAACATGCTGGCTGATAACTGGTTTCGGCTCATGAATCGCGTAAATAGTAATCGAAAACACCACCGCAGCGACAGCTGCAGAGAGATAAAAGGTGCCTTGGAAACCAAAGCGATCAATGGCAAAAAAAGCGATCGGAGGACCAAGGATCCACAGCAAAGAAACCGATGATCGCATTTGTGAATTTAAACGCGTGCTGTTTTTTCCTGTCGATTCTGCATAACGGCGAATCATGCCCAATATAATTGGAATACTCGATGAGCCAAGCGACATCAAGCACACTCCCACCAGCAGCGCATGCCAAAACTGATTCGCCAATGAAAAGCCCGTTGCGGCCAAACACAACGCGCCTAATGCGATAAGCAAAAGACGTTTTGCGGACGCGCCGCGGTCAGTAAGCCCACCGAGCATTTGACTGATCACGATCGTCGCCATCGCGGTTAACGTTGTATAAACCCCGATAAGCCCAGGTTTGGCACCTAATCCATCTACCAAAAATAGGCTCATGATCGGCAGAATAAATGAGAACGATAACGCCGCTAAGCCGTTAATCAGAAAGTAAGCACCTGTTTGTCCTCGAAAAAATTGCAAGGCGTTAATAACCAGCCTCCTTGGGCATTGACCGTAAACGTAAAAAAGCGACTGAAAAGTCGCTGTAAAACTATACGCTCAAGGGTTTTAACGAGCAATAAGATGCCTGTTCTGCACTGGCTTAAACGTCAATTCGCTTGTAATATTCGATGCAATCGACACTTTCACCACTGACTTCGGCATATTGGTTAAGCATACCGCCTCGTTCAAACCCGACTTTCTCTAACACTCGCTGTGACCCCATGTTATCAACGGAAGCCAGTGCATAAAAATGGCGAATTCCCCACTCCTGCGCTGATTGCATGGCTGCCTTAGCCGCATAACTGGCCACGCCTTGACGGGTATGCCGCTCACCAATTCGGTAACCCAATGTTGCTTGCTTACGCCGCATACTGATTTCAGTAACGTTGACACGACCTATAATCTCTTCGCCCTGCATGATCAAAAACGGTAGCATTCGCTTGGCTTTATATTCTCGTAGAAAGAACGCAATTTGGCCTTCCACGCCTCTTATCGAATAAAAGCAAGGTTCACGGGGCGGGATGTGTTGCTCAAACCAAGTTCGGTTTGTTTTTTCAAATTCAAATAATGCGGGCGCATCTGAGAGGCTCAGTAATTTCAAATGGCGGCAGGTCATGTCGCTCCCAATCAATTCCTATTAATGACACTTTTGTCAGGGTTATTACCATCATAAAACACCATGACTAAACTGTCATTGTAAACATACCTTTAAAGCGCATGTCTTAAAAACGTCGAGAAACCCTTTGCTTAACTAACCATTTTCAATCCAGCGATAATCCATCTGTTTGGCTGTGCGTACCGCCAATGGTTTATCCGCTAGTTGCGTGACGAGAAACAAGCTCATATCGATACCGGCTGAAATACCCGCCGAAGTTGTCCACTTACCTTGCGCGACCCAGCGGCGATCTTCAAGCACCGTCAGTGCCGGATATTGTCTAAGCGCATCAACATCCTCCCAGTGAGTGGTGACCTCTAATCCATCAAGGAGCCCAGCTTGAGCCAAAAGAAATGCCCCTGTGCAAACCGAAGCCACCCTTGGCGTATTAGGAGCAACCTGTTGAAGCCATGAAATAACCGGTTGAGACACCACTTGCTGGCGATGATCGCCCCCGACCACAATCAGTAAATCAAGTGCTGGATGGTTATTAATCGTATAATGCGGCTGGATTGGGAATCCGCCTCTCGCCTGAACAAGCTCGGCATGTTCGGCGATTAAAAACACCTGCCAATCATGACTAGCAAGCCGCTTAGCGGTGCTGAACACTTCAAAAGGCCCTGCAAAATCCAACACTTCAGCCTCTGGATATACATAAATTCCAATATTCAAGGTCGCTCCTTAACGGTCTGCTGGGTGATTCACGCCATCATTGACCACGACTTCGCCAAGTGCATAAGGGTTGACGCCTTCAAGGCAAGCGACATTGTAGCCATATTCACTGGGGTTAGAACGACGTTGATGATGTGTGTAGATACCACAGTGGCGGCAAAAATAGTGCTTGGCGGTATGAGTATTGAACTGGTAAAGGGTTAAATCCGCTTCACCTCTGATAATCTTGATATCATCAAGATTCACCGAAGCAACGATCGCGCCTTTGCGACGACATATTGAGCAGTCGCAGCGCCTAGCATTAACGATGCCATTTGGCAGGTATAACTGAAGCTCGACCGCACCGCAGTGGCAGCTTGCCGTGTGGCGTGTTTGTATTTGAGTCTCGCCAACTTTTTTAATCATCGTTACGTCCTTGTCCTGTTGTCTCTATGATTGAAGCATCCAATGTCTAAACTCTCTATACGGCTAAGCGTTAAGATTGCTGGAACGATTGAACGAATACATTCGCACTTCATCACGCACAAACCAACCCAATCGTTCGTAAAACGCTTGTGCCGACACATTGTCATTGAGTACAAACAAGTGGGTTTTCGGTACGCCTTGGCGCTCAAGGGCTGCAGTACTCAAATCAACCAAGCTTTTCCCAACCCCCTGCCCACGGCTCTCTGTATGCACCGCTAAATGCTGCAGATAACCGCGCCGGCCATCCGTTCCTACCAGCACAGCGCCGACCAGCACGTCACCATCAAACGCAACGAAACTGAGCCCGGGGTTATGCTGCAAGTAACGATTGATGCTTTCTACCGAGTCTGCATCTCTTAAGCGCATTGACTCGGTGTTGAGCCACAGTTCGATGACGTGTGTGTAATCGTCAATATGCATTTCCCTATAGGTAATCATCTGATTTGTCCTTATTGATACCTTGTTACTGATGGATGGTTAACTTCGGCCACCGCGCTAACCATCGCTTCTGCTCCATGCGCTGTTTGAAGACATGAGGCTCTCTTGCTGGGTTCGCCGTAATGTGACCATTTAGCAACGAGTTGAGCCCAAAACCGCTGATCACTTCGATCGCCCCATGCGGGTTCAGCCGCGCACCAACCGCCGTTTCCTGTTCTGGCCAAAAGCTCATTGCATCTTGGCAACTGGTATAAGGGCGATCACCATTTCGTAGATGCATTCGCGCTTGATTACGTACTTGCCAATCGATAGTTGGTTGCTGCGCTTTAAGCTGCTGCTCTAAAGCCATGTCAACCTCAGCCTTTGCGTTGGGATCAAAATAGATGACATCCACATCATTAAACGGTGTTGAACTTAGCCCATGAAGCTTGTCCCACACCATATTACGAATAACGCCAGCCGCTATAATGCCCTGAGGTAACTCTAGGCTTTTTACCGATGTGAGTAATGCCATTCGCTCAACGTCTTGGCTTAACCACAAAGCAACCAATTGCTGTTGCTGAAAATCGTTAAGCATTTACTTGCCAAACCAGTGTAAGGCAATACACATGATAAGAGGCGGGATTCCACTAATCAGAAAACGAATCACTAACGCGTGATTGGCATCTTCTCTCAAGAACGTGTCTCGCACTTTTTCATTGGACACATCGGCCAATTTTTCAGCGTCCCCCAGAGGCTCTCCTGAATTCCCCACACCGATACCGGGTGGATACATGTAAAGCAGGGTCGCAATGCCCCATAAAATAAACAACACAAAAAACGCATAATCTTGCCAGTAACGTAGGCCAAAGAAAGCGGTCGTTCGTTCGACAAGGTACAGAGACGCGAACGCGATCAGATTCGCAATCACGCAAAAACGGACCAGTTTATACACCATGTTTTTATTCCACACTCATCACTCGTTAACGGCGCAGTGTATCCAATACCGCGCCAACATTTCAGCAAACACCTCACCGTAAATGACGCCATCAAATTGACCACCGTTCGCTTCAATCACACGACGAGAAGCGACATTGTCTTCACTGGCGGTCAATAACACGCGTTCAATGCCAAGGTTGGATGCTTTTTCTAATGCTAAGCTCAACATTATCGTTCCATACCCGCGGTGACGCTCGCTTGGCGCAACATCATAACCGATATGGCCGCACTCATTGGCGAGAAAGGGATCATCAATGCGGTGACGAAGCCGTATGGCGCCGTAGATAACTTGGCCATCAAATAGCCAATAGTAACTGCAAGGTACATAGCCTTGCGGTAAGTTGCGCCCGAGATGATGCTCATTTAGCTGCTGGGTATAACGCAAAAAATCTTTAGCGCCGGGTGAGTAAAACTCGGCATTTTGTGGATCATTGGTGAGCATATCTTGATAGAAATGCTCAAAGGCAGCTTGATGAGGTGCTCCAAGAAATACTAAATGAAGATTTGGGTCAGCTTGCGGTAGTGAGCACATCACAGTCATCTCTATAAGCTATTGAACTAGCAGATAGATTTCTCATGTCGTGCTCAGAGTGTCAAGAAATTCTATACCACGATCGATTTCGCTTGGGCACGCAGTTGATGGTAGATCGCTTGTGAGCTTTGGAGGTTCCACTGCCTCACGATACGTTGAGCACAAAAAAGATGAGGAAGTTCGTAAAGAGTAAGCGCACAGACTAATAATAATGCGGAGCGAAAACCCAAAGCTAGGAGTACGATCGCAACGACCAGAATGCACAGCTCGATCGCAAACAATAGGTATTTACGAAGATAAAAATGATGAACGCCACCGAGAAACAGCCAATTCAACGCAGCGTATGTATCTGGGTCTTTGAGCTGCTTTGATTGCAGTTTAAAAAAATCTTTCCGTTGGCTTTCTGGAAGCGTTTGCGCTTTGGCCCTAAGCAACTCTTCTTCCATCTCTATCCGTTCAATTGATTCAAACCACGCCATCATGGCACCTCATCCACTATTTTTTCTACTAAATCAGGTTGGTTGCAGCGGCGAATACGCTTGATTCCCATTGCCCAACCTCTCAGGGCACCGTATTTAGCGATGCACTGTTTGGTATACTCGGAGCAACTCGGCTCAAAGTTACACTCTAGGTTTAGCAGCTTTTTCGACCCACCACGTGACTGATAGTGGCGGATCGCGACTATCGATAACTGCTTAAACACATTAACGACCTAATGTGACAATTACCGCTTCACGTTGCCAAAACAGAAGATAACGCTTCTTTTCTACAACTTGAAACACCACTTGCCAACCGTCTTGCGCATAGCCATTAAGTTCGGCTTCCATACGCTGAAGTGGAAGACCACTTGCACCAAGCAACAATGTACCACACCCACCTTCAACAATATGGACGACTTTGTATTCTTTATATTGGGACATACTGACTAACCTTTGAACTATTTTGTTTATGATTAAGAGAATAGAAGCGTACGCATAACATTTTTCAATTATGGCTGACAACCGATCGCTGTCCACTACACAAAAACGCGCTGTGATGAAGCACTCTCTACGTGATGTCTTATTTATTGTGTATGCGTGTTGGTCATCATCGTCGGTGTGACACGTTTTCCATACACAACCGAGCCATCATTAAGATCTTCAACCCAGTAAAAAATGCGCACAAAATTTCCCTCTGGCTTAGTAATGTAATCCACTAGGTATTTGTGATCATTCACGAGCTGAATTTTTGATAGGAACAAATTAAAGTCAGGGTTTCCATCACGCCAAAGATATAGCGTTTGCTCACCTTCAGGCAATCTTATTGCGTTGGGGAATCCACTTAACCCTAATCTTAAGTATTTGATGCCTGATAGCTTCTGTCTATTCACTTTAGTGAAGTAAACGCTATGTGCACCATACACTACTGGGGAGTTATCTTCGACTTGGCCAATAGTTTTGACTTCATACTCTTCTTCCATTTCGCCTTGGACAAAAGCGGGCCCACACGAACAACCGGTCAGAAGAGCGCTTAATACGCCTATAAGTATCCATGTTTTCACAACAACCACCTAAACAACCATTTGTTTTCTTTATGTAATATCAGCGATGCCCTCCAACGGCATGCGCTAAAGCTAAAAGGCGACAGCTTAGGTTATGTGATTAAGTGGTCTGTTCTGTTGTCAGGAGTATTGATTGATATTTCTGTGCGCAATCCAACGGTTGCCTTTCATGGTAAAGGCCACCAATGCCAACACGGCAATAACTGGCATGACGACGAACCATAATGAAATTTGGCTACCCACCAGTAGATTGAGCAACCCGACAAGTAACCCGGCAGTCACACCGATAAAGGCAATCGCAGACACCACCATCGATTTCAGGTTCTTCTTGTTGGGCTTTCGAATACTGAGCGACGTTAAGCAGTTAGCACAACGAATTGAGCCTCCTTGATCCAACTTCATCATGGTTTGACTGTCGATATGTTGCTCATGTTGACACTCTGTACAAACAACGGAATATTCGTGATTCATCATTGCCTCACCTCGTTAATTACCAATGCCAATATGGCGTCAATTACAACAAAAGATGAATCATCACTAATGGGAAATGTCGAAATGTCCCAAAAAAAATCCAAAGTTTTCACTCAAATGTGATATTGCTTCGAGGAAAATAAGCAATAAAAGCGGCGGTTAATCTCTAATCTGAGACGCAACGACAGTCGGTTGTTTCTCAAACTCTTGCTGAAGCTGTTGCTTTTGCCGCTGTTTCACAGCCTGCCAGCTTTCATCCCCTTCAATCGCGGAAACACGCTGCTCATATTTTCGATAAGCGCGAGCAAACACTGATTCGATGGTGATTTTATTTTGATGCTGCAATGCATTCATGGCATTGAGATAGTTCCAAAGTATGTCCGCCAACTCATCTTCCAAAAAGCACCAGCGCTCTCTCGGCAGTTCCTCTTCAACTTCGTCGACTTCCTTTTTTATATCGTCGAGATAACGATGGGCTCCTCCCCATTTGTGCTGTTGATCGAACTGATATTTTCGCTCAACAATTGCCAATAACTGAGCAATATCTTGCAGAGAGCTTTCAATGGCCATTGGTCACATCCTTTGCAATAACTGGGTTTAATCGACAATCTCAGTGGTCACCTTGGTCAATACCGAGTTGGCAATAAAGCAGTGCTCGTGCGCTAGGTGATGCAATTTTTCCAGTTGCTCTGTGCTCGGTTGCTCGCCAGAAAATACCACTTTAGGCTTTAACACCACTTCAGTGACGGCTGTTTTGCCGTCACTGGCACGCGTTTCAAGCACCCCTTCTGCCGTATCGACATAAGAGTCGACCACATAACGACGCTTCGCCGCGATTCCTAAAAACACCAGCATATGACAACTTGATAGGGCAGCAATAAAGGCTTCTTCAGGGTCAACATTTGCCTCGACGGACAGAGGTAATGGCACCACATGCGGCGATGACGACGCCGGGACAATCACCCCACCATCAAATTCCCACTCATGACCTCGGCTGTATTGATTATCGGCAAAAACTTCCTGTTCTTGGCGCTGCCAGCGCACCGTCGCGAAATATTGTGACATCGAAGATCCTTTTCTCTTTCCTTAAGGGAGGTCGTTAACTTGAAAGCGGTTCGAGCCACTGATTCGCGGTACTGAACCATTCTTCTTTTAAGATGCCATATTTTACGGAATCATAATACTTCTGATTGTAGAACCGCACTTTACGCAGCCGCGCTTCTTGGCGCATTCCTAGTTTTTCGGCGCACCCCATCATCCGGTGATTCCCAGACCAGGTGGTTAAACCGACTCTGGCGATATCAAGATGGTCAAAAAGATAGGTTATCCACTGAGTTAAAGCACGAGGCGCAATCCCTCGATGCCAGAACGTTGAATCATAAATAATGACCCCCATTTCCAGCCAACGCGTGGCTTCACATTCCCAATAATAGCTGGCAGTACCAACCGGTTGACCTTCATAGGTAATAAGCTGAGCGCTCTCGCCTTCCCTTAGCCTGGCAAACAAGTCAAATCCAAACTCTTCGATACTCGGCGTTTGGTAAGGAAAGTAGGGACCATTGAAATCCGTCCAGTGTGGATCAGCGGTGATCAACTGGTATAAGCTTTGTAACTCATTTTCGCGCGCTGGACGCAGTGCGACTTTACTGTTTACTTCCATAAGCGACAACTTCATTGATTAAACGGTGAAGGTAAAAGGTGGGAAGGTTGTCGAATCTGAAATTGGCTGTGAGTGTGAAATTTTACGCCTGATTAGCGTGTAATCCTAGCGATAACTGCCAGAAGCCAACCGAGATCCATTGGTCAAATTTGTAACCGATTCGCGCCATTTCACCCACTTTATGAAAACCAAAGGATTCATGTAAGCCAACACTTGCTGGGTTTGGGAGTGCGATAACACCCAGAACTTGTTCAATGCCAAGTTGCTGAAGCGTATCCAGTAAATGCTGATAAAGTCGTTTACCCATTCCCAGTCCCATGGCTTCTTTGGCGAGATACACTGAAGGCTCAACAGAGAAACGATAAGCGCTGCGCTCTTTCCACTGAGCGGCATACGCATAGCCTTGGACGATGCCCTCTTCTTCAATAACCAGCCATGGTAAATCGACACTCAGCACTTTATCGATACGCTGCTGCATATCCAAACTCGTCACTGGGTTTTCTTCAAATGAAACTGTCGTGTGTGTGATGTAGTGATTGTAGATTTCTGCGATGCGCGCAGCATCTGACTTAAGAACGGGCCGAATATTCATGTTCCCTCCTTGGGTAACCGGCTACATAGCCAGCGAATGGCTTATAATAACCACATTGCACAGCAAAGTTCGAGCACTGTATTTCGTACTCTATTCGCCAAACATAAAACCAAAAACCCGCAGCACCAAACCGGCCGATCACGACAAAAAATGAAATAAAGATTGATTTCAGATAATCAGAAGTGAAATAAATCGCGGCAGCGCCGCCGCTGTCACGTGTCAGACGGGGAAATGATGTCACGTTTCTTGGGATTGGTTAATATTTAAACAAAGATAAAAATCAATAACTTACCACTTAACAAGCCACTAAGAACGGAATAAATGTGACACTCATCACTCAAAATAGCAAACTAACGTTGCAGTTTTAACAGATGCGCAACGTCAATCTAACCTTTATTGTTAATTCATCGTTTATCAACACGACAATCAGAGGTGACGATGAAAGTACTAATTCAACTCGATCAAGCAGGTACCTACCGAGATAATCTTTGGGACGCACCCGTTATTCGTTCAAAAGGCGACGTTTACGCCGTTACGCCCGCTTATGCGGCGCATCTTATCAAGCAGCAGATTGCTCATCTTTACACCGATGAAAATCAGCAAGTGGTATTTGACGCTTAGCCATGCACAGACTGCTTATCTCATAATTTGGCCAGTGACTAAATTATGAGATCAGTCTTTTTGACATCAACTTTTTGCCCTTAGAACCTAGCTGTTATTCCTCTCTTATTTGCGCGTTTTTCGCCCGTTCTGAACGCTGACTTTGCAGCACCGTATACATATACCAAACGACAATGACGTTGATAACAAAAATGACGGTCGTCAACCAATTGAAATTAGTGGCCATTTCATAAAGTTCAAACGGAATATAGATAGCCCCACTAAGAAAAGCGAACCACTCGGTCCACACCATCCCGTGCCATAAACCGAACGCTTCAATAAATCGAATAGCGGTATAGGCGAATGCGCCAAATTCGACGAGTTTTAATTGGCTCGCGGTTAAATGTTGCGACTCTTCAATCAGCAAATGCGCGACGTAACCCGTTGGATTGAGATGTAGCTGCGCAATAACACTCCGTAACATCCATTGTACGTCTTCACCAACCAAATTATGCAGTGCAATAGCAACCATTAACGACAGCACGCCTTTCGATGCTTCTAACATCGCGACGGCACGAACGCCCCTTTTGGCTTTTGACACCCTTACCTCACTTATTTTTGATGACTAGCGGCAATTTACACTGTTAGTTTAGAAGTCGCCAATACGATATGGTTCCTTTTACCGCCCATTCATTTGAGCTTTATTTTATTTCTCTGCGCAGAAACAACAATGCCGCGCGACGATTCCAAGAGGGATCATCGCGCGGCATCATAAAAAGGCTTAACGAAGTTGTGAAAAGGTGTCACATTGGCTCATATCACCACTTTCAAAACCGCGTTTAAACCAAGCGATTCTTTGCTCTGACGAACCGTGAGTAAAGGCATCAGGATGAACAGCTTGGCCTGCCATTTGCTGCAAGCGATCATCACCCACGGCGTTGGCTGCTTGAATGCCTTCATCAATATCACCCGGTTCAAGCATGTCCATCTGTTGGTTCACTTCATGCCCCCAAATGCCCGCGTAGCAATCGGCTTGTAGCTCTAACATCACGCTTAGCTTATTGGCATCCGTCTGTGAACTTTGCTGCTGTAACTGGTGAACTTGGTCACTGGTACCCTGAAGTTTTTGTACGTGGTGGCCGACTTCATGAGCAATCACGTAAGCAAATGCAAAATCCCCTGGCGCACCCAATTTCTTGAGTTCATTCATAAAGCTCAGATCTAAGTAAATCTTTTGATCGGCAGGACAATAGAACGGCCCTGTCTGCGCTTGACCAACGCCACATCCGGTTTGCGTCATGCGATTGTATAACACCAACGTCGGTTCTTGGTAGCCACCAAGCTTTTGCTGCCAAACGGTTTCCGTTGTCCCTAAAATAGCCGCAACGAATTGTCGGTTCTCATCATTCTGCCCTTCAGCCCCCGCTTCGCCGACCGCTTGCGAAGAGGTATTGGGCATACCGTTTTGCAGCATATTGCCGCCAGTAAAATACTGAAAGGCATAAAACGCAGCGCCCGCAATTAAAATAATGCGTCCGATTTTGGTTCTGAGAAGAAAAGGCAGTATCCGCAGTAGCCCCATTCCTCCCATGCCTGCTTGCATCGGCTCTTGGCCGCGTCGATCTTCAACGTTGTAACTTTGCTTTGAATTACGCCAGCGCATTACAGAATCCTATATGGTTATCAATAATGCGCTAAACATAGTCGAAACTCACCGCGCAAACGAGCTGCGAAAGTGCGACAAAGCAGGATTAAATCAGAATTGACACCACTCAGACAGTGGTCGCGAGGCTTTTCTGACAAAGTGACGCTGAGGCGTGAGCAAACGATTAACGTCCGTCAATCCACCAACTCTATTCCTAAGCTATCCAGCAGGGCCAGCGCCTCGTAACGGGAAAATTTGGCTTGGGCAATGACGTTTTCCAACACATCAATTTGAAAGTGGGTGGCATCCGTAAAATCGGCACTGTGAAGATTGGTTCTCATAAACAGCGCATGCTGAAAATCACACTCGGTTAAGGAAGCACGAGCGAGGTCCGCTTCGCGAAAGTCGGCATCGTGTAATTTGCACGCTTCAAGATGCAATTCATTGAGTGTCAGCCCGAACCAAGAGCTGTCATTGAGAATGCAGCGCTTAAACCGCAGTTCATGATCGAGGTTAAAACTCGGCCAGTGTGCGTGAGTCCAGTCAATCCCGACCATTTTGCAGTCAACAAACGTCACATCAAATAAGCGTGTCTGCGGCAATTTGATTAAACTCAAGTTGCAACGCTGAAATTGGCAATTAACGAACTTACAGTTTTTCAGTCGCGCATTGGAAAAGTCACAATCATTAAAGTCACACTCTTCAAACTCAACACCGTACAACTCAATATCTTGCCATGCTTGCTTATCAAAGCACTGATCGAAATACGCTTGGTCGTTAGTCAGTTTCACTGGTCTGTTACCTTATCTATGAACCAAGCAAGTTCTTGGTACTAAAGTTCTTGGGATTTAGTGGGCGAGATACTTTAGCAAACTCACACACTTCTATCTCACACTCAACTCACGCTTGAGAGAAAACTAACGACTCGATGGCCGAAGAGACATCGGTAAATATGATTTTCGTCAGACATACTTGCTGGCGATGAAACTCATGTTCACGAATCAATTGTGTGACCTTATCAAGTGTATACATGTGCTCGGGGTTTCCAAGGCTATTGTGTTCCAGCCTCTGTAAGCGAAACCCTTGGCCTATCGCGTCAATAAGCCAATCGTCATCACCAATAATTAAGCCGTCCACAACAGACGCAGCCAGTACGTCATGTGAAGCAATATAGAGAAGTTCATGATCACCTTCGAGTTTGATCATGGCGGGAAAGTGAATCATCGATTCTCCTTGGTTATGGCTCTGGAATGGATTTATTGCTTGGCTGGCAGCCATTTATTGCGCTCGGTCACGCAGTCATCAGACCCCATTTCAAATTCACGGCAGATCCAAGGGCGCTGTTCGTAAATCGTGCATAAATAAGTTTGGCGATCCATGGCCGAGCACCAGCCATCACTGAGGCGGCGCATCGTTTCGCCGCCCCAAGCATCAATCGCAATATGCTCTTCAGGCACGCCCGTATCCGTGATTAACATCACTTCTAAACGGCAGCAACACGCTTGGCAATTCGAACAGCTGACTGAGGAGTCATCGACTTCCGTTACCTCTATCTTCATCTGCGCGACCTTAATGTTGTAAAATTTGCCAAGATGATACGTGAAAGTCAGCGTAATTTCGAAGCCGTTTTCACTAGAGCGATAATTCGCTCTTTGCTGCTTCCTCCTCTTGCAAGGGCGTGTCGAGCACTTCTTTAAGCGCAAACATGGCATTAAGTGCGCAAGGGAAGCCTGCGTAAACCGCCATCTGCAAAATCACTTCTTTCAATTCCTCAACCTCACACCCAACGTTTAACGCTGCATGGAGGTGAACCTTGAGCTGAGGCTGACAGTGACCCAGCGCCGTTAAAGCAGCGACCGTAGCAAGCTCTCTGGATTTGAGATCAAGCCCCGGACGGCTATAGATATCACCGAATGGAAACTCTATGGTGTATTTACCCAGGTCGGGACAAATATCCGCGAGGCTTTCAATCACCTGCTGGCCCGCTTTCCCGTCAATTCGGTCGAGTTGAGCGAGACCCCGTTGGTATCTTGATTGTGTCATATTCATTCTCCTTTAGTGTTGAGAATGACAGCCTACAAGTTAGAGTGAACTCTAAGTCAACGAACTTTTTGGCTTTGATACAAATAAATTTTCTCTTCGAGGGCCTGTAGATGCGCTTGCTGGGTTTTAATATGTTCAATTAATTGATCACGATGCGCTTCCAACAGCGCTTGCCTTTGAGAGCAAGTGCTTTCCCCTTCGGCGCGGAGATCAGCATATTGCAAGATACCTTCAAGCGGCATTCCCGTTTCCTTTAGGCGTAAGATAAACGTTATCCACACCAACTCTTTCTCGCCGAATACACGGTGTCCGCTAGGGGCTCTGGGCACCTGTCTCAATAGCCCTATTTTTTCGTAATAACGCAGCGTATGCGCCGATACGCCTGTGCGCCGCGAAAATTCGGTCATATTCATACTTGGTCCCTAACTGTGCACCGGCCTAGCATTAAGCAAGAAATTGATAACGCTGATTAAAGCAGCAAATCTCCATCAATCGGAATAAACCGTGTGGCTTCATTCATCAAAGAGCGAGCAGTTAACGATTCCACCCCGTATACTTCGACCTTGTTGCCTTGGAGGCATAACCTTTGAGCAAGAATATCGAAATCGCCATCACCGGAGACTAAAATCACCGTCTCCGCCTGACGAGCATAATCCATTGCATCAATCGCAATCCCGACATCCCAATCACCTTTGGCTGAGCCATCCGCACGTTGAATGAATGGCTTGAGTTTTACTTCAAAGCCAATGGCTCGAAGAATGTTTTGAAATTCATATTGTTTTTGGTCGCCACGATCAATGGCATACGCGAAAGCTTTAACCACTTCCCGACCACCAGTGGCCAACGCCCAAAATTGGTTGTAATCAAAATTGCGTTTAAATGCTTGCCTGGTGGTGTAATACACATTTTGCACATCCACCAGCACGACGATTTTTTCCATGAAGCGATTCCATTAAGACGCCGCGATAAGCCGCGACTTTACTATTGATTGTTTCAACGATGATAAATGGGATTAACAGCGTAAGCATTCATCTTAGCCTGCGATGATTGCTTCGCAATCCAGCGCCCGAATTTTTACCCCAAAGCTGCCAATATTGGATAAGGTGGCATTGTGGTGTTGACGAATCTGCCCACCACTGGCATGGGGTTTATCGTGCGTAGTGTGGGCGTTGGCGGCCAAATCCACCGTATAACCTAATGCAGCGGCGCGGCGCACCGTAGTGTCAACACAGAACTCACTGGCATAGCCACTGATGATCAGATGTTTGACGTCACGCTCTGCTAAGATTTCACTAAGATTCGTGCCTAAAAAAGAATCTGGCGTGGTTTTACGCACGTAATGATCACGGCTGTCTAATATGAGTTGATGTTGAAGCGCCCATGCTGAAGTCTGATAGCCCATCTGCGCATCCTCGTGTTGGATAAAAATAACACAGTGCCCTTGTTGATGTGCCCACTGGGACAAACGGTTGATTCGCTCTACGACCTCCTGCCCCTCATAAGGTGCAGGCTCAAGCTCAAAGAGGGCGCTTTGTACATCAATAACCAAAAGTGCTGTGCTCATTACATATCCTTATTCTAATAGGCAAACACTACGACTTACCTAAATAATTGCTTAAAAACGGCATCACTTCATGTGCCAAAATGCCGACCTCAACTTCAATACCCGCTTGTCGTAGAAGCTCAATCCCACGTCCATTATTTCGAGGATCAGGATCAAGCATGGCCACGACCACATGTCGAATACCGGAATGCGCCAGTGTCATTGCGCAGGCTGGCGTTCGTCCAACAAATGAGCAAGGCTCAAGCGTAACGTAAGCAGTCACCCCATGAAGATCGCCTTGGTACGCCTTCAACGCCTGAACCTCAGCGTGATCATGGCCTATCGCCTGAGTATAACCTTGGGCAACGATCGTCTCCCCTTTGACTAACACGCAGCCGACCGGAGGATTAGGCTGACACTCGGGCAAAGCACGCTGGGAAATCGCCAAAGCTTGGCGCATAAAATATTGATGGTTCATATTCAATCGTTTCTGACTTTAAACTTAGTCGCTCGGCTGATTAAGCCAATCACTAAACGCATGCTGCGCCTCAGCGCTGTAGTCGAGTGCCGCTTGCGAGACCTCAGATAAACTGGGGACTTGCATGCCACATACGCTATCTTGTTGCTGTGAGTCTGGGCTTTCACCTAGGAGTGTCAAAAGCTCATTGGTGTCTTTGATGGTTTGGCAGCCTGCGTAAACATCCGCCGCAGTAACCGACAGAATCACACCAATTCCAAGGTAAGGCAATGACTCGCCCGCAATGGAGGTGACGTTCATAGCCACATTACGCGCTACGCGCTTAGAGATTTTACGCGATAAACCATGTGCCTTTGCCAATTTCACTTTTCGCAGTTTTGCCTTATGCTCGTAATTCCCCACTCGCTTTTTTAAACGCCGGTTCTCGGCATGAATGGCGCGAAGCTGAGTCGATTTACTGTTTGCCAACACACGCTGAGTGGGAATCAATGACAGCAAATTATGCATAAAATCATACACTTTAGCATTGGCTACCGTCATAACATTCGTCACCAAAAGCACGCACAAACTGCCAACCATCATCAAACTTTTTATGCGCTTAAATATCGCCATCATGATTCTCCTTTGTGGGGTGATTGATTTTGCTAAAGCGCTTAACGCTCAAGCAGCGTCGTCACACACAAGACCACTAAGCCGAGATTGGCGAGAAAACCCAGCATAAAAAAGTAGCTTCGAGGGCTCGGGTTACGCTCTGTGGCTATCGCGTAATACAGCGCCATGTGAACGACTCTGGCGGCGACATACAGCCAAATCAGCCCACCCAACCACAACGGATTCGCCCCAATCAAAAAAGCAATAAAAGCGGCAAGGAGCATTGCGGGTAAGTTTTCTAGCGTATTCATATAGGTGCGATGCGCTCTAAACACGAAAGAGTCGTGGCTGAGGTTTTCATCAATTTTACCGGGAATAGCGCCAGGTTGAGAGGCTTTGACGACAGTCGCCACCAACCACTGAGCGATCACCAAAATCACCAGACACACCATGCCCCACATCGGCATGTTATACACTGCACTTAACGCCATGTTGTCACTCCTTTCGCTTGTTGTGTTTAGCTTGAAGGCTCAACGTTTATCGCTTTAGGCTTCAAGCTACCAAGAATATTGATCAGCGCCCCTGCTACAATTAACGAACCGCCTATCCAAGTCCAAATTGCGGGTAACTCTCCAAACAACACTAACCCAAATAGGATCGAAAACACCACTTGAATGTAAGAAAATGCAGCGACTTTATTTGCGACTTCACTACGCATCGCTTTCGTTAGACCAATTTGTCCAATCTGAGTAAAGACACCGATAAACATCAGCATCACAAAAGCATCAAAGCTCGGCATAACGAAATCATCACCCAGTAATATCAGCGATAGCGGCAAGGCCAATAGGGGAAAATAGAAGATAATCACTGAGCTGTCTTCACTGCTACTCAGACGTTTAACAATCACATAAGCCACTGCACTACAAAACGCGCCTGTCATCGCAGCGCCGACACTCAGCAGCGGCAACTGGCCATGTGTGGTATCGAAAAGCCCGGGGCTTACCATGATCACGAGCCCGAGCAAACACAAAGCAATACACACCACAGTGGAAGATTGAATTCGCTCTTTAAGGAAAATGAGCGCCAATAGAGCGGTAAATACCGGATGTAGGTACTGCAAAATAGTGGCTTCCGCGAGCGGTAGAGTGGAAACCGAGTAGTAAACACAGATGAGTGCAATCGACCCCATGGTGCCACGCGCTAGCAGTAGGGGCTTATGATGACCCCAAATGGAAATCCGTTTGCGTTTAACATCAAGAAAACTGATCACAAAAGAGACCAACGAACGCGCAGCGACAATTTCCATCAGTGGCATGTTGTAAACACTAACTAACTTGACGAATGCGGTCATCAATGAGAAACCAAGTGCAGACATCACAATATATCGAATTCCAACCGGAATTGAGGAGAACCAAGCGAGAGACATAATTTTCAGCTATCTAAACAAAGAAGTCGGCGATACCGCAGCGGCGGCACAAAAAACCGCCCCAACGTAGCACGTCAGGGCGGCAGACATCATAACCAATTTTCACGCGTAAGTTGATGAGATTTTATTAATTTGTTTATCATGCCAGCGGCTAAGTACCATCACGCTCACCATCGCACCAACCAATGCATAGGCCATATCCGATTGCGTGTCCCACACATAACCTTGAGTCCCTAAAAACGCTTGTGCATTATCACCGGTTGCTACCGCCACCCACCATTCAACCAGTTCATAAAACGCGCTAAATGCCAAGCAAAACGCAACACTAAATACATGCTGCCAGCCTCGGCCTCGAATAATGTCTCGGCGAATGACGATTTCACGCACAATGATCGCAGGGACAAACCCTTGAGCAAAGTGGCCGAGTTTATCGTAGTTATTACGCGCTAAATCAAACCACTGCTTAATATCATCGAACAACGGAACTTTGGCATAGGTATAATGACCACCGACCATCAGAATAATGCAATGCAGCAAAATCAAACTGTACAGCAGTGGTGTCAACGGAAAACGTGAATAAGTTATCGCAAGGATGAACACGCCAATCAACGCTGGGACAACTTCAAGAAACCACGTAAAGCGATCATAAGGGTCTATCGCTGACCAAACCAATACCGCACAAAAAATGGCAAGCCAGAGTATCGTCTGTTTCATACTTCTCCTATCGATTAAAATGTTTAAGGCTTTGCTTTTCCACACCGCCTTATAACCTGCTCTTGGTTAGCAATTGCCTTTTTTCGCTTGCCCTGGCGGACAAAACTTCCCGTTGTGTCCATCATCACCATTGGTGGTTGCTTTGACTTCAACGTCATCAACGGTGCCCTCAACACGGGTTAATTGACATCCACTCAATAGCAACACGCTAGTAGAAAGAATGAACAGTAACTTCATGACATCACTCGCTAAGTTATGGTTGATATACACATAAAGTTTAGCTCAAAGCGCGTGGCGTACGTCATTCTCAAGTCAGTATTGATTCACTACGGGGTGATAACGGGTTAAAAATATCGATTCAAATAGACCAACATGCCATGGTCACATCGCATGTTGGTGAAGGGACTTAAGCGTTTATCAACTTTGGACTTTCGCCATAACAGTTAGCGTCTTCGCCACCGTCTTTGACGAAAAAGTAAAGCAGAATCAGGCTGCCAATGATCGGGAGGAGCGGAATCAAAATCCACCATCCACTGCGGCCAATATCATGCAGTCGGCGTATTTGCACCGCAAGGGTTGGAATAAATAACACCAACATATACAGCACGGTTAAAAAGAAACTACCCAGCATCAAGTCAACCACCTGAACCACAATGGAAAACAAGATGTTGAACAGCACAAACATCCACAGCTCTTTGCGCCTAGCGCGGCCATTAAATACCGCGTATTTCTTTAATACTTCGAGATACCAGCTCACTATTATTTTCTCCAGCGACAGACAACATTCCCTTCTTTAATCGTTTAAATTTGGCTTAAAGAAGTCACAAATAAGCGTAGCGTTACCCTACCCTTACATTGAATGTCATGCGGTCTGAACATCGTCTTCGTTAATAGTGAAGAGAAAAAATCATGCTCTAAAACCTGAGCCAGTGTTTGCCTTTACCAAGGGAGACTCCCCTGCTCTAAACTAACAAAGTCACGATGCTGTAATTGGTCGTGTTCTATCAGTTCAAGTAAATGAGCAGCACTTTGCTGTGGCGTCATGTGCGCATCTGACGCTGCCATGCTGGTCACCATCCGCCCAGGATGCAGCGCGACACATCGAATACCGAACTCTTCTAAATCATCCGCTAGACATAACGTCAGCATATTTTGCGCCGCTTTGCTGATTCGGTATGAATACGAGCAGCCACTGCCTTTCGCTGCTAATTGAGACTGCAACGTGAGTGAGCCGCGACGTGAACTGATGTTAATCAACAACGGACGAGTGGCGCACGTCATCGCTTTCAGCGCGCCCTTGACCGTCGCAAAAGGGCCAATGCAGTTGGTTTCAAATTCTTTGCGTAAATAGGCACTTTCGGTATCCACTAGCGTCGGGGCTTTGGTGCCTGAGCCTGCGTTATTGATCACAACATCCAAAACCTCTTCACCAAGCCAAGCCTCTAACTGCTGAGGATAGCCATCGTCGGTAATATCGCAGATTAAAACCCTTGCGTCAGGAAATTGCTGGCTAAGGATGTCGCACGCACTGTCACTTCTCACCACTAAATAGAGTAAATGTCCTTGCTGATAAGCAAGCTGTGCCAGCGCCAAACCAAAACCTCGATTGGCACCCGTAATTAAAATTCGTTTCATAGCATCATTTGCCTAGCGAGTGAGCGCGGATTTGACGATGGTCAATCCAATTAAGCCAAGAATGGCCCCTGTTGCTTTATCAATGTAATAAGAAAATTGCGTAAAACGACGACGTACTTTCTCGCGTGATAACAAATAGATAATTGCAGCGTCCCACAGAAACACCACTAGAGTCATCCACACGCCAAGCAGTAACTTAAATGAAAGCCCTACATCTTTGGTTAACACAACCGTGAAAAGGCTGAGGTAAAACAGTAAATTTTTAGGGTTAAGAATCCCAGACATAAAGCCAGTGACAAACTCTTTGCCAAAAGAGTGCACGACTTGGCTTGTTGTCGTTTCAATATCCACCACTTGGTAATCGCTGCGTTTGGCCTTTAACGCCTGAAATGCAAGATAAGTTAGGAACAATCCACCGATAATTTTCAAGCCAATCATCACAGGAACTGAACTCGCCAAAATACCACCCACACCAACCAAGCAAAGGGCAATGTAGGCAGCATTAGCGCTAGCGATGCCGAGCGCTACCCCAAGAGCTCGGCGGCGATGATTACGAACGGCACTTTTCACGACTAAAACAAAATCAGGGCCTGGGCTCAAAAGAGCCAAAAAGTGGGCAATAGCGACCGTGATAAATATTCCAACAAGCCCCATCTCCATGGCGGTTCTCCCTACAACAATTTAAACTAAAACCAATGAGCGCATTACGCTGAGGTAATGTCTTTTTTCATCACTAGCGTGATTAATATGATCAAAGCAACAGGAGGAACCATCGCCGACGCACCTGCAATTAATGCCGTGGTCAACGGGTTTTCGGTTTTACGCTTACCTAAGTAATACCCAAGCAAAAACATCACCACCCCTAAAGCGATCATGAATTGACTGATTACCGTCAAACTGAAATTCATCGTTCATTCCCTTCTTAGCGTACTTAAATGACTTCAAGTACCTGATTTCCATCTAAGTCAGAGAATGACACGATCTTAGGCTAGGAGGCAAGCACCATCACACCACGTCAGAGCCTTATGAGTGACAGTGTCACTAAAGGTGAGCATCAAGCGCTTTTCGCTTCGCCTCGCGGAAACTCGATACTAAGCTCACAACCCGAGTTGCGGATGATTTGAGAGGCCACTCCGAGAAATTTGTGACCATCTTGAGTCGGTTCATACTTACAGATAAGTCGAATCTCAATGGTTTTATGCAGCGCAGCCGGGCATTGTTTATCCAGTTCGCCAGACTCAATAAACCGCATGTAGGCATTGAGTTTATCTTGAAGTTTCAGCAGCTTCTTATTTTGCTTATCCCACTCCATATCATCAGAGATCACCAAAAAAATTTTCTGCTGTTGCTCGTGAATCATATCCACTTTGTCAGTCTGCTCAATTGACATTCCATGTGTTCCTTAATTGAATTTTTATCGTGTACCAGACGCTAAATGACGCCCATAACAACCATCCAACTAAGTTAACGAGGTTTACGAGAACATGAGAAGACTTGAACCACGACAATCTTACGGTTTATTAAAAGTGAGATCGGGTTAACCGTGGTCAATTAACCAGCTAATTGCTTGATTATATTCTTTAAATGAACGAACTTGACCGCCAATAAACCAATCACCGAGTTTCGCGGCGAAACTTTGCCAATCGTGAGGGCCATAGAGGGCAATTTTGTCAAAATCCGAACCATGGGTGAAAGCAAATTTAACGTCGTCCCAAGCCGCACGAATTTCCCAGCCCTCAAACTCACTGGCATCAAATAACACGTTAACACGAGGCTGATTGACCTTGACAATGGCGGCATCCAACGCTGGAGCCAAAGCCAAATAATCTTGGTGTGTCAGTTTGCCTGTGGCTTTAATCACGATAAAGTAGTGCTCCGCGACTTCTGATAGCTCTATCGTCACACCATGCGCTTGTGAACTCATGTTTGCTTCCTCGCACTCGCTTTCAACACCAGTAAGTGTGAACGCTTGCGGGGTAATGTGCCAAACTTGATCACCAACCTAAGCGCAAAGCTGTGATCACAGGTTCACTGAGTAGCAAGTGTCGACGATACGGTCGGTCGAGAAAACCAATCAGGTTGGGCGCGCCGTGTCCATTTCGCAAAGCGGGCTTTGTCACCAAGGTAAAACTGTCGATAAGCGGCTATCGGATCCCCTTCCACTTTGAACTCATCGGGCATGGCTTGAGCAAATGGCGTCAGTCCTTTACTCGGATAACGGTAATCCGCAATTTGCGCCAGAACCGCAATCGATTTATGATCCTGCTGCTTGTTGTAGCGATAACGGTATTCTTGATTCAACGCCAGAGTCAAACGATATAACCACAAAAAGTTATCGTAAGACTCTTCCACCCACAGGACACATGGATGCTTTAGATGGGTCGATTTATAAGGAGTCACGAATCCTTTCTTGTTCAGCGCCGTACAAAGTAATTGCACACTCTCTAGGATCATTTTGACCACATGCTGATCGCAGTGGTATTGGGCACATTTTTCAATATCTTGGTCAAGGACAAAAATATTCATTACATCTCACTCAATTAGCGAATAAACACATCAATGAGTGTTGTACGTTGTGATGAGTGATTTGGTTCGCTCATATACACCTAAATTGACAAACGCCATCGAATGACGCGCTAAACCGCACTCAATCAAGACTCTGAGCGAGATGAACGTGCATTAGAACTCACCGTTCTTCGTGGTGTTTTCGGCATAAAAAAGCAACACGCGGCTCGAGTCGCCAATGTCGGTTGCTCCCAAGCGCCGCAAAGATCTTTCTGATGATTAGCGGTGCGCGTAAACTGGCGACACTGCCCGCATCGGTTTTCCACATTCTCTCCTTGTCACTTCATTTGACCATCATCAGCCGGGGTTGAGGTCATAATCCAAACGTGATCGGCGTAATCATAACCTGGTGGTTTTATTTCACCCTCGAAACCCATGCCAAGACGTTTGGCGAGCTGAATAGAGCGCAGATTATTCGGATCAATCTGCGCAAAGACGTGACTTAGTTTAAGAGTTACAAACGCAAAATCCATGACTTGGCGCAATGCTTGATATGCCATCCCTTTTCCCCAAAACTCAGGCAATAGTCGATAACCGACTTCATAGCCCGATAAGTAAGGAGATTGCTTTAAGCTGCAATAGCCACAATAACTTGCGTGGACGCCTTCAGCTCTATAACCCAGAGGTGCGCATTAATGTCATCCGAAAAGCGCGACAGCCAAGCATCAATTTGTTCACGGCTAAGCATACCTTCGCTGAAAGTCATCACCTGCGGGTGACTGAGTAAACGATAAAACAGCTCGGTATCTTCGGGCTGTATGTCACGAAGGAGAATCTCATTCAAAGAGTGGTGATGAGACAGAGCCAAGCCCTCTTTAAGTTCGCGTTGTGGTGGATAGAATGGCGCCCGCGCCAATGAAAACTCCACCCGTCAGGCAGTTAAAAAACTTAGCTCGACCAGAAGCGAAAATCCAGCTTGACGATTTAGCACCGAGATAGGCATAAAACAATAGCCATGAAAGCTCAAGACACATAAATGTACTGGCAAAAATACAGTATTGAGTCAGCAAGTTGGCATTAGGGTCGATAAATTGAGGAAATAATGCGGTAAAAAATAGAATCGCTTTAGGATTGCTGGCGCCAACAATAAAACCACTGAGATAATGATGACTAAAACCGCCGGTGGGCGCATCAAGCATATTGGCCTGTTGATAGTCCTGCTGTTTAGACATGAACGATTTAATCCCAAGATAGACCAAATACGCTGCGCCAATCCATTTCACCAAATTAAAAATCCATTCTGATGATGCAACAACAACGCCAAGCCCAGTGAACGACAGCGTCATGATCGCGGTAATCGCGGTTAAACTCCCCAGTGCCGTGTAAGCTCCCACTTTCCAGTTAAAAGTTACCCCTTTGGTCATACACAAAAGGGAGCTTGGCCCTGGCGAAGCGGTTAGAATTAACACCGCGAGAACATAATAAAACCAAATATCTATCGTCATATGGAAACTCCTTTTCCCATCCGTAAAGCACCCATTTGCTTAGTGGCTTTCAGTAATTTATCGCAACCAGCAAAATGAGTGAACCAAAAACTCACTCACTCGTGTTTTAATAATCACCCCATTTGGTAAAGACGATCTGCGTATAAGGTATCGCCAATTTGGTAGGCATCAGCGATGGTTTGCAATAAAGTGAAGCCGCACTTTTCTAACACACGCTCAGAGGCAATATTGCCCTCAGTAACAACCGCTTTAAATTGCTTAACCCCGAAATCTGACTTCGCCCAATCAATGACCGCTTGCAAGGACTCAGTCCCCATACCTTGACCATGTGCGCTTGCTCGGAGTAAATAACCAACTTCTGCCACGCCCTCTTTCAAGCAAAAACCTGTAATTCCAAGTACCTCGCCCGTTTTTCGCTCGGTAATGACTAAGCTCAGCCATTGCTGATGGTGACTCGACCAAGGCGCTAAGCGCGCTTTAAATTTCTCAAACAAACTCGCCTTGTCAGGAGCATCAAAACACAGGTCAATCACCGCTGGGTCAGTATGAAGCTCATAAAACAGTGGCCAATCATCTTGAGTAATTTGGCGCATGCTTAATCGCTGGGTAATAATATGAATGGCTTGGGATGACGGCATCTTTTGATATTTCCCTAAAAACGAAAGACAGAAGCAGGTAGTTTTAACACATGTTTACAGCTTACGCCCCAACCGCTTTTCGATTTGCCTTTCTTACCATACCATAATGATATTTCCTTTGAGCTGATGTTAGCACCAACTTACGATAATTGTGTCTTAGCCTGTACGTCACCAAGGCGACAGTGATATGACAGTTATTGTTTTTCAATGAATTATCGTGGATTTTTACTTATAATAATGCAAAGTACCACCATGTTTACTTTACTCATTTTATCCCAAACAAAGGCTTGGTTAAGTCCCGATTTATTGAGACAATAACCTCGTCACTCATTTGTAATTGGACAATCATGAAACTGCTAGTTCGCAACCTTGCCCGCACGTCAACAGAGCAAGATATTCGAGTACTCTTTTCGGCTTATGGCGATGTAAAAGAGTGCACATTGGTCTTAGATCAAGAGACCGGACAATCCAAAGGGTTTGCCTTTGTTGAAATGCCGGAGCCTGAGCAAGCAAAAGAAGCCATGACTGCGTTACACTTAAGCAATTTTGCCAAGAGCAAAATTCGCGTTAAGCAAGCTCAGTAATCGCGAAAAAGCCAGCGTTCATCGCTGGCTTTTTTATGTTACGACATCACTTCATTGATAAATGTTTGGTTGCCAAACCTGCATAAAAGTTTGAGCTTGTTCTATTGGCTTAAATCCATATTGCGCATACAGGCCATGCGCATCACTGGTCGCGAGCATCATACGCCTTAAACCTTGAACATCAGGGTGAGAAACCACTGTTTCTATCAGAAATTTACTCAGACCACACCCTCGATATTGCTCAACAATAAACACATCTGAAAGGTAAGCAAAGGTGGCATAGTCAGTAATTAAACGAGCAAAGCCAACTTGTTGCTGCTCCGCATTAAATACCCCAAAACACAGTGAATGATCGAGTGCTTTTTGCATCGTGGATTTAGGTATGCCTTTCGCCCAATAACTTTGAGATATGAATTGGTAAATAACGTCGAAGTCCAACTCGTTACGGTCTGTACTAATTCGAAATCCTTGCACGCGGTCACCTCCATTTAAACCAACTTAGAGAAGTGGCGATTTATCCTCTGTGAAAACGAGAGACCAATTGCTTATACGTTTCCATGACAAAATGATAAAGCCCGACAGCGGGTTGAGCGTTGCTATACTCTTCACTCGGATAGATAAAATCAGACTCAAATTTGTCTATCGCCTCATTGGGGTGAGAGGCATGAATCACATCCCCTTCAACCTCAAAGCCCCAAGCTAATAACTGCGCTTTTTGTTCGACAAATTGCTCGTCTTCCATATGTAAATAGGTAAAGTCGTTGCGCTGGTCGTTTGGCTTACAAAAAAATTGGTATTTAGACATAATCCATTCCCTTGATTTTTTATGATGAATCCTAGCTTAAGCCAAGCGTTCTGATTTTCTAAGTAATAATATTAATTATATTCAATACTCCATACCAAATAAAACGCAGTACTAACAAGCATTGCGTTTAATGCTGACGTAGGTTGGAGCTCTATGAAGAATTCTGCCGAGTCACTGATTATTCTTGAAGACAAGCATCTACGTTAAATGGCCCCAAAACTTCTATCTTACTGTCATCGACTAACCTAACCTCGATACCGACTCCATAGTCACGAAGACCACTAAAAAACTTATCATCACCATAACAAAACTTTTTATAAATTCTCTCTCGCCCCACTCCCCATACAAATCTCATGTCTGGGCCTGCATGCGATGTTATTTTTAGAAGCGATTGTTCCTTAACATATTCGATATCAACAAGTGGGTCATCGTAACTGTCGTATGCGAGTAGAGCCAGAGCCATCTCGAAATCTTGATGGATATCTTTGGGCGTATAGACATAATCGTGCATAGGCCCCTTGGCACTGCACCCGAATAATCCAGCGCAACATGCGATAATTGCCACTTTTGTTTTCATATTAAGCCTTTAATATTTATAAAATAACGACATTATATTTATATAAAGAATGAATCCACTTATTTGCATCGATATTTTTATAAAAGTTGATATGTACAGTCACCTGGATAAAATTCAACCAGCGTAATAGGCTATTCGTCCTCTGACATAAAAACCGCGATACGAACAACTCAATAATTCCACTCGCCTTTTTCATATATTAATGAGTGACCATTTTTCTCGACTTTCAAAACGCCACGTTCTAGAACGCTGTAAATAAAGCGACCATTTTTAAATTCATACCCTAAGAATTGGCATGGAGTGACGCCATCTGCACACCATCGATGCAAGGTGTATCCTTCAAGGGTAATCGTTTGTCCCGTTGTTTTTGAGCGACCGACATATATAACGTCATCGCAAGTAACGTTACCTTCCTGGCAATTAGGCTTAACGGTAACAACATAATTTTTTGTTGTTAAAGTGGCACTACTGACAAGCTGGCTAAACATCATCAGTACGATCAGGGTTATGTATTTCAACATTGATTTTACGCCCTTAGTAACGCTGATTTCTCTTTCGATAAGAATGATTTCGACACACCAGAGTGATCACGACCAAGCGCCATGAGTAAAGACCATGGCACCATCCTTCCTCAGTTCGCTTTTTGTCAAACCTGATATATATTTTAAGCATACATACTCAACTAGTAGCATATTATGAATTTAATAAGATTGGTTTACGCAAGTACAGTATCAGAGCCCCTGAAACATTCGGATATCGAGCAAATTATTCATTCTGCTCAAACCCACAACGTTGAGCAAGGCATTACAGGGATGCTTTATTTCAATAATAATTACTTTCTCCAATGTCTAGAAGGAGATAGAGAAAAAGTCAATGCGTTGTACAACTCTATCATCAGAGACGTACGTCACCATAATGTGGTGATTCTTTGCTACCAAGAAATTAACAGCCGAGATTTCCAAAACTGGTCGATGGGGTATATTCCCATTTCCAGTGCGACGAAACCATTAGCGTTAAAGTTCTCATCGAATCACGAGTTTGATCCATACCGAATTACAGGACATAGCGCTTATTTACTTCTCTTAGAGATGAAAAAGAACTTACCCACAGCATGGTAACGCTGACCATCAGCATGGTGCGCTTGCTGAACGACTAATTCGCGAACGCTGAAAAAGCGACGAATAACGTCTGAGCTGTAGCGTACTGTGCTATGGCACTCAATTGAAACCTAACTCTCGAATGTCGATTAAGTCGACTTCCCGTGCCAATATTTTCTTATAGGCGACCAACTGCTGAATTGGCATCACGTGTAACCTTAGACCTAAATATTCTATATTGTTAGATTGCGAAAAGTTTATTTCGAGCGCATGACACGAGCCGTCATTGGCTGACTGTATTTTGCTGTTTTCACTCAATCCAATTTCAATTTTCTGGTCATTATATATCAACTGGAAATAGTCAAGATCCCAGCCATGTCCCACATAATGAGTTAAAGGTTTAGATATAAACTGAGCTACATGGGGCAAAATTTTATGTGCGTCATTGTTGTGAATATAGAGGTCTATATCGGCGATTTCGCGAAGACCACCGTGAATAGCCGCAGCTAGCCCACCAACAATTTGATACTCTACATGCTCACTATCAAGTATATGTTTCAACCAGACCAAGGCTGATTTGACTCTTTTACTCATTGGAAGCTCTATTTATTTACTTCTGAACAACGTTTCTAACATATCGAGTCATAAGCTTATTTAAACCGATTTTTTAAGCTCGCAGAGACAACATGCGCTGCCAATGTTCATGACTCAAGGCACTTTTCGGAATATAAATATTACGTTTTTGCATGCTACCTTCAAAATACGACACTTTCACCGCCGCCCCTATTCCAAAGGGTAGGAAATTATTCTTCAGCAATACGTCACAAGCTAAACCTTTAACCCCCCCCCCCCCCTCGTTTGAGGTATAAAGTGCACTATTCCTAAGCTTACGCCATAATATAAACATCCGAATAGCGGTTCCAACGCACATAGCCAGTACAAATAATTTCAGCCATTTATTATCACCATGAGACAACAAGAGCAGAACAAGCCACAAACACCCTATATAAGTAAACTCCATTAACATATATTTGTGCATATTCAATTTAATATCACTATTCATCTTTTTCCCTAGAACTTGGAGCGTTGTTCAGTCGTAAGCAAAAAGCCACCAAACTTTGGCTATGCGTCTGCCATCACAACTCCGATATTAACGCCAAAACCGCCAAGCGTTGAACGTGTTTCTTAAACGCTGTGTAATCAGCGATTTTTCCATGTGCACTAACGTCCATGGCTCACCATTTACAACCCGTGAACCTCGATCGAATGACACCACTTTAAAGCCTATATCTTGATAACACCGCTGAGCGACTTGATTTCTCTCAAAAACCCCCAGACTAAGCTTTATTGTACCGAAATCGTCTACCGCTTTATTGATAACAAGATTTAACATCGTCTTGCTTAAGCCATTACCACGATATTCTTGCGCAATTAGCACCCGACACACTCGATAATGATGCTTGGTTATTTTGTACAGTTCGACAAAACCGATGGGCTGTGAACCATTAAACAAGATAAATGGATTGACTTCAGGTTTTGAGCAATGCGCTTTAATCTGACTCACATTAAGCGGAAATGAGTAAGTAGGACCACTCCACAAATACATCTGCTCCTCACTGTGAATCCAATCGATAAGCAAATCATAATGCTGCGGTGAAAATCGCTCTAATTTCATCGTCATTTTATCTCTAAATGGCATACCGTCGTGTTAGCTGTCATTTTATTCTTAGTCTATAATTTATTTAATACTAGCGAGTGAGTGTTGGCAATTGAAACTTCTTGTTATTGGCGGTAATGGCGGCATCGGAAAAGCAATTATCAATCATGTCTTATCGACATTTCCTGACGCTAAAATATATGCGACTTACCAATCAACGTTACCGCAGGAAAACGGCGGTGATATAGCATGGTTTAAAGTCAATGCTTCACTCGACGAGGAAGTAAGGCAACTTGCCGATAAAATTTCAAGCCTAGACATACTCATTAATGCCGCTGGCTTTCTTCATGACACAGCCCATCAACCTGAAAAATCTGTCAACGAATTTACCCCGGAGTTCTTTAATCAAAACTTGAGTTCAAATACCCTACCCACACTGTTATTGGCAAAGTATTTCTCAGCTCAGTTAAAGGCTGCACAGCAGACATATTTTATTTCACTGTCGGCTAGAATAGGAAGCATTGAAGATAACAAAATAGGGGGATGGGTTAGCTATCGTTGCTCTAAAGCCGCACTGAATATGGCAATAAAAACCATAAGTATTGAATGGAAGTTCAAGTTGCCGAACTGCTGCGTTTTCGCCTTCCACCCTGGCACAACAGACACGCCATTATCTCTGCCTTTTCAAAAGAACGTGCCAGCTAACAAGCTATTCTCCCCAGAGTATGTGAGCCAGCAATTGTTCAAGGTAATCAGTAACGCTCAACCTTCAGACACGGGTAAGTTCTACAGCTATAGTGGTGCAGAACTCCCTTGGTAACGATAAGTATCGCCCGCTCGTTAAGTCATCAGACACAAAGCACAACAGCCGATATCCTACTCCCTAAAGATAAACCCACTGCAAACCAAAACTGTCCAGCGTAGTGAATCTTTTAGAGCTGTTTGTTAGCCGCTCATGCCAGCGAAAGTCCACCATCAACGACTAACGTATGGCCAACGATATAGCTGGCTTTATCAGACAATAAAAACTCTATCGCATTAACGATTTCATCGATTTCCCCAAAACGCTTGATTGGCACAACGTCTGAAACATCAGAGCGGATATTGGCGTTTTCAAGTTGCTTTTCTTCCCATCGGGGAGTCCACGTAACACCTGGAGCAACGGCATTAATTCGAATCCCAGACTGAATGCTTTCTAACGCAACAGACTTCGTTAGCCCTTCAAGAGCGTGTTTGGCAGCGCTATACATTGATGCATTGGGAGTCGGTCTAATACCATTAACAGAACTTACATTGACGATGGATGCACCAGCCTCCATTAATTTCAGTTCAGACATTAAACATAGAGCTTGGCACAAAAAATCAACATGAAGGGTCTCTTTGAGCAGTGGTACATCTAATTCAGGAAAATAACCTCGAGAAGCGAGAGCCGGAGACGCGTTATTTATTGCTACATCCAATTTTCCGTAGCGCTCTGTAATGTGAGTAAATAAACCCTCTAATTGTTGCTCATCAGAAATATCAACGGATTGGTAATCAACTGCTTTTAATTCGGGATGTTTTTTCGTCACATCAATCCAAGTGTCCTTCACTCGCGAACATGTAATAACGTTATATCCCTGCTTCACGAGCCTAAGTACTACCTGTAAACCGATACCTTTTGACCCACCGGTGACTAATGCAATTTTCAATTTAGAACTCCTTTCTATTTTTATGCTTTGACGGTCATTGACGCCTTAAAGCATGGCGTGAAGTGATACTTAACGTAAGAATTCGCTCATAAACAGTTTGTTATAAGCGTTGTGAAATAGGCTCATAGGATATCTCGCATATTTTTAGATAACTCTCTTCACCAAAGGGGGACTCAGCGAGTTCAATTTCACCATGCGATGTATATACATCAAAAAGTTCGTTATTTTCTTTTAACTCTTTTTCTAACTCAACTATTCTCTGATTCGCTATATCACACCTTCCATTCTGCCCCACCTTCAAAGAGGAAAATATATCATGCATAAATTTTACAGCAATGGCGCAATGAACTTGTTCATGCCTGTAAAGCTTTTCTAAATAAAATCGAAATTCTTCTGCTGATTCAGGTGAAGTTTTTGATTTTATAATCTGAGGAAGAGTATAGGTAACACGGAAGCTGAAATCTTAAATTTCACAAGTTTCATCATCAGCATGGAAATGATATTTCCATGCTGTATAGCCATCAAAATCAATCTCTTTAAGGAAAGTAGGTTTACTCTCATTAAAAGACTGTTCGATTTCATCCGCACTATCTCCAACAATCTGATATATTTGAAACTCTTTTTGGAATGGAAACTCGAGTTCAGCTTTAGCGTAAGTATAATCTGATACCAATATACCAAGGCTTAAAAATATAATTTTTTGCATCTTTTCTCTAAGGCTTTTAGTGCGCAATTAATATAAACCTTCACACTTTAAGCATCTAATCCCATTTAAACTAAAACCGTCTAGCGCACAAAATCACCCGCGATAAAATAGTCAGGTAAGCCTTGACGCAAGCCCGAGCAGTTTCCATTAGCTCTGGAGTATTTCTAATTAATTTTCAGGTTTATGTTCTAACATATCCCTTTACCAACTCACGTCCTACTAAGCATTGACACATGCTATACAAATGCTTCTGTACTACTCGGCAATAACAAAAATCACTGTAAACCAAAAATGCCAAGCATTGGGAATCCCTCCTAAATGTTTTGTTAGGCGATATTTATTTTTGCATACTCTTCGTCAACTGACGCTCTTATTGCCAACATATACTCATAAGTTCTATTTTCTGGCTGATTAGCTTTCCTCATAGGGTTATCGATATTTTCTCTCCAGTAGAGAAACCTTTTTAATAACCCTCTGCCGTTACCAAACTTTTTCCCCCACATAGATGCAAAACTTTGCTCAAGCCTGTTCAAGTAATCATCATCAGTTTCTGTTGACCTTAACAGCATAAGGTTTGCTGTTTTTGCAATGGCTTTGTCCATGCTTGCCAATAACCAGACTTGTTCGCTGTCTCTGTTTGATAGAGTTATCCAATGTTGTAACAAAGCCAAATCCCAAGCTGCATTTCTAACACTTTTCATTGACTGAGACTTAAGCATTTTAGGGACTCTATGACCACTAAAATATATAGCCATAAAGTAGAACGCAGGTACACAGAACACATACTCTTCAAACATCCATTCCAGTAATAACTTCATTGCTTCGTAATCACTATTGTACTGAGAACGGATACTTAGTCCTTTTTTAATGACAACTATATTAAACTCAAAAGCCTTTATGCGATACTTTGGATCAAAGCCTAGTAGTTCACCGGAGTCAAATTTTGGCACTGACTCCAGAGGAATAGAGTTAATATGACCCAACGCTATATCAAGATAAAGATTTGCATCTAAATTGTCCGCTGAACGAAAATAGCTCAGTTCCTTGTCGGCACGTTCGATTGAAGAGCTTTCAATATACTCGTGATATGAAAGACCGGGTTCAGACTTAATATTTGCAGCATTAAGAAATGCCTGTAAAGCAGCTGATAATCTGTGACATCTGCTCCTCTCGGCGTCAGGCAACAACTCAGCCCCTTTTACTAGGTCGATCAGATAAGAAACAATATTTCTATCAAGTAAGCAACTAACCTGTTGTTCGCTATTTAGTAGATAGTTTTCTAATTTATATGCAGCATCTGATTCAATCGCATATGGATCCAACAATATATTAGACTCAATTAATTGCTTCTCAATTTGTTTAAAGTCACTAAATCTCTCGTGAAATATAATAGCTTCCATAATACTCTCTATCGCCTAACGCCGCGTTAAATAGCAGGAATTTGATTGAGGCAACTTTGATGATTTTCAGCGAATGACGGCATCCCTTCCAAAACAGCGCCAAACAAAACTCAAATTGCCGAAAGCCGCGCTGTAGATTTACTAATTGGGGAAGAGAACCAAAGCGACTTTAAACCAGACCAATTACCAACTCGCAGACGCGGCTTCGAATTGAAGCAACCCACGAACTTTGAAGCGTGATTACTTTGAGGGATTCATGAACTTGGGCAGACAATATTGAATTGCTGAAACAACTCGATCGAATAGCCAAAGAGGCCAAAGAAATAAGCGCCAAGAAACCTTTTATTTCTTCCGAATTAAAGTGAAACATAACGCCGCATTAAGGGGTGAACAACGCAAATCACCCGACCTAAACCATTGTGCCGTAAACACTAAAGTTAATTGAAACCAAAACTGCCAAGCGTTGTGAATCCGTCTTAAAGCGTTTGTTAGGCTTCTTTTACGACCAAAGCTTGCTGCACCCTTTTTAAGGTAGCTCGAGGCAATCTAGTGTCAGACAAAAGCTTCGCATAATAACTGCTACATGCCTCCAAATTAATGTGAACATTACCATTGCTATCAAACTTAAATGCTGCCGAATCATATAGTTTATGTAAATCACACCTCAAAACAATACCATTTGAAGGAATATCAGGACCTCCTTCCGCTACAGGTATGATGTGAGCAGCTTCAAGAACTGTATTACTTTCTTCTCCAGTAAGAACACAGCATTTATCATACTTCATTAGTAACTTTCTGAATTGAGCTTGTTCTCTTTGTAACTTCGTTGAAGTAACTCTTCTACGCTGTGACGACTTTAAAGGCGAATCCAAGCGAACCCAGCGACAAACGCCATCATGTGAAACACCGGAATCATCTAGCCAATGAGCTTCACCTGAATGTGCATTAGGTTTTAAGAGCAAGGTACTTGTCCCCCAACAGACTTCGTCAGGGTCAATATCTGCATTAATACGAGACTCATACTTTATTGTTACTTCAACCACGCCGTCTTCTAACTTGTTAATCTTTGGTTCGATAACGTAGTTATATTCATCACCAGAGTCCCATAACTCCGATGATGAACGAACTAGCCCAATAGATTCCAAGTTTTCATAATCAAACTCAATAACCTCTTGAGATTCTGACCAATAAACAATGATACCTTTTCCCATAAAGTTCCTACTTAACTCAATATGAAGCCTAACGCCGCGTTAAGGCGTGACATAATGCGTGCCATACTTTGAGCGAAGCGAAACTGGCACGCGTTACGGAATCGCTCTTGAACGCCTTGTTATGTGTTTGATTTGTAATACCAAAAACCAAAAACCAAAAACGACTAATACCATTACTTCGGTGAGCAACCAAAGCCACTGTTTACCGGCTAACCCACAAAGCATGATGCCTATACTCCTTGCAACTACAATACCTGCAGTTAACCAGAAGAATAAACCTGGCAGCGTTACTGACCATGGAATTAGATGATTTTGCGTTACGAGAAATGCACCCAATCCAATAAGAAAACCCCACTTTACTCTCGATTCTATTGAGGCGTAAGCATCAAGTTGACTTGATGACAAACCCAATAAAGTGGGACTAAACGCCATAATTAAACCAGCGGCAATGGCTAAAAAACCAACTATTTTTAACACCATAAAACCCAAATTAGACTTCCTTTCGCCGAGAGAAACATAACGCCGTGTTAAGGGGTGAGACAACGCTAACGCCAAAGCGGATATGACCGCCTTAATCACTTAAACCGATTTGAAGTGAAAGTGCCACGCGTTGACGAATCCCTCTTAAACACTTTGTTATGTTTTACCACAACTGACTCGCATACTTGGCAAAGAACTGAATTGCATAAGAAATTGTTTAACTTGCGTCACACGACGTTGTGGAATTAACCGACAAAAGCGATAAACACAAAGCGTGTAATTCTAGGGAATTTGATTGAGGCAACTTTGATGGTTTTCAGCGAGCGATAGCATCCCTTTCAAAACAGCGAAAGACAAAACTCAAATTGCCGAAAGCCCCGCTGCCAATTTGCTGCTTGGAAAATACACTTAAGCGACTTAAAGCCAGACTGATTATCAAAGCACAAGCGCGACTTAAAATTGAAGCAACCCGCGAACTTTGAAACATAAAATCCGTTGAGGAATTCAAGAACTTGGGCAGACAATATTGAATTGCTGAGACAACTCGAACGAACAGCCAAAGAGACCAAAGAAATAAGCGCCAAGAAACCTTTTATTTCTTCTAAATCAAAGTGAAACATAACGCCGTGTTAATGCGTGACAAAACTTACGTAAAATCATTTTAAATCAATAACTTAAATGGAAACCTCACACAAAACACAAAAATCATGTAGCAAATGTGTAGCTGCAAAATTGCCCAAGAACTATAAACAACGCTTTTCTGCTCTCAGGCACTCTTTTGGACAAAAGTGAGTCAGTGTCTTCATTAGATTAGTAATCCGTGGATTACTTCAAGTACAGGAGACTTCACCAGAAAAAAGGCAAGACCTGCGCCGTTAGATAGCTTTCATTTTTGCGAGAAGGTTTAGTATTAAAGCGTCTACTTCTTCCGATTGAGCGGGTACAATTGTATCTGATGATGAAGACTTGTAGCCGTAGGTACTTTGGCACAACTCATTTGAAGCTAAGGTCGCACAAAGGCTGCTATCATGTGTAAAACCAATAGCCTCAAACACAACCATTGCCCCGATAAATAGCAGTGAGAGTAAACTAGTAAAAAACTGAAGACGTATCTTCCAAAGTAAGGCCCCCTTAGCCTTATCAGTCAATGGCGCTTTATTTTTTTGTTTTTCATGGCTGTATGATTCTTGTTTCATCTTAGAGTCGATTGCAACTTCAAATGCCTTGTAACAAAAAAACGCACTGACCATGACAAACATTATGGACAAGATAAGCAGAATACTTGTAAGAAATAGCTTTGCATTCGCCCCTATTGCGGCAGTAAAAGCGAGTATGGCAATAAGAGTCAATAGTAAGTGTTTTGAGAAATCGAGAATGCTATCTACCATTACGCTACCTCATTGAGATCGCTTTGGTTCAGTTTCAGAACAAGATCCACTACTACTTTTTTCATGGTTCTTGCGTCTTTACTATTTTTTATAAGGAGCAATAGACCTCCTAGGCGAAAGCTATCTTCAATACTCGCTTCTGCAAGTACTTCAAATATCTTATTGAATTTACTGAAACCGCGCTTTTTAAATCGCTCCAGATCTACATCATCTGTATTCTGAAGGATAAGTTCGCCCACTTTATTAAGGTTGACACCTTTATCAACGGTATGGGCTTTTAACATTCCCTTATATGGCGTAGTCATATGACCATATATTCGAGTGAAATCAAAAATATTAGCGTAAAACCTAACAGTTTTTGTTTTCATTTTTTGAGGGCTTACTTTGCTTTGAATGCCATCTGAGGTTAAGAGCGCTTCCTCATTCATTAGATCGATAGAATTAATGATAAAGGCTCTTACAATTTCACGGCCAAGAGACGAGTGCTTGTTCTCATCGTATAAAAGTAACCAGAGAGCAATCGCATAGTAATACTTGTTGCTTGCCTTAAGAACGACATCGACATAAGAAGTGCCTTTGTAATTGATATAGCACGTTTCAGTTACAGGAAAAGGATCCACGGAGATTTTAAAATCTTCTTCTTCTGAAAATGGGAAGTATGCTGCACGATTGGGGTCTACCCTACCAGCGACTCGAAGGCGTTCTAACACTTGAGGAGCCAACTTATGGAAGTGGAACTGAATGAACTCAGCGTGCTCTGGGTTAATGTTTTTGAAAAGCCTTAGCTGAAGTTCTTCGTATAGTTTGCTGTATAAAACCGCCATTTTGTTGTTTATGCTCCACTCTAAACAAGTTGATTATAAGACCACATAAATTACCTTATGCAGACATATGCAACCAAGTCTATAACAATCATTAGAAACTGTTATCAATGGCTCGAAACAGCATTAAATTCTTTGGGTTGTAACTCGTTTTGGGGCACGTTTGTACTAGAAAGTATCTTGAAGCCTTCTTCCCTGTTAGGGCTTTGATACCTTGTTAGAGAAAGTTTCGATTATGTGCACCACCTATTAGACTCAAATTTTTTCGCACCACCAATTTGAGTCTAATATTGGTAATGGTATCAATGTGCTGGCTAGTCACTTGCTGAAAAATCAAGCCTCGTGGCCTAGAGTTTCGACCTGAACCTTCTTGGCTAAAAACTCTGGTACTTTAGCTATCCCCTTTTTCCAGTGCCGCTGAGAAGCATTGATTTTGTCCATCAGCTCTTCATGTAGCCTATTGAAGTCGTTTATCAGCTTCTCACTGCCAAGAGGATTCGCTCTCTCAACGTTATGAAGTTTTCCGTACTCATTGATATGCTGACGCATATCAAATCGTGCAGTGGCCTGCTGCGCATCTTTTTCAGCACAGTAGTCTAGGAAGTCAGATAATTGAGTCCTAGCTTGATTGCAGACGTCAAGTATACTCTCGAAGGACGTTATGCAGCAGAAGTGTGAGTGTTCGATTAAAACTTGATCATTTAAAGCTTCATGCACCCTATTTTCAAACTCATGTCCCAAATACTCTGCTAACTTCATGGCACTACCCATGTAAAAATCTTGGTGCGTGATTATTAGGGAGTATCTTTTTTTCTTATCTGGCAGGGTTTCATATCCGTTTTCTTCGAGTATTGCCGAGCACTTTCCAGTTTGTTCAATAGCATGAATGATCGTCCCTTTAAGCCTATCTTTTACCATTCTTGGGCTATCGGTAGCTAAGATACGTTCATTCGGCTCAATCGCTTTTGCATCGACAAGGATGCACCTGTCGCCTTCTCGTATTAAAAAATCAGCCACTTTAGCGTTATTATTCACCCCCTTTAATCGGTAAAACTCTTTTAACATGGTTTCACGTACGACATCTTTGTCATACGAGGTAAGAAGATCTGCAATGTAGTCCTCAAAAGCAGAACCGAATTTTTTCTTGAAACCTTGAGCATCAGCTCTCTTGAGTGTTCTCAGAACAAACTCACTGATACCTATAGTCGCTATGTATGAGTGGACAGCAGAAACTCCGTTGTGAAGTAATAGTAGTGGACGAGAGATTAGCATCGGCTCAGAAAAGTATTCTACTGCGCGAAGTTCGCCTCTTTTCGTGCGTTGTTCTTGAGCTATCTTCCTCATGTCTCGCGGATTAGCCCCCAGTGTTTTTAGCATCTTGCGTATTGAGTCGATATCAAACGCTGGGTTAAACCTGCAAACAAGATCAGAATATGAAATGAAGCTAGAAGATCTCTCCAAAAACATTGCAGCGAAGTGTAGTGAGAACACAAAGAAGTCTTGTAACTCGACCCCGACTTCTTGTTTAAAGTTATTTTTGAATGACGCGCTTGCTCCTTCAGAGCACATAATCGTGTAAAGGCGTGTGAAGAAATAAAGATGTAGACGTTGATCTTGCTGGAAGAGCAACTGAGGCAGCAAGAACGCTCTCAGTGAAAGCCAAATATTTTCTGCCTCATCAAGATTAGAGGCAACTGACTGCAACGACCATAGTTTATCGAGTATCTTGCCAACGTCTTCCTTAGACGCTTTCGATGCATACCTTTCTGGTTCTAATTCTAGAGTCCAGTCTAAAGCCAGACATGTAACCCAAGGAGCAGACCGAGCCCGATCTACCCCCTTACCAAAGTCAGTATGAAGGCGGGATAAAAGGTGCTGAACTACAGATTCGGTTGTGTACTGTTTAATCGAGCGGCGTATTCGATATGCTTCTTGTTCAAATGACATGATTACTAACTCTCTCCGTAGTGCAGTGTCATTGTGACTTTATCTATTTGTGAATCGTCACTAAAGCAGTAGATATAGAATAATCTAATAAATAATCAACTAAGCACATATAATTCATTACCCAAATTGGGGCAAGTAACGAGTTAAACAGATGTGATAAAAAGTGACTCTAAATCACAATGGGGCAATTCCTTTCTAGTTAATGCATTCCCATTCATCACATCACACCGATATTTTTTGTATAACGGCACCTTGGATAGGCAGAGCACCCATAAAACGCCCGACCTTTATTACCCCCTCTTTTTGCGGTTCGCTTTACCAGTGTTGAATGACAGCTTGGACAGATAAGTTCAGGCTCAGCAGGCAACTCTGCTTTCGTTTTCGTCTCAGTTCGGCAATGTTGTGCAAGTTCAATCATATCCACGAGATCGCCACCATTTATCAGCCATAGCTTTTTATCCAAGGCGTATTTCACCGCTTCAGAGGTAAAGTCACCTGACGTCACCACGATCATCTTGCTGGCACTGTGCTCTATCATTACGGCATACATCTCTCGCAATATTGGAACGCCCACTTTGCGAGTCTTCCAATGCTTGCATTGCACTAATGTCAGTTCCCCATCTTTTCTCATCCATATATCAACGCCACCGTCAGGCTTTTGAGAGAACGCTTGTTTAACTTCATAGCCTTGCTGCTTAAAGAATTCTCCGATATAGCTTTCAAACTCTAACCATGTCAGGCTTTTTAACGGTTCTGTTGTGCCTTGATGGGCTATTTCGGATGTTGTCGAAGAAAACTGGCACCGTCTTTTGAATTGCTTAATAAACGCGATAGGAGTGGGAATTAAGAAGAGAAAAGCGAGATAAGGAGCGATTAGGCTTAAGTTTGGCGCTATGGCATCAAAAACCATATTCCCTGTACTCTTGGCTAAGGTAGGCAGCACAACACTCAAACTAATATAGACAATGGCGGCGGCAATGAGACTGAGCCACCACGGCGCATCCATAAGATGCCAAATAATCCCATCATTCTTTTTTGCCATGATTTCGCCTGTCCATTTAATATGCATATTGAAACATATTAAATTTGCGATAGCTTCGACTTGTGCCTCAATTCTTTTTGTTAACGGCTGAATACAGTGACTCATCAAACTCTAAGTCTCAAAACTTACCCCACTTGCCCCACCTCCCCCACTTAATCAGTGAGGCAAGTGGGGGAGGTGGGGTTAATTTGGCAACTTACTGAAATGGAATGTGGGGAGTAACCGTTGGGAAGAGGTATTGGTTGTAGCCGTTTTTCAGTTTCTTTTCAATTCGCCCTTCCTTATGGCGTTGGTTTAATGCTTTGCCAAGTACACTGCCCTTTGAAGCATCGACTCGTAACAGCTCGCACACTTGTTTAGTAGAAAGCCACTCTTTTGCTTTGCCGTGACAGTCAGCTAAGTGGTCATTCAATAAGTTGTACCAGTTCCCTTTATCGACGTACTTGGCGGATTCCTGCGATACTTGCGCCTGTAGCGCAGCAGGTAGCATCCAAGGATGATGCTTAACCATAAACTGGTGTTTCACCTCTAACCAGAACTGACGCAGTTTCTCAGGCTCTTTAAGGGTTAACTCCCCTGTTGGCTGATATACCCATCCGAGAATGTGATTCAACGTCTCCATATCGGTTTCATCAACCAATTCAATCACCGCGTAACGAGTGTTCCCTGTCTCGTCTTTTAAGAAGTCCGTGCCGTTGACCGTCGCAATCAGATTGGTTTGGCGCTCTTTCTTAATGTCAATGCGTGCATAAGGCGGCCTTACGGTATCTTTCGAGCGTGTCACAAACGCTTTCAGAGCCCCTTGGCAGTTTTTGGTCGAACGCTCTAACTCACCAAGCTCAACAATCCAAGAACGAATCACCGATAGCACGCTGTCTTTGTTGTCAGGGTTAAGCTCAGCCCCTTCCAGAAACGCATTAGGCATCACGTTGGCAATGCGCTCGACAAATGCCGTTTTCTTAAACGACTGCTCCCCTTGCAGTACGGGCACTAATTTGGATTTGAAGTTACCAACAAATAGACATGCTACACAGCCGACTAACCAGTGTAGCAACACCGCATTAGAAAGCTCAGGATGCTTGGCTTTCAGACAGCTTAAGGCGGCGTTAACCCTTGCTACACCGTCCCACGTGCCATGTAGCCAATCTACTATTGGGTGATACCGATTCTTTAAAGCTAACGCGCCAAAGTGGTCATCAATGGCACTTCGAGGCATGGAATAAATCGAAGCCAGAGAAATCAACTCACTGCGCACTTCTTCCTGCGCCCCCGCTAATTGATTGTCTTTGAAAATATCGGGCTCTAACGTCATTTTATTGTGCTTGGCTTCGTATCCGGCGCTATCAAGTAGCGCCTTAAGATTGTCAGCAGTATTAAGCACAATGCGTTGCCCTGATTCTTTGTACTTCACATGAGGAAAGGCGGGCTCGTTGCCGTCATTAAACATAGGTGCTCTCCTTTTGTGAGAGGTGGTCACGTTTAGTATGACTTTCTAACCATTGGTCGAGGTCTTCTTTGAGGTAACGGACAGCGCGACCAATCTTAATGAATGGCGGTGCCATGGTGCGGTTTTTACGTTGTCCTTCCATTCGTGATTGGCGTAAGAAAGAACGGCTCATTCCAATGTAAGCAGCAGTTTCTTGCTCAGTGAAGGCGCGTTTCACAACGGTGCTTGTTGTCATGTTGATGTCTCCTGTTGTTCATTGAGACTTCAACTTAATCGGTCACAACGTCATATGACGCCAGTAACGACGTTAGGTTTTCTGCTTGCTCAGCTTTGACCAACCGACGGACATCCACCAATACGTTTTTGCGAAATGAATCATAAGACATGGTGTTTTCACTATCCCCTCGCCCAAACCAAGTGACACTGTCTTGCGTAATACTCTCAACCACTAAATCAACGTCATAGTGTCGGTTAAAATCGTGTTGGTTAACGTCTTGCCGAAGCATTGCCCAAACCTTATCGGCTCTCGTTTGAGCGTTACGCTGAAGAATACGATACGCGATTAATGCAATGGGGTGTGTGAGTAACGGTTGGGTAACCGAACCTAACCGAACATCAGTGCGTTGACTAACCGAATCTAATGGGGCGTTAGGAAGTGCGTTAACCGAACTTAAGTGCATTGAGTCAGTGCTTTTAACCGTTGAACCCACCGTTAGGTTAACCGTTGACGTAGTACTCGAAGTGCTTTCGATAACCGAACCGTAACCGGACACCTTAATGCTTTCAGCGCCAAACACACCTATTAAATCGTCGATATCAATGCGCAGTTGCTCTGGTTTAACCGAAAGCGGTTTGATTTTCAGTCGCTGACCACCCGTATCAGGGTATTGACTGGCGATTTGTTCAGTTTTTTCATTGGGAATGAGTCGGGAGAGCATTCCAGCGTACTTACCAAGTACACTGTTTACGGTCAAGTCAGTACTGATTTCCGTACTGGCAAGAAAAGAGCCTGTCGGTTGTTTAAAACTGGCGTTTTTATAGGAAAAACTCGCTTCCTGAACACCATTAAACGCTTGGTTAACCGAACGCCAACGGTACACACGGTCAGGCTCCAAAATCAATATATCTTCGCAAGTATGCGTTTCCAGTGAAACAGTAAAGCGTTTGGACATCGGCATCGACAAGCGAACAACGCCGCCATAATCGAAAATGGAGACGACGACTCGCTCACTGCGGGAAATGTAACCTCCGAAATTCTGACCTTGGGTTACTGCACATAACGCCATTAAGTGGTTATTAACGGCGTCAAATACATCCCCTTGCGTGAGATAGGTCTTATCGGTTAGCTCTGACAAATGCAGGAAACGGCGCTTAAGCGGGTTCACAACTCTCTCCCTTTGAGTAATGACTGTCTTAGACGCCGTATTAAATCATTAAAACCACTGTATAAACAACCATGACAATTTCAGAAAGTCATTGTTTACTTTTGCGCGCAGCGAAAAATCAGATTTGGCTGATGCTAAGAACGCGTTTGCTTTAAACTCGTACATAAGTTTCCAGATAGTTCCATTCATTATGTGAATATAAGATTGCATTTTTATGCATAAAAAAAATTGTTAACTCTTGTATGATTCGAGCACCTAAGTACATAAGATATATAATAAAATGACAAAAACATCACTAACGTTAGATAAGCAAAAACTTCACATATTTAAAGAAAACACGCTTGATAAACTAAGAGTATTACTCATTGAGGGCACACACTCAGAAGAAAATCTCAGCTATAAAAATCACCCTAGCAGTCCAGAACGCGGCATAATTTCCATCATTGAAGCATTCAACAGACTAAACCTAAATTACAAGCTAGTTGAATCAACTAATCGTAACTTAATTAATAATGTAGTGGACACTGATTTAGTATTTCCTTATGCACATGGTGAATACGGTGAGGATGGTAGACTTCAGGGATTGTTAGACTACGCAAATGTTCCTTATGTTAGTTCAGGTGTGTTAGGCAGCGCTATCTGTTCAGACAAATTGACGTTCAAGCGAATAATCAGACAGGCAAATATTCCGACCGCGAACTTTTTCGACCTATCAAAGGAAAAAACGACCCAAGAAATACTCTTCTATGCAGATGCAATTGGCTATCCCGTTATGGCGAAACTACGCAATGGTGGTAGCAGTATTGGTATCTACAAAATTAATAACAGAGAAGAACTTGTTTCTTGGCTTGTAGAACAAGATTCTAGGGAAAACTATTTTATAGAAAAATGGATTTCCGGTCGTTTTGTGACTGTTGGAATTATGAAGTCAGAACAGAAAATACAACACCTCCCCTTGCTAGAGGTCACTACAGAGTCTGAATTCTACGATGCAAAACAAAAATTGGGAGTTGAAGGTAACAATTCGCCAGAGTTTATTATCAATCCAGAACTCACACAAAGTGAATCAACAAAAATAATAAATGCTTCATATCGTGCATTCGAGGTCTGCAACTGTAAGTCCATAGTTAGGTTAGACTTTATTATAGATGACGAACAAAACCCTCACTTGTTGGAAATTAATACAATTCCCGGTATAGCAAAAAATAGCAACCTCACGAGTATGTTTTACTCTCTAGGTTATTCTTATGATGAGATGATTCTAGAGATTATTCATTCCGCGTTTACTGAATAAGGAATACATAATGAGAAGCATACCGTATGTTAGTCAGCATTGGAGAAAGTGCTGTACTGTAGAAGAACTACAAGGATATAGTGATGATTTTATCGATGAATGGTCGCACAAGTCATGTGGTTTAGCCTGTGTCAAAATGATTATAGACTATTTAACAAACGCGAATGTAAGTCTTATAGATATTTATAATGAAGCAATAAATGCTGGGTTCTATACTCCAAAAGGTTGGATACATAGTGGTCTTGTTAGCATTTTAAGAAATCGAAACATTATATCCTCAGCTAAACCAGCTAATCACAATGACATATTACTTGGATTATCTGAAGGAAATATATATATAACATCTGTAACACATAAATTCCCAACAGACGGAAGAAAAGGAGGGCACTTAATATTAGCTTATTACTCCGATAACAATTTTATTTATTTTAACGATCCTTCAACATGGGGAGAAAAAGAAGTAAAAATAGATATAGATGTATTTTTCTCCTCATACAGTGGTAGATGTATAGAGGTAAAAAAATATGTATTCTAAATCAAGTAGGCTCCTTCTTTTAAATACATTTTTAATTACTCTAGCAACATTTATGTTTAACCCTTACTTAGTCGTAGGTGCTAGAAATTTATTACACATTGATTATAGTGACATTGGCTTCTATCTGATGATAGCTCTATTTATTGGGAGTTTAACATCTCTATTTATTGGTTTAATATTACCTGATAAATCTTTGCTATACATCCTAATACTTGCCAGTGCGGGTTCTGTTCTAAGTTTCTTTTTGATGTCCTGCTCTAATGAAAATAACAACAATAGCCAATATGTTTTTCTTGGTGCTTTGGTTCTATTACGAATATGTATGGCTTGTGCAACAATGATAACTCGTACAATACATGTAATGACAAATATTAATAAGGATTGCTCAAAATTATTTGCTACTGCGGTTTCTGTATTTGGTGTTGGTAGCGCTGTAGCTCCTTTGATTGGTGGTATAATTTACGAAAAGCTTGGATTCATTCAGCTATTATTAGCTTCGATGATAGTAATGTTTACTTCTTTTGTAATTATCTGTGTTGCCGCAATTTTTATTAAATCAGAAATAGCGCCTAGGTCACCAATCAAAAACGAGTCAAAAAATGACATCCTAAGATATTCCGCATCTAATCATTGGAAATTAATGATAGCGAGTGTGTTGTTTTTCTGCATGATGGGGCAATCGTTTAGCTATATACCTGTACAGATAGAGTCACTCGGTAAAACCGAGTGGATATCCATTTTTTTCGGTGTAAATGCAATTTTTTTAACAGTACTCTCGATGCCAATGGCTAATTTATTTGAAAAGAAAAAAATTGGGTCGGTAACTCTATGCAATGTTGGTTTATTTAGTATGATGGTATCACTAATCCTTATTCCTTTTGTATTTAATAAACTATCAGGTGTCGTACTCGTTTCTATACTTTATTCATTTGGTGAAATTTTATTTTCCAGTTATTCATTAGAATCGTTACGCAAAAAAGTAAATGTCGAGAATGTTCCTAAAGCAATATCTATCTATACATTCCTAACTACTTCAATAGGCTTAGGTATGGGGCAATATATAGGTGTAGAACTTATGAACAATGTATCAGTATTATTAATATCAGCAACATGGATAATAATTGGTGTTGTGGGATGTATACTCTTAATGGAATCTAAAAATGAAAAAAATCGCACTGCTTTATCCTCTTAATATAAATAGTAAGAATAGATATTTTGATGCTATTAAAGAACTTGGATTTGAACCTATTCTAATCGTCGGTAATTCGTCATCTTTTCCAGATGAAAAAAACAGAGTGGTTTTATCCGGTGAGAAAGAAAATGCTTCTAATATTTCCAAAATATTATCCGGCTTAGGTGACGTTATAGCTGTTATTGCTGCTGGTGAATTTTCTGTTGAGCTCGCAGAACAAGTAGCTGAAAGTCTAAACTTACAAAAATCCATGAATAAGCCAGCGAATATTTTACGTAACAAAGCAATTATGCGTAAAGAATTTAAGAAACATGGAGTAAATCAACCTGAAGTATTAGGGATAGCAAGTAATATTGATGAACTAAAAGACCTTGTAGAAACGATTGAGCATTTCCCTGTAATAAGTAAACCTGTAGATATGGCGGGAAGTTGGTTTGTATCTATTAATAGCAACAGAGAGTCTATCGTAAAAAATTCCAAACCTATTTTTGATTATACGTTTGCGAAGGCAACAGGATTAAAATTTGACTGCAAGAGCATGATTGAAGATTTTGTCGAGGGTGAAGAGTACAGTGCAGAAGTTATTGTGCAAGATGGTCACATTGTTAAGTATATAGTAAATAAAAAAATCCTATCTGATCTACCCAATTTTGACGAGATTGGACATGTGTGCGGTGTTAATTTAGGAAACAAAATTGAAAGTAGTATTCTAAAAAATTTGCGTGCCATTTTAAAGGCCGGAGGCGTAATCAATTCTATATTACATGTAGAATTTAGAGTAAATCAATTCGGTGAAGTAAATGTAATTGAAGCAGGTTGTAGAATCGCCGGAGATAGAATTTCTGAATTAGTAAACATGAAATATGACATCAATTTGGAAGAAATCATGGTCAGATTAAAATCCAACCTTCCATTACCTGATTTTAATAATCAAAGTGAAGAAATAATCGCAATAAGGTTCTTATTCGATGGAGTAAATGCCAGTAAAAACGTAAATTCAATAAAAATAGAAAAGTCTGATAAAAATCAACAGAGAAATGATCTTCAATACACCCATATAGCTAATCGTATTGGATATGAGATATTTACTTTATCAGAAAATGACACCTTTGATGGTGTTTTTGGTTAAGTTACTCTCTAATTTTAAAGAGAAATGCTCCTTAAAATTATAATTTTCAAAATGGTTATTTAAATATTCATAGGTATCCTTTAATTAAAGGATGCCTTCAGAATTTGCAATTACATATGAATTATTGAATGCTTAGTTATTATGATAGCCACGGTCCAAGGGTGATATATATGATTTGTATCATTCTAACCTATCAAACTCACCGCCGCCGCTTTATGCTCAGGTGCTAAATGCGCGTAACGCAGGGTCATTTTTAAATCTGCATGCCCGAGTAATTCACGAACAATGTTTAGATCAACTCCCGCCATCACGAGCTTACTTGCAAAATGATGCCGCAAGTCATGAAACCTAAAATCATCGATACCCGCTTCCTTCAACACCGTTTGCCAAGGATACTGAAACGACTTAAGCGGCTCACCGAACTGATCAAAGACAAACTCCGTCTCTGGGTTTTGCTCTCGCCAATCTTCCAGCATGGAATAAACCGTATCGTTAAGTGGGATAGTCCGTTTCTTTTTGGACTTGGCATTTTCTGAGCGGATCGTTAGATAGCGGTTGGTCATAGAAATATGCTCCCAACGCAGTGTCAGCATTTCTCCTTTGCGCATCCCCGTGTGCATTGCCATGATGATCAAAGGCTCGAAGTAATCGATAAAGCGTCCTTTAACATCATTGTGCGCAGCTGAACGCTGAGTATCGCGTAAGCGGCTGTCACGTTCTTTCACCGCGCTCAATAAGGCTTGCTCTTCCACTTGGGACAAGTAGCGAATGCGGGTGTTATCTTCTTTGATAAGTTTGACGTTGTTGAGGTTGTGAGCATCGAGAAACTCCCACTCAACGGCACGATTAAACGCCGCCTTAAGCCGGTTAAAAGCGTAGGTAATCGTAGCGGGTGCCTTTCCAGCCTTTCTACGCTCAGTGACCCACTGCTGAAGATCCCAAGCACTGATCTCATCTAATGGCTTGTTGGTAAGGTGCTTAAAGTTATTAGCAACACATTGATAAGACTGCTTTGCCCTTTTGGGGTTCATCGCTACCAGATAGTCCTTATAGTGCTCTTCCAAATACTTGCCAAGCGTTAGGCTCTTGCGCATTTCAAGCCGTTTCGCTTCGTGGCGAGACTCCTGAACATCAACCCCACTTGCTACTAATCCGGATTTCTCTTTTGCTAAATCACGAGCTTGAGCTGGCGTCAGTGAATCAGCCGAACCAATCAGGTAATTTCGCTGCTTTCCGTTGAGTCGATAATAGAGGTAATACTTAATGGAACCTTTCGGAGAAATTCGAGCGTGAAAGCCGCTGATTTCGGTATCGTTTAAACGTCCCTGCTCTATAGTGAGAGACTTGATTGAGGTATTGGTGATCTTCTGCTTGGTAGCCATGACACATCCTAATGTGTAGCAAATATGTAGCAGAATTATCGTACCAAGAGAGACTTTAATGAACAACCGAGAACAAACAATCAATTACTAAGTAACTGTTTTAAAATAAATTTAAGTTTATCTATGTTCATTATGGTTTATGAGGATATTTCGCAAAATTCCAGTGTTAAGGGGTGAGACAACGCTACCGCCAAAGCGGATATGACCGCCTTAATCACTTAAACCAATTTGAAGTGAAAGTGCCACGCGTTGACGAATCCCTCTTAAACACTTTGTTATGTTTTACCACAACCGGCTCGCTTACATGGCAAAGAACTCTATTGCATAAAGAATTGTTTAACTTACGTCACACGACGTCGTGGAATCATCCGACAAAAGCGATCAACACAAATCGCGTAATTCCCAGGAATTTGATTGAGGCAACTTTGATAGTTTTTAGCGAGCGATTGCATCCCTTTCAAAACAGCGAAAGACAAAATTTAAATTGCCGAAAACCCCGCTGGCGACGTGCTAATTGGGGAATAGAACCAAAGCGACTGTAAGCCAAACCGATTATCAACGCGCAGAAGCGATTTCAAATTGAAGCAACCCACGAAATTTGAAGCGTGATTATTTTTGAGGGATTCATGAACTTGGGCAGACAATATTGAATTGCTGAGACAACTCGAACGAAGTGCCAAAGAGACTAAAGAAATAAGCACCAAAAACCTTTTATTTCTTCTAAATAAAAGTGAAACATAACGCCCTGTTAAGGGGTGAGACAACGCTACCGCCAAAGCGGATATGACCGCCTTAATCACTTAAACTGATTTGAAGTGAAACCGCCACGCGTGGACGAATCCCTCTTGAACAGTTTGTTATGCAATTTTTTCGATGAACTCTATAAAGGAACGTTCCCAAGATTGCATTCTTATTGTCTTCGGATGTGGTGCTCGGATAGTAACACTTGGTAATTCTGGGTGAGATACTCTTTTAAAATGTCTATCTGGAAGTTCAGGTATATTTTCAAACAAAGCTTCTGGGTACAACTTATGTAACCTTGAGTCATATTTATGATTTGTAAACAAAATAAGCACATCAGGCTTTAAGATTGAAACTTCAGCTTTCAACAAATGATCTAACTCTTCTACGCTAACCAATACGGGTAGTTTTGGAGATCCACAAGCTTGATCATAACGATTCAAATTTGACCATGCAATTGAATAGGGTTCTAACCCCATAGTTGATTCAATCTTTCTGATCACATTCCAGAAAGGTGTACTCCGATATGTTTCACCAAAGTTGAAACTCTTATATGCTCCGATTTGTTCAGAGATTGATGGAGACTGACACCAACCATGTGTTTCCTGACCAACTATCATTACTTTTTTGGGTTGAGTGAAATATGACTCTAAGCTCATTAAAATTGGCCCATGAACGTCAAATTCTTTGTATTTTTCCCAAAAATTTTCGAAGTCGGTTGAATAGCTCTCATATAACTTCAGCAATTCTTTCATTTACATCAATTCCTCAAATTGCATAACGCCCTGTTAAGGGATAAATAACTAAATAATAACTCATTTAAAAACAATAATTTAAACCAATAAAGCACTCAAAATAAAAATTATATGTAGCATTGATGTAGCTAAATAATCATAAGGTTATGAAGCACACCCTTTGACGACTAAATGACACTCTCAATCATTCATATGAGACATTTATCACAAACACTTAGTTTTAGTAAAAGTGCATATCAATTTAGACATTTTTTATTTTTTATAAAAGTTAGCATAGGTGAAATCCTGAGATTCTTTTCTGAGCAATAACAATGAGTAACCCTGAAAGCATATTCCCTAAAGGCTCGATAGCTTATGAAAACGAGCAGAAACAAAATCCATCAAGTAACTCCGAAGCTGAAGCCGAAACCTTTTTCCCCAAGACTTCTATTGCCTATCAAAATGAAGTGAAGGCTAATAGGATTTCTCCCGGCGTTGGTAAAGGTTTCCTTCCTCCATTAAAAAAACAAAGCACGATTCCACCGGTCAGAACTGCGAATATTAGTCCTGAAAATATGTATTGGCCGCCATATGACTTTACTTCAGGTCAGTACATAAACACAAAGCAATTACCTGATGAGAGTTTGCGTAATAACCTGCAAGAGAACCAAGAACATGTGATGTTTCTAACCCTCGAAGAAGCATTTAGAGTGCTACAGAGCTGGGGATGGAAAGATACTCAAGCGACTTGGAAATCAATGACAACCTCCACAGGCGCACAAATCATGATCAACTATGGCGTAAACGGTAAAGATATCGTCACTACTTCAATGGTCATTGCCCAGTTTAATGTCCATGGAATTAAAGCAACCAAACTCGGATTAAAAGCTACTTTTGGTATGAAGATGTCGACCTACTACAACCAAACTGGCACCGAAATGATTAAATTGAGTGGCTATTCTGGCTTGAGAAGGATATTAACAGGCACAACGTACAGGCTTGACAACCCTAAGGTGATTCAACTAGGGATAGGTAAATATGGGTTAGCTAATTCAATCAAATCAGGAACCGTTATAACTATATTTGTTGCTGCTGGATTTCGGATCTTAGATTACGCGTTAAATGACGAAATCTTTTTAACCGATTTAATAGGCTCATTAGCCACAGATATTATAAAAATCGGCATCTCTTCTGCGGTTTCCGCTGCTTTAGGTGCAGCCTCACTAGCCTTTGTATCTTTTGTGGCGGTTAACCTTGCCGTAGTTGTTGCTGCCGGTTTGGCCACATCTATTGTACTGAACGAACTGGATGAGCATTATGGTATAACTCCTAAAGTCATTGAATTATTGGAGAAAGCACAGCAGGAAGCAGTTGAAAAAGCAGAGCAACTAAAAGAAGATGCTTATGATAGCGTTCTCGATTTAGCTGAAATGTTGCTGGAAGGCGTTTTAGAAACAGGAAAAGAAGTGATAGAGAGCGAAGTAAAACGATTCATCAAAAAATCGTTAAATGAATTAACCCCGAGAGTACTATGAGTTTTTCCCATTTTATAAAAAAAATTAAAAGAGTATCTAAGTTTTTTCCAGCGACCCTTATTGGTGCAGGGTTAACTTTCGCATGCTTTTATTTAGGCTTAAGCAAAATAGTCAATTTCGCTAACGAAATCGGAAATGTAGCTGTATATTCTCGTTTTGACTTTAGCCTAATACCGTTTGGCATTGTTATGCTCGGATTTACCATTACAGCTGTATATTATATTTACTATGAAAAACGGTTTGAAGATACATACGGTCACATTATTAATTACACAATGTTAGCTGCATTCGCCCTTTCAATAATCTTAGTTTTTATCACTCCATCAATCTATCAAAACCGCTTGAAAAATGCTGGGCTAAAAGAGTGTAGTGGTACACCAAGTAGTTACCTGCCTTTTTGGGGTACCAAGTTTGTCAAAGATGAATCCTTATGCAGACTAAGGCACAAGTAGCTAACGTCAGGTTGGCTAAAGCCGTACTTTAACTAGATCGTAGCAATCTCTACTCATTAGATTACTTTTGGACAAAAGCTTCTTAGTTAAAATGACTTAGCGGCCTCCGTTCAGATAAGAAAATTATCTTGAAACCTTAAACGTTAGCAATGAGTATATTCACATTGTTCAACTAAAACAACATTCAGTGATTCTGAATGGTTCTTCGCGACATATTCTTCGGCTAATTCAAATGCTAAATTGTCTTCATTGTGAAAGAACTCACCCCTCATTCTCATCTCTTTGAGATGAAGGTGTAATTCCTGTTCAATAGCGTACGCTGATACGCCGGAAAACTCCCAATATTTAAGAACGGAAAACTCTAGTGGACCGTTAACGCCACCCGCTAACGTGAACGCTCTTTTTTCAATATTCGTTGTGTAGCCAATTTTTATTTGGTCAAAAATTGGTTGTTTTGTCTGAGAGTCTACGTACTCACCAAGATATACAAAAGAACTGTTTGGAATATTTTCCCCTGACAATTTTCGAAGTTCAATTGATAAAGCCTCTTCAGGAAAAGAGCCATTACAAACATGTTGGATCATTGCATTTCTTATACTCTGAGCTTGAGCTGAAGATAAAGGCACTTCGTCTTTAATTAACTTCCAATACTCAAAGAATCGAGCTTTAGCTTCCTCATAATTTAGTTTTTTTCGAGTAGTTTCCAGTTCCTTTTTATGAACCTTAGCTTTAGCAATATAGGAATTAAAGCCAAACTCTACTGTCGACCAATCAAACTGCTTTACTTTACTCCTTTCAAGCTCTAAATCCGTTACGATCGACGCAATTCCGCGCCCACATTCACCATCTGATTGACTCACCACGATGGAGCCGATATGGGGGCAGCCTTGTCCTTTTGTAAATGACCAAATAGTGCCAAGTCTGCGTCCGATATGGCGATGATGTAGGGTTTTGATTGCGTCAACGTTTGGGTTACGCTCTTTTATCAAATCAGATAGCTGCTTGTAACCCAACGTTCCTCCCGTAGGAGCGACCTCAACTAAAATTGGAAACATTAGCTCTGCTACCAAAAGGTCTAATTCAGTAACTCTCGGATATTCGAAACATTGCACCATAATCTCCATATACACATAACTCCCAGCCAAGGCGTACGCACAAAACAATAAAACCCCAAAAATTAATTATAAGCAATTGAAATATAAAAACAAATATTGTTAAGCATTTATAAATGCTTAACAATAGTGACATTAAGAGGAAAATAGACACACAAAGTACAACAATATCAGATATGTATTGTTATCAAATAATTTTGTGCCAACTGACAATATATAGAAGCTTCAGCTAACTAGTCTCATTGCATACAACATTTTTTATATTTTTTTCCACTACCACATAGACATCTATCATTACGCCCGATCTTTACTTTAAAGTTTTTAGGATCAACCTTAACACTATCATTCATACCTGATACATTAGCTGCCATTTCCAAAGTATCGTCCTTTTCCCAAGGATATGAAAGTTTGCATACTGCTGAAATCATTCCAAGATTGGCTGGTTCGACGAGAACACCAAACCATACGTTCTGTTTTAAGGTGTATTTTTTTAGATGCATATGAGACATCAGTTTCTCTTGAGCAGACTGAAATTCACCAGAAATAGTATGAACTGTTAACCCAAACTTTTCTCCTTCTAGCTGAACACTAAAATCATGTGTAAGCCCATCTTGAACCGCCAAATACTGGACTTTCTCAACCGCGTTATTGAGTAAATCAACAAATTTTCCGCTTCCTTTCAGTAAAGTAAGACCTAAGTCAGTTAGGTCATCATTCTCAGCTCTCTGTATATGAAAAAGTAACTTACCAAAAAAACCTGTTGTATATTTTTGAATAATCCCCTGAGGAGTTTTTTGACCAGTAAGAGCAAGCCTACGCACCATAAATGCAGCATCCAGCTCAGATGCTATATCATCAGAAAGATGCATTAATGTTATGTCACTATCAATCCAAAGATTTCTTTTTAAGTGCATAGATAATAATACAATTTCAGTACTAGCCATCAGCTTTTCGATATAGCTAGTCCGCCTATCAACATAACTCAAAAATAACAATGGTTGAGAAAGAAATTCCGATAGAATGTCTAAGAAAAAAACATCCATTATAAATGGCGATTTTAAACTAGTAGTACTTTCATACTCTAAATATTGCCTACATTGGAATGTTAAAGATGGATAACTTTCAGATGTTATACAGACAGGATAACAAGCTGTAGGTTTAATCCCAAACGCTATTTCTTCACCATTTATATCCTTTAAGACAACATCTTCCGCCATTAAGGCATTAGAACATGAAATGGCTTGATCATACGCATTTTGAAACCCTTTTGTGAAATCATCTTTAACTAACTCTAACTGCCCTTTTCTTGAAGAAATAGTCATACTTTTTGATTTAGCTTGAAATACTAAACACTTACTTCCAAACTTAGCAATAACATCTATTTCACCTATTTTTTCCGAAGCACATCTAAATATATCAACATTTTTAAAAACATTACTTTCACCAAAAATAGAGACTAGTTTTCTGTATGTAAACTCTTCCGTAAAATCACCTCTATGCTCATCAGCTGACTTACGATATTTTTTATCAGCTCTCATCCAAAATATTGGACTTTCGTATAATGATTGAGCTAGAGCACCTAATTGAAATAAATAATATTTATCGTCAACTCTAACAATTGGTTTAGTACTAACTATGTTAAAATCATCTATTGATTTAAACGAATCATTTTTATCATTTGAACTTGTACTAAATACATGCAAGAAACAAGATATTTTATCTTTTGAAACCTTAGATAATTCATTTATTTTTTCAATAGAAATTTCGTGATACTTTAGATGAGATTCATTTTTATTAAATCCATCCTTCAATGATAATAAGTGGCTTATATTTTCATTTAGAATCTGGTGCAAACATTTATAAATATCATAAGCTTCTTTAATATCAAACCCAATATTATCTTTAAGCCACACGGAATCTTTCTCATATCGTTCAACAGCAAATGAAGCGAATTGAAAATCAAAAGCCTGCTCCGCACTATAAAATATAGACTCTCTAATAAAATTAGTTTTATAGAAAAGTTCTTCATAATTATTATTATTAAATTTAAAGTCTCCAAAGTCATAAAGAGAATCGTGAATTTCTCTTAAAATATTCTCCACCAAATCAACATTACGAATAAGTTCATCGCTAGTAATATCCATGGTGTTATATCCAGACTTTAACATGAGCCCATGTAACATTGAAAGTTCATTCTTATTTAATCTATCTGGTGATGAAAGATGATGTAAGTCTTCACTTTTTAATCCACCATGAAACCCAAACGTACAGTCTCTATGACACAAAAATGAGTATACATGTATGAAGCCATCACTACCGCATAGCGCTTCTAACTCTAAAAACTTACTCGATTCATCCGACATAATAGCCTCTTAAATAAGATAAGAAAACGATACATATAAAAATATTAAATTTATACATACTCAGCTCATTAACACTCAATACGCTAATTTATTATTGTAATTAACCTTCGATAAAACACATCTTTTCTGGCGTGTAAAAAGCCTCCCCTCCCCAATAATTACGCCCTAGTACTGATTTGATATTATTATAGTGCCGATTTAAATTGCTTGCTCTTTTCTTTGGAGCATTACCTAACCATTTCTGAATCTTAACTTTCCAAGGATGGTTATTTCCCATAATATTCTCGTTGCGCGCAATCAGTTTACGTATAAAGTGTTCTCCAACTAAGCGGTCTAACTTCAATAAATTACAATCACCATGAGCTAACACCAATTTCCAAACTTCATCATGATTTATAAATTGCCTCGACAGTACATGGTCAACATGAATATCGTCACCCATTGGTTCGCCGCAGTAGAAACACACGTTTCCCTGATATCCAGATAGAAAAGGAATGTTGTGAGTCAACGATTTCCGTTCATACCCATCTTTGATGGTTGGTAGAATTTCGACCATTTCCTCTTTTTCATCCTTGAAAGAACAATAAAACATTCCTAATGGCTTTAAATGAGCAGATAGATTATTGAAAGCCAGTTCTAATTCATCATAAGGAACAAGGAGTAGCGAAGCACACGCCCAAATAGCATCAAATTCATCATACGACCGAAAATGTCGAAAGGTAGTTACCTCAACAGGCTGACCAATCAACTTTTCTGCAAGGTTGGCGAGCTTTGAACTGGCATCAATGGCATGAACTCTAAAGCCCAATGACTTAAAAGCTAAAGTGTCTCGATCAGAGCCGTACCCTGCATCGAGAATGCAAGCACCTTTGTTCAAATACGGGATAAATTGTTCATAGAGGCTCGTCATTTCTACATTGATCGTTCCATCATATAACTCTTGAGCGTTGTCATCGTAGTAGTTCATGCGATTTTAATTCGATAGCCATTTTTCTTTAGTTTACTATTAAACTCTTTGGTTCTATTCGTTTTATATCAAAAATACAGTTATTCACAGAACTCAGATTCAAACAACGTTTAAGGAATTATTTATTACAAAGTCTCAAAACTTACCCCACCTCCCCCACTGAATCAGTGAGGCAAGTGGGGGAGGTGGGGTTAATTTGGCAACTTACTGAAATGGAATGTGGGGAGTGACCGTTGGGAAAAGGTATTGGTTGTAGCCGTTTTTCAGTTTCTTCTCGATTCGCCCTTCCTTATGGAGTTGGTTCAGTGCTTTGCCAAGTACACTGCCCTTTGAAGCATCGACTCGTAACAGCTCGCACACTTGTTTAGTAGAAAGCCACTCTTTTGCTTTGCCGTGACAGTCAGCTAAGTGGTCATTCAATAAGTTGTACCAATTCCCTTTGTCCACATACTTAGCGGATTCCTGTGATACTTGCGCCTGTAACGCGGGAGGTAACATCCAAGGATGGTGCTTGACCATAAATTGGTGTTTCAGCTCTAACCAGAACTGACGCAGTTTCTCGGGCTCTTTAAGGGTTAACTCCCCTGTTGGCTGATATTCCCATCCGAGAATGTGATTTAACGTCTCCATATCCGTTTCATCGACCAATTCAATCACCGCGTAACGAGTGTTCCCTGTCTCGTCTTTTAAGAAGTCCGTACCGTTGACCGTCGCAATCAGATTGGTTTGACGCTCTTTCTTGATGTCAGTACGTGCATAAGGCGGCCTTACCGTATCTTTCGAGCGCGTGACAAACGCTTTCAGTGCGCCTTGGCAGTTTTTGGTCGAGCGCTCTAACTCACCAAGTTCGACAATCCAAGAACGAATTACCGATAACACGCTGTCTTTGTTGTCAGGGTTAAGCTCTGCCCCTTCCAGAAACGCATTAGGCATCACGTTGGCAATGCGCTCGACAAATGCCGTTTTCTTAAACGACTGCTCCCCTTGCAGTACGGGCACTAATTTGGATTTGAAGTTACCAACAAATAGACATGCTACACAGCCGACTAACCAGTGTAGCAACACCGCATTAGAAAGCTCAGGATGCTTGGCTTTCAGACAGCTTAAGGCAGCGTTAACCCTTGCTACACCGTCCCACGTGCCATGTAGCCAATCTGCTATTGGGTGATAACGATTCTTTAAAGCCAACGCGCTAAAGTGGTCATCAATGGCACTTCGAGGCATGGAATAAATCGAAGCCAAAGAAATCAGCTCACTGCGCACTTCTTCCTGCGCTCCTGACAATTGGTTGTCTTTGAAAATATCCGGCTCTAAGGTCATTTTGTTGTGCTTCGCTTCGTATCCGGCGCTATCAAGTAGCGCCTTAAGATTGTCAGCAGTATTAAGCACAATGCGTTGCCCTGATTCTTTGTACTTCACATGAGGGAAGGCGGGCTCGTTGCTATCATTAAACATAGGTGCCCTCCTTTTGTGAAAGGTGGTCACGCTTAGTGTGACTTTCTAACCATTGGTCGAGGTCTTCTTTGAGGTAACGGACAGCGCGGCCAATCTTAATGAATGGCGGCGCCATGGTGCGGTTTTTGCGTTGCCCTTCCATTCGTGATTGGCGTAAGAAAGAGCGGCTCATCCCAATGTAAGCAGCAGTCTCTTGCTCAGTGAAGGCGCGTTTCACAACGGTGCTTGTTGTCATGTTGATATCTCCTGTTGTTCATTGAGACTTCAACTTAACCGGTCACAACGTCATATGACGCCAGTAACGACATTCACGACGACGTTAGGTTTTCGGCTTGCTCGGCTTTGACCAATCGACGGACATCCACCAATACGTTTTTACGAAACGAATCATAAGACATGGTGTTTTCACTATCCCCTCGCCCAAACCAAGTGACACTGTCTTGCGTAATACTCTCAACCACCAAATCAACGTCATAGTGTCGGTTAAAATCGTGTTGGTTAACGTCTTGCCGAAGCATTGCCCAAATCTTATCGGCTCTTGTTTGAGCGTTACGTTGAAGGATACGATACGCGATTAATGCAATGGGGTGTGTGAGTAACGGTTGGGTAACCGAACCTAACCGAACATCAGTGCGTTGACTAACCGAGTCTAATGGGGCGTTAGGAAGTGCGTTAACCGAACTTAAGTGCATTGACTCAGTACTTTTAACCGTTGAACCTACCGTTGGGTTAACCGTTGACGTAGTACTCGAAGTGCTTTCGATAACCGAACCGTAACCGGACACCTTAATGCTTTCAGCGCCAAACACACCTATTAAATCGTCGATATCAATGTACAGTTGCTCTGGTTTAACCGAAAGCGGTTTGATTTTCAGTCGCTGACCACCCGTATCAGGGTATTGACTGGCGATTTGTTCAGTGGTTTCATTGGGAATGAGTCGGGAGAGCATTCCAGCGTACTTACCAAGTACACTGTTTACGGTCAAGTCAGTACTGATTTCCGTACTGGCAAGAAAAGGGCCTGTCGGTTGTTTAAAACTGGCGTTTTTATAGGAAAAACTCGCTTCCTGAACACCATTAAACGCTTGGTTAACCGAACGCCAACGGTACACACGGTCAGGCTCCAAAATCAATATATCTTCGCAAGTATGCGTTTCCAGTGAAACAGTAAAGCGTTTGGACATCGGCATCGACAAGCGAACAACGCCGCCATAATCGAAAATGGAGACGACGACTCGCTCACTGCGGGAAATGTAACCTCCGAAATTCTGACCTTGGGTTACTGCACATAACGCCATTAAGTGGTTATTAACGGCGTCAAATACATCTCCTTGCGTGAGATAGGTCTTATCGGTGAGCTCTGACAAATGCAGGAAACGGCGCTTAAGCGGGTTCACAACTCTCTCCCTTTGAGTAATGACTGTCTTAGACGCCGTATTAAATCATTAAAACCACTGTATAAACAACCATGAACATGAACATGAACAATGTGAACAAACTACCGCATCATAGCTAACTGAATACTTACAGGAGATTAGGCATTCAAATACCAATCTTCTAACAAAACTAAAACCGCCGAGTTTATTTACACTCTTGCGTTTCATTGGATCGTAGAAACCCAACCTAGCTCAACTGCTTATGTATATCTAATGCGTTACACTACTTGAACTTTTCGAGGCATATCAAATTATAACTGGCAGCATACAATGACTTTTTGGACACTCACATCAAACCCTTTGGCTCGCTTCTTCAAGAAGGAGCTCCTAGTTCAAGTGGATAATGATGGGATTAGAGTGCTTCAAGATGAAACAGAAAATCAGTTTTTTTGGGAACAGTTGGATTCACCACCTACGTTTACGCTTGCCCTAGACGGTGGAAATTTAAGTTTTACCGCTGAAGGGAAACCATATCGCTATCGTATGCTTGGATATTTACTTCCCTTTAAGTACGCCAAGCATTTTATTACGTTTTGGGGAAATAAAAACGCAGAGCGTCTGCAAAGTTTCCTCAGTGACGCTTATTACCAATGCACTGCCACATTTATTAGAGATTCCACAGTAAACAGTATTAGGGCATTCGTTAACGAAGAAATTCAACGCTGGAAAGGCTGGGATAAAGTTGAAGGTCTATCAGAACAAGCAAAAGAAACAGCGAATAAACTCAGCAACATACATAATTGGACATCTTCCGATATCGATAAAATACGGCAGCGTTATCTACAAAAGCAACTTACACACTATCAAGATTTTTTTGATTCGGTGGAGTCAAACCCACTGACCCAAAAGCAGCGAATTGCTTGTGTGACCGATAATGATAACAACCTTCTCCTTGCTGGCGCTGGAACCGGTAAAACCAGCGTTATGGTCGGTAAAACAGGCTATTTAGTGAAAAGTGAGCAAGCTAAGCCAAGCGAGATACTCATGCTTGCCTATGGTCGAATTGCCGCATTAGAAATGGACGAACGCATCAAAGAAAAACTCGGGCTAGATGACGTAAAAGCCAGTACGTTTCACAGCCTTGGTATAAAAATCATCTCTGATGTGGAAGGAAAAAAACCGAGTCTATCCAAGCTAGAAGACAGCCCTAAAGCCAAAGCAAAATGGATGAATGATCAAATAGAGACACTCATGCGAAACAGTGATTATCGCAAGGCTCTACTCGAATATTTCAGCTCTTACTATTACGTTGACAAAAGCCCTTGGGATTTTAGCTCTCAAGGTGCCTACCTCAAATATCTCAATGACAATGACATTCGCTCCATGAGAGGAGAACAAGTCAAAAGTTTTGGTGAAATGGTCATAGCCAACTGGCTATTTAGAAAGGGGATTAATTATCAATATGAGGCCAAGTATCGAATTGATGTCGCAACAGAAGAGTATCGTCAATACGAACCCGATTTTTACCTTCCTGATTACGATATCTATATCGAATATTACGGAACCGATGAAAACGGAAACACTGCCCCCTATGTTAATCAAGAACGTTACCACCAAAGCATTGCTTGGAAACGTGAAACCCACAAGAAATATGAAACTGGGTATGTCGAAGTGTTTTACCACCAGCACAAAAAGGGCAAGCTGTTAAATGCGTTAGAGCAAGAGCTATTGTCCCGTAACGTTGACGTTAACCCTATTCCTGATGATGTGTTACTCAGCAACTTAGAGAAGATGGGACAAGTGACTGAACTCGCTCGATTGCTCACGGCATTGGTCGATATGTACAAAGCCGCCTGTCTGGACGATAGCGGCGTAGAACGGATCATCAATGAATCGCTTGACCCGAAGCAAACCGAAAAGGCTCTAGAGCTTTTGATGCCGCTCTATCATAGCTATCAAAGATACTTACATGATCATCAAGTTATTGACTTCAATGACATGATAGGAAAAGCACTAGATTACGTACAAACCGGCAGATTCAGTTCACCTTGGAAATACCTATTGGTGGATGAATTCCAAGACATTTCAGAGCCAAGAGCAAGACTAGTCAAAGCGTTGCGCGATAGTACACCTGGATGTTCGCTATTTTGTGTGGGCGATGATTGGCAAGCCATATATCGGTTCAGTGGTTCAGATGTACGACTTACCACCGAGTTTTCCAATTACTTTGGTCCCACGTCTGAAACCACGCTTGATATGACGTTTCGATTCAATAATTCCATTGGTGAAGTCGCGACTCAATTCGTTACTCAGAACCCTGTCCAATTAAAAAAAGACATTAAATCACTTGTCCAAGTCGATAAACCTGCCGTAAGCGTTATTCGCCAAAGTAGTGATGAAGAGGGAATGTCTGCTTTAGACAAAGCTCTGACCTCCATAGCAAACCAAGTTATAACCTCAAAACAACCGAGCAAAAATAAAGTGTACTTGCTCGCGCGATATTGGTATCAGCTTCCAGATATTCATCAACTTAGAACGTTAAAACACCGATATCCGACACTAGAGATAGAGAATCAATCCTTTCATGCTTCAAAAGGTAAAGAAGCGGAGTACGTTGTTGTTTTAGGGCTAACAACTGGCAAGCATGGTTTCCCATCAGAGAAACAAACCCCGCCACTCGTTGATGCTCTTCTTCCTCAAGGTGATAAATTCACTCATGCAGAGGAACGAAGATTGTTTTATGTCGCACTGACACGCGCTAAGCACAAAGCTTACCTTTTAGCTGACATGATGGATGCCAGTGAGTTTGTCACTGAACTATTGAAGAAGAAGTATCCTATAGAGACTGAGGAATTTGATGTATCACTAATCCAATTAGAGGCAGAAAAGATAACCTGTCACAGTTGCGGAACCGGCATCCTGAGACCAAAGGTTGGGCAGTACGGGAAATTTTTATCATGTTCACTGTATCCACGCTGTAAGCACAAAGAGACCCCCTGCACTAAGTGTGGCAGCCCAATGAGCCGCGATATTAAAGAGGGCTTTCAAGTCTGCATTGATACAAGTTGCGGCGACGAACGTCCTATATGCAAATGTGGGAATGAAATGAAAATGAGAAATGGTAAGTACGGTAAGTTTTGGAGCTGCTCAACTTACCGTAAAAACGCAGATAAAAACTGCTCCTATAAAGTGAATTGCTAGTATGGCGTTAACGACATAAAAGCACACGTCTTAGATGCCACTAACCGATTAATCTAACGGCTTCTGCTGTATGCTCGGGGGCTAAATGCGCGTAGCGTAGTGTCATTTTTAAATCAGCGTGCCCAAGCAATTCACGAACAATGTTTAAATCCACTCCCGCCATCACTAATTTGCTTGCAAAATGATGCCGCAAATCATGAAACCTGAAATCATGAAGGCCCGCTTCCTTCAACACCGTTTGCCAAGGATGCTGAAAAAACTCGACAGGTTTCCCAAGGTGCTCAAACACAAACACTGCTTCTGGATTCTGACCTCGCCAATTTTCCAACATGCTATAGACAGTGTCATTAAGCGGTATTGTCCGTTTTTTCTTGGATTTAGCATTTTCCGAGCGGATCGTGAGGTAACGATTAACCATAGAAATGTGCTCCCAACGTAACGTTAACAGCTCCCCTTTTCGCATACCCGTGTGCATTGCCATAATAATTAAAGGCTCAAAGTAATCGATAAATCGTCCTAGTTCCGCCTTATTGTGGACTGCCGATCGCTTAGCATCACGTAAGCGGCTATCGCGCTCTTTTACTGCGCTCAATAAGGCTTGCTCTTCCTCTTGAGATAAGTAGCGAATGCGAGTGTTATCTTCTTTGATAAGTTTGACGTTGTTGAGGTTGTGGGAATCGATAAACTCCCACTCAACGGCGCGGTTAAACGCCGCTTTAAGCCGGTTAAAAGCGTAGGTAATTGTGGCAGGAGCCTTTCCAGCCTTTCGACGCTCTGTAACCCACTGCTGAAGATCCCAAGCACTGACCTCATCTAATGGCTTGTTGGTAAGGTGCTTAAAGTTATTAGCTACACATTGATAAGACTGCTTTGCCCTTTTGGGATTCATCGCGACCAGATAGTCTTTATAGTGCTCTTCCAAATACTTGCCAAGCGTTAGGCTCTTGCGCATTTCAAGCCGTTTCGCTTCGTGGCGAGATTCCTGAACATCAACCCCACTTGCCACTAATCCGGATTTCTCTTTTGCTAAATCACGTGCTTGAGCGGGCGTCAGTGAATCAGCCGAACCAATCAGGTAATTTCGCTGCTTTCCGTTGAGTCGATAATAGAGGTAATACTTGATAGAACCTTTGGGAGAAATTCGAGCGTGAAAGCCGCTGATTTCGGTATCGTTTAAACGTCCCTGCTCGACGGTGAGAGACTTGATAGAGGTATTGGTGATCTTCTGCTTGATAGCCATAACACATCCTAACATGTAGCAAATATGTAGCAGAATTATCGTACCAAGAGAGACTTAGATGAACAACCCAGAACAAACCAATATTATATAAGATATTGATTATAAATACCTTTAAGTTTATTAATGTTCATTGTGATTTATAGGCAAACTTTACATCACTCCACTGTTAAGGGGTGAGCAACGCAATACAAAAGCCACCGCATACAACCTTAATCACTAAAACCAACGCATAGTGAAAATGCCACGCGTTGCGAATCCCTCTTGAACAGTTTGTTATGCGATAACTGTTGAGTGCGCAGAGATAACCTGCCAGTTACCCTTTTGCTTTGTCCAAACACGAGAAAATGCAAACTCACCGTTTGCTACAACCCCATTATAACTGCCTTTGATTTCCGCGTTTACGTAAACCAAAACGACATTCTTCTGAGGTACTACGTGAAGATCATGGAATTGGATTGACTTAATAGCTAGTAAGCCTGAGCCATGCAGTGCTATATCGTCTTGTTTGGAAGTTCTATGACCAAGGTGATTAACAAATACCAAGTCATCAGACAATAAGTCTTGCAAGACAATCATATCTGAATTGAGCATTGAAGTTTTTAACTTCTCCTCTGCTTCAAGTATTTCTTTAACTACATTGCTTTCCATACTATCAACTTCCTCATATCGCATAACGCCCGCTTAAGTGGTGAGCAACGCTACCACGACACTAAACCATTACACCGTAAACACTAAAGCCGAATGAAACCAAAACCGCCAAGCGTTGCGAATCCGTCTTAAAGCGTTTGTTATGCAACAAGCCCAAAGGTGTACGCCTAACCTTCACGCCCCTCTGTGAACACAGGTAATTTAGGGTCTAGGTGACACCAATTTGCCTTATACACTGTGTAAATTTGGGCATCTACTTTTACTGGTATATCGTCGTCGAACGTGGAGATAGCTAACTCTATTTCATCATGAGTTGAACCTTTGACACGGAAGCCTAAACTCGAACCACATTCGGAGCAGAAAGTTCGAATAGTACCATTGGATGCAACGAACTCTTTTAACAATTGCTCGCCTGAAAGCCACTTTAACCCTCGCACTCCGACCAAAGTTCCAAAAGCTGCACCATGAAATTTACGACACATTGAGCAATAACAGTTTGCCGCTTTTTCACTGAAACCATTAACAGAAAACCGGATGCCTCCGCACAAACAAGAACCTTTATATGTCTTACTCATCTTAAGCTTCCTCCATGTTGCATAACGCCCAATTAAGTAGTGAGCAACGCAATACAAAAGCTGCCGCATTGCGCCGTAAACACAAAACTCACTGCAAACCAAAAATGTCACGCGTGCCGAATCTGCTTGAACAGTTTGTTATGTGTTTACTCATCGTACTCAATAAAATCCCAAGGAATTTCCCTTTTAAAGATTTCAATAGACTCTTCCATTAACTCAAGAGAGACTGATTCTTTAAAAACTGTAATCTGACGAGTTCTGTCTGTATCGTCGCGAAATATTTCTACGGTCAATTCATCATCTCTATATATTTCTACACCAATCCCATCGCGAGGATTCACATCACTTGCAACTACAAATCTAACCTTTGGTTTCGACATAATATTTCCTTTTACACATAACGCCCAATTAACTGTGCGAGCAACGCTACGCGAAGACCCCTGCATTGCTCCGTAAACACAAACCCACCTGCAAACCAAGAATGCCTCGCGTTGTGAGTCACGGTTTAATTGTTTGTTATGTGGCTAGCTCAATGCGGTAGTATTTAAATAAGCTATCAAGCTCTACTTTTATAGTAGCCTCTGCCATACTTTGGATTTTTAGTAATAACGCTCGTCTAGAATTTGATAGCTCTGTCGTTTGGGATTTTAACGAAAGAGCATAGGCAAGTGCCAAGCAGCTACTTTTTGCGTAAGAATCTGACTGTCTCAATGCAATTTCTAAAACTTCATCAACTAATCTAAAAGAATCGACCTTAGATATTATACTTTCCGCAAATTCCATTCTCAGCCTACATACAGACCATTCGTCAAATTCCAAATTATCAAGAGCAACTTCAAGTTCATTCTCAAACTGTTTAATGTCCAATATATTCTCCTACCACATAACGCCGCGTTAAGGCGTGACGTAATGCGTGCCATACTTGAGCGAAGCGAAACTGGCACGCGTTGCGGAATCGCTCTTAAACGCTTTGTTATACGAACATTTCTTCATACGTGCTAATTGCTTTTATTGCATCACTTAGGTCATTTTTACCATTAAAGTCATGCTTAACTGCAATGACATCACAACCACTAGATTTGCCTGCGCGAATACCCGCTGTGGAATCTTCAAACACGATGGTTTGTTCTGGTGATACGTTCAACTTAGTAAGTGCGAGAGTATAGGCTTCAGGGTCTGGTTTGTGCTTAGTTACGTGCCCTTGAGTTATAACAAGGTCAAAAGCATTCTCTAGTTGCAGAGAAGATAAAATATTTTCAACCATCCAAGTTGCTGCTGAACTTACAACTCCGCATTTTTTACCCGCATTCTTCAATTGACCAATGTACGCCTTAGCGCCGACATTGAGCTCTAGTTCGTTATTTAGCATCTTTTCATAGTGAGACCGAAAATACCCATTAAACTCTGTTAAATCAGGTGAAATATTGGCATGAGTAAAGAAGTGTCCCGTCACAACCTGCCAACTTTCACCCATAACATCTTTATAGATATTGTGGTCAACTTGAACACCATAATCTAAGCAAGCCATTGCTAACGCTCTGCCCTTTAAAGGCTCTGAATTTACTAATGTTCCGTCCATATCGAACAGGTAAACTTCGTATTCTTTCAATTCACGTTCCACCCTAAATTTTGCAAGTTCGTATAACGCCCTGTTAAGTAGTGAGGCACACTATACAAATGCCTCTGCACTACTCCGTAAACACAAAAACTACTGCAAACCCAAAATGCCACGCGTGCCGAATCTGCTTGAACAGTTTGTTATGTTTTACCACAACTGACTCGCTCACATGGCAAAGAACTGAATTGCATAAGAAATTGTTTAACTCACGTCACACGACGTTGTGGAATGAACCGACAAAAGCGATAAACACAAAGCACGTGATTCCCAGGAATTTGATTGAGGCAACTTTGATAGCTTTTAGCGAGCGATAGCATCCCTTTCAAAACAGCGAAAGACAAAACTCAAATAGCCGAAAGCCCCGCTGCCGATTTGCTAATTGAAGAATAGAGCCCAAGCGACTTTAAGCCAGCCCAATATTCAACACGCAGACGCAATTTCAAATTGAATCAACCCACGAACATTGAAGCATAAAACGAGTTGAGAAATTCAAGAACTTAGGACGGCAATATTGAATTGCTGAGGCAACTCGAACGAATAGCCGAAGAGGACAAAGAAATAAGCATCTAGAAACCCTTTATTTCTTTTAAATCAAAGTGAAACATAACGCCGTGTTAAGGGGTGAGACAACGCTACCGCCAAAGCGGATATAACCACCTTAATCACTAAAACTGATTTGAAGTGAAAACGCCACGCGTTGACGAATCCCTCTTAAACACTTTGTTATGTTTTACCACAACTAACTTGCTCACATGGCAAAGAACTGAATTGCATAAAGAATTGTTTAACTTGCGTCACACGACGTTGTGGAATTAACCGACAAAAGCGATAAACACAAAGCGTGTAATTCTCGGAAATTTGATTGAGGCAACTTTGATGGTTTTCAGCGAGCGATAGCATCCCTTTCAAAACAGCGAAAGACAAAACTCAAATTGCCGAAAGCCCCGCTGCAGATTCGCTAATTGGGGAAGAGAACCAAAGCGACTTTAAGCCAGCCCAATTTTCAACACGCAGACGCGATTTCAAATTGAAGCAACTCACGAACTTTGAAGCGTGATTATGTTTGAGGGATTCATGAACTTGGGCAGACAATATTGAATTGCTGAAACAACTCGAACGAACTGCCAAAGAGACCAAAGAAAAAAGCGCCAAGCAACCTTTTATTTCTTCTAAATCAAAGTGAAACATAACGCCACGTTAAGGCGTGACGCGATGCGTGCCATACTGTGAGCGAAGCGAAACTGGCACGCGTTGCGGAATCGCTCTTGAACGCCTTGTTAGGCTTTGAACATTTCTGGGTACGTAAATTTGTTATCGACATCTTTACACGCTTTAATTATTTCGTATCTTCTTTGTTCTTCAGACCAACCATTAATACACTCACAGTACCATTCATCATCAAGTGAGACATATTCAGCAAGCTCGTCCGGATATCCCAACAGAATATTTATCTCATTAATTTGAGAGACTGCAACTTCTGGAGATAATGTACCTTCCAATACATCCTGAACTAAAGCTTTGGCATATCCTTTCAGAACTGCTTCGTCGTCAGGGCGTTCAATACCTAATTCGCTGAGAACAATATTAAAATAGTCTTCAGCTTCAAACTCATTTACTGGACTTAAAAGAGAAGCCAGTATAGCAAGACTACTTGTTTCTATGCCTTGTTCTAGCAAATACATAGCCCAAGATATTTTGTACTCACTACCGCCTGAGTGCATAGCCGCTAGCCCAAGAACGCGATAAGTTTCTCTTTTTTGTAATCTATCGAACATGATTGTCCTTAAGCCTAACGCCCTGTTAAGTAGTGAGGCACGCTATACAAATGCCTCTGCACTGCTCCGTAAACACAAAACTCACTGCAAACCCAAAATGCCACGCGTGCCGAATCTGCTTGAACAGTTTGTTATGTTTTACCACAACTGACTCACTCACATGGCAAAAAACTGAATTGCATAAGAAATTGTTTAACTCACGTCACACGACGTTGTGGAATTAACCGACAAAAGCGATAAACACAAATCGCGTAATTCCTAGGAATTTGATTGAGGCAACCTTGATAGCTTTTCGCGAGCGATTGCATCCCTTTCAAAACAGCGAAAGACAAAACTAAAATTGCCGAAAGCCCCGCTGCAGATTTACCAATTGGGAAATAAAAGTGAAGCGACTTTAAGCCAGACCAATTTTCAACGCTCAGATGCGAGTTCGGATTGAAGCAACCCACGAACTTTGAAGCGTGATTACTTTTGAGAGATTCAAGAACTTGGGCAGACAATATTGAATTGCTGAGGCAACTCGAACGAATTGCCAAAGAGACCAAAGAAATAAGCGCCAAGAAACCTTTTATTTCTTCTAAATCAAAGTGAAACATAACGCCGCGTTAAGTAGTGAGCAACGCCACCACGAAACCTAACCATACCACCATAAACACAAAACCCAACGATGGAATAAAAAATGCCATGCGTTGGGAATCTGTCTTAAACGCTTTGTTATGTTGGTATTACAACCCCCAATAACTTCGAAGAACTACATTTCCGATAGCCACTAAACTACAAGCGATAGTAACAGCCACTAACATTTGCTTTCTGTTTTTAATCATAATGCCCTCCTAAAGCATTAGATTACAACCTATCACATACAGAATACCACTCCATATAGATACTTAGCTAAAAAGAGTGTCATCACGTTACACAGCATGGATTCATGATAAAAGAACTTAACTTATAATAGGTGATCATGAGTTTTTATTGAATGAAACATAACGCCGCATTAAGTAGTGAACAACGCACGACCACAAAGCTCAACCTTACCACCCTAAACACTGAACTCAATCAGAACCCAAAATGCCATGCGTTGTGAATCTGCTTGAATGCCTTGTTATGTGTTGTCATTTCGTACCAGCCTAACCCCTGGACCTTGAGGCTCTGATTCATCATAACCCAGATGAATATGTGCACCATTAGGCTCTTTTGCCAATTGAGAAAACAGCTGAGCGAAAGCTTCACATGCTTTTTGATTTAAAGTGATAACCACTCCATCACCAGATTCAATTTCATTAGGTACTACATCCAGGGTATATTTTTCACCAGAATTATTATCGAAAGGTATTTTCATATTCAATTCCTACTTGTACACATAACGCCGTGTTAAGGGGTGAGACAACGCTACCGCCAAAGCGGATATGACCGCCTTAATCACATAAGCCGATTTGAAGTGAAAGCGCTACGCGTTGACGAATCCCTCTTAAACGCTTTGTTAGGTCGTAATCTCGTAGTACTCGTCTGAATAATTCAGTAACCCAAAATACTTAAGCTTTAACTCCGCCAATTTTCCTGCGTGGTTAAGCCAAGGTGTTAACTGGAACTCCGATTCAATAAGTTTTAGCATCCCTATTTCTATGCTTGTCATATCATCTGGATATAATTGAGCATCCAATAAAGGGATATGTATTTTTGGCTGATACTCAATTTGTTCAAGTCCAAAGTAGCCACATCGGCAACCAAGACTTAAGAAATCTCTCAGGTTCTCTCCAACAATAATGTTGGGTACATCTGCACATGGAATAGTCATAACAATTGGAGAGTTTTCAGTTGGTTCATTTGACTCGCACAAAAAACCGAAATGAACACCATCTCCACCTGTGCTTGCAAAACTGACAGTATTTGTAGGAGTACACCAGTAACCCCAACACTCAGGATTTTTTAATAAATTCAATCCTATTAGATCAAAATACAAGCTTTCTGAACCATCATACAAATCTCTTGTAGTACCAGTCAGTCCCCATAATTTTTCTAAATTCTGAATCATATTTTCCAAGACCTAACGCCGCATTAAGGTGTGAGCAACGCTACCACGAAACTTAACCAGACCACCAGAAACACAAAACCCAACGATGGAATGAAAAATGCCAAGCGTTGGGAATCACTCTTAAATGCTTTGTTATATGTTTACAACCATTCAGATAAAGGCTGTATAGCGCGTTCAGCTTCGTAATGTAACTTAGCGTTGAGCTTACTCTTATCTATATGATATGTTGTCAAAATAGCCTCGTAATCATCTGACAATGAGCGAATAATCGGTCCTAAACTGAGATGCTTTACAACTGAGTTCATCTGAATACAATCACTGTTCACATTAAGAGCGTTTTTGTTTAGCATCAAATTAAAGTCAAATGCCAGTTCTTTATAATGTTTGGTATTTTTCATAATATCGTCAACCATCAGCATTTTATTAAGCACGCGAAACTCTTGGTCCCCATCCGTAGCATCTAGTACATAATAAAGATCCAACTGGTAATCTAACTCACTGATTGCGCCACTAAGTTTCACACTAAGTTTTTCGGTTTCAAACGAATCACCTCTAAACAGTACAACCTCACTCATCAAACTTTTAATTTTGGCAATACTTTTTATAGTATCAATGACAGCTTGGATTTTATGTTGATGCACCGCTTGATATCGCCACCGATAATAAGCTTTTGCTGCTATAATCAAAGCTGCAGTGCTTGCAGCAAAGCTCATTACACTAGTAATAGAAGTCAAAACGTCTAAATCGTCTTTCTGTGGGATAGCATCAACTGCAACTGTTACTCTTTCAACTCCAAACCAAATTCCAGCACATACACTTATAAAAAATGCCATTATATGAATTACCCATTTCACTACTATTGTCTCCTATGTGTGGTGAGCGTACTCGGACATATAACGCCCTGTTAAGGTGTGAGCAACGCAATACTGAAGCCGCCGCAAACCACCTTAATCACTAAAGCCAACGCATAGTAAAAATGCCACGCGTTGCGAATCACTCTTAAACAGTTTGTTATGTACGTGGTTTGGCTTTCTCGAACTCTTCGCTCACAACTTTTACATATGCCCCAAATGCTTTAATGACATATTGCAAACTGCCAGATTCAAAAAGAACATGACGCCCATTTCTACGTACAACCCCGCTAGGGTAGCAAATTTGTTTTCCAGCCCCATCTAAAGCTATAAGACCGTCATGATGAAACAAATTAGAATTGCTATTAATTAGTCTTTTTATAAGGGGGATCGGATTACCATTGAGTTTGTATGCTCGACCATCATTATGTACACAGCTATTTCTCAATACTCGTAATTGATCAATAGCTTTCCATTCTGCGGCGTTTTTCAAGCTTGGGAACCGATGTTTGATAAAGTTGTGAACTTTTAAAACCCCAGAATCATCATAATTATCGAACTTTTTTCCACCCAATGTAGATTGGTATCTTCGACATAACGCTTGTAATTCTACTTCATAAGTACTGTAGATTGTTTGAAAAGCCGAACGGCGGTTCAAGCTCGGAAAGTACTCAGTAAAAATTTCGTCAAGTAAAACTTCATGACTTGATAAACCACAGTATGATTCGATGTACTCGTAAATGCCCTCCTCGGGGCATATTTCAATAACTTCTTCCTCAGGGCCATTTTGTTTGTACTTATTAATCTCAGCGCTTATGACTTCCTCAGTTTGTATAGCAAATGAATTCATTATTGAGTCTGTAAACTGAAGCGGCGAGATATAAGGAAATTTTATACCACTAAATAGTGAACTAACTGTAGTCATTACCAACTCCTACTACTTGTTTGATAAAGAAAAAGTACATAACGCCGCATTAAGGTGTGAGCAACGCTACCACGAAACTTAACCATACCACCGTAAACACAAGACCCAACGATGGAATGAAAAATGCCAAGCGTTGGGAATCACTCTTAAATGCTTTGTTATGAATATTATTTATGCACCATTATCTTTAACTTGTCTGGACCGTAACCTAGACTTTGATAAATGGTACCATTTTCATTGTCGCTAACAGAAACAAAGACAACTCTACCGCTCTCGATGATACGTTTTACCTCATTAACTAAAGAAAACCTCCTCGATGGTATAAACACATTACGGTCATCTACATAAACTGATTCACAATCATCTTTGAAGCTAAGAATCTGAGAGTTAGCCCAACCACCGATGGCATTCTCAACAATGCTTGCAGTACATTCACTAATTATTCTAGTGATATTTTCATTAGCTTTTATAAGCTTAAACTTATGTTTTTTCTTTTCAAACTTGTAGCTGACATAACCTAGATCAAGAAAATTTTCTTTAAATTTTGACCAAGAAAAAGCACCACCAGTATTTTGATAAAAGCTCAAACCACTTAATTCAAAGTCATTTCCATCATCTTGAATATAAAGACTACTTTCATCAAAGTGAATCACACATCTGGAGGCACCTCCATGTTTAAATGAATTTTGGACAGTTTCTAAAAGAAGATACCCAAAATACTTTATAAAACTATCCCCATATTCATCACCTGTTAAATAATAACTAAGCTTATATTGAATTATGGGTGCTAAGCTATCTATATAATCATTAAGATTACTTGGATTAACTTCTTTGTTCGTAACTATAATCTGCTTACCATATAGCGCATGTGTTAAGCATAAGTTTTTGGAAGATGTAGCATTTAGATTGATATAACCTTCGCTTTCATAAAATGAAAGAAGATTTTGAACCGTACTTGCAGAACGGGCAGCCGCAATAATCTGCTTCTCTCGGTTAAAGTCGTCACTTGCGAAGTCAGAAACAGCTTTAACTATGACCCAAGGTAAGCTCTTCAAGCTCGGAATAAAGCCAAAGCCTTCCATTTCACCACCAAGCAAATGAGGAAATTTTGTTATAATTTCGTCTCGCTTTGAAGTTTGAGCAATCAGAGTTTCTAAACTACACATAGTTCCACAAATAGTATTTTCTATTTTACCATCAATGAAGCTAGAGTTAATGCTACTAGTATAAGGCGTAGATTTATACCTAATACCATTTTGATCGTATGAATCACTATTTAATGAAATTATATCGCTACATATAACAACATTTTCACTACTTACTTTATCTGGGTTTCCCCAGCAAAAACCTGATAAAACTGTGAGTGTTGGTTTAGGATTTCTCTCTCTAGAGATATACTCTACGACCAATCTTGATATGGCGATGTCAGATTCCATACCAGATTCACCAGTAAGGTGAACCACGAACTTGTCATTCAGCAAGCCAATGGAACACCCTAGTGTGTTCATATTAGCTTCTAGCTCATGGCGATGATTGATTATCCTATTAACTGCATCTTTCTCTATTTTATTGGATGTGCAAATTAACACATAATTATCATCGAGAATGTCGAAATGATTTTGTAGTTTAATTTTCATAAAAATCTTATTTTTTAATATCTTAGCATGACTTCATGAGCTATGTGTGGCTAATATTCATAACGCCGCGTTAAGTAGTGAGCAACGCTACCACCTAACCTAAACCATTGTGCCGAAAACACTTAAACTAAATAAAACCAAAAATGCCACGCGTTGCGAATCTGCCTTAAACGCTTTGTTATATGCGTTCTTAAACTCTTGCCTGGTAAGTCCAAAAGAACCATGTTGTTAAACTTAAACCGATAGAAAAAAAGCTTATGCAAAACCAAAAACTAAACTCCATTACACACTCGATAGTTTTCTCTTTATTATCTTTACACCAGAGCAACCCAGCTTCTTTTCCATAGGCTTTGCGAAGCCATTTGGCTGAGCAATATTGAAAGAATAGCCCGAAGAAAATTGATAGCGCTGCCGAAAACCACGCAAAATAGATGCTACAAGTAAAAATATCACTTAATGGTATTTCTGAGGAGACATTAAGAAATGTACGAGCAAAAAATACAGGCAGCAAAAGTGAAGCTGTTGCCAAGTTGACGACAGATTTTAGGACATCGTTGTACTTATCATTTGTGTCCTTTTCCAAGGTTCTTTCATTTTAATCCTTTTAGCATATAACGCCGCATTAAGGCGTGAACAACGCAATACACAACGGCTACCGCATTGCGCCTTAAACACAAAATTCCACGCAAACCGAAAATGCCATGCGTTGTGAATCGCGCTTAAATGCTTTGTTATACGCCCAACGCTGAAGCTACGATTTTAAGCCAAGCTCCACTTTGTAAGCACGAATTTTTATGTGTATTGATGCACTTTTGTGAGACTAAGACATTCAGCGATTTTTGATTGAAGCGCACTTGAAACACACAACACCAAAGAAAACAGAACTTCAGCAAGCACGTAAGCTTTTAGGCAGACAACTTGATAGAGCTGAGTTTCAACAAACACTACCGCGTCGAATTTGAGCGAGAAGGCTTCGGGGACATTACCTGATGATTTAACGAAAACACAAGGAAATACAAAGCGATGAACCACAAGAAAAGGTGACTTTGATACAAGGAATAATCAGCAAAACTCACTCTACGTATAACGCCCTGTTAAGTAGTGAGGCACGCTATACAAAAGCTCCTGCACTACTCCGTAAACACAAAACTCACTGCAAACCAAAAATGCCACGCGTGCCGAATCTGCTTGAACAGTTTGTTAGCAATTTAACTAAACGAAGCCCCAAAACCATCAAATAGACATTGAAACTCCCAACCTTTTGTAACCATAAAGTCTAACCATTGAACAAGGGTGTCTTTGGTTACCGTTGTCGGGTGAGAATATCCTTCAACAAACCATGAGCGGTTAATAAACCCCTCATTTCTGATCAGTGACTCATAGTTTCCAAGGGTATCGTTTAGTTGAATGGCTGACGCTTTATTTGGACATAAGTAGCTAAATTCTAAAACTAACTCTGTTTCGTTGGTGACTCCATTACTTATTAATGAAGCCCAAGTCTCATCAAGCATGTTCAGCTGATTTTCTAAATTCAGTTGATAACCACTCAACTTTAATTTCTCCTTGATTGCTAACGCTTTGCTAAGGTGTGAGTAACGCAATACAAAAGCTACCGCACAGTGTCTTAAACACAAAAGTCACCGCATAGTAAAATTGCCACGCGTTACGAATCACTCTTAAGCAACTTGTTAGCTGAACTTTCTTTCGGTGTATCAGCTTGTTGAATGACTTCGTTGGTTTCAACTTTTGGTGCTTCAACACTTATCTTCGGGTTAGACATAGTCTCTTTTAGTTCTTGCAGAAGCTCGATCTGAGACTGCTCCCAACTACTACTAGAATCCATCGACGAATAAGAAACAAAAAGCGCCGCAAAAGACACGAGCAAAGATAAAATACTAATGAAAAGTGTCAATCTGAATACTTTCTTATTCTGCCGATTTTGTAACTCAGCTTGACCCAATTGTATTAACGGTACATATGCTGAAGTAAAATTTGTATTACCCCGAAACTTCACAATTTCATCGGAGTATTCTTTAATATGTTGCTCAATCTGCCTGTCGGTTAAACGACTTGGATAACCCTCAGTAATATATGCCGCCATATTTAAATAAACCTCCTGTTCAGCTAACGCCCAATTAAGTAGTGAGCAACGCAATACAATAGCTACCGCATTACGCCTTAAACACAAAACTCACTGCAAACCAAAACTGCCACGCGTTGCGAATCTGCTTAAATTGTTTGTTATGCGATTTTTCGGCAATGCTTAATTGGCTAACGAAAACATTACCTTAAACACGGAAAACTACAAACGCGCAAATAACTTTTTGTGATTCAAGAACCAACGGGCTCAACATTTATTGAAAAGCAGCCACATGTGCGGAACGCGGCCTTAAAGCGAAGAATAAGCTTTTGCTTGTGAGAAACTCAACGAGCCGAAATGTCAGCGAATGCCGACTTTCGATAAACTTGCCCTTTCCACACTTTGCGACCGAAAAATTCTCCCCGACCAAATACGATTTTTAATGAGGCAACTTCACGAACTTTGACATGTTTTACAGTTTGAGTGATTCAAGAGTTTAAGCCGAAGATGCTGATTTGTCGAAACAGAAAAATGAACTGCTAAAGAGAGCGAAATTGAAGAAACCTAAAAAATCAGCCTCGTCGCATAACGCCCAATTAAGTAGTGAGCAACGTAATACAAAAGCTACCGCATTGCGCCGTAAACACAAAACTCACTGCAAACCAAAACTGCCACGCGTTGCGAATCTGCTTAAATTGTTTGTTATGCGATTTTTCGACAATGCTAAATTGGCTAACGAAAACATTACCTTAAACACGAGAAACTACAAACACGCAAATGACTTTTTGTGATTCAAGAACCAACGGACTCAACATTTCGTAAAAAGGTCGCCACAAGCCCGGAACACGACCTTAAAGCGAAGAATTAGCTTTTGCTTGTGAGAAACTCTACGAACCGAAATTTCAGCAAATACCGGCTTTCCGTAAACTTGCCCTTTCCACATTTTACGCCTGAAAAACCGTCCACGACCAAATGCAATTTCTAATGAGGCAACTTCACGAACTTTGGCATGTTTTGCGGTTTGAGTGATTAAAGAATTTGGACCGAAAATGCTGGTTTGCCTAAACAAAAAAACGATTGGCCAAAGAGATTAAATTTAGAGAAACCCCAAAATTTTCCCTTGTCGCATAACGCCCAATTAACTGTGCGAGCAACGCTACGCGAAGACCCCTGCATTGCTCCGTAAACACAAACCCACCTGCAAACCAAGAATGCCTCGCGTTGTGAGTCACGGTTTAATTGTTTGTTATGTGGCTAGCTCAATGCGGTAGTATTTAAATAAGCTATCAAGCTCTACTTTTATAGTAGCCTCTGCCGTACTTTGGATTTTTAGTAATAACGCTCGTCTAGAATTTGATAGCTCTGTCGTTTGGGATTTTAACGAAAGAGCATAGGCAAGTGCCAAGCAGCTACTTTTTGCGTAAGAATCTGACTGTCTCAATGCAATTTCTAAAACTTCATCAACTAATCTAAAAGAATCGACCTTAGATATTATACTTTCCGCAAATTCCATTCTCAGCCTACATACAGACCATTCGTCAAATTCCAAATTATCAAGAGCAACTTCAAGTTCATTCTCAAACTGTTTAATGTCCAATATATTCTCCTACCACATAACGCTGAGCTAAGTGGCTGCCAACGCCTAGATTACTCAAAGTATTGCGCCGTAACCACAAAACTCATTGAAACCAAAAATGCCACGCGTTGGCAGTCCACTTGAGCGACTTGTTATAGGGATTTTGCGAAAGACTCTAGTTGCTCACCCTCAAAACGATAATACTCTTTTTCGTGAACGCAGCTTGCTCCTATTGCAGCATAAAACTGGCCTGCTCCAGGATTTGTTGATTCTGCTGTCCAATCGAGGCGGACACATCCCCGAGTTAATGCGATAGTAGCGATATAACGCATTAACTTTTGACCAACTTTATTTCCTCTAGCACGGGAGGAAACAAACAAGTCTTTCATGAACATTTGCCCCGACAACTTCGGAGCTGGATACAATATACTGAATGTGGCGAAACCTACAATCTCTGACTCTAGATAATAGCCAACAACCTTTACACCAGAATATTCTGAAAACACTCTGTTGTATAAATATTCTTCAATTTGAGGGTTTGTTGCCGCCCCCACTCCAAAATAGTAATTTTCCATCTCTGAAAATACTGGTACCAAATCTAGATAATCACTCTTTAAGAGTTCTCTAATTGACATAAATATCCCTATAACGCCGCATTAAGGTGCGAACAACGCTTAACACCTAACCGAAACCACTGCTCCTTAAACACTAAAGCCAAGTTTAAACTGAAATCGCCAAGCGTTGTGAGTCACTCTTAAATGCTTTGTTATGTGTGTCTCAATGCACGCAGAACCTTCAACGAAAACTCATCCCAGCCAGGAGCAGTAAAAGCAATACTCCTTAAATTTTTTACAGCTTCAATCGCCTCATTGGGCAGTAAGTTTCTTGTACGCATTAAATATGCGGCTAAGGCTAAACCTGTGCGATCTTTGCCTGATTTACAATGGACAATGACCAAACCATTACACTTATGCTGTTCGATAAAACTGACTATTTGAGGAAGAGACTTTAAACAATGCTCTAGGTCACCATCAAGAGGTGGTGCATTACTTGAAAGCTGAATGTTTCTGTAAGCAATACACAAGGTCTCTAAAAGTGAAACATGCACCATTTCACCGTCATTCACGGAAAGAATAGCTGCTACGTTATTATTATGTAATTCATCAAGGTTCCACATGCAGCTATCAGGACCACACCTACCAGCCACCGATTCTTCCACAAAAAATAGCTGCTGCATAAGTTTTCTCCTTCAAACACATAACGCCCTGTTAAGTAGTGAGGCACGCTATACAAATGCCTCTGCACTGCTCCGTAAACACAAAAGTCACTGCAAACCAAAACTGCCACGCGTGCCGAATCTGCTTGAACAGTTTGTTATGTTGCTTCATGCAAGACTACTACAAGACTTGCTTTGGGAACTTTTCCAAAGAAAGAATTTAAACAAAGTAACTGACCATACTCATCCATATTGTTGTCTCGGCCTGTTTTATTAAGCCAATTCTGATAAAACGACTCAAATTCTTCTTGGTTTTTCGATAATGGAATTGTAGATAAACACCAGCCTGATACGGCATCCTCGATTTCAGGAAACACACTATCTAATAAAGACGACGAATAGAGGTTAAGAAATATCAATAACTCATGATAATTATCAAGCACGAGGGTTTCTTGGTTTTCAAATCTCACCTCCAAATCATTCAGAAAGGCCTCGTTCAAGCTATCCATAAAGACAAAAGAATAATGATTCAATTCGTTAAACTCCTGTTGCAACATAACGCCGTGTTAAGGGGTGAGACAACGCTACCGCCAAAGCGGATATGACCGCCTTAATCACTTAAACTGATTTGAAGTGAAATCGCCACGCGTTGACGAATCCCTCTTAAACACTTTGTTATGTTTTACCACAACTGACCTACTTGCATGGCAAAGAACTGAATTGCATAAAGAATTGTTTAACTTACGTCACACGACTTTGTAGAATCATCCGACAAAAGCGATAAACACAAAGCACGTGATTCCCAGAAATTTGATTGAGGCAACTTTGATAACTTTCAGCAAGTGATAGAGTCTCTTTCAAAACAGCGAAAGACAAAACTCAAATTGCCGAAAGCCCCGCTGCCGGTTTGCTAATTGAGGAATAGAACCAAAGCGACTTTAAGCCAACCCAATTTTCAACACGCAGACGCGATTTCAAATTGAAGCAACCCACGAACTTTGAAGCGTGATTATGTTTGAGGAATTCATGAACTTGGGCAGACAATATTGAATTGCTGAGACAACTCGAAAGAATTGCCAAAGAGGTCAAAGAAATAAGCGCCAAAAAACCTTTTATTTCTTCTAAATCAAAGTGAAACATAACGCCCAATTAAGGTGTGAAGCACGCCACCACAGAACTCAATTTGACGACCGTAAACACTGAACTAAATCCAAACCAAAAATGCCAAGCGTGCTGAATCACTCTTAAATTGTTTGTTATGTATGTGCTCACGATAACCATGAAACTATTGAATCCCAACCAGTAGCTAATGAGATTAACAAAGCAAATACCGAAAGAACTAACGACAAAATGGTATGCCAAGTAATCTCCCTACTACGGCGCAACGATATTTCTGTTAGCACAATTTCCCTCAAATTTTCAGCTAGATAAGGAGATAGGAGTTCCTCTTCCAGCTGTTCGAGGTTCATTTTTTTATACTGTGAAATCAATCGATTTTTACTCATTTTTACCGCTTATTCTTCAAAATACATAACGCCTTGTTAAGGGGTGAGACAACGCTACCACCAAAGCGGATATGAGCGCTTTAGGCACTTAAGTTAATTTGAATTGAAAATGCCACGCGTTGACGAATCCCTCTTAAACACCTTGTTATGTGAAATATCACAACACGAGTGATAGCTTTACTCTGTGTCTGATTTACTCTGATTGTGAACTGGCATTTTGACTGGAACCTTAAAGCTCAAAGTTGCTGTATGACCCGATGAATTTGAACTATTACCTTTAACTCCACCATTCACCACTGCGGCCACGACGTTTAGCTTGGCCTCACTACCTGCATTTTCAACAACATTGACTGATACTTCAAAATCGATAGCTTGTATGCTAGTTAAGCCCGTTTCAATTACAGAGAGTTTAGTACTAGATTTAGGAACGACTTCTCCATATTCAATTTCCAACTGCGCATCATGAACACCACCCATAATGTCTTTGATTGACTCTTTTATAAACGCTCTAAGTTCCATAAATCCTCTTTTCACATAACGCCGTGTTAATGCGTGACAAAACTTACACAAAATTATTTTAAATCAATAACTTAAATTAAAATCTCACACAAAAAACAAAAATCATGTAGCAAATGTGTAGCTGCAAAATTGCCCAAGAACTATAAACAACGCTTTTCTGCTCTCAGGCACTCTTTTGGACATATCTGAGTTAAAGCATTAACTCTAATTCGTCAGTTTCGTATAAAAATTTCTATGGATTAACGCCGCTATGAGTGGTGAGTAATAGCTTTCTAAAATGTGAAACGAAGTGGAACCGAGCAAGCTGTTACGAATCCAACTTAATGGCCTTGTTAAATGGCCGATTCCAACCGAACTATTTCCGAATAAAATCAACTAAATCTTTCAGTTTATTTTCTAGGTCAAGCATCGAACAATGTGTTTTATCGAGCTTATCGACTACCGCTTTAGCAATAGGTACTTTTTTGCTTGCATAACTTAAAGCAATATTATTCAATGAAAGGGAATCTAGCGGAGTATTATCATCAAATTGATAACAATCGGAAATAGATTTATCGAATGAATCAAATTTTTCGAATATAAAGTCTGAAGCTTGAGTTGATTTTAACGACAGTTTCTTATGGTTATTTTGCTTGCCAATTGATTCACGCTTGAAACCTTGGCTAGTTAAAATATCAAAGAGTAAATCTTTGCAAATATAATTCTCAATCTCACGACCTTCCGTAATCCACACTTTGACATAATCATCTAATGTTGAATCTAAACCAGCATTATTAGCATTGGCTGTTCGGAGTCTATTCAACATAGAACTTAGATATGCTTTAAAACCCTCATCATCTCGGTCTGTTTGCGAAGAACAATCAGAATCGGCAATCAAGCATGCCTTCCTACTGGTACTAAAAATATTAATTAGATTTTCACCAATATCATCTAGTACTGTGAAAGAGGCTAAGTTTGCACCACCAAAGTACAAGAAGGAGTAGTCTTTTCCTTCTTTCAGTTCTCCGTCAGAATATATATCAATCCATTTTTTCAAGTAAATCCTATCACTAGGCCCTTCAACCCATAAAACAGTATTAGATTGAAGTATTTGAGATGCTTTTACGCCCAATGAATCTAATGTTTCATAATACTTGATTATATTGTCATTTGGGGTAATTGAGCTTGCGCCATTGGGCGATTTTAAAGTTCTGTATACAGCCCAGTTTTCATTTAGGCAGTCAATAAGGGATGGAGAATGAGTAGTAATAAAAAATCTATGATTAATTAGCTCTTTCTCAAAAATACTTATAAGTTTAACGACAGCTTCTGGGTGTAAATTGGCTTCTGGTTCTTCGAGAAAAACGTTTAAATTGACTTCCTTGTTAATCCAAAGGTGTGAAAGCAACATTACTATTTGAGAGACCCCAGTACCTAACTGATCTAAAGAAAAGGATAGCCCTGATGCAAATTCAAGATTTAAATCCTTATCTATAACATCAATATTAGTTACTTCCTCAGACAAAATATCAGTTAGCCACTTCTTAATTTGTCTTTTATATCCAGCCCAGTTTGACGGAGTTGCTCTGTCGACTCTTAACTTATCAAGTTCTTCAATAATTTTTGCGCCATCAAAATAGTATCTTTGCTCATTATTCGAATTTCTCGAGTAATGTCGAATAGGGTCAACAAATACCAATGAATTTAAGAAGCTTCTCCAATAAAATTCATTATCACTAAACCCTGCTACATCGTCTGTCGGGTCTATCCATGTATTTTCTTCCAAATCAGAACAGATTAAATTACTATCATTGAAGATCGGCTTACCATTAACCTTCATGTTTAAAACAGATGTATTAGAACTAACATCATGGTAGCAGTCTAGCGTAACTTTATTCTCACTTACCGCATAAGAAATTTTATCATCTTCCGTGAAGGTATTATCGTTTGAAAGTGAAATTTCACAGTTAATTTTCTCCTTTCCCCAACCCCATGTTTGGCTTTCATCAAGTTCAGTGGCAACTGAAATCGCAGTTCCAGTATTCAGATTTTCACTAGCTATACTTTTTAAGTAATTAAAATATTTGGCTAAATTAGATTTCCCTGAATTATTTGGTCCAATAAATAGGTTTATCGACTTTAATCCGCTTATATAAACGCCATTTAAATCATATGAGCGCCAACCACAAAGTTTTATAGAGTCAATCTTCATTTAGATTTGTCCTGCTTATGCCAAGAGTCAACTAAAGCTTTTAATGAATAGGTTTCAGGCTTCCCTAGTTTCCAAGATTTATGATATCTAACGTCATTACTTCTAGGCATTGGGTTAGGCACCTTAAATTGAACTTTTCTTGGTAAATTAATTGAGTCTCCAGAAACAAATGCCTCGCCGTCTCTAAGACTAGGTAAGAAGTCAACTTGACCAGCTAATGTATCTGGCAACAACCTTTTAATCTTGTTTTGGTCTAGATCATTGGTAAGTCGAAGGGTTATATATGTTCCGCATTGAGATAAGACAGTTGTTGAAACATTTGATGGGCGTTGAGTAACAACGGTCAAACCAACACCATACTTCCTCCCTTCTTTTGCAATTCTCTCAACTCGTTCTTTTGCTATATTGAACTTTGAATCGCTATCTTCTGGAATGTAGGTGTGAGCCTCTTCTAGTATTAAGTTAAGAGGGATATTTTCAGGGTCTAAATCCCAATATTTAAAGTCGAAACATAATCTTGAAATAACGCCCACACAAACAGCTCTTACTTCTGCTGGCAAGCCACTTAAATCTAATATATTTAAATATGCTTCAGATTCAGATAAGCCTAAAATAAATTCAAAATATTCGACTATTGATGTTTCATCATCAATTTTACGATGAAGAAATGAGTAACGAGTATCATGACGTACAGCTTGGATTTTAAGAATAAGACTCTCATATGGTTTCTTATTAGTAGCATTATTTTGAGAGTCCTTTTCCGCTATTATTTCATCTAAAAGAGTATCAATACTGAAAAAAATTGGTGTGTCTGCAGAAACGACTACACCATCAATATTTTGCTTTTTAGCTTCTATTTCTTTTTGTTTCGTTATAAGCCTTTTTATTATGGCTTTCTGATTAGAACCAGGCTCAAGATTATAAACACCGAAGAACTCTTCTAAATCTAAAAACCAGTATGGAAGTGTAAAATCATTCCAAGGAATTGCATTTGTTCTATTTTTAAAGTCTTCGTTTGGTGCTTTATCGTTATAGCCAAATGCTGAAGGGTATTCATTATGAATATCAAAAAATAATATTCTAGGACACTCATAGCTTGATAATATCGATTGAACTATCGATGCGACGGTGCAACTTTTACCACTACCAGTAGTACCTAATATGGCGGTATGCCGCCCCATTAGCTTATCTAAGTTTAAATACGTTTGATCGTCATCGTTTGGATCAGTAACACAAAAGTGCTCTTTGTCTTCATTTAGGTCTATGCCTATTAATTGGTTTACTTGGTCACTGCTAAGAAAATATGTATCACAATTTATTGTGGGAAGACGTTTGGTACCTCGATTAAACTTACCATTGATAGCACAACCCAATATTGAGAGCGTTACTACTTTCCTCTCTTCCCTAACAATTTCAAGTCCATCATTTGATCTTTTTGTTCTCTCAACTTCAGTTATCTGAACTTTGCTTATGGTACAAATTGTATTGCCGTGTGCTCCGCCACAGTTAACATAGGCACCAACCTCAGCGCAGTGCTTTATACTTTGAAACTCGCGCTCTAGAACATCTGCATGAAGTATAATTGCGGCACCGTCAACTTCTTTAATTTTACCAAATTTTAAAGCTTGTTCTCTTAATGATGTTGTCAATTTATAACTTCCTTCATTGTCTTTATAAGATCTTCAGAAAATACAGTCACTATAGCAGCACCATACTGTTCTAAAGGTCTGATTCTTCCTTTAAATTGCAGAACATGTCTGAATAATCATAAGTGCTCAACTAAGCTCATAATCTGCTATTAGTATATGTAGGTCAAGAACTGGCATGAGAAAGTGGTCAGGAATCTTGATATAAACAGTTTTGGGGCAATTCCTTTCTAGTTAATGCATTCCCATTCATCACATCACACCGATATTTTTTGTATAACGGCACCTTGGATAGGCAGAGCACCCATAAAACGCCCGACCTTTATTACCCCCTCTTTTTGCGGTTCGCTTTACCAGTGTTGAATGACAGCTTGGACAGATAAGTTCAGGCTCAGCAGGCAACTCTGCTTTCGTTTTCGTCTCAGTTCGGCAATGTTGTGCAAGTTCAATCATATCCACGAGATCGCCACCATTTATCAGCCATAGCTTTTTATCCAAGGCGTATTTCACCGCTTCAGAGGTAAAGTCACCTGACGTCACCACGATCATCTTGCTGGCACTGTGCTCTATCATTACGGCATACATCTCTCGCAATATTGGAACGCCCACTTTGCAAGTCTTCCAATGCTTGCATTGCACTAATGTCAGTTCCCCATCTTTTCTCATCCATATATCAACGCCACCGTCAGGCTTTTGAGAGAACGCTTGTTTAACTTCATAGCCTTGCTGCTTAAAGAATTCTCCGATATAGCTTTCAAACTCTAACCATGTCAGGCTCTTTAATGGTTCTGTTGTGCCTCGATGGGCTATTTCGCATGTTGTGGCGCCGTCTGTTGAATTGCTTAATAAACGCAATAAGAGCGGGAATTAAAAAAAGAAAAGCGAGATAAGGAGCGATTAGGCTTAGGTTTGGCGCTATGGCATCAAAAACCATATTCCCTGTACTCTTGGCTAAGGTAGGCAGCACAATACTCAAACTAATATAGACAATGGCGGCGACAATAAGACTGAGCCGCCACGGCGCATCCATAAGATGCCAAATAATCCCATCATTCTTTTTTGCCATGATTTCGCCCGCCCATTGGATATGCACATTGAAACATATCTAACTCGTGCTAGCTTCGACCTACGCCTCAATTTTTTGTTAACGACTGAAATACAGTGATTCATCAAACTCAAAGTCTTAAAACTTACCCCACTTGCCCCACCTCCCCCACTGAATCAGTGAGGCAAGTGGGGGAGGTGGGGTTAATTTGGCAACTTACTGAAATGGAATGTGGGGAGTAACCGTGGGGAAGAGATATTGGTTGTAGCCATTTTTCAGTTTCTTCTCGATTCGTCCTTCCTTATGGAGTTGGTTCAGTGCTTTGCCAAGCACACTACCCTTTGAAGCATCGACTCGTAAAAGCTCGCACACTTGTTTGGTAGAAAGCCACTCTTTTGCTTTACCGTGACAGTCAGCTAAGTGGTCATTCAATAAGTTGTACCAGTTCCCTTTATCGACGTACTTGGCAGATTCCTGTGAGACTTGCGCCTGTAGCGCGGCAGGTAACATCCAAGGATGATGCTTGACCATAAATTGATGTTTCACCTCTAACCAGAACTGACGCAGTTTCTCAGGCTCTTTGAGGGTTAACTCCCCTGTTGGCTGATATTCCCATCCGAGAATGTAATTTAACGTCTCCATATCGGTTTCATCGACCAATTCAATCACCGCGTAACGCGTGTTTCCTGTCTCGTCTTTTAAGAAGTCCGTACCGTTGACCGTTGCAATCAGATTGGTTTGACGCTCTTTCTTAATGTCAGTGCGCGCATAGGGCGGCCTTACCGTATCTTTCGAGCGTGTGACAAACGCTTTCAGTGCCCCTTGGCAGTTTTTGGTCGAGCGCTCTAACTCGCCAAGTTCGACAATCCAAGAACGAATCACCGATAACACGCTGTCTTTGTTGTCAGGGTTAAGCTCTGCCCCTTCCAGAAACGCATTAGGCATCACGTTAGCAATGCGCTCGACAAATGCCGTTTTCTTAAACGACTGCTCCCCTTGTAGTACGGGCACCAATTTGGATTTAAAGTTACCAACGAATAAACATGCTACACAGCCGACTAACCAGTGTAGCAACACCGCATTAGAAAGCTCAGGATGCTTGGCTTTCAGACAGCTTAAGGCAGCGTTAACCCTTGCTACACCGTCCCACGTTCCATGTAGCCAATCTGCTATTGGGTGATACCGATTTTTTAACGCTAATGCGCTAAAGTGGTCATCTATCGCACTTCGAGGCATAGAATAAATCGAAGCCAAAGAAATCAGCTCACTGCGCACTTCTTCCTGCGCTCCTGCTAATTGGTTGTCTTTGAAGATATCGGGCTCTAACGTCATTTTATTGTGCTTCGCTTCGTATCCGGCGCTATCAAGTAGCGCCTTAAGATTATCAGCAGTATTAAGCACAATGCGTTGTCCTGATTCTTTATACTTCACATGAGGAAAGTCGGGCTCGTTGTCGTCATTAAACATAGGTGCCCTCCTTTTGTGAGAGGTGGTCGCGTTTAGTATGACTTTCTAACCATTGGTCGAGGTCTTCTTTGAGGTAACGGACAGCGCGACCAATCTTAATGAAAGGTGGTGCCATGGTGCGGTTTTTGCGTTGCCCTTCCATTCGTGATTGGCGTAAAAATGAGCGGCTCATTCCAATGTAAGCAGCAGTCTCTTGCTCAGTGAAGGCGCGTTTCACAACGGTGCTTGTTGTCATGTTGATGTCTCCTGTTGTTCATTGAGACTTCAACTTAACCGGTCACAACGTCATATGACGCCAACAACGACATTCACGACGACGTTAGTTTTTCGGCTTGCTCTGCTTTGACTAATCGACGGACATCCACCAATACGTTTTTACGAAATGAATCGTAAGACATGGTGTTTTCACTATCGCCTCGCCCAAACCAAGTGACACTGTCTTGCGTAATACTCTCAACCACTAAATCAACGTCATAGTGCCGGTTAAAATCGTGTTGGTTAACGTCTTGCCGAAGCATTGCCCAAACCTTATCGGCTCTGGTTTGAGCGTTACGTTGAAGAATACGATACGCGATTAATGCAATAGGGTGTGTGAGTAACGGTTGGGTAACCGAACCTAACCGAACATCAGTGCGTTGACTAACCGAATCTAATGGGGCGTTAGGAAGTGCGTTAACCGAACTTAAGTGCACTGACTCAGTACTTTTAACCGTTGAACCTACCGTTGGGTTAACCGTTGACATAGTACTCGAAGTGCTTTCGATAACCGAACCGTAACCGGACACCTTAATGCTTTCAGCGCCAAACACACCGATTAAATCGTCGATATCAATGCGCAGTTGCTCTGGTTTAACCGAAAGCGGTTTGATTTTCAGTCGCTGACCACCCGTATCAGGATATTGATTGGCGATTTGTTCAGTTTTTTCATTGGGAATGAGTCGGGAGAGCATTCCAGCGTATTTACCAAGTACACTGTTTACGGTTAAGTCAGTACTGATTTCCGTACTGGCAAGAAAAGGACCTGTGGGTTGTTTAAAACTGGCGTTTTTATAGGAAAAACTCGCTTCCTGAACACTATTAAACGTTTGGTTAACCGAACGCCAACGGTACACGCGGTCAGGCTCCAAAATCAATATATCTTCGCAGGTATGCGTTTCCAGTGAAACAGTAAAGCGTTTGGACATCGGCATCGACAAGCGAACAACGCCGCCATAATCGAAAATGGAGACGACAACTCGCTCACTGCGGGAAATGTAGCCCCCGAAATTTTGACCTTGGGTTACTGCGCATAACGCCATTAAGTGGTTATTAACGGCATCAAACACATCCCCTTGAGTGAGATAGGTCTTTTCGGTGAGCTCTGATAAATGCAGGAAACGGCGCTTAAGCGGGTTCACAACTCTCTCCCTTTGAGTAATGACTGTCTTAGACGCCGTATTAAACCATTAAAACCACTGTATAAACAACCATGAACATAGATAGCGATTAATATACTTTGGGGGGTAACAATTCGATTGTTTCAATACTCAAACCAATAGAAGATAGGTTACCCGTAGCATTCGCTTTCATGCCTGGTTTAATCAAATCCCAGTAAGGTTTATTTTCTAAGCACAGAGCACCAGAGAAATGCTCGATATAAACAGAACCATTGCACGACTTGCTACTGTAATGACGCGCTTTGCTCTCAAATACAATGCCTTGTTGAGTGGGTTTCGACGTCAGCCAATGCCCGATATTGCCTCCGGCGAACACCAAACCAAATGTCAGCAAACCATTAAAGAGAAAGAGACTCGGGACAACCTTCCATAGACTCATTGGCATTAGGCGCCTTCGGTCTTTGGCTTCATCTGTCATATACAAAGCGAGCAGCATTCCACCCGCTAAAATATAAACAACACACCAAATTTGCCAAAAAATAGTACTCATTTCATCCCGATAAACAATATCACTAAAGATGCTCGATATAACTCCAAATATCGACAAGATCCCCATGATGGACGCCGTAGTATAAGTAACGGTAGTGAAAGTCTTGCGAGGGGGTAGGTACTGATCAATAAAACGTTTGGGTTCTAACGATAGCCAACTTATCAAAACATTTTCTAATTTAACTCGGTCAACATGCCCAATATCTTTCTCACGCAATTTATTTTTAAGGTCGTTAAAGTAGAAAGAAAGTAAACCACTGTCATTTTCGAGCACAGTGTAACTTAAAACTAACTTACCAATGTCTGTATCAGCTTCGGCGATAAGCTCTGGTAGTTCAATGCCATCCTCCCCCATATCACTGAGATCAACATTGGCTTTACTCAACAGATGAGTCAATTGTTGCTTTAAGTCTGTCTGAGTCCGAATTGATTGCGCTTCATATTCACCGCTCTCTGGAGAATATAGAGTAAGAGATTGAATTATCATGCTTAAAACATCTCATCTAACAGTTGTGCTAAATTGCCATTTGCTTGCCATAGGTGGTTATCTATCGTAGCAAGATACGTTTGCTCTGCATAAGCTTTGTCTTTCACTGTCATCTCTCTCAGTGAGGTTTTAACGATATCACCAGCGTCTGAAAGGCCGTTTTTTCTTGCATAGCTTGCCCATAAATAAGCATTAATATAGTCATGCTTATTCAAATACATGACGGCTTGATTGTATTGCGCAGCAGGAAACGATTTATCGGCAGACTGTTTTAACCAAAATAGTGAGCGTTGCTCATCCTTGGCAACGTAGTCCCCAAAAAGATAATGAAGGCTTAAAAAGTATTGGGCTAGAGGATTATTAGAATTTTTACTAAACCATTGGTAAGCAAATTTAAAGTGATCTTTTGTATCATCATAGTAATACAATACCCCTAAAGCGAGTTGACTGGATATATCACCACGCTCGGCCGATCGGAGAAAAAAAGCTTCGGCTTGTCTGTAGTCTTTCCTTCTCGCCAATTCAAACCCTATGCTTTTTGCTTCACCTTTAGGCACTACATAAGCATAGTTTTCAATACCAGAAAGAGCTATCCCTTCGGGTTTAATGAAAGAGTAAGCATATGCTAAAGCTATTACGACAACAAAACTTGCAAAAGTTGACTTAAAGTTTTTAATCACAGAATTCTTGACCTATTACTGGTTATAAAAAATGAACTTTGAGATTTATTTAACAATAAAAATATCTAATCTTAGTTCTAATTTAACTTACTACTCACATATATAAATAACTTGGTTATTTTAGATGATGGTATGGTTAAAACATGCAAAACCAAGAAAAGAAGGCTCAAGAAAGAAATTTTACTATCTACTTTCAACTCTTGCATTGGTATCAAGAGCAACCAGTTATTTTCAGGCTGACTTTCGAAAAATATCGAAAAGTGCTGCCCCCCAAATGGTAAAGAAATTACAATGAAAACAAAAAAATAGACTGACTTACTTTTTGTATCATATACATCTGACAAGATATTACACACTATTAAACCGAATAAACTTACAGCTAAATATACATATATCACTCACATTTCCTTAAGTTCAAACCCTTACGATAAACTAATAATTTTTAAACTAATTCAAATTATTAAAAGAATCCTAACTTAGTTTTACAAGCTTTTAAAAACTAACGGTTAAATAGTTTATCCTTTATCAAGGAAAACTTTGATGGTGGTATAGTCATAATAGTGAAAATAATAAACATGACTGCTATAGACTTAACGAGACCACTTACATCCATACTACCTAAATCAATGAAAAACCAGCTTTCATGAAAGTTTTCATTAAAAATGATCGCATAATGTTGTGAACCACAATAAACTGTAAAAATATAATATAATATAATATAAATATTTTTCTTATATTTTAAGTAGATTACTGATAATAGGTTTCCTACAATTAAACCAAGTGACGATATTGTAATATATAATAGTAATGTCATTTTTCTTCATCATGAAAATAAGGGTACGCTGCACTACGTATAGTTTCTATATCTGCCATCCCTTCGACCGTCAAAGCACTCCGTGACATTGTTTTCCACCCTTTAATGTAGTCCTGAGCACCATAATAATATAATTTGAACTGTTTGACATTAGATATAGTCGCATTAACTGCTGGCTTCAACGTATTAACAAAGCCATAAGCACTAGTTGCAATATCTACTGTGGCATATGCTACATCCCCATCTCTGACTTCCAGCCCTAGCTTTTGGGCAGCATATCGATATCCTTTTTTTACAATGCCTGTGTTATCCCCATAATGTCCGGTATATCGCCCCTGCCAATTTTGAACAATATTCCCAGTCATATTATAAGAATTTTCATATATGTTATTTCCTCCATGAAGCATCATTGGAGCACCGGTACTAGCACACCAAGATGCCCCTGCAAAAGAAAATATTGAACTGGTAATACACAGGCCATACCCTGTCGATAACTGGCCTATTCCCGCGATTAGTCCAATGCCATACTTACCAAGTTCTAGAGACTGATCAATTAGACTTTGTCTTTCCCTTTTAACTAGCTTAACAATTCTGTTTTTTGCTAGTACACCGTTTTGATAATCATCGAGCAAACACTTGCCAAGAAAGCGATATTCTTCTCTAAACTGGTTCTGTATCAAAGGATCAGATAAAAACTCAGTACTATATGAATTTACTTGTCGAAGTAATCCATTTACTGCAACTCTTATTTCCTCTTTATCCATTTCATTTCTGGTTGACGACATTATCTATTCCTTTGATGAATCTAAGCCAGTTAACCATGAAGAGTAAGCGCCTGTATTTGCGGCTACATGTCGCCAGTTGATATCACGATAGGAAATAGCAACGGTTTCTTGAAACTCGTTATCGTTGAAATCTATCACATGGGGCATATGTGTAGAAATTGAACGAATCAAGGCACCTGTTAGATTAATCTCGTAAAAAAGCTCAGAGCCACCCTTATCATTCGGTCTATAGAACGTTAGCCGGCAAGTCAATTCCTCCCCATCAGCACAAGCTTGAGCTAGAACAGGAGAGCTTTTGTCAATCTTCTTAACGATTTGTATTGGCCCATGAATAGAACGCTTATCATAAGCAAGTGAATGAGAAAACGAGAGTACAGTAATTTCATTAACGTGATTAATTTGGAAACTGTTTCCCATAGATATCGGTGTATTACACCCCATAGTTAAACTGCCACTATTAATACTTTCTATGGATAAATATGCCTGCGATGCCATGTCAAAATCTCAAATATTGGAAAATTCAACCAATAATACTGACTATGAAAAAAATGGCACATTGCACTTTAACAGTTCATTCAAAACTAGTTACCTACTTACTCTACCTAAAAGAAAGGGAAACTAGATCATATTACTTAAATAATCGCGACTTGAAATAGTTAGATCCCCTAATCTTAGTACCTTGTCCGATTTATAAAATTAGTATAGAGATCACATTTTTCTAATAATAAAATACTTTATCCAATCAAACTCACCGCCGCCGCTTTATGCTCTGGCGCTAAATGCGCGTACCGAAGTGTCATTTTTAAATCGGCGTGCCCGAGTAATTCACGAACAATGTTTAAATCCACTCCCGCCATCACAAGCTTACTTGCAAAATGATGCCGTAAGTCATGAAACCTAAAATCATCGATACCCGCCTCCTTCAACACCGTTTGCCAAGGATACTGAAACGACTTAAGCGGCTCACCGAGCTGCTCAAAGACAAACGCCGTCTCTGGGTTTTGCTCTCGCCAATCTTCCAGCATGGAATAAACCGTATCGTTAAGTGGGATAGTCCGTTTCTTTTTGGATTTAGCATTTTCTGAGCGGATCGTTAGATAGCGGTTGGCCATAGAAATATGCTCCCAACTCAGTGTCAGCATTTCTCCTTTGCGCATCCCCGTGTGCATTGCCATGATGATCAAAGGCTCGAAGTAATCGATAAAGCGTCCTTTAACATCATTGCGCACAGCTGAACGATGAGTATCGCGTAAACGTCTGTCACGTTCTTTCACCGCGCTCAATAAGGCTTGCTCTTCCTCTTGGGATAAGTAGCGAATGCGAGTGTTATCTTCTTTGATAAGTTTGACGTTGTTGAGGTTGTGGGAATCGATAAACTCCCACTCAACAGCGCGGTTAAACGCTGCCTTAAGCCGGTTAAAAGCGTAGGTAATTGTGGCAGGAGCCTTTCCAGCCTTTCGACGCTCTGTGACCCACTGCTGGAGATCCCAAGCACTGATCTCATCTAATGGCTTGTTGGTAAGGTGCTTAAAGTTATTAGCTACACATTGATAAGACTGCTTTGCCCTTTTGGGATTCATCGCAATCAAATAGTCTTTATAGTGCTCTTCCAAATACTTGCCAAGCGTTAGGCTCTTGCGCATTTCAAGCCGTTTCGCTTCGTGGCGAGATTCCTGAACATCAACCCCACTTGCCACTAATCCGGATTTCTCTTTTGCTAAATCACGTGCTTGGGCTGGCGTCAGTGAATCAGCCGAACCAATCAGGTAATTTCGCTGCTTTCCGTTGAATCGATAATAGAGGTAATACTTGATAGAACCTTTGGGAGAAATTCGAGCGTGAAAGCCACTGATTTCGGTATCGTTTAAACGTCCCTGCTCGACGGTGAGAGACTTGATAGAGGTATTGGTGATCTTCTGCTTGATAGCCATAACACATCCTAACGTGTAGCAAATATGTAGCAGAATTATCGTACCAAGGGAGACTTTAATGAACAACCCAGAACAAACCAAAATTATATAACATACTGATTATAATAATCTTTAGGTTTATTAATGTTCATTGTGGTTTATAGGAAAATTTTATATCATTCCAGTGTTAAGGGGTGAGACAACGCTACCGCCAAAGTGGATATGACCGACTCAATCACTTAAACTGATTTGAAGTGAAATCGCCACGCGTTGACGAATCCCTCTTAAACACTTTGTTATGTTTTACCACAACTGGCTTGCTCACATGGCAAAGAACTGAATTGCATAAGAAATTGTTTAACTTGCGTCACACGACGTTGTGGAATTAACCGACAAAAGCGATAAATACAAAACGTGTAATTCCCAGGAATTTGATTGAGGCAACTTTGATGACTTTCAGCAAGTGATGGCACTCCTTTCAAAACAGCGAAAAACAAAACTCAAATTGCCGAAAGCCCCGCTGCAGATTTGCTAATTGGGAAACTAAACCAAAGCGACTTTAAGCCAGCCCAATTACCAACGCGCAGACGCGACTTCGAATTGAAGCAACCCACAAACTTTGAAGCATAAAAGCGGTTGCGAAATTCATGAACTTGGGCAGACAATATTGAATTGCTGAGACTACTCGAACAAATTGCCAAAGAGACCAAAGAAATAAGCACCAAGAAACCTTTTATTTCTTCTAAATCAAAGTGAAACATAACGCCGCGTTAAGTAGTGAGCAACGCTTGGCTATACTTGAGCGAAGCGAAACTGCCAAGCGTTGCGAATCTGTCTTAAACGCTTTGTTATGTTTGGTACCATTTACCTGTATTGAACTCTTCAGGAATATCCTGTTCAGTAGGATCATCAAACCCTAGTTTTTCTAATGTATCGAACCACAAATCACGCTTAGACTCAGGCAACTTAACCCCACACCAAGGACAGTAATTAATCATTGAAAAGCTACAACCACCATCCCGGATTATAATTCCGTACTCATCAAATTTTTCTAAATATAGTATTAGAACGTCGGGACATGAAAACTCATCTTGATGTTGGTCGCAGTCTAAAGTCGATGAATAGTTCATTTGATCACAACAGTGATTCATGATTTCCTCCAAAAACATAACGCCGCGTTAAGTAGTGAGCGACGCCTACACCTAACCTAAACCATTACACCGTAAACACAAAACTCAATTTGAACCAAGAATGCCATGCGTTGCGAATCTGCCTTAAACGCTTTGTTATGAGGCAACTCGAAGCGACAGAGAAAGGAAGTTTTCATCGCTTTCAGTCACCTCATATCCAAGAGATTTATAAAACCTTACCGCTGACTCATTTCGAGTAAAGCTTGATAAGGTTACGTAACTACGCCCTTGTTCTCGCGCTATTTCTTGAACCATATTCATTACCCTTTCACCCAGTTTTTGATTTTGAAATTCTGGAAACACAATAAGTAAATGTACATGAAATGCATTGTCGTAAGGCTTGAAGCATAGCATTCCAACTTGTGTGTTATTGAAATAAACCCAGTGAAACCAATGCGGCTCATAGTCACTTTTTAAACGATTGGCCTGAAACTCGTCACACCAACCAAAGACGGCATCGACATGCGAATAAATCCCCTGTTTCACAACAGAAAATAGACTTTCAAACTCATCACTTTCTATTTGTATTAATTGAATATCCATATGCCTCATAACGCCTTGTTAAGGTGTGAGCAACGCAATACCTAAGCCGCCGCATACCACCTTAATCACTAAAACCAACGCATAGTAAAAATGCCACGCGTTGCGAATCACTCTTAAACAGTTTGTTATGTACGTGCCCAATTACAACGCATCATAATAACTCATTAGATGCTTTGCAGCTGGATAAGGGTTAGATGTCATCTCAAAAACGTATGCTCTAAAACGTTTGGCAACTAACTTCTCTTCGGCAGTCGATTCGATTTTTTCTACCTTACGCCAGTTGTGATACGCCTTTACTAGCTCGTATTGCCCTATATACTTACTCGCTACCTGTTTTTCAATTGATTCCGCAACTGTCTCTACTAGCTCCAAAAAGAGCTCAAGTTTTTTATCCGATATCTTAGTTAGCTTCTTAACTTGCCAATCGCCTGCGAATTTCATTGACTTAATGTCTCGTCCAAAAGAATGTCCTGCATCATTTCTTAGTCGTCTGAGTTTTTCCAAATCAGATATTCGATGGTCGAATGGACAAGAACCAAATATTTTTTTGTAAGCCGACACCCTAGATTGCCAATCGCCACGTGTGAGAGGCTCTGCATAATCGTATAGATCATAATTGTCATTATGCTTCAAAAACGTTGCACCATCGATATCAGGACCACCGCCGAATACGAGCGATGGATTTGACTCCATCGCAGCAGTTGCAACTTGTGCGATGTAGGTTTCTAGATAGCCAGCAATTGCTACAACTGAAGCCATGCGGGACCAAGAGTCAAAATCGTTGTACCACCCAGCCCAAGTACCTAACTCACGTTCACCACGACTTGTTCCCTTTTCTTTATTAAATAAGGCGCTCGCCGGATCGGATATAGAATGAGTTGCAGTTGAAGAGAATGTATGTGCCAGCACCGTCTTATGAGACCAATATATATCATTAAAATGAGTGTGATGGCGCTTAAATAGTCTGTAAGCCAATGAACGATGATAGAAAAGCTTGTGTCTATGAAACGACATTTTTATTACCTGTTATTATTGTATAGTTTAGTTTTATTCTAAAAGTACATAACGCCCTGTTAAGTAGTGAGGCACGCTATACAAATGCTTCTGCACTACTCAGTAATCACACAACTAATCGCAAACTAAAAATGCCAAGCGTGCCGAATCTACTTGAACAGTTTGTTAGCAATTTAACTAAACGAAGCCCCAAAACCATCAAATAGACATTGAAACTCCCAACCTTTTGCAACCATAAAGTCTAACCATTGAACAAGGATGTCTTTGGTTACCGTTGTCGGGTGAGAATATCCTTCAACAAACCATGAGCGGTTAATAAACCCCTCACTTCTGATCAATGACTCGTAGTTTCCAAGAGCATCGTTTAGTTGAATGGCTGACGCTTTATTTGGACATAAGTAGCTAAAGTCTAGAGCTAACTCTGTTTCGTTGGTGACTCCATTACTTATTAATGAAGCCCAAGTTTCATCAAGCATGTTCAGCTGATTTTCTAAATTCAATTGATAACCACTCAACTTCAATTTCTCCTTGATTGCTAACGCCCGGTTAAGGGGCTAACAACGCATTGCGCTAAACCAAAAATAACCGCCTTAATCACTAAAGCCAGTTTGAACTAAAACCGCCAAGCGTTGGTAGTCCCTCTTGAACCGTTTGTTAGGCGAATTAGGAGCTCCAGAACATTGGCTTGATTAACCACGTGACTTGCCCTGCTTTCTGTGTTTTTAAGATCTGAGATAAGCACTGTAGAAATACCTACTAGTTGAGCTCCACGAATATCGGCAATTTCACTATCCCCAACCATAATGCTATTTTTCGCCAAACTTCCAACTCTTTCTAATGCAATTTCAAAAGCCTGACGGCTGGGTTTCCTATAGCCAATTTCTGAAGACCAAATTATGCTATCGAAATATTTAGACAGTCCTCGGTTTATTAAGTCACGTTGAAACACTTCTGTACTACCCGTTACATTAGACAGCAATATGAGTTTTGTTCCCTGATTATGAAGGGCTTCAAGTAGCGGGATTGAGTATTGATAAAGACGACCGCTATCTACAAAGTGATTCAAATGTTTCAAACCAATCGATTTGTCAAATTCTAGTTTGTACTCATGAAATGCCTTTTGCCATACATCAATCCAATTTGGTTGCTCCACTTGTTCGGGTATATACAGCTCTTGAATGCTTCGCTCTATCAAATCACCAATTTTCTCAGCATGCTGCGATTTAAGAACAGCTTTCAACGAACCTGAAAGACTACCCATTTCACACAAGGTATTTCCGTAATCAAAAATCACTGTATCGTACATCTGAACCTCTTCGCCTAACGCCCAATTAAGGGGTGAGCAACGCTACCACCCAACCTAAAGCATTGTACCGTAACCACTAAAATTGAAGTAGAAGCAAAAGTGCCAAGCGTTGGGAATCCCTCTTAAATTGTTTGTTATGTTTTACCACAAACACATGATTTACTTGAGAAAGAACTGCTGCTTCTAACTAGTTTTCTGAAGCAAACCACACGGTATGAGCCGACTTGGCCTCCAGATGCGCCAAACCTTAAGCGCATAAGTCCACTTCCCTGCCCAATGAGGCAACCCGACAAACGTTCAACAAGCGCCCTCTCTTTCCAACCAAAGCGCAGAACAATGCTAAATTGCCGAGGCAACTGCCAAGCCGACAAACTACTTGGCAAAAAACTCAAAGCGACTTTAAGCCAGCTAAACAAGAACCCAACCGACACGACCTGTAAATGAAGCAACTCACGAATATTGGCATGTTTCACGGGCTGAGAAGTTCACGAAATTGGGTCGACAATAGAGATTTGCTGAGACAACTCGGACCAACAGCCAAAGGGACAAAGAACAGAGTTCGAAGAAGCTTTAAGCCACTGAAATACAAGTAAACATAACGCCGCATTAAGGTGTGAGCGGCGCTTGGCTATACTTGAGCGAAGCGAAAATGCCAAGTGTTGCGAATCACTCTTCAATGCTTTGTTAGGTTTTTTGCGTTGATTCTTCTACTTTTTCTTTTTTACCACTCTTCTTATTGAAAGCCTGACTAGAGTGAATCATGTCTCCAGATTTTATACCTTTTTTAAACTTTCGGATATCCAGTTTCAAGGTACACCAAAGCCAGAAATCTACTCTAAATGCCACTTTCAATAAGCTATTTTCCACAACATACTGTGCAGCTAGTTGACCTGTTTCATTCCCTGCTAAAAGCTGCAAATATATTGCTTCTTTATCAATGAAACCATCAAGACTCTTAGTCTTAATAAAGCGATACTTCCGGATAAATTGACTTAGCTTTACAGCGATCAATGGATACTCTTCAGACACTAACATTACCGCTTCATCAAGCTCTTTTTCAAATTCTTGAGAGTTGTCTGCATACTGGGAAAAAGCTCTCTGTCGACCACGTTCCCAATCCTGAAGTTCTGTACTTAGGTTTCTGGTATATTCTTGTACGCCTTTAACCTCGAGCATTTCAAAGTTCAGTTTATATAATGATGTAATAGCTTTACGCATTGAACGTCGACGAAGATTTCTCGATTTAACAGCCCCTGCCACCTCACTAAGAAACCAGCCTATAGCGACACCTAAAATGGGTAGTATGTCTTTTATTTCCACGAAACTTCCTCTGAAACCTAACGCCCAATTAACTGTGCGAGCAACGCTACGCGAAGACCCCTGCATTGCTCCGTAAACACAAACCCACCTGCAAACCAAGAATGCCTCGCGTTGTGAGTCACGGTTTAATTGTTTGTTATGTGGCTAGCTCAATGCGGTAGTATTTAAATAAGCTATCAAGCTCTACTTTTATAGTAGCCTCTGCCATACTTTGGATTTTTAGTAATAACGCTCGTCTAGAATTTGATAGCTCTGTCGTTTGGGATTTTAACGAAAGAGCATAGGCAAGTGCCAAGCAGCTACTTTTTGCGTAAGAATCTGACTGTCTCAATGCAATTTCTAAAACTTCATCAACTAATCTAAAAGAATCGACCTTAGATATTATACTTTCCGCAAATTCCATTCTCAGCCTACATACAGACCATTCGTCAAATTCCAAATTATCAAGAGCAACTTCAAGTTCATTCTCAAACTGTTTAATGTCCAATATATTCTCCTACCACATAACGCCGTGTTAAGGGGTGAGACAACGCTACCGCCAAAGCGAATATAACCGCCTTAATCACTTAAACTGATTTGAAGTGAAAACGCCACGCGTTGACGAATCCCTCTTAAACACTTTGTTATGTTTTACCACAACTGACTCGCTCACATGGCAAAGAACTGAATTGCATAAAGAATTGTTTAACTTGCGTCACACGATGTTGTGGATTAGTCCGACAAAAACGATAAATACAAAACGTGTAATACTCAGGAATTTGATTGAGGCAACTTTGATTGCTTTTAGCGAGCGATTGCGTCGCTTTCAAAACAGCGAAAAACAAAACCCAAATTGCCGAAAACCCCGCTGCCGATTTGCTAATTGGGGAATAGAACCAAAGCGACTTTAAGCCAGACTGATTATCAACACGCAGACGCAATTTAAAATTGAAGCAACCCACGAACGTTGAAGCGTAATTATTTTGAGGGATTCATGAACTTGGGCAGACAATATTGAATTGCTGAGACAACTCGAACAAATTGCCAAAGAGACCAAAGAAATAAGCGCCAGAAAACCTTTTATTTCTTCTAAATCAAAGTGAAACATAACGCCCGCTTAAGTGGTGAGCAACGCTACCACGACACTAAACCATTACACCGTAAACACTAAAGCCGAATGAAACCAAAACCGCCAAGCGTTGCGAATCCGTCTTAAAGCGTTTGTTATGCAACAAGCCCAAAGGTGTACGCCTAACCTTCACGCCCCTCTGTGAACACAGGTAATTTAGGGTCTAGGTGACACCAATTTGCCTTATACACTGTGTAAATTTGGGCATCTACTTTTACTGGTATATCGTCGTCGAACGTGGAGATAGCTAACTCTATTTCATCATGAGTTGAACCTTTGACACGGAAGCCTAAACTCGAACCACATTCGGAGCAGAAAGTTCGAATAGTACCATTGGATGCAACGAACTCTTTTAACAATTGCTCGCCTGAAAGCCACTTTAACCCTCGCACTCCGACCAAAGTTCCAAAAGCTGCACCATGAAATTTACGACACATTGAGCAATAACAGTTTGCCGCTTTTTCACTGAAACCATTAACAGAAAACCGGATGCCTCCGCACAAACAAGAACCTTTATATGTCTTACTCATCTTAAGCTTCCTCCATGTTGCATAACGCCCAATTAAGTAGTGAGCAACGCAATACAAAAGCTGCCGCATTGCGCCGTAAACACAAAACTCACTGCAAACCAAAAATGCCACACGTTGCGAATCTGCTTGAATTGCTTGTTAGTTGCTTTCCTCCGCGTGCACCTGGACATTATTACTTTCTTGTTCTTTTGTTGGCTGAATAGCATCACGATGAAAGCCTTGTGCTGATACCGCAAAAACCGCAAGACCACTTACGAAAATATAGATATCTATACCTGAAACCATAGCCTTAGCTTCAGGAAAAAATACACCTGCAATCAAAAATACACCACAGACAATACCACTTGCTTGAAAAACACTATTTATCATAACTGCATGATTAAATTCTGTGCCAGTTTTCCAACAGCGCCATAAATATAAAAAAACTAGAAGGAGCCCCAAAATAGCAGAAGGAATAAGCATTACTTTATCCACGATTTCCTCCCTTTGATTGATTGTCGTTTAATGGCGTTTTTTTACGTTCTGCTCGTTTAGAATCGTTGACTGATTCACCAAGAGCAGCACCAATTACACCACCAATAATAGCCCCAACGGGTCCACCTAGAGATGCTCCCAATATTGCTCCACCAACGGCAGAACCAGTCGTTCTTGTATTGTCTTCTTCAGATCTTTTATTAGACATAAAACCTCCATACCTTTTTAATTTTCACCTAGCAACTAACGCCCTGTTAAGTAGTGAGGCACGCCATAAAAAAGCCTCTGCACTACTCCGTAAACACAAAAACCACTGCAAACCAAAAATGCCTCGCGTGCCGAATCTGCTTGAACAGTTTGTTATGTATCAGCGACGATACCAGACTTTTTCTGGCTTTTGGCCTAATTGCCAATCAATATAGTCTTGTGGTGGTCGATCTATATCGATGATATGTTCTAGGCCAAAAGGAATTTCCACACCAAAACCCAGATATACGCTTTCTTCATTCGCTTCAACGCAACAAGGTTGGAAATCCAGTATACCGATAAACTTATCGCCGACAATTTCAGATACGATTAAGTACCCTCGCTCAGATTCAATGTGAATTTCACCAGCTTCATCTTCACACTCGATTTCCAAAATTACTTTAGCAGCATCCCCAACTTTCAAGGCTTTCCTATCGTTTAAGGAAGGAATCCAAAAAGTATCAGGATGATCTCTATGACATACTTCTCCGTTCCGAAGCTGCCACAAATCGTCTTTAAAGCTAGCTAATTCCATAAATCCTCATGTGATACATAACGCCGCATTAAGGGGTGAACAACGCCACCACCTAACCTAAACCATTGTGCCGTAATCACTAAAGCCTATTCAAACCAAAACTGCCAAGCGTTGTGAATCCCTCTTGAATGCTTTGTTAGTTGCCAAACCTAACGCTTTCATTTGAAGTTAATTACCGCTTTGCCAACACTTGCTTTACGTATTTTGGAAAACTCAAATCAGGCGCAGTTTCAAAGCACCTGTCACTGAAACCACTTGGAACAAACAGCGCCGTAGAACACGACCTAACAACACCAAATAAGCTCTTTTGAGAAGACAATATTACAAAGCTGACTTCCAGAAAGTAAATCAGTTTCTGAAACAGAAAAATCAAACCGCACAAGAAACCAAAGAACGACTTTCACAAACCCAAATAACTATAAATTGAAATAAGAAAGCCTAGCCAAAAACACACGAACATTAGACCTAAACATTCTGCTTTAGGTACGTTTTTCCTCGTTGGCAACTAACGCCGCATTAAGGGGTGAACAACGCATTCCACCCAAACTAAACCATTGTGCCGTAAACACTAAAGCCGATTCAAACCAAAACTGCCAAGCGTTGTGAATCCCTCTTGAATGCTTTGTTAGTTGGTGGAGTTTAACGCGTTCTGAAGACCTTTCCAGTCTTTGCACCCAAGATAAACATTTTTACCACTAGTCAGTGTTAACTTAAGAGCTTTACCCACAGAAGCATTGTACAGCCAGCCATCTTTTAACATACGGATCCCTATACCTTGATACCACTTAGTCTCATAAAGTGAAGTCTGTACAATGTCAGACAGTTCCACTTCTTTGCGAAGAAAGCCGAAACCAAAATACCAGTAAATTTTATTTCCACTTACTCCGACTGTCATAGAGTAAAACAATACAGCTATAACCAAATTGATTAATAATGCAATCACTGCGCTGCTTACGTGGCTAGACGTAAATATTATGATCGCGCTTAGGATAAAAAGGAGGGTTAGTAATACTTTATTAACTTCTGTTTGTTTATACATAGCTTGCAATCCTTTGAACCAACTAACGCCGTGTTAAGGGGTGAGACAACGCTACCGCCAAAGCGGATATGACCGCCTTAATCACTTAAACCAATTTGAAGTGAAAGTGCCACGCGTTGACGAATCCCTCTTAAACACTTTGTTATGTTTTACCACAACCGGCTCGCTTACATGGCAAAGAACTCTATTGCATAAAGAATTGTTTAACTTACGTCACACGACGTCGTGGAATCATCCGACAAAAGCGATCAACACAAATCGCGTAATTCCCAGGAATTTGATTGAGGCAACTTTGATAGTTTTTAGCGAGCGATTGCATCCCTTTCAAAACAGCGAAAGACAAAATTTAAATTGCCGAAAACCCCGCTGGCGACGTGCTAATTGGGGAATAGAACCAAAGCGACTGTAAGCCAAACCGATTATCAACGCGCAGAAGCGATTTCAAATTGAAGCAACCCACGAAATTTGAAGCGTGATTATTTTTGAGGGATTCATGAACTTGGGCAGACAATATTGAATTGCTGAGACAACTCGAACGAAGTGCCAAAGAGACTAAAGAAATAAGCACCAAAAACCTTTTATTTCTTCTAAATAAAAGTGAAACATAACGCCGCGTTAAGGCGTGACGTGATGCGTGCCATACTGTGAGCGAAGCGAAACTGGCACGCGTTGCGGAATCGCTCTTAAACGCTTTGTTATAACACAATGACCTTATTTACTTTTTTCGCCCAAATACTGGGTAAAACGTAACAGATAACCATCCGGATCTTGGACTAAAAACTCGCGCTGACCTGAAAGTACATTACCTTCATCATACCAACTCTCGTTTGGCTCTCGATAAAGTACAACATTAGCTGCATTTAAACGCTCTAGTATCGGTGAAATGTCCGTTAACTCCATTTGAAAATTGACACCTCGTCCTAACGGATATTCCATTTCTCCTGTGACCCAACCAGTATCATGAATTTGCTCAAGCATGACTTGAACCTTTTCATTTTCCAAGTAAGCAAAGTCTGGGTTAGAACGTCGGTTCCTAACTTTGAAACCAAGCAAATTTTGATAGAAATTCAAAGATTCTTCGAAATTGCTTACTGATAATTCAGGAACCATCGGATTCCAATATGCTTCCATTTTGTTCCTTTTTAATCGATGAACTCAAATGTGTTATAACGCCGCGTTAAGGCGTGACGTGACGCGTGCCATACTGTGAGCGAAGCGAAACTGGCACGCGTTGCGGAATCGCTCTTAAACGCTTTGTTATGTAACATATTGTGCAATAGCTTCATGGTACGAATAACGATTATTCCGATAACATCTACCTTTATGGTCTTTTACCGAAATGTTTAGTCTGTAGAGCTTATTAAAAGCCTCATCGTCGTATTTTTCAGGCGAAGAAATCGATAAAGTTTCAAGGATATCAGACTGAAATATACCAATGTACGCTGATGACATAGGCGTTATTACCTCTTTGAAACTATCCATTCCAACGAAATCAAATCTGTCTAGATAAAACACTTTGCCGTTGCTTTCAATCAACAAGGTTTTTGGTTTTATAATCACAGCTTGAGAACCCAGATTCGTGAACCTAACTTTCATCACATATTCGTGCTCACTTTCTTTAGGCCAGCCTTCAAAGTCCGACAGTTCATATGCCATAGCGTCAAAAATTTCTATTTCAATTATTCTTCGCCGCTCCCAGCGAGTCAAAACGAATGTTATTACGCTAATGACAAAACCAAGAATAGCCGAGATTTCAACTAATAATTCCATACTTACCTTGTTACATAACGCCGCATTAAGGTGTGAGCGGCGCTTGGCTATACTTGAGCGAAGCGAAAACGCCAAGCGTTGCGAATCACTCTTAAATGCTTTGTTAGCTGCGTTGTTGAATAAGATCTAAGAAATTAATATCAAAATGCCCTTCTTCATCTCTGACTCGGACTCTTTCGTTGAAAAGAGCATCGTCAATATTTGAATTTTCGGCAAAGATTTCCAAAAACAACGGTTTTATCGTTCTGCTCTGAATTGCAACAGCTAGAGCTTCATGAGCAAGGTTAATAAAAAACTCAGTTTTGTCATCGTCATCACTTTCATCAAGAGACCCCAGCACTTCCCAACCTTCAAAGATATCTCGTAACCTTGAGATATTTGAATTACCCACTTCAAAATCGGAGAGAATTATAAAGGGATTAGGAGAACAATTTGGATGACGCTCAAAATCCATGCCTTCTTTACTCCATACATTCCAATGTAAATCATAGTGCCAAAAAGCTACCGATAATGTCATATGAGAAAAGGACTTTTGATGAGCGTAAAATTTCAGCTCATCCTTACGACTGGTAAGCAATGTCTTTAACGCACTCTTATAGTACTTGATCAATCTTTTTTTATTGGTGAAAAAGCGCCAAGCAAAAGGAACATGAGCCTTGAGTTCAAGTTCAGAACAGATATTGGTAGTAAGAACCACCGCACGCGCGATCAAATCAAATACTCCTTAATAGTTTTTATAGAGAAATTACCTCATAGTGTGAGCAGCTAACGCCCAATTAAGTAGTGAGCAACGCAATACAAAAGCTGACGCATTGCGCCATAAACACAGAACTCACTGCAAACCAAAACTGCCACGCGTTGCGAATCTGCTTAAATTGTTTGTTATGCGATTTTTCGACAATGCTGAATTGGCTAACGAAAACATTACCTTAAACACGAAAAACTACAAACGCGTAGATAACTTTTTGTGATTCAAGAACCGACGGATTCAACATTTCTAGGAAAGACTGCCACAGGTGCGGAACGCTGCCTTAAAGCGAAGCTTTGGCTTTTACTTACGAGAAACTTAACGAGCCAGGATTTCAGCAAATACTGACTTTCAATAAACTTGCCCTTTCCACACTTTACACGCGAAAAACTTTCCCCGACCAAATACAATTTTGAATGAGGCAACATCACGAACTTTGGCATGTTTTACGGTTTGAGTGATTCAAGAATTTGAGCCGAAAATGCTGATTTGCCGAAACCGAAAACACGTATTGCCAAAGAGATTAAATTTAAAGAAACCTAAAAATTTTGCCTTGTCGCATAACGCCGCGTTAAGGCGTGACGTTATGCGTGCCATACTGTGAGCGAAGCGAAATTGGCACGCGTTGCGGAATCGCTCTTAAACGCCTTGTTAGGCAAATTTAGCGAGATGCTCCATCTATTTCCCTTACCGGGATCTTCGATAATGCTTCGACCTCCGCCATACGCATATTTACCGCCACAATATCTTCGCTGCATTTCTCCGTTGTTACGTAATGAGTAATACAACCACATATATTACACCGATGAAATTCAACCTCTCTGTCGCCCCAAATATAGAAAACCGTTTTCTCAGTTTGGAATTTTATCTTAACGTCTTTCGGAGCATAGTAAGCCCAAAGAGCAAAATAACGACGGCATATTGAACAATTACATTTCCCAAGTTCGTTCGGAGAAAAAACCAATGTAATTTCAACATTTCCACAATGACAGCTGACTTCCACGATTCCTTCCTGTTTTTGCCTAACGCCCTGTTAAGTAGTGAGGCACGCTATACAAAAGCCTCTGCACTGCTTCGTAAACACAAAACTCTCTGCAAACCAAAAATGCCACGCGTGCCGAATCTGCTTGAACAGTTTGTTAGTAGGTGACTTTCGTATAATCATCCAAGCTAAAGTATTCAAATTTCAAAATCACCCCACTATCGAAAGCGAGAGAGACTATGACTACATCTTTATCAGTGGACTGTTCAATGTGCTTTAGGGTATGTCGGCAAACCCCCGTAATTTCACTAAAATTAACCAGTGCACTGTAAGAAGAAAAATCACTATTTACCGGGTCTGTTGGCTTAGTGCACATACGCCAAAATATAGTGTTACCATCGAAGTACAACTTCAACCACTGAGAATCGAACCGAAAGTACGCGACATTTGCTTGAGCATGAGTGGTTTGAGAGCCTTGGATTTGTTCAAGGTAAAACTGCTCACAAAGCTTACCGACTATGTCAGGTACATCACCATTTATATAGAATTCCACTTAGCCTCCTGTCACCTACTAACGCCCGCTTAAGTGGTGAGCAACACTACCACTGCACTAAATTATTGCACCGTAACCACAAAAGCCAATTGAAACCAAAACCGCCAAGCGTTGCGAATCCGTCTTAAAGCGTTTGTTAGTTGGCTATTCCCAAGGCTCCACTGTAATGTCAGGCCAACGCTTACGATAACCACCGATCATTTGATTGTAGCTTTCGCGCGTCATTGCAATGGGATTTGGCTTTACCCTTTTATTGAACGCATCAGATAGCCCATAAGGCGAGTAAATACGCATTATACCGTTTGAATTTAACTTAAATCCGATTGCAAATGCAGATAACCAAGAATCAATGCCCTGCTCTACTTTTGTATATGCAGGTATAGTTTGCCCAAATCTATGAGGATACCATTCATGAACACGTGCTTGGTTTACCACATCAATTGGAACTTCATGCTTCACAATACTGTTAATTCGGCTGCTGTAGCTTTCTTCATTAAAGGTACTAGCGTTATCGAAGTAAACAATATCGAAATCCTTAACGTTCTTGAGTGGTCTTTCACCTGAGAGTGAGTTCCAAATCAGTTGTGTGATTGAACCGCCTGCAATGAAGTAGTCTGGTAATCCTACCTCAATACATGCTTGAGCAGTTTCCATTAGCTCAGGAGTATTTCTAATTAACTTTTCTAGTTGATGTTCTAACATGTTTCCCTGCCAACTAACGCCCGCTTAAGTGGTGAGCAACGCTACCACGACACTAAACCATTACACCGTAAACACTAAAGCCGAATGAAACCAAAACCGCCAAGCGTTGCGAATCCGTCTTAAAGCGTTTGTTATGCAACAAGCCCAAAGGTGTACGCCTAACCTTCACGCCCCTCTGTGAACACAGGTAATTTAGGGTCTAGGTGACACCAATTTGCCTTATACACTGTGTAAATTTGGGCATCTACTTTTACTGGTATATCGTCGTCGAACGTGGAGATAGCTAACTCTATTTCATCATGAGTTGAACCTTTGACACGGAAGCCTAAACTCGAACCACATTCGGAGCAGAAAGTTCGAATAGTACCATTGGATGCAACGAACTCTTTTAACAATTGCTCGCCTGAAAGCCACTTTAACCCTCGCACTCCGACCAAAGTTCCAAAAGCTGCACCATGAAATTTACGACACATTGAGCAATAACAGTTTGCCGCTTTTTCACTGAAACCATTAACAGAAAACCGGATGCCTCCGCACAAACAAGAACCTTTATATGTCTTACTCATCTTAAGCTTCCTCCATGTTGCATAACGCCGCGTTAAGGCGTGACGTTATGCGTGCCATACTGTGAGCGAAGCGAAACTGGCACGCGTTGCGGAATCGCTCTTGAACGCCTTGTTAGTTTTATTGTTTCAGCGTTGATGTAATTGCCCCCGCGCTGACCAACATACTACCGCTAAACTTATTGAATAACTTTTGCCCTTTCTCGGAAGATACATAGCCACGAATGCGTCCGCCAAAATAAGCGTAAAAACTTACACTGCAAAATGACGCTAAGATAAAAGTCATTGCCAGAATTAGCATTTGCATACCGACATTAGACTCGTTGGGTGAGATAAATAACGGGAGAAATGCTAAGAAAAATGCCAGCCCTTTGGGGTTTAACGCCGTAACTAAAAATGAATCTCGGTACACTTTCCAAGATTTACCTATCGGATAAACATCTACGTCACCCGTAGATATGGGGCTTCGCCATGCTTTAATACCCAAATAAATAAGATATATAGCACCAATCCATTTCATAGTATTAAAAACGAATGACGAAGTCGAAAGAATAGCACCAACCCCTAGAAGAGAGAATGTCAGCGCCACTATGTCGCCAGAAATAACACCTAAAATCATAGGTACAACAGATTTACGACCATACGCTAGACTTTGCCCAATAACTAAAAGTACCGTTGGTCCCGGTGACAAAACTAATACAATTGAAGCCAATACAAAAGACATCCATATCTCAATGTCCATTACTTCCTCCATAAAACTAACGCCGCGTTAAGGCGTGACGTAATGTGTGCCAAACTTGAGCGAAGCGAAAATGGCACGCGTTGCGGAATCGCTCTTGAACGCTTTGTTATGCGAATTTGCCACCACGCTAATTTACTAAAGAAAACATTACCTTAAATACGAAAAACCACAAACACGTAGCTTATTTTTTGTGATTCAAGAACCAACGGAGCCAACTCTTAGCCTGCGAACTTGCCACAAGCGCGGAACGCGGCTTTACAGCGAAAAGTTAGCTTTTGCTTGCGAGAAACTCAACGAGCCGAAATTTCAGCAAATGCCGGCTTTCCGTAAATTTGGCCTTTCCACAACTTTGAGCCAGACAAACTTTCAGCGCCCAAACACAGAAATTTAATGAGGCAATCAGATCGAACCTTGAAACCTAAAAGCGGTTAAGTGATTAAAGAACCTGGGCCGCAAATGCCGATTTGCCGACACCAAAAAACGAATGGCCAAAGACAACGAATTTGAAGAAATACTGAAATTTTCCTCAGTCGCATAACGCTTTCTATACATCTTTTTGACGCTTTTGCTGCTTTTCACTATGCCATAATTACTGCTTGTTCGGGAGCATTTACGTCACACAAACTTCTGAAATACATATCGAAATAAGATGAATTGTTATTACTTGGGTAGGAGTTAGGTTGCAAAAAGTTTTCTAATTTTCAAACGAGGACTAAAGTATTGGCATGTATAAAAGAACAGGCTGATTCATTGAAATCACAATTTATCCTTGCATTAAAAGACTACATGCACTCGCGCTATTATTCGACTAAAACGATACAAGCTTACTTAGATTGGATAAAGCGGTTTATCATTTTTCATGATATGCAGCACCCGTCTAAATTGACGAGTGTCGAGGTAGAAGACTTCTTAACGCATTTAGCTGTCAATAAAAAAGTCGCGGCCAAAACCCAAGCACTGGCGCTAAATGCGCTGCAATTCCTCTATCGTGATTACTTTAAAACACCACTTAGTGAAGAGCTAAAGTTTCAACGTTCGAGTATAGATAGAAAGTTGCCTGTGGTTCTCACCAAAGAAGAAATGCGTCGATTTATCCAACATATCGACCCGAGGTATAAACTCCATATCATGTTGCTATATGGATCTGGTCTTCGGCTTATGGAATGTGTTCGCTTACGCATTCAAGATATCGATTTTGATTTTGGCGCTGTACGTATCTGGCAAGGAAAAGGGGGAAAGAATCGAGTGGTAACCCTCGCAAAGGAGACACATACATTAATTAAAGAACAACAAGCACTAGCAAAACGCTATTATGATAAAGATATCCAAACGGCGGGATACGCAGGAGTTTGGGTCAAGGAATCATTACGTCGTAAATACCCTGGCTGTGAAACAGATTTTAACTGGCACTATCTGTTTCCTTCAACGCGAATGAGTGTCGATCCTCAATCTGGATTGACTCGGCGCCATCATATCAATGAAGTCGCGCTGCAAAGAGCGGTTAAACGGGCAGCGTTGGATGCAAGGATAGATAAGAATGTAACGTGCCATACGTTAAGGCATTCTTTTGCAACTCACTTACTTGAATCTGGTGCTGATATTCGAACGGTGCAAGAACAATTGGGACATTCAGATTTAAAAACCACTCAAATCTATACACATGTATTAGACCGTGGAGCAAGCGGTGTGCTCAGCCCCTTATCGAACCTATAGACGTAAAAAAGGAGAGCTATTGCTCTCCTTTTAATAACCTAGCAAGCTACGACTTAAAGTGCAGCTTTTGCTTTTTCAACTAGAACTGCAAATGCAGCTTTGTCGAATACCGCGATGTCCGCAAGGATCTTACGGTCGATCTCGATAGATGCTTTCTTAAGACCGTTAATGAAACGGCTGTAAGATAGACCATTTTGACGAGATGCCGCGTTGATACGTGCAATCCACAGTTGACGGAATTGACGTTTCTTGTTGCGACGGTCACGGTAAGCGTATTGACCAGCTTTGGTGACTGCTTGGAAAGCTACGCGGTAAACACGTGAACGTGCTCCGTAGTAACCTTTAGCTTGTTTTAGAACTTTCTTATGACGTGCACGAGCTTGTACACCACGTTTTACGCGAGGCATTATGTCTCTCCTAAACTAAACGATAAATTAACTAAAAGAATTAAGCGTATGGAAGCATACGTGCAATTGCAGCTACTTCACATTTTGGAAGGATTGCATTTGGACGAAGCTGACGCTTGTTCTTAGTAGTACGCTTAGTCAAGATGTGACGTTTTGTAGCGTGCTTGTACTTAATACCACCAGCTGTTTTCTTGAAACGCTTAGCAGCACCTTTGTTGGATTTCATCTTAGGCATGATGAAGAACTCCGCATTGTAGTAGTTTAATAAACACGTAATTAGGGCGAACAAAGTCCAGCCGCTTAAGACGGCTGAGCTTTGATACTTGCAAGCCGTTAATTACTTCTTCTTAGGGGCTAAAACCATAATCATCTGGCGACCTTCAATCCGTTTAGGGAAAGATTCAACCACAGCGATTTCTTCTGTGTCCTCTTTCAAACGGTTCAAAACGTCAACACCGATGTCTTGGTGAGCCATTTCTCGGCCACGGAAGCGAATTGTTACCTTCACTTTGTTGCCTTCTTCAAGGAAACCAGTCAGGTTGCGTAGTTTTACCTGATAGTCTCCTATGTCAGTTCCAGGACGGAATTTAACTTCCTTAATCTGAATCTGCTTTTGCTTCTTCTTCTGCTCTTTAGCAGCTTTGCTCTTTTCAAAGAGGAATTTACCGTAGTCCATTACTCGGCATACTGGCGGCTCAGCATTAGGACTAATTTCAACCAAATCCATACCTGCTTCTTCAGCAGCAGCTACAGCTTCTTGAATTGAAACAACACCAACTGATTCACCATCAGCGCCTGTTAAACGAACTTCACGAACGCCACGAATTTCACCGTTTAAACGGTGTGGGTTTTGTTTGGCCGGTTGTTGGCCACGTCTTCCACCTTTAATAGCTTATTCCTCCAGATTGAGCTTACGGCTCGAGATCTCTTCTTGGATGTAAGAAACAAACTCATCCACTTTAAATTTACCAAGATCCTTACCTTTACGAGTACGAACTGCGATTTCTCCGGCTTCCATTTCTTGGTCACCACATACCAGCATGTACGGTACCCGCTTTAAAGTATGTTCGCGGATTTTAAAGCCAATCTTCTCATTTCTCAAGTCCGCTTTTGCTCTAATTCCACATTTTTGCAGTTTTTGAGCAACTTCCTGAGCATAATCAGACTGTTTGTCTGTAATACTCATGACGACAACTTGTTCAGGAGACAGCCAGGTTGGGAAAAATCCAGCGTATTCTTCAATTAAAATTCCAATGAAGCGTTCAAGCGAACCTAAAATAGCTCGGTGAATCATCACTGGAACCAAACGTTCATTATTTTCACCAACATAAGTCGCGCCTAGACGGCCCGGCAAGTTGAAATCCAATTGAACTGTACCACATTGCCATGCGCGGTCTAGGCAATCATACAATGTGAATTCGATTTTTGGTCCATAGAATGCGCCTTCTCCTTCTTGAATCTCATAATCAATACCCATGGATTCAAGTGACAATTTCAGCGCTTCTTCTGATTGGTCCCAAATTTCATCACTGCCAACTCGCTGTTCTGGACGAGTTGATAGTTTAACTACGATATTTTCAAACCCGAAAGTTTGGTAAGTATCGTAAACCATCTTAATGCAGTTGGTCACTTCATCTTGAATTTGATTCTCTGTACAGAAAATATGTGCATCATCTTGAGTGAAGCCACGTACACGCATAATACCGTGTAGCGCACCAGACGGTTCATTACGGTGACAAGAACCAAACTCGGCCATACGCAGTGGTAAGTCGCGGTACGACTTCAAACCTTGATTAAAGATTTGCACGTGGCCTGGACAGTTCATCGGTTTAATCGCGTACTCGCGGTTTTCCGATGACGTCGTAAACATCGCATCTGCGTATTTGTCCCAGTGACCAGAGCGTTCCCAAAGAACGCGATCCATCATAAGAGGACCTTTAACTTCTTGGTAACCGTATTCTGTCAGCTTATCACGGATAAATACTTCAAGATCACGGAAAATTGACCAACCATTATGATGCCAGAAGACCATACCCGGCGCTTCTTGCTGCATATGGAACAGATCAAGCTGTTTACCCAGTTTACGGTGGTCACGTTTCGCCGCTTCTTCAAGACGAGTTAAATGCGCTTTCAATGCTTTCTTATCATGGAAAGCCGTGCCGTAGATACGTTGCAACATCTTGTTGTCACTGTTACCACGCCAGTAAGCGCCTGCAACATTTAGCAGCGTAAAGTGTTGGCAGAAGCCCATGTTAGGCACATGAGGGCCACGACACATATCGATGTATTCTTCATGATGATATAGGCCTGGACGGTCATCACGAGCCACATTTTCATCCAAGATTTCGATCTTATAAGGCTCACTGCGTGATTCAAATGTATCACGCGCTTCCTGCCAGCTTACATTTTTCTTGATAACTGGGTATTTGGTCTTCGCCAGTTCTTTCATGCGCTTTTCAATCTTGTCGAGATCGTCTTGCGTCAATGAATGCTCAAGGTCAATATCATAGTAGAAACCACTATCGATAGTAGGACCGATTGCCATTTTGGCTTCTGGGAACAACTGTTTTAATGCGTGACCCAATAAGTGCGCACATGAGTGACGCACAATCTCTAGACCATCGACTTCATCTTTGGTGGTGATGATCTCAAGGCTCGCATCGCTTTCGATTAAATCGCACGCGTCAACACGAACACCATCCACACGGCCAGCAATGGTTGCTTTCGCAAGACCAGGGCCAATAGATTGCGCGACTTCAAGCGTTGAAACAGGGTTATCAAATTGACGTTGACTGCCGTCAGGAAGAGTAATAATAGGCATGTTATGTCCTTTACAGTGGTGTTGCATACCAAGCAACACTTGTTATTTGCAACGCATCGCTGCCCATTGGCCGCCATGCATTGGTGAATTTAAATCGGAAATACTCATTTTGCTGCAAATACGGATGCAGCATCCTAAGTAGGGGTGACATTCTAACGTATGTGAGTGAAATCTCAATCGAAATATGCGGAGCAAGAGTCGCCTGTTATCTTAGGTCATCTTTTAGCCATTCATACCTTGGTTGTAGCAATGTCAAAACAAGGTCAATAACGACTTTATTCTTACACGTGTCATCAAAATTCAATACAAATGCTTGAGGGTCTGATACACATCAAGTACCACGAAATCATCGTTGCAGTGTGGTTTTGAGTTAAAAAGAGTTTAAAAAAGATAAGAAAGGCATCTTTCAATCTCAACGCGACGCACGTTGATATTCCATGCCCTTGATTTAAATCACATGATTAGAAAGGCAGTTCGACTTGCATCATCACATCGCCTTCATACACTTCATGCCAGCGATAGTCGATTCGCATGCGAGGCTCACCTCGTTTTTTATCGCCAATACCTAGGCTAAACTGGAGGCCGTGATTGCGAATCCACGCTTCAGCATTGTCGAGCTCGAAGTTAGCCTCGAGTTCGGATGGCATCCACACACCGATACCAAAATAGCTGGAAGCCAAAGTTTGAGTCAGTACCGGATTGGTCTCAGAGTTTAAAATCCAATCAGACCAATAGCCATCGCCCCCCTGCTCATCGTCATCGAGCAAATTATTGAGCTCACGCTGCTTGTCGGGGTTATATTCCATACCATCGACCAGCGAAAAGCACACGCCTTGGCTTGAGTGGAATAAGACAGAATCAGCATCATCATTGATGTTAGGTTCAAACAGATCGCAAGCGTTCGTTTGCAAACTAAAAAGGCACAGAGCAACAAAACAACACCTTTTTATCATGACCCAACATCCTCATCATTCTTGGTACCAATCCGTTTCTCGCAACATCGTTGCAACACTCGGTGTGGTCAGGTCATCAACGCGAGTGCCTTGACTCAATCGCTGACGGATCTCCGTGCTTCGCACTGGGATCTTTTCTGGACACGCCATCACATAATAGCGACGTAAAATCTCATCGCATTTAGCGAATTGATGAAATTTGAGCAAATTATCTGGTCCAATGACAAAGGTTATGTCAGATTTTTGCCAAATCTGTTGAATGCGTTCCAAAACGTCATAAGTCGTCACGCTTTGCCCTGGCGTATGAAGTTCCGTCTCAACATCGCTACGCTCCACCCAATCAAACCCTAAGTCTTCAATGAATGCATCGAGCAGCTTACAACGCTGCGAGTAATCGAGCATTTCTTTACCCCAAGCGTGAGCAATACTTGGAACTAACAAAACTTTATCGAAATGAGTCAACGACTCAATAACACTCTTATGGCCGAGACTTGGTGGGTTAAATGCACTTCCGAAGACCGCAATTTTGAGCATGGGTGTCCCTTTTGATTCTGAAAACGGTGATCACAGTTTTTTAATTCTCTCATTTCGGTATGATATTACCAATAGACTCATAAATAACATTGCTGCAGGAAAGAAACTAATGGAACAGTTAATTCGAGATGAGATGCGCGTTTTGCCATCCATCGACCCGCATTTTGAAATTACTCGACGTGTCGACTTCATCAAGCGCAAGCTGCAAGAATCTGGCTGCAAAGCGTTGGTTCTGGGTATCAGCGGTGGTATCGACTCAACCACCTGTGGTCGGTTAGCCCAGCTTGCGGTCGACCAGTTAAACGAACAGCTGCCAGAGCCCGCTTATCAGTTTGTTGCCGTGCGTCTGCCTTATGGCGAGCAAAAAGATGAAGACGAAGCGCAAATTGCCCTGTCTTTCATCCAGCCGACCCACTCCGTTGCCGTCAACGTAAAGCCAGGCGTCGACGGTATTCATGCCGCGACTCATGATGCGTTGGAGAACACAGGTTTACTTCCAGAAGACGAATCCAAAGTCGATTTTGTGAAAGGTAACGTCAAAGCGCGCGCGCGCATGGTCGCTCAATATGAAATCGCCGGATACATCGGCGGGTTAGTATTGGGTACGGATCATTCTGCTGAAAACATCACTGGTTTCTACACCAAGTTTGGTGATGGGGCATGCGATATCGCGCCGCTGTTTGGTTTAAGCAAGCGTCAGGTTCGTGAAGTAGCGGCAACGCTTGGCGCGCCTGATGTGTTAGTGACAAAAACACCAACCGCCGATCTTGAAGAGCTCTCTCCTCAAAAAGCGGATGAAGAAGCTTTAAGCCTCACCTACGACCAGATTGACGATTTCCTTGAAGGTAAGCCTGTCGCCGAGCACGTGACCGAAAAACTGATCAGTGTTTACAAGGCAACGCAGCACAAACGCCAGCCAATCCCGACTATCTACGATTAAGCTAAGGGGTGAACGACCAAATGGTCAATTAGCAAAAACAGAAAAGGGAGCTCAAGCTCCCTTTTTCATCCCTATCAAACGCGTTCTTCAAGAGCAATATTGTTGTTCGCCCAAAGCAATGCTTGCAGACGATTTTTCGCATTAATTTTCTTAAAGATATTATGTAAATGCGTTTTGACGGTATTCTCACTTACAAACAATTCATCAGCAATTTGTAAATTCGACGCCCCATGACCGAGCAAGCGAATAATCTCTTTCTCACGCTTAGTTAAATTCGCGTAAACCTGAGATGTAGTTACCGTGTTCGCGCAGCGGAAATGCTCAATATAATCCTGAGCCACTTTGCGAGATAACCACATTTCGTCTTGCATGATCTTTTGCATTCCTTTTAAAAGGAGTGACAAGTCATCGTCAACATAGAAAACACCTACCAGGTTGCGCCATTTAAATAAATGGGAAGAAGGAACATCTTTGGGACAGTTAATCACTATCTCGCGAATGTTGCTGCTTAAAGAACCCTTGGCCTGGTTATACATTTCGAACTTTTCATCATCCAGATAATGGTAATCAATCAGAACAAAGTCACCCAAATCCGGCTGAGAAGCGTTTTCTTGAGCCAACTCAGACACTGACACGATGTTTACATCTAACTGAATACCTTTTTCTAACGAATCCTTGAATAGTTTCGACTGCATGCTGACATCTGATAACAAGGTTAATTGATGAGTCGTGTTAGTTGTCATTTTGAACCTCTCCAGCTCGACTTCGATGTGTAAAGTTAAAACTATCGTTTAGGTACAATTAGTCAACACAGCCTTACCCGTACTAAACGACATCATTGCCCTAATTAAACTTTACAATCAATCATTTATTAAATATATCTTATCTTTGAGATTTAAGCATATTGGCACTTTTAGCTGTAAATTTCGTGACAAGAATGACAATAAAGTGAGTCTTTAATGGAATATTCGTCTTCGCCGAAGTATTAAAAGCCACACAAATAGTACGAATTGTGTCCAATTTAAGACCCCACCTCCGGAAGAGTTAGAATTGCGGCTGGCCACTTCCTCCGATTGAGTCGTATTATCGACCAATACGCGAGTGCCATCTTGCACAGTGACATAGTAATCGGGACTGACTTGTCCGGTAATGACACGATTAATCCACGTTTGGTAATCAAAAATATCCGTAAATACCGAAGTGACTGTCGCCTCTTTTTTTCCGCATACGGCAGTACCAAAACTGGTCAAACCAATTTGTTGATAGTTTACACCATCAAACCAATAGACCGGCCCACCAGAATCGCCGCTGCATGTTGCGTTTTGATAATCACCAGAAACAGGGCCAGAAAAACACAATTGCTTACTGGTAATGGCATTGCCAAAGTAAGCAATGCAGGTGCTGGTTGGTACTAAGTTGAGTTCTGCCTCAAGTAACTGTGTCCCTCCTTGAGCGTTGCCTTCGATGGCCCCATGGCCGATGGCAAAAAACCTCGCGCCACTCGGAAAGCTGTTGTTGTAGGTCATGTTGAGCACGTTGTAGTAACTGCCGATGTTCATCGCCGTTGCGGTTTTAATAATCGCGATGTCGTTCGGCCAAAGCTTGGAGGCTTCATCACTGTAATCACTGCGAAAATAAAACTCACCCGCTCTCGCCTGGGCGCTGTTCAAAAAGTCACTCTCGTCATCTAATTGCGGCGCAATAACGGTATAGAGCATCACGTTCTTATCATCAAAAAGACAATGAGCCGCCGTCAGAACATAGCTGGCATTAATAACCGTTGCACCACAAAAACTTCGTGGACTATAGACAGCATCAGTACGGTAAAACAAACTCGCAAATGAAGGATAGTTGGCAATATTGGCATTCGAGCCATTGACGATAAATGGCATAACCTCAACAGCAGAGACACTCCAAGAAAACAACCACAAGATCAAAAAACGACAACACCGCATACACCAACACCTAAACAAAAAGGGTGACCATATCTTATTTTAGGCCACCCTTTTGAATGATGTTATAAAATGTAGATTATTTACGTAATTGTCGGCGCCTTAGACGGCTCAGCATCCATAATCCTGCTAACCATATAAAGTTCAGGCTACCACCGCCGCCACTTGATGTTTGAGTACTTTCGCTACTTTCAACATTGTTTTCTGTTGTCGGCGCGCCACCAATATATCCATAACGGTCAATGTAGGCTTGTCTCTCTGAGTCGCTACTGGTGAGCGTTGGTTGAATTTGGCCAGAGAGTACATTATCAATCCAAACCCGATAATCTGTCAGTTCCGTAAATACCGATGTCACCTCCATTTCAGGGTCACCACATGTCACAGGGCCAAAACTGGTGATCCCCACCTGTCGAAGCGCACTTCCATCTTGCCAATACACTGCGCCTCCGGAATCGCCACTACACACCGCATTCTTAAGACCTGTAGCCTCTGCGAAATCACCATCAAAGCAGATCTGTTTGTGGGTTAAAGAGGCCCCATCATAAAACTCTCCTTGGCAGTCTGAATTGGTCACATAGTTCAATGTCGCCGCTTGCAATGAATCCGCATCATCAACACCGGTTCGGGTATTGCCATGGCCAACAGCGATAAAGGTTTGGCTGGTGCTACGATAACTTTCGTTATCGGCAACGTTGATCGGCGAACCATTAGACATCGCACTTTCCAATGTCACGATCGCAATATCATCGGGGAAAAGTAACGAAGCGTCGTCACGATAGCTACTCGGGTAGTAGATTTCACTGATTCGAATGCCACGCCGAGCAATTGGGTAATCAGATTCGTTTTGAATATTATCGACAGCAACGGTAAACAAGCGTGCTTCCTCATCATTGTAGAAGCAATGAGCGGCCGTTAGCACATGGGTGTCATCTAAGTAGGTACCGCCGCAAAAGCTGCCAGGATAATACGTCCGATTGTATTCTATCGAGTCGACAAAAAAGGCCACTGTTGATGGATATTGACTGACCGCTACATCTTGCCCATTAACGATATAAGTCGTCACATCCGATTCAGCGACGGCACTCATCGAAACAAGTAGTGATAAATAGAAAGATTGATATCTGTTCATGGGGTACACCAACTACAAAACCTTAGTAACTACTATAACCAACACGACCATAAAAAAAGCCTCCTTTAAGGGAGGCTTCATACTTTCTTACATAATTAGAACAAACATCGAATTATGTGGGTTACTCACCGCGATAATAGCGTTGAGGTACAAACGGCATTTTCTCGACGGTCATAGGAAGCATTTTACCGCGAACTTCCGCGTACACTTCGGTACCAACCGCACTAAACTCGGTCCTAACATACGCCATCGATACAGGCTTTCCGGCAGTGGGCCCGGCAGTTCCACTGGTTACTACACCAATCTGCGCACCTTCGCCATCAAACAGCTCTGTTCCCTCACGCACAGGTGCTTTGGTTTGACCAACAAGACCAACGCGTTTGCGGCTTACTGCTTTTGTTTCAATTTGATCAAGCACAACATCAGCGCCGGGGAATCCTCCCTCACGTTCGCCACCTTTGCGACGCACTTTTTGTATCGCCCATAGCAAACTGGCTTCCACTGGTGTTGTCGTGGTGTCTAAATCATGCCCATATAAGCATAAACCACACTCTAAACGCAGAGAATCGCGAGCACCAAGACCAATCCATTCGACCTCATCCTCTTCGGTTAGTCGTTTTGCTAATTGCTCGGCTTGCGCTGCTGGAACAGAAATCTCGTAGCCATCTTCACCGGTATAACCACTGCGACTGACAATACAAGCAATACCCGCGATCTCAATCGCCGCCACATCCATAAACACCATATTAGCGACACTAGGATTCAATTTAGCGAGCACAGCCGCCGCTTTTGGCCCCTGCAGAGCCAACAACGCTCGGTCAGCAATGACTTCAAGTTCCACGTCTTGCGATAAATGCGCCTGAATATGTGTGATATCTTGCGATTTACAAGCCGCATTCACGACCACAAACAGATGATCGCCCATGTTCGCGACCATCAAGTCATCCATAATACCGCCCTGCTCGTTGGTAAAGAATGCATAGCGCTGTTTGCCTAGTGATAAATCAACGATATCAACAGGCACCAGTGATTCCAGAAATTTTGCTGCCCCTTGACCATGAAGTCGTAATTGGCCCATGTGTGAAACATCAAACAGCCCAGCATGTTCACGAGTGTGAAGGTGCTCTTTCTTTACACCTAGTGGGTATTGAACGGGCATATCATAGCCAGCAAACGGAACCATTTTGGCGCCAACATCCAGATGCATTGCATGTAAAGGGGTTTTTAAAAGCTGCTCAGTCATTCTGTTCTCCATTAACCCAGCGAAATTCCTAATATCAGCCATCAAGGCAATTCGTGATAGCATGGTGCTTGTTTCCTATAATAAACAGGATGCCGCGCTTTACATCGATAAACAAGCAGTCAAAGCCTGAAAACGTGACCTTTAACAATTTAGCAACGCAAGGTAGTTAGCAAAGAAAAGCGCCATTTCGAAGATCATCTCTTCCAAATGACGCTTATACCTCGACGTTTACACTATGGCAAACGTTTGCTTTCACTATAGGAAACTTTACTAATCGGTGATTATTTCGCCGTCACCCAGAGAATTTGCGCATCCTCCTCGCTCACCGATACCAACATATGCCCCATATTGGCATCGTAATAAACGCTATCTCCTAGCTCCATAACCACAGGTTCATAAAACTCCGAATAGAACATCACTTGCCCAGACAAGATCAATAAAAACTCTTCCCCATCATGACGAACCCAATCACTGTATTCTTCGAACGCGCGAGCGCGAATTCGGCTCTTGAATGGCATCATTTTCTTATTAGAAAGTTGAGTCGCGAGCAACTCATGCTCGTAGGTCTGAGTCGGATGGGGTTTTCCTTGCTCATTTCGAGTCAGATCGCGACGCCCTGTGGCAACCTTTTTTCTCGGCGGCTCAAAGAGTTGGGGCATGTCTATCTGCAGACCATTAGCCAGTTTTTGCATCGCCTGAAACGTCGGTGAAATTTGCTCATTTTCGATTTTACTCAACGTCGAACGAGCAAGTCCTGTGCGCTGACTGGCCTCTTCCAGCGTTAATCCTAAACGACTACGAATTTCTTTGAGTCGCTGACCTAACTTTAAAGGCTCAATAGCTTGCTCAAGCGATTGTTTTTCGAGTGTTAGGGATGGGTATTCATCGTGAATATCAGTGGACATAATCCCCTCATTATTTTTTAACTTATTGCAGGAACGGCTGCTGAACGTTTCATTGTGCACCATACCCTCAGGTGAAGATAGTCAAAGAGGATAAATATACCGTGCTCTTGTTAACAAAAACAGAAACCATGTTTCCTATAGGAAATTTTTGGTTGATTGTTGGTATCAGGCAAGCTATGTTACCAGCATGTTAGCCTGATGATGGTTCTCTTAAGACGAAAACATCATAATTCACGACATGATGTAGAGAATAAAAAGGTTAAGTAAATTCGCTTTTATTGAGCAGGACGTGTGGTCGATTCACCTTTTTGACCATAGCGATAAAACCAAGGAATGGAAGGTTATCAATGAATCACGCATATTCAAATTATCACCTTGAGCACTTCTTCTCCACGTCGTTAACCGCAACGGACGATGCGGTATTCGCAGGCATTCAAGCAGAATTAACTCGCCAAAATGATCAAATTGAATTGATCGCCTCAGAAAACATCGTCTCTAAAGCGGTTATGCAAGCCCAAGGCACCTGCTTAACCAATAAATATGCGGAAGGGTACCCATCTCGTCGCTACTATGGTGGCTGCGAGCATGTCGATAGTATCGAGAGCATCGCCATCGAACGCGCTAAACAACTTTTTCAGTGTGGTTACGCAAACGTTCAACCTCACTCCGGCGCTCAAGCGAATGGCGCGGTAAAATTAGCGTTACTTTCCCCCGGTGATACTATTTTAGGCATGTCACTGGATGCAGGCGGCCACCTTACTCACGGTGCGCGTCCTGCTCTCTCTGGTAAATGGTTCAATGCCATCCAATATGGCGTGCAGCCAGACACTTTAGAAATCGATTACCAACAAGTCCGTGAACTGGCTATCGAGCATCAGCCTAAAATGATCATCGCTGGTGGCTCGGCGATTCCACGCCAAATTGATTTTGCTCAGTTTCGTCGAATTGCCGATGAAGTGGGCGCACTGCTGATGGTCGATATGGCGCACATTGCCGGTTTGGTCGCCACTGGCGCTCACCCGAGCCCACTGCCTCATGCGGATGTAGTTACTACAACGACACACAAGACACTGCGCGGGCCGCGCGGCGGAATGATTCTGACCAATGATGAATCCATCGCGAAGAAAATCAATTCCGCAGTTTTCCCTGGCTTACAAGGCGGCCCATTGATGCATGTCATCGCAGCTAAAGCCGTTGCCTTTGGTGAAGCATTAGGGCCAGAGTTTAAGCGCTATATTGATGGTGTCGTCAGCAATGCCAAAGTACTCGCTGAAGTCTTGCAAGCGCGTGGCTGTGACATCGTCACCGGTGGGACCGATACCCACCTCATGTTGGTTGATTTGCGCCCCAAAGGATTAAAAGGCAACCAAGTAGAGCAAGCGCTAGAGCGCGCTGGCATCACCTGTAATAAAAATGGCATCCCATTTGACTCAGAAAAACCTATGATTACTTCTGGGATCCGTTTGGGCACCCCCGCGGGTACAACTCGCGGCTTTGGCTTAGAAGAATTTAAACTTATCGGTAACTGGATTGGAGATGTGTTGGATGGGTTAACCACTCACCCACAAGGCAATGCACAGATAGAACAACAAGTTCGTAAACAAGTGCAAGACCTGTGTCGCCGTTTTCCGCTTTACCAATAATTCCTCACTTATGTATTTTTGGAGATAACACAATGGACAATACACTGAAGTTTACAGATAGCCACGAGTGGGTTCGTGATAATGGCGACGGCACCGTAACTATCGGTATTTCTGAACACGCTCAAGAAATGCTTGGAGACGTCGTATTTGTCGATTTACCTGAAGTTGAAGCGGAAATCGAAGCCGGTGAAAACTTTTCTCTCGTTGAGTCTGTCAAAGCAGCCTCTGATATCTACGCCCCAGTAACAGGCGAGATCATCGAAATCAACGAAGAGCTTGAAGATAGCCCAGAGCTTATCAATGAAGAACCTTATGAAGGTGGTTGGATCGTGAAAGTCAAACTGTCTGACCCAAGCGAACTCGATAACTTAAAAGACGCTGAAGAGTACAGCGCGTCAATTGAAGACGAATAAGTCATTGAAACATAAGCTGCCTTTAAACTGGGCAGCTTTTTTGATTTGAGTGGTGACACTCACACCGATGTAAAGAACAGTTAGCCCTCTAAGTGCGCAATGCGCTGCGAGAAGGTACAGGATATCATGACACAATTACTTCAAAGCCTCAGCACCCAAACTGAATTCGTTGCTCGTCACAATGGCCCCAATGCAGATGACCAGCAAACCATGCTCAACACCATTAACGCCACCAGTTTGGATCAATTGATTGATCAAACCGTACCGGCGCAAATTCGCCTTGAAAGCCCGATGACACTGGCTGAAGCTAAAAGCGAAGCCGATATGCTGATTGCCATGAAACAGTTTGCTTCACAAAACCAAGTGAAGCGTACATTCATTGGTCAAGGCTATTACAACACGTTCACGCCCAACGTTATCTTGCGTAATGTGCTGGAAAATCCAGGTTGGTACACCGCTTACACGCCATATCAGCCGGAAATTTCTCAAGGCCGTTTAGAGGCATTACTTAATTTCCAGCAAATGGTGATGGATCTGACAGGTATGGATATCGCCAACGCCTCGCTACTTGATGAAGCCACCGCTGCAGCAGAAGCGATGACGCTGTGTAAACGTGCAGGCAAAAGCAAGAGCAACGTGTTCTTTGTCGCTAATGATGTCCACCCGCAAACCATAGAAGTGATAAAAACTCGCGCCGAATTTATCGGCTTTGACGTCATGATTGGAGACAGTGATTCACTGCCGGAGCAAGATGTATTTGGCGCGCTACTGCAATACCCAACGACCACAGGTGAAGTTCGCGACTTAACCGACTTAATTGCCAAAGCGCAAGCAAACAAAACCTTAGTGGCGGTGGCATCTGATCTTCTTGCTTGCGCATTGCTCAAACCTGCGGGAGAAATGGGTGCCGATGTAGTGATTGGTAGCGCCCAGCGTTTTGGCGTACCGATGGGATATGGCGGCCCACATGCCGCATTTATGGCCACTCGTGATAAACACAAGCGCACCATGCCAGGTCGCGTCATTGGCGTATCGATTGATACTAAAGGCAACCAAGCGCTGCGCATGGCGATGCAAACTCGCGAGCAGCATATTCGCCGCGAAAAAGCGACCTCTAATATCTGTACCGCGCAGGCGTTGCTGGCCAATATGGCCTCGTTTTTTGCGGTTTATCATGGCGCAGAAGGCTTACGCACCATCGCGCGTCGCACCCATCATATGACAGCTATTCTCGCGGCAGGGCTCACCAAAGCTGGCTATGAATTGGCGCATAACAGTTTCTTCGATACGCTCACCATCAATAGCGGTGAGAATACCGAGTCCCTATATCAAAAAGCGCAGCAGGCGGACATCAACCTGCGTAAACTTAAGGGTCAGCTGGGTATCAGCCTAGATGAAACCACCACCACTGATGATATTAGTGCACTGTCTAGCGTATTTGGTGTCTCGGCAGAAATCAGTGAACTCTCAGCGGATATCGCCGCCAATGAATTGGCTGCTATTCCAGAAACATGTCGTCGGACTAGCGCGTATCTGACTCACCCGGTGTTTAATACGCACCACAGTGAAACGCAAATGATGCGCTACCTAAAACAGCTGGAAAATAAAGACTTTTCGCTAACCCACGGTATGATTCCACTCGGCAGTTGTACCATGAAGCTCAATGCTGCAGCGGAAATGCTGCCGATCACTTGGCCTGAATTTGGCGCTCTGCATCCCTTTGTACCCAGTGAACAAGCCGCAGGCTATGCCGCACTGGCCGCAGATTTAAAACAAAAACTGTGTGAAATCACTGGCTACGATGACTTCTCGCTACAACCAAACTCAGGGGCGTCAGGTGAATATGCCGGGCTTATCGCCATCCAGCGCTACCACCAAAGTCGTGGCGAAGGCCATCGTAACGTATGTTTGATTCCAAGCTCCGCCCACGGCACCAACCCTGCAACGGCATCGATGGTGTCAATGAAAGTGGTGGTCGTTAAGTGTGACCAAAACGGCAACATTGATATCAATGATCTCGCCGAAAAAATAGAAAAACACAAAGACCAACTTTCAAGCATCATGATCACCTACCCTTCTACTCACGGTGTTTACGAAGAACAAGTGAAAGAAGTGTGCGAGATGGTGCATGCTGCGGGTGGCCAAGTGTACCTTGATGGTGCCAACCTTAACGCTCAGGTAGGTCTAACATCACCGGGTTTTATCGGCTCTGACGTTTCACACCTCAACTTACACAAAACTTTCTGTATTCCACATGGCGGCGGCGGCCCGGGCATGGGGCCAATTGGTGTCAAATCGCACCTTGCGCCTTTCTTACCAGGCCATATCGAAAATGGCATTGAAGGCAATGACTACGCCGTGGCTGCCGCAGATTTTGGTAGCGCTTCTATTTTACCAATCTCATGGGCTTACATTGCGATGATGGGGGCTCAGGGACTAACCGACGCCACCAAAGTCGCGATTCTCAATGCTAACTATGTTATGGAGCGTTTACGCCCACACTACCCTGTGCTGTACCGTGGAACCCAAGGTCGCGTTGCGCACGAATGCATCATCGATATTCGTCCACTCAAAGAGCAGACCGGCATCAGTGAAGAAGACATTGCCAAGCGTTTAATGGATTACGGCTTCCATGCGCCGACGATGTCTTTCCCGGTGGCAGGAACGTTAATGGTAGAACCGACCGAATCAGAGGATCTTCAAGAGCTGGATCGTTTCTGTGATGCGATGATTGCCATTCGCCAAGAAATGGCGAAAGTTGAAGCCGGAGAGTGGCCACTGGACAACAATCCGCTCGTCAATGCGCCGCATACTCAGGCCGATTTAGCAGAACAAAGCTGGGAACGCCCTTATTCACGTGAACTGGGCTGTTTCCCATCACCGGCAACGAAAGCTTGGAAATACTGGCCAACGGTTAACCGTGTGGACAATGTTTACGGCGATCGCAACTTGATTTGCTCTTGTCCAAGTATTGAAAACTATCAATAAGCATAACTTGTTATGCAATGAAAAAAGCGAGCCATTTGGCTCGCTTTTGATTTGGATACAGCAATTAATGTTTCACCATCGCAGACTGTTCGCGCATCATCGCGACGGTCGGTAAGCCAAGATGGGCACCTGACGATTCGTAACTTGACAGGTTTAACGCAGACAAAGCGGGATAACGACGAATCATCTGCTCAGCAATGATAAAGACAAGCCCGAGCCAAATCATACCAAAACTTATCATTTTGACGTTTGAAAACGCCTCCCCAAGCACGTAGGTTGCAATCAAAAATTGCAGACTCGGTTCGATGTACTGCATCACGCCAATGGTGGTCATTTTGGCACGTCGCACAGCCAGCGAATAAAACAGCAATGGGAGAAGCGTCACGGGCGCGGCGCCAACGTACAGAGCCAATTCGGCGTATCCGTGACTGAACGCTTCGCTACCCACTGTTTGCGATTTATACACCATATAACCCAGCGCAATAGGCAGCATGGCTAACGCTTCTACCAACAATGCCGTCGGCCACTCATAACTGATGCTTTTTTTGCACCAACTGTAGGAGATAAATAACACCGCTAGCCCTAACGCAACATAAGGAATATGCCCATAGTCTAGGGTCAAAAATAGCACGCCACCGAGACCAAGCAGTAAAGACACGACCATGCCTGAAGATAGCCTATCACGAGTCATGATCAAGCCAATCACGGCAAACAGCAAAGGACTGATAAAATAGCCTAAACTGGCATCGGACGTTTGATGGTTCACCACCGCCCAGATAAAAATGTACGAAGACGCATTGATGATTACTGCGCCAGTCACGCTAAACAGCAGCGAACGAAGGTCAGCTAAAATCGCTGAAAGACGTGGCTTCACTCGTGTCAATATCAGCGCAACCAACGCACATAAAGGTACAGAAGCAATGATACGCAAAGCCAATAGCTCATCCATAGCGGGCTGCGCGAGAAACTGGTAATAAAGCGGCGTCAATCCCCAAAATACAAAAGCTAACGCCGCCATCACGTTCGCTAAACGCATGGCATAACTCTCTCTTAATAACGTTGATAATGATGTTTTTTTAGACAAGAGGCGGCATTGTAGCCGCTTAAAAACAAAAGTAAACCAGAGAAGATTCGTACACTAAATGTCAATTGCGAGATATCATCAAATAAAAAACATAAATATATGTTTTTAAAAGAATTTAAATATTTAAATTTTCATTTAAAACACAAATATCGAGCCAATTCACTCGACTTTTCATAACAAAACAAACCGCAATGATAGAAAACCAACACAACATCAGTTTATTTAACTTAAAACAAACAAAAGTGCCCTTTAAAGACAGAATAACGCACTAGTAATTGTTGAAATAACATTTGTTTATTTTATGTTTATTCGATAATCATCACACCGTCCTTTTGTATCTATGTGACTCGTCCTCAAAACGAGACATTGATAATCCTGTCATCGTTTGTGCTTAATTTATCGAGTTCGCTCCGAGTAAATCGTCATCATGTTTTCTATATTCGTTGCTTTGTAAGGCTTTGCAATCCAATAAAATCATAAGGTTAAGAATGACAACAAGACGACACGCATCACTCGCGCTGCTATTTGGTTTGGGACTAATGACATTCACCGCTTCTGCTGCGCAAGTTGAAGCGCACGACCCTGTCATGGCTCGGGAAGACGGAACCTATTACGTATTCAGCACCGGGCCTGGCATTACCATGTACTCATCAACAGACAAAGAACATTGGCATTACGCTGACCGAATTTTCAGCAGCGAACCAAAATGGGTTCGCTCTGTCGCTCCTGAATTTGACGGTCATATCTGGGCGCCTGATATCTATCAAAAAGACGGGAAGTTCTACCTTTACTACTCCGTCTCTGCATTCGGAAAAAATACGTCAGCAATTGGTGTCACGACCAATGAGACGTTAAATCCCGAAGCCTCGAATTATCACTGGCAAGACCAAGGGATTGTGATTCAATCGCACCCTGATAAAGACAATTGGAATGCAATCGATCCGGCGATTATTGAAGACGAGAAAGGTCAGCCTTGGATGAGTTTTGGCTCTTTCTGGGGCGGGTTGAAACTGGTTAAGTTGAATGATGATCTCGTAAGTCTTGCAGAACCTGTCCAATGGTATGACCTAGCTACACGCCCTAGTGTCACCTACAACCCGATTGAAGCACCTTATATCTTCAAAAAAGGCGATTATTATTATCTTTTCGCATCATTTGATTTTTGCTGTCAAGGCACCAACAGCACATATAAGTTGATGGTCGGGCGCAGTGAAACGTTGCAAGGCCCCTATTACGATAAAAACGGCAAGTCGATGCTTGAAGGGGGCGGCTCACTAGTTCTAGAAGGCGATCAAGACTGGGCAGGATTGGGGCACAATGCCGTCTATAGCTTTGATGGTGAAGATTACATGGTATTCCATGCGTATGAAACAGCAGATAATGGCACCCAAAAACTGCGTATTTTGCATGTCGATTGGCAAGATGGTTGGCCCGTTGTTAACCCCAACGACCTCAATACCAATACCACGGAGTTAATGCAAGATTGACGAAAAAATGAAGGCGGCACATGATGCCGCCTTCATGGTTAATCAGCGTAGCCACTCCCAATCGCACGAAATGGCATGTCTAAACCAAGCTCTGGCACTTGTTGCCCGACCCAAGCAGGGAATGTATTACTGTTGGGCCCGGGGAACAGTGTATATTCGTTCGCCCATGGGTACTCTTCAATTACACTCTGAACCTTCGGTATCAAGTTGGCCGCTTTGTCGCCTTGAATCGAGAGTACTTTTTCTGGTTTCGCACCATACCAGTAGCGATCAGGGGTTGGCGTAGTGTAATGATGAAGTGCGGGTTGGCCGCGGTCCACTCGCCAGCCGACGACTTCATAAACCGTGTATTCATCGGCATTTTCGGGTTTGATAGCGAGCCAAGTATGCACTGCAAACCATCCACGCCAACTGAATGCATCCGCGGCATAAAACTCAATCACAGCTTGCTTATCGACACTGGGATCAGGCGCAATACCGGCCGGTTCCCTGCTTGCATTTCGCCAATCACTTTGAGTACAGCCACTCAGTAGCACACCTAACCCAATCACCAATCCTTGGAGCAATCGGCGTGTCGATGCGAGTTTCTTTGTCATTCTAGTACTCCTAAATCGATGAATCATTCCACTTTATCAAAAAGCCGAATTAATTTTAAACCCTTATACTTCAGGAAATTGTAAAGCATCCGCTAAAGCCTGAACGCAGATATCGTAGCGAACCTGTTCACTTTTAATTAAGTAGAGTGATGTTGCCCGAGTAAAGCGGGGTTCTCGACTAATGACTTTCAACGTGCCGTCAGCAAGATGAGATTCAATTTCACTTTGTGGCAACCAGCCGCAACCTAAATTGTTCACCACTGCATCGATCGCTGACGGCAAAGAGGTAAAAAACCATGATTCTTGATACTGACGCTGGTTTGCCGTTTGTTGATGGTAGCGATCCACCACTTGGATCATTGGAAAACGTTTCAGCTGACTCTCTCGAAGCGCCTCTGACACCTCAAAAATAGGATGCTGATGGTGCGCTACCAGCATAAATGTCACTTCAGCAACCGGAATTCGCTCGCCCTCCCGCTGATCTTTTAGGCTGATGACATACACATCATCTTCATTCTGGCTCAGTAAAATATGCCCTTCATCACGCACCGTTTCTTTTAAGTGAATATGCGTATTGGGGTGTTCCTGATTAAAGCGCTTCAACGCCTCAAATAGACGTGACTTCGAAAACAAGCTATCGACGACTAAGTTAATCACAGCCCGCTCCCCTTTTTGCAATGACATCGCTTTTGATTCGAGGTCTTGCCACCCATCAAGTAGCAAGCAGGCTTGGTCGAGTAATTGCTTACCTGCGAGGGTAAGTACCAGTTTACGGCCTTGTAACTCGAGCACCTCGATCCCTAGCCGTTGCTGGAGCTGATTTAATTGATAACTGATTGCAGGCTGGCTGCGAAACGATTTCTTGGCTGCTTTGGCAATGCTGCCTTCTTCAATCACCGTGCGCAGCAATTGCCACTGTTCAAGCGTTGTCGATAACATCCCGCCTCCAATAACATTAAATATTTTTATATTTAACATCAAAAATAGCGACTTTTATATAAAAAATATCGAGGTAAAGTAAATACAGTTCGAAAACAAACGCAGACGAAAAACTGACAAGAATAAGGGGTCCACTATGTTTGATAAAACTGATTTGAGCGGGATTGTTGGCAAACACCTAGTCTACACATACGACAATGGCTGGAATTATGAAATCTACGTCAAAAATGACCATACGATGGATTATCGTATCCACAGCGGGATTGTCGGTAACCGCTGGGTAAAACATCAAGACATGTTTTTAGTTCGCGTGGCCAGCGATGTGTATAAAATTTCTTGGACAGAGCCAACCGGTACCGATGTGAGCTTAATCATTAACTTAGCGGATAAGGTGTTCCACGGCACCATTTTCTTCCCACGCTGGATAATCAACAACCCAGAAAAAACGGTATGTTTCCAAAATGACTTTATTCCTCAAATGCAAGCTTATCGCGATGCGGGCCCAGCGTACCCAACAGAAGTGATTGATGAATTTGCCACCATTACCTTTGTACGAGATTGTGGCCAAAATAACGAAGAGGTCATCAACTGCCCAGCCAGTGAATTGCCCAAAGATTTTCCCGAGAATCTTTAACCTTTCGGCATCAACACCAGCTTTTAAGCTAACAATTGCCCTTTCCACAGTAAAAAAGGCGAGTCAGAGACTCGCCTTTTCGTCATTTGAACCGCTATTTTTGTGCTTTGAGCTGGCTTAAAATACGCTCACTGGCCTGCTTCCACGCCTCAAACGCTCCCGATTGTTCAAGCATTATCCTCCCTTGGTCAGTATACGTTCCCGAGGTCGCGATGGACTCACCAAGCGATTTCAACGAATGCGGCGCATTTTGCGTAGCGTAGGCGGCGCAATCACGCAGATTACCGACAACCAGAGCACGTGCGTGCTCAGGCTTTAAGCCGTTGCTCTCAAGCCACTGCTGCATTTCATTGGCGAGGAAATAATACCAACCATTCATACACATACTAACAGTAGCCAATTCAAACTCTGCCTCGGTTTGCAAAGAAACCAACTCGCCTAGCGGCGCAAACAGTGCTTCCACATCGTCATTTCTTGGCGCCACCACCACGGTTGTACTGTTGTGCTCTGCGGCATAGGTCAACATCGCTCGAATGCACTGCGAGTGGGAAAACAGAGTCTGAATTTTAGAGATCGGCATACCGGCAACTAACGATACCAACGTTTGCTCAGGCTGCAAGGTGACTTCCGACGCGAGCGTCGCCACCGACTCTGGGCGCACACCAATGATCACCACATCCGATTTATCCACGACCGCTTGGTTGTCTGGCATGATTTCACAAGGATACTGGCTCGCAAGGCTTTGAGCTTTAACAAAGTTTCTTGGCGATAGATAAATACGTGCCATCGGATTGTGATTAAAAATACCGATAATGATTTTTTCAGTGAGCTCTCCAACAGCCAATATGCCAATTCTTCTCATTCCATTCTCGCTTTGTTGTTGGCGGGATCAAACACCTTTTTGCCCGCTTGTTATTTATTAAGACCTTAACAAACTGCCTGCACGCTGTCATATTTCGCCGTGGAATCACTTACCAATAAAAAAGCCACCGATCGGTGGCTGAAAACATTCCGTCAACGAAGGAAAACCGATTAACCCGTTGGTGTTGGTTTATTACCTTCAAGTGCCTCAGGCACTACAATCCATTGCTGAGATAGCCAGTAATATGGCATCCCTTGACGGTGCGGCGCCGTGCAATTTAAACGATGCCGTCCTTGGGTAAGCGGCTTAGGCGGTGTTGCTGAGAACTGAGTTTGTGCTGAGTTCCAAACCACATCAATTGCCTGACCATTAAGAAAACATTGTAAATGAGGGTAATAAACACGCTTAGAAGGCAACACTTTGACCAATAAGTCTGGTTGCGTATTTTGCGTTAAAGGATCTGGCAATTGCTGGTAATCAACGGGGAGCGGAGAGGCCGTAATTTTGAGTTTAAGCGCTTTTGGCGTTGCGTAATGCCCAGCGGCATTAAACCGAGGTAGTGCTTGCCAATCACTGGTAGTACCTATCGAGCCAGATTGCTGACCAAAAGCAATATACCCTTGCTCATCAAGCCACTGTTTTAAGGTGTTATTATATTCTCCATAAGGGTAAGCAAACAGCGTCGACGTCTGACCAATTTTGTTTTCAATTCGTTGCTGAGCTTGAGAAATATTATCTTGCGCCCGTGTTAGCCAAGGTACTTCACCCAACGCACCACGCACCAAATGCGCGTGATCGCGGGTATGATTCGCAATGGTCGCACCATTTTGTGCCATCTCTTTTAGTTGCGACCAGGTGCAATAACTTGGGTAATGATGATCGATCGGGTCAGTCGTCACAAAGACAGTAAACGGCATACCGCGTTTTTTAAGCTCGGGATAGGCATTGTTACATACGGAAGAAAAGCCATCATCAAACGTCAGAGCCAGGCTTTTTTGGGCTAACGGTTTTCCTGCGCGGATATTCGCAACCGCCTGTTCTAGATTGACGATTTGATAGCCCTTCTCGACAAAATCATCAAGCTGAGCGGTAAAATCAGCCACCGTGGTCGAGGTGGAAAATGGCGTGTCATCCGCCACATGGTGATAAAGAAGCACATTGAGTGATTCGGCAGCCGCGCTACCACTGATTAACGATACGATCAATCCAATGTATTTTGGCACCCTGCTCTCCCACTGCAAATTCAATTAAATGCCCCAACTCACTCATAGCAAGTTTAAGATGCGTTCTCAGTCAAAGCATAAATTCTAAGTGCATAAAAAATGGCGACAATCAACAAGGCATAAAAAAGCCAATCTGATTCCAACATCAAAAAACAAACGCTGAGCGAACATGCTCTCTTCTTAGGCTTTTCGACAAATGGCCGACGACCACCTGTTATTCACACACTGGTTCGATAAATTTTGCCGCTTACACGATTGACTGACCACTGTTAGCGTAAAAGCGAGCACTATTCTTGATCTCTTGAGCTAAGCATGGAGACACATCACAAGTTCGTGAGCTTGACCTTCACTCTTTTGTCGATGTGCTAAGACTAATATTAAGTGAAACCAAATACCTAGCTGCCGTACGCCAACATCCTGATAATGGCGACGGACGATAAGGAAACCACAATGTCGCATCATGAAGCCCCCCGTCCTTACCAACAGCTTCACCAACAATTACTCAGTGTCATCGCTCCCTCTCGCATCATTACCAACCCTGATTTATGCCTTGCTTACGGGACCGACGCCAGTTTTTATCGTTTGATCCCTAAAATGGTCGTACGGCTAAAAAACATTCAGGAAGTCATATTTTGCTTGAAATCATGCCACCAACTTAACGTCGCGGTTACCTTTCGCGCGGCAGGAACCAGTTTGTCAGGGCAAGCAATCTCCGACTCGGTTCTTATAACGCTCACTGACGATTGGCGAGAACACCGTGTTCTGGAACAAGGCCGTAAAATACGCTTACAGCCGGGTGTCATCGGTGCTGATGCCAATCGCTATTTAGCGCCTTATCAGCGGAAAATAGGCCCAGATCCGGCTTCGATCAACAGTTGCAAGATTGGCGGAATTGCTGCCAATAATGCTAGCGGCATGTGTTGTGGGACGGCACATAACACGTATAAGACCGTAGAGAGCATGAAAATCGTATTCAGTGATGGCAGTTTACTGGATACTGGAGATAGCGAGAGTATTCTCGACTTCAAGCAGCAACATCCACACTTTATCGAGCAACTTGAAACGCTTTGTGATGAGACCTTGGACGATCCAGAGCTGTGCCAGCGTATTTTTCATAAATATCGCCTTAAAAATACCACAGGCTACGCGCTGAACGCCTTAGTTGACTACCAAACCCCAATTGAAGTGATCGAGCATTTGATGGTCGGCTCTGAGGGCACGCTCGGGTTTATTGCAGAGATCACCTATAACACTATCGAAGACTGTCCGCACAAAGCGACGAGCCTGATGGTATTTAACGATATTGAAACCGCGAGCCAAGCCGTGACCGCGCTCGCTTCGACCCCGATTTCTGCGGTTGAATTAATGGACGGTCGATCACTGCGTTCGATTGCCCATCAACCGAATATGCCAGAGTTTATCGCCTCACTGGATATCGATGCCTGCGCTTTACTTATCGATGTGCAAGGTAGCAATTGTGATGAACTCACTCAACACTGTGACAAGGTAACCAAAGCATTACAGGCCTTTGAACTTAAAGCCTCAGTGCCCTTTACCCAAGATGCTGACGTCATTCAACATTTATGGAATATTCGCAAAGGCTTATTCCCAGCGGTCGGCGCAGTGCGAGACACAGGCACCACGGTGATCATCGAAGATGTCGCTTTTCCGGTCGACAAACTGGCGCAAGGCACGCGCGAGCTTCAGCAACTGCTCACTCAACATGGCTACGATGAGGCAATCATTTTTGGTCATGCATTGGATGGAAACTTGCATTTTGTGTTTACGCAGAGTTTTGCCTTGGCGTCTGAAGTCGAGCGCTACAATGCATTTATGACAGACCTAAGCCAATTAGTCGCCGTCAAATACCAAGGGTCGCTTAAAGCCGAGCATGGTACTGGGCGCAATATGGCACCTTATGTCGAGCTGGAGTGGGGGCCTCAAGGTTACGCCTTGATGCAAAAAATCAAAACGCTGTTCGATCCCAAGGGGATTCTTAACCCTGGAGTATTGATAAACGCCGACCCAACGTGTCACCTAAAACACTTAAAACCCATTCCCCCCGCCAACCCGCTGATAGATGCCTGCATTGAATGCGGTTTTTGTGAACCCGTGTGTCCCTCGCGGACACTCAGCTTGTCGCCTCGTCAGCGTATTGTTCTGCACCGCGAGCGCCAGCATCGTGTGCACATGCAACAAAGCGTTCAAGATCTCGATGCACTGTTTCAATATCAAGGTATCGATACTTGCGCAGCAACTGGATTATGTGCCGAGCGCTGCCCAGTAAACATCAATACCGGTGATTTAATCAAACAACTGCGTGCTCAAACTGCGCCGAAAAATGGCGTAATTGCGCGTTGGAGCGCCAAACATTTCTCAGCGGTTACTCGGTTGGCGAAGATAGGCTTGAGTACGCAGTATCAAATCAACAAATGGGGCTCCGATCAAACGCTGTACAAGTGGAGCTTAGCGCTTCGTAAACGTACTCAGGACCAAACCCCTATCTGGTTCGCTGACTTACCGAAGGGCAATCACTTTGCTCTGGTCAGTGAACCTGAAACCCCTGCCAATTCCACTCATCGGAAAGTGGTGTATATGCCCTCGTGCAGCAGCCGTGTGATGGGAAATCATCGCCAGCAAAAAGACACGCGATCGTTAACCGAAGTCACCCTCTCTGTACTAAAAAAAGCGGGGTTCGATGTGATTATTCCACGCGATGTTGACCAACTTTGTTGCGGCATGCCCTTTGATAGTAAAGGCAAGCAGGACTTAGCCAGCGACAAAGCCCAGCAGTTACAAAAAGCGTTGTGGCAAGCGAGTCGCCAAGGTGAATATCCGGTGCTGATCGACACCAGTCCATGTGTGAAACACAGCCTCGAACAGTTTTCTAAATCGATGAAAATTTATGAGCCGACCCAATTTACGTGTGAGTACTTACTCCCTCTTTTGGACATTGAGCCAATTGAAGAAACCGTGATGCTACATGTGACTTGTAGCAGCCAGAAGATGGGGTTAGAAACCAGCATGCTTGCACTGGCAAAACGCTGTGCTCAAGAGGTGATTATTCCCGAGCATATCACCTGTTGTGGCTGGGCAGGCGATAAAGGATTGATAACACCAGAACTGAATGCCGCGGCGCTTTCACCGCTTAAACACCAAATCCCAAAGCAAGTCACTCGCGGATTTAGCAACAGTTTAACCTGCGAACTGGGCCTTTCGCATCATAGCGGTATTTGTTATCAATCGATTCTTTATTTAGTGGATGAAGCAACAAAAACAAAAGTAACAACAAGCCCCTAAATACGCACGAAATACGCTAAGTCGCTCTTTTGGCTCTAAAGTTAATCGCGGCTTCGTTTGGCGCGCCTGACGATTTTTGGTTATAGTTATCTTCTTTTTGAGATGAGCGTAAGCAAATGAATATCATCATTGTGCATGGGCTGTATATGCATGGCGTGGTTATGAGGCCCTTGAGTCAAAGGCTGCGCAAAATGGGCTACCAAACTCAGGTTATTAGCTACAATACCGTCGCCATCAACAGCCAACGTGTATTTAACGCCATTGATACTGCACTTAGTGACCATCAACCCAATATTTTAGTGGGTCACAGCTTAGGCGGCTTAATGATTAAGCACTACTTAGCCGCTCGTCGCCCGTCAAGCGAGACGATTTCTCATGTGGTCGCGATCGGTTCTCCACTGACAGGCTCATCCATCGCCGAACAGCTGAAGAAAATTGGCCTTGGTGTCATTTTGGGAAATTCACCACAATTTGGTCTTAACTACCATCAAGACCAGTGGCAGCATCCGCAAAAACTCGGCAGTATCGCTGGCACGCTGCCGATTGGTTTGCGCCCACTACTGCTTGGTCGTGGCTTGATATCAGATGGTACCGTCACCGTTAAAGAAACCCAAATCGAAGGGATGACCGATCATATTAAAACTCGCAATACCCATACCAGCCTTATCTATCGTCATGATGTCGCAGACCAGATCGATCATTTTATTCGCCACGATCACTTTAATCACCAAAATCATTAGTGGGTTTTAATATCCAGTCGATTGAGTAATGATGGGTACCCCCATCCATCTTGACCCACTTGAACAGGATTTCCAGTAAGATATTCGTATAACGTCGGTGCTAAGGAACCGTTTTCTTCAATCAACAAAGGATCGGCACCGCGTCCAACTTGCGCGCCCCAAAAACCAAGAAATGCGTCTTTCTCAAGGTAACTTTCACCCGCGTGTCTTCCCGGTACCTTCGTGTTATAACCAATACCTTGACGAGGAAATAAGTTAACCGTGCCTGCTCGAGGCTCTTCATACAATGCCGCTAATTGTGCAATAGCATCAGGACGCAGGCTCAAGCGACTCACTTCCCGCCACTCGGCAGCGTTGCACCACGTATCGCTATCTTTCACCTCATCCGGATGTAAACAATGATGGCGTAGCGCTCGCCATTCAGAGCGCTGTGATAACGTAGGCGCTTGGCGGTAAGGGTTTAAGGTTTCAATCCCCAGTAGCGACGCCTCAGTCGAATAGGGCTGATAGAAATAGCGGTCGCCTTGGCGCTCAATCCATTCATCAACCCGCTGTCCATTCCGAGTTGCGACTAATCGAATTCGGCACTGCTTGGCACTACATTCACCATCGCGAACCACCAAATAGTCGAGCGTATCTTTGAGTTGATTTAGGGTGTAATCAATAATATTCAACCCTTTGCCCTGACTATGATATGGTTCCCAATTGACCAACTCTTGATAGTTTGGCTGGGCTTGCCAGCCCGCTTTGGCGTTAAAGAAATCGAGCATAAAGTTCCCGCCAGCGGTAGAGGCAACAACCACATCCACCTCTTTATTACTTGGATAATTCAACGCATTCGTCAGCTTTGGACCTTCCCCTTCGTCTGAGGAGATCTTTTTCACCACCAGCGGATAATCGAGTGTGTCTTGCAAGGAGTCAAACACCACCTTCTCAGGATTTAAGGTGTAATAAACGGGGGCCAAGCCATGATCACCCGCCATGCCCCATAAGGTTTGCCCGTAAACACCAGCACTGTGATAAGCGGACTCTAGCTGGCGAATCCAAAAATCGAGTCGATTCAACTCGCCACTGGGCATGATAATTTCATCACTGAACGGACCAACAAAGTGGGCAAAATGATCCGGCCACGGGTTGTATACGAGTAGATAATCCGGCATGCCTTGATGTTCAAGCGCCGCATAGCGCTCAAGGTTATCTTCGATTTTCCATTGTTGGGTATAACGTGTCACGATCGCCCAAAATGGCAGTTGCTGATAGCCTTCAATTTGGCGAATCAGCGCAGCACGCATTTCAGTGAGCCGAGTCTCGACTCGCGCTCGCCAGTTTAATTCTTTGACACAACGCTTTTCACCAAAGTCGCGCAGGCTTTCACCTGCGCCGAGGTTGACCAAACTGTCAAAGCTCACATGCGCGTTCCAATCATATTGCGCATTACAGTTCATGGTATTGAGGTAGTTGAGGCGGTCAAACATGGTCTTTGCACCATGTTCATTCATCAACCGGTCCAGTTGCAACGCATCATTGCCGTAGAAGTAATAGGCTCGATCTTGCTTTCGATCGACAAAGTGAAAATTAGGAATACCGGTACCGCCCTGCCCGGATACCTTCGCTCCCGTTTTTATAATCGGTAAGTTACGTACGCTAATGGTGGGCGTGGATGATATGCCCACCTCTGCAATCGACGGTCGATGCTCAGCGTACAAACGTTTGAAAAACGGCAAGTAATACGGGTCGCGATATGGCTGCTGAGCAAGAATTTGAGCAAAACGCATACTTGGCTGATGCTCTGGCGTTTGATAACTCGTACTTGGCGTGAGTTGCTGGCGCTGCTGATAACGCTGATATACCTGGCCAATAAACCGAGAATTGGGGGTGACGAGCCCTTCAACGAGGCCTTGTTGAAGTCCATCTACGGTAATTTGCACTGCTAAACGGCGATGCTGACGAGCGCGTAAAAAATCGATAACCGCCTGGGGTTGCGTTTGGATGTGTTCATCCAGCCAGTTTGCCACCTTCTGCTGACGCTCATCTTGATAAACAAACTGACGATAGGCTTTGAGCACATTTAAACGTACAAAATCGATGAGTGTAATGGTGATCGCCTCAGCACGATTGTTGACCTTGTCCATTTGTGATTCATCATTGTCGGCAATAATGCCTTGCAGCGCATGTTTCATCTCTCCCGCTTCCATTCCCTGTGAGAGCTGTTGAAGTACTCCGACAACAATCGGTTGAATTTTTTTAATCAGCGCTTGGTCTTGTGGTGAGTGTGATAAGTATTGATAACGATCAGGCAGCGTGTTTTGCTGTTGCCAGTCTCCAATCTCAACCAGTGCATCGTAAATCGTGACCATCGCTGCATAAAATTCTTGGTTCAGTTCAATGCCCGGCTGGTGGCCTTGATCTTTATGATCGGCTTGATGAGGTGGCGTCTGCTCACCTTCTTGAAGTTGAAACAGAGAGTGCTGAAAAGGGATGACGGCCTGCTTATCATAAACCGATAACACATAACGTTTGAATTCATCCTCATCGCTAACGCCTGTGTATCGCTCATAATATTGATACAAGAAGTACCCTAAAGGAATGGCATAATCAGGATTGGAAAGTTGCGTAATGACGCGTTTTTTCGTCGCTGAGTCTAAGGGTAAAGTAAGGATAAATGCATCCAGAGTCATGCCGCCAATCGTAAATAGCGTCATATCCCTTGCAAATCGCGTAGAGTAAGTTAAACCCGAAACAATCTGATTTTTAAGTACTTCACTGGCATTAAATACGCCGCCAACAACTGGCGTCGTGTCTATTTTTGCCGCTGCAGAAATTGGCAACACCAGCAAAGGCAACGTCAGCCAATGACGAGTAAACTTATTCATGAGTATCTGCCTGAAACCTATCAACAATCCATAAACTTAATTTTACACATAAAAAAGCCCACATCGTGTGGGCTTTGTGAAATTGTAACGGGCATCCAAGTTCTTTGGTCAGCACAATTTGTGTTAAAGCATTAGACTTGGAAAAACGCCAGTTGCGCCTTTTGTTGCTCAGCCAATTTTGAAAGTTCAGCACTTGATGCTGCGCTTTGGCTGATACCCGCGACATTTTGGCTAACCAATTCCGACATATTGACAACGTTGCGGTTGATGTCAGCCGTCACCTGTGACTGCTCTTCCGCAGCAGTCGCAACTTGCGCGTTGGCGTCATTGATACTCATCACTGCCCCCGTAATCCCCTGCAGAGCATCGTTGGCTTGTTGAGTAAGCTGATTATTTTTCGCCAGCATATCCAAACTTTGCTGCATACTCTCGTTAGCGAGGCCAGATTGAGTTTGCAACTGCTCAATAATGGTTTGGATTTCGACTGTCGAGTCTTGCGTTCTCGCAGCCAGCATTCTCACTTCATCAGCGACAACCGCGAATCCTCGCCCTGACTCACCTGCACGCGCCGCTTCGATCGCCGCATTCAAAGCCAGCAAGTTTGTTTGCTCTGATACGCCGCGAATCACTTCCACGACATCATTAATTTGCTCAGATTGATTTTTAAGCTGCATTACGACGTCAGCGGCCTTTGCAAGTGCATTGTTGACTTGCTCGCTCGCCTGATGGCTTTCTTCAAAGATAGATAATCCTGATTGCGCTAACTGATCCGCTTCACGAGCGGTACTATCGGCAATGGAGGCGTTATCGCTAACGTTGTGCGCCGTACTGGCCAACTCGTTAACCGCCGACGCCACTTGCTCAATCTCAGCGCGTTCTTGTTGGGCGTTTTGCTCGGATTGAGTCATCACTGCGGCAAGCTCTGTAGCCGCCGCCGCGACATCTTCACTGATTCGAGTTAAAGACTCCACAGTGGTATGCAATTGTTCAACCGTCGTATTCACATCACGACTAAGCAAACCAATTTCACTGTCACCCGACACTTTCGAGCGTATTGAAAGGTTGCCTCGAGCCACCTCTTTCATGACATTTTGCAGCTGCTTAATCGGTTCAACAATCAGGCCTGATAAAAACCATCCAACCATTAAAGAGATGACCAAAACGGCGAGCACACATAATGTGGCCACTGTTGTCACTTCTTTACTGTGCTCGGTACTGCGTTTGATCGCCTGTTCAACGTTCTCATTCACTTTAAGTGACAAGTTATTGATCGCCGCCACCATGTCATTGCCGGCATTTCGGTAACCAGTAATAAATTGATTACGCTCTGAAGACGAGACCAGACCTTGGTCAGCACGATTAAATAAATCAATGGAACGATGGGAAAAATCGATATACAGATTGATCGTATCGTTCACACGTTTGATCTCATCTTTGAATAAGCCCTTTTCCGCAATCGCTTTAAGGTCTTGTTGCATGTCAGCCATGCCAGAGGTGAGTTGTGTAGCAAACGTATCTCGACGACTCGAATCATATATCGCGTAAACCGCACTGATACGAAGTGGGAAAACTTTGCTCACGACATCAGCAATCGTATCTTTGTAGAAAATAAGTTCACTGGTGTTTTTTGACATCACCTTTTGTTCATCTTCTAAGCTATTTTTCGTCATCCATAAAGATATTAATAAAACCAGAGCGGTAAATAGCACTGGTACTAAGACTTGCGTTCGAATAGACAAGTTTTTTAAAGAGAAGTGCATAGAGGCCTCTACTGTAGTCTTTCTCAATTATTTTTAGTTGGTTTTTATTAGAAAAAATCGATTTTAGTCTAGTCGAGCTATTTATACGAGTCTACATAAAAAGTTCACTGTATTCATAACTTTAGCAATACCTAAAATAGAGAATAATAGAAATGAATTGAAAAATGGCGAATTTGATTAAGGATACGTCGTATTTCGGCCTCTATACGATTAAAACGAATAAATATTAAATAAAAAATATAGATAATATATAAATATAAGTTTTCAAAACTGATCAAATAATAAACAAAACTATCAATTTATCTATTAATAATAATATATTTAATACTCATAAATAATAAGAATAAGATTCCATAACCTAATGTAAATAGGTAAAACGCTCTAAAAAATAATCCCCACACAATGGCGGGGATTATTCGTTAAATCTGACGATTACAGTTTAAATCGAGCGATCTCTTTGCCTAACTCATTGGCCAATCGATGGAGCTCTTGAGCTTGCTGAACTGCGCTCTCAGCATCGTGGGCAAGATGATCACTCACTTCACGCACGGATTCACTGTTGTTGCTGATATCCGACGTAACCAGTGATTGCTCTTCAGCGGCCGAGGCAATTTGCGTCGCCATATCGCTGATTTGTTTGATCGCTTCACTGATACGGTTAAGGCTTTCAGCCGTTTGATTGACATCTTCCACACTGGTTTCAACCAACTGATGGCTTTCCGTCATCACCGTGACTGCGTTTCCTGTTACCGTTTGCAACCCAGAAATCTTGGTCTGAATTTCTTCTGTCGAAGCATGAGTACGTTGTGATAGCACCCGCACTTCATCAGCGACAACGGCAAAGCCACGGCCTTGATCGCCTGCTCGAGCTGCTTCGATCGCAGCATTGAGAGCCAGTAAGTTGGTTTGTTCAGCAATATCACGAATCGTCGACAGGATGGTCGAGATGTCATTAGCGTGGACCTCTAACTCACCAATAATGCTTACCGCGTTACTCAGCTCTTTAGCCAATTGATCAATAGAGCTCTTACTTTGCTGCATTTGCTGGTAGCCTTGAGCTCCCAACTCAACCGACTGATTGGCATTCTTCGCTGTATTTTCTGCATTACCAGCAATTTCCGATGTAGCTGATGCCATCTCGGTGACTGCGGTTGCTACCATGGTGATCTCATCTTGCTGCTGACCAATTCGTTCACTACGCTCTTTGGCGGCGGATGCCGCATCATTAGCACGACCATTCAGTGATACGGTCACTTCTTGAACGTTTTTGACCATCACGTGTAAACGGTCAATGAACTTGTTGAATTTATCGGCGAGCATACCCACTTCATCTTGGCTGCGAACACTAAGACGACGGGTTAAATCCCCATCCCCTTCTGCAATGTCAGCAAGGGCATTTGCAATATTGCCAAGTTCACGTAGTTGACGCGCGACAAACCATGCCGTAAGCAAGGCCATCATTACCAGAATCACCAGCCCTATCGAAGCTTGGGTAATCAAAAGTTGATGAATCGGTTGTTCCAATACCGATTTGTCCATCACCATCACCAGCATCCAGTCAGTATTGTCGATACTTTGCGCCATCAAAACCTTATCTTTACCCTCAATTTCGGTTTCCAACGGTGAAAGGGATTTGGCGGTTTGATTTAAGCGAGTAATAGTGAGATCGGGCGCCATCTCTTCCGTGGTTTTAAGATTTAATTCCTTATTGGGGTGAGCCACAATCGTGCCCTTTTGGTTCACCAAAATCGCGTAGCCTTTACCGGGAACTTTAATCGCTAGGACATCTTTGATCAGTTTATCCAACGCCAAGTTTGAAGCCGCAACCCCAGTAAACTGGCCATCAACAAACACAGGGTCAGCCAGCGTCACGACCAGAGTTTGCATGGTGACACTGACATAAGGGTCAGTGGTAATGGCTTCTCCCGCTGCTTTTGCTTGCTTATACCAACCGCGGACTCGCGGATCGTAACCCGCTTTATTTAACGATGGGTCTTGGCGGTACATCTCTCCCTTTTCGTTACCATAATAACTCAGCCCAAATGAGCCCGACTGAAAAGTTTGTCTTAAATGGGGGACGATATTAAGCTCAGGATCTTGCTCTATTTCTTGTTTTAGTCCTTTGATTGATTGTTGTTTGGTGTACATCCAATCGCCGATGCCTTTTGCATGGGCCATCAATGTATTGCGACTTTCGCTTTCAATCGCAAGCCAGCTCTCTTGCTTAAACGCTTGATACCCGGCAGCGACCAAAATAGCCGCCGTCAGTGCAATCGCGATAACCACAGAGAAAACCATTTTCCTCTTTAAACTCAATTGCATGAATTCACTCCTCACTTTGTCATCGCACGCTAGTACACGTGTCTTCTTCGAGAGTAGTCGAAATTGTGCAAACCAGCGGTAATATTTCTCACTATTGGACACTCATTCACCGTTCTTTAAGTCAAGACGTTAACTCGAGTCCAAAACGGCCACTGGACTGATGTTTTTTTATCCCGAGACAAACTCATTTACATCTTCAAAATCGCGATAAATCGCATTCTCAGCAATTTGAGCTACGGTTTCTAAGGCAGAGTGAAAAATTCAGCACAAGGAGTTGTGAATGCAAGAAAAAACACCTCAAACCCCGGCCACACCAAACTTAAATGATATTCCCCAAGAGGCCTTTGATTGGTACGACGAATATGCCCACGGCTTGATTGACCGCCGAGAGTTTTTGAGCCGCCTGGCAGGGTTAGCCGTCCTCGGATTCAGTGTTACCGCCATATCTTCCGCGTTACTCCCTAACTATGCACAAGCCGAACAAGTCTCTTTTAATGACCCAGACATCAACGCGACCTACCAAAAATTCGCTTCGCCAGATGGGCATGGTGAAGGGCAAGGCTATCTCGTGATGCCAAAAAAAATGACTCAGCCGGCACCTGTTGTCCTAGTCATTCATGAAAATCGTGGGCTTAATCCTTACATCAAAGATGTCGCCCGACGCGTTGCCAAACAAGGATTTATCGCATTTGCCCCCGATGCGTTATACCCGGTTGGTGGCTATCCCGGGAACGATGATCAAGGCCGAGCGATGCAAAAAGACTTAGAGCGAGCCAAAATCGAGGCCGATTTTGTCGCAGCTGCGATGTATTTGAAAAACCACCCAAGTGGTAACGGAAAGTTAGGGGCTGTCGGGTTTTGCTTTGGCGGTTATATCGTCAATATGCTCGCGGCAAAACTACCTGACCAACTCAATGCCGGCGTCCCTTTTTATGGCACACCAGCGGCAGAATCACTGCGTGATAATGTCAAAGGCCCACTGATGCTGCAATTTGCGGGTTTAGATAAGCGAGTCAACAGCACTTGGCCAGATTATGAAGATACGTTAAAAGCCAACAAAGTGAATTATATCGCCTACACCTATCCCGAGGTAAACCACGGTTTTCATAACGATTCAACCGCACGCTACGCTGAAAAAGAAGCTGAACTGGCTTGGCAGCGTACCCTTTCGTTCTTCAAACAGCAGTTGATGAGTTGAACTCAAACGCCGTGAGTAAAACGGCGCTCTGCACCAATCACCCAGTCAACAAATAACTGAGACGCTGGGTGTTGGCTCTGCTCAGAGATAGACAAGAAAAACGCATTTTTATTGAAATCGACAGGCTCAGTAATCGCCACTAACTGGCCGCTTTCCAGTAAGTCTCTCACTTGCCAATCCCAAGCTAAAGCGATCCCTGCATCGTTCACTGCCGCATGAATCACTGACACTTGGTCTTCGACTTGAATGACGTTCTCGGGCGTTTGCAGTTCAACACCATATAATGTCGCCCATGTTTCCCATCCTTCCCAAAATGACAACGGTTCTTTCAATTGTAAAATCGGTAATTGCCATAACTGATTAACATCCGAGCAGTGAGGGTACTTTTTCTCAAAGGCCGGGCTGCACACTAAGACTATCCGTTCAGCAAACATCAAATGGTTATTCTTATTCACTGAATCCATTGAGGAATAAAAGAAAGCCACGTCATAATCACTGTTATCCCCCACATGGCGTTCATTGTTGGTTACTAAATTAAGCAGAATATCAGGATGACGGTTACGAAAATCATCAAGGCGAGGCAACAGCCAAAAGTGGGAAAAACAACTGCCAATCTCGACATTCAAAGGAACAACATCATGGCTATCGTCCATTTTGCTACTGGTCGCTGAGAGCAGTTCAAGCGCCTCAGTCACATAACCTAGGTACTCTTCTCCCTTTGCCGTGAGCGTTACGCCCTGCTTGCTGCGTATAAACAGCTGAGTATTCAAAAATTCTTCCAACTTTTTTATCTGTTTACTCGCCGCTGTCGGGGAAACACACAGTTCATCCGCAGCGCGCGTCAGGTTGCCTAAGCGCGCAGCAGACTCAAAGGTAATCAGACTACTTAAACTGGGAATATTACGATGAACGATGGGCATTGCGCCGCCTTATCATAAACTTTTAGTTCAGAATACCTTAACAAAAAAGCGATTTACCTACAATTTAACCCCTCTATCATAAACTTTATATTCACTATCAATGAGGTTTACATGCATAAAGTGAGAGAAATCCACCATGATTGGCTCACCTTACCCGATGGCACACGTTTAGCTTTTCGCGCTTGGATGCCCGAAGACGCCGGTCAAAATCCCGTTCCTGCCATTTTAGAATTCCTACCCTATCGTAAAAATGACGGTACCGTCATCCGTGATGAAATCACCATGCCACAAACCGCAGCACAGGGTTATGCTTGTGTACGTGTCGACTTGCGCGGCTGTGGCGAATCCGAAGGTTTCATGACCGATGAATATACTGCCCAAGAGCTGCAAGATGCGTGTGATGTCATTGCATGGATCGCTGACCAGCCTTGGTGTGATGGCAATCTGGGTATGGTCGGTATTTCGTGGGGCGGCTTCAACTCACTGCAAGTTGCCGCGTTAAGACCACCAGCACTCAAAGCGATCATTACCCAATGTTCAACCGACGACCGTTACCGCGATGATATCCACTTCACTGGTGGCTGCTTACTCAACGACAATATGGACTGGGCTGCCTTTTTCTGGGCTTATGCTCAGGGTCGAGCGCCCGATCAGAAACTCATTGGTGATGACTGGAAATCCATTTGGCTCGAGCGCTTAGAAAACATGCCGTTTTTAGCCACACCTTGGCTCAGGGAGCAGACGCGTAACGACTACTGGAAACACGGGTCAGTCTGTGAAGACTACTCAAATATCACCGTTCCCGTATACGCTATGGGTGGCTGGGCAGACGGGTATCGTAATACCGTGTTTAGCCTGTTGGAAAATTTGCAGTCACCGCGTAAAGGGTTGGTCGGCCCATGGGCACACAAATACCCCAACATTGCCTTTCCCAACCCCAAGATGGACTACGTAAAAGAGTCTGTCCGTTGGTGGGATCGCTGGTTGAAAGGCATTGAAAATGGCATTGAGAACGAACCAATGCTCAACTATTTCATGCAAGAAGGTGTCGAGCCCGCCACCGATTACGATGCGCGTCCTGGTCAATGGGTTAGCGAGCCAACATGGCCGTCACCTCATACTATCGACCAAACTTGGTACTTTGGTGACCAAGGCTTACTTCGCGATCCACAGAGCACATCAAATAAAGTTGCGATTCGCTCTCCTCAAACCGTTGGGCTTGATGGTGGACGCTGGTGCGCAGGCATTCGCCTTGACATGGAACACCCATCCGATCAGCGCCTAGAAGATGCTGGCTCACTGACATTTGACACTGACGTACTTGAGCACTCTTTGCCAATTGGTGGACAGGTAGTGACCAAACTGCGCTTGGCAAGTGACACGCCACAAGCGAATATCACAGTACGTATTTCCGATGTCCATCCGGATGGTCAAATCACGAAAATTAGCCACGGTATTCTCAACCTCTCTCATCGCAATAGCCACGAGTTCCCTGAGCCTTTAGAACCGGGCAAAGAGTACGATGTTGATGTGTTGATTAACCATATGTCTTACGTTGTGGCGAAAGGGCACAAATTGCGGGTAGCGATTTCAACGGCCTACTGGCCACTGATTTGGCCAAGTGCCGATGATGCAACGCTGACCATCAACCCACAACATTGCCAACTGATACTACCATTAAACCAAACACCGACACCGTCGAACCTAGTGCCAGAATACGATGAGCCTGTCACGTTTAATGGTAAAACGCTGCGTGGTGCGGACAGCAAACGTATAGTCCATCGCGACTATAAAACCGGCTTGGTCACTTTAGAAACGTTGGAAGATTTTGGTCGTCAGTTCTTTGAATCAAGTCAGAGTGACATTGACTTTACCATCCACCAGCAATTCCAAATTCACCCCAATGATCCGTTGAGCGCGAAAAATGACATTCAGCTCAAAGTGGATATGGGACGTGATGGTTGGCGAACAGGTATTGAATGTGAGTATTCAATGCATTGTGATCATGACCATTTTTACATCAACGCTCGTTGGAAGGCTTTACATGACAATGAGGTCATATTTGAAAAGCCATTTAAACAAACCATCAAGCGCAACTTTATGTAATCAGAATCAAGGACGAATTCATGTTTAAATCAATACGCCCTTTGGTGTTTTATCCCACGTTTCTCATCTTACTGGGCGCTTTAGTGCTCAGTTTGGTGGACTTGGAGGCATTTACACAATTTACCGGTGCCGCCAATAGCTTCATTTTGAGCCATTTTTCTTGGCTATTTAGCTTAGGCAGTTTTTATCTACTTATACTGATTGGTTTTACCTACTTCTCAAAAATCGGCAACGTTCGTATCGGCGGCGAAAACAGTACACCGCGTGTCACCAAACCACGCTGGTTTATGATTGTACTGTGTACCACTCTCGCCGTAGGCGTGCTGTTCTGGACAACCGCAGAGCCTATTTATCATCTGCATACGCCACCTGAGAGTCTCGGCATCGAGCCGGGTAGTGCCAACGCGGTACTGTTTGCGTTCTCCGCGATGTTCCTTCACTGGGGACCGACGCCTTACGCGATTTATGCCGTGCCAGCGCTGATTTTTGCACTCGCGTTTTACAACTTGAAACTGCCATTTTCAATCACCAGCCCGCTGCGTCCGCTATTTGGTCGCTTCAGTAATGGCAAAGTCGCTGACGTTATTGATGCATTGGCTCTTTACTCATTGGTGGTGGGCATGGCGTCATCGCTAGGGACAGGCGCGCTGACACTGCTTGGCGGTGCCAGTCAGTTTATCGATATTGAACGCAACGCCGTTACTCTTGGTATTTTCATCGCACTGATTGTTATCACCTTTGTGATTTCAGCAGCCAGTGGATTAAATAAAGGTATCGCGCGCTTATCTAAAGTGAACTTTTGGATGTTGATTGCGTTGTTTGTTTTCACTCTGATCTTTGGCCCAACCATTTATATTTTGGCTGTCGGTGTTGAAGGACTTGGCGCCTATTTGGATAACTTCTTCCGTCTAAGCCTATTTACAGGGCAAGCCGCGAATGACCCATGGCCACAATACTGGAGTGTCTTTTACTGGGCAGTATGGTTTGCGTGGGCACCGATTACTGCGATGTTCCTTGGTAAAATTGCTCGCGGTTACACGGTGAAAGAGTTCATTCAAATCAACGTCATTTATCCAAGTGTGTTTATTCTATTTTGGGTCTCTGTGTTCTCTGGTACCGCTGTATTTATGGACTTAGAGTCCAACGGTGCGCTCAATGAAGTCCTGAATAATGGCGGTATTGAGCAACTGCTATACCACATCATGGGCAACTTGCCACTGAGCGCTGTGACCTCTTTCTTCTTAGTGTTGGTAGCGTTTATCTCGTATGTCACCGCAGCCGATTCAAGTACCGATGCGATTGGCGACCTATGTACCAAAGACTTCACTTCAGAATCAGACGATGGCACGTCATTGCCGATTAAAATTCTGTGGGGTACGACCATAGGTCTGGTGGCCTGGATTATGGTCAGCACCGTGGGTATTGACGGCGTGAAACAGCTATCCAACCTGGGTGGTTTGCCGGCGACGCTGATCGTGCTCGCATGCAGTTGCACACTGGTTTATTGGTTGCGCAATCCAGATCGCCTTATCAATCCTAAATTGCCTACGAAGAAGTAGTGAATACGATATAAAGCCCGCACTCGCGGGCTTTTTTCTATTAAGCGTCTGAATCAATTCGCTGTTGCAACGTTAGCCACTGACTTCACCCGCCCTTTATACAACACTAAAATAATGCCCATCAAAAACGCACTGCACGATACCCATTGGGATGCCGATAACTGTTCACCGTACATCCAATAGCCGCTAAGCAAAGCAAAAACGGTCACCAGCAATGTCATTGGCGCCACTTGGCTCATCGGATACTTCACTAACATTTTATTCCATACCCAATAACCAAATAGCGTGGTTGGATAGGCTTGAAACAGCACCGAGAACCAGCTGTTCATGGTCCAGTTTTGATAAGTGGCTTGCAGCACGTCAACGCCAGACACCATCACACTTAATATGACAAGCGGTACAGGCGCAAACAGCATGCCCCAAATGTTAAATGCAAATGTGTTCGGGGCCTTTGATTGCTTCATGATAACGCCAGCCAGCGGCCAACAAATTGCCGAAATGAAGATGAGCACCACACCAGCAACGGTGACATTACCGTTGGTGTACACAATAGAGATGATCAAACCGATCAGCGCAATACCGATACCCACCTTTTGTTGGCGCGTTAGCCGCTCTTTGTAGAGCCACATCCCCACCAATACCGTGGTTAATACATCGGTTTGCAGCAGTACAGATGCCATTCCTGATGATAATCCGTAGGTGATCGCACACGACGCCATTCCCCAAATTCCGGTACCAAACACCAACCCGTAGGCCAGCAAATTACGCCATGGAACATCGGGTTTACGAATAAAGAAGATAATGGGGAAAGTGGCGCAGAAAAAGCGCATCGCGGCGACCAACAGTGGATCAGTCTCGGTCACCCCCAATTTGATCATCGAAAAGTTGACGCCCCAGATAGCCATCACCGACAGTGTAAGTAGTAAATCTCGTCCTGTCATCCTGTTCTCCTTGTGAGGTTTATTATGTCGCTAGTCTCGCTTGCAGCACACAAAGAGTACAGATACAATTTTTGTATATTTTACCAGTACAGTTTACCGTTATGAGCAAATACCGAACCCTTGCTGAACGCTTTATCGAGGATATTCACCAAGGCAAATTGCAAGCAGGTAGCAAAATGCCGTCACTGCGCAAATTGGCGCAGTTGCACCAGATTAGCATGACCACAGCGGTCAATTGTTATCAGGAAATGGAATCTCTCGGCTGGTTGGAATCACGCCCACAAGCAGGCTTTTTTATTACCTCGCACGCACCAATCAACGAGCCAGAATGGGCTGCTTTTACGAGCCAAAGTGCTCCGTCGATACAATTGCCTCCGCTTCAAGAACTCGATGGCCCATTTGGAATATCCCGGTTACGGCTTGATCCGTCAACGATCGAGCCTCTGCAAAAAAGCTTTCGTACTGGGCTTCGTATCTCTCAGCAGCGTTTAGGGTATTATCCGCATCCACAAGGGGAACCGCGACTACGGCACGCCCTCGCCAATCACTTTGCCCAATCTGGAATTTCGCTTGATGCCGAGCAACTGGTGATAACCCATGGCTGCTTAGACGCGGTAAAAAAAGCGCTGTTAGCCACAACCAATAAAGGAGATTGCGTTGCAATAAGTTCTCCTTGCTACAATGGCTTATTAAGCTTGCTGGCTCAATTAGAGCGTAATATCGTCGAAATTCCTTCACGCAGCGATGGCATTGACCTTGACCAACTTGAGGCGCAGTTAGACTCGGGGCAGATTCAAGCTGGGCTATTTTGCACCACTCATATGAATCCGCAAGGGATCACTATGTCGGTCAAACAAAAGCAGCGACTGGCTCGGTTAGCGGCAAAATACCAAACGCCCATAATCGAAGACGATGTTTACATTGAGCTTGCGCATTCAGACCTCACGCCACTTCCCGCCAGCGATTACGACACCAGTGGGTATATGATTTGGTGTGGTTCGGTATCGAAAACACTCTCCCCCAGTTATCGTCTAGGATGGTGTTACTCTCGACGTTATCGTGACCAGTTGATTGCCACCGATTTTGGGCTCTCAATCCCTTTGCAATATGCCATCGCAGACTTTATCGCCAGTGGCCACTATAGCAAACACCTTAAACGAGCTCGCACTCAGCTTAAGCTCGATAAGCAGAGCTACTTGCACCACTTAGCCTCAGCGCTACCTCAAGGTACACGAATTACCAATCCCGATGGTGGGCTCGTGCTGTGGTTGCAACTGCCCAACTTTGATTCCGTGAGCTTTCTTCATCTTGCAGAGCAAAAGAGAATCGCGATTCGACCCGGGCATTTCTTTACCGCGTCTGAGCGGTATCGAGACTGTTTACGACTGAATATCGGTTGGGGTTACGACCCCGAGCAATTGGCAACGCTCTGTAAATTGATTGCTCAACATTGCCAAGCCAACATAGATTAACGTCAGCCAAACGAATGAATAGAAAACAAAAAATCAAACTAAAACACACTGTTATCTTGAGATGGCCTGTTATACATTGGGACGTTCAATAAGGATGACTTCTCAAGGCGCAATTAACCGAGCAAGAGGCTGACATGAAACGCTTTATCTATCTCTCCAATGCAGAGTCCGGCACCATCTCCCGCTATCAGCAACAAGACGAGCAGTTGATTCATTTAGGAAACACCGACGTTGGAAACTTGGTCATGCCAATGGTCGTCAGTCGAGATAATCGCTTCTTGTACGCGGCGCTGCGCGAGGCTCCCTATTGCATCGTGCGCTTGGCAATAGACCCGTTCACTGGCGAGCTAACAGAACAAGATCGAACTCAGCAGCCCGCGAGCATGGTCAACTTAGATATTGACCATAGCAATCAATGGTTATTGAGTGCGTCTTTCAACCACAACGTGGCAACGCTTAATCGTCTTGAAGAAGATGGCTGCCTTAGTCAGCATGCACTGGAAATTCAACTCGATGGACACTGCCACGCGTTTAATGTCAGCCCCGATAATCAGTGGCTAGTCGCCACAGAATTTGGCCAAGATCGCGTCAATGTTTATCGTCATTTAAGTGCCAATAACCATGAAGCAGCATTAGTGCATCAGTATTTTTTTGTGCGAGAATCTGGCCCTCGCCACTTAGTCTTCTCCAAATGCGGCCAATTTGTTTATGTGCTTTGTGAAATGAGTGCCTCGGTGAATGTGTTCGCATTTGATAACGAGACAGGCTCTATGGCGCTGATCGATGAAGTTGAAGCTGCGCCACTTGAGGCTCTAGGGCTCGAGAAAGGATTACCACCCGCTAAACGTGTCACACCTGATGTTCCGCGTGCTTGGGCAGCAGATATTCACTTATCAAAGGATGGGCGGTTTTTATACGTGTCGGAGCGTACCACCAGCATCATTAGCCGCTTAGAGATCATGCCGGGCGATCCAGTTCCACACTATGCCGGGTATGACCATGTGGTTACCCAGCCACGCAGTTTCGCACTGACACCGGATGGCCAGTACTTATTGGCGAGCGGTGAACTGGCTGATCATATCGCGCTGTATCACATTGATGCGCAAACGGGTCAATTAAGCCAACAAGACCGTGCTCCTTGCCAAGCGATGCCCGCCTGGGTATCGGTCGTCGATGTCGCTTAATTGCGAAAATCAAACGGTGTGAGCGTTTCAAGATCATGGTGATCCCATTGCCAACCTGAGATTGGAGATACGCGAACGCCGCCCACACACTCTTTACCCAAATACCGTTGATGCCCGGCTATGCACTGCTCACCATGCGGTGTCACTTTGAGCAGCGTTTTGGAAAAGCTGTCGTTGTCTTTCATTCGCTCGATAAGTGGGTATTGTCCCATGGTGAGTGGCTTGATATGTGCCCAAAACATCAAATCACCAAGAAAAGGTAAAGGTTCACGCTCTTGATAACGCGCAAACAGCGCTTCAACAGACATTGGCTTCGAGTGCGCCAGTAAGAGCTTCACGGCGAATTGCTGGGTCATCGATAATCCGGTGTCGCAGTGAGGAAGTTGCTGAAGGTGACGACGCAATACATGAGGCAAATGAGCAAACTGCTCGTCAAGTGGCGTACTGAGCAATAAGGCAACCTCTCGTGGTGACTCACAACACAGAGCACGCCACACCCGCTGAGCCGTGATGATCATCTCTGGTGTGACAGCCTTTCGCTTTTGCCAACAGCTGCGTAACGCTTGGGGTGGCAGTTGCCCGAGACCAATATAACGCGCATGGCCAGGAAAACGATCTATTTCAATGACTTGCGTGCTTTCAATTAACGCTGACGGTAAATGTACCAGCAAGTAAATCAACATCAGTTGATCGTAATTATCATGCTCCACCCAAATAACTCGGCGCTGATATTGGGCATCATTCAAGCACGCTCGATTGCGCGCATCATCGGCAATGATCCTCTGCACTAACTCGCTTGGCGGCGTTTGAGTGTCGACTTCAGCGAGATAATGCTCAGCGATAAATTGCGCACGCTCTTGAAGCTGCATTGAGGCATCTTGCGCCAAAGGGCCGACACAATAAGGGTCAATCCAAGGCAGAAAATCCCCTCGAAAACCCGCTTGTGGCAACACGGATTGTAAATCATGTCCGCAGCGAATATGCAGGGTACGATAGTCATTATCGAGAGGGACACTTCCCTGCTCGATGTGCTGCAAGTGCACTTGTTGTTCTTCAATGTGCGCTTTTAATTTCGCCCAACTGCTCACACCTAATTCGCGAGCAATCAACCACTGGACATCAGCAAGTTTTATGGTTTCCGGTGTTTTTTTCTCGTCAGACAACATGTGCCGATAGCGCTGCCATTCACTGTCATCGTTGGCTTTAAGCTGTTTTAGACGTCGCTTAGCGGCCGTTTTGAGAGGTTCGATACGAAGCTCAAAAGGATTCGATACACGCATTGATTCACCATTCTTTCATCACTCTGTGCCCGCCTCCAGAAAAGAAGGTAAATAACATTGTAGGTCAACCATTGACGAACAAAACTCTCCCGGTCAAAACCTTTCCGCGGACTGGCAGCTCGGAGCAAGCCTAATTGAGAATAGCAAGCAATCAAGCGCTTGATAACCCCTGCCGGCATCATCGTCAAATAACCCGACACACTCCTGTATAAAAATCACTCAGCTCACATATTTTCGAGCAATAAATGAGCAATGAGATTAATTATAAGACAGTCAACTAACGAACAAATAATGCACATATTTTGATGGCAATATAAACAAACGTTTGGAATATGGACATTTGTTTGTGACACCAAGAGAACAGGAAATTCTCGCTGTGCTTCGTCAAAATCCGATGATTCAGCAGCAAGAGCTCGCCGACCTACTGGCAATTAGTCGCAGTGCGGTGGCTGGGCATATTATGAATTTAACCAATAAAGGATTAATAAAAGGCAAAGGGTATATTTTAACGTCGCAGCGCTCGGCCGTGGTTATTGGTGGTGCGAATATGGACTTATGCGGCAAAGCCTCCGTACCGCTACTCAATGGCGATTCAAATCCAGGCACTGTCAATCATAGCCCTGGCGGCGTGGCGCGGAATATTGCCGATAATCTGGCGCGTCTTGGTAGTAAAGTCGAGCTCATCAGCAGTATTGGCTGTGACCAATGGGGCGACCAGTTAATCTCAGCGTGTCAAGAAGCAGGCGTTGGCGTCGCACACTTGTTACGTAGTCAACATGGCCGCACCGCGACCTATCTATCCATTCATGATAGCAACGGCGAAATGCAGATGGCACTCAATGACATGCGTGTGCTCGAAGAGCTTAACGCCGAGCAACTGGCCAAACACAAATCATTGATCGATCACAGTGATTTGGTCGTCATTGACGCCAATCTGAGTGAGGATGCGCTTGGTTACGTATTTAACTGCCTCACCCAAGCTCGTATTTATGTGGACCCAGTTTCCGCCAATAAGGCACGTAAACTCAAACCGTATTTATCACAAATTGAATTGCTCAAACCAAATTTAATGGAGGCGGAGCTACTCAGTGGTATTCGTTATAAAACCGATGCCGATCTTCCTCGTATTGGTGATGCCTTACATGCCTTAGGGGTTAAAAACCTCGTTCTTAGTCTCGGCGCCTCGGGAATCTACGCCAGTAATCAGCAAGACACACTGCGTTTTATGCCCAATACCGAAAACGTCAATAACGTAACCGGGGCCGGTGACGCGTTGATGGCTGGGCTAGCTCACGCCGATTTACACACTTGGTCTTGGCCACAAAGCATTGAATTTGCTTTTGCCTGCGCCGCCATGGCCACTCAATCCTCTAACACTATCAATCCGCGCATCTCGGAACGCGCGGTTCAGCGCTTTATGGAGACAACCCATGTTAAATGATTACCTAGATATCCACCCTGAAGTTCAAGCAGCGCTTGATAACAATCAGCCTGTCGTTGCCCTTGAATCGACCATTATTTCTCATGGAATGCCCTATCCACAAAATGTTGAGACGGCACTGATGGTCTCTAACACCGTGCGTGAAGCCGGCGCCACACCAGCGACCATCGCCATCATCAATGGGCGACTCAAAGTCGGGTTGTCTGCCGAGGAGATTGAACTGCTGGGCAAAGCCGGGCAAAGCGTCACGAAAGTCAGCCGTCGGGATATTCCATTTGTGGTTGCTAGCGCAGAGCACGGAGCGACCACGGTAGCGGCGACAATGATTCTTGCCGATATGGCTGGAGTACGCGTGTTTGCCACCGGAGGGATTGGCGGTGTTCATCGCGGCGCACAAACCAGTTTTGATGTCTCTGCCGATCTCCAAGAACTCGCACAAACGTCTGTTGCGGTCGTATGCGCAGGAGCAAAGTCCATTTTGGATTTAGGATTGACGCTTGAGTATTTAGAAACCCATGGCGTACCCGTTATCGGTTATCAAACTCAAAGTTTGCCAGCGTTTTATACTCGCACCAGCGATTTCGAGGTCGATTATTGCCTTGATTCACCCAAGCAAATTGCACAAGTACTCAAAGCCAAGCAAGCACTCAATTTACAAGGTGGCGCGGTGATCGCGAACCCGATTCCTGAGCAACATGCGATGCCAAAGCAAGTTATCGACAGTGCGATTGAACAAGCACTCAACGAGGCCGATCAACAAGGCATTCATGGTAAAGCCTCAACCCCGTTTCTTCTTGCTCGAGTATGTGAGTTAACAGGAGGAGACAGTCTCGATAGCAACATTCAGTTAGTGCTCAATAACGCCAAACTTGCTTCAGCCATTGCCATTGAGTATTGCGCATAGCCCCATCAACAAAATCCGACATTTTTACTAATTCTTTCAGCGTCTAAGACTGAACCATTACTGCCGCAGCGCAACAATGCGCTGCGAAGTTTTACGAACAAGTGTTCGTATTTACTTGAATAGGAAATGATCATTTCCTATTATGTGTGAAATTTTATTTGGAATTGGTTTCATGTCTGCATCACCAGGAAGACCAAGAATGTTTGATACCGAGATTGCATTGGCAAATGCGATCGACGTTTTTAGTGCCAAGGGTTACAACGGTACCTCGATTAAAGATTTGTCTGATGCACTCAACCTTACCGCTGGAAGTATATATAAAGCGTTTAAAGATAAACGAACGTTGTTCATGCAAACGTTAGATTACTATAAAGATCAGCGATATAAGTTAATTCAGGCTCGCATCGCTCACGTCGAATCAGGCAAGGATAAAATACGTCAACTACTTGAAGGATACGCACAAGATAGTTTAGGAGAGAGTGGCCGAGTCGGTTGTATGGTGGTTGCTACCGCGGTAGAGCTCTCTAGTGAAGACCATGAAATACAGCATAAAATTCATGCCTTATTTGATTCCGGAATCAAAACGATTCGTGAATTAATCGTTCTTGGCCAACAAGATGGCTCAATTTCGACGAATATTGACCCAAATAAAATGGCTCAGACAATACATAGCCTCACTCAAGGCATGCGGGTGATTGGCAAAGTCAATGTAGACAAAAGTCACTTAGAAAACATCGTTTCGACATCCATGAGTTTGCTTAATTAAGTCACGAAGTACTCGAAATTATTTTTCACGTTCAATTGGCTAACTAATTTATGGTTTAGCCAAAATTTTTATTCAATTAGGAAACAATCATTTCCATAATAAGGTGTGGTATGCAAACGATTCATTTTGACGAGCAACAGTTTTGGCAGCAATTTTCTCACGGCATCGTAAGAACTGACATGGGTAGGCTGCACTATGTATCCGGTGGACACGGCCCGACGGTATTACTGTTACCTGGATGGCCTCAAAGTTGGTATGCATGGCGTTATATGATGCCCGCACTCGCGAATTCAGGTAAACGCGTGATCGCCCTCGATCTTCCCGGAATGGGAGACTCCGACCATCCAACTAAAGGGTACGATTCAACCACAATTGCGCTGACATTACGTTGGGTCATTCAAAGCCTCGCCCCAGAAGAAAAAGAAGGGATTGAAATTATCGCGCATGATGTGGGAGCTTGGATGGGTTATGCACTCGCCGCAGATCACCCTGACTGTGTCAAAAAGCTGGTATTGATCGATGCCGCCATTCCTGGGCTAAGCGCACTACCCAGTGATGAACTCACTGATGAACAAGTGACGCGGACTTGGCATTTTGCCTTTAACAGGCTGACTGATCTTCCTGAAATTTTGCTCAAAGACCGTGAAGAACCTTTCTTACGATGGCTGTTTTCAAGCAAAGCTGAAATGGGGTGGATGATTGATGAAAAAGCGTTAGCGGAGTATGTGCGTGTTAACCGTCTTCCCGGCGCGCTGCGCAGTGCATTAAGTTATTATAAAAATGCCTTCTCCAAGCAAGATATCGCCATAAACAAACTGCGAGCAGAACAAACATTGCCAATGCCAGTATGCGCGATTGGTGCGCAATACGGTGTCTCTGACCTACTTTATAATACGTTATCGCCACTGTGCGCGGATCTTCGGGGAGACGTGATTCAAGGTGCTGGACATTATCTGCCAGAGGAAAGCCCTCAGCAACTCGCAGCAGTGTTAACAGATTTCCTTTCATCAAGGTAATCACTACACACAGATTGTTTTCACTGGTGTCTATTCAGTACCACTATTGATGAATGCCCAGTTAGTGACTGGGCTTACACCAATGTTGTCACTGATGTGCTCTTTGTTTCTTTAGCAGAGGTTATGTGGGTGGATGGTGGAAAACATGACAACAGAAATACCTAAAAAAGTAGCCGTAAATAGATGAGTCATTGACCTTGTGAAAAGATAAACTTCGCCCATCATTACTTTTGTAAATTTATCTAGATCATCGGTGAAGGGGGCACCTCACTCATACCAATATCTTTCATATACTTTTCAGGTAGTTTGCTTAGCGCCATTTTTAGGGCATCAAAACACAACGGGTCGATGGCAGTACCAACATTTTCTGCCATGATTTCTAACGTTTTTGGAATAGGAATCGCCTCTCGATAAGGGCGCTCAGCCGTAATCGCATCAAAAATATCTGCGGTGGTGATAATCCGTGTCATCATAGAAATTTCATTGGCAGCCAGTTTATCGGGATAGCCTGTTCCATCTAACTTTTCATGATGAGCAGCAGCCATTTTGGCAAAGTGTTTGAGTGGCGATATCTTTTCGATAATCTCTCTCGTAAACATCGCGTGATTTTGTATTTGTTTCCACTCATCCTCATCTAATTTTCCCGGTTTATCCAAGATAGTGTTACTTACCCCTAGTTTACCGATATCATGCAACAGTGCTGCTCTTTTCAGCCATAGTTGATCTTCTCGGTCGATTTCGAGCTCTTCAGCAATGAGCATACTAAAAACAGCTACTCTGGAACTGTGTCCGGCGGTAAAAGGACTTTTGGCATCGACGATTTTTCCAAAGGCCGTGACGATTCGGTCGAAATAATCGTCATCTAACGGCATCATCGCTTGTGCGGGTGACATAGAAAGCACAAAAGGGGCTATGGATGGCGCGTTGAGCGCCTTGATGAAGTCAGGTGAGCCCAGTAACGGCTTAGATATGGCCACTAAGTGTGGGTCCAACCAATTACCAGAGCGGCTTGCTAGTTCAGAAAATGCACTCGACAAATTATGTTCATATTGAAAAACATCCATCACTTGAGCAAGAAGGGCGATTCTTGAAAATAATGGGATTTGGTCATGCTTCAACCCATCAGGACGTCCTGACCCATCCCAGTGCTCATCCAAATGTTGTATTCCTAGCGCCACATTTTCACTGAATAAGAGTTCACGAGCCACTTCTGAACCTTGCGTACAACGCGTTTGGATCAGTTCTTGTGCGTAATCTGTGCCATTTTTCAAAATATCAATGGTGGTCGCGATCCGCTTTCGCCAATGCTCTCCCGCTCCTGCGTTTCGTAACACAAAATTAATCGCGCTCGTCAGGCTGGTGCCGACCGTCTTATAACGTTGTTTAAAAGTGAGATCATCGGTAGCGTAAAGCTCACAAATACGAGCCGCATTGCTGCTGCAGCCAGCATCTTTGAGAAGTAGCGTAAAATACAGGTCATGAAGATCTGATGATGAGAGGTTCATTCGCTCACCAATATGCATACCAATCCAGCAGCAACGCATACTGTGTTCTTGAGGCTGTCCCTCAGTCATGTCTAATGCGACTGTCAGTGAAGAAACCAGTTCTGCCAGAGGCATATTGCGGTTCGAACCTTCTAAAAACACAGTAACTTTCCTCATCAACACTTAGACAAAAAGTATAGTTAATTTTTGGTCTAAAGTAGCAGATAAGTGAACGCAGTCACTAAGTTAGAGGATTTGTGGTTCGCTCGCTCATCAATGCACTTACCAGAGGTTATATGAACGGATTATCGCTAGCACGTTTATGCCCCAAAACTTCTTAGGTTGACAGCACGAAATATCTAGCGAGTATTGTAATAGACCAAATTAATCTAATCCGTATTTTGGGTTTATTAGATGGAGTTTTCAGTAGTTCAGCACCGAAACTCTCTAATTGTTCACATTACAGATTGATATGGATATAGTTGTATAATAAATAGAATCAACATAAACTGTGTATCAGCACGGAAAATTCAGTTTAATAAGCGTTAAGCCCTGTATGTAGGCGAGTTGAAGATATATCTCGAAGATACTATTGTTATTAAGTCCATGACTACAAAAGGAAATGTTGCTATGGAAACTTTTAGGTTACTTACGGTGCTAGCTCTCGTGATAAATCTTGCTGGTTGCCCTATCGAAGGAGATACTGGCGGTACTGGCATTAATTGCTGGGATTTGAATCAAAATCGATTAAATGACCCTGATGAAGACATTAATAATGATGGCGTATGGGATGTAAATGACTGTCGAGGAGCTAGCATCGCCGCTCAGAATGCCGAGGTGGCTTTTAATCATCAACATTTATGTGAAGCTTTTGCCAATTTAGGGGAGTACCCATCAGGGTGTCCATCAAATACGCATACCCCTCCTACGGGTACATTAACAGAACTCACTTCAACATCTTGGTTCGATGATGGCATGGGCACTGATTATAGTTGCAATCAACCACCTTCAAGCAATGGGCCAGTTAGTATAAAAGAGATAAATAATCATTACTATTGGGTTGTTGAAGGTGGTTTTATTGCTAGCAATAAAATTATAGATGGGCTAGACGAACTTCAGAATTCAAGGTGTTACAACAATTGTTTGGCAGACAGCGATTGCATCGCATCCTGGGCAAACTCTTATACTGTCGGAAATAGAGTCGTGTACCAGTGCTATATTTTCCATCACTCGGATACTATATCTCCATGGGAAGAACTTTGTGGGGTAAATCGAAATGACTGCTTTATTACTCAAACAACTCAAGTGCAACGCTGGAGCGCTTTATGCCCTTAGGTGTGCTGACCTCACGTAAGGTTGACTACTGGACGTAGGTTCCTTGTGATGGAAGGCTCGTAAATACGTTAACACTTTCGTCATTAACTGTAGTGTACAGAGCAGATCGTAACTCCGAAGCAGCTACGCAGCCAAATCCAGTCCCTTTCAAACTACTGAAAGTCGCTGCAAGTTAAGGACTGATTACCGATGTGTTTGAAGGATACAAAATGGCGTCAGCGCCGACACTTCCTTGACATAAGACGATAGCCAAGCAAAAGCGCCCAACGGATTGCGACAACTAGGCAAAGTATACCCTCTCGCGCCCGCAGAACAGTTTTCACTTAATAGGATCGTCAGTGCTTGGTACGATAATCTGCGTGTCTTCCTCCAAAACAAAATAATGGCCATTAGATCAAAGAGGATCTCCAAATAGCTCAATATACCATGGGTGACTGAGCATATTCATATCACTAGGTATAATCTTAAAACTGACTGCTGTTCTAGTCGAGGATAGCCGAATGCAGTAGTTAACTCTGTTTTACTGCCATTCCAGCACAGCCTAGTGTTAGGAGGAATCAGACTGAAGTACTACGCCTTTGATGGCATAGGGCGCACCGAAAAATAACGACGCCAAGCTTCACATAGTCGTAGGTCTTCAATGTGAGATAAACTTATCGGCACCTCCTTCATTCCTTCCAACGAGGCCTGACCTCCGACTCTAACCCGACGAATGATATCTTGTTTAGAATCAATGGTAACTTGAATCAAAGATAAGGCTCCCATTGCGCGTCCTTGCTCTAAGGAGAATGTTAAGCTATCAGTGATACCATGCTTAACAAGATAACAACCTAAAGCCCCACTCGCACTGCCTGTAGCAGACTCCTCAATTATGCCATACAGCGGTGCAAAATTTCGGCATTGAGCAACGGTTGACTTCTCATTACAGAGTTCAAATACGTGGAAGCCGATCGTATTGAACTCTTGGCTTAGCTTAGATATCGCAGCAAAATTAGGTTTTAGACTATCTAAATGCCCATCTACTAAAGGAACGAAGACATCTGGTAGACCTGTCGAGATGATTTCAATGGGCAATCCCGTATTCGTTATAGCCTCGCTTTGAATACCAAGAGCATCCGCGATTTTCTCAACGCTAGGAGCGCGACGAAACTGAGGTTTGGTTTGATCCATTATGATAAAACCATCATCGACGGCTACATGGAGAATACCTGCTTTTGTTTGTTGTGTGTAACAACCTTGCTCAATGAACCCCTGCGAAGCCAAGACAAAAAATGCTGCCAAAGTGGCATGACCACAAAAGTCCACTTCTCCTTCAGCAGTAAAAAATTCCACTTTGAAATCAGTTTCATTATTGGCGTATACAAAGGCCGTTTCGGAAAAACCAACTCGTTGTGCGATATATGTTTTTTGTTCTGCACTGAGGGAGGGAGGGCCTAAAATAACGCCAGCAGGATTCCCTCCAGAGTCATCTTTGGTAAACGAGTTAACCAGGTAGACGTTAATAACATGATCAACTGCATGTGTCGTATCAATGCTCACAGCTTTATTTCCTTAAAATTACCAAGTTCGATCTAAGTCTTGCGCGTAAAGCTTGATAGCTCGTTTGTACGTTAAAATTTCCTCTGAGCTTGTTGTATCAACTAGAAGGGTTAACAACAGCTCAACCGATTTTTTATGCTGTCCAAGGTTATACAAACACATTGCATAAAATGGCATCACCTCCTTTGCATTGGGGAAAAGAACACGAGTTTCTTCAAACAAAGCGGCGGCTTCATGATAATTACCAAGACTTCTGTACGTACTAGCCAGTCCAAACAGAGCCTCAAAATGGTCTTGCTCATCGAGGTCACCAGCTAGTGCGGCGTTATAATGCTGAACAGCTTCTGACTCAAGCCCTTGATTATCATAAGACCATGCGATGTGAAGGTGCGCTTGAGGTGCGATGTCTTCGCTGCTAAGAAGGCGTGTCAATAAGTTTCGGCTTCCCTCAAAATCACCGTTATTCCTTAACTCGATAGCCCGTTTAATATGCTCATTCATAGATTTCTCGTTTCCTTCCAGTCACTAAGTGGCCGCTTTTTACTATGTTTCAAAGTTTGAAGCTTGTAAAATAGCATATAAGATGAGTTGAGCATCGACGGTGTCAAATCTGGTGAATCATCACAAATTCATCATAGTAGAAGACATAAGGGTCAGGTTTTGCCTTTTGAACGAGGTGTTTTGCCATAGGTTAGCTAATCCGTTTTTTACTAATTTAGTCAAATCTATAACACGAAATTGTCCAAACACACGTTAAGTTGCTTTCTGCGACAAGCTCCAGAGTAGCGTTTGTCTTGCATGAGCGATTCTCGGGCTTCTTAAAGAACTCGGAGACCAGGCCATGTAATAGTTCAGTATCGTGTCACCTATCGGAGCGGGAACATGGCACAACTCCCCACTCTCAATTTGCGCTTGGCACAAATAGTGTGGCATGACTGTCCAGCCAAAACCTTGCACCAATAATCCACGCAGTGCGCGTAAATCCTGAGCGACTAACGCCGGTTGCCTTTGTTCTGGCGTGAGCTTGTTACGCCTTAACCAGCCATCGATTACCGATAACGCTAAATCATAGGTCAGCATCGGCTGCTTCATCAGCGCCGCTAAATGATTAGGGCTGTCACTGATTTGCTTCATGATACGCGGCGATGTCACTGCACAAACAGGCTCAGACATGACGAGCTCACTTTTTAGGGATGGATCGGTGATTGGATGCCCTGTAAAACCTAAGTCACAGTGGCCTTCCACCAGCATGTTGTGCACCAGTTCCCCATCGCCTGAATGAAGCCGTACTCGAATGCCCGCATCAAGTAATGGAAGCAGACGCGGCGCCAGCACCTCAGACATAAAATCGCTGTGAGCGATGATCTGCAATGTTCCTTCAACATCATGAGAACGTGCTTTGGCTTGTGATAACGCCAGTTCAACGGCATCCAGCTTATCGCCAATATCCGCGGCAAGTTCTTCTGCGGCAAGCGTCGGCGCAACCCCTTGAGCTTCGCGAGTGAACAGCGGCCGCCCAATCGCCACCTCCAATCCGGCAACATGTTGCGAGACCGCTGGCTGAGTTAAATTGAGCACCCTCGCCGCCGAGCTAATCGAACGCTGGCGATAAACTTCCACAAATGTTCTTAATCGAATCAGAGACATAACAATCCATAAAATTATTTATACCCTTAGTAAAATAACCTTGTTGGCGCGATTAATCCATTCTCTTTACTATCAACTCATACAATAAAACGCATGCAATTGCGTTCTTCTGGCTCACCAATGAGGAGATGCACCATGACAACCACTCAGTCTTTCAATGATTTAAATTCTATTCTCCAAAGAATGAAAAAGGCTCATCTCGATACTGGGCCTGCGAGTGCAGAGCTTCGTCAAGATCGCCTGCAACGTGCAATTGATTTGATCACCGATAACCAAAAAGCGTTAACTCAAGCCATGAGTGATGACTTTGGTCACCGCGCTGAATATCAGTCGCTCGTGGCCGATGTTGTCACCACTGTAAACGGCTTAATGCACGCAAAAAGTAACGTCAAACAGTGGATGCAACCGCAACCTGTGTTTGGCCTTGAAGGCGATCGCAGTGCACATATTCAGCAACAGCCTCTTGGCGTGGTGGGTGTCATTAGCCCGTGGAACTTTCCTATCAATTTAGCGTTTGGCCCCCTTGCTGGTGTGTTTGCCGCAGGCAACAGCGCCATGCTCAAGCCATCTGAATTAACGCCTCGTACCTCAGAGCTTCTCGCTGAGTTAGTGGCACGCTATTTTGACCCTATGGAGCTTGCCGTTGTGCTCGGTGATGCTGACGTTGGCCAAGCCTTCAGCCAATTGCCTTTTGATCACTTGGTCTTTACCGGAAGTACCGCCGTCGGTAAGCATGTGATGCGCGCCGCAGCCGAAAACTTAGTCCCCGTGACATTGGAACTCGGTGGTAAATCGCCAGTTCTGGTTGCGCCAGATGCGGATATCACCCATGCCGTGCAACGGACAATGACCGTCAAAACGTTTAACGTTGGGCAAATCTGCTTGTCACCCGATTACGTGTTGGTCCACAAGGATCACCTTGAGCAATGGGCTTCCGCTTCGAAGCAATTTGTTGCACAAAGCTTTGCGACCATTGCAGATAACCCAGATTACACCTCGATTATCAATCAGCGCCATTTTGAGCGCCTAACCGGCTTATTGGACGATGCGAAACAAAAAGGCGCGACCATCATTAGCCTTGCACCTCAAAATGAACCGAGTATCGACCAAGCGACACGTACGATTGCACCGCATTTGATCCTCAATGTGAATGACGATATGGCGATCATGCAGGAAGAGATTTTTGGTCCGCTGCTGCCTGTTAAGACCTACGAGCAAGAGCAACAAGCCATTGATTATATTAACCAACATCCAAGACCACTCGCAGCGTATTACTTTAGTGACGATGAGCAGCGTCAGGAATACTTTGCTCAGCATACCACCTCGGGGGCGCTGATCATTAATGACATTATGACCCATGCTTCCATCGATGCCTTGCCATTCGGCGGTGTCGGCCCATCGGGCATGGGGGCCTACCACGGTATTCACGGCTTTAACAACTTCACTCACGCGAAAGCCGTGGTGGTTCATGAGCAAAGCGACGATGCCAGCGAGCGATTACGTGCGCCTTATCAAGACAAAGCGGATGCGCTCAAGCAAGCGTTCGGTCAATAAATACGTTGCTGCGGTTTAAAAGCCGCAGCGACATCCCAACAACTAGAATGTGGAGCAAAACCACATCTAACAATAATGAAAAACATCAATTCACGCTTCAAGAGGAACAGATATGAATATTCTAATGGTATTAACATCGCATGATGAACTGGGCAGTACCGGCGAGAAAACAGGCTTCTGGCTTGAGGAATTTGCCGCCCCTTACTACACCTTCCTCGATGCAGGCGCAACGATCACTCTTGCGTCACCAGAAGGCGGTCAACCCCCGCTGGATCCGAAAAGTGCGCTGGCCGATTTTCAAACCGAGCTAACCGAGCGCTTTAATCAAGATCCAAGCGCACAAAATGCCCTAGCGAATACCGTCAAGCTTGAAACCGTCAGTGCGGATGATTTCGATGCGGTATTTTACCCAGGTGGTCACGGCCCATTGTGGGATCTCACCAATTCACAAACCTCTATTGCGCTGATTGAACGCTTTGAACGCAGCGGTAAACCGATTAGCTTTGTTTGCCATGCGCCTGCCGTTCTACGTCATGTAAAAGCTGAAAATGGCGAGCTTCTGATTAAGGGGCGTAAAGTGACCGGATTTACGAATGGTGAAGAAGCTGGTGTTGAACTGACCGACGTTGTGCCATTTTTAATTGAAGATGAATTTAAATCAATTGGCGCGGATTACCACAAAGGGGAAGATTGGGGTGAGTTTGTTATCGAGGATGGCAAACTGATTACAGGTCAAAACCCTGCGAGCTCGGAAGCGGTGGCCAAAGCGCTTCTCGCTCAGCTTAGCTAAATGAATTGATGCCATCATGCGCATAAAAAAGGCCACTTAAAGTGGCCTTTTCATTGTTTATAGAACCATCTTAACGCGCAGCTAATGCGTGTTTTAAGGTGGTTTCAATGGTTTCAGTTGGACGACCAATCAATTTAGATAGAGTTTGAGAGTCATCAAACAGGCCACCTTTTGCAGCGCCCGTTTCCGAGTTGGCAAGTGTTTCTGCCAGCGGCGCAGGCAGGCCAACTTGTTTTAAAATATTCGCGTACTCATCTTCGCTGACATTGTTGTAAACCACGGTTTGTCCACTAAGTGCAGACAGATAATCGGCGAATTCACCGAGCGTAAAGGCTTCATCACCGGCTAACTCGTACACTTTACCCACTTGGTCTGGCTGAGTCAGCACTTGCGCTGCCGCTTCAGCGTAATCAGCACGAGGAGCCGACGCAATTTTGCCTTCACCCGCACAACCAAACATCGCGCCATGTTCAAGCGATGCGCCAATGCCATTCACATAGTTTTCAGAATACCAACCATTGCGCAAAATCGCCGCTGGTACACCTGATTCAGCAATATACGCTTCGGTTTGTTTATGCTCTTGCGCCAACGCAAGCGGTGAGTTGGTCGCATCAAGAATACTGGTGTAAGCCAGCAGTTCTGCACCCACATTTTTGGCGGCATCCACCACGGCTTTGTGCTGAGCAAAACGTTGCCCAACTTCACTGGAAGAAATCAACAATACTTTGGTGGCGCCCTCAAAAGCGGTCACTAAAGATTCAGGTTGCGTGTAGTCAGCAAAACGAACATGCACGCCTTTATCTGCAAGATCTTGCGCTTTTTCGACATTCCGTACTGCTGCAACAATGTCCGAAGCAGCGACATATTTAAGCAAAGCATCAATCACTAAATGACCCAGTTGACCTGTTGCACCTGTTACGACAAGCATATTGTTCTCCTTAAATTGACGGTGAATTACGACGATCATTTGACCGGATGTGTGTATAATAGATCCCTAACAAACTAAAAGTAAGTACGCACTAAAAGGTAAGTATGAAAGAAGACCAATTTGCATCTCTTGCCGATGCTCAGTTTCAAAAAGGCGATGTGTTTTCAGATCGTTGCCCAAGCCGCGAAGTGCTTAACCATGTCACTAGCCGTTGGGGCGTATTGGTGCTCATGGCCCTGCTCAACGGCGAGAAACAACGCTTTAGTCAATTGCGTAAACGTATTTTGCGCATCAGTGAAAAGATGTTAGCCCAAACACTTCAATCTCTCGAGAAAGACGGGTTTGTTCTACGCACGGTGTACCCCGTTGTGCCGCCCCATGTTGAATATGAACTCACCTCAACGGGGTTTGAAGTAGCAAATAGAGTACAAGGCCTCGCCGTGTGGCTTGAAGATAACATTCATCAAATCATTGAACATCAACAAGATTACGAGCATAAACGCGCAGAAAAAAGTATGAATAGTGAGAAATAGGTCGATTCGGTTATCGGCTTTTATCCTCCAGTTGTGAGGCATCAAAAGCCGTTGGCCCTTTGCGCTCTGAATCTTCATAAAAAAATTACAGGCTTGGTTTTCTTATCAAGAATAAATTACATTCAGCGCGTATTGATACCGAACTCCAATAAAACTAATAAGCCTTTAATTTCAATAACTTAAATTTATAAACATAAGTGGCATACCCATTGCACCTGTTAAAGTGAGTATTTAATAGTGTAAGGAGAAAACCATGAACCGCGATCTTTTAGAAGGCAATTGGAAAGAGCTTAAAGGCAAGGTACAAACTAAATGGGGTGACCTTACCAATGACGATTTAGACAAAATTGAAGGTAGCCGTACTGAGTTGATTGGTAAACTTCAGCAAATCTACGGTAAGTCTCGCGAAGAAGCAGAGCGTGAAGTTGATGACTTTGAACAAGGTCGTTAATGTTATCTAAATTAAAAAAGCCGCCATTTGGCGGTTTTTTTATTTCGAGCTAGAGACGTCGAGAACCACCACCTGACCACTTTCCATTCGTATTTTAGCAATGGGTCACTGTTTCACCGACGATTTAGCGCCCACCATAGACTTATCGACCATAGTTAACTTGTGCATCGTTAAACTGCGGTCAACACGCAAGGTGATAAGATGATCAAACCTGTGGCGAGTTTCACTCAAGCTAAATGGCAAAGCATCAGAGCGAGCTATTGGTTCGTTCCTGTTTGTATGATGCTTATCGCGTTTTGCTTAGGCTACGCCTGCATTTATTACACGCCCGTTTTTATTTCTGAATCGTTATTTCGCGATTACCTTCCAACGGTACCTGCGGACACTGCCAGTGATTTAATTTCCGCTATCGCCACCTCGATCATCACCGCCACCAGTATTGCGTTTTCCATGACCTTAGTGGCGTTGACGATGGCCTCATCGCAATTTGGTCCGCGATTGCTGCAAACCTTTATGGATGACCGCGGCACTCAACTGGTTTTAGGGTTCTTTACCTCAACGTTTGTGTTCTGCCTCATTGCATTGCATCGTGTCAGCGTTAGCGATACAGATGCCATCACCTCATCCGCCCTTGCTGTATTGGTATTGGTCATCGGCATTTTTGATACACTGGTACTGATCTATTACATCCACCATATTGCCCGTTTTATTCAGGTTGATGAAATCATCAGCCGCTGTTATCACGAATGCATTCACAGCCTCTCCCATCTATTTACGTTGACCGATGAAAAGAAAAACCACCAATGTTTGAAGCCATCAGCGGTTGTGGATTCACCCGTCATCACTGAACTTTCGCTCACCGAGAGTGGTTATGTCCAGACCGTCGACTATCACCATTTGCTCGACCAAGATGGTATTCAGGGCATCGATATTTTGGTGAGAGCGGGCGACCATGTGGTACCGAACGAAACACTGCTGCGTATTCACTCAACAACCCAAATCGATGATGAAAGAAAACACTACTGTTTATCTTGCATTGTATTGGGCAAGAAAAGGACGTCACTTCAAGACCCTGAATTCTCCGTTTCCCAGCTTGTCGAAATCGCTCTACGTGCACTCTCTCCAGGGATTAACGACCCGATCACGGCGATGACTTGCGCAGATAGGCTAACGTCAGTGTGTATCTTGATGGCCGAACATCAGTTTCCATCTCAAGCGATGAGAAATACCAACACCAATATTTGGCTAAAAAGACGAACTTATACCTATGAGTCCGTACTCAACACCGCATTCGATCAACTAAGGCAAGCGGGAGAAAAGCATATTGATGTGATGATTCATCTTGTGCGCTGTTTAAACGTCATGAGAAAGCAACTGCCACAAGAGTACATTCAAGCCGTCGATACACAAATCTCTGCGGTCAACGATTTGGTGAGTGCGCACATTGGGTGTGATAAAGACCGAAACGACGTTACGGCAGTCGTCAACATCGGGAAGCAATTACACTAGCGCGCTTGCTAGGACGTTACAATCATGGTGTTGCTACACCAACCATTTATACATAATCAAGCAATCGACCAATCCGTGTTCAGGATGCTGATAACCGCGAGGAATGGTACCGATGGTGGTAAACCCCAATTTCTGCCACAACGCAACCGCAACCTGATTGGTTGAAACAACGGAGTTAAATTGCATTGCTTTAAACCCATGTTCAACCGCGTAGTGTTGGGAGTGCTGACATAAACGCCGAGCAACGCCCTGGCCGCGAGCAAAGTCACTCACCATATAGCCACAATTACACACATGGCTCCCCGGCCCCTGAGCGTTAGGTTTGATATAGTAAGAGCCGAGAATCTGACCATCTTGTTCTAACACAAACGTTGCAAACGGTAATTCACACCACACCTTATATGCCGCTTGGCGTGACATATTGGCATCGAACGCATAGGTGTGCTGCGCTCGGATGATGGCTTCAAATTGAGGCCAAAATTGCTCGAAATCCGTTTGGGTCATGGGTCGTATCACAGGGTTAACTCCTTATTTTAATGGCAATCCATCAGACATTTTGCCAAGTGATTGAGCATCATAAATCTGCCGCGCCGAAAATCAAACCGTAAACTGATTAACAAAACAATGAATTTCAACCACATAGCCTGCTATAGTTGAGCGGGTATAGTCGCCCTTTTATTCGTAGCATAACGGTTGATATTCGCCGTTGGCTGACGTAGTGTTTTGGTCGGCTGACGCACAAATGAGAACTCAGTTCGATGAGTCACACTACCGAAATCAGGCCAACTCTTCCTCTTCTTTTTGGATAGTAACAAATGCAATTATTTCGACACCTAGGGTGGTTTTTCCGCCGCTACTGGTTTACCTACTCACTGGCGCTGCTCATGCTGATGCTCGTCGCTGGGATCAATATGGCGGTGCCGTGGTTCATTGGCCAAGCGATAGACCACATGCTAGAAACGCGCGAACTCACCAAAGCCGAGTTCTATTTGGGCGGGTTAGCCATCGCAAGTCTTGCGGTATATTTTCTACGCTACGGTTGGCGACGGATGCTGTTTGGCACGTCATATAAGCTGGGTAATATTTTGCGCCAGCGCTTTTATCAACGCCTAACGAAGCAAGGCCAAGCGTTTTACAATATCCACTCTACTGGCGATTTAATGGCGCGGGCGACCAACGATATTGATGCCGTTGAAGTCGCGGCTGGAGAAGGCATTCTTTCAGGGTTTGACGGCTTGCTGACGTTTATTCTGGTGTTGATCATGATGTTTTTGTTCATCGACTGGAAATTAGCCGCACTGGCCATTTTGCCTTTCCCATTTATGGGTTATGGCTTCTATCGCTTATCGAACCGCATTCATCACCAGTTTAAAGACACCTTAGATCGCTTTTCATCACTCAATGAACAAACGCAACAGGCGATTTCCGGTGTTCGAATGATTAAATCCATGGGCCGTGAGTCGATTGAATCTGAGCAATTTGATCGCATTGCCGAAAAAGCCGCCAGCAGTACCTACAAAGTACAGCGCTCTGAAGCGATGTTTGATCCTATTATTCAACTTAGCCTTGGCTCTGCGCTCTTGATTGCCCTACTCGCTGGAGGCTGGCAGATCCACGTGGGTAACTTAACCGTTGGCCAACTCACCAGTTTTACGATGTATCTTTCTGAGTTAATTTGGCCGATGTATGCGTTTGGCTGGCTGATGAATATTTTGCAGCGCGGTAATGCTGCAATAGGTCGATTAGAACAGCTTCTCAACTTACCCGACTCGATTGCTGACAACGGCCGTGAGCAAACTCACGGCTATGACATCACTGTCAATCATCTTACCTTTCATTACCCCGATACCGAGCAAGCCGCGCTCAGCCAAGTCTCTTTTGAGCTTAAGCAGCAACAAGTACTCGGTATTGCAGGGGCGACAGGGTCGGGAAAATCAACGCTGTTGCAACTGCTGATGCGCTACTGGGATACCCAAGAAGGCGATATTCTGCTTGGCAGTAAAGCGATTCAACACATTCCATTGGATACACTGCGTAGCCACTATGCCTACGTGCCGCAAGATGCCTTTTTGTTTAGTACTAACATCATGGAAAATATTCGCATGGGTCGCCCTGATGCCTGCGATGAAGAAGTCTACGAAGCCGCTCGCCTTGCCTCGGTGGATGCCGATATTCGCCAGTTTCCAGAAGGCTATCAAACATTAGTTGGAGAGCGTGGCGTGACGTTGTCTGGCGGTCAACGCCAGCGGTTATCCATTGCGCGAGCCTTGATTAGCCAAGCGCCAATCTTGATTCTTGATGATGCTTTGTCGGCGGTCGATATTCACACGGAAAAAGAAATCATTGAGCATCTTGCGCAGCGCACTGAACAGAGCTTGATTATCGTGAGTCACCGGCTGTCAGCCATTGAGCAAGCGGACACGATTTTAGTGTTGGCGCATGGTGAAGTGATTGAACGTGGCAACCATCAACAATTAATCAATAGTGACGGCTGGTATTCGCGCATGGCCGCGTATCAACAAATGGCACTTGCCATGGAGGAAGCGTCTTAATGTCTCGCAGTAAAACAAATAAAGCCGCATCGCAAGACACCAAACCGTCTGGCTCTTTGCGCCTGCTAATGAGCTATGTATTTGCTGATAAACCTCTATTTTACAAAACCTTACTCTTGGTTGTTATCGCCACGGGGTTCGATGTGCTGGGCCCCATGCTCAGTAAAGTGTTTATCGATGAATTCATCATGCCGGATCGCTACCCAGTGTGGCCGATTGTTGGTGTCATCTCACTATTTATTATCTCAACCCTGCTCGGCACCTATCTCAAATACAAGCAAACCATGCGCTTTTTGGACATGGCACTCAACGCGGTGTTAGACATTCGTAAACGTGTTTTCAACCATGTCTTGCGTTTGCCGATGGCCTATTTTGATTATGCGCGTACAGGGCAACTGGTCAGTCGCATTACCAACGATACCGAATCCATCAAAGACATTTACGTCCAGTTTTTATCAAACGTATTAGCCAACGTGATCTTGTTAATTGGCATTTTGATTGCGATGGCAATTCTTGATGTAGAACTGATGCTTATCGCACTGCTGTTGATTCCAACCGTGGTCGGCTTGATTTACCTTTACCAAAAATTCAGTGTCAAAGTGGTCACCGAAAGTCGTCAACTGCGCTCGGATATTAATGCCACCATGAACGAATCGATAAGCGGCATGTCAGTGATTCAAGCGACCAATCAGCAGCAACGCAAGTTTGAGCAGTTTGATGGTATCAATGACGGTTATTACACCACGCGTTTAAAAGCGGTTACCATTGGCTCACTGATGCTGCGCCCTGCGATTAACTTTCTCAGTATCATCATCTTATGTGGGATTGTTTGGTTCTTTGGCATCAAAGTTGTGGAAGGCTACGTCGAAGTGGGCGTGTTGTATGCCTACCTTAACTATTTAGGCCGCTTCACCGAGCCACTGGTTGAAATCACTCAGCGCTTTAGCCTTTATCAACAAGCCATTGTTGCCGGTGATCGCGTGTATGAACTGCTGCAAGAACCGACCGATCAGGACCAAAGCGGTACGGTGACGGACCTAAAACACGGCGCGCTGAATATTGAACACTTGGTGTTTGGCTACCAAAGCGATAAACCTGTGCTTCACGACATCAACGTAACGATTGAATCCGGTGAGTTCTTTGCGATTGTTGGCCATACGGGAAGCGGAAAAAGTACGCTGCTCAGCTTACTGCTTAACTTTTATCAGCCGCAGTCCGGGCGGATTTGTTTGGACGGCCATGCGCTCAACGCGTTTGATCATGACACGCTGCGCCAAGGCGTTGGTTTTATTCCGCAAGAGCCGTTCATTCTTGCTAGCACACTGTTTGAAAACATCGATATGGGCCGCGGCTTAACCCAGCAGCAAGTCGAACATGCCGCCAAACAAGCCCATTTACACGATGTGATTATGGAGATGAGCGACGGCTATCAAACGCAGCTTGGTGAAGGTGGACTGAGGCTTTCCACTGGTCAGCGTCAGCAATTGATCATCGCTCGGGCGCTCGCTGGTTCGCCTAAAGTGTTATTACTCGATGAAGCGACGGCGAACGTTGATAGCGAAACCGAACAAGTGGTACAGCGCGCTTTAAGCGATTTGCACGGCAAAGTCACCATGATTGTCGTTGCCCATCGACTGTCGACTATTCGTCATGCCGATAGCATTTTGGTGCTGGATAAGGGGCACTTGATTGAGCAAGGTGATCATCCGCATTTGATGACTCTTGACCAAGGACGATATCGTGCGATGTATCAGCTTCAACAGCAGGAGCAAAAAGTCGCTCAAGCCGCGATTTAAATCAACGCTAAACCACAAATTGACACATTACCAAGCATCAAAGCGTAGACACATTGCGCTTTGATGCTACTATCTTCTCAACGTGCGGGCACTGCCCCTTTCGTAAACCACCTTTGGAGGAATGACCATGATTGTATTCGTAACACACACCGGCAAAGGTGAAGTCAGCCGTTAATCATTGTGCTCTTGTGAGCAAGCTACTCCCCTTCCCTTTTGCCCGGTATTAAAACCGGGGTCTTATGCCTAGTGCAAGCACTTACTCAGTAAGTACCTGACCCTTTATTGATAGAATTTAGCGAACTCTGCGCCATCGCGCCGATGATTCGTATGGTTCAAGGTACAAACGACATGAACACATTATTTACTCACCCGATCTCACTGCAAGAACTCGGATGGAAACACTATTTTCAGCAACAACTGACCAACGATGAACTCGATAATGCCGTTATCGCACGTGTGATTGGGCATCATCGCAGTGGTTACGACCTGTGCACATCACAACACGAAATTCATATGGCGCATCATCATCAATACCCTCCAATAACGGTTGGTGATTGGTTATTGGTGGATTCAGACTATCGCTTTCTTCGCTTACTAGAACGTACCTCGCTATTTCAGCGCAAGGCCCCTGGTAGCGCGCGGCAACAACAGTTAATTGCTGCCAATGTGGATACTGTCTTTATCGTTAGCTCACTCAATCATGACTTTAATTTAAGCCGAATTGAGCGCTACCTGACGCTGGTACGTGATTCACAGTCACAACCCGTGATTGTGCTGACCAAGCAAGACTTAGCCGATGACGTGTACGCCCTGTGCCATCAAGTGCAAAAACTCGATGTCAGTTTAATGGTAGAAACGGTTAATGCGCTGGACGCACAAAGCGTGCAAGGCTTATTGGCATGGTGCCAAACTGGGCAAACGGTGGCGCTGTTAGGTTCATCTGGTGTTGGCAAATCGACATTAATTAATACGTTATTAGCGTCTGAGACTCAGCAAACCGGCGGCATACGCGAGGATGATAGCAAAGGTCGCCACACCACCACCGCGCGATCAATACATAAAATGCCCATGGGCGCATTGCTGATAGATACGCCAGGAATGCGTGAGCTGCAACTTGCCGGTTCTGAGCAAAGCCTCGCGCACGCATTTGGTGATATAGAAGCGTTGAGCGAACAATGCCGATTTAGTGATTGTCAGCACCAGACGGAACCAGGCTGCGCCGTTCAACAGGCGATACAGCAAGGTTCTCTTGATGTAAGGCGACTTGAAAACTATGCCAAATTGCAACGAGAGCAAGCCTTTAATACTTCAACCCTTGCCGAAAGGCGTCAAAAAGGGCGAGAATTTAATAAGCACGTTCGCTCAGTTATCAGTCAAAAGCAGTGGTTGAAAGGCGAATAGGCTTCCTACTTCCAATGCAACAAGATAGACGCCATGTTAGTATGGCGTCTTCTTTCACTGGCTACCAACTTCATGAAACAAGAAATTTATCTCGCGGGCGGATGCTTGTGGGGCGTACAAGAATTTATTAAGTACGTACCGGGCGTATTGGATACCCAAGCAGGGCGAGCCAATGGCACAAGTCAAACGACACAGGCTGACTACGATGGCTATGCCGAATGTGTGCGGATTGAGTTTGATTCACACGTGTTAAGCGTTGAAAGACTGATTGAGCATTTATTTGAGATCATCGACCCTTACAGCGTCAATCAGCAAGGACCAGATGTCGGCGAGAAGTACCGCACAGGGGTATACAGTAAACATCCCGACCACCTGTTAGCTGCACGTCATTTTATTGCTGCACGAGAAGATGCCGATAAAATCGCGTTAGAAGTATTACCACTGACGAATTTTGTCCCCAGCGATGACGAGCATCAGCACCACCTCACTCGCCATCCTGAGAATCACCACCTATGCCCTATTCCATGGAATATTTTGCATCGCTATAAGGGAAAGTCTGATTAGTGATTCTCGCAGTTGACGATATTGCCGAAAGAGTACGCCTAACTTAAAATTCGTCGCCAAATTCATATTCTGAAACTTTTAGGAACTTTATATTTTTTAATACATTTTCCAATTTAATTTTCAGGCTTTCATGTATAAAGATAGAAGATAAATCTGTACCTCCCATTTTAAATATCAACCTTTCATTTTCAGGTATTTTATCTAAAATAGTAGAATCCAGTTTATACTTATAAACTCTCGGATAATAATCAGGGTCTTTTTGTTTATAAAGAGAAGAGTTTCTATCCCAGCAATCTAATTCTTGATAAATATTTATCAAATAAAAATCACTTGATGACTTGTTTTGAAATTCTACAACGGCAGGATAAAGCTTACCTCCATAGATATGATCATCAATTATAATTTTTAAATCTTTAGAAACAATGAAACTTGGAATACAAAAAAGCATCATAGGATCTAAACTAAGAAAATCATCAGTTTTGGCATTAAATTTGACTGATACTTCCCCATATACAAGCTCTCTGTAGTGAAATCGCCTCTGTGCTGTAGCTTCTGTTGGCACAACATGAAATGCTTCGTTTTCTATTTCATAATTCGGAGACATTAAATAATATGTGTCATTATAATTCATTTTTACTTTCCTACTTTCAAAGTATATTCCTGTTTAGAAATTAGTAAACTCTGTATGATTACGATTACATATCTGAGGGTGACCTTTTTCAGATTATTAAGATCCGCAATATTTTTCTCCTACATCCTTGTTCTCCAGTCTTAAAACTTTTATGAACACTAGTTAAACGAACGGAAAAGTCTTTAATATCATCGAGAATATTGTCACTACGTTTATCTATAAAGCCCTGAACCTCTTTAGCACTGCCTGTTTTACAATACTTCTCCATATGATCAACAGCCTATGTATTGCTGAAACTTTCTGAGTTTTTTCGTTTTTCCATAACAACTTTTTGTCTTCTTTTTTAACTCTGCGTCTTTCAGTAAGTCAGAAACATAGTGATACCATCTGATAGATCAGCCAATTAGGAGAGTTGTTATTAGCTTAGCTCTTGGATGCAAATTGGAAATGAAGCGGCAGAGGTTAGGAAGTCTCGCATCGTCGGCCCTGAAGAGATCTACGGCGATGCCAAAGGTTATATCTCCATCGACTCACCGATGGCCCGCGCACTGCTGAAAAAAGAAGTCGACGACGAGTTTGTGGTCACCACCCCAGACGGCGATAAAGAGTGGTTTGTGAATTCTATTTCTTATCAGTTAGAGTGACGCTCAGGGTGATAGACGTCCGCCTATCACCCTAGCCTCAAACTTAGTTTAACGCTCGGCAAAGTAGGGAAGATTACTAATTAGTCGATAAACTGCATACCCATTTCCCATTCAGACACTTTGACAAAATTAAGCGTATCCACGTTATGCTTTTTAAATACCTTGACGATACTTTCGTGCACTATGATATGCCCTACATCGCTATATTTAGGCATAAACACAAGACGTTGCCCCTCTGGAATCTGAGACATTTTTTCATCACTCAAATAGTACCTTTCTATATCATGAGTGTCTTCTTCGGGATCATAATCATCTATTTCACATTGTTCTAAATCTAAAACGTCCATCTTTTTAAATACGTTAAAAAACCAATATGGTTCAAGATAATTATTATTATCTATAATAACTGCTGGATATAATTGAAAAAAATCATTCTCGATATCTCCTAGTGAATTCTTTATATCCCCTGAAATTATCGGGTATGTAATATTCAAATGAGCCTTTTTAATTGGGCGACTAACACCAGACAAAATATCTTTATCTTTATAAGCGTTTTCAAAAAATAAAGGAGGACCAGATTCTAGTTTTTTATATTGATAGTCTCTCATATCAGATTCTTTTAAACTAGTAAGATATAGAGTATCTTCATCATACTTATTAAAAATAATATAGTAGCTTTCATTGTATTTGTTCATTGACCCACCTTTGGCACCCATGTTGTTCCTTTGTATGTGATTATTTTACTATTCCCTCTTACGTTGGAATTAACATATCTTTTATCTTTACCATCTCTTTCATTAGATTTAAAATGTAATCTGTCATTATCGCAAGTTTCGTTAACATGTTCAACAGCATTATTTACATCATGTTGACCACAGCACCCAGGACCTCCAGAAATAAAATAGTGCGATATTTTTGTTAGTGGCAAAGAAAAATACCTACCCTTTTTAACGCTATTTATTTTTTTTAAAATCTTATTACTTAAAGGGTCAAGAATTTTATGAATTTCAATTTCCTTTTCTCTTTTTTTTGTTTTCCCATAACATGATTTAATTTTCATTCTCATGTCAGGGTCATTCAACTTACTCGCCACATAATCATGATATGGTTCTTCCGCTGGCCTACTAAATGTATGATCTCCACGATGTAATTGACAATGTAGCTGACAAGCTCCGGGAAGAGTAGCGGGAAAACCGACTAAATTAGACAATAAATTGATATTATATCCCTTTTCAACTAAATCGTCGCCCCGCTTACTAAGCTTAACTGCTTCAGCTGAAATTAAATGATGAGTATCCATATGGATACCTTTATTAAAAGGATGGCCTGGAATTTTACTTACATGATTAACCCAGCGCTTACGGTAACTTTTTTTTTCAATAGTACCATCGATAAAATCTGATTCTTTGGCATCTTGACTAGCTAATATACCCATCACTACTCAACCTTATACATAATCAATTTCACCACGATAAAGTCGCGGCGTTTTATGTTCAGAACTGTGGCAGAAACGACATTTTCCATTTCTCGCCTCTCGTTCTTCTTCATACTTATGGGTGTTATTGACTTTTTTATTACTCAAAGCAGCTTTACGTCTTAATGATAAGCTTTCGGCTAACTTTTCATAATCAGGAAGAATATCAACCAAACCATTAACAGTATCAGTAAACGTCTCTAACGCTTTAGCGGCATGAGCGAGTTTTCTAGTTTCACTTAAGCCTTTAGCTAATTTCGTAAGAACCGTTGATATCCTAGCAACGGCTCCTGCTGGCCCAGTAACAAAACCTATTGCTATTGTTAATACAATTTCGATAGCAATATATGCCGCAGCTTTACCAACATAATAAAAATAGAAGTTAGGTGGTATCGCTTCTAAAATCAGATTTAAATATGTAAAGTAAGGCATCACGCTATCATGATCGTTTATTAACGAAAGGGCTTTAGGGAAGAATTCATTTTTTTTAATCTCGGCGGCAAGCTCGGGATCAAACTCTACTAACACTGTATCAATGAATTTTTCAACACGATCGATGTCGTTCTCCATAATCAATGAGGGAAAATTCCAAATTTCTTTGCGATATTTGGCAATTACTTTTATTTTCCTTGCAATATCATCAGCATTATCATCCCACCACAACTGAACATCTGCGATCGCTTCATCAATGGTTTCATAAATATCCGAACCGGCAGCACGCATTAAACTTGGAGGAACATTCGTGTAATACAGTAAGGCTTTTGCCCAACTCGGAAGATCCGTGTTATTAATCTGCTCCTCACTATCTTCCATTGCATCATGTGTATACTTTTTTAAATCTTCATATTTTTGATTAGCGTAAATATAAAGCTTATCAAAAGCACCAGATGTTGTTTCAGCGATGTCATGACCTAAACTACTCCACACTTCTGGCGAAAATAGCTCAACTGCGTCAGCTCCCCACGCTTCAACACCAGCAATAACCCCATCCCCTAAACAAAGAATACCCTCTTCATCCCATTGCTTTTGGAACCCTTTCATATCCTCAACTACGGTGTTGTAAAGGCCATCTAAATACGCTTCAATATCTTCCTGTAGCTTTGATATTTTTTTCTCAACGCCTTCTTCACCTTCAAACTCGAGAGTTACCGTTGCGGCATTAGCCTTGAGATTATCAATAACGATAACCCCTCCTTCCACTTTTCCTGTTTCTAGCGCTAATTCCACGCTCTCTGAAACCGTACTACGCTGAGGAGTTTTGGTTAACTCCAATTTATCTTTGTGAAGGACGGAGTTGTTTACCGTAACTTTCAAGTTAGAGGCGTAAACAGGGGTTTGCCACAAGTCAGTATGTACCGCGCAGATCTTAATCCACTTCTGTTCCTCTAAGTCGATTTTTAGAATCGCGTTGACCACCGCATCAGCTTTACCAGCTTCTGCAGAATACGCGTTTTCAGGATCTTGAATCACGAATACTTTAGAAACATCGCTTAACAACTGCTCCGATTTCGTTTTTAGGCGCTCAAAAGCGTTAGTCAAATTGTCGTTCAGCTTTTTCGAGTAGGTGTCAATTGTGCCGATATGTTGATCAAAGATGTCTTTGGATAGATAGGTATATTGACGACGACTCGCTTCTTCAGCTAAAGATTGGACTCGATCTTTTATCTTGTTAAGTAAGCTTTCTAACTCGTTACTGAGAATTTTTTTAGTCGATTCCCAATCATAGCTAGCTAAATAGCTTTGGGGATTACCTGTTCCTCTTGCTCGCATATACGCTAACATGTGGTCAACTGTTTCATGCTTGGGAAGACGGAATAATACCGAAAGGATTTCTCCCTCTTCCAGAATCATAGGTAGCCCATAAGCTAACACTGCGTCAAAGCTATCCTCAGAAAGATTCTCAATCCCTGCAACTAAGGATTCCGCAAGCATATAGAAAGAAAAATCAGGATGGTATTTTTGAAAATGCAGTGTTACTTCATTTTTGACGATATCAGCAAAATACCTATCCGCGGTTAAAGACTGTCCCATACTTCCCCAACCTTCAATAGGTGGTGAAATACGATTTGGCTGCCAAAATGTCTGCTGTCCCTGAGAAGTCAGCTCAAAAAAGTCATCATGCCCCATCTCTGCAACGTATCTTAAGTTTGTGACTAAAACGGGCTTTAATAAGAAATCGTCTTGGCTTTCCTTCATCACAACATTGAATTGACCATTTTTTAAACCAGAAACGGCGGCTTTTCCATTAGCATCTAAATGACCTGAGGCAACAACACCTCCAGACGCATCTGTGATATCAAAATCGGCATTTTTAAAGGGGTCGCCATCTGGATAACGGCATTTTACATCCACCGTATAGGTTCCTTCTGCATCTTCCGATACCGATACTGATGGGTTTTGCGCGCCACCTAGACACATGGTGTTGGCTTTGTTCATGGTCATTTGATCGGACAAGCGGCACACGCCTGCACCTTCAAATTTAACAGTCGGAGAAGCAGAGATGAATTCGGCTTCGGCTTCAATCGTCCCAGATGCTACGCCCTTTTTGTCGCCGCCAGCATCTCCCGTACTTTTAGAGAATTTGCTGCCTTTGATCGCCACACTGTTGCCGCCATCCATGGTAATGGTGGTGGTGCCGTCGGCTAGGTCTGCCGATTTAGCGTTATTGCCATAGGGGATCGGTACCACAGGCGGCCCACATTGGGTCAAACACACGTCCGGAAGTGTCGCGTTGGCTTCGCCACCCGACCCTTGGTGAACAACACTTAATCCATTGGCGTTGACTGTAACTCCCACAGTTTGTGTCCTTAAAATCAGCTCAGCAAAAATAGTGGTTATAATTTACCAAAACTCACTTTCTCACTCTGACTAAAGTACTAGGTAAAATGCGCTTTCTTATAGTGTGAATGTCGTTCAAATAATGAAATCCATATGTCGATTGACGTGCATCGCGAAAAGCGTGATTTAAGTCTTGCTTGGCTTGATCTAGAAGCGTTTTACGAGCAAGAAAAAGCGCTAGCGTTTGGCTAGCGCGGCACTGGGCATTCATTTAAGCAAAGAGGTTAACTTAGCTCAGCGCGTCTACTACTTGATTCAAATTTTCGAAGCGACGATTAGCAACCTCAAACTTCTGATCTTGGTATGCGGGTGAGACCAAGTAAGTCACCATATTGGCGCGAGTCGCTGCGGTTAAGCCAGTAAAACTATCTTCGATAACCAAGCACTCATCAGGTTCAACAAATAACGCTTTAGCGGCAGACAGGTAAACATCTGGATGCGGCTTACCATTGATTTCATCCTCAGCGCTGCAAATGATACTGAACTTATCCCACAGCTTTAAACGGTCAAATACCGCTTTGATCACCACATGGTTCGACGATGTCGCCAACGCCACTCTCATTCCACGCCCAATAAAGAAATCAAGAGCACGATAAACACCTGCCATCGGTTCTCCTTCCACACTGATGCAATCACACAAGCGAGTTAAGATCATGGTTTCTAAATCGCTTGGGTCAATACCTAGTGGGCATTTGTCACACCACGTTTTCGCGATGTCATCAATACGTTTCCCCATCGTCAGTTGCTCACACTCTCGGCGCGTAATGGTGACGCCAAATTGCGCTAGCGATTCAATCTGCGCGGTTTGCCACAGTGGCTCAGAATCGATGATCACGCCATCCATATCAAAAATAACGGCTTTTTTATTCATACTTACCTCAAACAGAAAATGTCTAACTTCATACCTTAAAATAAACACCTTAAACGAATCAAAGGCAGTGGATACATCATCGTCGTCAACAAATGGGCTTTTTATCAAGACTTCACACATTGAGGGATGCGATTTATGTTCAACGCACAACGAAAAAGCCCGCATTTTGATAGCGGGCTTTATGGATTACATTCTTTTGAGTGGTTTGACGACGCTGTCTAAACCTTCAATCTTCAAGGCCAAACACAGCTTTAGAAGATCGCCAAGTTCGCCATTGGGGAAGCCTTTTTTGTCAAACCACAGCAGATATTCTTCTGGAAGATCAATCAACACTCGCCCTGCGTATTTGCCAAACGGCATTTGAACGCGGGCCAGCTTTAATAAATTCTCTTTTTCTAACATGAGCTCAGAGGTAACGCAGTATCAAAGTACCCTACTCTAACACAGCTTGGAGAAGAAGCGTGACTGGGTGTCACAGCAAGTACTTAAGACTGCTTAACGGTATGTGCGTATTCAACAACCACTTGATTACCTTCGATGTATGCTCGTTGGATTTCGCCATCCACTGACATTCGACTTTCTAGGTACACCACTTTTGGCGTTTCCGTGATACTGGATTTTAAAGAGGGAACAACACGTTCAGGCTCAACATGTAATAGGTGGCAAAACTGCCCAATGAATGACATCGAAAGCTCGCGTTTGCCCCTTAACAACTCGGAAAACTCCAGTTGGCTAAGCCCAAGTTTTTTGGCGAATTCCATTTGAGTAATACGCATTTTCGCTTTCTGCGACATCCAGACATTGTACAACGCTTCTTTGTCTTGTTGAGTAAACTCCATAACTCTTCCTTCGCTGATTTTTTGTGGAACGAGTGTCAGAAAATTCTCCATACCGCATGTCAGGCGGACGTGAAGTTTTTATCAAGGTTTATCGATTTGTATAGAACGTGGCATCTATTTAGACAATCACCGCAATGATGTCTCATCCTTGCTCCGTTTGCTTTGTGAATTAGTGCAAATTTTAGGGCGTAGACAGCGGGAATGATGTCAGCTCAAAAAAGCAGCGGTACCATGGTGTGATATCTAAAGCCAATGGTCATCCGGCTTCTTAAAATTCTAAAAATAGTAACAAGGACTGAACGTGAAACTTTCTACTCTCTGCTACGCTATCACCGCGAGTCTTATTAGCGTTAGTGCACTCGCCGCGCCAAATATTACGGTTTCAACAACCACAACGAGTCGTAATTTCCCACTGGATGCCAGTGATGATCTGGTCATTCCGTTACCGAAAGATGACTACACCTTCAAAATTTCGGGGGTGATGGGCAATTGTATTGCTCCCAGTGGCGCAAAAATCCGCTTTTCAAAGCCCATTGCGCTCAATTGTGGAACGGAGACTGAATTCAAACTTAAAGTCCGTTTTAGTGGGGACTACGCATTTGATTTTGACTCTGGCGCCCATACCCTAGCGATTCGCCGTGCAACCAAAAAAAGCACTAAAACCACCTTTACTCGCCCGATTCCCGATGTCCAATGTGAAACGTATCAAGGCGGTGAAGTCACACTTGCTGTTGGCGAGACCTTTTCCGATGGAACGAAGCTTAAAGATGCATTAAGCGGTCAAACAGTAGAGGTAAAGCACGGCAAAGTCACTCTGACACCCGCAGCAAACAGCGGCGGTTTAGTCTTACTTGAAAAAGCCCAAATAACCGAAAAGCCCGAGTTTACCTATAAATCAGCCAACATTTATTTTGTGATGCTTGACCGATTTAACAATGGTGATAATAGTAACGATCACAGCTACGGACGTAAAAGTGACGGTAAACAAGAGATTGGTACTTTTCACGGTGGCGATTTAAAAGGTGTGATAGACAAGCTCGACTACATTGCCAGTTTGGGTACGGATGCCATTTGGTTATCGCCAATTGTGGAGCAAATTCATGGATTTGTTGGTGGTGGTGACAGTGGCAGTTTCCCGTTTTATGCCTATCATGGTTATTGGACTCGTGATTTCACTAAAATTGATGCCAACCTTGGCGATGAAAACGATTTAAAAACCTTAGTGCAAGAAGCTCATAAACGCGGCATGAAAGTGCTGCTTGATGCCGTGATTAACCATTCAGGTTATGCGACTCTTGCCGATTTACAAATGGATAAAGTACACGTGGTTGATGCGGCTCAATTACCAGAAAAATGGAGCGATTGGGTGCCAAAGTCTGGTGAAAACTGGCACAGTTTTCACCAAGCGATCAATTACAATAGCCCGAACTGGAAAGATTGGTGGGGCGGCGATTGGGTTCGTGCAGGCCTTCCTGGTTATCCTTCTCCTGGATCAAGTGATATCACGATGACGTTGGCAGGATTACCCGATTTTCGCACTGAATCAACCGCCTACGTGACACCACCACAATGGCTGTTGAATAATCCCGGTACTCGCGTCACAGCAAAAGACAACTATACGGTTGCCGACTACCTAATCGAATGGCAAACCGATTGGGTAAAACGCTTTGGTATTGATGGCTTTCGAGTAGATACCGTGAAACACGTCGAGGGCGAGGTTTGGAAGCGCCTTAAATCTCAGGCGTCTGAGAGCTTAACAGAATGGCGTAAAGCGAATCATCAACAAGGCGCGCCGTTTTGGATGATGGGTGAAGTCTGGGGGCATTCAGCGTATCGCAGCCCGTACGTCGATGATGGCTTTGACGCTCTAATTAACTTCGACTTACAAAAACGCCTCGATAACGGAGCCGCATGCTTTAGCCAGATGGCGGATACCTATCAAAACTATGCCAACGAGATGCAAAGTTCACCGGATTTTATGCCAGTGAGTTACATGTCATCGCATGATACGGAGCTATTTTTCAGCCGTTTTAACTCGTTTGAAATGCAACGTAACGCGGCCAATGCTTTGTTACTTAGCCCAGGTGGTGTACAAGTGTATTACGGTGACGAGGTCGGTCGAGAGCTTGGCCCATACGCGGATGACTTCCATCAAGGTACGCGCTCAGATATGGTTTGGAAACTTGATGAAGACCGCCGCGCACTGCTAAAACATTGGCAAACAGTGGGTCAATTCCGCCAGCATCACCCTGCGATTGGCGCTGGAGTGCATAAAGAGATTCAACAAGATAATGCGTATGTTTTTTCTCGGACCCTCCAAAATGACAAAGTCATTATCGGCTTTGTGGGTCGATAACACAGCCCCCTCTAAACCACACACAGCCCCATCAATGGGGCTGTGTGTGGTTTAAAAACACGATTTCGACAAAATAAGTCCATAAAATGCAGAATATCTTGTCTAAATCAAAGTTCTGAGGATTTCGCTCACTTATCTTAAAACGACATTCTCAGCCGATTTAGATTATGAGTCCGCCCGATATCCAACAAACCATTGCGCAATTTACATCGATAGAGCAAGCTCTCGACTACTTTGAAATTGAGTTCGATAGCCGCTTTATTGATGAATATCGCACTGAGTTAGTCAAACGCTTTAATGCCTATTTGATTATTGCTAAACCCGATGATTGGTTTTCAGCGCGGCGCGCGCTCAAAAACGCGTACTGCAAAGTGCAACGCGGACGACTTGACCGCCACAGCCGATCAGCATGCCGCGGTTGTACTTCCTGCCAGAGGCGCTAATTCTGAATATGAAATGCGATCAAAAAAGCCTCCACAAATGGAGGCTTTGGTCATCAGCGATGTCATTACTTCGCGCGGCGCGCTTTCACCGCATCGGCCAATTGACGAAGCACGTTTTCAGTATCTTGCCAGCTAATACATGCATCCGTAATCGACTGACCGTATGTCGACGCTTGGCCGTCAACCAGATCCTGACGACCTTCGACAAGATGCGATTCAATCATTACGCCAAAGATAGCATCTTCACCACCTGAGACTTGTGCACTGACGTCATCAGAAACCACCATTTGACGTTGATATTGCTTGGAGCTATTTGCATGGCTAAAGTCGATCATTACTTTTTGAGCCAGACCCGCGGCTTCCATTTTTTGCTTAATCTCACCGACATGTTCAGCGCTGTAGTTTGGCTCTTTACCACCACGTAAGATGATGTGGCAATCGGGGTTACCACTGGTTTCAACAATCGCCGAATGGCCGAATTTTGTCACTGACAAGAAGTTGTGTTCAGAGCCCGCAGAGCGAATCGCGTCAGCCGCAATCTTGATGTTGCCATCAGTGCCGTTTTTAAAACCAACAGGACAAGACAAGCCTGACGCCAATTCACGGTGCACTTGAGATTCCGTCGTACGTGCACCTATGGCTCCCCAACTAATCAAATCAGCGATGTATTGTGGCGAAATCATATCTAAGAATTCAGTGGCCGTTGGCATGCCCATATCGGTCAAATCAAGCAGTAGTTTACGAGCAGTTCGCAAACCATCATTGATTTGGTATGTATCGTTTAAGTACGGGTCGTTGATTAGACCTTTCCAACCGACTGTAGTACGAGGCTTTTCAAAGTAAACACGCATCACCACTTCGAGATCTTCACCGAGTTCATCACGCAGCCCTTTCAAACGCTCACCATATTCCAGTGCCGCTTTGGTATCGTGAATAGAGCAAGGGCCAACAATGACCAGCAAGCGGTCATCTTTGCCTTGAAGGATATTTGAAATCGCTTGGCGACATTGAAAAGTGGTTGAAGCCGCAGTGTCTGTCGCTGGGTATTTTTCTAAAATGGCCACGGGTGGCAACAGTTCTTTTACGTGTTTAATTCTTACATCATCGGTCTGAAACATGCTTGGGCTTCCTGTCATTCTTATTCTAAAACTGGTGATAAAAACATCAATTCTAGTGGGATTCTCGTTTAGTCACGAGTAAGTTATCTAGGATGACGAAAATACGCAAGCACTAAATTTAAAAAAACGCAATATTTATACTAACTTTACAAAATTGGCTTGGTGTATATTTAAATTTACAGTTAATTTTGTAAGATATTTCAATACGTTAAAATTAAATACAACATCAGACTGTCCATAAAGTCGATATACAGTAAAAAAGCCCGTAACTATTTCGTGATATTAATCACAATAAAATTTGCGCATAGGATCACAGCATAAATTTTACCGAATTAACGTCTCTAAATTACAACAAAACATTGCTCCCGTTTCTGACCAAAGCATCATTAAACACTTTGTCTACTGCTCAGTTGCGCCGCATTAAAAAATAACGTGAGCGTTGATCATGTAAACGCATAGAGCGAATTGGTATTCGATTTAGACAGACTGTGGAACAAAAAATGAAGAAACAAAGCGCATCAGCAATCGGTATTGACCTGGGCACGACCAATAGCGCCATTGCCATATGGCGTAACGAGAGCGCAGAACTCATTCCAAACGCGCTTGGACACTACCTGACTCCGTCTGTGGTAAGCATTGATGAACGCGGCCAAGTCTTAGTGGGTGAAGCGGCCCATTCACGTCTTATTACTCGCCCTCAAGAAACCGTTGCCGCCTTTAAACGTTATATGGGCACGGACAAAGTGATCACTTTAGGCTCTCAACAATATACGCCTACTGAACTGAGCTCTTTGGTCTTACAATCACTCAAAGCCGATGCTGAGGCGTATTTAGGCCACTCTATCTCAGAGGTCGTGATTTCTGTCCCAGCTTACTTTAGCGATCAGCAGCGTAAGCAAGTACAACTGGCCGCTGAACTCGCAGGCCTAGACGCCGTGCGTTTAATTAACGAACCCACAGCGGCTTGCCTCGCCCATAGCCTACATCAAACCCATGATCGCCGATTCTTAGTGTTCGATTTGGGAGGAGGCACCTTCGATGTCACCGTGGTCGAGCATCAGCAAGGCTTTGTCGATGTGCGAGCTTCAGCAGGAGACAACCAGCTAGGCGGCGAGGATTTTACCCATCAATTGCTGGCGTTTGTCTGCCAAGAACTTGAACGCTCACCTGAAACATTAACCCTTGCCGAAAAGGCCAAACTCGTGGCTGCTTGTGAGCGTGCCAAAAAGCAGCCACAAAACCCAATGACCGTCGAATTAACGGATCCTTTTAATCGCACCCTAACGGTGACCAACGAGCAACTTGATACCATTTGGAAAGACACGCTGACTCGTCTTTCTCAGCCTTTGCGTCAAGCCATGGGCGATGCTCGAATTAGCCCGCAGCAAATCGATGAATTGATCTTTGTTGGCGGTGCGACCCACTTGAAGCAAGTCCAACAATTAGCGACGCGGCTTATTGGCCGCTTTGGAAGTATGGAGCTTGATCCTGACCTCGTAGTCGCCATGGGGGCCGCGACACAAGCAGCCTGCCGCCTGCGCGACGAAGCGGTGGAAGAAATTGTATTGACTGACGTCGCCCCTTTCAGCCTTGGTATTGCAGCCTCACGCGACAATCAAACGGGCATTTTCACGCCAATCATCGAACGTAATACCGTGGTGCCCACTTCGCGTGTCGAACGCTTTTACACGCTTCACGATCAGCAAACTGTCGTTAACATTGAAGTGTATCAAGGAGAACGTTTGTGGGTGAAAGAGAATATCTTTATCGACAATTTTGAGGTTAAGGTACCAGAGAATGATAAGGGCAAAGAAGCCATAGATGTGCGTTTTAGTTATGATATCAATGGTTTGCTTGAGGTTGATGTGACCATTCTTTCCACCAATGAGACGATTCAAAAAGTGATTGATCGAAGCCCTGTTGGTATTACTGATGAAATGAAAGCGCAAAGCCACGCTCGCCTTGCTCGGCTCAAGATTCATCAACGTGACCAATTGCCTAACATTACACTCAGTGAAAAACTCAGCCGCCTCTACGAAGAAAAACTGGGGTGGGAACGTCACAGAGTTGAAGAATTGCTCTTGTCATTCACGCAAATCCTTGAAACGCAGGATAATGAACTCATTCGCCAAGCCCGCACAGAAATTGAAAAGCAGCTTAAGGAGCTGAACCTTTAGCGGCTTTCGGCTTCAATTTCACGGCGGGGAGGTATTTCAGCAAAGCCGAAATGCCTCGTTTAAACAGACTGTTGCGGGGCGGTTTAAAACCAATGATCGCCCGAATATCAATGCGACCAGTCGTCACGCAGCGTTTCTCCCATCCGCCGGCGACAAATAACTTAGTGATTCCGTATGCGCACCATAGATGCCCGACAATATTGAGTGTAGATAAAAACACCGATTTCATGAGTAACGCGCCCACCATCGTTAGTACCGAATACCAGCGATACTGGATACGCATTCGACCCGTGATAATGTATTTACACAATCGGCGGACCAACATCCAGTGAAAGACCAGCAGTAAAAACACACTGGCGGCGAATAAACTTGGTTGCTCAGGATGAGTCATCCGAACCGTTGGCAAGACGCCAAACCAAAAGCCCGCAAACGCTAAACACGCAAGCTTTAACTTCACCGCGCTAAACTTAATTGCGCACAACCCTCGATGTTTCCGGTCTTTATCCAGTGTTTTCTGATACATCCGTTGTAAACGCCCCACCGCAATATCGATGGTTTTCTGATAATCATCTGGAAGCTTGTGGTAGTACTTCGAGAACGCCATCAATGGCGACATTGAATAGCCTTGGTCATCGATGCCTCGATGCAAAATGACCAGCAAATAGGCCATCGGCATGTGGAAAAATTTTGCTTCTTCACTAGGTGGCGTTGCTTCTATATCCGCAAGCGTTGGAAAATTTTGCGAATTACGGGTCAGCATTGATTGTAAGAATTCCGCTTTATCAATGTGATAAGTATCGCGATCCAACTCAAGATGGTGCCGAACACCGAACAAGGCGTGCTGGCGCTGGCGTGATATCGAATGGAACAGAGGTCTCTGCGCAACCGCGACATGAAACAAATTCCAATAGACGACCGCCAGATCAAAATTTTGCTCCTGTAGACATTGAGCAAGCGCCGCCAAAGCTAATATTTCCCCTTGCTCTGCCAATACAAATAACTGCTGTTTAGAGTGCGCTTTGACAAAATAGTCATAGTGTTGCTCCGTCAGGGCAATAAAACTGATTTCACGAGGAAAGCGCTCAAACTGAGCGAGTGAATAATGATCGGCATCCAAGTCAGGCAATAGTCCCAGCGGCCCGTTGGCTTGGGGTGTAGGAAGCTCAGGCAAAAACGTTAATCGTGATGATATCGGTAACCCGTTGGCAAAAGGTTGACTGAACAACGTAATCATCCAATCAAATGCCCCTTCAAAAATTTGGTTGATATAACTCTCGCTCAGTCGATACTCGGGAAAAATCAAACGGTAGTAGAGCATTTTCGAAACAAATGGCGTGAAAATATGCGGCTGACAACAAAGTTGCCGAGACACGATATTTTGAGCGTGTAACCGCGACAACCAACTATCAGGAATAAGCGGATGACGATTCACACACTCAATCCACTGCGATGCATTGAGCGAATGCCATTCTTCATCGGTTAATGGCTCACACAGCAAGAATATATCGCTCTGATAGGTGCTCAATTTTTTAGCCACTGACGAACCAGACGGAAACTGCTCCCAAATGGGTTCAGCCCATACTAAGGTTAACTGGACTGCTAACGCCTCTAATTCATCACACCGGTTGAGTGTTGCAAACAGTTGCTGAGCCAGTTGTTCTATCCACACCCAGCTACCAAACTGCGTTGCCCACAATGTTTTCACCATCAGCCCAAGAAAGCCATTTTGATCCATAAAATCAAGATGATGAGAAAACTCATCGCTGGGCTGATCAATTAACTGAGCAAACAGCCAATTGACGCGGCGACGCTCAGCCAACTGAGTGGATGAGGGAAAAAAACCTTCCACAGAGCGCCAGTAAATACTCGGCAGCGGCTCCCACTGCTGTTTGAGAAATGCAAAACACAAAGCTAACGAAGGGTTATCCGGTAAACAAACTTGATAAAGCACATCAGCCGCTTGAGTGTATGCTTCCAACCTAATCAATTGCTTCGCGACCCCAACCACACCATCGAGATCATGAATATTGACGCATGCTTCTCCCACAATTTCCCATTGCGTAACGTTTAACGTACTTGCACTGAGTTCAATTAAGTCATGAATAAAGGGCCTGATACTGGCACGCGGAAATGTCTGGCAAGCGTTGAATGCTTTCAGTAATGAGAGCTTAAGTTCTTTACTTTTGGGAAACCGAAACACCGTTGGCTGGTTAAGAAACGCATAAAGCGCATCATGACGGCCGTGAGCTAACACATGTTGAAACGGCATCATAAAACTGAGCAGTGCACGTTGCTCAGCATCGGATAACGCCGCAATTTTATCTAAACTGACGATCAGCTTGGTTTTGCGCCACTCATCTAGAAACTCAGCCAAGTTAGCTTTTGAATGGTCATGATTAAACAGCAGTTGCCAGCTTAAGCCCTGCCACAACACATCGACAATCTCACCGGGCAACCAGCGATGGACGATAATTTGGTGCATTGCCCAGTGCGATAGGCGCTCTTGCTGATCAATGGGTTGCCATAAAATCGGCTCAAGCCATGTTTGCCAACATACCGGCATGACTCGCTTGGCGGGGTCTTGAAGTATGCGTGCAAACTGACGTTTTAGATCGTCAAGTGGGTCAATGGGAGATTCACTGCTTGTTGGTAACGATTCACTGACCAGTTCAGGCTGAGGATGCTGTAACCCATTGAGGATAGCTTCATAAGCTTGACGAACTCGCTGAAAGCCTTGAGGATCCACTTCCGGATGGTGTTTTCGCAATTGAACACGATACGCTTGCTTCACCGCTGATTCATCCGCTGTTTGTTCTAACCCAAGAATCTCCCAAGGCGTCATTTTTACATCTCCAACATGGTCTCTAGATCACGATCCAATGAATCCGGCATCATTAAAGATGGCAATGGTGTTTGCCAATCAATAGCAAAAATCAGCGCCTCTTTATCTTGCTTTAGGTTGTAGAAAAACTCGCTAACGGCTTGGTATAAACCATCATTCAGCAAACCACTAATCGACTTCTCAGGATCATCTTGCACAGAATATTGCCAATAGGTGCGTCCCAAGATGAAGCTTTTAATGTAGTGTTCCCAACTATGGAAATGCGCTTGTACACGTTGACCAATAAAGTTCAGCAAATACGCTAATTCGCTTTGGCTGAGTACCTCTAATTCATACCCCGCCCTGACTAAAAAAGTCGCTCGGCAGTAATCCCACGCTTGAAAGCCAACAACACCAACTTGGCGATAAGTCGTATCAAGAAAACGCATTTCTGCTTGTGCCACAACCCCAGCGACTTCGGAGACGCGTTGCTGCCATTCGCTTGAGGTCAAACACGCTCGGCGACCAAATTCACTGCGCCAAGTTTGACCATGCACGCGCGCTTCCGCCAAACGAAAAATCATCTCAAGCCACTCAAACCGATGTTCAATTCCCCAAATTTCGACGAGCTCTTGCCGCCATAACTCTGAGGCTTCTATTCCCTGATCGCGAGTCATTCCGAGCCGTTCATAATCATAACTATGGCGACCATAACTTATCTGAGGTGAAGTCATTGCTAACCACCAACGAACGTAAGGGGCGTTTAAATCGAAAGAAAATGAGTCGGACATTAAGCGCTCTTTATAAAATGAGGAACGCTTAAGATAACGATTTACATCGTGCTTGCCTAAATTTGAGTAAAAACACAATTAGAAACTGAGAGCTTGTTTCAAAAGCCTTTTATGACAGGAAGTTAAGAAAAATATTTCATTAAGGCGAGTTGGTATTAAGATCGCACTGCTGTGTATTTAACGACCGAACTGAGCGCTTGTTTACAATGTAAATTGCGATAAAAAGCTCAGTCCAATCGTCACGTATCAATCATAAAACTCGTGAGGATGAGGGTATCAGCCAGTAATGGTTTTAGCCCCCAATCGCAGATGAATCAATTAATTGGCAGCCTGCCGCTTCCATCTCGAGGAAAGCCTTTTCTACATCACCATCTTGCATGTTAACGCCTCGGCAGGCATCTTTGATAACCCAAGTATTAAATCCCTGCTCCGCTGAATCAAGCGCGGTAAATTTAACGCAATAGTCGGTTGCTAAGCCGACAATGTACACGTCCGTTAGCCCTTGACGACGCAGATAATCACTTAGCCCAGTCGCTTGAAGACGCTGATTATCAAAAAAGCCACTGTAGCTATCAATTGCTTGGTCAGTCCCCTTTTGTACCACGTGTTCAATGGCATCCGTATTCAATTGCTCAATAAACTCAGCACCAAAAGAACCTTGAACACAGTGATCAGGCCACATAATTTGAGCGATACCATTGAGATCAATCACCTCACCAGGATTTTTACCATGAACGGAAGCAAAGCTGGCGTGCCCCGCAGGGTGCCAATCTTGCGTTGCAATTACGTGCTCAAAGTGCGGAAGTAAACGATTAATGACAGAGACGATTTGATCGCCTTCGGGAACTGGTAAAGCTCCGGTCGGAGAGAAATCATTTTGCACATCAACTAATAACAGAGTCTTAGTCATTGCAGAATCCTTTTCTTTTAGCGCCAAACTTTGGCACTGGTTATCAATATGGTCACTATTAGTCTGGCGATAACCACTCGCAGTGTAAACTGATATTTTATGTCTCTCCTATCAACGATGCTAAGCAATCTCGTTTATCGATTCCGCCTTGTCTACCCACTTAAATACTGCGTTTTTCACGCACCAATGACGTCATCGTCAATCTCTAAGTACAAGATAAGCTTCCAAGTTCCACGTCAATAATTGGCAACGGCATACTGAGCTTATTCCATTAGCAACAAACCAATTAGTTATAGAGCGTTAGATAAAGTAAATACTGAGCATTAAACGCTAGCGAGCTCGATTAAATCGCGTCACAATAGCGCCTTCTCATTACATAGATAAGTGGTTATCGTATGGAATTTTCAGCTCAAGTAGGCACCCATCACATTAAGCTAATCGCAGTTTGGCATGGCAGCGATATGAATATTTCACTTTTTGGCGGGGATGTCCCTCATATCGGCGCAGTGGCACTCGCGCAAAATCGCCCAAGTCTCAGCGATTCAAATAAAGTGAGCGCTTCTACATCGGTCATAACGGTGTGCGGGCACAAAGAAGATCAAGTCGCCAAACAGGTCGCCGAAACGGTCGCAGTGAAATTAAATGCGCTAACTTGCGTCGCGTGTGGTATCCATTTCAATCATATCGAAGCCGACCTATTTCAAGCAGTGCAAAATGCCGTCGATGAGTTGGTGCAACAGCTGTTCAGCGCAATTGACGCTCAAAAAGGCTGACGCCTACCAATAGTGATCAAACAAGAGCGCAATAAACAGCAGTAACAGATAGTAGATAGAGAACTTAAACGTCTTCATCGCACTGCCACTCTTCGAGCGATATTTTAGTTCCCACGCATGATAAACAAACCCAGCATTTAATAGGCATGCGGCAACAAAATACAGTAAGCCGCTCATGCCAATAAGAACGGGTAACACACACACCACCGCCAATAAAATGGTGTAGAGCAGAATCGAAGTTTTCGTGTAGTCGACACCATGCGTGACCGGTAGCATTGGAATGTTGGCATTGAGATAGTCAGCACGGCGATGTATCGCAAGTGCCCAAAAATGAGGGGGCGTCCAAATAAAAATGATCATCACCAGCAACCAAGCATTCGCGTGCATTTCTCCGGTGATGCTTGTCCAACCTAGCAAAGGCGGCATCGCACCCGCGATACCGGCAATAACAATGTTTTGCGGTGTCGCTCGTTTTAAGTACAGGGTATAAACCCCTGCGTAGCCGACCAAACTGGCAAGCGTAAGCCAAGCGGTCAGAGCATTTACCCACACCGCTAATAAGGCAAAGCCAAGTGCACCCAGTATGCAAGCAAAGATCAAAACGTGCGACGCTTTCAAAGCGCCAGACGGCAAAGGACGCTGATAGGTTCGAGCCATTTTGGCATCGATTTTTTGGTCGATAATATGATTAAACGCAGCGGCGCAACTGGCCATTAGACCAATCCCTAGAAGCGCCAAAGGGACTATTCGCCAAGCATCCGCAGCGGGATTAGCCAAGCACATCCCAACTAAAGCGGTCACCAACATCAACCCAACCACTTTCAATTTAGTCACCGAGAGGTAGGCTCGCCATTTTGCACTTTGGGAAGCGTAAGCCACGTCGTATCGGTTCATAACAATTCCCCTCTCGAATTCGGTGTAGCCTGCGCTTTATCGGCAAAATGGCCAGCGCGCCATATCATCATCATGGTGTACAACACACTCACGAGCAGTAACGCCGCCACTAAATTGTGTGCCACTGCGGTTAGTAACGGCAAGCTAAACAGCACGTTACTTATTCCCAGCGCAATTTGTGTGACCAGTAACCCTGCGACCACTAAGCCAAGTTTGCGAGCATGAAGAGAGTGACGATAAATCGCAGTAATTAAAGCCAGTAAGATGGCACACACCACCAGCGCGCCAATTCTATGTGTGAAATGAATCGTCATTCGAGCGCCATAGTCCAACGTGCCGAATTCATAACTTTCTCGCGGTGGTTGAACCAGAGTGAACGCCTCTTTGAAGTTGAGAAAACGAGTCCAAGAGCCTTCACAAAATGGCAGTTCGCTGCACATAAACGCGGCATAATTTGCCGATGTCCATCCCCCGAGAGCGATTTGAACAACGACGCACACCATGGCGGCAATAGAGAGCCATTTGAGCGAGGGTGTAAATGATACGGGAGCATGAAAGGTATAGGCGCGTGTTAGTTGCCAATAAAACAAACACAGCAAACACAATAAAGTGAAGCCCCCTAGAAGGTGCCCCATGACCACCAGCGGGTTCAGTTTCATGGTAACCGTCCACATTCCAAGCATCGCCTGGAAAATCACCACAACACTAATCAGTACGGAAAGTGTTTTCGAAACATCATGCCGGCGAATACTCAACGCAGTTATAGCAAAGATCATCACCCCAAGCACGCCCGCCACGTAGCGGTGAATCATTTCAAGCCAAGCCTTATGGGGCTCAATGTGCGCCTCTGGAAATAAGCGTTGGGCGCGGGCAACTTCATGACTGTCATTGGGGACCGTGAGGTGACCATAACAACCCGGCCAATCCGGGCAGCCAAGCCCGGCATCAGAAAGACGAGTATACGCTCCGAGCACAATAACAATCAGAGTCAGTGCAATGCTTGATCTTACTAAATAGATAAATCGCATAATGACTCCTTATTATTGTACGAAAGTGGCTTTCGCTGCGTTTACCCAACCCGTGATAATTTGAGCATTTTGCGTAGATCCGCCAAAATGCCCTTGCTTTGCTCAACCAGGTCATCAGGTTGTGAGAAGTGCAAGTAACGCATCACCAGTTGACCTAAAGGATCGACAATCACATATTCCGAATGCTGCACCAAAGAGAGAAACTCTGGCGACACGGCGACTTGAGTAAACTTGCGGTCATCGAGCTGTGAGGTATCGCTTTGGGGTGTCACAAACACCACTGGTTCAACATTGGTTTGATATTTACCAAGCGCAATGTGGCTTTGCTGCAGCAAATGCAGTTGCTGTTGGCAAACCGCACCGCACTGCTCGGGTAGTACGTATCCAAGCTGCCACTTTTGCTGTTCAAATGGATTGTCAACGCCTAATGATTGATAAGTCACTCGCGGCTCAATCAAGACACCACGGTTAGTTACGCCAGGTTGATACCATTGATTAACCAAAATGGCTTTGGCGACAAACACGGGAATCGCAAATAACGAAACCAACCCGATGAGCATCAACCGTCCTTTTACAATTCGATTAGTCATCCCTGTTCCTCACGACAAATTGTATCCACGCCCAAAGAGATAAACACAAAAGTGCTATTGCCAATCCAAACCACTGTATGGCATATCCATAGTGCCGAGTTGAGGCAAGCGGTACAGGTTGCCAAGGCTGCGCATAAGGCCAATCGGCTTGTTGTGGTTGAAACAAATAGGGCAATAGCTCTATGTGCCACAAGTTTTCTAATTCAGTTAAGTTAAGGTTTTGAATTCGCGCAACCTTTCCTTCTTCAATTTGCAATTGGTAGCTCAATGGGTTCCGCTGACGTTGATACAATCGACCTTCATAGTGAGAACTAGATACCAACCAGTCGACGTCAGGCAAGACTTGTCGCGAGGCAAGAGCAGAGACAAATCCCACTTCCAATAACACATATTGTCCAGCTTTCGTTTGCATTAATTGATAGGCCAAATACCCAACTTGACCATCGAATGTTTGGTTGTCGAGCAATAGATACCGATCAGCAACCGGTGTTAGCGATGCTGATACTTTTATCCCGGTGTAGGAATCAATGACAGGAGATGCATTCAACGCGGATAATCGCTGGACGGGCAATCGCGCGCGTAATTCTAACTGCGCTTCTATATGCTGTTTTTCAGCACCACGTTCTACTTGCCAAAACCCCAATTTGACCAAGATGATAATAGCGCCCACAGTTAACACAGCCCCCAGCCACACAGACCATTGAAACGAGGCCGTTATGGTAGTTTTGTTTAAGCTATGTTTAGTGTTACTGCTGCTATTTATCATTGTGAACCTCGCTAAAGCGATGATTTTAATGTCCAAACAATCTGATGATGAAACCAATAACCATAAGCCGATGAGTCACTATTTAGGCCGGCGTGTCCTACTTTCCGCCCTCGTGGTTGTCTTGTTGATCATTGCCCTGCTTAGCGGTTTGATTGACCCCAATCCCCGCCCCTACTAAACCATTTAAAGCACATAAACAAAGACAAACAGACACAGCCAAACCACATCCACAAAATGCCAATACCAACTGCCTGCCTGAAAAGCGAAGTGTTGCTTCGGCGTAAAGTGGTCCTTGGCGATTCGTGCCAACAATACAATCAGAAATAGTGTACCTAACCCGACATGCAATCCATGAAAGCCTGTCAGCATAAAGAAGGTATTACCGTAGATACCGGACTGTAATGTCAATCCAAGATCGCTATACGCATGGGCATACTCGACACCTTGGTAATATAAAAAGAATCCAGCAAGAACAATGGTGAGTTCCAACCATACGACCAGCGCCATGCGATGGTTTTTCTCTAAGCTGATGTGGGCCATATGTAATGTCACTGAGGAAAGCAGCAACAAAATGGTATTGGTCAATGGAATACCTTGCCAGCCCATCGCTTGAGTGGTTTGTCCTGAGGGGGTGGTTGTCAGTGGCCACAGTGACTCAAAGGCAGGCCACAGCACTTCATTGGTCATCACATTATTTCCAGCCCCGCCCAGCCAAGGCACCGCAATCAATCTGGCGTAAAATAGCGCGCCAAAAAAAGCACCAAAAAACATGACTTCAGAAAAAATGAACCAACTCATTCCTTGGCGAAACGAGCGCCCGAGCTGGGCGGAATAGAGTCCAGAAAGTGATTCAGTGATAATATTGCTAAACCATCCCGCAAACATCACCAGTAAAATGAAAAAACCAAACACCAGGATGATTTTACTCAACGTGCCTGCCCCGCCGGTTTGACCCATGTGTTGAACGGTCAACCCAGCGCCCACAGCAATCAAAAACAGCGCGACGGCGCCCATGATGGGCCATGAGCTTTGAGCAGGGACATAATAAGAAGGAAGTTTTTGGCTCATTGTCCACCTCCAATAGACTTCACATAAGGAGCAATCGCCGCCATATTCAAAGCGGCTACATCTTGTTTCGATGTCCGTTCTGTAATATCAAACAGGGTGTACGAGAGCGTCAGTGTATGAATCGACGCGGGTACGTTAGGCTCAATATAGAAAATGAGTGGTAGCTCCGCGGTTTGTTGAGAATCTAACCCTTGCTGCTGAAAGCAAAAACACTCAATTTTATTGAAATGGCTCGCAGCTAAACCTGGTGAGACCGATGGTACCGCTTGTCCAATCATGCGCTCTGACGAGCGATTAACGGCAACGTAAGCCGTTTGAATCACTTGCCCTGGATGCACGTCCATTGAAGCTTGTTTTGGTCTGAGTTCCCAATCAACGCCTTGCTTGATATGAGCCATAAACTCAACGTGAATCATCCGTGAAGTATCCACCACCATTCCCTGAGGCTGAATTTGCGCCTCTGAACTAGTTTTGCCGTTAATCCCTAAGGCGTCGCACATCACGTCATAGAGTGGTACTAAGGCAAACCCAAACCCAAACATGAGCAGGGTGGCGAACAGCAATTTGCCACTTAATCGTTTGTTGGCTCTTTGTTGCTCATTCATAGCCGCCCCCTAATCCACTTTTGGTGGCTCACTAAATGTATGGTGTGGTGCCGGACTGGGCACTGTCCACTCCAGTCCTTCTGCCCTTTCCCATGGCTTCGCTGGCGCGGCATCTCCCCCGCGTACGCATTTAATCACCACCCATAGGAAGATGAGCTGAGAAACACCGAACGCAAAACCACCTATCGACACCACTTGATTCACATCTGCAAATTGAATTGCGTAATCCGGAATACGCCTTGGCATACCCGCCAAGCCGAGAAAGTGCATTGGGAAAAACAGAATGTTAACCGACACGAGAGAGCACCAGAAATGCCACAAGCTCAATTTGTGGTCATACATATGACCTGTCCATTTCGGCAGCCAATAATACGCCGCCGCCATGATTGAAAACACCGCACCAGAGACCAAGACATAATGGAAGTGGGCAACCACAAAATAGGTATCGTGGTATTGGAAGTCGGCAGGAACGATCGCCAGCATCAAACCTGAAAAACCACCGATGGTAAACAACACGATAAAGGCGATAGCAAACAACATTGGCGTTTCAAAGGTCAATGCACCGCGCCACATTGTGGCAACCCAGTTAAATACTTTTACCCCCGTGGGCACAGCAATTAACATGGTGCAATACATGAAAAACAGCTCAGCAAATACAGGCATACCCGTGGTAAACATATGGTGTGCCCAGACTAAAAACGACAATAAAGCGATTGAGCACGTTGCATAAACCATTGAATGGTAACCAAAGAGCTTCTTACCGCTAAATGCTGGAACAATGGCCGAAATAATGCCAAAGGAAGGCAAAATCATGATGTAGACTTCCGGATGCCCAAAGAACCAGAAAATGTGCTGGAACATCACCGGATCGCCGCCTCCTGCAGCATCAAAAAAGCTGGTTCCGAAGTACTTATCCGTGAGTACCATGGTCACGGCACCGGCCAGTACTGGCATCACGGCAATCAACAAGAACGCGGTAATGAACCAAGTCCACACAAACAAAGGCATTTTGAACCACGTCATTCCGGGTGCCCGCATGTTCACGATGGTAACGATGACATTAATCGCCCCCATGATCGAACTGATGCCCATAATATGAACTGAAAAGACAAACAAAGCGGTGCTATCTGGGCCATAAGTGGTTGAAAGAGGAGCATAGAACGTCCAGCCAAAGTTAGGTCCGCCCCCTTCCGTAAATAGCGATGCCAGCAAAATAAGAAAGGCAAATGGTAAAATCCAGAAGCTAAGGTTGTTCATTCGAGGCAACGCCATATCCGGAGCACCGATCATCATCGGGATCATCCAGTTAGCCAGCCCAGTAAACGCTGGCATCACCGCGCCAAACACCATAATTAGCCCGTGCACAGTGGTCATCTGATTAAAAAATTCTGGGTCAACCAATTGTAAGCCGGGCTGAAAAAGTTCAGCGCGAATCACCATGGCCATTGCGCCACCCGTTAAAAACATAATGAAGCTAAACCACAAATATAGGGTGCCAATATCTTTATGGTTGGTTGAATATATCCAACGTCCAATGCCAGAAGGCGCGCCATGATGGTCAGAACTGTGCTCAACACCGTCGTCATCCATCGCCGGAGTTGCACGGCTCAGCTCAGCATCGGTTATCGGTGCTGACGCAGTTTGTTTTGAATCTGAGGTTTTCATTCTCCCTCCTTAGACGCGCCTTGCTTATAGGCATTGACATCGGCCGCTTGCACTGTGTCGCCAGTATCATTACCCCAAGCATTTCTTTGATACGTCACCACCGCTGCCACTTCTTGCTCGGTTAACTGGTTAGTAAATGCTTGCATCGCGGTTCCCGCTCGACCATTGAGCACCACATCCAAATGGGTGTCGATATTTCCAGTCGCAACTGCACTGCCTTTGATCGCAGGAAAGGCACCTGGCACACCAAGCCCGGTCGGTTGATGACAGACAGAGCAACGTTCAAGGTAGACCTTCTCGCCTTGAGTCATTAATTCATCAAGGCTTAAGGATTGTGTCAGCGCCGACTGGGCCTGTAATTTCTGCTCTGCGATTTGCTGCTTTTTGTCCTCAAGCCAAGTATCAAATTCCCTTGGTTCTAGTACCTGAACCACTATGGGCATAAAGCCATGCGCACGGCCGCACAACTCGGCGCATTGGCCGCGATAGATACCCGGCTCATCAACCCGTGTCCATGCTTCATTGATAAAGCCTGGGATGGTGTCCTTTTTGACCGCAAACGCGGGTACCCACCATGAATGGATGACGTCATCAGATGTCATGAGAAAGCGTACTTTTCTATCCGCTGGTAACACTAACGGTTGGTCAACCTCAAGTAGGTAGTTTGCCCCTTTCATTTCAATGCCATCGATTTGATTTTGTTTCGTCGCCAGCAGGCTAAAGAATTCCACATCTTGATCGAAGTAGCTGTAATGCCACTTCCATTGTGACCCCGTGATTTTCACGGTTAAATCGGATTGAGATGTATCTTCCATTGCGATTAAGGTTTTGGTGGCGGGAATGGCCATCGCGACCAGAATCAGTACTGGAATCACGGTCCAGATGATTTCCACTTTAGTGCTTTCGTGAAAATTGGCCGCTACGGCGCCTTTTGATTTACGGTGACGAAGAATGGAGTAGAACATCACACCGAATACCACCACCGCAATGGCACAGCAGATGTAAAAAATCAGCATATGTAAGTCATAGACTTTCCCACTGATTTCTGTCACGCCTTTGGTCATGTTGAAGTTGGATTCACTCGCAATCGCTGGCGCGGCAAACCCTATCAGCATGATATCGGCAAATAGCCACAAACGGATGACAACACTTTTCAACAGATTTCTCCTCTGCTGGCGTTTGATCTTCACTACGTTTCTGCTCGATAGCATCACCGTGTCGTTGATGCATCACTAAACCTAAAGGAGCAAAAAAGCATAATGAGGTCTAAAAATGACTGATATTTGTTGCATTTATGTTAACAACGTTAGTTAAAGATGTTGAATTGAGCAAGGTAGGAATGATGTAATTCATTTGTTGACCTCTCACTCTTTGATCGGCGGTTGCAACCCGGCAGATTCAATGGGTGAGCCGAATCTCAATGTGTAGGTGACGATGAGCAAGAAAAAAGCCTCGCGTAAAGCGAGGCTCAAATTGGAACGGTTGGAAATAGTTAGGCGTGTTTGACCGCTTTACGTGTTAGGAAAATAAAAGGAACCAATGTAAAAAACAACACCATTAAAATCGTAAATAAATCAATGGTTGACATCATAAACGACTGACTCGTGATCGTGCCATTAAGGCCCGCCAGCGTAGTTTGCGTATCACCATTTTGCAGTGCGGGCGCCACCAGAGGGTTGTATGGCGAAATATGCTCGGCAAGAACGGAGTGATGTAAGCTTGCATTTCGAGACCAAATCCATGTGGTTAACGAAGACGCAAAACTGGCGCCAATGGTACGAATAAATGTTGATAAAGACGCAGCATCTGACACGTCAGGCCCACTTAAATCAGACAGCAAAATCGTCGTCATCGGCATAAAAAACAACGCAATACCGATGCCCATGAACAACTGCACGATAGCAATACTGGTGAAGTCGACCTCAGTGTTAAACTTCGCCCGTGCGTAACAGCTGATCGCAATCACAATGAATGAACCCGCCGCCAATTTGCGCATATCTAAATGACCACCAAACCGACCCAGTAGCGGCGTCATAAAGAACGGAATAATTCCCATCGGCGCAGCAGCAAGGCCAGCCCACAATGCGGTATAGCCCATTTGGCTTTGTAACCACTGAGGCAAAATCAAGTTAATACTGAAAAAGCCTGAGTAGCCTAAGGTCAGCAAAATCGTACCAATACAGAAGTTACGGTTAGCAAACAGGCGCAAATTGATGATTGGGTGTTCATCAGTGAGTTCCCAAATCACCATAAACACCAGCATGATGACCGCAAAAATGGTTCCGCCGATGATCCATGCGTTCGCAAACCAATCCAGCTCATTACCCTTATCCAATACAATTTGCAGTGCGCCAACTCCGAGAGCCATGGTCGCAAGACCAATCACATCAAGCTTGGGCTTGGAAGTTTGCTTCGGACGATCTTTCAGCTGAGCCATGATCACGACCACGCTAAACACGCCAATCGGAATATTGATAAAGAAGATCCAAGGCCAGCTATAGTCGTAGGTTAACCAGCCACCTAAAATAGGCCCAACGATCGGCCCGACAACGGCGACCATACCAATTAAAGCCAGCGCCATGTGTCGCTTCTCTTTGGGGAAAATCGACATCAGCAGCACCTGACTCATAGGAAATAAAGGCGCTGCCGCAAAGCCTTGTAAGGTGCGAAACAGTACCAGCTCACCCATGGTTTGCGAAATACCACATAAAAATGAAGTAATACTAAACGCGATCAAGGCACCAACATACAAATGAACTTCACCGAACCGGCGGCTTAACCAAGCGGTAATAGGTAACCCAATAGCATTACTCACCGTAAATGAGGTAATGACCCACGTACCTTGGTTAAGGCTGACCCCCATATTACCGGCAATCGTCGGCAGTGAAACGTTGGCGATAGTGGTGTCGAGCACTTGCATAAACACCCCAAGGGCGATGGCAAAGATGCACAGAGCCATATTTGCGGGTCGAAACCCTTGTTGTTGACTCATACTGACACCTTCTATTTCTTCGCCGCGTACTGCTCAGAAGCAACGTCATTATCTGCGATGATCTGTTCGATAAGCTGATCGACGCCAGCTAATGACTGAGCATAAACATCGGTTTCATAGCGTGATGTGGTTGAGCCGCTTTGCGCTAACAACGCCCCGCCGGTATCTGATGTATTCACTTCAACGGTCATCGACAACCCAATACGCAGTGGGTGCTGAGCAATATCATGCTGGTCTAACTCAATGCGGACAGGCAAACGCTGAACAACTTTGATCCAGTTACCCGTCGCATTTTGAGCTGGCAGAATAGAAAACGCGCTGCCCGTTCCGATGCCAAGACTTTCAACTTTGCCGTGGAACTCGACATCTTCGCCATATAGATCAGAGATCAAGGTAACAGGTTGGCCAATACGCATATCGTTCAGTTGCGTCTCTTTAAAGTTGGCGTCAACCCATACTTGATCCAGCGGCACAACTGCCATCAGCGTCGAGCTTTGACCAACGCGTTGCCCTACCTGAACGTTACGCTGCGCAATGTAACCAGACACTGGGGCTACCAGACGCGTACGTTGTTTCGCCAAGTACGTTTGTTTAACTTGTGCGACTGCCGTTTTCACTAAAGGGTGCGTTTCTACTGTGGTGTTGTGAATCATCGCTTGCTGAGACTTCAACTGCTGCTCAGCGACAGCCAAGGCTTTCTCTGCCGAGTTCACCATATCTTGTGCATGGCTCAGCTCTTCTTGTGACAACCCACCCGCTTTAACCATATCTTTACGGCGATTGACGTCAGTTTTGGCTTTATTCAGATCGATAGTACGCTCTGCCACCACAGCTTTGGCTTGTTCGACATTGTTAAATAGCCCGCGAACTTGACGCACCGTTTGCGCAAGATTCGCCATGGCATTTTCAAACGCGATCTGCGCATCGGCGTCATCAAAACGCACAAGCTCTTGGCCTTTCTCTACATAATCACCGTCATCAGCCGCAATTTCGGTGACGGTTCCGGTAATTTCTGGGGTAATTTGCACCAAGTTACCATTCACATACGCATCTTCGGTTTCCTGATTGCCCACCACATAATTGGTGTAGTAGAAACCCGCACCAATCGCCGCGACAACTAAAATAGCCACGAAGATGGTCAAACTCTTTTTGCGTTTAGCGGTTTGAGGTGATGTTTGATTTTGATTGTTCGTTTCTGTCATGTTGTTAAACCTTTATCACAATGAGTTTGCCGTGGTTGCTACCTGGCTTGATGAGTCTTGTTGAAAACCACCACCCAGTGCGCGAACAAGCAATACTTGCTGTTCTTGTTGTTGATTCTTTAAGAGAGTAAAAGACGATTCAGCTTGAATCAGTTGTTGCTCAGCCATAAGCACTTCGAGTTGACTTCCCATGCCGGCTTCATAGCGTTTGACCGTGATGTCGTAGCTCTTTTCTGCCAAGTTCATGCTCTGCTTCGCATCAACAAGCTGTTTTTCGATCGATTGCATCGCCAGAATGTTATCCGCGACTTCACCAAGCGCATTGACTAAGGTCTTGTTGTACTGTGCGACAGCAGAGTCATACCCAGCGGTTTTTTCGATAAGATTCGCTTTCAACCCGGTGGTAAATAACGGTAGAGAGATCGCCGGTTGGACACTCCATGCGCGGCTAACGTCATCAAATACCGCATCGCCGAGCATCGCTTTAAAGCCCGCCATCGCGCTGAGGTTAACGTTGGGATAAAAACGCGTTTTCGCTGATTCGATTTGCTTAGTTGATGCCTCTACGCGCCACTTTGCAGCCACAATATCTGGGCGATGAGCGAGCAAATTCGCTGGCACATTACGCGGCAGTGCAAGCGAGGTATCCATCTCTATCGTTGGGCGTTTAATGGTGTTTGCCAAATCCGGACCTTGCCCCACCAAAGTAGCGATGGCATTTTTTAATTGTCTTACCGATAGCTGGCGCTTTTTCAGTGTTTGTTTCGCACTGGCCGCGCCACTTTGCGCGGTGTAAAGACGGTCTTCAGAAGTCAAACCGTGTTGCAATAAGCGAGACGTGATTTCTACGATACGATTGGTACGGTCGAGATCCTTTTGTGCCAAATCCTCAAGCACATAGGCGTTGGCCAGTTGCACGTAGGTTTGAACAATGGCGCTGGATAGCGTAATGCGCGCAGCTTGATGATCAATTTGCGCCGCTCGTTGGTTATTGACAGCCGCTTCCCATGCGTCACGCTCACCGCCCCACAAGTCAAAGTTGTATTGACCACTTAACCCCAGGTTATAAATGGTGCCATAGCGGTTACCTTGAAAAGCGTAATCTTGTGAACGAGAAAGACGAGCTCGCTGAATACTGGCATCGGCAGAAAGTGACGGTTCAAACTGGGCATCTGCCGCCATTACCATGGCCGATGCATTCACCAAACTGGCGTTGGCCATCTGCATATCTGGGCTATTCACCAATGCCGTATCGATCAACTGTTCAAGTTGACGATCATCGAGCGGCACCCACCAATCTTGTGCTGGCCACACCGCTGGCGAAAGGGGAGCGGACGCCAGTTGCTGGCTGTGTTCAAGAATAGACTTCTCCGCAACGTGGTTTATCGGCTTTATATTGCTTGGCGCTGAACAACCCGCAAGCACAAGCAAGGAGGCCAGTACGGTCATTTTTGTATAGTGACGCATTATCAATTTGAACCCTTCAAGTATGTATCTTGGCAATTCTCTGGCAGCGCAGAGGTAATAATTTTTTGTAGACAGTGGCGCAGCTGTTCAATTTCTTCTGCGGTGAGAGCTTGGGTGAGCTCATCAATCGCTTGTGCAGCAAGCGGCAGCGCTCGCTCCACCACATCAACACCGGTATCGGTTAACGTAATCACAATCGAGCGACGGTCTTCAGGGTCAGGTAAACGCCGAATGAGCTCTTTCTTTTCCAGACGATCGAGCATGCGTGTAATCGCGCTATTATCGACGTTCAATGACTTACCGATGTGTGACGGGCGATTAAAACGCAGGTGGTAAATTTGAAACAAAACCTTACCCTGCGTCGACGTAATATCTTCTGGTAACAAGTATTGATCGAGCAGTCGATCTTTAATGTGGCAGCTTTTCCCAAGCAGAAAACCTAAGTTTTCAATGATCGAGTCCGGCGCCAAATTGCGGTTAGACATAAAACTCACCATTTAATTGTCATGTCATTAATTGACTATGCAATTAATTATTCGCCTAATGGTGAATGAAGTCAATTGTAAATAAATATTAATGAGTGATTTTTTTTGACTCCAATCACATTAGGGATTGAGGTGAACATTGGCGGATCACAGGATATTGGCGAACGAATTGGCGGCTAGGGGTTGAAATTGCTCTCGTAAAATCACAGGTTTAGAACTAATAATTGGTAGTTATCCAAGAGAAATTGTTAGGTTAAGGTGATGTTGCAGGTTTTAACGATTGCGCTCTCGTAAACGAAAATAGATATCACTTACAATTTCTCCATCAACAATATGAAGGTTACCGCTATGATGGAAAAAGTGACTCAGTGGTTGCAACGCGACCCAGACCCAAGAACACGAGAAGAGCTGCAATATCTGATCGATGAAAAAATGATCGATGAATTGGAAAGTCGCTTTAGCTCACGATTAGAATTTGGTACTGCTGGCTTACGCGGAAAAGTTGGCTGCGGGCCAAACCGAATGAACCGATTAGTGATTCAAGAGACAGCGGCAGGCTTAGGGCACTATTTGATTGCACAAATCACAGACGCTAGACAACGTGGTGTGGTCATTGGTTATGATGGTCGTCCAGATTCCAAGCAGTTTGCCCATGATACCGCCAGTGTACTTACAGCACTGGGCATCAAGGTTTATCTCACTCACCAAGTCGCTGCCACGCCGATCGTTGCCTTTGGGGTTAAACACTTTAATGCCGCTGCAGCGGTGGTCGTCACAGCCAGCCATAATCCACCCGAGTACAATGGCTTTAAAGTGTACTGGGAAAATGGCGCGCAGATCATTCCTCCGCACGATTCAGGTATTGCCGAGCAAATTGATATTGCAGCCACCAAACCGCTCCCATTAGAGTCTTTAGCTCAAGCAGAAAAAGATGAAAAATTGGTATGGTTGACTGATGACTACTACCAGACCTATCGTCAGGCGATTTCTGGTAATCCACTACTGCAAAATCATCATCAACCCAACGCAATACGTATCGCCTACACGGCAATGCACGGCGTCGGAGCGCAAATGGCGGAGACCTTGCTGAAAGACGCAGGGTTCGAGCAAGTTCATAGCGTTACAGAGCAGCGAGAGCCCGATGGTAGCTTCCCAACCGTCAACTTTCCTAACCCTGAAGAAGCGGGCGCAATGGATATGGTGATGGCGCTTGCTGAATCGGTCGATGCACACATTGCTTGTGCCAACGACCCTGATGCTGATCGATTTGCCGTGGCCGTTAAAAAGCCACAAGGCGGTTATCAGATGCTAACAGGTGACCAAGTCGGCGCTTTATTTGGTGACTACTTACTTAGCAATACAGACGCTAGCAAGCAGTTGGTCGGCAATACTATTGTTTCGTCAACCCTGCTCAGCAAAATTGCCAAAGCTGCCGGGGCTGAGTACTACCAGACGTTAACAGGGTTCAAGTGGCTGACCAATGTGGCGATGCAAAAACAAACATCAGATCATCAATTCTTGTTTGCTTATGAAGAAGCGCTCGGATACACCGTCGGTAACAAAGTGTGGGATAAAGATGGCCTTTCCGCTTTGGTCGCCTTCGCACAGTTAACGGCTGAACTGCAAAGCCAAGGCAAAACGATTTGGGATCAACTGGAGTCATTGTATCGTCAGCATGGGATGCATATTAACGCGCAGCGCAGCATCGCATTATCGCCCGACACACCACCCGTTGGTGACGCGTTGCGAGCTAACCCACCTAAAATGATTGCCGGGCGCCGCGTTGAAATCATTGACGATCTCAAGTTATCTCTACGCACTTACGCAAATGGTGAGACTCAGGCCATCAATTTGCCAAGCAGCGATGTTCTGACTTACCAACTTGAACGCGGCGCTCGAGTCATCGTTCGCCCGTCAGGAACGGAACCTAAACTCAAGTGTTACTATGAGATTGCAGGTGATTTTGAAATCGATGAAACGTTTGAACAAGCGCAGGCCAATGCCGAACGTGAGATGGAGACACTGATTAGCGAACATCAAGCCAGTCTCGCCTCTTAAGACCCAGCCTTAAAGTCATACTACATAACCCTTAAGCCATCAGCAGCCCCTACTGTTGATGGCTTTTTTTATGGATGACTTAAGCGCTTCTGCATAAAAATTTTATCAATCCCCTGAGCAGGAAAATCACTATACCGCCCCACTTCTTCAAACCCCATACGAATATAAAATTCTCTGGCTTGAAAGGTATAGGTATCAAGGCATAAATCGCACACGCCAAGCTTACGGACTTGATGTTCCATCTCTGACATCAACGCTCGACCCAACCCAGACGCTCGGTGCGTTTCATCAACCCATAGGTACTCGACGAATAACGTGGTTTTGAACACTTCGCCAATCAATCCGCCAAGCACGTTAAATTGGGCATCTTGCTCAAAGCAGGCAATGCTATAAACCTCACCTTCAGGTAAGTGACGCGCATTGAACGATTGCAAACCTTTGTAGATGACTTCTCGAATCGATTTAGGCGGATTAATCATAAACTGCACAGACATTTTGACACGCCTCCATTTAGCGGTGATTCTCTCGATCCAATCAGTATACGTGACAGACAGACAACAAAATGATTTTCATTGATAAACTCAAAATTTAAGACTGAAGGCATTATTGTCGCCGTCTAAGAGTAACCGCGAATTGATCGTATTTCGGAATTTCATCATGACTCAAAAAATTCTCTTTATTATCGCCTGCCTTGCACTGGGGGGATGTTCCAACTCCAGTGATGAAGAACTCAAGAACCAATACATTTCAAGTTATATCGAGAGTACCACACCGCTATTTGTCGACGAGCTCAAAGAGCAAGCCGCCAAACTTGAGATGTCACATCAGCAATTCGAATCCCTCCTTGATATCGCCAGCCAGCGGATTGAGCGTATGGCAAACTGTTCATACGATGCTTACCAAGACTTTCCCAAACGTTACCGCGATACCATGATTCGCTCGATCGTCAAAGGCGATGATATCCGCGCCAGCAGCTTACGCGTGAATCAATTGATAGAAAGCGATATGAGCGATGGTTTAATCGCTCAAGAAAAAATTATTCGCTCTGCGCGTCGAGTAAAAGAAAGCCTCACTCAGTGCATGCAGGGTTAATCGTCATTCAATTCCTAGTTTTTTAAGCGATAAAGCCATGTATTGCGACAATTTTGACCAACGTACATGGTGTCTATGGATGCGCTGACTGGGCATAAACACAGCGATGACGCCATATGACTGCTGAACGTGATTCACCAATCAAACTTGGCCAAACCCCGCCCGACAGATATGAACATCATCACACAAGGTTAGTTTTCTGTTTGAAACCATTCAGGAACTTTATCTATGCTGAAACGGTTCAGCCTACAAGCTGAATCGTTTCAGTTATGCCAGATAATAATAAGGAATCAACATGAAATTAACCTCTGTATGTGCTGCCCTACTTCTCGCCTGCCCAGTTTTTTCTTATGGCGCGGAATTTATCCTTACCGACAGCCACCAAGATGTGGGAAATTGGCAAGTAACCAGTGAGCAACTAGGGATTGATAGCCCGACACCGTTCTCAGTCGAAAAGCAGCGCCTCTATGGCGGCAAACAAGCTGGCGTTGACATTATCGTGATCAAAAACGGAGAGCTGGAGATTACTTTAGTGCCGACGCGTGGTATGGGCATTTTTAACGTTAAACAAGATGGTCAACGTGTGCTCGGATGGGATTCTCCGGTCAAAGAAATTGTCAATCCAGTGTATATCGACCTTGAAAGTCGTAACGGATTAGGTTGGCTCGACGGGTTTAATGAAATGCTGGTGCGCTGCGGTTACGAATGGACAGGGCATCCTGGCGTGGATGATAACGGTCAACTTTTAAGCCTTCATGGTCGAGCGCAAAATACCCCAGCCTCAGCGGTAAAAGTTACCATTGAAGAGGAGGCCCCTTACACCATCTCGGTTCAAGGTCATATTTCAGAGCGCACATTTAAAAAAGCAGAGCTGGTCACGCAAACTCGATTTGAAACCACTCCGGGGAGTTTGCGTTTTTCTGTGCATGACACACTCACCAATCACGCTGACTACGACGATGAATACCAGATCATTTATCACTCTAATTTTGGTACGCCAATTTTGGAGAAAGGCGCTCAAGTCTCAGCCCCTGCCAGTGAAATCTCTCCGTTTAATGCCTATGCAAAAAAGGGCTTAAAGGATTGGCAAACTTACCTTGGTCCAACCAAAGATTTTGATGAGATGGTCTTTAATCTTAAGCCGTTAGCCGATAAAAAAGGCAACTCGTTGGCCGTTCTGCATAACTCGGCGGCCAATAAAGGCGTGGCAGTGAAGTTTAATGTAGAACAACTGCCTGTACTGACCCTTTGGAAAAATACTGACACGGAAAAACAAGGTTATGTAACGGGGCTTGAACCCGGCACCAGCTACGCATACAACACCAAATATCAGCGTCCACTGGGTTTGGTCCCCACCATCAAGGCCGGACAATCAAAGCATTTTGATGTCACTTATCAATTACTCGACAATGCATCGGATGTTAAACAAGCCCTAAAAATTGTTGATGACATTCAAGGCGGAAACCCCGTCAAGCAGGTTGAAGAACCGATTGTGGATTTAAATAACGTCAGCGACTAACGTGATTTTTACTCCGAAAAGACCACCCAAGGGGTGGTCTTTTCACATCGAACATCATTGATAGTGAGGCATGCACAAGCGTCTCGCACGGTTGGCCTCGGCATCACCGGCTAAGACTGATAAGAAGGTTCATATTCAAGTTCTTTTTCAATCAAAATTGGCTTTAAAACTTGGGTCCAGATTAAATACCCTTCACGTGACATATGAACCCTATCTTTACGATAAAGCGCTGAATTAGGCTTACCGTGCTCGTCAAACATCGCCGTGGCAACATCCACATAGGTGATATTTTGGTCCTCGCGACTTTGCGCTTCAAGCAATTGATTGACGCGCTGCATATTCGGCCAGTGACTGGTGCGTTTGGGGCTGGGTTTTACCGAAAGCACATAGATACGGCAATCTGGCAACTGTTGATGAATGGTATTGACCAACTTGGCGAAGGTATCAGCAACTCGTTGCGGCGCAACACGCTGAGCAATATCATTATCCCCTTCATAAATCACGACGGCGCGTGGCTGATAAGGCACAATCACTCGTTCAGCATAATGCAGTAAATCATTCATGTTACTGCCTCCAAACCCGCGAGGAATGATCGTCAGCGGAGCCAAATCTTGTTTAATGTGCGAATGCCACATACCAATACTGGAACTGCCGACCACCACAATACCATTAGGCGCAGGAGGATTTTTCTGGTCTCGTGTTTCAAAGCGGGCGATTTCAGATTCAAATTTATCCGCTTTACCGTAAGGCACAAATTTGGCATCGGCAGCAAAGCTGTTTATCGTCAACGTGCTAAGCGTAAACACAAAAAATAATCGTTTTAGATTCATAGTGACCATACCTTTTAACGCCATCGTTTATCGACACCTTAACGAAAAATGCAATATTGAATGTGAGAACACGGCAGATTCACCATTAAGTTTAATTAAGTGGCACCACTAACAGTCCAATACAAAGATACGTCATGACTAACGCGACGAGCCCATCAAGAACGCGCCACGCGTTGGGATTTTTAAATAACGGCAGCAAAAAACGCGCCCCGTAAGTGATAGAGATAAACCACGCCACGCTCGCTAGCATCGCACCTGCCCCAAATTCCCATTGGGTGCCTTCGGTGTACTGCAACGACAAGCTGCCCAGCATGAACACCGTATCCAAATACACATGAGGGTTGAGCCACGTAAATGCCAGGCAAGTTAGCAGTATTTTCTTTCGACTCGGAGCAATGAACTCGGAAGGATTCAACGATTGATGGGTATCGAATGCACGTTTTGCCGCCTGAAACGCATTAAATGCAAGAAATAAGGCGCCCGCATAGCGAACCCACTGCAACATAGTTGGCCATTGCTCAACCATAAACCCTAGCCCTGAAATGCCAGCCGCAATCAGCAAAATGTCACTGATAATACATACCAAGGCCACCAAACCAACATGGCTGCGTAGCAATCCTTGGCGAAGAACGAACGCGTTTTGGGAGCCAATACAAACAATCAGGCCAGCGCCCGTAGTAAATCCAGTTGCTAATGAAGAAATGATCATAAAAACGTCAAATAAGGAAAAGTTGTTTTCAATTATCGACAACAAGACTTAATTAGGAAAACGATATAATCTTATCTTAGTTAAGAATTACTAATGTTGATGCCATCACTATGAGTTTACTCTCTCCACAAGTACAAGCATTTATTGCCGTCATTGAAGAAACCAGCTTTGACGCGGCGGCCAAGCGTTTAGCCGTCACGCCCTCTGCCATCTCACAGCGAATTAAAACCTTAGAAGATCGCATAGGACAGTTGCTGGTGATTCGCCAGTCACCTTGCCAACCCACACCTGCAGGTGAAAAACTGCTCGCGAAAGTCAAACCTATGGCCCTACTCGAAACCGAAGTCATGGCGGAGTTTGTTCCTCGAGCGTCAACGCAGGCCAAGCGCTTTACGCTTGCGGTTAATGAAGATTCGCTCTCGACATGGCTTATTCCCACCTTAACCGCACTTCACCAACAGCATGGTCATCTCTTTGACCTGTGCGTTGATGACCAAGACTATACCCTCGACTACGTCAAAAATGGCACAGCGATTGGTGCGTTGACCTCGGAGAAAACGCCGCTCCAAGGCTGCACTTGTCATAACTTGGGCAACATGCGCTATTATGCCGTGGCCTCTCCGCAATTTGCCAAACGGTACTTTGCAAACGGGCTTACACCACAAGCCTTTATTCAAGCGCCGCTCATTGCTTATAACCGTAAAGACCCCTTACAACACCGCTTTATGGAAAAAGTCACCCACCAGGCACTTTCTCCCAATAACGTCCACTTTATGCCCAACTCTTCCGGATTAGTGACGGCTGCGACTCAACACATGGGTTGGTGTATGGTCGCTGAGGGTCTACTTGGCGACGCCATAAAACATCAACAGTTGGTGTATCTTGCCCCTGAGATGTGGCTTGATGAACCGCTTTATTGGCAACATGCAGCAGTCCAATCCAAATTACTCGATAGGGTGACCAACGTGTTATTTGACGCCTCAACGAGTGAGTTACATCGCTCAAGCTAATTCGCTGAATATTGGTGCAATCTTACATTGAGCGCTTGGCGCAAGCGTTAACTCGTAAGGCTGGATATACTAGCCATAGCTTGGTGGAAACAAACAACACCGAGTAACACTTACCATCAATGGTCATAGGATATGCCGATGTTAACGACCGATGTCGCGTGCTCAATCAGCGATTTTGCCCGCTATTTTGAAGCAAATAGCCTAAGTAACCGGCTGTTTATCAGTAGCCCACAAATGAACATTCATTTTCACGCAGAAAACGCCCACGACTTTGAGCTCTGGGCTCAAAAGCGTGGTGAGATGGAAAAGGTGAAACGATTGCTGATTTTGCGTCAGTTTACGGATCAGCCTGCGGGCGAATCAGGCGTCGAGGTCAAAAACGTGGCCTTAGGTGTACTCGATTTGGCAAACGCCACGATCACCTTCTTATCGCCCAAACTCGCGCGGCAAACCTACTCACAACAGGCTGTGTCGGGCGTTACTATTACGCCACCGAGCGACCTGAATTTCGTCGCCATTGAGTCGCTCGCTGATTCGGCGTAAATCAAGCCCATAAATTAACCAAACGGGTTAAAACAGCAGGACTATGTTAATGAATGTGATGGCTTAATTCGCATTTGAGTATGATTGGGAATTCAATGTTTGCTTTAGCCAAACATCCAGTGTTTAATTTCCTAAATGTCTAACTGAGGAACTCAAATTTCATGGCTACTATCAAAGATGTAGCGAAAGCCGCTGGCGTTTCTGTTGCTACTGTCTCTCGAGTTATCAACAAATCTCCAAAAGCGAGCCAGAGCTCAATCGATTCTGTAACCAAAGCCATGAATGAGTTGGGTTATCGGCCAAACGCCGCAGCGAGGGCTTTAGTCAGTCAAAGCACCAATACAATCGGGGTATTAGTAGGTGATGTCTCCGATCCTTTCTTTGGCACGATGGTAAAAGCGATAGATAAGGTAGCCCACCAAAACGGTAAACATTTACTGGTAGGAAATGGCTACCACAGCGCCGATGATGAACGCCGGGCGATAGAATTACTGATCAATAACCGCTGTGACGCATTGGTGATTCACGCTAAAGCCCTTTCAGACCAAGAGCTGATTGATTTTTCTAAGGAAGTTCAAGGCCTAGTGATCATTAATCGCCATGTTCCTGAATTAGAAGATCGCTGCGTATATCTTGACAACCACAAAGGGGCCTATTTGGCGACCGAGTTTCTCATTCGCCAGGGCCACGAAAAAATTGCCTGTATCACTTCTAGCCACGATATAGAAGATGCTAATGAACGTATTGGAGGCTATCGCCAAGCTCTGGCTGATCATCAAATACCGCTGTCAGATGCTTATATTGAAAGTGGTGAACCCGACAATGACGGCGGCGAAGATGCGATGATGCACCTTTTAACCAAAGGAATTGAGTTTACCGGTGTTGTCGCCTACAACGACTATATGGCGGCAGGCGCATTATCTATTTTGGATGAAAATGGTCTTGACGTACCGAGTCAAGTTTCCATCGTGGGTTTCGATGATGGGTTTATTGCCCGCTACGTAAAACCAAGGCTTACCACCGTACGTTATCCAATACAAATGATGGCGGAAAAAGCGGCGAATCTCGCACTGGAACTCGCAGCAGGTGATGCCCCTACCGAGCCAGAGGTCATGCGCTATTCACCAACCATGGTCAAACGCGACTCGGTAAAAGCGCTCGATTAATTCCCCTGCAGACACACAGCAATAAGCACATAGCAATAAGGCTTACTTGCGTAAGCCTTATTGGGGTTGTCACTGACTTAATAGTGAAAATGATAGCCAGTATGAAAGCGGTACGTTTGTCCAGGTTCGATGATACAGCTGGGTTGAGGCCACTCTGGATGATTCGGAGAATCAGGGAGAAACTCGGTTTCCAGTGCCACGCCAGCATAAGTTTTATAATATTGCCCGTTACGTGCCGGTGTGCCTTCCAACCAGTTCCCACCATAGAGCTGAATGGCAGGCTTATCGGTTAACACGTCCATCCGAATGCTTTGGTCTTGGTTGACAAGACGCGCAATCGGCTTCGCGACATCACGCTGATCAGAAAAAAAGTAAGCATGATCATAACCTTGATGCGGCTTTTGCTGCTCATCTTTAAGTAAATCTTGACCAAGCGTTTTCGGCTCCTGAAAATCGAATCCAGTTTCAATGACTGCCGTTAAGTCCGCATTTGGAATGCCAGCATCATCAATGGGTAAATACCATGGCGCATCAATCCATAATTCATGCGCAAGAGTATCAGTTTGAGACTCGGCGCCATTTAAGTTGAAATACGCATGGTTGGTCATGTTGAGCGGCGTTGCTTTATCAGTTTCCCCTTGGTAATCAATCAAGACTTGATCGTCATCTGTCAGGGTATAAGTAGCACGCATGGTTACATTACCTGGAAAACCTTGGTCGCCGTCAGCGGAAACTATCTTGAAAGTAACATGGTAGTCAGAGTGCGATTCAATTTCCCAACGCAAACTATGAAACCCACCATCACCACCGTGCAAGCAATTTCCTTTCTGATTTTGGTCAGCGATATACGCTTGGCCATCAACGTTAAAAGCCCCTTTAGCAAGACGGTTCGCATAACGCCCAACCGTTACCCCCATGTAACTTTGTTGGCGCTTGAAGTTCGCTAGGGTGTCGACACCCAGCAGTACTTCCCGTTGCTCACCGCTTGCCAAGGGTAAACTGCAGCTCAGCCAGGTTGCACCGATATCCATCAATACCAAACGCATGCCTTTGGCATTCTTAAGTTCAACCAATGTCGCCGGCTTGCCATCATACGCAGGCTCAGTTGTCATTGTTTCAAATAGTGGATGGGTCACGCTGTGCTCCTTGATCAGTTGACGAGGCCAGCCCCTGTATGGGCTTGGCAGACATAGATAGTTTCCTTGAGTCCAGTTGCAGCTTGATACTGCTCAGCAACAGCAGATGTAACCGCTTCCACTAACTCAGGCACCACCAATGATACGACACAGCCCCCAAAGCCACCACCCGTCATCCGCACACCACCTTGGTCACCAATCACACCTTGAACAATTTCAACTAAGGTATCAATTTCCGGTACTGTAATTTCAAAATCATCTCGCATAGAGGCATGAGATTGCGCCATCAAGGCGCCTAAATGGGCGATATTCCCCTCTTCGAGCGCTTTTGCTGCCTCAATCGTTCGTGCATTTTCAGTAATCACGTGGCGAGCGCGTTTCGCCACCACTGGCGATAAACTCGCTTTATTCAGTTCGAACTGCGCCAAACTGATATCTCGAAGGGCGGGCACGCCAAACGCTTGTGCTGCTTGCTCACACTGCTCACGACGCATGTTGTATTCGCTGTCAACTAACCCCCGCTGTTTATTCGAGTTAATGATAACGACCACCAACTCTTTTGGCATAGAAACCGGCTTGGTGGCTAGGGTTCGACAATCAATCAGCAAGGCGTGGTTCTCAACGCCCTCAGCAGAAATCAGCTGATCCATAATACCGCAGTTGCAGCCCACAAATTCGTTTTCTGCTTTTTGCCCGTTGAGTGCAATTTCAGCTTGAGATAGATTAAGTTGATAAAGCTCTTTAAACGTTTGCCCTATGACCACTTCCAACGCGGCAGAAGAACTAAGCCCTGCGCCCTGCGGTACGTTTCCACTCACAGCCAGATCTAATCCACCTAACGTCAAATCACGCTCAAGCAAGCATTTCACCACACCACGGATATAGTTGGCCCACATTTTATCGGCTTGAAATTCAATCGGCTGGGTTAAGTCAAATTCATCCAACTGGTTTTGGTAATCGGCCGACACCACTCGTACAAGGCTGTCTTCACGTCGACTCGCAGCGACCACAGTCTGATAGTTAATCGCACACGGCAGAACGAAACCGTCATTGTAATCGGTATGTTCGCCAATCAAGTTAACTCGCCCTGGAGCTTGGACCAAGAACTGCGGTTTTGCGCCAAACATCGTTTCAAAACTCGCCGACACGTTGCTTACTGGATCACTCATGTTATTTCTCTTCAATTTTGGTTATTTAGCGCTCTAGCCTAAAGAAAGCGCACTAAAAACGGATTGGGTTACGCCGTTGTTAGTCATTGTGTTCGGACTTGTAGTGGACATCTGACACATCACGTAGCCTTTGAGCGGCTTGTTCCGCCGTTAAATCACGCTGCGTTTCCGCTAACATTTCATAACCGACCATAAACTTACGCACGCTGGCGCTGCGCAGCAGTGGTGGATAAAACAAGGCATGTAACTGCCAATGCTCGATATCGATTCCTTGCTCAAAGAATGGCGCATAATGCCATCCCATCGAATACGGGAAGGAACATTGGAACAAGTTGTCATAGCGACTCGTGAGCTTTTTCAGTGCTAAAGCAAGATCATCACGCTGTGCTTCGTTTAAGTCACTGAAACGCCGAGCCGCCGCTTTTGGCAGCAACATGGTTTCAAATGGCCACGCAGCCCAATAAGGCACGAGTGCCACCCAATGTTCGGTTTCGACGACAACACGCTCACCATGCTTTAATTCTGCCTCGACGTAGTCAGTCAATAAGTTGCGGTTATGCTGCTGGTAGTACTGTTTCAGGTTAGTGTCTTTTCGTTCGATCTCATTGGGCAAAAAACTATTTGCCCAAATTTGCCCATGGGGGTGTGGTTGAGAGCACCCCATGGTTTCTCCCTTATTTTCAAACGCCTGAACCCATATATACTCTTTGCCTAGCTCCGCGACTTGTTCACTCCAGGTATCGACCACTTGTCGAATGGCGTGAGCCGAGAGTTCAGGTAAGGTTTTGCTGTGATCGGGTGAGAAGCAAATGACTCGACTTAAACCACGAACCCCCTGCGCTTGAAATAATGGGTCTTCTGACGGCGGCGTATCCGGTGAGTCGATCATCAATGCCGCAAAATCATTGTCAAACACATAAGTGCCATGATAATCCGGGTTCACATCGCCAGAAATCCGTGGATTCGTTGGACACAAAAAGCACGTAGGCTCATAACTTGGTAACTGCTCGAGTGCAGGGGTTTCATCTTGCCCACTCCAAGGGCGCTTAGCGCGATGGGGAGAAACAAGAACCCACTGACCTGTCAATGGATTGAAGCGTCGGTGGGGATGATCAACCGGATTAAATTGTTTGTTCGCCATAATCGTATTTACCCAAATTGTTAAAAACTTAATAACCCTGAGGGTTGTTAGACTGCCAGCGCCATGTATCGGCGGTCATTTCGGTAACACTGCGTTTGGCTTTCCAACCAAGCTCACGCTGAGCTTGGTCAGTACTTGCCCAGCACTTCGCAATATCTCCTGGCCGCCGCGGACACAGCTCATAAGCAATCGATTGACCGCTTGCTTGAGAAAATGCATTCACCATATCCAGTACACTGGAGCCCTGTCCCGTACCAAGGTTAAAAATATGCAGTCCCGGCTTTGCACCCACTTGTTGTAGCGCCGCGATATGCCCATCGGCCAAGTCGAGCACATGGATGTAGTCCCGTACACCCGTACCATCTTTTGTCTGATAATCATCACCAAAGATAGACAGCTTTTCGCGTCTCCCGACGGCAACTTGCGCAATAAAAGGCATCAAATTGTTGGGCGTGCCTTGTGGGTCTTCTCCCATTAATCCTGAAGGGTGTGCACCAACCGGATTAAAATAGCGTAGCAACGTAATACTCCACTCGGGTTCGGCATGAACCAAGTCCATGAGACACCGCTCCACCATGTATTTACTGGTACCATAGGGGTTTGTTGTCGCTCCAGTAGGGGCCTGTTCAGTAATTGGCACAGATTGAGGATCGCCATAAACCGTTGCTGAAGAGCTGAAGACAAGACTTGTGACGCCCGCTTTGCGCATACAGCGGGTGAGTACCAACGAACCATTTACGTTATTGTCGTAATACTCAAGAGGCTTCCTGACTGACTCCCCCACCGCTTTCAATCCGGCAAAATGAATCACCGAATCGATATCATATTGGGCAAATACGGAGTCCATAAAGGCTTCATCACGGACATCACCCTCTAAAAAAACCGGGCGTTGTTGAGTCAAGTGCTCAATGCGATTGAGTACTTCAGATTTGGCGTTACATAAGTTATCAATGATGATGGGTGTTAAACCCGATTCTAACATTTCAACGCAAGTGTGACTGCCGATATACCCCATGCCACCGGTAATGAGAACGTTCACGACTAACCTCTCTGTTGATTACCCAAATTAGTAGCGCTGAGTTTAGCAGTACGACGAAGATCGTTTCTGTGATAAAAAGCACAACATGTAAACGTTTCCACTAATTTTCATTAAAAATTTAAGAGGTACTAATTTCCCTGTTAATAAAGCACGAGTTAATAAATTAATGACCAGAAGTAAACGTTTACAAAAAAGCACCATTATAAGGCTAATCCAAATACAACATTCGCGGCTCGGAGAAGCCCTTTGATCTGCTAAGGAACGTCAAAAACAATCAGAAAACATCGCGCTTTGGCGCATCGACGGTTGATTATCAAATTAAGGATTGGCAAAGTAGCACCGATTCATTGGGCCTCAGTATTAGGCCATTCATTCAAACTGCAATATTGGAAAACAATATGAAAGTCATTCGCTGGTTATTAGGAAAACTCATTTTGGTACTAAATGCGGTATTTTCTCCCAGAGGCATTAAACGCAATCCCCAAGATCAGCGTCAAGTTGATGAAAAGGCGAAATATTTAGCGCTGTACCAATTCGAAGCCTGCCCATTTTGCGTGAAAGTTCGCCGCGCGATGAAACGTCAATCCGTGAATGTTGCATTAAAAGACGCGAAGAACAATCCACAGCATCGAGCTGAGTTGGAGCAAGGTGGTGGACGAATCAAAGTGCCATGTTTGCGCATTGAGAAAAATGGTCAAACTCAATGGATGTATGAATCTTCAGACATTGTCGCGTACTTAGAAAAAGAGTTCGCTTAAACTGATCTCTGATAGGCAGCCATAGGAAAGAGTATGACGCGGATTGCTTCACATCCAGTAAAGCTCGATTGGACCAAAATCAAAGCCATGGTGTTTGATTTGGATAATACTCTGATTAGCTCGCAACTGAACTTTGTCTGGCTTCGTGAACAAATCGGGTGCCCGCCTAAACGGGATCTTCTTAACTACATCGACGAACTTCCGCATCAACAAGCACAAAAAGCCCATCAAATTGTGGTCGATCATGAACTTGACGATGCTCGGCACAGCGAACTGATGCCAGGGGCCAAAGCACTGCTCAACGTATTAGCTCGCGAGCAGCATCATGTGGCGATCATTACTCGTAATTGCCAAGCAGCCGCGAAGCAAAAACTTGAGCAGCATGGGTTGACGATTTCGCCCGTCATTAGCCGAGAACACTACGCCGCCAAGCCTAGTCCAGACGCGTTAAATGCCCTCCTTGAGCGCTGGCAACTGATGCCAGAGGAGCTGATTTATGTTGGCGACTACGTGCATGATTTACATACCGCGATGAATGCAAAGACGCCAAGTTGCCTCGTCACTAACCATCCGATGCATCGAGAGTTTTCCGCGTATGCTTCGCTTACCGTCAACTCACTTGATCAATTAATTCCGTATATCAGTAAACATCAATAGTGAGTGAAGTAACCGCTTACCAACTTCGATCTCTTGATATCAAAGCATTGGTGAATCCACACCGTCAATGCCAAACTACGGTGCCATATAAAATCGCAGTAACCTTACGCGGTGACGGTTGATTAGTTGGCTTTCATCCCCAATAATCTCTAGCAGCTAAACCGAGGTTAACCACACCTCGGTTTACTTTTCTTTATTACACAAGTTCGAGAATTATGTCTGATACTGTTTCCGCTCCACCCAACTCTTTAAGCCGCCAATTGTTTACCATGACTTGGCCGATGTTATTCGGCGTGCTGTCGCTCATGAGCTTTCAATTGGTGGATAGTGCTTTTATCGGTCAACTTGGCGTTTTACCGTTAGCTGCACAAGGGTTCACCTTACCAATTCAGATGGTGATCATTGGACTTCAAGTGGGCCTAGGCATCGCAACCACGGCGGTTATCTCTCGTGCGTTAGGCGCCGGACAAACACGCTATGCCAAACAACTTGGCGGCTTGGTGATTGCCATCGGGAGCATTGGAATTGCGCTGTTTTCCGTGCTGATTTACCTGTTGCGCGGACCTTTACTGTCTCTGCTTAGTGCCCCAGACAGCGTCATGCCAATCATAGACAGTTATTGGATATACTGGTTAGTCAGCTCTTGGACGGGCGCTGTACTTTACTTTTTCTACAGCCTCTGCCGCTCAAACGGCAATACCATGTTGCCAGGCACCATGATGATGGTCACCAGCGTACTCAACCTGGCGCTTGACCCTATCTTCATTTTTACCCTTGATTTGGGCATTAACGGCGCTGCGATTGCAACGATACTCGCGTTTGGTATCGGTATTTTAGTGGTTGCCCCAAAAGTCATGTCACGCCATTGGGTAAGCTTTGATTGGCATGATCTCAATATCGTGCGCAGCGTAGGTTCGATCAGCAATATCATGGGGCCAGCGATGATAAGCCAGCTTCTTCCTCCGCTTTCATCAATGTTAGCCACCAAGTTGCTTGCCACGTTCGGCACCGCCGCAGTGGCTGCCTGGGCATTGGGTTCTCGCTATGAGTTTTTTGCTATTGTTGCGGTATTGGCGTTAACCATGTCCATGCCTCCAATGATTGGTCGCTTACTGGGGGCCGGGAAAATACAGGATATTCGCCAACTCATTAACATTGCCGTCAAGTTCATACTTGGCTTACAGCTGGTGATTGCGATCATCACTTGGCTTGCCGCAACACCACTGGCTCAACTCATGACCAGTGAGCACAGTGTTGAGTCGATTTTAAATTGGCACTTGATGATTGTGCCTTTGAGCCTTGGACCGCTTGGCGTGTGTATGATGATGGTATCGGTGTCCAACGCATTAGGTAAATCGTATACCGCGTTAACCATTTCGGCGCTGCGTCTGTTCGTTTTCTTCCTGCCTTGCTTGTGGCTCGGTGCTCAATTGGACGGATTACAAGGCTTGTTTATCGGCGCTCTTGTCGGCAACCTCTTTGCTGGACTTTGTGCTTGGCTCATGTATCGCCGAGCACTGACTCAAGTCGAAGCAAAATTAGCCCAACAAAACTAAGCTCAACGCTCATCTTTCGACGAATCCATCACTACCATGGTAGTGATGGCATTCACCACTTGGCACTCCCCCAACACATCTGCGTGGAATCGCTTGTAGCCGACCAAATCATTGGTCTCAACTCGCAGCAAGTATTCGTTAGCCCCTGTGATGTTGTGGCATTCAACCACTTCATCAACAAACTGAACATGCTGTTCAAACTCTTTTTGCGCTTTTTTACCGTGGCTCGATAACCCAACCGACACATAGGCAATAAAACCAACCCCCATCACATTACGATTAAGCACCGCACGGTAACCACTGATCACACCGCGTTTTTCGAGTTCTTGTACACGGCGTAGCGTAGCCGATGGCGAAAGCCCAACGCGCTCAGAAAGCTCTACATTGGGGATTCTTCCGTTACTCTTCAGCTCGCGCAATATTATTTCGTCAAATTTATCCATTGCTCAATTCCATTGCAAAAATAGCTCATTAACAACAAATAAAAGCACAAAATTGAGCATAATTCTATCTATTATATTTTCAGCTAGTTAAACAGCCTACTCACCCTGATTTTCACTGTCATTAGAGAGACATATTATGGAATTCGCTCACATAAGCGCCTTGGCTCTGTTCGCCTTTGTTACCACTTTTACCCCAGGACCGAATAATATTATGCTGATGACCTCGGGAGCCAATGTTGGCTTCGCCCGGAGCATTCCTCACTTGCTGGGGGTCACATTTGGATTTTCGGCGATGTTAATGATCGTAGGGGCTAGTTTAACTGGTGCATTTAATAGTTATCCTTTTCTGCACACCGTACTCAAAGTGATTAGCTTAATTTACTTGCTCTATTTAGCCGTTAAGATCGCCACCAGCAAGCCAACACAAAATACAGATGGTTATCGACCGATGAATTTCTTTTCAGCCGCTATGTTTCAGTGGATGAACCCTAAAGGATGGACGATGGCGTTAACCGCTGTCAGTGTCTATAACCCGAGCTCGTCTTGGCTCAATTTACTGATTATCGCGACCGTGTTTATTTTTGCCAATTTGCCGTCGACCAGTATTTGGGTCGTCGCTGGTCAACATTTACAAACCTGGTTGACCACACCTAAGCGTGTGAAAAGCTTTAACTATGTAATGGCTCTATTGCTCATTGGATCAACCTTTCCTATGCTCCATTAAGCAATGTAAATTTGCTTAAAGACGCTTTTCGCAGCGTTGAAGAAGGTGGTAACCTTAGTGAGAACAAGAATAATTATCGTGAGAAAGTAATCTATGAATAAGCCAAAACCCAATGTCGCCACCGTGGTTAGCAGTGACACCATCACGCCGAATATGCAACGTATCCTACTGCAAAGTGATGGTTTTGCTGATTACCCAAGTGACTGTGAAGGCGGATACGTTAAGCTGCTGTTCAATTCTCAGGGTGCCACTGATCTTGACTCACTCACTGTCGATGAAAAACCGTCAATGCGAACCTACACAATTCGTCGTTATCTACCTGAACAAAACCAGATTGAAATCGATTTTGTTCGCCATGAAACCGATGATCTCAGTAGTGGCTTTGCTGCTCGTTGGGCGATGACCGTCTCGATTGGTGAAAAGATTCATATTGCTGGGCCTGGCACCATCCAAAATATGAATATCGACGCCGACTGGTTTTTTATGGTCGCCGATATGACAGCGCTGCCCGCCCTTTCAGCCAAAATTCGCCGTCTACCTCGCGATGCAAAAGGGTATGCTGTGATTCAAGTACAGGATGAACAAGATACGCAACCTTTAGACGCGCCAGAAAACATGCAGGTTATCTGGCTAACCGAGCAAAGCATCAACCAAGTTGTGCCAGATCTCGAATGGTTGGCAGGCACCACATCCGTCTGGTGTGCATGTGAATTTGATTCAATGCGCGCGATGCGAAAATATTTCCGTAACGAAAGAGAAGTGGGACGCGAAAATATTTACCTCAGCAGCTATTGGAAACGAGGTGTCACCGAAGATGGGCACAAGGTGATTAAACGCCAGGATATGGAAACCCAAAATTGAGCGAATCCGAATAAAAAAGCCACCTAAACATGGTGGCTTTTTTCTGCACAACACCGCCCGTTAAAGCGTTGAAATTAACTCTGGATTTAACCCAAAATTAGTCTTGTGCTCTTCAATCACAACTTCGCTTCGAGTCTGAATAACACCAGGCAAGGTCCCCAGTTTGCGCGCCATAAAATGCTGATAGGACTTCATGTCTTTGACTCGCACTTTAATCATGGTATCGAAATCACCGGAAAGTGAATAGCACTCTTCAATTTCAGGCATATCTGCCACCGCATCGGCAAATTTTTCGAAAATTGAAAAACTGGTCTGATCAAGGCGGATATGGATAAACACTTGAACATCCAGTCCGAGCTTTTCAGCATTGAGCTCTGCGTGGTAACCCTTGATATAACCTTCTTTTTCCAACCGCTTAACGCGATCAGAGCATGGTGATGTGGTTAAATTCACCTGTTTTGCTAGCTCAACTAGGGGCAGACGCCCTTTCATATGCAGCAAACGTAAGATTTCTTTGTCAATTCTATCTAGATCCATGAAGCGTTCATTCCAACCATCATCGTTAGAGAAAAGATCACAAAACAAAATAGATAGTAACGGAGTTGGAGGTCGTCGCCTATGGAAGAATATGGGTTTCGTGATTCAGCAGCGGTCACACAGGGTGTATATCTGACATCGCAATCCGTTTGTGCGGCGAAGGCGTATTGCACTCACGGCAAATACTTTGCTCTTCCATCTTCACGTAGTGATCCCCATGAAGCAACATGGCGAGAGAATGGAAGAATCGCTGAGCAAGCGAATGGTCCTCGGCTATGCAACGTTGTAAAACCACCTTATGACTGGTTTCACGGTGACAACGTTGACAATACGCTCGTGGCATGACGGAATCCTCCTCTGTTTACAATCCATACAACAACGGATATTGACCAATAATGTGCAAAATAGTTCCAGTTGATCAAATTTTGCTGAAAAATTTGGAATATTTATTCCGAAACTAATACTGGTATAAATAAAAAAGCCCTGCTACATAGCAGGGCAAAATTTTACAGAGAAAATACATGACTTGTTTAATCAAGTTCAGCGAGATTTTTCTCATACGTTCTGTGTTGAGCCTTCACCGCTTCTTCAGGTTCACCGCTGACTAAACTCACGATCACAATCGCCAGAGTAGCAAGAATAAATCCAGGAACGATTTCATAAAGGTCAAACCAACCACCAGAAAGCTGCTTCCAAACTACGATGGTAACGCCACCGACAACAATACCGGCTAATGCGCCGTTACGATTCATGCGTGACCAAAACAGGCTAAGCAAAATGGCAGGACCAAACGCTGCACCAAATCCAGCCCATGCGTAGGAAACAAGGCCAAGCACAGAGCTATCCGGTGTCATTGCAAGAATTAGAGCAACAATCGATAGACCGACAACAGCCACGCGGCCAACTACAACGATTTCCTCGGATGTTGCGTCTTTTTTGATAACTTGCTTATAGAAGTCTTCCGCCAGCGCAGACGAAGACACAAGCAATTGTGAATCAGCGGTACTCATGATGGCGGCGAGAATGGCTGCTAAGAGGATACCCGCAACCACTGGGTGGAACATGGCATTCACCAGTAGCATGAAGATTTTTTCACCGTCATCAAGAGACAAGCTGCCTGTATTGGTCACGTATACCAGACCAACAAGCCCGACCAATAGAGCACCAGCCATAGAAATCGCCGTCCACAGTACGGCAATGCGGCGAGCGGTCCCTAAATCTTTATTCGAACGAGCCGCTTTAAAACGCGCCAAAATATGGGGTTGTCCGAAGTAACCTAAGCCCCAAGCGGCCAAAGAAATGATGGCGATGCCGGATAACGGCTCCCCTTTCACATCGTTCCAAATCGTCAGCAGTTGTGGGTTAATGTTTTCAAGCTGCGTCGACAAATCACCTTCCATTGCAACGAGAGGAACAATCACCAGTGCTGCAGACATCAGTAAACCTTGCACTAAGTCAGTCCAAGAGACCGCCAAGAAGCCGCCAAACAGGGTGTAAGAAACCACACACACCGTTCCAACAATCACCGCAAGGGTATAATCAAGACCAAATACAGTTTCAAATAACTTACCACCAGCTACTAAACCTGAACTGGTATAGAACAAGAAAAACAGCAGGATAAAGAACGCAGAGATAATTTGAATCAATTTCGATTTATCATTAAAGCGACGAGAAAGGAATTCAGGCAAAGTGAGGGCGTCGGTGGTAATGCTGTACGTACGAAGACGTTTCGCAGCAATCAACCAGTTCAGCCATGTTCCCACTAACAGACCGCCAGCTAACCAAATCGCTTCGAGACCAGCCGCGTAAGCATAGCCAGGAAGACCCAATAATAGCCAGCCACTCATATCTGATGCACCAGCAGAAAGCGCTGAAGGCCAAGGTCCTAATGTACGCCCCCCTAGAAAATAGTCGGACGAGTTTTTCGTTCGTTGGTATGCAATAACGCCGATTGCGAGCATCATTATCAGATACGCAATAAACGTTGAGGTAATAGCAAAGCTATTTTCCATATGTTTTATCCTCTTAATTATAAACTTTCTTCCTTGGATGCCCCAACTGGGGCATCAAATGGGAAGCTTAATGAGCTTCGCTACCCAGTTCCAATAAGGTGGTGTTGCCACCGACAGCGGTAATATTTATGGTTCTGGTACGCTCGGTGATAAAGCGAAGCGAAAGTTGTGGATCCAACGCAACAGGCATGTTGGTGGTATCCGTTTCAGAAATCAAACTCACGATGGCACCGTGACGCTTGGCCAGTTGGCGGTTAAGTTGCATTTCAACCGCGCTGTTACCGACATACCCCACGATTCGCACATCTGATTCTAAAAGCTGCTGATAAGCGTCATTAGAAGCAAACTGAATGAGGTTCGCGGGCAATGCTGATTGCATAAATGCGTTTTCAAGTAGCGATGAAAACGCCGTGTCATCGCTACAGAGAATAACACCATTTCCTGCGATGATAGCCGCGGCCACTTGAGCAGCAGCACACTGCTGGGCACGAGTGCTGAGTTCATCTTGAATGATGACGGCAACACCGCGCCCTGCGGTATAAAGTTCGTTTGTTTCACCAGTTGGCCCGACGAGCTGATGTGTTTGAGCCAAATGCTGACTGGCGTGAGTAATCTGATAATTAAATGCCGACAACACAGGCGCAGACAGTTGACTGCATAGCGTCAAGATACTCTCTTTACGAGCGTCAAAACTGGTTTGATTCCAATTTTCCCATGCCGAGTAAGCATCTGAAAAACGAGTCACGTGATGTACCATAAACCTTCTCCTTACTTACCGAATTAAGAAAATTGGGGCTGAGTGAACCGATACAGGTAATGCGGGCCACCCGCTTTTGGACCTGTGCCTGATAGCCCCTGACCACCAAAGGGTTGTACACCGACCACCGCACCGACTTGGTCACGGTTGATGTAACAGTTACCGACTCGAATGTTTTTCTCTATCCACCGGTAAGTGGTTTCATTTCGGCTATGAACTCCCATCGTTAAACCAAAACCCGTCTGGTTGATATCATTCACAACTTGTGCCAAATCTTTGGCCTTATAGCGAACGATATGAAGAATAGGACCAAAATGTTCTTCCGTTAAACTATTGATACTGCTGATTTCAAATGCAGAAGGCGCGACAAAATCGCCATTTTTACAGGTTTCAGGTAATTCTAATTGCGCCACTTTCTTTTCGGTGCTGGTCATGCGGTCAATGTGCGCCTGAAGCTTATGACGGGCATTCGCGTCAATAACAGGCCCCACATCCGTCGCGTGCAAGTAAGGCAAACCTACTTGTAACTCTTGCATCGCCCCCAGTATCAGCCCAATGATACGATCAGCAATGTCTTCTTGAACGTATAAGACTCGCAGTGCTGAACAGCGTTGCCCGGCTGACGCAAATGCCGAACGAAGCACATCACGAACCACTTGTTCTGGCAGCGCGGTGCTATCAACGATCATCGCGTTCTGACCGCCCGTTTCAGCAATAAACGGCACTGGCGCCGCTTCGCGCTCAGTCAATGACAAATTAATCCGCTGAGCGGTATTGGTTGACCCAGTAAAGGCGACACCAGCAATCGCATGGTGAGATGTCAAAGCCGCACCAATGTCTGCGCCACGGCCTGTCAACAGTTGAATCGTGCCTTGCGCAAAGCCAGCTTGCTGCATTAAAGCAACCGCTCGAGCAGCAATTAAGCTAGTTTGCTCTGCAGGCTTAGCAACAACGGTATTCCCTGCCACCAACGCTGCGGTTATCTGACCAAGGAAAATGGCTAATGGGAAATTCCAAGGGCTAATACACACAAACACACCACGTCCTTCGCGAGTCACTTGGTGAGTATCTCCAGAGAAATCGGTAATGCTTTGCGAGGAAAATTGAGTAATTTGCTTGGCGTAGTAACGACAAAAATCAACCGCTTCACGCACTTCATCGATGCTATCGTGGATAGTTTTACCCGCTTCCTTATGACACAGTGCTACAAGCTCTGCCAAGTTCTCTTCCAATAGGTCGGCAAGACGCTCTAAACAAGCTGCTCGCTGCTGTTTATCGGTTTGGTTCCATGCATCAAATGCCGCTTGCGCGCCATCAATGGCTGCGGAAACATGATCAAGGCTTGCGTGAACCACCGTCCCCACGGTCACATCACGGTCATAAGGCGCAGTAATGGTTTCGACATAACAGGTTTGAGCGGAAGGATCATCACTTTGCCATATCCCATTGATCATCGGGCTCGCTCGCCACTGCTTATCCATAAATGAAGCAACTAGGCGTTCGAACGGCAATGCTTCACTTTCAATATCAATGTTTACCCCTATTGAGTTCTTACGCTCAGGGAAAATATTGGGTGGAAGCGAAATTTGCGGGTTACTCAGCGTCGTGTGACTTTGTAATACATCGACCGGATTTTGAGTTAATGTCTCGACAGGGCAGCGTGCATCCACTAAGCGATGCACAAACGAGCTATTGGCACCATTTTCAAGCAACCGACGCACCAGATAAGGCAGCAAATCTTTGTGGCTACCCACCGGCGCATAAATGCGAACGGGTTGATGATGCGTGGCCATTACATGGTTATAAAGTGAATCGCCCATGCCATGTAGGCGCTGAAATTCAAAATCTTTGTGCTGGGCCATCACCGCGATCGAGGTGACCGTTTGTGCATTATGGCTCGCAAATTGTGGGAAAATATTACCGCGGACATGCTCACTTAGTAAAAAGCGCGCACACGCCAGGTAAGAAACATCGGTCGCTTCTTTGCGGGTGTAAACTGGGTAATTATCATAGCCTGCTTGTTGTGACCATTTGATTTCGCTATCCCAATATGCCCCTTTGACTAAGCGCAGTGGAATCAAGTCACCTTGTTGCTTCGCAAGCCCATTTAGCCACATCAATACAGGCAGGGCACGTTTCGAATATGCCTGAACCACCAGGCCAAACTTACCCCACCCCCGCACCAAATCGCTACGGTAAACTTTTTCAAATAGTTTAAGAGAAAGCTCTAAACGGTCCGCTTCTTCAGCGTCAATAGTAATGGCAACATCAACGTCAATGGCTCGCTCAAGCAGCTTTTGTAACGTGTCATAAAGCTCAGTCATCACACGCGCTTCATTCGCAACTTCGTAACGGGGATGAAGCGCCGACAACTTAATCGAAACCGAAGCAGCAGGGCTGGTACTATCACCGTAACGATTGCGCCCTACCGCATCGATAGCGGTGAGATAATCTTGAAAGTATTTGTGCGCATCATCACGGGTTAATGCGGCTTCACCGAGCATATCATACGAATAGGTAAATCCTTTATCGCGCATGCTGCGACCATTTTTCTGTGCTTCTTCAATGCTGCGTCCCAGCACAAATTGATACCCCATGACTTTCATCGCTTGGTGCATCGCTTTACGAATCACAGGTTCAGATAACTTATTAACTAAGCTATTGACCGCTTGAGCCGGGCTTGGCGGTTGTGTATCAGAAAGGCCAATCACCTTACCCGTTAGCATCAATCCCCAAGTAGACGCATTAACGAAAACCGAGTCTGAATTCTTCAGGTGTGACTTCCAATCAGCAACACTGAGTTTGTCTTTGATTAGCGCATCAGCGGTCGCGGCATCGGGGACTCGCATCAAGGCTTCAGCCAAACACATCAATAAAATGCCTTCCTGCGTATCCAAGCTGTATTCTAATAGCAGCGCATCGATCATCTGAATCGACTTTTTATCGGCACGGATCGCATGAATTAATTCAGTGGTTTGCTCAGTGATCTGATTTTTCTCAGCCTCACTGGAAGTCGCAAGGGGTAATAGCTGTTCAAGCCATTGTGATTCATCCACCATATATAGTGGTGAGATCAGTGACCAAAGCTGTTCAAGCGGCTGCTCAACAAACTCGGTTTTCAACACATCGGTCGCAGTAAACATGCGCGTTCCTCAATCTCAACATCTGAACAAATTTTTCAGATTTCCTACAATGGCTTGCAGTGTATTGTGAGCGCAGGCTGAATACTTGTCAAAAACTCCGAGCTTTTTGCTATTTCCTCTGCTTATTAACAAACTAAAAACAATCTCACGCACAGTTGATAATATTTAATTCACTACATTTTGATTATTTAACAGAATATTGCTTTTTATACTGGCTTGGTGACAAGCCCTGAAGACGTGAAAAGGTATGGGTGAAAGTGCTTTGTCCTGAAAAGCCCGTTAGCTCTGCAATTTGGCCAATGGTAAGCTCGCCTTGCTCTATTAAGGCTTTTGCCAGATCGATGCGTTTATTCAAAACATATTGATGGGGCGTAATACCAATCTGTTCTTTGAACAGCATGTGGAATTGACTTTCCCCAAGAAATACACTGCCAGCCAATTGAGCAACACTGATTCGGCGACCGATATGACGCTCGATATAACGATCAATGACATCGAGATCAAACCGGGAATCCTTGCGGGGGGTCTGAAATGCAGAAATATGACGTTGCAAAAGTGCCATCACGGTGTCATTGCAAGCACGGCTCAAAAGCAAATCATCAGGATGCGCATCCATCTCGCCAACCAGTAAGTGAATAATGCGCTGAATTTGGTTATCGAGCTTAAAGTAGACATCGCATTCACTCAGGTCATTGATCTTTTGCAACATCAACGGGTCATCTTGGGTAGGCGTTTGTAGGTTCAACACCAAAATATCAGACTGGCTTTCTACACCACCAAATGCGTGATTGGTCGAAGGCGTCACCACACATCCCTGCCCCGGGCCAACTCGATTACCAATGCCACGCACGTCAAATTCCGCCTGACCTTTAAGCCCAATCACAATCTGAGTGTATTGGTGATCATGGCAATCCATATGAGAAGGTAACGTAATCAGCTCTGCCGGGCGAGGCGACAAAACTTTGGCATCATTATGCCTGGGTTTCATGGTATCGAGTGGGGTTTTCATTCATGCCATCTGCCTGAGTTTCACTTTCTGCGATGGTATACCAAAATCGCCAGAACTCGAAACTTTGTGAGCCAGTTAGCATTTGATTGTATATGCCTTGGTTATATATGGAATTGCACTCATATGAAATTAGATTAACTCGATACTTTGGAACAATGATCAAGCGCACAGAAATTACGGTCAATGCGATTTCTGCTTAAGATCACGCACGTAGTTCCGTATATGTTCTTGCATAATTTAGTAATCTGCTCAAAATGAGAAATAGCACTTTCATATGACATACAAACGGTTAAGTTCTGAGACCGCAAAAAAGTGCTACCGAGCTATTAAAAAATTATAAATAGACCGTTTTCATTGTGAGGACCGTCAAAATATTGTCTTTTCACATTGGTGATGTAACCACGTTAATTGATTGCAGGGAACTATGATATTACGTCGAACCCCAGCGCTCTTGTTGGCGCTATGCCCTCTTTGGGTATCGGTAGCGATTTCAGCGGAAGAAGTCACACCTGTGGATCCGATTTCCGCGATCGACTCCAAACTCTCAAACAAGCAAGCAGAATTGGATGCGATGGCCCAAGAGTATCATCTTGAAGCCGATCAACTTCAGCAACTAAAGAATGACCAAGCCAAACTCAAGCGCGAAGGGCAAGATTTGGATGCAAAACGGAATCGAGCTAAATCCGCCTTAGACAAGCAGTACAGTCGTTTACTCGACGACCCTGATATCGACTTAGTTTCATTCCAAAAAAGCTATCAAGAAGCATGGGCAGCGGTTAAAGATAACCAAGCGCAGCAACTTGAGAATCAGCAGGCAATGACAGAAAGCGAAATGCGGCTGTCGCAAATCAAACAAAAACAAGCTCGCTTGAACTCTGAGCACTCTTACCTGAAAGAGCAAAAGGTAGAAGCCCGTGTTAAACGCTTAGATGCCGAGCTTCGTGAAAGCCAAGTTGTCGAAACCCAGTATCAAACCGCCTGTTCTTCGACCATGACATTAGGCCAATGTTCTAATCAAGGGAAACACCTGACGAAACAAAAAGCGGTGAAAGCATTTCGCGAAAATTTAATGGACAGCTTGACGGAGTCAACGGTTGCGAAACGCAACGCTCAGGGTGTTGAACTCAATATTCATATTCAAGAAAGCCAATTTATTCGCTCAGGATTTGAAGGCAATAATAATTACTTCACTCAAATGCAGGCACAACTGCAAGCGAAGCCTGAAGCAGTGGCTGCCTGCCAATTACTGAACGTTGAAAATCGCTACTGTTTAAAAGGTCAGGCGAACGATAACAAACCCAAAGATCCAGCATGGGCCAATGTCACTGTTCGTTCCGACCAATACAACGATGACGTGGTCATCAATGGCGTCGATTACGGTAGTACGCCGGTTGAAGTAGTATTGCCACAAGGACGCCATCAAGTGACGGTTTCCAAAGACGGGTATGAAACCTACAACCGAACCATTACTGTCTCTGGCAATGATACTGTTTGGGTTAAGCTCAGACCCAATAAAGACAGTTAATTCTTTTAGTGTTTCTTCGCTGAGCATGATTCTCGCTCAAGTGCTAGAAAAGGCGGTCACTTCACATGACGGTTTTGGCACTTGAGATGAGTGAGGCGAAAAACGAATGATAATTGAAGTAGAATGAGAATGCGCCTAGGTCTCCCCTCTTTATTGATTGCTCTGCTCAGCGTGAATAGTATTCATGTATGGGCAGAAGCGCTTCCAACCACCGTTGTCGGTATCGAAGATGCTCTTTTTACCCGCCATTCAGAACTCAAAGTGGCGCGTGAACAAAGAGATGAGCAACATGCTGCGGTTAATACTCAAAAAGCCACACTGCGCCAGCTAAATAAAAATGCGCGGCGACTCGATGCGGAGCTGGGTAAAGTCAAAACGGATTTGGCACGCGATTATCAACGAATCATTGACGACCCAACTTTAGATATTACCGCGACACAGCAAAGTTACCAACAAGCGTGGGCCAAGGTAAAACAAAACCAAGTTCAACGCCTAGACGCGCAGCAACAACTCGAAGAACAAGAGTCTCAGTTAACCCAAAAGCAAGCCGCTGTTGACGAGCTAATGCAATCTATTCAAGAATTGGAAACCGCTAAGTTACGGGCGCGTGCTGACCGACTTAAGAAAGAGTTGAGACATCAAGAAACCCTTAAGGTTAGCTTTACTAATCGTTGCCAATCTTCGATGACCCTTGCTCAATGTGATCAACAGACCCGAGACCTTGGTTTACAAAAAGCCGTAAAACAATTTCAAACGCGTTTAATTGACAGCACCTCGGAAGCCCAAATTGCCCGGCAACACCTTAGCGATGCCTCACTCAACATCCATGTTCTTAGTCATCATGTGACTGAATCAGGGTTTTATGACGGCATGCGCTATCGCACGGTACTTGATGTCGCTCTGGAATCGCGTGCGCCAGAACGCGCAGCCTGCCAACTACTTGGACTTGATACCAAGTATTGCTTTGCCCCTGGCGTTGGCGATAGTGAACTCAGTGCCCAAAAAGAGATTGCTTGGGTCAGTTTAACGGTGCGTTCAAACCAATATGATGATCACGTCACCATCGATGGCGTTTCTTACGGTAGTACGCCGCTTGAAGTGATGTTGCCCGTTGGCAAACACACTGTAATGATCGCCAAAGAGGGCTATCGCTCGTTTCAGCAAGAGATCAACATTCAATCAGATCAGGCATTACGCGCGAATTTATACGAATATGAAAATCGCTTAAAAGCTGGGGAGCGGTTCGCCGACAGTGTCAAAGGTAAATTAAAAGCGCCGGATTTAGTCGCCGTTACCCCAGGACAATATTACATCGGTGAAAATGCTTCCCATCAAGTTCACCTTGATCATGCTTTCGCAATTGGTACCACGCCGATTACGGTTGGACAGTTTGAAACCTTCATCGATAGCACACAATATCAAACCGATGCCGAGCTCAAAAATACCTGTACCACCATAAAAGATTCGGACATTACCGCGATTGCAAAGAGCTATTGGCGTAATCCGGGATTCAAACAAACTGCCGACTCTCCTGCAGTATGTATCAGCCGTAACGATGCGCAAGCCTACATCAATTGGCTAAGCCAACGCACCGGTTTCCACTATCGCCTTCCTTCGGAAGAAGAGTGGGAAATTGCCGCACGCGCTGGCAAGCACACGCAGTATTGGTGGGGGGATGAGTTTCGCGCTGGGGAAGCCAATACCGGCTGGAGCGGAACGCCTTGGTCAAACATCAGTACTGCCCCTGTAAAGAGTTTCGCACCAAACCCAATTGGTTTATACGATACCGTCGGTAACGTTTGGCAGTGGACCAATGATCCACGCGGTGTCGCCAAAGGTGGGGCTTGGAACTTCTCTCCCGACATGGCGGCCGCTCATCAGCAACTGTTTATCGAACCTTCGGCATCCGCTAACTATGTCGGCTTTCGTGTGGTACGCACGGTGAAATAACCGCCGTTCATAATCATTATGTCTCTATTATTCACTCTGCGATAAAGGGGAGGGAAATCCCCCCTTATCGCCTTCACTGTTTGCCGCTAACTTATATTATTAGAGCTGTAGCATATCCCTAACTGTTACGGTTCTTCTGTTGATATGTCTCAATGCAGCATATTGCTGCCTTTTGGATTAGGTGAAGTCCAACTCACCTATTCCGATTTTCGCCAGTCGGCTCAGCCGGCTGGCTTTTTTATTTAGTATTCTTGGTTTGTATGTCGCACCAATGAGATAGAGGGAACACCTCTATCTTTCGTGTATAGGGTCAGGGTACTTAATGTGGACAACCAATTCGTTTCACTGCTTAAGCAAATTCCCGGTTATTGGGGATGCAAAAACTTAGACTCGGTCTTTGTGTATGTGAATCAGTCATATTCTGAACTGGTTGGCCTCACTTCGCCAGAGCAATGTATTGGATTAAGTGAGCATGAGTTACCTTCACCGCTTGCCGATTGTGCAGACACCTTTAAAGCTCAGGACAAATTGGTGGTAGAAAGTGGTCAAGAACTGAAAATTCTTGATATCCACCCTTATCCGGATGGTCAATGGCGCGCTCACATTTTTACCAAAAAGCCTTGGTTTGATTATGATGGTCAAGTGCAAGGGGTGATCTTTTTTGCCCAAGATTTAACCGATTCCGTCCTTCTTGAGATCGGACATTGGGTCTGCCAAAGCCAAGATAAACTGACTGCCGTAGCGGCTCATGATCACGAACAATACACAGCACTTAGCCACCGCTTAACACCACGTGAATCAGAAACGCTATTTTTATTGTTATGCGGTAAAAAGCCACAGTTCATCGCTGAGGTGATGAATATTTCGGTGAAAACGTTTGAAGGGTATATCGTAAAACTACGTGATAAATTTGGCGCGTTGAATCAGACTCAACTGATAGAAAAAGCACTAGAATACGGCTTTGGTTCTCATATTCCTCAAAGCCTGCTAAAAACGCAACTTTCTGTCATACTGAACATTGCCAGGCCCCATCACCAACTGAAGGCTCAGGAGCCTAGCGAGCAACAGATTCGTGCTTAAGGTGCTAAGCGGTCGATATCCCAACTTTGCTGCTGCTTACTAAATAGAAAACGATCATGAAGGCGATGCTCACCACCTTGCCAGAATTCCATCGTTTGAGGTTCAACCCGAAAGCCGCCCCAAAAGCTTGGTACTGGAACTTCGCCACTTTCAAATTTCTTCTTCAGCTCTAAGAACTTACCTTCAAGGACCCCACGCGCTGAAATGCGGCTGCTTTGCTTACTCGCGATCGCTGCGATCTGGCTCTCTTTCGGGCGAGATGAGAAGTACTTGATGTTTTCCGCCATCGATAATTTGTGCGCGATGCCAGTAACATGAACCTGACGTTCTAGGGGATGCCAGGGAAAGTGCAAACTGATTTTATTATTGTGACTGATCTGCTGAGCCTTACGGCTGCCTAGATTGGTATAAAAAACAAAACCGTTATTGTCTAAGTGCTTAAGTAAAACAATGCGTTGGAATGGTTGCCCGTCTCCATCAACGGTTGCCACTGTCATCGCCGTCGGATCGGTCAGCTTGGCATCGATCGCTTGTTGCAGCCACACATCAAACTGCTTAATTGGATCAGCAAGCAGATCTTTTCTTCGCAAGCCACCTCGAATGTACTCACGGCGGATATCTTCAAGTTCCATCTTAACCCCCACTAATTTTTGCTAGATTGTGCGCTGATATTATTGAGAAAACAAGCTATGCCTCGATACAAAATCAGTCAAAACCAGCAATAAGTTCTCGTATTCGTCAGAAGACTTCTAAAATACACAGTATCAGCAAAAGTTTATATATCAGACTTTTTATCTATTGCTTTATACGTAGTGGTAACCGCAAGGGATGAGTATGGGAAAAAGCAGTTATAACAAGCTTTCACAGCAGGAACTTAACTACATCGATGATCAGACCGCGGCCTTGCTTCTCAACACACCAAGTAATGCTCGCATAATGTTATGGCTCGTCGTTCTATTCTTTATTGCCGCCGGCGTGTGGTCTTCGTGGGCAGAAATCGACAAAGTCACTGCTGGCCAAGGTAAAGTGGTCCCCTCTTCACAAGTGCAAATAGTGCAAAATTTGGAAGGGGGTTTAGTCAAAGAAATTTTGGTGCGCGAGGGTCAACACGTCAACAAAGGACAACAGTTACTGCTGATTGATGACACACTATTTCGCTCTGACTTTCGAGAAAGAGAGCAACAAGTGGCGAATCTCCGCGCCAGTGTTTATCAATTATCAGCCTCCATCGATAGCGTCGCAATTAACGATAACTTCAATGAAAAGGATTGGACACAAAACGTTCAAATTGACAATTCATTGCTGGTATTTCCTCAAGAATTTGAACAACAAAGGCCCGAACTTGTTGCTCGGCAAAAAGTGGAATATCAGCTCGACCTTAACAACTTACGCAATAAAATTTCGCAGATTGATCAGCAGGTTAAACAAAAGCAGCAGGATTTAATTGAAACACGAGCCCGGGTGAGTAACCTCAAGGCCAGTTATCAATTCGCCAATCGAGAACTTGAGATCACCACACCCCTTGCCGAAGAGGGTGTCGTGCCGCAAATCGAGATTCTAAAACTGCAGCGTCAAGTCAACGATACCAAACGAGAACTCACCTCCAGTGAATTGAAAATCCCTTTGCTTCTTTCGGCGATTCGTGAAGCAATGCTCAATCGAATTGAAGCCGCACAACGTTTTCGCTCAGAGCAGCAAGAAAAGCTTAACCAAGTGCAAGATAAGCTCTCTGCACTCACCGAATCCGCGGTGGGCCTGCAAGACAGGGTCAATCGAACGGTGGTGATCTCACCAGTGACAGGGACAGTAAAAACATTGAACATTAATACGGTCGGGGGCGTTATCCAACCAGGGATGGATATTGTGGAAATCGTCCCGAGTGAAGATACGCTGTTAGTTGAGGCAAAAATTGCACCGCAAGATATTGCCTTTTTGCGCCCCAATTTACCGGCTGTCGTTAAATTTAGTGCTTACGACTTTACCAAATATGGTGGATTATCTGGTACTTTAGAGCATATTAGTGCAGATACAACGCAAGACGAAGAAGGCAACAGTTACTACTTAGTTCGAGTGAGAACCAAAGAAACCTCACTAAACCATGACACCAGCTTACCGATTATTTCAGGAATGACCGCGTCGGTCGATATCATTACCGGAAAGCGCACCGTCATGGAATATTTATTAACCCCCATTTTAAGTGCGCAACAGAATGCGCTCAAGGAATAACAATGATTTGCCGACCCTCACCCGTTTCATTGAGAATTTGGATAACATGACCCGTTGGTTGTCCGCGTTACTCGCTTTAATCCTTTCGACCTTTACCTTTGCTTTAAACCGCACTGAACAGCAATGGGTTGACTCTGTGCGTACCACCTACGGAGAACGAGCCGCGAAACGCGTGACAACATGGCGCGAAGAGATGGAAAATTATCAAAAACTCGATGAAAGGCAACAAATTGAGCGCGTCAATCGTTTCTTTAATCAGCTAAACTTTGTCAATGACATAAACCTTTGGGGTAAAAATGATTATTGGGCTACACCGCTCGAATTTCTTGGTGCTAACGCCGGTGATTGTGAAGACTTTACGATAGCAAAATACTTTTCATTACTTGAACTGGGCGTCTCAGACACAAAACTACGACTGGTGTATGTTAAAGCATTAGAACTTAACCAATTTCATATGGTTCTTGCGTATTATCAAAGACCAAGTTCAGAACCACTGATTTTGGACAATATTAATCCAGTGATTAAACCTGCTTCTACACGTAAAGATCTACTACCGATATACAGTTTTAACGGTAAAAATCTGTGGTTAATGAAGTCAAATCAAGGGCAGTTAGCGGGTGAGTCATCTAGACTCAGTCTATGGAATGACTTAAGAAGTCGTGAGCGCTCACTCAAACTGAATAAACCGATCGTCAATTATGATTAAAAGGCAGTATGACACTATATAAACAGTTGGTCGCAGGAATGATCGCGGTGTTTCTGATGCTGATGGCATCAGTCTTCGTCATCGAGTTCAATACGACACGAATCAATCTGGAGCAGCAACAACGCTCTGAAGTCAGTAACACGATCAACACCGTGGGGCTTGCGCTTGCTCCGTATCTGGAAAATAAAGATCAGGTCGCCGTTGAATCAGTGATTAATGCCCTGTTTGACGGTAGCAGTTACTCGGTAGTAAGGCTGGTATTTTTAGACAGTGGTGAAGAAATCGTTCGTAGTTATCCTATTCATCCCAGCAGCGTTCCTAAATGGTTCTCGAATCTTAATCTATTTAGCAAAATTCACGATCGTCGAGTCGTCACTAGCGGTTGGATGCAACTGGCTGAAGTGGAAATTGTCAGCCATCCCGGCAGTGCTTACTCCCAGTTGTGGAAAGCATTTGTTCGTCTGAGTTTTGCCTTTAGCGTCATTTTTATCATCGGTATCGCCGCAATTGCCTTTATTCTTAAACGCGCATTGCGTCCTTTGCAATTGATCGTGACCAAAATGGAGCAAGTGGCAAAAAATCAATTTGGTCAGCCCCTACCTCGTCCTCAAACCCAAGATTTAATCTATGTGGTCGATGGCATTAATCGAATGTCAGCGCAAGTTGAGAAATCGTTTAAAGCGCAAGCCAAAGAAGCGCAAATGTTGCGTGAGCGTGCGTACATTGATCCAGTCTCTAAACTCGGTAACCGCGCCTACTATATGAACCAGCTCAACGCTTGGCTCGGCGATGGCGGCAGTGGCGGGATAGCGATCTTAGAAGCCTCTTTCATTAAAGATCTGTATGACGAGAAAGGCTATGAAGCAGGCGATGGAATGGTGCAAGAAGTCGCCGCGCAGTTACAAGTATCAATTACAGCGTCAGACGTGGTTATCGCACGAATGTCATCTAACGAGTTTTCGTTTATTTTCCCCAATATGACCGAAGAGCAGCTTAAGCAGATGGCAAACAGCATTATGGCTTATGTGCATAATTTAAACGCGGATCCCCTTGGTTTTAGCGCGGAAAATATCGCCCTCGGCGTGGTCTATACCCAAGATAGACAGACAACCACGGACGTATTGAGCATGCTTGACAACGCATTAGCGATCGCCAAAGCAGAGCCAGAACTGGAATTTGGCTTTATTGCTGCCCATACCTCACAACACGTGATGGGTAGAAGTCAGTGGAAACACTTGGTGGAAGAAGCCATTTCTAATGACTGGATTGAGTTTCGTCTCCAGTCAGCGAACAACGCCGAAGGCCAAAGCTATCACAGTGAAGTATTTTCAACGATTAAAAGCCATGGACAAACTTATCGTGCCAATCAATATTTGTTTGCACTCGAAGAACTCAATGCAAGCCACCTATTCGACCAATATGTCATTCGTACGCTGTTAAATCGGCTTGAAGAGCAGCAAATCACGACACGAGTCGCGATCAACATATCCGCCGCCAGTATCGCCCAACCAAGCTTTATTCGCTGGATTGGCAATGAACTGAGCAAGCACAAAGACGTGATTTCTAAGCTGCATTTCGAGATTCCAGAAAGTGCGTTTATCCATACACCGCATCATACCGCTCTTTTCTGCAGTGCGGTAAGAGAAGCGGGCGCGGATTTTGGTGTCGATAATTATGGCCGTCACTTCCAGTCGTTAGATTACATCAACGAATTTAGACCCGCTTATGTCAAACTCGACTACCTATTCACGCACCATTTAGATGATGAAAAGCAGAAATTCACCTTAACCTCAATCTCAAGAACCGCACATGATCTCGGCATTGTGACCATTGCTTCAAGGGTAGAAACTCAAACTCAATTAAACTTCTTATCTCAACATTTTATTGACGTATTTCAAGGTTTTATTGTGGACAATTAAACACACAGAGGGGTTAAATAATGCAGGATGCGTTACTCAATTCATTAATTTATGTCAGTCGCTACTATGGACTAGCGAACTCGCCTGAAGCGTTGATTAATGGATTGCCCCTCAGTGAAGGAAAGTTAACGCCCTTTCTGTTTCCTCGCTCAGCAGAGCGTGCTGGATTAGTCGCTCGTGAGAACCGCGCATCCCTAACGCATATTTCACCACTCGTACTTCCTGTCGTGCTGCTGCTTCGTGATGGCGATGCCTGTGTTCTCAATAAGCTGGATATCGAAAAACAAGAAGTTGAAGTCGTCAATCTAGACTCAGGCATGGTCCCCGTTACCTTGTCGCTGAGTGACTTAAATAACCAATACGTAGGTCGTTACTTTCTAGTAAAAAAGCAATTTCGCTATGATGAACGCTCGCCCGAAATCCTTAAAGACGACCATAGTCATTGGTTTTGGGGTACCATCTGGAAAAGTAAGCGCATTTTTCGAGATGTGCTAATTGCATCTATTTTAATCAATCTATTTGCCATCGCGGCGCCGATGTTCACTCGTTTGGTGTACGATAAAGTCATTCCAAACTTGGCGTTTGATACACTTTGGGTGCTAGCCAGTGGCGTTGTCGTGGTTTTCTTATTTGATTTATTGCTCAAACTGCTACGCAGCTATTTTATTGATGTGGCAGGCAAAAAGTCAGACATTTTAATCTCTTCAAAAATTTACGCCAAAGTAATGGGCATCCGTATGGAATCAAAACCACCATCCGTGGGTGCGTTTGCCCGTCACTTACAAGAGTTCGAAGCCATACGAGAATTCTTTGCCTCAGCGACCATCGCAGCGCTCATCGATTTGCCTTTTACCATCATGTTCTTACTGATCATCTGGCTCATGGCTGGCGATCTGGTTTATGTTCCTGTCACCGGAGTGGTGATTCTTCTCCTCTATTCACTGTTGATTCAAAAACCGTTACGCCGTGCTATCGAAGAAGGCTCTAGACTCGCTTCGCAAAAATACGCGAATTTAATCGAAAGCCTGTCGGGGTTGGAAACAGTTAAACTGTTTGGGGCACAAAGCCAATTCCAATTTCGCTGGGAAGAGGCCGTTGCCCATATGGCTAACTGGAGTATAAAGAGTCGAAGAATCACCGATGGAATCCAAAATACCGCGGGGTTTGTTCAGCAATCTTGCAATGTCGGTATTATCATCTTCGGGGTGTATCTCATTGCCGATGGTCAATTAACCATGGGGGGGCTCATCGCTGCCACTATGCTGAGCGTTCGCGCTATCGCTCCGATGGTACAGCTGTCCATGATTTCCACGCGCTACAATCAAGCCAAATCATCGTTATCGATCATCAATCAAGTCATGGAGATGCCCGATGAACAGCAACCTGGCAAGCGTTATCTCCACAGGCCAATTATCCATGGCAAAATTGAACTGGATAACGTGACGTTTCACTATCCAAACTCCTCGATGGCGGCCATTCGTAACTTAAGTGTCACGATACGACCAGGTGAAAAAGTCGCGATTATTGGTCGCATTGGCTCTGGAAAAACCACGTTAGAGCGCCTAATCATGGGGCTATATAAGCCCACCGAAGGGCATGTTCGAATCGATAATACCGATATCGAACAGCTGCATCATATTGATATACGTCGCAATATAGGATGTGTTCCTCAAGAGAGCCAACTGTTTTATGGTTCTATTCGTGACAACATCACCTTAGGGCGCCCCCTCGCCGATGATCGCGATATTCTCGATGCAGCCAATCGCTCAGGCGTCAGTGTGTTTACGCAAAACGATCCCGCCGGGCTTGAGCGTCAAGTTGGCGAAGGTGGTGTGTTAATCTCGGGTGGTCAACGCCAAGCGGTTTCAATCGCGAGAGCATTACTTGGTCGTCCTCCAGTGTTATTGATGGATGAACCAACCAGTGCGATGGATAACCGCTCCGAACAGCATATCAAGCAGCAATTAGCCACGCTGGGAAAAACAGAAACGCTCATTTTGATTACTCATAAACCGTCGATGCTTGATCTGGTTGAACGTATCATTGTGATGGAAAAAGGCATGATCGTCGCCGATGGCCCCAAAGCTCATGTGTTAAGTGATTTAAAAAAAGGCACGCTCAAAAAACGTTGACCGGGACCTCTCCTCTCCCTTGTTATGCACGAGGAATAGACCTTTGTGGCACGATAAACTGCCCTAACCTTTTTCGTCTCAACCGCGATCCAAGCTAGCAGATGCCAGAATTATTGTATAGCGTTCAAGCAATAACCTTCACCTTGATCTACAGCGTGCGAGCCTTATACGTCTTAAAATTGAAAAGCCCTATAAAAACCAAGCCTTTTCTCACCATTCATCATCAAACCGCTCTAAAGTTGTGATTATTACCGGACAACGTCCAATAACAATATCTTGAGCAATGCCAATGAAAAAACGTTATATCGCTTTAATCGCTCTCATCGGCGGTGTCATCGGATGGTTAGTCCTTGGCGGAACGGCAGCCGTCATGCACTACACATCGGACACCGATTTTTGTATTTCTTGTCACACCATGGAACAACCCTTCAAAGAGTACCAAGGCTCGGTTCACTTTAGTAACGCGAAAGGCATTCGTGCTGAATGTTCCGATTGCCATATCCCCGAACAACCCATGGATTATTTGATCACCAAAATTCGCGCTTCAAAGGACATCTATCACGAGTTCATTTCGAAAAAAATCGATACACCAGAAAAGTATGAAGCACACCGAAAAGAGTTAGCGGAAATGGTTTGGCACCAAATGCGCGACAATGACTCAGCTACCTGTCGCTCGTGCCATGACTTTGATGCGATGGAAACTTATGCTCAATCGCGAGATGCCGCCAAAATGCATGCCTACGGCAAGGAAAACAATCAAACGTGTATTGATTGTCATAAAGGGGTTGCTCATTTCGCTCCAGAAGCTGAACTCGACAGTAAAGCCTACGATAACCTCGTTGCATTAACAAAACGCACATCGAGTACGGCCAAAACCGTTTATCCAATCACAGCTACTGCTCTTGGTGAACTCGGGACGGTCAATCCCACCACTGCGCTCGACGTCACAGCAACTGATGGTGATCAACGACAAGTCACTTTGAACGCTTACCAAATGAAAGGAGCAGAGCAAGTATTGTATATGGGACGTGGCCAGAGAGCGATTGTCGCAACGCTTAATGAACAAGGGCAACAAGCCCTGCAAGGGGGTGAGTTTGAAGCCGACCGCTATGGCAATGAATGGCGAGCCGTTCGCTTAAATACCGTAATAAACCAACCCGTGGTCGATAATCTAGACCCGGTTTGGGATTATGCCCAACAATTGGACAACGTCTATTGTGCCACTTGCCATGCAAAAATTCCGGCTGAACACTTCACCGTCAACGCATGGGGCCCAGTGGCGAAAAGCATGGGTGCTCGCACGGACATCTCTGATGCCAATCTCGAAATCTTAACCAAGTTCTTCCAGCACCACGCCAAAGATGTGGTTAGTCACTAAGGAGTTATAGAATGACGATGACTGATATTTCACGTCGCCGGTTTTTAAAAACCACAGGCTATACGGCAGGAGCACTCACTTTTCACACATTTATCCCCTTAGCCCATGGGGCTGAAGAGCGAGGCAATGGCATACTAACCGCTGGACGAATGGGACCACTACTGTGTGAAGTAAAAGATGGTAAGTTGGTCGCCAGCAAAAATGCGCTGGCGCAAACCATGCCCAACAGTTTACAGCTGACCGGGCCAGACCAAGTGTATACCAAGGCTCGAGTTAAGTACCCAATGGTTCGCAAAGGTTTTCTTGCTAATCCACAAGATCCTCAAGGACGCCGAGGTGATGATGAATTTGTTCGCGTATCGTGGGATCAAGCTTACCAATTGATCCACCAGCAACATATGCGCATTCGCAAAGAGTATGGCCCATCGGCAGTGTTTGCCGGCTCTTACGGCTGGCGCTCAAGTGGTATTTTGCACAAAGCACAAACCTTGCTTCAACGCTATATGAGCATGGCCGGTGGCTATTCAGGCCATTTGGGCGATTATTCAACTGGCGCAGCACAAGTCATTATGCCGCATGTGGTGGGCTCAATCGAAGTCTACGAACAACAAACTACCTACCCCGTGATTTTAGAAAGCAGCGACGTCGTAGTCCTATGGGGACTTAACCCTGTCAATACACTAAAAATCGCGTGGACGTCATCCGATTGCGCTGGTCTCGAGTTTTTCCATCAACTTAAGCAGTCTGGTAAAACCGTCATTATCATCGACCCGATTCGTTCCGAAACCGCCGAGTTTTTTGGTGATAACGCGACTTGGGTCGCTCCTCATCCAATGACGGACGTCGCAATGATGATGGGCATTGCCCATATTTTGATCAAGAGTAACAAGCACAATAAACCCTTCTTAGAAAAATATACCCAAGGATTTGATGAGTTTGAAGCCTACCTCATGGGCGAAGAAGATGGTATAGAGAAAAATGCTCAGTGGGCCTCCAATATTTGTGGCCTTCCCATCAAACAGTTGCGATTACTGGCCGAGATTTTCTCTGAAAACCGCACCATGTTAATGTCTGGTTGGGGTATGCAAAGACAGCAATATGGCGAGCAACGCCACTGGATGCTGGTGACACTGGCCGCAATGCTGGGACAAATTGGCTTACCAGGTGGCGGCTTTGGCCTTTCCTATCATTACTCTAACGGTGGCAATCCAGCGCGAGACGCTGGTGTTCTACCCGCGATATCGGCTTCTCTGGGTGGGGGCTCATCAGCGGGCAACGACTGGGCGGTATCTGGCGCCGTACAAAGTTTTCCGGTCGCACGCATTGTTGAGGCGTTAGAGAATCCGGGGAAAGAGTACTCGCATAATGGGCATCGTCTTACGTTTCCCGATATTAAAATGATCTGGTGGGCTGGCGGCGCTAACTTTACCCACCATCAAGATACCAATCGTTTGATTGCTGCATGGCAAAAGCCTCAGTTGGTCGTTATCTCCGAGCCTTACTGGACAGCCGCTGCCAAACACGCAGATATTGTTTTGCCAATCACCACCTCCTTCGAACGTAACGATTTAACCATGACGGGTGACTACAGCAATCAACATCTGGTTCCGATGAAGCAAGTCGTTGAACCTCAAGGTGAAGCTAAAAGTGACTTTGATGTTTTTGCCGACATGGCCGAGTTAATTAAACCTGGTGGGCATGAGGTTTACACCGAGGGAAAAACAGAGATGGAGTGGCTATATGAGTTTTACACCGCAGCGCAAAAAAGTGGCCGCGCCGCGCGCGTTCCTATGCCCAACTTCGACACCTTTTGGCGCAATAATCAGCTGATTGAGATGAACGAAAACCCTAAAAGTGCACAGTTTGTGCGCTATGCAGATTTTCGAGACGACCCTGTCGTCAACCCATTGGGTACCCCGAGTGGAAAAATAGAAATCACTTCCAAAACCATTGCAGGTTACCAACTCGAGGACTGTCCCGCCCATCCGACATGGCTCGAACCTGACGAGTACACCGGGAACGCACAAGCGGATGAACTTCAATTAATGACTGCGCACGCAGCAGACCGTCTCCATAGCCAGTTCAACTACGCATCACTGCGCGAGCAATACGCTGTTGCGAACCGTGAACCCATCTGGATTCACCCAGATGATGCAAAAGTGCGCAATATTGCAGACGGAGATTTAGTGCGCGCCTACAATCAACGTGGGCAGGTTTTGGTCGGAGCCGTCGTCACAAACCGCATAAAAGTGGGGTCGGTATGTATCCATGAAGGCGGATGGCCAGATCTCGATAAACAAAGTGGCCTGTGTAAAAACGGCGCAGCGAATGTTCTGACATTGGACATTCCCACATCACGCCTTGCCAATGGCTGCGCAGCCAACTCTGCGCTGGTGAAAATAGAAAAGTATTCAGGTGAGCCCTTGCCACTGACCGCGTTTGATCCACCGGAGAATGGTTGAACATACTCATAAAAGATAAAGGCGATGGTTATCCATCGCCTGCTTTTATTCCACCGTTTTACTCAACTGCAGGCTTACGCTAGCGGCAATGATACCGATTAATATATAGAGAACCCATGCGAGCCAAGAGAGTTCGGACAGCACAGATAACGGATTATCGCTGAACATAATGTGCATTGGAATCGCAAACACTGCAGAGAAAAATTCACTCACTCCATAGTAATTGAACACACCAATCGCCCCCCACTTCAAGGCATAGACGGCAACAAACATGATGAGTATGGGCGAATTGACGCGCTGTGATAATGCAAGTGCGACAAAGACCAGTGGTACCATAAGCACACCCGCCCAGAGCATGCGAGCTAAAAACCCGAGCCAATGGATAAGACTAAAACTTAACGACGCTTGTGGAAGAGCCAAAGTCAACTGTTGGCCTGAAACCATATTCATTAGCCATAATAGAATATCCGCACCAAGCACAAGACACGCACACACCGCGGGAATGACGACCAAGCCAAAAATTAACTTAACTAAATGATTTTGCGCGTCACTGACGGGCATACTTCGCCAGAACATCAAACTGCCCTCTTGGCGAGGTTTACGTAATGTTTTCGGAAAATACATGGTACTGATTAGCAGTGATAACAGCGCAGCAGCGCCAGTTGTCAGAGTACTTAACCCATTGCCAAGGCTTAGCCCATCTCGAGTAAACCCGTCACCAAAACGCATCTCAAACAGCAAATTTTCCTGCAATGCCGTGTTCATAAATAATGCGACTAGCAGCGCTAGCGCACATAACCCACTCCACAGTGGAATACGAACTAAGTAACGGTATTCAATCCACTCTTTTTTTAACATCGCAACATATTGATTCACGATACCGCCCCCTTTTGCAGCGCTAAGAATAACTCCGTCAACCCAGCGGGAAGTACGCGTCCAAGCGATGAAACTTGTTCTAGATAAGTTCGCTTTAGTAGCCACTTACTGCTCCCTAACCCTTGCTCGACATATAAAGGCTGGCAAGCTAGCAGCTCTGCTTTATGCTCATCACTTGCGTCAAGTACGAACAGCGAGTGCTGAATATCATCTACCGTACTTTGCCAAACGGCATTTCCTTGCTTTAGGATCAACACATCGGTCAATAAATGTTCAATATCTTGCACCTCATGACTGGCAACAATCAAAGTGCGTTCACCTTCTTCGAGCCATTGCAATAAATGGCGGTAAAACGTGTCCCGGTAGACCAAATCTAATCCAAGCGTCGGTTCGTCCAAAATAAGTACATTCACATCAGTGGCAATCACCACTGCGAGATGCAGCTGAACTTTCATACCCTTGGATAATCGGCCAACTTTACTCGCGAGTGTGATGTCCGTTTTGGCAAGAAACTGCTGTGCTTGTAACGAGTCAAATTTTGGATGAACCCCAGCAATGTACTCCAGTAGCTGCTCAACTCTCATCCAATCCGGTAATACGCTGACATCAGAAATACAGGCGACGCCTTTCATGAGCTGAGCCCGCTGTGATAGTGGCTCATAACCATTAATTTCGATCTCTCCCTGATAACGCTGAGCCCCCAACAAGCTTTTTATCAATGTTGATTTGCCTGCACCATTGTGCCCAAGCAATCCCAACACTTGACCAGACTCGAGATGAAAGCTGATATCGTTGAGCGCTTCGCCTTGTCCAGACTGGCGCCCGCTATAGTTTTTTGACAGATGTTGAACACGAACCACGGGCATCATTATTCACCTTCAATATTTTGCTTAAGACGCGAGATAAATTCTTCCAAAGGCATATCCAACTGACGCAGAGTACGACGAATCTTGGGTATTTGTTCAGAAATAAATTGCTGTTTTTGCTTAGCCTTTAATTTGGCTTGGGCGCCGGGTGCAACGAACATACCTTGCCCACGCCTTTTTTCAACTAACCCATCATCCACTAACAGCTGATAACCTTTTAGTACGGTTAGATGGTTAATTTTTAAATCGGCAGAGACGGCTCTTACCGAAGGTAACGCGTCGCCATCTGCCCAGACACCTTGGGCAATTTGATCGCTCACACGTAGGGCTAATTGCCGAAAGATCGGCAGATCCTCATTCCAATCGCTCACGATGCCTCTTTAAATTATGGTGTTATATATAACTATAACACCATAACTCTAAAACAACTTCAAGTACTCAACGTAAAGAACGGATACTTAGAAAATAAAAAACCCCGCGGCAAGCGCGAGGTTTAACGGCATTATTTATCGATAAGATTATTCAGTGGCACATTGCGCATCACCAATACGCTCCCATGCGCCCCATGGACCCGACTCACTTGGATCCTCTCCCGGGTTGGCGTACCACTTGTTTTGCCAGATTCCCCCATCCCAAGTCACTTGGGTGCCTGGCGTTGGGTATGCGAGGGTGGCATCCCATAAATTATCGCACAATTCAGTGGATGAACCGCTCGCGATCACAGTGACGATCGTGGTTGCACTGTCTGAAAGGTCACCATCATCAACGGTAACGCTGAACATCAGTTCAGTCTCTTGAGAGTAATCACCGGCGATAAAGCTTAATGTCGCGCCGCTTTGTGTCGCATCGACGCCTGTCGGGATCGACCAAACGTAGGTTAACGCATCACCATCAGCGTCCATTGACTGCGAGGCATCGACGACGACCACATCACCCGAGGAAACAGATGCTGGAGCACTCACACTGGCGACAGGTGGCGTATTTTGAGGCTCACTGCCTTGTGGTTTAACACGAATCAGCACGCTGTCAGTAGCCACGCTACCATCGTCATCGGTCACCGTTAACTCAAACTCATACACTTGTGTTTGTTCAAGTTCCGAAACGCTAAAACTGGTAAGCACACTGCTCTCTGAACTCAAAGTTACGGAAGGTCCGGAAATCTGTGTCCATCGATAGCTGACAATCTCACCATCACGGTCATTGGACTGACTGCCGTCAAGCGTAACCTCGACGGGGGCTGTCACAGTTTGATCGTCACCAGCCTTGGCGATTGGTGGATAATTTGCTGGCGGCGTACTATTCAACCCTTCATGCATCGCGTTAAGAATGTCACCATTATCGGCATCGATTTCCCATGCAAACAAACCGCCAAGCCCCAATGAACGAACATAAGCCCCTTTTGCTTTGATTGAGCGTTCATCATCAAACGTAATCAACTCACCGGAACTTTGGTTCCACACCCACGGCGCTTGCGCAAGTTCATCGTAACCATATTCAAAACCGTTGATACCGCTATTATTACTCCCAAGCATATTGGCTTTGATGCCCTTATAATCGATAACACCGTCTTCCCAAACACCTTGCTCGGTGGTTCCGGTTAATTTTCCGTTGCCTACGCCCGTCATTGGATCGGTAGGATCGGCGAGAGAAGTTGGCATCACACCTTGCCAACCTCGACCATACATGGCCGCACCAACCACTAACTTGCTTGCTGGAACCCCTTGTCCAAGTAAGATTTGAATCGCATTATCTGTTGTGTAAGCGGGCCCTTTGAACGGTTCACCTTGTGCATCAACACCCGAACCATCACACTGCCCTGGCAACATAAACGAGCCGCAATATAGCGCAGTTTGATGACCCAATACGTTATTCCAACCACCGTAGAAGTCATATGTCATGGCAAAGATATAATCCATATATTGCGCGGCTTGACCGTAGTCAACATCTTCCAGCTTGTCGTAACCTACTCCAATCGCGGATGTAAGCTCATACTCACGCCCAGTTTGCGCTTGCAGCCCGTCCAGCATTGCGCGTAGCTCACTCATCAGAGCAACGTACGCAGGACCATCGTTCACAGGATCCCCTAAATCCGGCGCAGCGCCACCGCCACCAGGAAATTCCCAATCAATATCCACACCATCATAAAACTTCCACGTGGTTAAAAATTCCTTTACTGATGCAACGAAGGTGTCACGGTTGGCTTTCGTGGTAAAATCAAAGAAAGGATCAGACAGAGTCCAGCCACCAATGGATGGAATAATTTTTAACTCTGGATTGCGCTGTTTCAATGCCATTAACATCGCATAGTTCCCTTTGATCGGCGTAGAGTACTCATGGCCAGCCTGCGGAAAACTTTTCTGAAAAGCTGCCCAAGGATCATGGACAACGACTTCGTAATCATCAACACCCTGACAAGCGGTTTGCAGCGCAGTATAACTGTTGCCGCCAACCGATTTTACTGACTCGTTAGGCCCACAGATAGGGATAAATCCATACAGAATATGCGTTAAGTTATCTGCGGGAATATTATCTACCGTATAATCACGCCCATAAATGCCCCATTCAACAAAGTAAGCCCCAACGACCGTATTCGGGTCTGTCGTGTAGGTTTTATTATTTGTATCGATGTTCATCGCTAAGGGATCAAGGTGTGAACCATCGGTATCGGCAATCACCAACTCGCTCGGCGCACTCTGGGTACAGCCAGTTTCATCACAGGCTTCAACAATGACTTGGTACTTCCCGCCATTGGCATAACTAAAGCTCGCCGTGGTCGTGGTTCCAGTAATTGGTCCCGTTGCGACCTGCTGACCATCGAAATAAATATGGTAAGTATCACCGGGTTCACCGCTCCACTGATTAAATTTGAGTGTGATGTCGGCTTGGACATGGTACGTAACCATACTTTTGTAGCCACTCGTGGCTTCCATCTCCAGATCGATTTTCGAAAACTGAAGATTGTTTGATTCGTAGAGGTCAATGGCTGGCACGGCTGGAGCAGCCAGCGCACTGCCACAGAGCGCTAACGTGACGCTTGCGGCGCATAAAGTTATACGATTCATATCGTTATCTCTCATTCCTTTTGTGGTTAATTGTCCTGTTCCTCAACTCGATATATTGAAGACCATCCACTCCAGTATTTAAGAGACTTTATTTTTGACTCGAAAAATTAAAGCTTTTTTCGAGTCAAACGAAAAAAAAACTCGTCACGACGTTTCAATTGCATCATTGCCGCTACTTTGAGTCAGAAAGCGAAAAAGTTGACAATGAGTTTGTCAAAGTAGACTCACTATCAACGAAAAATCAAAACATTAGCCATTAAAGCCGTTTAGGGATTGATTGAATTTTTCTTATGTTTCCAATGCGATACCGATGATTAAATCACAATAACAACCACCAATCGGCAATACTTTTTTCTTGAAGAAAATAAATCATCGTTACGAACACTAAAGACTTAATGATAAAATTTTCCGACTTCTCACTTACAGACGTTGAAAACTGCGTGTGAGCGCGGCACTCTGTTTTCGGGTCAACAAATTAGGACAAGAAAATGAAACTCAAAAACATGGTATTGGGTACGTTATTAAGTACGCTGAGCTTTACGAGTTTGGCCGCTGTCACTATTCAGGTTCCAGATACCATCGATCTATTAGCCGCAAATGAAGCCAAGCCTGATATTTCGGGTGGTTTTTTTTCGTCATCCAACACCGTAACCCTGCCAGATGGCGAAAACCAAATCGTCTTTCGTTATAAATCTTATTTTAGCCAGGGAAATGATCGCATCGTAGTAGAAAGTGATGCGATTATCGCGACATTCAAGTCATCCGACAGCGAATTGAACTTTGAACTGCCTGATTATCAAAATCAGCAACAAGCACAAGAGCACATGGATAATCTGCAATGGCAGTTAGTTGACCAGTCTGGCGCGGCGGTTGAAGTTAACCAAGACAAGCTAATCAAAAAAGGGGTTCAGCTGGGTCGAGACTACCCAAGTGAAGCGAAAGCCTATAATGCCAAAGGGGGTATTGCCGCGCTGAGTATAGGACAGTCACAACCCTCAGTTGCAACGAATCAAACTCCGGCAGACACCACAAATAATGCAGAAGAAATGCTGCATTTTTGGTACCAACGAGCGGATGCTGAAACCAAAGCAAAATTTAAGGCCTTCGTTAACCAACAATAATGCTCTAATTTCAAGCAATAATCCCTTATTTACCCGCGCCTATATGCAAATTTTTACAATTTGAATGGGCGCTCATTTCAACCACAAATTATCAGATGTTACAACCTGAGTGTGGTAACATCTAACTTTACGCTCATTTGATACTAACCCCATGTCAAACCTCATAAAATTTGGTTCAGTGTTACTTGCGCTTAGCGCCGGTTTTATCGCCGCAAAATGGTTCAACGCCCCTGTTCAACCCACCGACCTTAAGGCTCTGGATGATTACTGCGTGGTATCAAGCCAAACGTGCGTACAACAAAACGTGACCATCAAAGCAAATTCAGATACGGTACACCCCTTAATTCCATCTCAACTTTCTGTCACTTGGGTCGACACCGCTGCCAAGCAACTATTATTGACACTTGAAGGCCGTGAAATGGAGATGGGAAAAGTAAAGTTTATCTTGAACCGAACCTCTGGTGACCAATTCCAAGGTGAAGTGATTTTGCCGGTGTGCACCAGTGACGAAATGACTTGGGTTGGGGAGCTCAGTGATGGTTCAAGCTCTGTTAAGACCGCGATTAGGATGAAAAGATGAGTAAAAATTGGTCGTTGATATTAGTCGTTGCATTTGCTTTGGGGTTTGGAGTTTACAACTATCTCGAGACGCAGCCAGACAATAAATCAGCACAAGAAACGAAGACCTCGGATAAGCAAGCGCAAGATGACGGTAACGTTGTTTTATATGGTAAAGACAACCAGCCAGTCGACTTGTTCGACCCGAATGACACCCGAGTTCGCATTGTTTATTTTGGTTTTACTCGTTGTCCGGATGTCTGCCCGACGTCACTCGCCATGTTAGCGGGTGCGCTCAATCAGCTTGATGCCGATACCATTGCCAAAATCCGCCCAGTGTTTATTTCTCTTGATCCCGAACGTGATAATGCCCAAGCCTCTTATGAGTATGCGCAGTACTTCCATAAGCAGATCGAAGGATTATCGGCACCGCTTGATGTGACCACTCCCCTAGCTCATAAATATGGGGTTATTTTTCGAAAAACAGAGCTAAAAGACTCTGAACTTGAATACACTCTGGATCACAGCTCCTATTTCTATTTTCTAAAACCCGATGGTTCGATGATCACCAAAGTGCCGCATACGCTAACACCTGCACCGATTATTGACGCCATTAAAACCATCACTGAATAATCCCAATTCGCTCAACACATTATTTATAAAGGATAATTCGATGAAGCTTAAAGCTTTTCTACTTAGCAGCCTTGTTGCCGCGCCGTTGGCATTTGCCAACGCAGAAATTACCACTCAAGATACCTACGCACGCGCGACGCCCCCAACAGCAGTGACGAGCGCGGTGTTTGGTAACATTCACAATAGTGGAGATCGCGCCCGAAATATCGTTTCGGTGAGTGTTGATGCTGCAGGAAAATCAGAACTGCATGATGTGATCATGAATGGCGAAATGATGAAAATGCGCCATGTGGACACCTTTGTCATTCCCGCCAATGGTAAGTTACCACTCAAACCCGGCGGACATCACATTATGATGTTTGATTTAAAGCATCCTCTTAAAGAAGGCCAAACCCTCAATGTGACCCTAACGTTCGCTAACGGTGAAAAGTACCAGTTCCAAGCGCCCGTCAAAAAAGTAATGGCAGGCATGAGCATGAACCACAACATGGCTCATGGTAAAGACATGGATCATAGCAAAATGGATATGCAGCACTAGTCACCCGCGACGTCACTGCACCAACCAATAGCAATAAAGCCGCCAATGTCATGATTGGCGGCTTTTGTCACTTTAAGCGCGCTTAATAATAAAATATCCCACCAAATCAGTGAGTAATATTAATGGTCATAAAGTAACAACTTGACAGTGAAATGAATCAAGATGCCTCATATTAAATAATTTTTCCCACTAATTTATACCTACATCTAGACACATTATTTCAGCACGATAGTATTAGCAGCCTTAGTCATAAAAGGCTTTGATAACAAGAAATCGAGAAACTATTCACTTCAGGAATAATTCTAATGCAACGCAACAATATTTTTGCCCGATTTGCACGAGGTAACCTCGTTTTGCAAATACTCGCTGGTATCCTTCTCGGGGTCATACTGGCGACTTTATCTCCAGAATCTGCACAAAACGCCGGGTTACTTGGTAGCCTATTTGTTGGCGCTTTAAAAGCGGTCGCTCCTATTTTGGTCTTCATTTTAGTGGCTGCTTCTATCGCGAATCAGAAGAAAAACCAGCATACTAATATGCGCCCAATCATTGTTCTGTACTTGATTGGCACCTTCAGTGCCGCGCTCACGGCCGTGGTACTGAGCTTTTTGTTCCCAACCGAGTTGACTTTGGTTGCTGGAGCTCAGGGTACAACACCGCCACAAGGTATTGCAGAAGTGCTTAATACATTGCTGTTTAAGCTCGTCGATAACCCAGTGAGTGCGTTAATGAATGCTAACTACATCGGTATTTTGGCTTGGGCTATTGGTTTGGGTTTAGCACTTCATCATGCATCCGCGACCACCAAATCTGTTTTTGAAGACCTTAGCCATGGCGTATCACAAATTGTTCGCTTCATCATCCGTCTTGCGCCATTTGGTATTTTTGGCCTTGTTGCCTCCACCTTGGCAACGACAGGTTTCTCCGCTCTAGCGGGTTACGCCCATCTGTTGGCGGTACTGCTTGGAGCGATGCTGATCATTGCGCTTGTGGTCAACCCACTGATCGTTTACATCAAGCTAGGCACTAACCCATACCCATTGGTGTTCCAATGTCTGCGTGAAAGTGGTGTCACTGCTTTCTTCACGCGTTCAAGTGCTGCCAACATTCCTGTCAACATGAACCTGTGTGAAAAGCTTGATCTGGATGAAGATACATATTCTGTGTCGATTCCACTGGGCGCAACGATTAACATGGCTGGTGCAGCAATTACCATCACCGTCTTGACGCTCGCGGCTGTACATACGCTCGGTGTTGAGATTGATATTCTGACTGCGATTTTGCTGAGCATTATTGCTGCAGTCTCAGCGTGTGGTGCCTCTGGCGTTGCAGGCGGCTCACTGCTGTTGATCCCTCTTGCGTGTGGGTTATTTGGCATTAATAACGAAGTCGCCATGCAAGTGGTCGCGGTCGGCTTTATTATTGGTGTGATTCAGGATTCAGCAGAAACTGCACTGAACAGCTCTACCGACGTGGTATTTACCGCTGCGGTATGTAAGTCAGTACAAAAAAGCTAATTCTTAATGTAAAAATAAAAAAGGCTCGTTGTTTAACGAGCCTTTTTTATTGGCGAAACCCCGCCAGACACCAAGTTAGCTAGGGTTTGGTTTATCCATTGAAGTATTAGAAAAATCGAGTTTAGATTTATCTTCTTGCTCTTTTTCTTGGTTTGAATTCGTCGATTGTTGATTGGTCTCTTCCAGTATATCCTCAACTTGCTGGGCATCGGCGACGACCTGTTCACCGCCCTGCATCAACTCATCTTGCTCTGTTAACGGCGAGCTTTCATAAAGAGGAATATCGCGTTTGTATAAACGGTTTAAAGCTCGAATCAAAGCATGTTTGTTCACCTTATTTTCCCGCAACTTTCTGAGCATAGGTTTGGAAAGTGCCTGAAGTCCGACTACTGTATCTACGCCAATGGTTAACGCGACTTGGTCACGGCTGCGACGTGATTTAACATGCCCCAGTTGCGCCGCCATAAATAACCAGATATACGCGAGCGCATTACCATGCGGCCCTTGGTCAATCCATGCTTCGCCAGCTTGATACATGGCTTCGGTGTGGCCTTTTTCTGCGGCGCGTTCAAGCCAATAGACACCGCGTTTGAAGTCCACCGCAGCGCCCACCCCTTGTAGAAAATTGAGGCCATATTTCATGCGCCCGGGGTTACTCTTCATCGCTGCAGCCCGTTTATACCATTGAAGTGATAATTTAGGGTCTGGGGCCGAGTTTTCTTGCGAGCGAAACCAATCACCCAAGAATAACATCGATTCAACGTGCCCACGTTCTGCCGCTTCTGTGATCACCTCAAGGGCTTTTACAACATCTTGGGCGACCCCACGTCCAGAATAGAGCGCTTGGCCCATTTGATATTTCTTTTCAAGATTTCCTTCCATGGCAGCAATGCACGTTTTCCAATATTTTGCTTGCTCTTTCAGCACCATGTCATCACTCATTTTGGCGCTAATACGCACGATACCGTACATGCCAGTCACATTATCAAGTGCTGCGGCTTTTCCATACCAATGAAGGGCTTCACGAATATTGGTGCGTTCGGCTTCTTTAGCCAGAAATAGAATCGTTGGAACATGGCCATTTTCCGCTTTGACTAAACGCTCTTCATGCTCTTTTTTGCGGTGTTTTTCTATCGCTTTTCGGTAAGCTATTTCACGCTCTTTACGCTCTTCTTCTAGGCGTTTTTTACGTAACGAAAGCACAAGCATCCAGGCAAACATTGAAAGCAATGTTAACCCTGCTGCACCTATCGCCATTCCAATAATATCCATTCGTTATACTTGCATCTCTTCAATAGATTGTTTATCGGCCGTTTAGCCAATAATTTGAGCCCTAATTGATTAATAAAAAGCGTTAGTTCAAAGCGCAAGTGAGCACTTTGTGTGTTGCGCTTCTACCGTATTAATAAATCTAGGCATTCAGTGCGAACTGTTAGACATATCGTACTAGAAGGCGGCTATCCAAATCTAAAGTTTAGTTGGTTAACATGATCGCTGCGACAAGGCCTTAATTTTAGAAGTAAAATTACACAACAATCCACGTAAAATAATCGCTTATTCTGGTTTCATGAAAGCGTAAAATTGCGATGAGATTATCTCAATTGAACGAAAATCAGAAAATTTGACCAAAAACAATGGCTGTGCTGATTAACTTATTTTATAATGAAAAATAACAACACTATTTGAACACGATAAAGAATTAGAGGCAAAACATGAGACTTATCCCGTTAAATAATGCCGAGCAAGTAGGTAAGTGGTCCGCGGCATATATCGCGCGTCGCATCAACGAATTCAACCCTACTGCCGAACGTCCATTTGTTCTCGGGCTACCAACAGGTGGCACTCCGCTAACGACCTATAAAGCGTTGATAGAGCTATATAATGCTGGTGAAGTTAGCTTCAAACATGTCGTCACCTTTAACATGGATGAATATGTCGGTTTGCCTGCTGATCACCCTGAGTCTTACCGTTCATTCATGTTTAATAACTTCTTTAATCACGTAGATATCCAAGAGCAAAACGTTAACTTGCTCAATGGCAATACGGATGACCACGATGAAGAGTGCCGTAATTACGAAGCAAAAATGAAGTCTTATGGCAAAATTAACTTGTTTATGGGCGGCGTCGGTAATGACGGACATATCGCGTTTAACGAACCCGGTTCCTCACTCGCTTCGCGCACTCGTATCAAAACACTAACTCACGACACTCGTATTGCAAACTCTCGATTCTTTGATGGCGATATTTCTCAGGTGCCCAAATACGCATTGACCATCGGTGTGGGTACTTTGCTTGACGCGGAAGAAGTGCTCATTCTGGTGACGGGTCACAATAAAGCCCAAGCCCTGCAAGCTGCTGTGGAAGGGAGTGTTAATCATTTATGGACCGTTACCGCCCTGCAATTACATCCCAAGTCAGTCATGGTGTGTGACGAGCCCGCCACGCAAGAGCTGAAAGTCAAAACGGTCAAATATTTCTCTGAACTCGAAGCGCAAAATATCGTTGGCTTCTAACGGTCTTATCTAGGACTTGTTGCTTCTTTAAAGGTCGCGTTGTAAACGCGACCTTTATTTTTTGTCTCGATTAAAGTCACATTTTTCTCGACTACGCCCCTGATTCACCATTTAAGGATGAGCTTATTCTCGTCAACCTCAACTAGGCTAGAAAGAAAGCTTAGCAGGGAGGCGCGTGATGCAATCTGGAAAATGTCATATTTACCAAGTCTTTACTCGCTTATTTGGTAACACTCAGACCCACAACCATTCTTGGGGTACGTTGAAACAAAATGGCGTGGGAAAATTCAGTGATTTTACGCCGTGTGCACTTGAGCAAATTAAAGCGCTTGGCATTACGCATATTTGGTACACCGGAGTCCTTCACCATGCCACCACCAGTGATTACCAACGTTTTGGGATTACGAATGACCACCCTGCAATAGTCAAAGGACGTGCAGGCTCGCCCTATGCGATCAAAGACTACTACTCTGTCGATCCTGATTTAGCCGATAACCCCGCGCAGCGAAATCAAGAATTCAGTCAACTGATAGAGCGTACGCATCAAGCAGGATTAAAAGTCATCATCGACATTGTGCCCAACCACGTGGCGCGCTGTTATCAAGGCCTGAATAATCCACAGCACGTTGTTGATTTTGGTCATAACGACGACACTTCTGTCGCTTATCAACGTGATAACAACTTCTACTATCTGCCTGGTGAAGCGTTTCAGCTGCCTGAATTTCCAAAGCATTATCGGCCTTCTGGCGGCGAAGCGCATTCTCAGCTCAACGTACCTTTCAAAGAAGAGCCCGCCAAATGGACAGGTAATGGCGCAGCGCGCGCTCAGCCAAGCTTTGATGACTGGTTTGAAACGGTCAAGATTAACTATGGTATTAAGCCCGATGGCAGCCAAGATTTCACGCCATTGGACGATGCGTTTCGGCACCGCTCTTACGCTCAACACCTCGCGTTTTGGGACAAGCAGTCGCTGCCAGATTCATGGTACAAATTTGCTGATATCGTATGTTACTGGCTCGCTCAAGGTGTTGATGGATTTCGTTTTGATATGGCAGAGATGGTGCCCGTTGAATTTTGGAGCTACCTCAACAGCTTAATAAAAACCCAGCGCGCTGATACCGTACTGATAGCCGAAATCTATCAGCCCGATCGCTATGAGGATTATATTGGGCTGGGCAAAATGGATTATCTCTACAACAAGGTGGGGCTCTATGACCTATTACGTTCAATTGTCCAAGGCACCGCCTCCACATCTCAAATCGGCGCCTTAGAATCGCAGCAACGTAAGATGGCCGCGCATTTTGTCAATTTCTTAGAAAATCACGACGAACAGCGTATTGCTTCGCCGGCATTTGCTGGAGATGCCAAGCGTGCTTGCCCCGCCATGTTAGTGGCTTGCACGCTCTCCCCAGCAGCGATGCTTATCTATTTCGGACAAGAAGTAGGAGAGCCTGCAAATGAAAATGCAGGTTTTGGTCAACCATCAAGAACCTCGATTTTTGATTACGTGGGTGTTCCTCATCACCAAAGATGGATGAACCAAGGACGATTTGATGGCGGCCTCCTTAATCACAATGAGCTTGAACTTCGGCAGTTTTATCAACGATTATTAAATCTGACGCTTCAATCTCCGGCAATGCAGGGCGATTATCATGACCTTTATGCGGCTAATTACGCACAGTTTGATGAATTGCAGCATCGCCTGTTTGCGTTTGCCCGCTCAGCGCCTTCGCAAATTGTGATTATTGCGGTCAATTTTGACCACCAACATTCAAAACGCATCAATCTTTCTCTTCCACAGACGCTCGTCAAACATTGGCCACAAAACAGTGATGGCCTGTACCTGTATGACCAGCTGAACGACGTGCGTTATCCACTGCATCTAAACCACGACGGCGTCTGTGTAAGCGTCGAATTTACGCCACTGTTTTGTGGCTATCTAGAACTGATTAAGGAGCCCGCATGACGTTTCCGTTTCTCTATCATGGTCAGAGCGAATTTTGGGTACAACGCCAACAAGGCTCGCTCACTCTGACTCTTGCCACTTCAGCACAAGATCAATACGATCATATTTATGTTCGCCATGAGCCAGATAATGAAGAGTATCTGGTTGAGATGTCGGTATTAAAAAAGACGTCTACGCTCATCTACTGGCAGGCAACGATTGCACTTAACACTGACAGCGACCTCACTCATTACAGCTTCAAAGCGATGGTCGGAATCCAACAATTTTGGCTAACGGGGCAAGGTATTAACCGCCGTATTCCTTCACGCGTATACCACTTTAAATATAACGCTGCCCACCAGCCGCCAAACTGGGTAAAAAGCCAAATTTTTTATCAAATCTTCCCTGATCGCTTTGCCAACGGAAAACCAGAAATCAGCGTAAAAAGTGGCGAATATCAATTACTCAGTGGAAAACCATCACTACAAAAAGCCTGGGAAGAGCCGGTTGGTGGGCACGATAATAGTGGGGCCAGTGAGTTTTATGGTGGTGATCTGTTTGGCGTGGAACAAAAAATCGAGTATCTACAACAACTGGGCGTGACTGCACTTTATCTTAACCCGATATTCTCAGCGCCCAGTAACCACAAATACGACACCACCGATTACTACCACGTTGACTCGCACCTTGGTGGCAATGAGCAGTTTGCCTCGCTGTGTACAACCGTTCATCAGCGCGGCATGAAGGTTATGCTCGATGCGGTCTTTAACCATACGTCTACCGAACATCCTTGGTTTGATAAACCGGGAAAACAAACCACAGCTGGCGCGTATCAATCCCCAAGTTCACCTTACCGCGATTATTACTTTTTTGAAGGTGATACGAATCATTACATTGGTTGGAAAGGTATCGACTCGCTCCCAGTATTAAACTTCCAAAATCAGCAAGTCCGTGACACGATTTATCAGTCCGATGATTCCGTTATCAAGCACTGGTTGCGCGCACCGTATCATGTTGATGGTTGGCGCTTTGATGTTATCCATATGCTCGGAGAAGGCTCAGGCGCCAAAAACAATGCTCACTACGTCAAAGCATTCCGTCACTCTGCCAAGCAAGTCAACCCGGACTGTTATATCCTCGGTGAGCACTTTTTTGAAGCCACCCAGTGGTTACAAGGCGATCAAGAAGATGGCTCAATGAACTATTTCGGATTTGCCCATCCGCTTCGCGCCTTGTTAGCTAATATCGATGTCAGTTGGGATCCAATCGAAATTGATGTTGGCGAATTCTGCACTTGGCTCGACCAAGCTCGCGCTAGCATTCCTTGGCAAAATCAATTAGCTCAGCTCAACCAATTAGACAGTCACGACACACGCCGGTTTATGACCATGGTTAATGGTGATAAAGCTCGATTCCATATCGCTGCGGCGTTTTTATTTACCTACGTTGGCACGCCTTGTTTGTATTACGGAACCGAAGTGGGGCTGGAAGGAAGCGACGACCCAGACAACCGCCGCTGCATGCCTTGGCATCAAGTAGAAACCTCGGAACACCTTCCGTTTTTCCAACGCTTAATGACACTGCGTAAACACTGCGCTGCGCTGCAGCAAGGCGATTTTCAGTGGCTGAATCAATCATCGCAAGGCATTGTATTTGCACGCCACCTCGGTTCGCAAATGGTTGTGTTTGCGATGAATGTTAGCCAAAGCCCCGCCACTTTCCGTGCGCCAATATGGCAAACGGGATCAGAGCATAGCCAGTTCTACGACTTCACAGATGGTGCGCCTATGACGGTTTGTGACGGTGAACTCACCATCACCATAGACGCGCAGCAGTTTAGGATTTTGACTTCACACCCTTTTTGCGGGTAAAAAAAAAGCTCCCACATTTGGGAGCTTTCATTGAGTGTTTAACGGCTTATTTGCTGTTCACGGCTTTAATAAACACTTCCTGCGCGCCCTCTACACCTAGCGCTTTGGCTTCGTCCAGCAAACCAAGGGCTTTCGGCAAGTTGTTTTCTTTAACCGCTTGAGTGATGGCATTGGTGTAGTAGCTTTGAGTATCAGGTTGTACGGCTTCCACTGCGCGCTGAGCTTGGTCACTAGACGTAACGTTTTGCTCTGCGTTGTCATTACTCGTCAATGATGAGAAAAAGCTTGGTCCAGCGACCTCAAGCTCGATGGTGCCCGTTAAGCTGTGCGGAACCGGAATATCTTTCATTTCTGGCATATAGTTACCACGAGCTTCTGCATCCAATCGTGCAGGATGAATCACTCCGGTAGAGCCATCTAAATCAGACTTCTTGGTATAAACCACTAAGTACAAGGTTTGATAACCACGAGGCGGGAAGAAATCGATATCCGCCACTAAACGGTTACCGAGATTCAGGCGTGGCTTCACATATTCAAAACTGCTGTCATCGTATTGCTCAATCACCTGACCTTGTTCATCAGTGATCATTGCATAAGGGTAAAATACTGAATCTTTTATTTCACTAGTGATCGTCAGTGACATGCGACCGCGGTCAGCAGGAATCGCAAATACCGCCACCGGGCTATCAATGGTTTGATTGTTCAAATACTGGGTATTAGCGGTAATCGCCACTCGGGTGACACTCGGTAACTTTACTTGTGTTGCCGATAACTGAGAAATACGAGAGGCTTGAGAAGACGTTGCTGGCTGTTGCTCAACAACTGAAGCAGATTGGCAGCCTGTTAGGGCGATACAGCCCCCTAAAAGTAAAGCGCGTAAATACATAGAGTGTTTCCTTTGTTATTTTTTTAAAGGCTCTCATAAACCTTTAAAAAAATAGCCGACATAAGTCGGCTATTTACACTATGGACTTAATTTATTTAGGACTTTTTGTGGATTACCACCACGCTTCTACTTGTACACCAACAACAAAATCCGAATCTCCTTTATCACCGAAGGTTGTACCTTCATCATCTGTGATATAAGAGCCGTATACTCGTAATTCAGGACGTGACCAGAAGCTATCACCCATTGCCCAAGCTTGAGCTAGAGTCAGTTTACTGCCGCCTGCTTTTTCTTTAACACTTCCTTCTTTTACTTCAGCGCTAAAGTATCCCACTTCGGCAATGGTTCTCATTGTATCATTCCATTTGTACATTGGACGCACAACAGCCGTAAACATGTCTGAATCAGCTAAGCCGGAAACAAGATCCATACCGTGGTGGTATGAAAGTTGATGGCCAACTTCCCACGAAGGACCAAAGTTAACCACACCCCAGTTGATGATACGGAATGCACTGGCCTCATTTAAAGCATCACTACCACGCGAATACCAAGCACCAGAACCAAAGTCTGCAATTTGCGCACCATAGCCATTTGTACCATATTGGAACACGGTTTGGTTAAAACCATTGCTAAGGCCTTGATGTAAAATGGCAGTACCTAAAACGCCATCATCAGCAGCTTCATTTTCTCCATCTTTATCTGTGGCAAAGTTGTAAGCAACAGCTAACTCTAAAGATGCGTCATCCCAAAGATTAATATTTGCTAAACGTGCATCGAATATATAACCAGTTGAATATCGTTTATCTTCCTCTTTGACTGAGTCTCCATCGTTGACTTTACCATCTTGTAAAAGAGCCAAAGATAGTTTTTGGTCGCCGATAGATAGGTTTTCGATACCACCACCGGTACCAGAGGTGTTCAAGAAATAGAAGTCTGTGATATGAATATCTTTACGTTGATAGTAACGTTTACCCGCCCAAAGAACCGCATCTTTATCATTGGCCAGTAATCCTTTAGCTTGAACATTAAATTGAGCAACGTTGAAATCACCGTCTTCCCAACCTGCAGCGCCATCGTTACCTTGGGCAATCATGGATTCAACTTTCCAAGTTTGCTCACCGGTCTTTAGCTCTTCTGAAAAGCCGAACTCATAGTAGTTGTCGTTCTCGTTACCCAAACGACCAATGGCATTTTTTTGAAATGCCACATCGCCTTCGCCATTACCACTGATACCCGTACCAGCGCGGAAATAACCATTAAAATCCACTGCGAACGCAGAACCTGCAGCGAGAGTAGCGGCCACTGCGGCAGCAATTACACTTACTTTTTTCATTTTAAACTCCATATAGGGCTTTTATTTTTTATCTTGCGCATTTCGACTCATTGACCATCGCTTCATAAAGGCAGAAATGAAGAGACAACAACATGAGTGGTAAGACGGAGCATCAAGTCACATGGTAACAAGTTGCTCGTATTTTGTTTCGACGTAGGAAAGATTACCCAAGGAGTAGATGGCTGACTTCCTCCACCCAAAACTAATTTGAGGGGGATGAGAAAGGAGGAGAAAAAAGCGCTAACCTGCTTTTTAAGGGGCCAATCACAAATTTGAGGCGGAGGATCTGGCTTGATGATCAGGTTTTAAGCGACAAAGTGATAATCGGCTCACTTTTTTCAGCTTTTATGTCCCTAAAATGAAATAAAATTACACTGAAAAATATCCTCTAGGGCGCTTGACCGAAATCACATCAAGCCTTTTACTTAGTATTTAATAAGTTAAAAAGAAGAAACGACAATCAATGACTATGCAGTGCGCTCGCCCTTTTCCTTTAGGTGCCACACTCGACAAGCACGGGTGTAATTTTTCGATTCATGCGCCAAAGAAAACCTCGCTCTCTCTGGCCATTTTTGATCAAGACAACGGCTATCAAAGCTACCCGCTCACCGAAGAGTACGCAGGGGTTCGCTACACCTATCTTGAAAACATTAAGCCGGGAACACGATATGGTTACGTACTCGAAGTTGATGACGAACTCTACTACCTCGCTGACCCTTACGCCAAAGCGCTTGATAGCGCTCTACATTATATTCCACCGTTTGATGCCCAGAAAAGCTTCGAACTGGCCAAGTGCGTTGTCACCGAGGATACGTTTGATTGGCAAGGCGTAGAAAAACCCTGTCGTCCTCTTGATGACGTCATTCTCTTTGAAACCCATGTGAAAGGCGTATCGAATCTTAACCCTGATATCGAATCTCAACACCGTGGACGCTATCTGGGGCTGGTCAGCGAAGCCATGCTGAGGTTCTATCGTGAACAAAACATCAATACGCTGCAACTGCTGCCCATTACCGCCTGTATGCACGAACCTCACCTATTAAGTAATGATATGGTGAATTATTGGGGGTACAACCCGTATGTCTTTATGGCGCCCGATCCTCGTTATGCCGACCAAGATGCGATTAACGAGTTAAAAACCGCAATTCGAGAACTGCATAGAAACAACATAGAAGTCATCATGGATGTGGTCTACAACCATACCGCAGAAGGTGGAGAAGGCGGCCCGGTATTCAACCTTAAAGCGCTTGATGATGAGTATTACATCAAACACGGGGAACATTTTGCTAACTTCACTGGCTGTGGTAATACGCTCGACCTCGCTTATCAACCCTCGCTCAACCTAGTCATGGACACCCTACGCCACTGGGTAAGCGAATATAAAATCGATGGGTTTCGTTTTGATTTAGCGGCAACGCTGGGTCGAGAAGGCGACAACTTCAATCGCAATTCTGCTTTCTTTAAAGCCGTGGCTCAGGATCCAGTACTGAAACAGGTTAAATTGATCGCAGAACCTTGGGATATCGGGCCAAATGGCTATCAGGTTGGTAACTTTCCTTTCGGATGGAATGAATGCAATGACCGTCTTCGCGATATAACTCGCAGCTTTTGGCGAGGCGATCAAGGCTATCTAAAGGAATTTGCGACTCGTTTAATGGGCTCTCGCGATCTCTACAGCGCCGCTTGTTGGCCATTTCGTATGACGGTCAACTACATCACCTATCATGACGGTTTTTGTATGCAAGACCTTGTCAGCTACAAACATAAGCATAATGAAGCGAACGGTGAGCAAAATCGAGACGGGCACGGGGATAATCGCTCGCATAACTATGGCGTCGAAGGGCCAACAGATAATTCCGCTATCATCGCCAAACGAGAAAAGCAAAAACGCAATTTTATGGCGAGCTTACTGTTCTCGTTCGGAATTCCACATATTTTGACCGCTGACTTACTGTCCCACACTCAACAAGGCAACAATAACGCCTACTGCCAAGATAACGAACTGAGCTGGTTGAGCTGGGAAATGACGCCACGTAAAGAGGCGTTTAAGCAATGGGTTGCGGAAATGGTCGTGGCAAGGCAAGAGTATATGGTGCCATTTATCCAAGCCTTTAGCGGCGAAAGGCGAAATAACAATCGAATCTACTGGCGGCGAGTAAACGGCGAAATCATGCAACATGACGACTGGAACCGTTTAAGCTCTGTCGCCCTGCATATGGGGATCGATGAAGCAGGCGATGAACTTTTTTACTGCATTAATCAAACCAAAGCGCCCGCCCGATTCACGCTTCCCGATGAGACAGAACAAGAATGGGTAATGATATGCCATACCGATCATCATAATGTCCATCAAACCATTGATCACAAGCAAGTATTAATCGCCCCCGAGTCAATGGCGATTTTCTACCACTCGACCACAAGTGATGAATAACCCCACCAGACTTTGAGCCATTGGAAACGGAAGATGGCTCAAAGATCGTGCGCTCTAAATTTGTATTCAATGATAAAAGTGGGAAACAATGGCGCATTACTTTTCAACTTTTGAGCTTTTATGGTGAATAAACTCTCCACCTCAGCGCTCGCTAAGCAGCGTGGTATTTCAGCAAAGCAACTGTTTGAGACGTTAGCCAACGCGGGCTATATCAATCGCTATCAAGAACAGTGGCTACTCACACCGCTTGGAACAAAAATGGGGGGAGAATATGCTCAGCATAAAAAATTTGGTCAATTCATTGCCTGGCCAGCGAATCTCATCATCGATCTTGATCACACAGCGCAACCCCATCTAACCGCGACGCAAATTGGTGAGCGCCTCAAGCTCAACGCGAAAAAAGTCAATCAGTTACTCAATGAATTAGGTTGGATGGAAAAGGGAGAACACGGCTGGCAATTAACCCAACTCGGTGCCAGTGTTGGTGGGCAACAGAAACAAGATAAAACTTCACAAAACTATTTTATCGTTTGGCACGATTCGATCATTAAAAATAAACGCTTTAAACAATCGGTAACCGAGTTTCTTGGTCAAGACGCCGAGCTGCACGCGACAGATAAATCCATTTCAAGCTTTCGACAAAAGTTTGAAGCCAAGCACCGAACCTTGGATGGCCACTATGTGCGAACCGTGGGGGAATTGCTGATCGATAATTGGCTATACGTAAATGGTATTGTTCACGCATACGCGCGCCAATTGCCGATTGAAGATGATATGGTTTGCGACTTTTATTTACCGGCAGGAAAAGTGTACTTGCAGTACTGGAGCGAAGCGCATGGCGCGCAAACCGAGTCTCAACGTCAGCAAATTCGAGATGTATATCACCAACATAACTTTGCGCTCATTGAAGTGAGTGAGCAAGAAGTGCATCAACTCGACGAAGTGCTGCCAAAACGCCTTCGCCGATACGGGATTCGCGCGTATTAAAAAGCCCTTGCGCTCAAGCACAAGGGCCCCCAAAAAACCATTAACCTACTCAGCGAAAACGCGCCGCGCCAGCACGCTCTTTTGAGACCACCGTTTTACCGATAGGCGCAAGTGAAATAGCCGCCAGCTTTAGATGTTGCAACGCAAACGGAATACCAATAATGGTCACAAAGCAAGCGACCGCCGAGACAATATGACCAATCGCCAGCCAAATCCCAGCCAGTAAGAACCAAATCACGTTACCGATAAACCCCACAGGGCTAGTACCAATATCCAATTGATTGGTTAACTCACTCCGAGAAATCGCTTCTTTGCCAAACGGAAAGAATGAAAAGGTCCCGATAACAAAGCATGATTTCCCCCAAGGAATACCAATGATGCTAATAAACGCTAACAAACCAAACATCCACCACAACAGCCCCATGACCACGCCGCCGCACAAGAACCAAATTATATTTCCAATCGTACGCATATCTGCTCCCGTCTTATTATTCGCCTATCATGCGTGACTGCTCGACCTACAAGGTAAACGCGGTGTCATATTTTGACCAAAAACCTTAAAAACTCGCTCCCTAATACTGAATCACCCCGTTATAGACTGCAGTGGCACCACTTACTAGACATAATAGCAACGCCCCTGCGCGAATTTTTTCTTTCGGTAAACTTTGCGTGGTAAGAATGGCCAATTTATATCCGAGCCAAGCCGCAGGAATTAACGGTATCGTCAGCCACAGATGATGTAAGGTGAGATACCCAGTAGGCAGTTGGATGATCAGTGAAATGATGGAACTGAACACAAAAAACGCCGAGAGATTACCGCGCAGCTGATTGGCTTCTTGATGTTGTAGCAGCAAGGCCATTGGCGGTCCACCGATCGCCGAACTGGTCCCAAAGAAACCTGAAAAAAATCCGGCGACTGCCATTCTTGCCGGTGTTGGCTCAACGCGAAATGGCAGTAAACTGACTACCACAGCAAACAACACCAGCAGCCCTAACCACAAAGACAGCAGCTGAGTCGACACCATAACTAACAGAACGCCACCAGCAATCGAGCCAGGAATACGTCCAATCAAGGCCATTTTTAGCCCACCAATTTCAACGCTGGCGCGATGTCTCAGCGCACTGAGCAACGAAATAAATAGCGCCGTCATGGTAATGGGTGCCGGAACGTAATCAGGTGAAACCATAAACAGCAGTGGCGCAGCCACCACCGCCAAACCAAACCCAATCGCGGTTTGAACAAATGATCCGAGAAAAATCAAAAACATGGCGATTAACGCCTGCGAGCTTAGCCAATCAGACACACATATTCCTCAACTAATCAATCACACCGACTTAGGATTGGCGCATCTTACGCCAATTGCCCAATAATCTGCTCATAAATCGCGTCAGCCAAGCGATGCGTAGCGATATTGCGTTCGACCACTTCGCTGGCCACCGTGCCGGTGTTAACACAAGCAATCCAATCATTAATCATCGCGCTAAAGCCTTTAGTGGCCAGCATTGGTGTCCAATCTTTGACTTTAAGATGGCGCTCTTCACTTGATTTCCACTCTCGCCCCTCAACAAAAGAATCAAACTCAAAAGCATGATTGTCATAACAAGCAGACACTCGCTCACTGGTGGTGCCAAACTGGCGATTCATTGACGCGCACAACAAAGTAGAGCCACTCTCCCAACTGACATCAATTCGAGCCAGTTGCTGCCCTTGAGTTTGCACACGCACATCAACATCGCGTAAATCACTCTGATGGTTAAGATTGACGCTATCCAATGGGTGGATAAAGTCGTCGAAAATAAATGTTTGAATATCGCCTGGGTGCGCGCAGCGATGCTTTTCCCAGCGTAATGAACGCAAAGCACCCAGTCTTTGCTCGGCGAGCTCGGGAATGTATTGGTTATACAGCGGAATATGCCGACGATTGAACCCAACATACAGTGGCTGCTGCTGACGTGTTGCAAGGGTATAAAGCTGTTCTACTTGAGCGGCATTATCACAAAGCGGTTTGTCGACAAACGTTGGAATCCCCTGCTCAAGGAAAAATGAAGCAATCTCGAAATGAACGTGGGTTGCCGCATGAATCATCACCGCATCGACGTTCATGGCTGGCAATTGGCGGTAATCTTGACACGTCTCGGCAATACGATACTTCCCAGCCAACGCGGCAAGCGTTTGCGGGTCACGGGTACAAAATACCAACTCAAGGTCATCGCGTTGCGTGATCACAGGCAAATACGCTTTCTGCGCAATATCACCTAATCCGACAATTCCTATTTTCATCATTCACTCCTTCAGACGGCCGCATCTTAATACACAATGCCAGTCACTCTACCGCTATAAGGTGTTGAATGATATCTATTGTTAGAAATTTTCGATGGATTAGAAAGTGCAGTGGTTCACAGCAAAAGCCGGAAACCGCTTCTCAAGTCACATTAACCGCTAACTAGAAAACAGTTGGAGAAAGTCGATATCACTGCTTCTTTGACGGTCAATATCGAGAGACTGTTTGATCTGTTGAAGGTGATGCTTCATCCATACCGTGGCTCCCTCTACATCGCCTTTGTCCAGCAAGTCAATCAAATGCCCGTGGTCACCACAATCACAACCAACACTATTGATCGAGCCATAAGACGCGATCACCAGCGAGGAGCGATAACACAACTTTTCAACAAAACTCGCCAAAACCGAGTTACCCGCAATTTTCGCAAGCTCATAGTGAAACTGCGATGTGAGTAAAATCGCATTGGACAGATCGTCGTCTTGTTCTGCTTTCTTCTCTTGCACCACGATTTGGCGAAACTGGGCGGAAAGAGTTCGATCCCAATTACGAACCAACTTCGGAATCAACTGAGTTTCGATTAATATTCTGGAATCGAAGACTTCATTCGCTTCTTGCTGATCTGGCGCGTACACTTCCGCGCCTTTGTTAGGGCGAATTAAAACGAATTGCTCAACCGCCAAACGCTGCAAGACTTTACGGATTCCTGTTCGACTGACGTTGAACGCCTCAGAAAGTTTATCTTCAGGAAGCCGAGCCCCAGGAGGCAACTGATGCGCGACGATGGTTTTGAGCAGTTTATTGTATATTTTATCATCACTAGACATTACAAATTCTCAATGCAACAAATGAACGATATATTCTCTATCTATCTGAATTTCATGCACACTAACATATAAAGCGTCCCATAGTTGGTTTTGCGCCACAAGAATGAGACGCTCGATGTTAGTATCACATAGACAAACAATACCCAGCACTCAGCCTTACTTTAGCGCGCTAGCGGCAACCTTCGCGTTAACCAGTTCATCGTAAGGTATCGGTTGTGCAGAGAGGTTGCCATCACTGATGCCGTGAAGCCAACGCTCACATGACGGACGGTCGATCTCTGGAGACGTCCACATACCCCACTCTCGATACGCGTTCACCAACCCAATCAAATCATCCAATTCATTGGCGGGAAACAGTTTAGCCAGTAAGTCGCTCATCTCTTCAGCCGAGTGTTCATTGACGAACTTCATTCCTCTCGCGAGAGCGCGACTAAATTTGATTTGCAATGCCTCATCGTCGCCCAGTGTTTCGGGCGTGCAGTAATAAACACTCCATGGGATCGGGCCACCACTTTGGCTTAAGTGAGTCACTATCACGTTGCTGGTTTCACGGGAGAGTTTGAGGGCTGAAATCGGGTCAATCATCAAATAATCCCCTAATCCTCCGACATACAGCTCTTTCATCATGGTGCCAGTTAAACAACGGGCAACCTTAACCGTAGCTGGATCAATACCGTGTTCTTTCAATAGCACGTCTAAAAACATGCCCGGGCTCGCACCGTTACCACCTGGGACTAAAATCGTTTTGCCGACTAAGTCCTCAAATTTGAACTCAGCTTGTTTGCGGCCAACAATGGTCAGCGGGCAACGAGCGGCAAGCTGGGCGAATGGCACCAACGTTTTACCATTTCCGTGATACATCGCAGGAACCCAAATTCCGCCCAATGCATAGTTGGAGCTGCTTTGCTCAATTTCTGTGATCACTTTGTCCCACGGGCTCGGTACGATGGCGTTGAGCTCAATGCCTTCTTCTGCAAAATAGCCGTTTTCTAGAGCCAGATATTCCGGCAAATAGTTAAGGCTATGACCGGTCGCTGCGACTTGAATTTTTTCCATAAAATCCTCTGGCAATAATGCCGATATAACTCAGTACTTAACAAATTCAGGTTGAACAGATGCATTCAGTTAAGTACTGAGGGAATGAATGATTAACTTGTGAACATTACGCTTTGATACGAATTGTTTCGATTGGCGTGTGGCAATTCAGGTTTTCATACCCATCTTCAGTAACGGCATAACTGTTACCGATATTGGCACCTGATTCTTGTGGTGCGAGCCATTGAGGATGCAGAACAAACGTTAAGCCAGGACGGCAAATATCAGTATTGTGCGATGTCAGATTAAATTTATCTGGGTTGCCATGCATACCAACGCTGTGGCCAACATTCGGGTTATGAGGCCCAGCAACCACTGGATAGACATGCATCAGTTTGCGCCCCGTAGCTTCAAAATCAACATCTGGTACGTATTGTTGTGGTATTTCTACTGCGGAGAGGTCATCGTTGGGCGCCCAGTTATAAGGCATCGTCGCGGTAACATCATCTTTAACGTACCCTTGTTCAACGTAGGCCGAAAAAGCGGCTTTATTGATATCGCAGGCACGAGCTCCTGGACGAATCGCTTTTTCTGCACGTCTTAACGCTTCGGTACACACTTCTAGTGTTTGCTCTTGCTTATCGGTAATGTCACCCACCGCAATCATGCGCGCCATTTGTGCCGAGTAACCACGGAACGCAATACCCGAAACGTAGAAGTTGATCAGATCGCCAGACACAATGCGATGGCCGTAGGGCTTACCACAATGAGTACCGTATTGATTCACACCAATTTGATACGCATCGGCGTTTTCACCACCGCGTGCAAGTTGGGCAAAGCTAAATGCGGCGTACAATTCAAAATCCGTCACACCCGGTTTGCAAGCATGAACAGCCGCTTCAAAGCCGATATCCATTAATTGCGCTGACGCGCGAATTTGATCAACTTCGTTCTTTGAGCGAATGCGTTGCATGTTAAGGATAACGTGTGTCATCTCTTTGTATGTCGCTTTCGGTAGCAGGCTTTGAATGCCATGCCAGTGTTTAACGGATGATGAATCACCAATCAAACCGATATTTGCTGTGCTATAGCCTAGGTGAGAGAGTGTCTTGACCACACCTTCAACCAATTGACGTCCCGAGTCGCCCTGACGGCCTGAATATTCACGGCCCAAAGCCCCAACCTGATACATTTTTTCTACCCCAATCGCTTCACCTAATGACGGTGGTAGCAAGACTGACTGAGTATAAAAAGAATATAACTGAAGCCCTTTGCTGCTGTCGGTCGGGATGATTAAAATCCCTTCACGCATCCAGTCACACAAGTAGCGTAAATATTTATTGGTGGTATTGAAACCACTGGCACCATTGGCGTTAACAATAGTGACATCCAGTTCAGCAATCATCGCTTCGCGGCGGATTTGCTCAACACGGGAATAAAATTCGGCTTCAGGAATGGCCTTTGGCGGCACAAACTCAAAACTGGGTTCAAACCCTTGTAATAGCTTTTCAAACTGACTAGTCGCCATCTCTTTAATACTCCTTAAGGTATGACTTCCTTTATTTATAATTGGCTGCTTTACATCTCATCCAATTGTTGATGCTGGTTGTAGGACTCTGCGAGTCTGCTGCGCTCATTTGGCCCCGCACGTTCAAACGCTGAATTTAGTAGCTGGTGATTCAAGGCCATCACCGAGGTGTGATCATCAAGCGGACCCGCGTTATCGCAACAACAGCGAATGTGCCAGGTAACATCTTGGTTAAACGCTAAGTGGTCATCACTAATCAACAATATTTCAGCGCCGGTTCCGATACATTGGCTCAGCAATTGACGCCATATCGTTGGGCGACGGCGTAAGCCATACAGCACAATCAGGTCCTGGTCGTTAATGGCACTAAGAAACTCACCCAAACCGCCATCACCGGTGTTCACTAAGCGAGCTTCGTCATTGAGTTGGTATAGCTGAGTTTGAAAATATGCGGCTAAAGCTTGGCTCGCTCTGAAACCAAAAACCCATACTCGTCGAGAATTAAGCATTTTATCTGAGATAGCATTAACGCGTGATTCTCCAAGCTGTTTAAACGTCTCGGTGATATTACTTCCGTATAGGATGGAAGGGTCGCCACCCTCCTCACCGCTCAATACGGCCTTTCGCTCAGCTTGAAATAAGGGAACACCGGACTTACGTTCTTCTCTCACCTGACGCCTTGCTTCATCAAAATTCTGGTAACCAATATGACGAATAAAGCGAGATACGGTGGCATTCGAGACGCCAGCTAAAGAAGCCAATTCAGACGCAGAATAACTGGCTAATTCGCCTGGAAAATCCAAAATGAAGCCTGCAAGCTGCTTCTCAACAGGATGCAATGAAGGAAACGCTTCTTTGACTCGAGAGATAAACGATTCTTTCACTGCTTTTGGTTTACTCGTATCAGACATATTTACACCCAAACTCAATTGCCTCTTTTGTTTTAAGCCTGTCTTACTCGCTCGCTGACACTGTCATCCAACTCATAAAGCTTTCCCGCTGGACTCTCGATACGCTCCCCCGTTTGTTCGTCAAACCAGTAGCAATCTTGTGCGTCGTAACTGAATGAGCCTTGCTGACCAATCTCGACATTCACATTTCCCGGAACGCGAATAAAGATCGTGTCTTTCTCGATCAAGCTTTCCTCGTCGTCTTCATCAACATCTAGGCCTACGTTCAGACCAACCACTGTCTCTGCGCCCAGTTTTTCTACCGCGACGACATGACCTTTGATTAAACCTTCTAGCCCTTCCGCCAGAATCATTTTCTCAGGGCGTACGCCAATAATGGCTTTGCTAGCGTCTGGCAATGCACCGGGGTGCTCCCAGCTTTCGCGTCCTGAAGCGTTCAGTTCGTTACCTTCAATATCGACGGTGAAGAGGTTCATTGCTGGTGAGCCAATAAAGCGCGCGACAAAGGTATTTCGAGGATCATTGTAGATATTTTCTGGCGTATCGACTTGCTGAATTTCGCCCTGATTCATTATGATAATGCGCGTTGCCATCGTCATGGCCTCAACCTGATCGTGGGTCACATACACAAAGGTTTTCTTCACTTTTTTATGTAGTGCTGAAATTTCAGAACGCATTTGAGTTCGCAGCTTGGCATCAAGGTTTGATAGCGGCTCATCGAGTAGGTAAATCGATGGGTCACGCACCAAGGAACGTGCGAGTGCAACCCGTTGACGTTGACCACCCGAAAGTGCCGCAGGACGTCTGTCAAGAAGCGGAGTTAGCTCGAGCTGCTCTGCGATTTTGTCCGTGGCTTGTACGATGGAGGCATCGTTCATTAAAGACCAACGTTTTAGGGTGTTGATCATTGGCAGGTGATGCCACCAGTTAAATCGATTCATCATTAACGGGAAGGCAATGTTTTCACGTACCGTTAAATGGGGATACAGCGCGTACGTTTGGAACACAAACGCAATACCGCGCTCTTTGGGTGACCAGTCGTTGGCGACTTGATCATCAATCAGAAAGTCACCGCCCGAGATATCAGACAAGCCAGCAATCATGCGAAGTAGCGTTGATTTACCACAGCCCGACGGCCCTAATAGCACCAAGAATTCACGGTCACTGACTTCTGCATTAAATTCACGAATGACAGTGTGGTCGCCAAAAGACTTAGATAGATTACGAAAATTAAGTTTAGGCATGATTACCCCTTAACTGAGCCAGCGGTCAAGCCAGCGACAATTCTGCGTTGAATAATTAAGAAAAAGACAATGGCTGGAATACTGAAAATCAGCGCCGCCGTCATCACAGTGGAGAGTGGTGTGTCGTATTGACCAATAAATGAAGCCAAACCCACACTCGCAGGCCACATGTCATCATCGTTAATAAATGTTGAAGCGAACAGGAATTCATTCCATCCGGAGAAGAAAGAAATCACGGCCGCTGCGGACAAGCTCGGCGCTATCAAAGGCAAAATGATGGTAGAAAAAATGCCATAACGTGGGCAGTTATCAACCGCAGCCGACTCTTCAATTTCGTACGGTACTTGATCGATCGCCCCTTTGATAATGAAGGCCGAGACCGGAAGAGCAAAGCCTACGTTGGCCAGAATGAGACCAAACATGCTATTGAGTAACCCCATGGTAATAAACATGGAGTAAAGTGGAACCACCAATAAGGCTTCAGGCACAACTTGAGTGGTAAAAAGTAAGAAGCCAATTAAGCCTTTACCGTGGAATTTAAGTCGGCTCAGTGCATAACCAAGTAGTGCTCCCAAGACCAAGCTCAGCACTGTAGTACCCGCTGCAATAAAGAAAGTGTTAAACAGCCAATGCATCACAGGCACACTACTCAACGACCCAATCGTCGCCGGAAGGTTACCTAGCTGCAGCCAAAAACTCTGCCCTTCATTGTAGAGTTGGGCTTCTGCTGACAACCCAGTATTAAGCATCCAATAGATTGGAAATCCACTAAACACCAGCAAAATAGCGATGAGCACGTAGCGTAATAACGCAGGGGTTTTTCTTAACAACATAGTTATTTCCTTGCTTGACGACGTTCAACATATTGGTGGAAGGCAGCGACCAACATCGCCAGTACTAGCCCGACAACACCGTAAGCACTGGCTGTGCCCAGTTCATAATCACGGAACGCGATTTGCTTTAGCTGAACAACCAAGGTACCTGTACTATCAAGAGGGCCGCCACCGGTAAGCAAGTAAATCAAATCGTAACGACGAATAGACCAAACAGTAATCAACAGTGCAACCAACTGCACCGCTGGGCGAATATGCGGCCAAGTCACGTTGCGGTAGACGTTAAGAGCGTCAGCCCCATCAATGCGAGCCGCTTCTCTCACCTCGTCGGGAACAGATTGCAGGGCAGCAAGAACCACCAGCATCACAAAAGGTACGGCTTGCCAAACGGTCACCGTCACGATCGATGTCATCGCCATGTCTGCACTAGTCAACCAAGGCTGAGCATCAAAACCCAGCATGCCGGCGATTTCGTTAAATACACCTGAACGCTCGTTGTACATCCACAGCCAAATTAGAGCGGCAGCGACACTCGGTACTGCCCACCCAAACAACAGGATAGCGCGAACAATGGCGCGTCCAGGAAAAGGACGGTTAATCGCCAGCGCAGCAACGACACCTAACGCGACACTAAACACCACTGACAGCAGTGAATAAACAACGGTGACTCTGACTGTTTTAAAGAAGGTCGGGTCCTGGAACAGGAGTTCATAGTTCCCTAAACCAATGAACTTGCCGCCTGATGGATTGGTTAACATCGCTGATGTCAAACTCATATACATCTCTTTGATGAGCGGCCAGTACATAAACACTGCCAAATAAATCATCGGTAGAGCGATGAAATAATAAGGCAGAAGGGACGCCCGCGACTTGCGCGAGCGTTGAGTTAGTATTGCTTCCATGAGGACTCTCTTAATCGATAGGACTCTGGTTTAGTATTTCAATGAAATGCGTTTTTGCGCGTAAGCAAGCGCTTCTTCAGGATCTTCACCAGCAACAATGACTTTTTCGACTGCGCCCATCACGGTACGCATGATGGCTGGCGTTTCGTTTTCGTATCCAGGAATCAAAGTACTGCGAGAGTGTTTACCTGCTTCAGCAAACGCCGCTGCCCATGGGTTTGCAGCCAGAAACTCTTGAGTAACAGGAACATCGGTCGCCAATGCATCAGGGCCAGATGCTTGACGCATCGCGTTCTGAGCATCTGCTGACACTAACCATTTTAGGAATTTAATCGCTTCTGCTTTGTGCTCGCTTTTCGCATTAAGAGCGATAAATAACTGCTGGTGAGCACCAGGTTGAGGGAATGGCAGCAATGCACCGGCAAGGTTCTTGGAATCCAACTCGCCACCGTTAGCAATATTCAACGTACCGCCACTATTATCAATACTGAACGCCACTTGGTTTTGCTTAAAGCGAGTGCGCTGAGTCGGCATGTCATCACCCTTTGGAATGATGTCCGCATCGTACAATTTCTTGAACGCTTTGACGGCTTTAACGGCTTCTGGAGTATTGATCGTCAACTCTCCGTCCTCGTTAACCCAGTTAACACCGTAGCCAAACGCCCAGTTTTGGAAATCCATAGACCAAGAGCCAACATCAGCCATACGGTGGCGGGCTGTAAAGCCAATCACATCTGACTTATCATGAACCGCCTTTGCAGACGCGATGAGTTCATCAACAGTGGTTGGTGCTGACACGCCAGCGTCATCCGTTAACGTTTTGTTGTAGATTAATGCATAAGGCGCACGTTGCCATGCAATGCCCAAACGCTCACCATCAATAACACCATTCTCATTCGTTACATTCAGGTTATCGACACCTTCTACCGCTTCGCTAATATCGGTTAGAAAGCCCGCATTGGCGGCAGAATAAAAAAGTCCTTCTTGCAAAATCAATAAATCTGCACCCTGACCACCGGCCAGCTGTGTCATCATTTTTGTATACATTTCTGATGACGAAATCATTTCACGTTCAAGGGTAACCGTTGGATCCGTTGCCTCGAACTTTTTCACCGCTCCCCATAAAGACTCGCCACGTAGCGCATCTAACCATTGTGAGTTAAGGATAGTTAAGGTCGCTTCATTATCATCCGCCATTGCGGTTGACTGGAAGCCCGCTAAGCTCGCAACCAATAAGCTTGATTTCACAGCAGTGGATAAATAACTACGTAATCGTTTTTTCATGAGAGTTCCCTCAATATTCAATTCAATCCATATTCAGTGCAAAGTTGCACTCTTTTGCCTAATAAACAGCACCAAGTTCGTTTTGGTTAACGTGCTGTTTCCGGCTTTCTCCTAACATAACAACATCAAGTAAAATATTTTTCTTGGTGCGCACTTCATGAAAAGCACTTTTCATGCCACAAGTTTGTATACAATGAATACAAGGATTTAACGCAATTGCATAAACAAAAAAGAAGCGAATTGTGCACTCAAATGTTGCAATACGATCAACTTTGGTGAGGTAAAACCACCCAATTAGGTGAACGAATCGAGCATAAAAAGGAGGGAGGTTGGTGGGCAATCAACATCGCTATTTTAAACCTAGCGGTTAATTACAAAGTATGAAGTCTCTAACAGAAGATAAAAAAGGGACTCGCTAAGCGAGTCCCTTTTTTAATGATGTAATGATAAAAGTAATTTAATGTCGATGATTTGAGTCTTTCGGCTCAGTATCGATATGCAGCACAGGCTCAGCCTCAATATCATGCGCATTCATCATCGCAGAGATGCGCTGAACCGTGGACAAGATCTGGGTCTGCTCCCATCGGTCAAGATCGTAAAAACGTTGGATAAAACTATCTTGTAGTGGGAGTGGCGCTGTACTAAGCATAAGCAGGCCTTTATCGGTAAGGTTCGCGTGGACAATACGTCGGTCTCTCTGACTGCGCACTCGTTCAACCAGTTCTCGCTTTTCTAATCGATCAATGATGCTTGTCGCCGTCGCCTGGCTCATATTGGTTTCAATGGACAACTGCTTGATTGTCACATCACCAAGGTCACGGATAGCACGCATCAATATCAGTTGAGGACCGGTCAAACCCAAATCCTTGTTCAACTTTCTTGAGTGCAAATCCACGGCACGAATTATTTGACGAAGCGCTACCAGCACCTCTTCATGAGCATCCAATGTCATCTCCCTTTACCTTTATCTTTGTTGCCGATAGGTCATCAATGACCTATCGGCCTAGTCGCTTATTTCGCGGCTTTTTTCGCTTCTGCAATCCAACCATCAAATTGCTCTTGGTGAGCTTTGATCCAGCCTTCTGCGTGCGCTTCAATGTCTGCTGATGAGTTGTGTCCTTGGCTCATCATCATGTTTTCCGCACTCACATCGTTAATGTCCAGTTTCATGATGGAGAACAATTTAGCGGCAGCAGGGTTTTCTTCAGCAAATTTCTTGTTCGCGACAATCTTCATGCTGTTCATTTGGAAACCGTAGTTTTTGCCATTTGGTAACGTCGTATCAATATCGCTACGATCACCAGGCAACGACGAGAATGGAACCTCTAGCCAAACCACATCTTTACCCGGAACCAATACGCCACTAACCCAATATGGTGTCCAAGTGTAGTAAAGAATTGGGTCGCCTTTTTTGTAGCGCGAAATGGTATCGGCAATGATTGCCGCGTAGTTACCTTGGTTGTGTTCAACCGTATCACGCAGCTTAAATGCATCCAGTTGGTGCTCGACCACGCCTTCACAACCCCAACCAGGGTTACAACCGGTGAGATCCGCTTTACCGTCGCCATCAGCATCAAACAGCTTAGCCAGTTTCGGGTCTTTTAATTGACCAATATTGGTGATGCCATATTCTTCGGCCGTTTTCTTGTCAATCAAGTAACCTTGAGCCGCACCGCTGATGTAATCACCTTCGCGGAAGAACTTGTCATCACCGCCTGCTTTCGCATATTTGTCATCGTGTAGCGGCACCCAACCAACAGCAAGGTAAGTCGCGTCACCCTCTGCAACCGAGGTGTAACCTACGTTATAATCCACTTCTTTCGTTGGTTGTACGTCATAACCCAACGCTTCCATTGCTTTATTCACAATCAGAGTCTGAAAGGTTTCTTCTGCTACCGTCGACTGTACAGGAATAACAGAGATGCCTTCACCTGGCAGTGTTTCCGCATTAACAGAGCTACCAAATGCAGCAGTCGCGATAAGGCTTGTCGAAAGCACTTTCTTCCATGAGAGATCCATTAATTTTCTCCTAGTTTTTTGTTAAGTTCTTTGGTTTCAGTTTTTGACTTTAAGCGCAGGATGAAAGAAACCGGACCTGTTTCATACCAACGCGTCTTTGTATCTCGAGATTCTGCGCCAATCGCTTGGGTGATGCGGTCAAGTAAAATAGCCAAAATGACAATCCCCAAACCACCGACCGCGGCTAGCCCCATATCTAAACGTCCAATACCTCGCAGTACCATTTGGCCTAAACCACCAACCGCAATCATCGATGCAATCACCACCATTGATAGTGACAACATCAGAGTTTGGTTAACACCCGCCATAATGGTCGGCATTGCCAACGGCAGCTGGATGCGATACAGCATTTGTTTTGGACTGGCACCAAAGGAGTGACCAGCTTCAATTAACTCTTCAGGGACTTGCTGAATACCTAAAATCGTCAAACGAACAACAGGCGGAAGCGCGAATATAATGGTGACCACTACGCCCGGAACGTTACCGATACCAAACAACATAACGATCGGTACTAAGTACACAAATGCCGGCGTTGTCTGCATCGCGTCGAGTATCGGTCGAATAATTTTCGCTGCGGTGTCGCTCCTTGCCAGCCATATGCCAAGCGGTAAGCCTATCAATAAACAGAAAAACACCGAGGTCATCACCAATGCCAGCGTCGTCATTGATTCGCTCCAAGCACCAATTAAGCCGACGACAATCAGAGATACCAATGATGATACGCCCAGTTTCGGCCCTGCAAATTGCCAAACCAGTAGAAACAAAATCAGCAACATAATTGGCGCGGGTGTTGAGGTTAGCGCGGTATCAAATGACGTAAGTATGAAGTCAATCGGAACGCGAATCGCTTGGAAAATTGGACGACCATGTGCTACCAACCAATTCAAAGCCGTTTCTACCCAGCTATCAAAAGGGATTAACGCATCGTGAAATGGATGCAACCAATCAAACTGATGCTGCTCTACAGGCACACTACTTAGCCAATCGGTGTTAGAAGCTGCCTGGCCTGCGGCATCACTGGCGCCAGCACTTGAACCCCAAGGGTCTGAACTTTGAGTCGTGGTGGTCGCGGCTTGGCCCCATGGATCATTCGAGGCGGCATTCGCACTATTTTCTGTCGACATAATTATTCCCTATCTAAAGTCTGTAACAGGCGTGATTTGGTGATCACACCGTAATAATTCCGTTCTTCATCAACCACAGGTATCGAGTATGGGTTGTTCGCTACCGGACCAATCAGATCACTCACCGTATCGTTTGGCGACAAACTAACGGTATCTTCGAGAATGGCACTGGCTAGTGAGCCTTTTTGTTGATGAGCAGCTTTAAGGGAGTCGAGAGAAACGATACCCGAGTATTTGTTGGCTTTATCGACGACCACGCCATACTCACGATCGTTTTCCAATAGGATTTGCATCGCCGATGCGGGACCATCGTTATCAGACTTTTTAAACACCGCCGCAGGTTTTTTACGTGCGATATCTTTGGCTGAGATAACCGTTGCCACGTTGACGCCGCGGAAGAATGAACGCACATATTCATTAGCAGGTTGATGAAGTATTTCATCAGGCGTCCCCACCTGAACCACAACACCGTCTTGCATAATGGCGATGCGATCACCGATACGCATCGCTTCGTCTAAATCGTGAGAGATAAACACGATGGTGCGTCGATCATCGTTTTGTAAACGAATTAGCTCGTCTTGCATTTCGGTCCGAATTAATGGGTCAAGCGCTGAAAATGCTTCATCCATAAGCAAAATATCTGGGTCGCACGCCAACGCGCGAGCGAGACCAACTCGCTGCTTCATCCCACCTGAGAGTTCATCTGGGTAAGAATATGCATTGCTATCTAGGCCTACACGTTCAAGTGCAGCTAAAGCCAATTTGTTGCGTTGCTCAAGTTCCATACCCGCAAGCTCAAGGCCAAAAGCCGCATTTTCAATGACCGTCATATGAGGCATCAAAGCGAAATTTTGGAACACCATAGAAATGTTGTTACGACGAACTTCACGCAGCTCTTGCTCTGAAATGTGCGCAATATCTTTGTCACGCAATAGCACATGGCCACGAGTCGGTTCGATTAATCGATTGAGCAGGCGAACGAGGGTCGATTTTCCGGATCCGGATAACCCCATAATGACAAATATTTCGCCTTCATTGATGGTTAGAGAAACATCTTTCACCCCGACGGTGAGCGAGGTTTCCTCAAAAATTTGGTCTTTATCTTTCCCTTGTTCAATTAAGGGAAATGCCTCTTCGGGCTTCTCACCAAAGACCTTATACAGGTTTTTAACTTCGAGTATGGTCGACATCCATTTATATCCTTGAGCAAAATCCACATGCTCTGTTATTTACACATGAAAACAATAGAACCCTAACCTTTATTTAAGCGCTTTTCAAATAAAAAACATCATAAAAAATCAGGATTTAACCATAAATTATTGATTTTTATTAAATTAAATAATGACAAAAATCTCTAAATATAGTTTCGGATACTAAATATTCGCCCATTCTCATTATGTTGCAGAATTCCATCTCCTTTAAACTCATTGGCGCAAAGCAATAAAAACTACGTTCAATTTTTACCCAAAACCACTTTATACTACCTATTGATGAGCGACTCATTAGATTACAGGTCTAATATTTTCTTCACATAAGATTAATATTATTAAATCAAATAAAAATCATACACTTAGTTTAATAATAGCCATAAATTCAAAAATAAAACCTTGATCATCTTCCTCAGACATGTATCCTTTACCAGGAATTTTAATTAGACCTCTAAAGGAAAAGTCGAATTATGATTACTGCCGCGCCATGGGTTGTCTACCCAGAAATACTGACAAAGGATGAAGAGAAGTGGGTATTTCGAGCTCCAAACATTAAAGATGGTGATGCTGTGCATCGGCTGATCGCTGAGTGTCCACCATTGGATGTCAATTCTGCGTACTGTAACTTTTTGCAATCTCAACATTTCAATCAGACTTGCGTTATTGCCGAATGTAATGATGAAATTGCAGGTTTCATTTCTGGTTATCGAAAACCGGATCATCCAAATGAGCTATTTATTTGGCAGGTGGCAGTATCACCAAGACATCGGGGTAAAGGTCTTGCCTTTCACATGCTGCAAGAAATTTTGATGCGTGATGGACTTGGTGACATTCGAGTCGTTGAAACAACGATCACCGATGACAACAAAGGCTCTTGGAGCCTGTTTAAGAAGCTAGATAAAGCCAATGGCAATCAAGGTGAAGTGAGCACCTTTTTATGCGAAGAGCAGCACTTCAAAGGCAAACACGATACCGAGTATTTGTATCACATTCCTTTGAACCGCTCTTAATGGCGCGCTCAAACTCACTCACACATTCACACACAGAAATAGGGTTAAAAAACGGTCCCGACATGGATATCTTCAAAAAGCAAGAATCAAAGGTTCGTTCATATTCAAACAACTTCCCAGTGGTTTTCTCATCAGCAAAAGGCTGTTGGTTATACACCAAAGATGGCGAGCGCTATTTAGACTTTCTCGCCGGAGCTGGGTCGCTCAACTACGGTCATAACAATGCCGTGTTTAAGCAAGCATTGCTTGATTACATTGATGCTGACGGCATCACCCACGGCCTTGATATGCACTCCGAAGCTAAAGCCGAGTTTCTGTCTGCGCTCAACACGCACATTCTGAAACCGCGTGACTTGGACTATAAAGTCCAATTTACTGGCCCAACAGGTACCAACGCCGTTGAGGCCGCCATGAAATTGGCTCGTAAAGTGACTGGTCGAAGCAATATCGTTACGTTTACCAACGGTTTCCACGGTTGTACTGCAGGCGCCTTAGCCGCGACAGGCAACCAGCACCATCGTGGTGGTAATGGCGCGCCATTAAATGGCACAGCCCGTATTCCATATGAAGGTTATGCAGGTATTGACAGCCTTGCACTGTTTGAAACCATGCTGACTGATAACTCAAGCGGCTTGGATAAGCCTGCTGCCGTTCTACTTGAAGTTGTTCAGGGTGAAGGTGGACTTAACGCGGCGAGCGATAAATGGTTACAACAGTTAGAAAAAATCTGTCGAGATAACGATATTCTTATGATTGTCGATGACATTCAGGCAGGTTGTGGCCGCACCGGTACTTTCTTTAGCTTTGAGCCTTCCGGTATTAAACCTGACATTGTGACGCTGTCAAAGTCACTCAGCGGTTACGGACTACCAATGGCGGTTGTTCTGCTTAAACCAGAGCTCGACAAATGGTTACCTGGTGAGCATAACGGTACATTCCGTGGCAACAACCATGCGTTTGTAACGGCAACCCAAGCCATTGAAAACTACTGGGCAAACGATGAATTTGAACAACACATTAAAGCCCGTGCAGAGCAGGTAAGTAAAGCGATTCAACGCACTCTGCGCCGCTACCCATCTCTGTTTGTACGGAGTAAAGGTCGCGGCATGATGCAAGGCATCGAATGCCAAAACGGTGATATGGCTTCTGATATTTCTAAAGCCTGTTACGAAAACGGCATGATCATCGAAACAGCGGGTCCAGATGATGAAGTAGTGAAGTTCTTCTGCCCACTGACGATTAGCGAATCAGAGCTTGAGCAAGGCCTTCATATTTTCGAACAAGCAGTCGATTCGGTTGCCGAAAAACTCACACGAAAAGCATCTTAAGGAAAAACCATGATTGTAAGAACTCTAGAAGAATGTAAAAACAGTGAACGTCGCGTTGTTGCAGACAACTGGGAAAGCGTTCGCATGCTTCTTAAAGACGACAAAATGGGCTTTTCGTTCCACATCACGACGATTTACAAAGGGACGGAAACGCACATTCACTATAAAAATCACTTAGAGTCCGTCTACTGCATGTCAGGCGAAGGTGAGATTGAAGTGGTGGGTGGTGAAACTTACCCTATTGCACCTGGCACACTCTATGTGCTGGACAAATATGATGAGCACTATCTGCGTGCGAAGCCAGGCACTGACATGGTGATGGCTTGTGTCTTCAACCCACCATTGACCGGTGCTGAAACACATGATGAAAGCGGTGTCTATCCGCTGGTTGACTAAGTTCTTGCCTTCGATCAGACCTTAGAGTCTGAGCTTAATAGAGAGGCTGAATGATCAGCCTCCTTCTTTACTGCCATAAAAAAGGAAATGAACATGACTTATACCGTTGAAAAGATTGGCGGTACGTCAATGTCAGCGTTTGACGCTGTACTTGATAACATTATTTTACGTCCGAATAACCCTTATAACCGCGTATTTGTTGTCTCTGCGTATGGTGGCATTACCGACGGTTTACTGGAATGTAAACACACAGGTAAAGCCGGTGTTTATCGTTATATCGCTCAGCGCGACGAGCAATGGAAGCAAGCCATGGCGGATCTTGAACAGCGCATGTTGCTGATCAACGAGAACCTATTTGCTGACCCTGTAAATCGTATTCGTGCAGATAAATTTATTCGCGCTCGAATTAGCGAAGCAATCAATTGTGTGAGCAACATTTTGGATACGTGTCAGTACGGACAATTCTCTCTTCGTCAATACTTGCCACAAATTCGAGAGTTTTTATCTTCAATCGGTGAAGTGCACAGTGCCTACAATACTGCACTGAAGCTAAAAACTCTTGGCGTGAATGCGCGATTTATCGATTTGTCCGGTTGGGATGATAAGTTAACCGGCGACTTAGACAGCGTGATTGAGCATGCATTTAAAGATGTAGATACGACTCGTGAACTGCCTATCGTCACTGGTTATGCCTACTGCGACGAAGGATTGATGAAAACCTATGACCGCGGTTATAGCGAGATGACCTTCAGTCGAGTTGCTTGTATCAGTGGGGCTGACCAAGCCGTCATTCACAAAGAGTATCATTTGAGTAGCGCCGACCCTCGTGTCGTTGGCCCAGAAAACGTATTGCCGATTGGCAAAACGAACTTTGATGTTGCCGACCAACTGGCCAATTTAGGGATGGAAGCCATTCACCCTAACGCCGCATCAGGTCTGCGCCAACAAGACATTCCGCTGCAAATCAAAAATACGTTTGAGCCGGAACACCCAGGGACGCTTATTTCACAGCAGTATCAACCTGAGCGCGATAAAATTGAAATTATTGCTGGCAAAAACAAAGTATTTGCTCTGCATATTTTCGACCAAGCCATGGTCGGTGAAGCGGACAACGTGAGTCATGAAATGATGGCGCTGATCGCCGATGCTCGTGTACAGCTGGTTGGAAAAGAAATGAACGCCAACTCAATCACCTACTACGTGAGTGGCAATACGGAAAGCTTAAATCATTTACTGTATAAATCAGAAAAAGCGTTCCCGAAATCAACCATCACTGGGTGTATGGTCGCGATGATTTCCGCGATTGGTGCATCAATCAACACCAACGCGACATTAAGCAAAGGTGTGCTGGCATTGATGGATAAAGACATTGCCCCAATCGCAGTTCACTCTTCGATGCGTAATGTCAACGTGCAGTACGTCGTCAATGATGAGAGTTATGAGGCAGCGATTTGTGCGCTACATGAAGCCTTCTTCAAAGCGCCAAGTATCGCGCCGCGTAAAGAAAAAGCAGTGTGCGCCGCGTAAAGCGATGGAGACCTTATCAAACCAAAACAGCGCCAAAAGGCGCTGTTCTTTTATAACCGCAAGACACTTAGGCCGTCAATGCTTCGTTTTGAGTACGATAAAGCACCATGTCTTCGATCGTCAGCACGGGCATATTATGCAATTTACCAAACGCGATAATTTCAGGCGTTTTAGCCATAGTGCCATCTGGATTGGTCACTTCGCACAACACGCCTGCTGATTGCAACCCCGCCATTTGCATTAAATCGACGGTCCCTTCAGTATGGCCACGACGCGTTAATACACCACCAGCGCGTGCACGTAGCGGAAATACGTGACCAGGGCGCGCTAAATCTTCAGGACGAGCATTCGGATTGGCCGCGGTTTTACACGTGGTAATACGGTCAGCCGCAGACACTCCTGTCGTAACCCCCACCTTGGCTTCAATTGAAACAGTAAATGCCGTCTGATTGGCGCTGTTATTGTTTTCAACCATCGGCGGCAACTGCAGCTTATTGGCTTGTTCATCGGTTAAACAAAGACACACGATACCGCTGCCTTCACGGATCATTAACGCCATTTGCTCTTGAGTTAAACTTTCAACGGCGCAGATAATATCGCCTTCGTTTTCTCGATCTTCATCATCGAGTAATAGGACACCCCGGCCTTGTTGCAACGCGGCAAGCGCATTTTCAACCCGAGTAATAGGATCGCCAAATTCGGCAAGTAGTGATGACTGATTCATGGTGAACTCCTGCTAACAACCAGAATCAGGGCGACTTAACAGAGAAGTGTAACTACGCGCAGCTACGCCAAACTTTAAACGTTTAACGCCGTTGCTATTCTCTTTCATCCGGACTGTAACCGTCGGCTCTGGAGTTTGACCAGATCTGCTGACCTCGACGCATCGAGCGCTCGTGGGCTCGTTTCATTTCATCTCGCAATGAACCACTTGAAACCTACCACCGGTGGGGAATTTCGCCCCGCCCTGAGAACAATTAAACAATGTGATTTCGCTCTATTTAAGCGAACAAAGTTAGTGTACTCCTTTCCCTGGCAAGAAAAAAGCTCAAAAACGACATGCTTAGCGTACAAACAGCCAGCGTATCAGTTTCGTAACCCATGACTGAAAACGCAGCATGATCATGCTTCTTGGCAGCCATTTCGGCGTAGTTAGCACAGTTTTCGCGTGTGACAATCGTCGAAAACCTTCAACACCGTGATAATGACCCATCCCGGATTCACCAATACCACCAAACGGCGCATCCTCGGCAGCGACATGCATCACGGTATCGTTGATTGCAATGCCCCCACTGTGGGTTTGTTCGATAATTTGACGTTGAAAGATAGGATCTTCACTAAATAAGTACAAAGCAAGCGGCCGTGGGCGACTGTTGATTGCACTGATGGCTTCACTCACTTGATGATAACCAATCACGGGCAAAATAGGACCAAAAATCTCATTTTGCATCAACAACATATTGCTATTGACCTCAGTGACAAGATGCGGCGCCATAAATCGTTCATCGCTGAGTTTGTCTCCCATCGCATGTACGTCAGCCCCTTTTTGTTTCGCGTCATGCAAATAGGCCTGCAATCGCCCCCATTGCTGCTCATTGATAATCTGGGTTTGTCTGGCTGCATGTGACGCAAGATAACGGCGATAGCGAGTACGAAATCGATGAACAAATGTCATTTCTTGTCCGTGCGGCACGAAAACATAATCTGGCGCCACGCATACTTGCCCAGCATTCAGCGTCTTACCAAGCATAATGGCATCGATAGCACGATTGATATCCGCATCATGGGCGATAATCACTGGGGATTTACCACCAAGCTCTAATGTCGTTGGCGTAAGGTTTTGTGCCGCTGCTTTCGCCACTAAACGGCCTACTGACGTTGAACCGGTAAATAATAGGTGGTCAAAAGGTAGCTGACTAAAATGCGCCGCAATCTGCGCATCTCCTTCGATCACATAGATATGTTCATCAAAATCAGCCAACATCTCACGCAACACTTGGTTGGTATGTGGTGTGTATTCACTGAGTTTGAGCATGACACGGTTGCCAGCCGCTAATGCCGTCACGAGCGGAGCTAAACTGAGATAAATAGGAAAGTTCCATGGCACCATAATGCCAACCACGCCAACAGGTTGGTATTCAACTCGAACTGACGATGGCGCAAGAAGCAACCCAGCTTTTCTACGGCTCGGTTTCATCCAACGCGCTAGGTGTTTCAAGCTGTACTTGATGTGATTAAGTGACGGCAAAACGTCGGCGATCAGAGAGTCAAATTCACTGCGCTGACCATAATCTTCACTCATCGCCTTAACGAGGATATTTTGCGAATCAAGAAGCGCATGTTGGAGTTGCTTAAGCCGCTGACAACGCGCCTCGTAGTCCGGAAATGGGTCTGCGGCGTAGCGATTTTTAAGTTCAGAAAACAGATGGCGAATGTCGATTTGCGTTTTGACATGTTCTCGCTGCCAGCGGTTGATATTGACCACACGTTCCATAGTTCGCCTATCCGATCGACTGATGTATTTATGATGAATTAATTTAAGCTAACGGGCCGAAAAAGCGCCAGCTGCCAGACAGTTAGATTAATAATGCGACCTTTTCACATCTTTACTAACCCAAATTTCACGGCCAAGCCATACCACTCATTTTAATAGTAGTCTGCTTCTGACAACACGTTCGACAGGCGTTAATTATGTCAAGAACGTGTCGGTTAACACTTAATTCTCAGTTATGAACTAGTGATTCCGTCAAGCTCTAACTAGAGTAGCGCCGAAATTTACCATGAGGATAATGATTAATGAATAAGCGTGTTGTTACTTTGAGCATGACGTTAGCGTTATTGGGAGGCTGTAACCAAGAGTCACTGGCCCCCTCATCTGCTAGCACTCAAGTGACCGCCGCGGATACCATCTATTTTGGTGGAGACATACTCACTATGGAAGGCGAGCTCCCACAATATGTGGAATCCGTCGCCGTTGCCGATGGAAAAATCCTGTTTGCCGGTCGTCAACAAAAGGCACTCGAGTTCCGTCAAGCCACGACCAATTTAGTAGACCTTAAAGGACAAGCCTTATTACCCGGCTTTATCGATACTCAAGGACAACTGGTTCAATACGCGATGTCACTCAATATGGCCAATATCGCGGCATCGCCCTATGGCAGCAGTGATGACTTTGCCAGCTTGCAAAAAACACTGAGAGAACACATCGCAGACCAACACCTAGAACCCGGTGAATGGGTTGTTGCTACCGGTTATGACACCACCGTTTTGCCCTCTCATCCCAACCGCCAATTATTGGATGCCGTGTCCACCCAGCACCCGATTTTGCTACTTCATGCTTCAGGCCGCATTGGAGCACTGAATTCTCGGGGGCTTGAACTTGCCCATATCACACCAGACACCCCTAACCCTCATGGTGGTGTTATTCAACGTGATGGACATAATCAGCCAAACGGCGTCATTGCTGAAAATGCACTTTGGCCAGTGCTGCTCAATTTGCCAATGAACACCGAAAGTGAACGACTAAAGCAGTTGGATGATGCGCAGCGCGTTTATGCCAGCCAAGGCGTTACAACGGCTCAGGATAGCTCGACAACACCACAAGATTTCGCGCTACTGAGCGATGCCGCGCAAAAAAACCGCCTGTTTTTGGACGTCATCAGTTATCCGATGTTAAACAAAATTGGCCAAGACTGGCAGCCTAATTTTAAGCACTATAACCACTATCAATCGAACCTCAGGCTCGGTGGGGTTAAATTAGACCTCGATGGCTCAATTGCAGGTCAAACCGCGTATCTGACACACCCTTACCACATGCCCCCTCACGGTGAGGATACCAGCTTTAAAGGGCGGCCTAACTACAGCGATGCGCAGGTTAAACAGTTAGTCAAACAAGCTTGGGCCAACCGCTGGCAAGTTCAGGCACATTGCAATGGCGATGCAGCCTGCGATCAGTTTTTGAACGCAATCAAGTCGATTAAAGGCGTGAAAAAACGCGATTGGCGGCCAGTCATGGTTCAGGCGCAATTAACCCGACCAGACCAAATCGCTGACATGAAAAAATGGCATGTTATTCCCTCGTATGAAATGACACACATCTACTTATTTGGCGATTTCTATCACGACTCAGCGATTGGTGAACAACTGTCTGCTCACCTTGACCCGGCTAAATCGACATTTGATGCCGGTATTCAGGCAACATTTCATACCGACTCACCTAAAATGCGTCCGGATATGTTGATGACCCTGTGGAGCAGTGTCAATCGCATAACACGTGCAGGTGCTTCGTTAGGTACAGAGGAAAAAGTGTCTATCTATCAAGGATTAGAAGCGATGACGCGTTATGCGGCTTATCAAAACTTCGAGGAAAAAACCAAAGGCACCATCACTCGGGGTAAAGTGGCTGACTTTGTGATTTTAGATAAAAACCCACTCAAGGTTGATCCACTCGAGCTGCGATCGCTAAAAGTACAGACCACCATCAAAAATGGTCACCCGATCTGGCAAAATATGGCGTTGTAACTTGCCACTCATTTACAGTGTAAACAAAGAAAAACCAGCCAATTAGGCTGGTTTTTCTTTGGGCAATGTTTTTGATGTTCAATATTGGGGGGTATCAGGAGCATCAATCTTTGTCTGCCACTGATGGACATTGTGACGCCAAATCCGGAAGCAAAAAAGTTAGAAAATCAGTTTTATTTAATCCCCTTTTGGGCCAATTTTGGCAAATTACGTCCGAGCCCAGTCAATAAACTCACAAAATAGGAAATAGCTGTGGTGAACATTTCTCATTATTCACTCCGAAATTCAATTATGATAGTTGACGCATGTTGAGTAGGAATATCAGTAATAAGCGAGGCAAAGTGTCACAGTTAAATCTTTTACGTTATTACCAGAGGCTGGCTGAGTTTGGGATTGGCGACACAACGAAAACCGCTCTCCCTCTGGTTGCCGAGCGTTTATTTACCAGCCCGAGACATGCACGTAATCTCCTCCATCAAATGCAGCAACTTAACTGGTTAGAATGGCAACCGAGAGCCGGACGCAACCAGCGGTCTGATTTAACATTACATATTGCTCTGGATGAGCTTAAGAGCCAACTTGCTTCACAGCAACTTCTGCAAGGAAAGTACGATAAAGCGCTGTCAATTTTAGACCATGACCAAGTCGCATTTGGTCGATTGTTACAGCGAACGTCTGGCGCTTCAATGCGCGAAGGACGCCTGCATATTCAGCTCACTTACAAACGTCCTTTTGAGCGTTTGGTGCCACATCAAGTTCACCGCTCCAGTGAGCGTTACTTGATTCGACAAATCTACAGTTGTCTCGTGACAAGCGACCAACATGGCCACGTACAGCCCGATCTCGCTCATCACTGGGATTATGATCCCAAGCATTATCGCTGGACCTTCTACTTGCGCCCGAGTTTGACCTTTCATGATGGTTCGCCGATTACCGCTGAGACTATCGTCAGCTTATTTGCCAAACTCACTCAATTAGAAAACTATCAAATTGAGTTAGCACACTTGGTCAATGTCAGTGCGCCAATGGCAAACCGTGTCGAATTCGAACTGAGCCAACCTGATCTTGGCTTTGCGGGTTTGATTTCTGGCGTCAAATACTGCATTCAGCCCATCAACCAAGTGAACAACACCACCCATACCGCGGTGACAGGCAGTGGACCGTTCCAAGTGTATAATCACGACCACACAAAGTTAGAACTGCATGCCTTTGAGCGCTACTACGCATCCCGCGCGTTAACCGACCAAGTCTCAATTTGGCATTGGCCTGAAGATAACCACGTATCGCAAATTGAAACCAATCAGCCTGAGGCGCATCATGTCCCCGTCGATAACTGTAATTATTACATTGCACCCGCCACGCAAAGCGACAGTCACAGCAGTAACATTGAACAGAGTAAAATCGAAGACGGCTGTATGTTCCTACTGTTTAACCAAACGGCCACGCCCAAACTGAGTGAAGAGCAAAGACGCTATCTCTCTTATCGTCTTTCCCAGCAAGCGATTTATCAGCAATTAGCCAAGCGAGGCACCCTATTTGAATGTGAAACGGCAATGAATCTGCTGCCACAATGGCACGATATTACACGCCCACCCGCTCAGCAGACCAACCTGCCTACTGAACTTTCAATTGCGGTCTACAACTATTCAGCACTGGTGTACTGTGCTCACGCAGTAAAGAGTTTGCTCGAACAGCTAGGCATCAGGGTGTCAATTACTGTCTATTCGTTTCGAGAGTTGTCTCAGCATGCTCGTCAGAAAACACTCGATGAAACGCTGATCGTCACCAATATGAATCTCGATGACAACCGCCACGCCTCCGCGTTCAGTTGTCTACTTGATAACCCTGTCCTGCATTATGCGCTTGGCCCCCAAGCCAGCCAGTGGTTAACCGATTCACTGTTTAACGTTCGCGCGAATCATTGCTTGGACGATTACCTTGAAGCATTGGAGCCAATCGCTTCTGCACTGATCAATGAATCCTGGATGATCCCAATGTTTCATCATCGTCAGACACTGCGTTTTCAAGACGTACTCAATGACGTCGCCCTCACTAACTGGGGCTGGCCAGACATTAAAAATGTATGGAGTGCAGGCAGTCGTTAACCTTTTCTATATCAGGCAAAACCTATTTTTGATAACTATCATGGTCACAAGATGCCTTTCTTAAGTATTCCTTAAGTTAGTTTGGATAACCTCTCCTTAATCCAGTAAAGGAGAGTCCAATGGAAAACTTATTCTCAGTTGATGGTCTTTATCTTGACATTATTGATACTAATCACTGCCAATGGAACCAAGCCAAGCACTACATTCATGAACGTTACGCCAAAGCGTTTGATGCTCAGCTAAATGATTACATGCCAGCGTTTATGGCATTAATGAAAGAGCAAGAATTTGTATCACTGTGTGGCTTTCGCGGCGCACAGAGCGGTGAATTGTTTCTTGAGCAGTATCTTGACATACCTGCAGACGTCATTGTCAGCCAGCAGTTTTCAACCGCAGTTAAACGTGAGCAATTGGTCGAATTTGGCCAGCTTGCTTCTTTCAATAAGGGCTTGTCACTTGTGCACTTTTTCTTGGTCGCTCAAGCCTTAGTGGCACGTAACTACCAATGGTGCATCTTTACGGCCACCGACCCGCTGTATGCCATGATGAAACGTTTTGGTCTTTCCTTGGTGACGATTGCAGACGCCGACCCAAACCGCATTCTCGATGCGACTTCAATTTGGGGTAATTACTATCAACATCAGCCACGAATCGTCGCTGGCCATTTGGTGTCTGGATTAGCCCATCTTAATGCACGCTTAGCATCGAGCCGCAGCCACGCAGTAGGAGAACGCTAATGACGATACTCTCTAAGCTTAGTGATTGGGCCAAGCTGCGCCCCGAGAGGCCAGCACTGGTTGGTCACGATGCACAAGGCAGTGAGCTTAGCTTAAGCTATGCACAGCTGTGGCAACGGGTTCAAAATACGGCTAAGCAATTAAAACAGCTTAATCCTCACTGCATTGCGCTGCGCGCGGAAAATAGTGTCGACTGGGCGGTACTTGATCTCGCGGCGCTCGCCAGTGATATCAACTTACTGCCAATTCCGACGTTTTTCTCACAGCAACAAGTCACTCATGCTCTTGACTGCGCAGGGGTGGATTGGTTAATTGGCGACTGGCCTGAATACGGTGAGCCAAGTCGCGACTCGCTGGGTGGTTTTGCCTGCGTTGCTTATCCCAATCCCCGCCAAGCCGCTTGCTTAAACGGCACCTGCAAGGTGACTTTTACATCTGGCTCCACAGGAACACCAAAAGGTGTTTGCCTTAGTCGAGCACAGCTTAATACCGTCACTCAGAGTTTAGCCGCTAGCCTCGCGACAGAGATAGAAAAACATTTGGTTTTGCTCCCGCTGTCGACCCTGCTGGAAAATATCACCGGCATATACGTGCCAATTACCCTCGGGGTCACCAGTTATATTTATCAAGGGGCGCAGGTCGGTCTCATTGGATCAAGCCAATTTGACCCAACCATGTTTGCAAGCATGCTGCATCAGGTTGCACCACACAGCTTGGTTTTAACGCCAGCGCTGTTAATGGCTTTGGTTAAGATCGCTGAGCACAACCCGGCATTAGTCACATCACTGCGTTTTGTTGCTGTTGGCGGCGCGAGCGTCGCAGCACAGTGGATCGAACATGCTCACCAGCTTGGTATTCCCGTATATGAAGGTTACGGCTTATCTGAATGTGCATCCGTGGTATGCCTTAACACCCCCACTCAATTCAAACCCGGCAGTTGCGGCAAAGTGCTACCCCACCTAGAACTGCACATTGCAAGCGATAACGAAGTCTGGGTCAAAGGGAATACCGCCCTTGGCTACATCGACCAACCGTTTCATGACGAGTGGTATCCGACAGGCGATTTAGCCGATATCGATGAGCACGGGTTTGTCACCCTTTGGGGACGGAAAAAGAATCAAATCATCACCAGTTTTGGGCGCAACATTTCACCAGAATGGATTGAAACCACCGCACAAAAATGGCTACTTGGCACACCCATTGTGGTGGTTGGTGACGCGCAATCTTGCTTAACCGCGGTGATCTGCAGCGATAAAGATATGACGTCGCCTATCGCCAAGCTAAATCAAACACTGCCAGATTACGCACGCATTAATCGTGTGATCTACAGCGCGAAAATCGCTCAGTTACCCAACCTCTACACCACCAATGGACGCCCTATTCGCCACCAATTTGAACAATGGGTACTAACACCACCAGCGTTTGTCACAGTGAAAACATTGAACGCATTGGAGCAAAACAGAGAGGAAATCCACATGACACCATTTTTTGAGACATTAAAGCAGCAAACCCAAACCGCGCAGCAGCACATGTTGCAAGCTCCGATATTTCAAGCTTGTCAGCAAGGTAAAGTTAGCCGTGCCATGTACTGTGACTTTCTTACTCAGGCGTTTCATCACGTGAAACATACGGTTCCTCTGCTAATGGCATGTGGAGGAAAACTGTCGATGAATGATGAGTGGTTACGTGCCGCGATCGGCGAATACATTTCAGAAGAGCAAGGTCACCACGAATGGATTCTTAATGATTTAACCGCCTGCGGTGCCGATGCACAACATGTACGTGATAACCGTTTAGAAGGCCGCGTTAGCCCAGAGATTGAATTGATGGTGGCCTATCTCTATCACCAAATAGACCGGGGCAATCCGCTGGCTCTGTTTGGCATGGTTTGGGTATTGGAAGGAACCAGTGTCGGTGTTGGCGGCGCCATGGCTGAGCTAATTCAAACCCACCTTGGTTTGGGGAATGACGCCATGAGTTACCTTACTTCACACAGTGTATTAGATGCCGACCACATTCAGTTTTTCGAAACATTGATGAATCAAATCACCAATCCAAGCGATCAACAGGCGATCATCGATTCCGCCAATATGGTGTTCTCACTGTATGGACAAATGCTTTATGGCCTAACCGAAAACTCTCGCGAATTAGCCGCATAAGGAGTCGATGATGGAACTGAACAATAAACGAATTTTGCTCACTGGTGCCACTGGTGGTATTGGACAACAAGCCGCTCAATTGCTCGCAGAGCAAGGGGCGAGGTTGCTGCTTGTTGCACGCAATCAGCAAAAACTTGAAGCGCTCATTGCTCGTCTATCCAACCCTGATGTTCACACTACGCTGAGTGCGGATTTGACCACCCGCGCAGGAAGATGTGCGTTGAATCAACAGGTTGAACATTGGCAGCAACAAGGGAAACGCCTCTCTGTCATAATTAATAATGCAGGCAGTAATCAGTTCCAATTTTTATCTCAACGAAGTCATGACACTTTGGAAACTGAGCTTAACCTCAATTTGCTCACACCGATTTTGCTCAGCCAAATGGCTATGCAATGGCTGGAACGCCCAGGATTGATCCTTAATGTCGGTTCAACATTTGGTGCCATTGGTTACCCTGGCTATACCAGTTACTGCGCCGCGAAGGCAGGCCTGCATCGTTTTAGCGAAGCCTTAAACCGAGAGCTTGATGGGGCTGGGATCAACGTGCTTTATCTCGCGCCGCGAGCCACTGACACCGACCTTAATAGCGCTGCAGTGCAAGCCATGAATAAAAAACTGGGCAATCACAGTGATTCGCCTCAGGTGGTCGCTCAGCAACTTGTCGAGATGCTGCAACAAGAGCAGGCCACACGCTGGCTGGGTTGGCCAGAAAAACTGTTGGTTCAAATCAACCAGTGGTTCCCAAGCTTAGTCTCAAACGCCATTCACAGACACCAAAGCGTTATTCATGATTGCCTGACCGAAACACCGTTAAGCCATCATCACGACGTTGAGCCCAATGCTTCATTCACTTCTGCCGAAAAACACTTATAAGGAGGCGCACATGACTCGTCTATGGATTCCTTTCATCGCACTACTCAGCAGCGCATTGTTCACCAACGCGGCACATGCGAGCGCTGATCCTTTGGTCACCATTCAGAAAAAATGGGCACAATGCCAATACCAGCGCTCGCAAGAAAAACAGCAAATTTACTGTTTTGAGCAGCTAATCAAACGCAATCAACAAGCTTTGAATTCGGCGCCGACACGCGCTGCTCTTAAGTTGTGGCTGGCCATCAATAAAAGCTCCTTAGCCGGCGCCCAAGGTGGTATTGCGGCACTCTCTTTAGTCGAAGAAGCCAAAGAGCTTTTAGAGCAAGTTATTGAGCTAGCGCCAGAAACGCTCGATGGCTCCGCGTACACGAGTTTAGGTTCGCTATACTATAAGGTACCGGGATGGCCAGTGGGTTTTGGCGATGACGACAAAGCCGAGCATATGCTTAAAAAGGCCTTAGCCATTAATCCAAACGGTATCGACCCCAACTATTTTTATGGTGACTTCCTCGCTGAGGATGGGCGGGACAAAGAAGCGATTCAATACTTAACCCGAGCCCAGAAAGCCCCACCTCGAGCCGAACGTCCGCTCGCAGACCAAGGACGACAACAAGAAATCGCGGCGAAGTTAAAGGAGTTACAATAACCAATGCGTCTATTACTCATCGAAGACGATAAATTACTGGGCGAATCCATGATGACATCGCTCAGTCGTCACGGGTTCACTGTCGATTGGCTAGAACGTGGCAGCGGTGTGGTCGAAGCGCTGCGTATGGAAATGTTCACAGCCATCATTCTTGATCTTACTTTACCCGATATGGATGGGCTTGAAGTCTTGAAGCGCTTAAGGGATGCCCATTTTACCCAGCCCGTACTGATTTTAACTGCTCGCGATGACATCAATGACCGAGTCAAAGGATTAGATGGCGGCGCCGATGATTACTTGGGTAAACCTTTTGCCTTAGAAGAACTACTGGCACGGCTTCGCGTATTAATTCGTCGCCAATCTGGCAGCGCTCAAGAGCAAATTCAGCTAGGTGGACTGTGTTTGTGTTTATCCGAGCAGTCGGTCAAACTCGATGGGGAGCGACTCAAACTCACCAAGAACGAGTTTAAGATTTTAGCCAACTTGATGACCAATGCTGGACGCGTCATGAGCAAAGAACAACTCCAGCAATCTGTGCATGGCTGGGACGAGACCGCCAGTGATAACGCGATTGAAGTTCATATCCACAACTTGCGTAAAAAAGTCTCTGGCGACCTTATCAAAAACATTCGCGGTATAGGATATATCATTGAAAAGTAAACGCCCTTTTTCGATAAAACGCCGCTTAACCCTTTCTGTGGTGTTGCTCTCTACCCTGTTGATTGTGATCACCCTCTTTTTCAGCTTTGCATCGGCGCGCCATGAAATCAAAGAAGTGTATGACGCACGGCTAGGGCAGTCGGCCAAGTTGCTGTTACTCAACTACAGCTTGCTCAGTACTCAATCAGACCAAACCTCTTATCAACAGACGTTTGAACGTTGGATGCAAGACATTCGCCGGCTAGCACCAGATGACGATGACGGGCCAACTCAGTATGGCCACCCTTATGAACAAAACATCGTTTTTCAGTTCTACCAACAAGGTGAACTGCTGTGGAGCTCTGACAATACAATGGGTGAAGTTGAGCACCAAGTCGACAGCCAAGGTTTTGGGTATTTTCACAATCAACAGCGCTTATGGCGCTCATTCCAATTGCCACTCAATGACCAACACGGCACCCACATTATCGTTGCTGAAAAGCAAAGCATACGTGATGAAATTATTGATGAAATCGCCTTATCTACCGCCCTGCCGCAAATCATTTTGATTCCCTGTTTGGCTTTTATGATTACGCTGCTGATCGGGAAAAACTTTCAGCCTATCTCTGAGTTACGTGTGGCGATTGCCCAGCGCAGTGCCCATCGTCTTGATAAAATTGTTGTCGCCAATGAGACTCAAGAATTGTCTCCGCTGGTTGATTCGCTAAACAACATGTTAGAGCAACTGTCTCAGGCATGGCAGCGCGAAAAGCGCTTTACGCGCATGGCAGCGCATGAATTAAAAACGCCGCTGACTGTACTCAGGCTCAATGCAGAAAACGCACTGGGCAGCCAAAACCGCCAGCAGTTGGATAACGACCTCAACAATATTCTCAAAGGCATCGACCGTACTGACCGGCTAATTCATCAACTGTTAACTCTAGCGAAAGTTGAGAGCACTTCGCACATTGAGAGCAAACAAATCGAACTCGATATATTAATCAAACGCTTAATGGCGATGTTAGCTCCCTTCGCTTTAAAGCAACATCAAGCGCTGGAATTTGTGGGGGGAAGCGGCACACTCATGGGCGACGAGATGTTGCTCGAAGTCTTGTTTAAAAATTTACTGGATAACGCAATACGCTACGCTGGGGAAGGCTGTGAGATCAAAGTCACCATCGATACTGATGACCAAGGCTTAAAGGTACACGTTGCGGATAATGGCCCAGACCTCAGCGCAGAAACTCGAGCTAAGTTGTTTGATAACTTTTACCGCGCTAATACCGAGCAAGGGGATGGCGCCGGGCTTGGCATGTCGATCGTGCGTGATATTGCCCTGCTTCACAACGGGCAAGTTACACTGTTACCAAGGACAAACCAACGCAATATTTTTGAAGTGCGTTTTTTCGCGCCTTAAACCGCCAAGTCTTTGAGTTCGAGTTTGGTGGTACTGAGCAGCTTCTTATATTGCACCGTAAACAGCTCTGCACACGCGAGCGCATCACTCGCCGCCGAATGTGAGTGATAATTAGGTAACCCATAATAGGTACGCAAGTCATTCAATTGATAGCTGGGGTGAGCGCCAGTGCGCCCCTGGTAGCTAAAACGCTTTTCTAGTTGCAGCGTATCTAAAAAAAAGGCAGGAAACGCATCGCAGCGGTAACACTCCTCGGCATAACGTTCGATGAAAGCTCGTTCAATACTCGCGCCGTGAACCAAGATAACTTTACCGGCTAAACAGGAAAACAGCTGGGACATGGCTTGGCGAATATCGACGCCATCCGCCAGCAATTTTGGGGTCAGCTCATTAACTTCTGCGCTTGCCGCTTTCACAAACTGGCCGTTGTTGACCAAAATTTCTTGGGTCTGGCCGACATCAATATCATTGACGGTTAGCGGAACTAAGCCAATGGAGAGAATTTTATCTTCATCCACATCCACGCCTGTCGTTTCAAAATCGAGCGCGATCAACTCGACCTCTTTGAGCGAGGCGTGAATATTAGGTAAAGGAGTTGAGAAGTATTGTTTGAAGCCGCCATCCCAATCCGGCTCCAACAGCGTTTTTTGCCGAATCGCTTCGGGGGATAACTTTTTATCCCAGCGCTTAAACAACCTCTCAAACATCCGATTAATTCCCTTTTAAGAAACGTAATTTGGCTACGTCCTGCATTTCACTGATGATTTTAAACGCATCCTTTAAATGCTTGCGTTCAAAGCTACTAAAACTGTCTGGTTTAATATGATTATTGGGCTCTAAACCTTGCTTAATCGCATCCAATTGGTGGCGAAAACGCACTTGAGTAATAAAGCGATAAGCGCCAATAATGTTATCGCAGCTGTCTTGAGACATACTGCCGTGCTCTGCGGCGTAGCGAAAGCGCTCTTCGGTACCGGTCAATGAACCGCCCGCCGAGAGACTAAAAATACGCGCTAAATCGATGATCAAATTGAGCGCATACTTTTTGATATTAAGGGTATTACTGTTTTCACCGCCCTTCTCCAACACCAAGTTGTTGAAGATCCCTAGCGGAGGTTGCGTGTCGATGGCATCCTTCACCAACGCTGGCAAAAAGTTCGCGCTGTCTTGAATACAATGGTGCAGATGCTGCTGAATTTGGTCGACAAAATCAGCGTTGCCATAAATCGCACGCACTTCAAGAAACACACTAATACTCAGCAGCTTATTGTACTCCGGACTGGAGACCCATTTTTGATAATATTCTTTCCAACGTGAAATCGGCTGACACCACTTTGGTGATGCGGCCATGTATTTTCCATCGCACAGCGGGTAACCACAGGCCGCTAGCCCATTGCACACCCGCATCGCCAAATGCGTGAAGTAGAGACGGTGATCTTCGGTCACATCATCGCTAAGCACGATCGCGTTGTCTTGATCCGATAGCATATGCACTTCATTACGCGCATGTGAGCCCGCAACCATCCATACAAACTCACAAGGTGCAGGGCCTAGAACCTCTTGTGACAGTTGAATCAAACGACGCGTGAAAGCATCCATGATCATCGACATCACTTTACCTTGAATTTCCGCGCTCACGCCACTTTCAACCAAAGCTTGGAAAATAGCCTCACGCTCATCTCGCAAATTGGCTAATGCGTTCACCGACCCGGCATAGCGAATTTTTTCAATCAAAAATAGCGATTGCGTGCGGTGGCCGTGGACCAAGTGTGTAGTGGTAATCAGTCCGACGACATCGCTGCCTTTTAGCACGGGTAAACAACGAATATTGTATTGCAGCATTAAAGACACCGCCTGAATGACCTTATCCTCTGCCTGTATCAATACAGGGTTTGGCGTCATCACTTGCGAAACCGAGAGCGAAGTATCCATTCCGGCCGCAACACCACGCGTCATATCGCGGTCGGTGATCAACCCAACAATTTCTTCCCCGCGCTTAACCACCGCACACGAACTACGCTGGTCATTGCACATCGCATACGCCACTTCGCGAATCGACATCTCTAGGTCAACGATGGCGATATTTTCACTGGCAATCTCGCCCACAGTGCGAAAAAACAGCCCTTTTTCTTCTTTGGTCGCCACGTGTTTTATCGCCGAGCTCAAACGCACTTGCGCTTGCGCCGCGAAATAATCGGCAAACTCAGGATGGCTATCACAAACTTGAATAAGCTCTTGGTGAGGAATTAGATAAAGTAACGAATCCTCAATCGATACCGCTCGGTATCCATTTTCGGCGTTGGTCAACGGCTCGAGAAAAGTAAAGCCAAATTGGTCTTCTTCACCTAAACGGGCACGCAGTGCGCCAGTGGGCATGCGCTGCTCAATCGCGCCAGTGCGAATGATATAAAGATACCGCTGTTCACAGCTGGAGCTGAACTCAATTTCCTCACCCTCAGTAAGATATTTCACTTTCACTGTGTTTGATAAATGGCGCACAATCTCGTTTGGCAACTTATCAAACGGGTCTAAGCGAATAAGAAAATCGTAGATGTTGGGAGTAACCGACGTACCCATAAGAACCTCAATAATATTAAAACGACGTTTTACTTAACATCATAATGCAAAAAAAAGCAGCCACGCAGGCTGCTTCTTATTAAGCCAGTTTTTATGCCGGATAGTTGTGATAACCAAGCTCTTTTGAAATGTTCTTACATGCGGTTTGCAGTAAGCCAACATAGTAAGACATGCGTTTTTGATCGAAACGAATGGTCGGAAAAGAGATCGACAAGCCAGCGATAATATTACCAAAACGGTCATACACAGGGGCTGCAATACAACGTAGGCCAGGCTCTTGCTCTTCGTTATCTTCGGCATAATGGACTTCACGTACATGCTCAAGTTCAGCCAGTAATTGATCGACATTTTCTAGAGTCTTATCAGTGTGTTTGATGAACTCTACATCTTTCAAAGCTTCACGAGTAAACGCTTCATCACGCCCCGAAAGCAGCACTTTACCAATACCAGTACTGTACAGCGGATTACGACGGCCAATACGCGATTGCATGCGCAAGTTATAACCCGAATCAATTTTGTGAATATAGATAAAGGCATTTTCATCAAGTGCACCTAAGTGCAATGCCTCATTGGTTTTTTCTGATATATAGCGCATTTCTTTATCAGCAATAGAGATAAGATCCACATACTCTAGCGATTTAGAACCGAGCTCAAATAAGCGCAAAGTCAGGGAGTATTTATCCGCTTCCCCTTCTTGAGAAACGTAACCAAGCGTCTTCATTGTTTGAAGAAAACGGTACGTCGTTGCTTTAGACATCATTAAGCGCTGGGATAATTCAGACACCCCAATTTCTTTTTGTTCGCCCAGTGCCTGAAGAATATTAAACACTTTAAGTACCGATGAGACGGCCTCTGGTTGCGTCGATTTCTGCATTAAGTATCAACCTTCTTTAATTATTTTTGCTCATTATAGCGAACCAAAGTCACAGAGCCAGTTATTTAAAAAAGGCATTTCAAAATTTTAGAACCAAGCACAGTTTGCGTGAAAACTCAGATCTTCATCATCTTTTATGAAAAGGCGTTTCAAAAAAAATTGCAACCAAATTTCTTTTTATGTAATGTGGGTTTCAACAGGTGATCAGACGACTCCTGATTCACTACGCTAGATACCACTGAGGAAATAGATATGATTCTTGATTCATTCAACCTAGAAGGCAAAGTTGCAATCGTCACTGGTTGTGACACTGGTTTAGGTCAAGGCATGGCATTGGGCCTTGCTGCAGCAGGTTGTGACATTGTTGGTGTTAACATTGTTGAGCCAACTGAAACCATCGAAAAAATGGCAGAAACTGGCCGTAAATTCGTTGACGTTCGCGCTAACCTAATGAAATTAGATGATATCCCTTCAATTGTTGACCGCGCCGTTAGCGAGCTAGGTAAAGTTGATATCCTAGTTAACAATGCAGGTATCATCCGTCGTAACGACGCAATCGAATTCTCAGAGCAAGATTGGGATGATGTTATGAACATCAACATCAAGTCTGTGTTCTTTATGTCTCAAGCCGTTGCTAAGCAATTCATGTCTCAAGGTACTGGCGGTAAAATCATCAACGTTGCGTCAATGCTTTCTTTCCAAGGCGGTATCCGCGTACCTTCTTACACAGCATCTAAGAGCGGTGTAATGGGTGTGACTCGTCTAATGGCAAACGAATGGGCATCTCACAACATCAACGTTAACGCGATCGCCCCTGGTTACATGGCAACCAACAACACTGCGGCACTTCGTGCAGACGAAGAGCGTAGCAAAGAAATCCTAGACCGTATTCCAGCAGGTCGTTGGGGTCTACCATCTGACCTAGCGGGTCCATGTGTGTTCCTAGCGTCTCCAGCGTCTGACTACATCAGTGGTTACACCATCGCGGTTGACGGCGGTTGGTTAGCACGCTAATCCTAGGTTTTAACCAACAAATGCAGGCATAACCGAAGTGGATATAGACATCACGTTTATCGCGCAGGCCTTAGGCTTTGTTAGCTTTGGTTTAGGTGTATCGACCTTCTACCAGAAGGACGACCGCAAGTTAAAAATCATTATGTTGATTTTTAATCTCAATCACCTGCTGCATTATTTTTTACTTGGTTCGATGACGTCTGCGCTGAGCGCGGCGTTGTCGGCGTTTCGTACTGGAAGCTCAATTTATACTTCCTCAAAGTACGTCGCCGGTTTGTTTATCGTCTTAGGTTTGGGCCTAGGGCTGAAATTGGCGGATAACTGGTGGGATATGTGGCCAATTTTTGGCACAGTAATCGGCACCTATGCGGTATTTATGCTGCAAGGTATTGCTATGCGTGTGGCCTTTCTGATTGGCGCAATTTGCTGGCTGATTAACAACATTATTGTCGGCTCTATCGGCGGAACTATGTTGGAAATGACGTTACTCAGCGTAAATTGCATGACGATTTATCGTCTCCTAAAAGACAAAAAGAAAAGCACATGTCCAACCCAAGCAATGTAAACAAGGGGACATCATGTTTGTTTTTAATCAAGACGTGAAACTAGAAGATCTCGGCGATGGCGTGTCACGAAAAATCATGGCATACAGTGACAATATCATGTCGGTAGAAGTGCATTTCGAAAAAGGCGCAATTGGCGCAATGCACAACCATCCACACGAACAACTAACCTACGTTTTATCTGGTGAGTTTGAGTTCACCATTGGTGACGAAAAGAAAATCGTCAAAGCGGGCGATGCGCTCTACAAAGAGCCAAACGTTATGCACGGCTGTGTGTGCCTAGAGAAAGGTGTATTGCTAGACAACTTCACACCAATGCGTAAAGACTTCGTTGAATAAACCACCCGAATTATCTGAATATCACGCGGTAAGGCCGCAGGAGAACAAATTATGAAAATCGCTTTAATGATGGAAAACAGCCAAGCTGGCAAAAACGCAATGGTTGCTGCTGAACTCAACAACGTTGCTGGTGGTCTTGGTCACGATGTATTTAACGTCGGTATGAGTGATGAAAACGACCACCACCTCACTTACATCCATCTAGGCATCATGGCGAGCATCCTACTTAACTCTAAAGCAGTTGATTTCGTCGTGACTGGCTGTGGTACTGGTCAAGGCGCTCTTATGTCAAGCAACATGCACCCTGGTGTTGTTTGTGGTTACTGCCTAGAGCCATCTGATGCTTTCCTATTCAACCAAATCAACAACGGTAACGCTATCGCTCTTGCGTTTGCAAAAGGCTTTGGCTGGGCGGGTGAACTGAACGTTCGTTACATCTTCGAAAAAGCATTTACAGGTGCTCGTGGCGAAGGTTATCCAATTGAACGCGCAGCGCCTCAACAAGCCAACGCAGCTATCCTAAACGACGTGAAAGCAGCGGTATCTAAAGACGTTATTGAAGGCCTACGTTCAATCGATCAAGAACTGGTTAAAACCGCTGTTGGCGGCGCTCGTTTCCAAGAGTGTTTCTTCGCAAACTGCCAAGTTCCAGAAATCGCTGAATACGTTAACAGCCTACTGAAATAAGTTTGTTGCTCATCTTAGATTATCTTATCGGGAATAAGTGAATCTTTTGCCAGCCCTAATCAGGCTGGCTTTTTTTATATTGTAAGGCGCATAATCAAAAGCCACTGTTTTCATTTTAATGCGTTGAGATAATAACCATGACAAATCTAACTCCTATCGCACTACGTTCTCTGACTCAATTTGAACAGCCTTGTCCGGTATACCCTTTGTGGTCCACTCCGCAACCTGAAGGGAACATCGCCCCGACCTTGACCGAGCGTAGCCCCAATACCCAACACTATCACGATCGCATTGTGTGCGGCGTCCACAACCCAGAGTGTATGGTTTATCACCCGCAGGTCAGTAACGGTATTGGCGTGGTTATTTTCCCCGGCGGCGGTTACCAACGCATAGCGATGGATAACGAAGGGTGTGAGGTTGCGACGTTACTTGCCTCAAAAGGCTATACGGTGTTTGTGAGCACTTACCGCATGCCGGGTGAAGGTCATGAGTATGGCGCAGAAACCTCTCTGGCGGATGCGCAGCGAGCGATTCGCTGGGTAAGACATCATGCCAAGCAGTGGCAGCTAATACACGTTGGTGTTATGGGGTTTTCAGCTGGTGGTCACTTAGCAGGCCAGCTCGCAACCCGCTATAACACCGCGATTGCGACGCCCAGCGATGATATCGACCTCTACGACCCTCGCCCTGACTTCGCGGCGCTCATGTACCCAGTGATCACCATGGAGCAGGATGAAACACACAAAGGGTCTTTCACCCAGTTGATGGGGGCAGCGCCGAGTGACGAACAACTCAAGACCTATTCAATCGAGCGCAATGTTCACGCCGAGATGCCAAGCTGCTTCCTCATGCACGCCAGTGATGACGATGTGGTGAATGCGGAAAACAGCATCTTGATGTGGCGTGCTTTAATCCAACACCGTATTCCAGTCGAAATGCATTTATTCGAACAAGGTGGGCATGGGTTTGGCATTCGTAAAGTCGCCGATCTCCCCGCGCGTCAATGGCCGCAATTATTCCATCAGTGGATGTGCCAACAGTTTGATTTATCAGACGTCACTGACCAAAAATAAAGTCGCTCATTCAAGTCATGCTCAATCACTTGCGTAATAACATACAGATCAGAATCACAAACTTTAAACCATCGTTTTATTTTTATTGATTTGAAGTTTTGTCGGGAGGATAATAGCGACAGTTATTTTCAGGAGGTTTTATGAACCCTATCGGTCAAGTGGCCATCATTGGCGAATGCATGGTTGAGCTTAAAAAGGTCAACGGACAAGTTGAGCAAGGTTTTGGCGGTGACACGCTCAATACCGCGATTTATCTATCACGCTTAACCAAAGCACAAGGTGTCACCACCTCTTATGTGACTGGTTTAGGACACGATCCATTCAGTGCCGATATGCTCAGTGCATGGCAATCTGAAGCTATCAATACCGATATGGTTTATCTCTCAACCGACAAACTGCCTGGTATTTATGCCATTGAAACGGCAGACGATGGAGAGCGTAGCTTCTTCTACTGGCGTAATGACTCCGCAGCGAAATACTGGCTGCGTGATACCAACCCTGTCGATGTGGCTAAGAAATTATCGCAACACGGCCTCGTCTATTTAAGCGGGATTAGCCTAGCGATTCTACCCGATGATTGCCGTGAAAAACTGATCGAGTGTCTTACTTTATGCCGCCAAGATGGGGTTAAAATCGCCTTTGACAACAACTATCGCCCGGCGCTTTGGCAAAGTGCTGAACAAGCTCAGCATTGGTATCAACAAGTGCTGGCGATCACTGACATGGCCTTTCTTACTTACGACGATGAAGAGATGTTGTGGGGCGACACCGATGTTGAACAATGCATCGCTCGTACTCATCAGTTCGGCGTTTCAGAGATTGTGATTAAACGAGGTGGCGATGCGTGCATTGTGATTGAAAATGATCAGCGCGTCGAAGTGGCCCCAACACCTGTGACCGACATTGTCGATACCACAGCAGCAGGCGACTCGTTCAGTGCAGGTTACCTTGCAAAACGTATTTTGGGTGGCAGCCCTGCACAATCAGCTGCAGCAGGTCATAGTGTTGCCGGTACCGTTATTAAACATCGCGGCGCAATCATTCCGAGCGACGTGATGCCAAGCATTTAAGGAGACAACAATGAAAACTCTAGAGCAACAGCTACAAGAAATTAAAGTGGTACCCGTTATCGCCATTAAAGACGCAGGCAAAGCGGTCAAACTGGCACAAGTACTGATCGAAAATGGCCTGCCTTGCGCAGAAGTGACTTTCCGTACAGACGATGCAGCGCAAGCTATCGCCAATATGCGCGAAGCGTATCCTGAAATGCTGATTGGCGCAGGAACGGTTCTTAGTGCAGCGCAGGTAGATGCAGCCATTGATGCTGGCGTTGACTTCATTGTTAGCCCAGGCTTCAACCCAACAACCGTCAAATACTGCCAGCAGCGTAACGTTACCATCGTCCCTGGCGTCAACAGCCCAAGCTTGGTTGAACAAGCTATGGAAATGGGTTTAAAAACCTTGAAGTTCTTCCCAGCGGAACCCTCTGGTGGCGTTGGTATGCTGAAAGCACTCACCGCGGTTTATCCAGTAAGCTTTATGCCTACCGGTGGTGTTAACCCGAAAAACGTAAAAGATTACCTGAGCATCCCTGCCGTACTCGCTTGTGGCGGTACTTGGATGGTGCCAAATGACCTAATTGACGGCGAAAAATGGGATGAATTAGCAGCCCTTGTTCGCGAAGTCGCCAATATTATCAAGTAACCCCTGACTTGATTATTAAAGTCCTATTTTGATGGCTTTATTTTGCCAGCGTCTGACCCGATCAGGCGCTTTTTTTTGCCTTCGTTGTTCGCAAGCTTACTCAACATCTTACGTTATTGCACTCCGCTTCCAATCTTAACGCTTGGTGGCCCTTAAACCATTGCTTTCTCATTGAGAGTCGATAACACTGAACAGCTCTACCATTAACCATTCCATATCCACTTATGCATACACATAAGTTCACATTCATCGCCAGTCTGCTCAGTCTTTTACTGCTTATGGGCTGTGGAAGCGATAGCCAAGGTTCAGCAAGCCAGTTTGAAATATTAACGCCGATCACGGGCGGTAATTGGTATCAACCCGCTAGTCAAACGACATGGCAGTGGCAACTCAAAGACACCATTAATTCAAGCTATGAGGTCGCGGTCTACGACATTGATCTTTTTGATACCAGTACCAGTGATATCAAAGCGCTACAAGCCGATGGTCACAAAGTAATTTGTTACTTCTCAGCCGGTTCTTTTGAGGATTGGCGTGAAGATGCAACATCTTTTGCAGACAGCGTATTGGGCGACACCCTCGATGGCTGGGAAGATGAACGCTGGTTAGACATCAGCGCCGAGTCGGTTCGAGAGATCATGCATGCCCGCCTTGAACTGGCACAGCGTAAAGGCTGTGATGGTGTTGAACCAGATAACGTCGATGGTTATACCAATAACTCAGGGTTTAATCTCAGCTACCACGATCAGCTAATGTTTAACCGTTACATTGCCAATACGGCACATCAACTTGGTTTGTCCGTTGGGCTAAAAAATGATTTGGACCAAATCACCGATTTAGTAGATTATTTTGATTTCGCCGTCAACGAACAGTGCTTTGAATACAATGAATGTGGCTATCTAGCGCCTTTTATCGCGGCCGATAAAGCGGTGTTTAACGCCGAATATGAATCCACCTACGTCGACAGTACAAGCTCACGCAATGCATTATGTGACGATGCTAATCAGCGCAAATTCAGTACGTTAATCTTGCCATTAGATCTTGATGACCGCTTTCGCTACAGTTGCTTAAACGAATCAGACTGACCGTTAACCAAGGCAAAAACGCCGGTGATAATCATCCCGGCGTTTTGATTGACCCGCGTCACCAGACGTTACCGTTACTTCCCTGCCGACTTTTTGCGAAAATAAACATCTAACCATCGCAGGTGAATCATACGATAGAAGAAGATCGCGCCGCGAATCCACCAGTCAGCAAACATGCCAAGCCAAATACCATACACATTCATATCCAGCGTGATCCCGAGAAAGTAACCAAGCACAACACGGCAACCCCACATACTGGCGATCGCTATCCACATCGTAAACTGCGCATCTTTGGCGCCTTTAAATGCCGCAGGCAGCACAAACGACGCAGCCCAGACCGGAATCATTATCGCATTGAGATAAATCAGGTTTTTCACGACCTCAATAACCGCATCATCCTTGGTATACAAGCGAGCTAGAGGCTCAGCGCCAATCACAAACGCCACAGAAAGAATCATCAACAGTAGTGTTGCAGCCCAGAAGATCAAGCGCATCTCCTGATAAGCCGCTTTGGGCTTATCTTGGCCTAAGCGTTTACCAATTAAAATCGTCGAGGTCATGGCCAGAGTATTTCCGGGGATATTGAGCATGAGTACGATTGAAAAGGTCACAACATTCCCGGCCATGGCTACAGTCCCCATCCCCGCAACCATAATTTGCGTAATCAGTTTCCCCAGATTAAACATCAGTGATTCGACACTGGCGGGAATACCAACACTCAAAATATCCATCAATGTTTCACGGTCAAAACGGCTGAAATATTGAGCACGGCCCACTGACAAGGTGGAATTACGCACTAAGCAAAACACAATCATCACCGCGCCAGCCCAACGTGCTAAAGCAACCCCTAACCCAGAGCCAAACAGCCCGAGCCCCTGCCAACTGCCACCAAAATCCGCCGTGCCATAAATCAGTGGATAGCTGAATACAATATTAAGCACATTCATTAAAATATTGCTCAGCGCTGGCAACCTTGAATTCCCCACCGCGCGTAGCACACCACTCCCCGCTAAGGTAATGGCAAGTGCCGGATAACTGCACGCCACCAGCTTAAGGTACATCTCACTCATCTCGACCACTTCCGGCTCCGCGCCGTACGCGATCACCGTCAAAATGAAATGCGCGAAAAGTTGAACGATCAAAAATGAGATCAGCGCCACCGCGAGCGCCAGTTTCATCACTTGCCCAGCGCTATCAAGTGCCTTTTTACGATCAATTTTACCAAACGCTTGAGCAATAACCACAGAACCACCAAGGGCGGTGGCGGTGAGTACAGAAATGATGATCCAGGTAACACCATCGGTGATCCCAACTGCCGCAGTTTGTTGGGCTCCTAGGCGGCTGACGAGAACGGTACTGATAATTCCCATCAGTACCACACAAGATAATTCCACCAAAATCGGCCATGCAAATGGCCACACTTGGCGTTTTAATAATACTCGATGGCGATAACGTAGCCTTGGTTTAGGCTTGGCGACGTCATCGCCGGGTTGGTCAGGAACAGAAAGTTTCCCCACCTTGGTTACCTCGCAATTTAAGACATCGCCATCTCTACGTGAGGTTGGCGATAGATAACATCGCGATCATAAACGGTTTTGATCTCTCCATTGATCAATTGCTCTCCATGTAAATAACCGCCCGTTGATAATGCGACAGGTATTTGATCGTAAACGCCAGCATAAGCAGCTTCAATCGCCAGCAGCGCATACGGTACAGGATCATCAAGTCGTGACTTTTTGTTTTCCATCGTGGTGACAAATAGCCCACTTTGCGTATCGTAATGGTCAGCCATGAGGTTCGCACCGACACGATCCGCTAAAGCCAGTAAGGCGTCATTTCCATACTGAGCGTGAAGTTCAAGCAGTGCAAACACCAAATAAGCAGAGCGCAACTCCGTATCAGAGGCCACCGAGAGCGGCGCTAAGGTTGCCGGATCGAGTTCGCCAAGGCCAAAACGTTTAAACATGCGCGCAGTCAGTTGGTGAAGCTCTAAATCCTCACTCACCATTGAAGCGCGAATTAAGGTCAATAGATAGGCCGGATTCGCTGGTTGTCTGGCAAGGGTGGTTCCTTTGTCACCGTAGTAGCCATCACGCTTAAAGCGATAGCCCGTCATGTCTTCACCGCTATTCCACATTGGAATCGTTTGGTTGGTCTCTTCATCCCAAGCGTGCGTGAAGTATGCTTTGATGCCATCGACAACCCAACCAAGCCACTCTGGGTCATCCAATTTTTTCACGCATTCCAACATCGCCAGAGGGTTGTCCACCACCACTGGCCAGCAGTCACGAAATAGCACGTTCGCTTCACGCGCGACATCACCAAACTCAGGACCAAATTGACGTTTCGCTCGGTCACCAAACCAAGAATAAGTCAGGCGATCATCCTCTGGAATCGGTTCGCGCTGCAGCGGCGAAGAAAACTGGTACACCGGCATGCCAGTTTTCGGGTGTCTTGCTAACACAAACTGATGATACAGGTGCTTAGCCCATTTTAGCGCGTCTTCATCCCCTGTGTAACGGTAATAGTGACACGCCGCATAAATAAGATCGGTCGAAGCGTTCACAAACGTTAAGCCAACCGTTTCAGGCAAATTAGGCCACTTCGCAGGGTCAACGACCGGTGTCGGCGTGTAATGTTGAAATAACGCTTCTGGAAAGGTTTCCCCATATTCACCATGGCGACTTAAATCGAGTTTCTGCCAATCTTTTACGTGCGCCGCCCAAAAGCCTTTCAAATATTTTTCTGTTACCTCTGGGCGCATTTGATGAAGCAAATCATAAAATGGGAAGTGGTGTTTTAACTCATGTACGCACTCTTTACTTGCCGGCCCTTCAATACTGCCGGTTTCAAGGTGAATAAAGCGGTGACCGCCCCATTGCAGTAACCCGCTGTTATGGTCAGCAAAATTATCTAACACATAGGCAGTGGTACTTTGAGCTTGATGAAAATAGTCGTTGTCACCAGTAATCATGGATAACGCAACAAGGCCACGCATCAAGTTCTGTTGGCTAGCAAAGTTGCTCATCGGCACTTGCTTACCATCGGGATAAGTCCACTCAATGGGAGTTAATGTTTGGGCATCAATACCATCTGCCAGCATCGGGCTAGAGGACGACTGACCCAGTTCAATCGCACGCTGATAAAACGCAGTCATAGTCGGAAGTAGGGACGTTCGCGTTGCAGACATAATAATTCTCCAATAACAGATAGGGGGAGTCGAACGTATGATCAACAGCAAATAACCTCATAAACTGAGCGTGATTTGCTGTTCACCATAAACGCGTAAAGCACCCCGCGAGGGGTGCTTTGTTAACACTAACGAAATGAATTATTTCGCAATGCGTTTAAGGATACGGTTACCACGGCGTAGGAAGTCTTTCGCTGCACCTGATACGTCTGTTTCACCGTAATCCAGTTTTTGCATGTTTTCGCTAAATAGCTCCATCAACTGTGCGTTATCCGTGTAAGTTGTTGGGGCAATCACTTTAGGAAGCTCTTTCGCTTGCTCGTAACCTTGGAAAGACAAGCTGTTTGGATCCACTTCGCCAGATTCTTTCAGTACTTCCAAGCCTTCTTTACTCATTGGAATACCACGAGCAAGACCAAGCGCATGGATACCATCAGGATCGTTGAGTAGGAAGTTAACCAGTTTCGCTGCTTCTTCTGGATGGTCTGTATTACGACCGATAGAGAACATCATTGAAGGACGAGCCAATAGACCTGAATCTGTCGCACCTGGCGCCATTGGGTATGGACCAAGCTCTAGAGACATAGATGGATCTAGGTTGGCTGTGTATTTAGCAATCGCAGTATCCCACATGTACAAGCCACCGAAGCGACCGTCGATCCAAGGACGCATCTCGTAAAGGTTACCTTTACCGTAAGAAGCAAATTCTTTGGTTGATGGGAATACGTGTGATGCCACTTGATCTGCATACAGTTGGAAGAATTTTTCCATCTCTGCTTGATCGTAGTTCAGCATGTTCGTGTCATGGTTAATGATGTCTTTACCCATGGTTTGAAGCATGAATGAACGGTTCATCGCAAACACGTCACGCGCTTCAATAACTAATGGGTAGTGGTCTGCGCCGAGGTTTTTCTCAAACGCTTTACCCGCAGCCATCAAATCTTTCCAGTTGGTTGGGTATGCAACCCCTGCTTTCTCCCACATGTCCTTGTTGTAGTAGAACACGCGCGACGTCATACTGACTGGAAGACCGTTAATTTTACCGTTTACTGTTGTCATGCCGATGGCGTTATCAGGGAAATTGCTGATATTCAGCGCGTCCGCCTGTTGACTCATGTCGTAGAAACCCATGCCGTCACGAGAGAAAATCGGTAACCAGTTCCAGTTGGTTTGCATCACATCAGGTTCAGTATTACCTGCAACCTGCGTGGTCAAACGTGATAAGTGGCCATCCCAACCGGTATATTCAGCTTTTACTTTAATATCCGGATATTTCTCTTGGAATTTCTCAAGCGCATTCAACGTCGCTTGGTGACGAGAGTTACCTCCCCACCAAGACATACGGAGTTCTGTGTCAGCAAATGCTGACATAGAAGTCATAGAAGTAGCGGCAATGGCGGCAGAGATAATTGTAGTCAGTACCTTTTTATTCATGGATCAGTCTCCAGATTTATAGTTTTAGAGAAATATTTTTCTCAGTTTCTTTATCGAAGATGTGCGCTTTGCTCATTTCAACAACAAACTTCACATCCTTTTGCAATTTCATGTTGAGTTTTTGGCGAACGTCATCAATTGGCACACGCGCAGTAAACTCTTTGTCACCGACACCGAAGTAAACAAACACTTCGTGTCCCATGTTCTCCATACGGATGACATCGCCGACAATCGTTTGTGCCGCAGGGTCATCAGAAAGCGATAAGGTGATGTTGTCAGGACGAATACCAAATACGGCTTTGGTAAAGCTGTTTTGGCGAACGTTCGCGGCTTTATCTTCAGACAGACGCAGCTCTTGACCACCAATAGTGACGTACATGCCGTCATCTCGCTCGCTCACTTGCGCATCAATCATGTTCATTTCAGGTGCACCGATAAAGCCAGCGACGAACATATTAACCGGGTTGTCGTAGAGGTTATCTGGCGTATCCACCTGCATGATTTCGCCCAGCTTCATCACACAGATACGGTCACCCATGGTCATGGCTTCGGTTTGGTCGTGAGTGACATAAACCGCTGTTGCAGGGCTGTTTTCTTCTTTAAGGTGACGGTGCAAGTCGGAAATACGGACACGCATCGAAGCACGTAGCTTGGCATCCAAGTTCGACAAAGGCTCATCGAACAAGAACACTTCTGGTTTCTTAACAATCGCACGGCCTACGGCAACACGCTGCGCCTGACCACCCGACAACTGACGAGGTAGACGGTCAAGAAGCTCTTCAATCTCTAGGATTTTCGCAGCTTCGTTTACGCGTTGATCGATTTCCGTTTTTGGTAGCTTTTGCAGTTTCAGACCAAACGCCAAGTTTTGCGCAACAGTCATATGTGGGTACAAGGCGTAGTTTTGGAACACCATGGCAATACCGCGATCTTTTGGCGCCAGGTTATTCACCACTTTGCCACCGATGGTGATTTCACCACCAGAGATGTTTTCCAGACCAGCTAACATGCGTAACGTGGTCGATTTTGCACAGCCCGATGGGCCAACAATCACCAAGAATTCACCGTCTTGGATAGTGAGGTCGATACCGTGTACCGCTTTGAAACCGTTTGAATAGATTTTCTCTAGCTTATTGAATTTAACTTCAGCCATTTTACTTACTCCAAAAAATTAACCTTTAATACCGCTGCTGGTAACGCCTTCAACAAAGTATTTCTGTGACATAAAGAACACGATGATTGAAGGGATGATGGCAATAGAAGCCATTGCTAGGATTTCGTTCCACTTCGCACCCTCTGTAACGTCGATAGACATTTTCAGAGCGAGAGCGATTGGATATTTCTCTACACTAGACACATAGATTAGAGGGCCTAGGAAGTCGTTGACTGACCACATGAACTGGAACAGAGCAACCGAAATAATCGCAGGACGAATCACTGGAACCACTACATGCCATAGAACTTGGAATGAGTTACAGCCATCAATCATTGCTGCCTCTTCCATGTCTGTTGGGACACCACGTAGGAACTGAATCAGCATGAACACGAAGAACCCTTGTGTCGCAAATGCCATCGGTAAGTACAGTGGTAAGTAGCTATCTAGCATTCCCATTTCACGGAACATTAGGTATTGCGGAATAAGCAATACAGATTGTGGAAGTAGAATGGTTGCAATCAATAGAGCAAACCAAAATGGTTTCCACGGAATATCGAAGCGAGCAAAACCGTACGCAACGATGGTTGACGAAATAACCGTCAAGATAACTTTTGGCAATACATAAGCAAAGGTATTGTAGATGTAGTGACCAAAGGTAAATTCAGTACCGGTTTTCCAACCGTTAATAAAGCCTTCTAAACTCCATTCACTTGGGATCAAACTCAGTGAAGAGAAGATCTCGTGGTTGGGTTTCATCGCCGCTGAGAACATCCAAATCAATGGATAGAGCATCAAGCTGCCGACGATAATAAGCACGGTATAACGAATAAATGCGTTGATTTTTTCACGACGCAAGGTGCGTTCGTTTTCAAGATTGCTCTCGTTTGCTGCCGTACTTTTGTTGTGAGCTGTCATAGTACTAGACATGATTATTTGCCTCCCTTATCACCTGAGTAGAACACCCAGTACTTCGAGGAACGGAACGTGATCGATGTAAAGATGGCAACCACGATGAACAGTGCCCATGCTAGAGTACTTGCATAACCCATATCGAAGAATTTAAACGCCGTTTCATAGATGTAGAGTGAAATCAGATAGGTTGATTTCATCGGACCGCCACCCGTAATGACGTAAGGGGCAGTAAATTCTTGGAACGCCTGCGTTGTTTGCATGATGAAGTTAAAGAAGATAACTGGCGTAATCAGTGGCACCGTCACTTTCATGAACATTTGCCATTTACTTGCGCCATCGATCATGGCCGCTTCGTATTGTGATTGAGGCACATTTTGTAGCGCAGCTAGGAAGATAACCATCGCTGAACCAAACTGCCACGCACGTAGAAGCGTAATAGAGAAGAGCGCAAAAGATGGCTCACCTAACCAGTTGATCGGATCGATACCGATAAAACCAAGCGCGCCGTTTAATACCCCATCAATCGCGAACAAAGCACGCCACAATACTGCGATAGCGATACTACTACCGAGAATAGAAGGGATATAGTAGGCCGTTCTGAAGAACCCAATACCCTTTAACTTAAAGTTAAGGATAAAGGCGATAAACAGAGCAAACGCCAGTTTGACTGGAATGGTCAAGAAAACGTACAAGAATGTAACGCTCATTGACTTCCAAAAAATATCATCCTCAGCAAGCATGTACCGATAGTTTTCGATGCCGACGAATTCTGGCGAAGTCATCAGATCGTAATCGGTAAAGCTCATTAAGAATGACGATACGAATGGAAAAGCTGTAAACACGATCATCCCGATGATGAATGGTGTTAGATAAGCTAATCCAAGCTTACGATTTTCATACATTTTCTCGTCCTCTATATTTAGATTCTTGTCGGTAGGTTAGAAACAATCCCAAGGAACCCCCCTGCCCGACTTGCCCTTTTATTAAACTCGTTTAAATAAATCGCTCCAGCTGATAATTGCATAAATGTGATCTTGAATATTTTTTTATCAATAAAAACATAAAAAATGTGAAATGCAGTTTCAATTTGAAATTTTAAAATAAATACAGCCAATAATTATTGATTAATTTCACAGTGAAAAATTATTTAATAAAATAAAAAGTAAAAATAGAAATGTGCGTAAGATCGCATTTATTAAGGGGATAAAAGTAAAGGTAAGAACTTATGAATTGGCATGTAGAAAAGCTTTAACTTGCTGATTTATTAATGCATAAGTATGATTTTATAAATATTTTAACTATCAAAATAAATAAAAACATAAATCCCTGTAATATATTCAACTTTAGTCTAATTGATCTAAATCAAATTATTTAGAGTCGCTCGATTATCTCTATAAACATTGCCAATCACTAAACTATTAATAAGATCACAATAATCACCACCTTTTTATTGAAACACCGTTTTACAGATCACGATTTCGCCAAATGTGACTTCAACAAGACACGTATAACGCATAAATTAGCTTCGAACATGACAATAACAAAACGGTGTTTCGATATGAAAACTAAATTACTTACCTCTGCCATACTACTCGCGTTAACCAGTACAGCAGCCCACGCGGTTTCGATTAACATGCGTCACGAATGGAAACCTGAATTCGAAGGTCAAGACCAGGCACACAAAGACCGTATCGCGGTTAGCCATCGTTTTAAAAACGGTGTGGGTTTTGAAGTAGAAGCTAAATATAAAAGTGGTGATGGCTTCTTTGATTTTGACCAATTTGTTGATGCCGGTAACCAAGCGAACATCAGCTACAGTATGAAGTTAGACGACAAATTCTCACTAAAACCTCAATACAAGTGGGAAACCGGTAGTAATAAACACGCTCACCAGTTCAACTTGACGTTGGGCTACAAAATCAACGACGACTGGTCAACGTCATTCCGTCATCGTTACCACTATGAAATCAAAAATGGCGGTGATGATAACTCACACTACAACCGTTGGACGGTCGGCCTAGGCTACAGCGGCATTGAAGATTGGAAATTCGGCGCGTCAACTGACTATACGTGGAAACAAGAAGGTTCTGACGTATGGAAGGGTGATAGCGACGGCTTTACAGAAATCAACTTTAAAGCGGAATACAAATGGGGTAACGGCTGGGCACCATTCGCTGAATTTGGTGTAACTCCAACCAAGAAAGAGAACAGCGATGAAAATGATACTTGGCGTCCTCGTTACCGTGTAGGTATGAAATATAGCTTCTAATTACACGATTTAAACTACGCAAACAGGCTTATTGGGAGAGGTATCCACTGCTTCCCAATAGGCCTATTCGAGGATCTAAATAATGAAAAAAACGCCTATTGCACTTTGTGTCTCATCGGCACTGCTTCTTTCTGCTTGCGCAAATGACGCATCAAACACCCCCTCTCTCGACGCCAGTCAGCTTACTTGGCAAGCCATTACCTTTGGCCAGTCTACCGATTTAAACTTTGGCTCAACCATTTTGCCAGAGAAAGTCGGTACCAACGAAGTGTTGGTGAATGGTCAACCTGCAAAGCCAGGCCCATTAGCAGCTTCATTTACGGTTGAAAGCCGTGGCGGCAAGTTAGCTAACTCTCACGAAGGGGTAACCTTCTATTACACCAAGTTACCTACCGATGTGAACTTTACGATTTCGGCGACCATTACTTTAGATCAGCTCGGACCTGAAACCGGTTCCAAACCTAACCGTCAAGAAGGCGCGGGCATCATGGTGCGCGACATCATTGGCGAGCCTCGCCTTAACCCACAACCAGAGGGTTTGGAAGAGTTTCCAGCGGCGTCTAATATGGTCATGAACGTATTACGCGCCAATAAAAAAGCCACCAATGGTTTGGTCAACATTAACGCCAACTTCCGCGAAGGGATTTACGAACCTTGGGGCACGGGCGGCAATCGCATGAGCCGTGATGAGTTCATTAAAGGCGTGCCATTTGGTAGCGATAAACCTTATAAAATGTCGCTCACTCGCACCGATAGCGGGTATATCGTCAGCTATGACAACGGAGAGCAGCAGAAAACTGAAGAGCTGAAAGGCGCGCATGCCAATATCGTTGAAGTTCAAGATCCGAACTACCAATATGTCGGTTTCTTTGCATCGCGTAATGCCAAAATCACCGTCAGTGATGTGCAGATTGCCCTCAGTGAAGCCAACACCGAAGACGCGCCGCTGTACAAAGCGCAACTAGAAGATGTGGTTTTACAACAAGCGTCTCCGGATAAAACCGCGATTGCCAACTATACCTTGCAATCTCGCGCTAACTACTCGGGAACGTTTAGCGTGTCACAAAATGGTCAGTCTCTGGTCGATAACCGCCCAGTCACTGCAGGCGATATGTTTAGCTATCAGTCAACCTTGAAGGCCAATCAAGCCCAGTTTGATGTTACCTACACGCCGGTAGAAGGTCCTGACTTAACACCAAAAACTTATGCTCAAACGGTCGAAAAAATCACATTGGCCGACCCAATGAACATCACCGTTAACCCGACAGGCAATAACGGACGTTTGGATCTCGCGACGGCCGTTGAGCTGGTAGCTCCAGGTGGCACGATTACACTTGAACCTGGCACTTACGCAGGCATCACCCTGCCCGTTACCGCCAGCGGTACACCAGAGAAAGCCAAGAATCTGGTTGCCAAAGATGGCGTGCGTTTCACTGGTGATGTGATGCACGAAGCCAGCTACTGGAATGTGTCTAACATTGAAGTCGATGGCGCGCGTTATATTGTTCACGGCAGCCACAATCACTTCCAACATATGTTGACACATGATGCCCCTGACACAGGCTTCCAAATCACGTCTAAATCCGGTATTGGCCGCGCACTATGGGCAAGTTATAACGTGGTAGAAGACAGTGAAAGCTACAACAACATGGATGAGTCGCAAATTAACGCTGATGGGTTTGCCGCGAAAATGCGTATTGGTGACGGCAATACCTTCATTCGCTGCGTGTCACACCACAATATTGATGATGGTTGGGATCTTTTCAATAAAGTCGAAGATGGTGCCAACGGTGCCGTGACCATTCTCGATTCGATCTCTTACAAAAATGGTCAAACCCTGACAGTGCAGGAGAAAGGCGGAACACGGGGTAATGGCTTTAAACTGGGTGGCGAAGGTTTGCCTGTGGCTCACGTGGTTAAAAACAGCTTAGCGTTCCAAAACAACATGGACGGCTTTACCGATAACTTTAACCCTGGCGCATTAACGCTCGAGAATAACGTGTCGATTGATAACACGCGCTTTAACTTCCTACTGCGTAAGAGCCCATACACCGAGAAAGTCAAACAAGGCACATTCACCGGTAACCGCTCTTATCGCTTCTACGTCGACAGTCACTACAGTGATGTCGTCAACGCCGATGTCGAGAAAGACAACTACCTGATCGAAGATGGTCAAACCGTGAACGAGCAAGGCCAAGTGGTTGACTCAGCGAAACTACTTGAACTGAAGCAAGCAGCGAAGATCTCAGCCAATGAGGCAGTACCTGGCCAAAGCGAAGTGAAGAAATTAAAAGCATTGATCAGCCAAAACTGATCACACTCTAAGGCTTAGCAACATGCTAAGCCTTATTTTTACTCATTCAACAACCACTCAATAATAATAACTTCATTAGGTTAAACGTATGAAAAAACTCTCTTACCTTTCTCTGTCCTTAATGATGGCCTTTCCGGCAATGGCGGCTGACAACGCCTGTAATAGTCAAACCGACTCCTCTCCGTCTTCACTGGGTGCCACGGGTTGGGCAGAAGGCGCGACTGGCGGATGCGGTGCTCCGGCGAAACACACTTACACTGTGACTAACCGTCAGCAGTTGATCGATGCTCTTTATGATGGTCAACCAACCATTTTGCCAAGTGGTGAATGGGTTGAGCCTTCTCATCAAAAAAAGATCATCTATATCAAAGGCAGTATTGATCTTAATGCCGATGAAAACGGCAACCCGATCAAACCCGAACATTATATGGCGATGTGCAGTGGCAATACGTTCACAAGCTATGATCAATTCTTTGCCAAGTACTTGAAGACCTACACACCACAGCAGTGGAATAAACAATCCTTAGTCAACGGACGCCCACCAGAGCTCAGTGGTGAGCTGGAGTCTTTACGTCAATGCTTTAGTAAAAAGCAGAGCCAACATATCGTCCTACGTGTAGGCTCGAATACATCACTGATAGGCCTTGGTAGTGATGCAGAGATTAAACATGGTCAACTCAGACTCGGGCAACTGCGCTTTGATCGCGCTGCCAGTAAAGAGAGACCGTATAACTTCAAAGCTGAAAACATTGTCATTCGCAATATTCGCTTCACCGACGCGTTTGATGATTTCCCTGGCTGGGGACCTCGTGATTCCTTTAAAGTCGATAAAAAGCAGTTTGGTCAGGGCAACTGCAGCGACGTCTATGTTGATGACACTAAAAATCCGACCGGCTGCAGTCTACGTGGTGGGCGTTGGAATTCGGAATACGACAACATCACGGTCGAAAATGCTCAGCAAGTTTGGATCGATCACAACAGCTTTAGTGACGGCGAACGAACCGACGATAAATTCCCACCAGTTTGGGAAGCGCCATACAACGAAAAGACGCAAAAAGTGCAGCATCATGATGCACTGCTCGACATCGTTGGCGCATCAAGTAACGTTACCGTTTCCAATAATCATTTCAAACATCACGATAAAGTGGGGTTGATTGGTGGTTCAGATTCTGCGAATAAATTGACCGGTTACGGCCCTTCGGCGCTGGATGTGACGATGCATGACAACTACTACGAGACCACAGGCCAGCGTATGCCACGTGTGCGTTTTGGTCGTGTGCATGTTTATAACAATGTTTATGATGTCGATTACCGCAAATCCCCCTATCCAAAATATCGTTTGGGAGATGCGATGATGGTCGGCACAGCCGGTAAAATCTTTGCTGAAAACAACGTCTTTAATGTTCCGGGCAAACAGAAAGACATCATCAATAAACTGATTGGCTTTAGTTCTAAACAGAAAAACAAAGATAAATGTATGGCCCAAGGTTGGAGCGAAGCCGAATGTGGTTCTTACTATTTTGCACACAATAATGTGCTTAACGGAACAGAGGTCGACCTGATTCCAGTGGCAAGCCAAAAAGCCGCGAAAAGCAGCAGCAATGCGCCACTCACTATCCTTGATCCCAACTCGGATCAAAGCTATTGGCTACCGAGTAAAAACTACAGTTACTTACTCAAACCGACTGAACGTTTAAGCGAACACGTAAAAACCAACGCGGGTTCAGGCAAATTAGCGCAATAACCATTCTCTTCATTCTTCATGCAACCTAAGAGCCTCACTGAGGCTCTTTTTTTATTAGCCTGAATTAGAAGACATAATAAACCTTAGAAACATCACAGTTTTTCAAATAAAAAAATATAAAATAAAACAATGGTTCATTATTTTAAAATCACTTATAGCGATGACAATTCAACGACATTTTGCCTCTTCGCCCCCTACTTGGACGCTTTTTGATGTCATGGTTGACGGCAACGGAAGCGGTGATTTTACAACCATCCAAGACGCCATCGACGCCGCACCACAAGATGACAGTGACTACGTTATCTTTCTAAAAAATGGCGTCTATTCGGAGCGACTCCATATCACTCGTCCGAATGTTCATCTCCTCGGAGAAAGCCGGCAACATACCATCATCTCTGGATGCTGTGCCAACGGACATATCCGTCAAGACGGAAAAATTCCCGGCACCTATGGCAGCCGTACAGTGAATGTAGATAGTGTGGGGTTTCGCGCAACCTCGCTAACCATTCAAAACCGATTTGATTATATCGCCAACGCAAAAAAGTCCGATTCAGATCTCACTAAGCTTAAACACACACAAGCTGTCGCACTGCTGATCGGCAAGCATGGCGATCGCGCGCAGTTTAAAGATGTGAGCCTCGATAGCTATCACGACACTTTATATGTCAGTGCTGGAAGAAGCTACTTCGACCACTGCCTGATTACCGGACATGTTGATTTTATTTTTGGTGGTGGCTGCGCGCTATTTCACCATTGTGAAGTTCGCGCTCGTCAGCGCCTCGATGCACCAGATGATGAACCAATGGGCTTTATTGCTGCGCCATGTACGCATATCTCGCAGCCATTTGGGTTGGTATTTGAATTTTGCCAGTTTACCAAGGAAGCCAATGTTCCCGCTCAAAGCTATGCACTCGGTCGGCCTTGGCATCCCACCACCCAGTTTAATGATGGCTTTTATGCAGACCCTAACGCCATCGGCCATTGCGCCTATTTACATTGTGAATTTGACGACCACCTCGCTGGCTGGGAAAAAATGGGCGGCCGCTCAATAGACGGGGAGACTCAGTGGTTTTTCCCCGAAGACGCTCGTTTCTGGGAATATCAAAACCAGCAAAAAGGTCACCTGCGCCAGCCAAAAACAGCATACAAACTGAGCGATGAAAATATTAGTGAGTACACACTGACTACTATATTCGATGGCTGGCAGCCGGATATTTCGATCGTAAATGACACGCTGGTTAACCTGCATATTGCTCATCCTTTGCTGAACAGCTCAGCAGATATTGAACTCATTGATCGCTGCGGTGATACGCGGCGAATAGCCACCGCTCCCCAGAACCAAGTTCAAGTGAACATTCAAGGGCTCACCTTACCGATTTTGGTTATTGTCACGCCTCATCAACCTTCGACTATTGGTTTGAAAACATTGATCGTCAGTGAGCCTCATGCCGATTCAACGATTGATGTCAGTTTGCTAAGCCAATTGTTGGTCGAGCAAACCTTGTCGGCTCAAACCCACGACCTTTCTCTACCACCAGCAGTTCCAATTTTTTCAAAACAACACTGGCGTCACATTCGCCAGAGTACGTTTCACGCATTGCGTGAAATCTCCTAAGCATACGCATATCATTGCTGAGACTTGATGAATAAACGGCTCGCGTCTCATTCATAACGTTTAATATCAAAAAGTGCAAAATTGAACTCCAGTTTCATTAACGAGAGTGGTATCACATTTATAGAATCAAAACAAAAAGTGAACCACCGTTTTGATATTAATCACATAAGTTTTTAATTTTTTCGTAGAGAATAGCCAGCGACGAATTTAGTTAAGTTATGAGATGACGTTATGCAATATGATTACCTTGTCATTGCAGGTTACTTTGCCCTTATGGTGGCAATTAGCTTGATATTCAAAAAGATGGCTAGCAATAGCACCAGTGACTACTTCCGCGGGGGCGGTAAGATGTTATGGTGGATGGTCGGGGCAACGGCCTTTATGACCCAATTTTCTGCTTGGACCTTTACAGGTGCAGCAGGTAAAGCATTCAACGATGGTTTTGCCGTATTAGCGGTCTTCGTTGGTAACATGGTGGCGTACGTATTCGCCTACTTCTATTTTGCTCGCCGCTTCCGCCAAATGCGCGTAGATACACCAACAGAAGGTGTAAAACGTCGCTTTGGTAACAACAACGAGCAGTTCTTCACTTGGGTAATCATTCCTTTAAGTGTTATCAACGCTGGTGTTTGGTTAAACGGTCTTGGTGTCTTCGCCTCTGCCGTATTTAACGCTGACATCATCACAACCATTTATGTCACAGGCGCAGCCGTGCTGATCATCTCTTTATTGAGTGGTGCATGGGGTGTCGTTGCCTCTGACTTTATTCAAACGTTGGTTGTTGCTGTTATTTCCGTGGCATGTGCAGGCGTGGCCTTGTACTTTGTCGGCGGCCCAAGCGAAATCGTAGACAAGTTCCCTGGTGGTTTCATCATGGGTCCTGATATGAACTACCCGCTACTGATTGTTTGTACTTTCATCTTCTTCATTGTTAAGCAGCTACAAAGTATCAACAACATGCAGGAGTCTTACCGTTTCCTTAACGCAAAAGATTCTAAAAACGCAAGTAAAGCTGCCCTATTAGCATTGGGTATGATGGTTGTCGGTGCGGTGATTTGGTTCATTCCACCATGGGCATCAGCAATTCTTTACCCAGATGCAGCAGAAGCTTACCCAGCACTAGGCGCGAAAGCACGTGACGCGGTTTATCTTGTGTTTGCTCGCGAAACCATGCCTGTCGGTACTGTTGGTCTGCTAATGGCGGGGCTGTTTGCGGCAACCATGTCTTCTATGGACTCAGCGCTAAACCGTAACTCGGGTATCTTTGTTCGTAGTTTCTACGCGCCAATCATGCGCAAAGGCAAAGCGACCGATAAAGAGCAACTGCGCGCCGGCCAAATTGCCTGCCTAGTTAACGGTATTCTCGTTATCCTAATGGCACAATTCTTCAACTCATTGAAGCACCTAAGCTTGTTTGACTTGATGATGCAAGTGGCGACCCTGCTTCAATCACCTATCCTAGTGCCGCTATTCCTAGGTATCTTGATTCGTAAGACACCAAAATGGGCACCTTGGGCAACGGTTGTGTTCGGTATGTTGGTCTCTTGGGCTGTGGTGGAAATCTTCACTCCACAAAACGTAGCAAGCTGGTTCGGTATTGAAAACCTAACAGGCCGTGAAGCCGGTGAAATGCGCACCATGATTACCATCGCGGCACACTTAATCTTTACCGCCGGTTTCTTCTGCTTGTCGACGCTGTTCTACAAAGAAGAGAAAGACACGTACAAACAGCAAACTCTTGAGTTCTTCAAAGACGTTGACACCGAATGCGTTGCAGAAGAAGGCCAAGACATTGTTGACCGTATGCAACGCGCGAAATTGGGTACATTGGTAACGTATATGGCAGCAGGCCTTACTTTGATGGTTCTGATTCCAAACCCAATGTGGGGACGCCTGGTCTTCCTCGGCTGTGCCGCTGCCATCTTCCTAGTTGGCTATGCATTAAAACGCAGCGCCAAACTCGACGAGATAAGCAGCAAAACCGCAACGGTTCGATAAACACAATTAATGATTGGCTGCTAACCCCCGTTAGCAGCCTTCTTTTTATTTACAGGAGATATTTTCCATGGCGAAAGGCGATATTATCAACCTTGAGTTTGAAACATTTGTGGATAGCGATACTCAAGTGAAGGTGACTCGAATCACACCAAAAGATGTGATTTGTCATCGTAACTACTTTTACCAGAAATGCTTTACTCAAGATGGACAAAAGCTCCTACTTGCGGGCGACTTTGATGGCAATCGCAACTACTACCTTGTTGATCTCGCAACCCAGAAAGCGACTCAGTTAACAGAAGGTTCTGGTGACAACACCTTCGGCGGTTTCATTGCGACCGATGACCAATCCTTCTTCTACGTAAAAAATGAACTCAACCTTATGCAAGTCGACTTAGAATCACTCGAAGAACGCGTGGTTTATACCGTTGATGAGCAATGGAAAGGGTACGGCACTTGGGTTGCTAACTCCGACTGCACCAAGCTTGTTGGCATCGAAATTCTCAAAGCAGACTGGGCTCCCCTCACCTCTTGGGAGAAATTCGCAGAGTTCTACCACACCAACCCAACCTGTCGTCTTATCAAAGTCGATATCGCAACAGGTAAACTTGATGTGGTTCATCAAGACAAAACATGGCTTGGTCACCCAATCTATCGCCCATTTGATGACAGCACCATTGGTTTTTGTCACGAAGGCCCACATGACCTTGTTGACGCACGCATGTGGCTGGTGGATGAAGATGGTAGCAATGTTCGTAAGATCAAAGAGCATGCGGAAGGTGAATCTTGCACGCACGAATTCTGGATTCCAGATGGCAGCGCAATGGCTTACGTTTCTTACTTTAAAGGTCAATCCGATCGCGTGATCTACAAAGCGAACCCAGAAACGTTAGAGAACGAAGAAGTCATGGTCATGCCACCTTGTTCTCACCTTATGAGTAACTTTGACGGGTCACTGATGGTCGGAGACGGTTGTGACGCGCCTGTCGATGTCGCTGATGCAGAAAGCTACGACATTGAAAATGACCCATTCTTGTATGTATTGAACACGCAAACCAAAAGTGCCAAGAAACTGTGTAAACACAGCACATCTTGGGACGTACTTGATGGCGACCGTCAAATCACGCATCCACACCCATCATTCACTCCAGGTGATGACGGCGTCTTATTTACCAGTGACTTTGAAGGTGTACCAGCGGTATACATTGCCGACTTACCGGCGGAATTTAAAGCCTAATTTTCATCTGCTGCATAAACACAAAAACCCTCGCAAGCGAGGGTTTTTTTATTGTTTTTACTTTTGCTTAATGGCTTGCTTTAAGCCACTGCTGCTTTACATGGCCTGGCATTTTGGCCACCAGCCACTCACCCACGTTCGGCGTAAAGGTGACGACGGCCGCGACAAATACGATACCAGCGTACAAGTCTTCTGGTCGATGCATCCCCAACCAAATGCGGCTGTATGCAGCTAGTGTGGCCCATAGGACAACCACACTGGCCAAAATAAAGCGCTGCTGACGAACAAATATCGCGCCAAAGAACGCCAAACAAAGCGCCGCAAAGACAGTATGACCAGAAGGCAAAGAATAGTTCATTTCTTGATACCAGTGGCGAAGGCGCCACTCACTGACTTTATCCACCACCTGATCGAGTGTTGCCAATTGCTGACTAGAGCCAAGCTTGTAAAAGTGCCCAGGATTGGGCAACAACAACTCATGTGTAAGCAATTCGGTATAAGGCCTTGGGCTTTCAAGCAACTCTTTGAGCACATTCTTACCAAAGTAAGCGATCATAAAAATAACCGTAAATTGGACAATGTATTTAAAAATCTCTGTTCGATTCAGTGGTTGCTTATACAGAGAAAGCGCACTTAAAATCACGATGGTTAACCACAGGCCGCGCTGACCAGCGGAATCTGTAATGGTGCTGATGATCCAACCCGAAGTTGCATCAACAGACCCAAGCAAGTCGGTGACAGGTAAAGAACGAGCGAAAGGAGCCAACACCAATGCCATGGCTGTCAGCAAACTCAGCTCGACTTTTTTGTTAATAATGTTGAGCTTTCTCATTAACCGCCTTAACGTCTATAAACATATAACCCACTTCGATGTTAGTGAGTCATGTTCTTACATGCATCAAGTCTGTGTCAAATTGCTGAAAGATAACTGCTCAAAATACCGCCACCATCCAAAGCCATCACCAGCCCAAACCCCGTACAATGATGGGCTAAAAAAAGTGTTGAACCGGCCCTCTTCCTTGGCCAACGTTTAGTTCATTTGCTGATGCAATTGCTTGAGTTATATAGTTTTTGGCTCGTTTTATCGCCTCAGGTAACCGTTCGCCTTGTGCTAAATAGGAGGCCACTGCGGAAGAGAGTGTGCAGCCTGTTCCGTGAGTATGACGAGTGATAATACGCGGCGCATCAAATACCTGTCGGTGCTGGGCACTGAATAACCAATCACGAGATAGGGCAGAGTCTTGACGATGCCCGCCTTTGAGTAACACGGCCTGAGCTCCAAGCTTCAGTAAAGCCAGTAGCTGGTCATCGCTTGGTGGCTCGCCAAAACACTCACCGGTTAATACCTCCGCTTCGGGTAAGTTTGGAGTAATAAGATCCGCAACAGGAAATAAACACTCTTTTAATGTCTCTACAGCCAAAGGAGATTGCAAACGATCGCCAGACGTGGCGACCATAACCGGATCAACGACACAATAGCGCGGCTGATAATCCGCAATACGCTTCGCTACGGCTTCAATCACTGGTGCATCGCTTAGCATACCGACTTTGACCGCAATAACGTTAAGATCACTGAATACGGCATCGAGCTGACTTTCAATCGTCTCAACGGGTACAGGCAGAATCGCATTAACGCCTCGTGTATTTTGTGAGGTAATGGCGGTAATCACCGAACACGCATAGCTACCCGTGGCACTGATGGCCTTAATATCGGCTTGAATCCCGGCTCCGCCGCTGCAGTCTGAACCGGCGATAGTAAGAACGATGGGGGTTGAGTGTGGGCTAAGTTGGTCTTGCATGGAATCTCCAAATACAAGACGTAAAGGAACGCACTGAGCGACAGCAAAGCTACGAAATGGCTTTACCACCGCGTAATAGTTCCCTACGTCAGTACTAACTGAATCAGGTTCAACGGGTCTCGCTAACGCGATCTCAGCTCAAGTGAGCTCCCCGACTATCTGCCACGATGGTAACAAGCTTTTAGCCTCTGGGAAACACAATAATCAACAATTTAAGCGTCACACAAACACGACTTACAACTTTTGTATCAAGTAAAAAATTTCTCCTATATTGAAAGGGGCACCGCATGAATAAGGAGAATGATAGTGAACCATGCGCCTTTGATATCTCGCCTGAATGAGTTACCTAGAATTCAAAAAGTCCTACAAGAGCTGCTTGATATGGTCAATCAGGATAACGTCGACTTTAAACGTCTCGCCGAAAAACTGGCCATGGATCAGGTTCTCTCGGCTCGCCTGCTTCGCATGGCAAATTCCGCGTATTTTGGTGGTAACCGCACGGTAACATCGGTTAATGAGGCATTAATTCGCGTCGGAACAGGGCCAGTAAAAACATTGGTTGTTGCATCCGTCCTTTCCAGCGCATTTCCGCACCTTGAAACCCTGAATATGGAAGAGTATTGGTCAGATACCTTTGAAGTGTCGGTGATCGCGAGTAAAATTGCGGCTTGCGTGAAAATGGATGTCGATGAAACTTTTACAACGGGAATTCTGCATAATATCGGAGAGCTGATGATCCATGCCTTGGTACCAGAACAGGCACTTGTCATCAATAGCAAAGTCATGAATGGCCAGGATGCAATTTCAGCACAAGAAGAAATATTGGATGTATCAAGCGCCGAACTTGGCGCGTTACTCGCAAAAAACTGGAAGTTTCCCAAAGAAATGGTCGATGCAATTGAACATTTCCCCGATCCACGGGAAGCAGATATTTCGCCTAAATTGGCTTCCATCATTCATCTTGCTAAAGATATTCATCTCAATTGGGATCATTTCAGTAGCGATGACCAGAAATCGGTTTACCTTGCAGAACACACCGATTCTCGCCTACTCAATATCTCTGCCACTTTTAAAGAGGCTGTCGATAAATTCCGCGGCAGTGGTCGCGAACTTGCCAACCAGATGCTTGCCGTATAATATCATCAGCCCGCTCAGTCGTAGCGGGTTGCTCGTTTCAGTCACCTTCCATTCTTCAATACCGAGTCAAGCTTGAAAAAAGTACGCTTCACCTCCATATAAAGAGTGTCGTATTTGTTTCATAATTCGACGTTATAGTGATTTTACCATTGAGTGGGACGAGATAAACTCGAAGACAAGATGTCACTTTTTTGAAGCATCGTCTGAAATATAAGCTTTAACTGCTTGTTTCTGAACTCTAATGGAAAAAACTGGTCTATACTGTGGATATTGTGGTTTAAGCCATGTAACGTGACTTAAAGAAGGTCGGCTTAAATCCAATCAACCTTCCGATCTTATCATGATTCGGTTTCTCGCTCACAGTTGAGCCAGAGGTCGATTGAACTGCGTTAGAAACTTAGGCGTAGCGTCAATCAAAACAAACTAGCTGTTATTAACGCAAAGACAATAATAAGCCGCTCTTGAGGAGCGTCGTTGTAATAGTGAGGTATTTATTATGAAAAAAACTAGAAAAGCTCAGTTGCATCGTATTCGAATTCAATATTGGAAAGACTCGAATAAAAACACGGGCAACAAACCCCAATAACCCTGATAAGGGTAAAAAAGTAAGCTGGCTGAAACGCCAGCTTTTTGCATTTAAGGGACTGAGAAAAACACTCCATCACTCACTATCATTACGAGACAAACGCGTACACAACTCATCGAGAATTTGTTTGGTGTATTTTGAATACCAATCTTTATCTCTTATTCCAGTCAATTGGATAGCTCTTACTTTTTTGGACTCGAGACAGTGTGCAATCATACGAATCACCATATCTACGTCCAATTTTTTGTCGCTCTCCCAATCCACAGATTTCGACAATGAGGATAAATCGATATCGACAATAATGTCATCACAGCGCGACAAATAGGTTGTTAACTGATGCTTAAGCTGCTGCCGATGACGAAAATCACACTCTCGCTGCAATAGCCAGTTACATCCTAAATCTTCAGCATATTCAAACGTTTTTATGTCTTGAGTCGAGTCATCAATCCCCAAGCACATTAACCGACATTCATTGTAACGCGAGAGCGCAAAATGAAAGGCGCTCCCCAATTCTAGATTTAACGCTGGCTTAAGCTGAAAAGAAGGACCGATACTAACAATACCGATATCACGATTTTGCCCAACAAATTCAGGCAACAAGCTAAGTACGCCTTCATGAGTGTTGCTGACAACAATCGGTAAATGCTGTTGACTCACTAAACTCTCAAGCTTTTGAGCAAAATGCTCGCGACATTTATCGTCCACGGCATAGTGGCCAGCATAGATCGGCGCTTTGATATTGGAAAAATCAAATAGCCAGTCATAGAAGCTTTCTAAGCTTTGTTCGGCTTGCTCATATTGCGCTAGGGTTAATGGCTGAATACGTTGACAATGTGTCAATAACGCCATTCTTTGCGTTAAAGCAGAAACATCATGAAATGTCTTGCGTTTGAATAACCCTAGCATCGTCGTTACCTTTCTGGAGGTAGAGCCCTCGCAGCCTGTTGTAGATGTAAAATAATTTTATTCTGGTGGCTTTCGACCCGTTCCGTCGGCGCCATAACCGAGACAGCCCCCACCAGCTTTGTTCCCTTTAATACCGGCGTACTAAGACCAGACACTCCGGGATCATATTCAGAATTGCTGATCGCAAACCCCTGATCGCGAATTTTTTCAAATTTATTCAACCAAACGGAGTTATTTGGATCTTCACCAAAGTGACTTAAGATCTTATCCCTCCTTGCTTGAGGTAAATACGCAAGCATAACGGTGGATGAGGCACCCCGCAGCAATGGTTGGCTCTGACCCTGGACGTAGCTGCAACGGAGTGCCTGCATGCTCTCTTTTCGGCTTACACACAGTGCTCGGTATCCAACCGGCACCATATAAGCCGCCATTTCTCCGGTTTGTTTTTGCAAGCGATTGAGCACTGAATCGATCTCTTCTAGATCGTGTTGACTGCTTTGGTAACTGCGCATCAATAGCAATGCTGCCGGACCGATGATCAAGGACTTGTCGATCGGACTTTCCTCAACCAAGTTCCATTCTTTCAGCAATTTCAGCTGGCGATACAAACTGCTAATAGGCACGTCCAACGCTAAGCTTAATTGTTTGGCATTGAGAGGTTCATCGGCTATTGCAACCTGCATTAATAGTTGCAGCAACTTTTCGTTAACTAAACCTGATTTGCTGTTCGCTTGCTTCATCATTCTTTGTACCGTGCGTGTGTTTGTTGTACAAATCATATTCTCATATAAAGAGAATTTAATCGTTTTTATTATTTTAATTTCTCACATAGCGAGAAAATAAAACCAATTACTCGTGAAGCGTGACATACCAGTATTAAAAGCACAAAAAAAGCGAAGCCCAAGCTTCGCTTTGATCGATGAAACTACCGCTAAACGTTAAATGCAGCCACTTGCTGATTTAACTGCGCAGCTTGATGTTTTAATGCTTCTGATTGTTGCTGTGTTTGATTTGATCCCGATACCAGCTGGTCCGATACATCTTTAATTGAGGTAACATTTTGGGTAATTTCGTCTGTCACATGGCTTTGCTCTTCTGCGGCTGTGGCGATTTGTGTCGCCATATCACTAATTACAGCAACCGCTTGGTTGATTTCATCAAGCGCTCGTGTTGCTTGATCAGCATCCTCAACCGACCCCTGTGCAAGACTTGAACTACTTTCCATAAATGCCACCGCTTTGCGAGTGATCTCTTGAAGTACATCAATCGTTGATTTGATCTCTTCAGTAGACGCATGAGTACGCTGAGAAAGCACGCGAACCTCATCAGCAACGACAGCAAAACCACGCCCCTGTTCACCGGCACGAGCCGCTTCAATCGCTGCGTTAAGCGCCAATAAGTTAGTTTGCTCAGCGACTCCCTGAATGGTTGCAAGTACATGAGAAATTTCTTGAGCATGCTTATCTAAGTCGCTGATCACGGCACTCGCCTGACGTACTTCACTTTCTAAGTTATGAATCGACTCTTTGGTTTTCACCACCAAATGATGGCCGCTACGGGTACTCTGCGACGACTCTTGTGCCGCATGTGCAGTTTGCTCTGCATGCGAGGCAATCTCTTGAGTCGCAGACGCCATTTCAGTCACCGCAGTAGCCACCATTGCCACTTCTTGTTGCTGTAAATTCAATTCTTGTGCGGCTTGATTCGCCCGCTGCGAACTATCATCCGCTTGGTGATTCAACTCATCAGCTTGCTGGCGAATACGACCAATAAGCTGCTGTAAACTCCCAACAAACGTATTAAAGCTTTGAGCAAGACGCCCGACTTCATCTTCGCTTTCTACTTCAATGCGCAGTGTCAGATCCCCATCACCACTGGCAATTTGTGATAGCGCGTTCGCCACGTTGTTTAAAGGGCGAAAAAGGATATTACACAACAAGTTAAACAATAGGATACAGATAGCGACAATGACTATGGTGACAACAATTTGACCAATTAACCCGTCATACAGGGGCGCGACAAGAGAATCTCGATTGATTGCGACAACACTTATCAACTCAGTACCTTCAATCGGTTTTGCCATCAATATGGTAGGCTCACCGTTTAACTCGACTTCGACATAACTCGCATTTTTAGCCGCCGTTTGAACATCAGCAAAGCGAATACCGAGTTTGGTCGTTGGTTGATTCAACATTGATGCATCACGATAAGTAAAAACGTTACCTTGGCGATTAGCAATAAACATGAAGCCTTCACCCGGTAAGATGGTTTGAGTCATGGTTTTTACGATGTCGGTGATCTCAACATCAGCCCCTAAAACAACCTTATTGCCTTGAAGCTGTATTGATTTGCCCAAAGAAACGACATTAGCCCCCGTGGCCGCAGCTACGGTTGGGTTATCCATAAAGATTTCACCATTCATCGCGCTGCCATTGATGTACCATCCCCACTTTCTCGGGTCATTGTTCCCTGAGGGTAATACCACACCATTGGCGTTCTGTTGGCTGCCGTCTGGGTAAGCAACAAACACATTATCAAATGCGCCAGATACCTTGACTTGCTTTAAATAAGTGACAATGGTGCTCGGTTCTGATTGAGATGATAACGATGACAACGCGCGCTCTTTGGAAAGCAACCAGTCTGATACGTACTGATTATACGACGTGAGTGAACTGGTTAGACTCTTGCTGACATCATATTGCATGCGCTGTAACGAATCATTGAATGCCATGACTTTGACCGCGACACCGCCAATAATGATCGCCATACTGGCTGATAAGGCCAATTTGTTTTTCAGTGATAGCTTCTTAAACATATTCAACCATTGTCCTATTTAAAGAGATATAATTTTGATTTTTCGATTCTTTGAGAATCTTTTATAGTCTCTCTAGCTATCGGTGGGACATTTATTAGTTTTAGTTAAATTAGTAAAATATGTCGGATAAAGCACAATTATCAATAATAAACCAATGAAATGAGTGGTTAGCAGTTACTGAGATGTAAAAAAAGAGTGATACACCTGAGTGCATCACTCTTTTGAACTGGAATCAAAAACGAACGAGATTTTTCTTATTAGATACTCTCTTCAACGGCCCCTTCATCAAGCAATGAAGAACATTTAATTTCGTATTGATTAAAGGTAAACGTCGTCGGACCATGAACGCGGCGCGTTGTCACTTTTTCAGTACCAAACTGTACCGTCACGTGGGTGTATACTTTGCCTTTAATTTCTATTCCGTTGTCGGCCAGAGCTTGATCAAACTCTATATTGAGATCATCACGAGCTTGTTTTGCCTTTTCAAGTTTCTGATTGGCTTGTTGTTTCTGACGCTCCAGCAAAAGCTCTTCTTCCTCAGCTCGCTCAGATTTAGGTTTCTTCTTAAACTCCAATTCCTTACGAATGATTTGCATGGTTCCTTCTTGAGCTGTGCGATAAACTTCTTTGAGTTTGGCTTGCCGATCTTTGTATTGCTGGAAACGAGCAAAACCGTGAATATAGGTTGCCGTATCGCCTTCTACACCCAAGTTTACACAGATGATCTTCCCGCCCACTTGCGCTTTACCGCCGCTAAGGGTTCCTTGTCTCTCTGCAGTATCGTGAACAAACAAGTGTAAACCACAGCGTAACTCGTTATTTAATGAGTGCACCGCGAGTTCGATATTTTGTCCAGCCTGCAATTTGGAATACTGTGCATAGTTCGCTCGAATATTGCCACCAGATTTTACGATGCAGCTGTATTCTTCGCCTTCAGACACGGTGTGACCAATGATACCCTTGCCAACGTCAATATCACCTTGAGCTTGTACGTCCGCAGACTCAATAAAGCCACCAACCGTCACAGATCCGGTAGCTCGCACAATCATGTCTGACTCAATATTGCCCGCAATGATGACATTGCCTTTAAACTTAACGTGACCGGTAGCGACACCAACATTCGGTAAATACAATGCATCTTCAACGTCTACGCTATTGGCTTTGATGATTGGCATACCAGAAATAGAGGCCAAAAGAACATCAGGGTTGTCACTGGCGATGTAGGAACCTTTTCCGGCCTTCAATGGAGAATTCTTACCCGCGATAGGCGCGACAGATTCACCTAATACACTGATCCCAGGCGTACCCTTAGTGGCAGGAATCCGTTTCATGAGGGGATCATTTTCACCCACGGTGATGGTTTCACCTAGGTTGAGTAAGTCGACTTTATCGGTGGATTCAATATCTTTACGAGGAGCGAGAACTTGCTTTGTGACGTCTTTCACCAGAGGTACAAACTTAGCGTCACGACCATTAACGGGGTTCTTTCCTGCCGCAACGGCTTGGGTGTAATTTTCACCAGGCTTTAGCTGACGACTCACCGCTAATACTTTTTTTAACGCTAATTTGTTTATTCCTTTGGTCACACCAGCATTAGCCAGAGCTTGAACGATTTGCGGTCCGTTGAGAGGTTTTCCTCGATAAGCCCCAGTGACAACCATAGAGGCCAACATATTCTGTTCAGAAACGACAACTTTTACGCTCGCATCGCGAACTTGGGCAATGGTGATACCGACAAATGCTTCGCTTTTTCCCTCTTTAGCACAGTTCAAAAAGCGGTTTACTTCGTCTTCATCAACATAGAAGTTATCCGCATTAATCTTGTGCAGCGCCTCCAATAATCCTTTATTGCTGAAACTTCCATCAATCTGAATATCTGGTGTTAATTTAGCAATAACTCCTTGATTATCCTCTGTTAGCGCAACGAATTTTCCCCACATACCGCAACCCGTTATACCTGCTTTTGATCGCATCAGTTTATAAAATTTTGTGAGGCAACCCTATAAATAAATGTACAAATTCAGGCACGTATCACTCAAAAAACAATTGGCTAAAAATAAGCGATGTGTTTTTAAGTCATGCTTTTATAAATAACATCTAACAGTATAGCATTAGATAAAAACACGCGAGGTTTCTAAAACTAACGGGCCAAAGGCGAAGACTTAACGTCACCTCCCACAGTTTACAATGTAAATTAGGAAGATTCAGGGAAAGTATGTTGAGAGTCAAAGCAATACTTAACATCAACACGACGACCTTGCTTTGAATAAGTCAATGAATCACATAACTCATTAGCGAGAACAATTCCTCTACCGTGTGTCATATTTTCGCTGGCATTAACAACCTTGTGGTAGTCAAACCCCTGGCCATTATGCTCAAGAATAAAATGAATAGATTGGTGCTGTGGACGATAGTCGATATCTAATGTGATCCAAGCATCGTTTGCGAGCTCTTTGAGTTTTTGCTCACGAAGTTGGTAGAACTCGAAGAAGCCATCAGGGCTTTCTTTAATCTTTGAGTCGAGCATTAACAGTCCATGGTCTAAAGCGTTGGAAATCAGTTCAGACAATAAGGTACACACCAAATCTAAGTGAGAGTCGCCATTAAATAAACCACTTAAATACTGGCGAACTTGATTCATTAAAGCAACATCTCTGATTAAACTGGCGTCAAAACTCAGTTGCGTCTTGGTTGGAACCAAACAGCGGTAGCCTTGCTCATTCGCTAAGTTATCCTCTTGACTACTCGAAATTGGAAAGTCCATAGATAGAATAGACAAATCATCACCAACATTCTCATTCTTATCGGCAAATGCTTTTACCGACTCAAACAAGTTGGGAATCATATCCTTCCCTTGCAAAATCACCTGCTCTAAACGGTGCTGTCCAAATTGCTCACCTTGCTGATTTTCAGCTTCAATCACACCGTCGGTATAACATAAAATTTGCTCGCCGGGAGCCATCTTTAAATGAGTTATATCGGTTTCAAACTCATGGGGTTGAAGTACACCAAGCGGCATATGAGATGAGACTAAGCGTCTTACAATAGAGCCATCAGGGGCGACGATATAGCCATCCGGCAAGCCACCTCCCCACCAAGAAACTTCAAAGCCATTCGCTCGTATTTCAAATACACTCGCCGCGAGCATCATTCCGATGGGTAGAAATCCGTATAACGCGTTATTCATTTCCAAAACAATGTCGCCCAGCGACATTCCTTTAGCAACCATAGCGAAAAAAGTACGAGATGCAGGAATAGCAGAAATAGCCGCTGGTAGCCCATGCCCTGTTGCATCCGCAATCATGACATAGATACCGCCATGGGGGCGGTTGGCAACCAAAATAATATCACCATTAAAGACTGTAGAAGGCGTAGATAGATAGTCTAAACCATAGATATTACGCGCTTTGGAGCTCATTTTCTCCATCAAGTTAGAGAAGATAGACTCGGCGATAATGTAATCATATTGCACTTGTTCATGAAAACGATGCAGTAAATCTCGCTGGTTTTTAACTTCGTTGTGCATGCGCGCAATACGGCAGTGGGCCTGGACTTTAGCGACGAGTACGCTGCGATCAACCGGCTTAAGAATGAAGTCATCCCCCAACGCCAAACAGCGTTCAAAAGAATCATGATCATCAAGCACCGTTAAAAAGATGATTGGGATGTGCTCCCCTTCAAACGCCTGACGAATCTCTGAAGCAGTCGCAAAACCATCCTTCACAGGCATCATTACATCGAGCAAAATAACATCGGGCAAGCTATCCATATTTTGCATCGCTTCAACCACACCCACACCACTTTCAAATGTCTCTACCTGGCGAGTGAGATCAGACAACATGTAGCGACACAACTCTCGATTGGTTGCGTGGTCATCAACAATCAATACATGCATAAGGCTGATTTACTCAATTTTAAATTTTTTGTCAAAGCGAGAAATTAATAAGATTTTTTTCACTTGAGGTAAGATGTTAATCAAACGAATCGTGCCGTCACGCTGTTCCAAGTAGTTGTGCATATTGAGTAACATCCCCAACCCAGCACTATCAATGTAGTTTACCGCTCGTAAATCGATGGTGAAGGTATGATCTTTACGTTCAACATAACAACGCCGGAAGTCTTGAACGAGGCTGAATCCAAATGCGCCATCAATACTCACGGTAACGTGTTTATTTTTACTATCAACTTGTGTCGTTATACTCATAGTATCCTCTAAAACAATTCAACTTCGCCTTCATCAATGCTGGCTTGATTCGCAGCAGGTGCCGCTCGGTTCTCAATTGTATTTTGCAACTGTTGCAGTTGTTCGATGACTTGTTCCGCAGTGAGTTGTCGTGATTCGTACTGATTGATTAAAGAGATAGTTTCAGTAACAAATTCCAAAGTGCTCTTAGCGTAATCACCTTGTTGAACCACAATGTCTGTAAATTGAAGCGCACGAATACCGTTTTGAACGAGCGTTGCCAACTTGTCACCTAATTGATGGATATTGTTAACCTCCTGCTCCACTTCAAAACTAACTTTTTGTACACCTTTCAACATCTCATCGACATGATTCTTTGACTCAATCGCGTGTGCCATATCAAACGATGCCATTTCACCAACGGTTTGATTGGCTTGTTTAACGGTTGCTTGTGCAACGTTTATTTCAACCTCTATTTGACGATTTAAGCTTGAAGCTTCGACCGACAAATTACGCACCTCTTGAGCAACCACGGCAAAGCCCCTTCCCGCCTCACCAGCACGAGCGGCCTCAATTGCAGCATTTAATGCCAGCAAGTTGGTTTGTTCCGACAACCCGCGGACTTGATCCAACAGGCGAAACACATTGTCGAGCTTTTCCGACATGTCATGGATGCTATGAACCGCAGAGATGCTTTTTTCCGAAATCTTGACCAACATATCGACAAAATTAACGATCACTTCCTCTGTTTTAGGTAGCACCTGAGTGATATCGCTTTCGCTACCCCGATTGCTGACTAAAATATCTGCGATATGATTGGTGATTTCATTTTGAGTTGCCGAGAGTTTCTCTAATTCAAAGAAACTTTCGTTAAGCGTTTCTGCTGACTCGTTAATCACGCTGTGCTGGTTATTAAGCGGCTCAAATAATTGCTCTTGAGTTTTGTTTAAAATAGGTACTAACAGGCTCAGTCGCACTGAGTCAGGCAGAAAACTTGGCACATTTGAAGGTTTGGCTTTTTCATCGAGTCGATGAGTCGTCTCAGATCGGCCGCGCAAATAGAGCTCTATCCAAGGAAGAGCAGCACCAATCACGACAAGCGTAAATACCAGCCAAGAATTGGCCAATACAAACACTACCGATAAAGTTAAGACTTGAAGTAACGCTAACCATTGATGACGATTTTTCATCACATTTTTTTTCATAATTCATCCTTGGTTATCTTAGTTGCTCGAACTGGATAGCAACTTGCAGATCAACTCAGAAACTTTATTTAGATTCACCACATGTGCAGCCGCGCCCACTTCAACAGCAACACGTGGCATCCCCCAAACGACGGACGATTTTTCGTCTTGGGCAATGGTTTCGGCGAGGCTTTCTCGCATTTTCAGCAAACCTTGAGCTCCATCTTGCCCCATCCCTGTCAGAATCACCCCTATCGCATTTTTACCAACAGTTTCGGCAATCGAATCAAACATCACATCCACCGACGGTTTGTGACGATTAACGGCTGGTCTATCATCCAACTGGGCATACAAATGGTTACCTCTTCGTGTGACCACAAGATGCTGATCGCCAGGCGCGAGGTACGCGCCACCATTTACGAGAGGTGCTTTATGTACATCTAACTGCTGAACATGGATGTTGCTCGTATCATTGAGACGCTGGGCAAATGAAGGAGAAAAAAGCGCGCTGATATGCTGAGTAATCACAATAGGAGGTAAACCGGCAGGTAATCGGCTTAACACCTGTTTGACCGCTTCAGTTCCGCCGGTAGAAGCCCCAATTGCGATCAATTCTATATGCGTTTTTTTCGGAGCGCTCAGCTGGTCAGCGGGTTGTGAGGTTGAGGCAGATATCAAATCAGAGCTCACATTTGCGCCCGCGGCTATCTTAATTTTGTCGTTAACTTGAGTGCGGTAGTTGATCATCTCAGCCGCATTTTCCACTTTAGGTTTAGGAAAATAGTCGACTGCCCCGAACTCTAACGCTGCCAAAGTCGCATCAGCCCCATGCTGAGTCAAAGTCGATACCATGACGACAGGCATCGGCCTCAATCGCATGAGATTTTTGAGAAATTGCACGCCATTCATTTTAGGCATTTCAATATCTAACGTTAGAACATCTGGGTTATGAGCTTTAATAAGATCCCGTGCAACATAAGGGTCCTCAGCTTGAGCAACCACTTCTAGCATAGGATCAGAACTAATAATCTCCGTCAGTAATGCACGAAATACCGGGGAGTCGTCTACAATCAACACTTTGATTTTTTTCATCAAAACAGCTCCACATTATCAGTCGGAAGTTGAGCCTGGCGCTCTAATTCAGAAGCATAATGAAGTTCTTGTTGCTTAATTAGATGAACCTCAGAGAAAGGAATCCGTTTTAGCCAAGCTCTTCCAGAGGTGGGATCAAACATAATTTTTCTTGGATCGAGTCCGCCTAGATCCTGCGAAACGACGTTCAAGCTCTCACGCTCAACATAATCCAAAATAAACTCGACGTTCTTCTCCCCGATCTTTGAATAGCGACCCATCATTTCAGCGCCTCCAAATAACTTCACTTGCAGCCTTTGACGTGAAGCGCCCTTTGCTATCAGGTAATTGATCAGCATCTCCATCGCATGAGCACCGTATCGAGATGGGACCGTGGCAGCTTGGTCAGGATGCCAATGCAGCTGTTGATTTATATTGTCAAACGGAAGAAGAAAGTGATTCATACCTCCTAACGCAATCTCATCATCCCAAATACAAGCAGATACGCAGGACCCTAATCCAGTACAAATGATCTCAGCTTGTTCGGTACAGTAGATCCCTCCAGGCTGGAGTTTAACCATGGTGACGTCTTTAACCGGATGCTGAAAACGGCTGAAGTGATGTGGGTTGTTTTGGTGCATAATATGCTCTTGAACTGCGTGCATCATGACCTCTCACTACTGCTTGACATAGATGGTATTGCCTAGATTGTGAAAAAGATCCGCACACTCACCGATCGTTTCCGAGTGTCCGATAAACAGCACTCCCTTTGGATTAAGCTGTTGATGGAAACGCTGGATCAATTTTGCTTGAGTCGGCCTATCAAAGTAGATCATCACATTGCGACAGCAAATAAGATCAAACTTTTCATTAAAAGGCCAAGGCTCCAGTAAGTTGATCTGTTTAAACTTGATCAGGCGTTGAAACGTACTAGCAAATTTAATCTTTCCTTGCTTACTCCCAACGCCCTTAAGAAAACACGGTTTCAAATACTCTTTGGGAATTGAACCTAATGCCTCTATGGGATACTCACCCAGTGCTGCTTGCTTTAAGACATTGGTATCCAAATCACTGGCGGTAATTTCCAAATCTTCACACCAGTTCAACACCCCTTCTTTACACAAAGAGGCGACAAAACTGTACGGCTCCTCTCCCGTAGAGCAACCAGCTGACCAAATACGGATTCGCTTTTTTTCCGTGTGTTGCCACTCTCCAAGCATGATTTTTTCAAAGAACTCAAAGTGATGAAACTCGCGAAAAAAATGGGTTTTGTTAGTCGTAAGACTATTGATAAAATTCACGCGAACGTCGTTGTCACTTTCAATCAGCTGCTGGTACTCTTGAAAACTACTCAGCCTTAGTGCTCTTAATTGTCGACTAATACGCCCATAAACCATGGTTCGTTTTTGGTCGGACAAAAAGATGCCGACCGTTTTATGCAAAAACCATTGGATGTATTTGAAATCCTTTTCGGTGAATTCAAATTCTTGACTGGTGGGACTTGCCATCTCACTCGACCTTGTCAGAACTCTTGCCATTCATCTCCATCCTCACTGGCATTGAATCTTGCATTCGCGATGCGATTATTTCGAATATCTCTTACTTTATCTTCAGGCTTTTTCACCTGGGGTGGCAGTTCAGGTTTACTGCGGGTATCGAATGTCGCGACATTGTTATCCGTGGTAAAGAAGTTCATTAGATTGAGTAGTTCTTTACCTTCATCTTTAAGCGATTGACTTGCTGCCGATGTCTCTTCTACCAACGATGCATTTTGTTGCGTCATTTCATCCATCATTGCGATGGCTCGATTAATTTCATCGATCCCCGTAGATTGCTCAGCACTTGAAGACGCTATTTGTGCAATAAGTTGTGAAACACGTTCAACGGCCTCGACAATTTCAGATAATGTCGCGCCAGATTCATCAACTAAACGTGAACCTTCATCTACTTTTTCTACACTATCTTTGATTAAGCCTTTGATTTCTTTTGCTGCCGCAGCACTGCGCTGAGCAAGATTACGCACCTCGCCAGCAACCACCGCAAAGCCGCGTCCTTGCTCACCCGCACGGGCAGCTTCGACAGCAGCATTGAGTGCAAGTAAGTTAGTTTGGAAAGCAATTTCATCAATCACACCAATGATGTCAGCAATTTTCTTACTCGCCGAATTGATTTCAGACATCGCAGAAACGGCTTGTCCTACAACATCGCCTCCTTTACTTGCTTTCTTCGTCGCGTCGGTAGCCAATTCGCTAGCACCTTTGGCGTTTTCAGCGTTTTGACGTACGGTCGATGTCATTTCTTCCATACTCGCGGCAGTCTCTTCCAAATTAGATGCCTGAGCTTCGACACGTTGACTTAAGTCGTTATTGCCATCCGCAATTTCATTTGAGGCCGTTGCAACACGAGCAGAAGAGTGAGTAATCTTTTCAACCATTGAGCGAATATTGACGATAGAGGTATTCACCGCTTTTGCTAAACGGCCAAACTCTCCCTGACGGTCATCATCCATATCTCGGTTAAGGTCCCCTTCGGCAACCATACTCATAACATCAATACATTGGCCGAGTGGATCAACGATCGTATCCAGTAACCCGTTAATGCCTTCACCAAGTTCACGCATAAATCCGCTATAGACCGTCGTATCAATGCGTTCATTCAGTTGCCCCTGCATTGCTTTCTGCAGCAAAGATTCAACTTGTCTTTGACCATCTTGCTGCTCTGTAATATCAACCCATTGGAGCGCAGGACCAATATAGTTGCCCTTAGGATCTTTCATTGCGATACACGTAAGGTTGAATTCCAATGAGCCGACTTTGACATTCGAGGAGAAAGGTAAGTTATCAGGGTTGGCAATGATACTCTGCTGGTGGCTCGGTTTTTGGTGGAAAATATCCATGTTCGTTCCGACCAAGCTATCGGTAGAAAAGCCAGGCATTGCTTTTCTCAGTTCCTGCTCACGGCTTTTTAATAGATTCATCAATGAGGGATTTAAGTAACTGATTACACCGGATTTATCTGCCATCATGAGATTGGTCGTCATACCTTCAACAGCGGAAGCCAAACGACCAACTTGCTCTTCGTTGGCTCGCTCTTGAGTGACATCACGCCACTCCAATGTATTTCCAATATAGTTACCACTAACATCACGTATCGCCGCAACATTTAGCTCAATAATTAAATCTTTGATCGTAATATCAGTTTGATATGGCAAATTGGATGGATCGGCCAGCAAGCGCCTTTGGTGTTGAGGGTCACGGTGAAATTCATCGATACAACGTCCCATAAGCCATTCTTCACTGGCAGTAAAGTTCGCCCAGACTTGGCGAAATGTCGTTTCGTGCGCCTTGAATAGCGTTAAGGTCTGAGCGTTGACATAGGTGATGTTGAGATCGCGGTCGATCATCACCATCGCTGTTTGAGCTTGGTGAACAGCTGCTTTAAGCCGGGCCACTTCATTTTGAGTTTTTACGTCTTGGGTAACGTCAGCCCATTCAAGGGTATTCCCAACATAATTGCCCTGGGCATCGATTATCGCTCCAACATTTAATTCAATTTTTACGTCTTCAATATCGATCGTTGTGGTGTAAGGAAGATGATTTGGCGTCGATAGCATCTGACGTTGATGACTTGGATTTTTATGGAAACCATCGATACAGTACCCCATCAAAAAGCCTTCATCGGCCCGAAAATTTGGCCACATTCGCTGAAACAGAGACTCATGTTGCTTCAATAGTTCCAGTGAGGTTTTGTTAACGTAAGTAATCTCAAAATCACGGTTAATCATCATTAACGCGGTTTTAGCACCATCCAATGCTGACAGTAATTGCTGTTTTGAAATCTCACCAGATTGACTTGTTTCATCCAGAAGCGAGTCTGGTTCCGGCGCAGCAAACTGAGCTACAGATCGTTGTTTTTTATTCCAAAATGCCATTACTGACTCACCTCTCACATAGTGCTTCTGTTTGAGAAGTTTTGTTAAGCAGTGCTACATCAAACAAAGCTTCCAGGTTGATTAGAATTAAATGTTTTTGATCAATACCAACAATACCTCTGACGTAGGCATGGTCGACATTAACGGAAATTTTTGGCGCGGGCTTAATGCTATCGACCTGCAAATCATAGACCTGAGAAACCGCGTCAACGATAATCCCGAGTGGGTTCTGCTCCGCATCATTAAGAACAATCACTACCGTCGTTGCATTAATGGTTGCTGGCGGTAAAGAAAAACGCATTCGTAGATCGACAATCGGTACGTACTCGCCGCGAATTTCGAGTACTCCCATCAAGTAGTCTGGTGAGTTCGGCACTTGACGAACATCACTCCAACCGCGTACCTCGCGTACATCCAAAATTGGCACCGCATATTCATCGCCATCTAACACAAAGCTGAGAAACTCTTGCCTACTTTCCATTACTCACTCCTCAGCAAACGTTCAATATCGAGTAACATTTCAGTGTCAAACAAAGACATCACTTGCTCTCCAACATTGATGAGACCTTGTAAGTAAGGAGTGACCAATGACTCGCCAACAGAGCGATAAAGTTCATTATCACCTTGCTCAATAACATCGCTAACAGAATCAACAACGATACCCATCATGCGTTTACTGTCTTCACCGACAAATCGCAGAATAATCACAACAGTGGTCGGAAGGTATTCACAACTGCCAATCTCAAATCGGCTGCGCAAATCGACAACGGGAACAATCATTCCTCGAATATTAATCACGCCTTTCACGCATGAAGGTGCTCTCGGAATCGGCGTCGGGCGCTCCCAAACGCGAATTTCCTCAACATCTTTTATCTCGACGCCATAGAGTTCGTTATCCAAACAAAAGCTTAAAAAGTCCGCTCGTTCCCCACTGCTGCTGTGTATATCGAGTTCGGCAGCCATTAATGGGTTTTCGCTGTCCAAATTTTGAATCGCGATATCCATACCTTCACCTATGCCGCTATCCCACTTTGCTCTTTCGAGCGATTCAAAAATTGAGTAATCAAACCTTGAATATCGAGAATCAAAGATACTGAGCCATCGCCTAAGATCGTGGCTCCCGAGATCCCCATTGTTTTGCTGTAATTGGATTCAAGACTTTTAATCACAACTTGCTGCTGGTCGAGAAGTTCTTCAATCAATAGTCCGACGCGATGACCTGCCGCTTCGACAAAACATAAAATTTGTTTGCTAAGCTCGCCGCTGTTACCCATTTTGAGTTCATCTTGCAGACGTAAAATGGGGATGTTTTCATCTCTCAGACGGTATAGCTCAACACCACCTGATGCGCGTTTAATGCAAGAGGCATCAATTTGAATGGACTCAATAATGGTGAGTAAAGGAATCACATACACTTCACCCGCAACTTTGACGAGTTGTCCGTCAAGAATCGCCAAAGTAAGGGGCAAACTGATCGTAAAACAGCTGCCTTTGCCTAATTCAGACTCAACCTCGATGTGCCCGCCTAATTCTTGAATGTTGCGCTTAACCACATCCATACCGACACCGCGCCCAGAGATGTCGGAAACTTGTTCTGCTGTTGAAAAGCCCGGAGCAAAAATCAAACGCATGACCTGCTTGTCATCCATCTCTTCTCTTCGTGCATCCGCAGGAATAACGCCTTTTTCATGCGCTTTCGTCCACAAACGATCGCAATCAAGCCCTGCGCCATCATCTTTTATTTCAACGACAATCGACCCTCCTTGATGGAAAGCATTGAGCTGAATAGTGCCTTGTTCGGGTTTGTTGGCAGCACGGCGTTTGTCGGGAGTCTCTATTCCATGGTCAATGCCGTTTCTTACTAAATGAACCAAAGGGTCAACAATGCGTTCGAGCACAGTTTTATCTAACTCTGTTTGTTCACCCTGAATTTGTAACTCGACCTTTTTTCCCAATCGGCTGGTGAGATCTCGAACCAATCGCGGAAAACGGCTAAATGCAAAACTCATCGGTAACATGCGAATATTGAGGACATTTTCCTGTAGGTCCCGGCTGTTTTGGAGTAACTGATCAAGTCCTGTTTTTAATTTTTCGAGTTTATCCATCGAAAAATCATTGCCAATTTCAGTGAGCATCGATTGCGTAATCACCAACTCACCGACTAAGTTAATGAGGCTATCGACTTTATCGATATCGACTCGAATTGAACTGACCGCCGCTTCCGTTTTGTTTGCTTTTGCGGGTGGCTTTTTGGCGGTTGATACCGGAGGCGGAGACGTGGGAGACGCTTCACTTTGAGAAGTGTTACTTGAGTTTTGTTCGGGGGATGGCAACGAGTCATCAGCGATATTCTCGGCCGCTTCGCCTGAAGAAACCTCTAATTCAGATGAGGCCAGTCTTTCAATTTTTAAATCGCATTCATCTTCGACCCATTCAAAAACTTCCTGTAGTTCTTGTTGGCCAACCTCTCCTGAGACTCTTACCTGCCAATGCAGATAGCAGAGTTCCGCTTCTATTTCGGTAAGTTCAGGTAAATAGCTCACATCGGCTTGAACATCCGCTTGTTCATCAAGCTCCAATAACTCTCTAATGATTCTTAGTGGATCATTACCGCTAAAAAACATCTCTTTGTGAGGCGAAAATAGAATATTCCAATCACCCGTGGTGTCGGATTCAACGTTGGTTGACTCAGGGAGTGGGTTCGAGTTCGCGCCAGCTGAATGCTCAGTCAATAGCGCAGCGAGTTGGAGACTCACTTCCTCTTTTTGAGCGCTATCAGCCTCAGTTCCCGATTCGTGAGCCTGAAGCATCGCAGAGATACAATCTCCACTCTTCAATAACAAATCGATGGTTTGCGCGGTTAATTGACGCTCGTGATTACGGACTAAGTCTAGATAAGCTTCTACAGAGTGGGTAAATTCGCTGATGTCGAGTAAATTGAAGGTGCCCGCTCCACCTTTAATCGAATGAGCAGCACGAAAAATGGTATTAATGGACTCATCGTCCACACTCTCAACATTCAAGTTAAGAAGTATGTTTTCCAGCACCTCAAGATTTTCACGACACTCTTCGTAAAACATCTTGCGCAGCTGCTCCATATCTAGCGCCATAAGCAATTCCTAGCCAATATGTATACACAAGTAAAAAGACGAAATCCGTCGTAGTACCGCTTTCAAATCACACGCTTTAACGTTTTTAATAATGTGTCCGGATTAAACGGTTTAACTAGCCATCCTGTTGCTCCAGCTAATTTTCCCTGCTGTTTTTTATCCGCACTGGTTTCGGTTGTTAACATTAAAATAGGAATAAATTTATATTGGGGCTTTTCACGTAATGCTTTTACCAACTCAAAACCGCCCATGTTGGGCATATTGACGTCGGATATCACGACATCGAATTTCATGGTATTCACTTTAGATAAAGCATCTCTTCCATCATTGGCTGTCTCAACTTCATAGCCAGCGTCTTTTAATGTGTGACTCACCATTTGGCGAATCGAAACTGAATCATCAACTGCGAGAATTTTTTTTGTCATTGTTATTCCTTATCCACTCTTTGACTAACATCGATGACTGTCGTAAGTCCTAAAATAGTGATCCCATCCGTCAACACTTTTGGTGAATTGTTTAAGGTAACTTTTTGTTGGTTTTTTTCGGCGGTTAAAAACAGAGAGGCCAAGGCTTGTATACCCGCAGCATCCACTCTAGAGACGTCACTCGCATCTAAATTAAGAGCCTGGTTGCTGTCCGCCAACCACTGTTTGTAATGTTCGGTTGAATCCAAAACAGTAGAAATATCTAATGTTTCATTTAGTAAGCAGTCCATTTCAATACAGCTCCTCAATCAATTTAACCTCTGCTTACAAAGCATTAGCTCGTATAAATGAGTGTAGGAAGAAATGGTTAATTATCAAATAAAGCGCATAGTGTTTTTTTTCTTAGGGATGAGTAATATCCCTAGATAAAATCTATACTTATGATTTGTAAGGGGAATTAGTTGAATATTTGGCTAATATTGACCAGTACGTGATGAGAGAGTAACTTTAGAATCAATCGTTTATATTTGAAGCAAGTCACAGATTGGCGTGCATCGAGAATTGACGATTTACAGTGTAAAACAGACTTATCTCTATCAAGGGGATTCAGCGGCAAGTGTTGTCACTCGCCGCAGGTTTACAGTGTAAATTAATTCGAACTGAGCTTTGTTAGTTGTTGCCTTAGAGCGGATTCCGTTTGCTTTCGACCAAGATAGCTAAACTCTGCGGCACATTCATCCCAGCTTCGCTGTTGAATAACCTTACGAATAATTAAATCACTGACACTCTCAATCTGTTCGATGTTGGAAAAGATCCATTGAGCAATAAAAGGAGCAACGGAATCAAACGACGCCCCACCTAATGAATAAAACCCAACACTCTTTGAAAGTGGCGTTGTTTCAACGGAAGCATAACTCATCGCAACTAAACTACGTACGATGTCAGTTTCAAGTTTTGATAGCGTATTCGCAAGCAAATACTGTAACTGTTGAGAAAATATTTTACGTCCAGATTGAAGCCAAAGACATTCGTTGCACGGTTTTATCATTATCACTGAATGACAGCCACTTGCTTGATCGCGATGACTTCCAATACGTAAGGGCACAAAGCCATTGTACTGCCAAAATAACAATAGCTCTTGTGTTGCTCCGAAACTGGTTGAGAGAAAATCAGCGTCAATATGCTGTTCGAGATAGCGAAGGATATAACGCCCCACCCCATGCTTTTGCCAGTCAGGATGCACAGCTATCCGCATAATCCGATAGCTTTTCGAACTCGCCGCTTCAGACAAACCTAACTGTGACGCTAGCGAACTGGCAACGAGCTGACCTTTAGGACGTCGTTTCCCTCGCTGAATATCTTGAATGTCGTCTAAACATAGGCTGCCCTCCTCAATCAACAAAGCGCATCCAACGAGCTGTTGTTGAGAATATGCACCAACTATAGAAATCGAGCGATCCGCCAACATCAGCATCAAGTCATTTGGCGTAGTTTGATAGTGAGCGTGGACAAGTAAGGCAAATAATTGTTTGAGTAAATTAGGTTGCTCAATAAGCTCCTGCTGCGTTATTGGTTGAGCGACCAACTGCTTAATATCGAATGCGTCAATCTTGGGTAATTCTGCGTCCAGCAAAAAAGACTGATAAAGCCAATGCTCCAATGGGTCATTTCGATGCCAGCGCATCGGCTGGTCAATGTGAAAAAATCGACTTTGGGGGCGAACCTGTTTGAGCCAGGAGCAGAACTTCAAACTAAACCCGCGACCACAGCCTTCATATCCATGAATCGTCGTTGACAACACCATACGATGATAGCGTTCCACAAAAGACTGCAACATAGAAATAGGAATCGCTGATGCTTCATCAACGAGCAATAAGTCACATTCAATTTTAGATTCGAGTAAGGCGTCTGGCGCGATAAATTCAAGTGTGCTGGATGTGGATGTGTATTCGATACGATTCCTGTGTCCAGCTTCTATCGATAAACCCGCGCAGCAATGAACAAATAACGGCTCGACCGCTTGACGGCTCGGCGCAGTAACCACAATTTTGATTGACCTACGTTTCATCAACGTCGCACTGGCCATACCAAGTGCACTGGTTTTTCCTCTTCCACGGTCTGCCGTTAGTACCAAAGGCCGCTTTCGATGACCATCGACCACGCGCTCAATAAGACTAATAGCTTGCTGCTGTTGTTCAACACTGTTCGGCAAGGTATTTATTTGAGTTAACGAGTGAGTCTCCACCGTAGTCGGTAGCAGAGAAAAATCCTGATTAGGTTCAATCCAAATAAGTTGTTCCAAACAGTTGGACAACCATCTTTCCCCACAATTTGTTATTGCCTGCACAGGAGGGAAGATAACAAGCAATCCACCTCCGCATAAGGTGCCAAGCGCTGCACTAAAGCTATTAGCATCAAATTCAGCTGAGAAATCACAAATAAGCAATTGGCATTCTTGACCTAACAGTTGTTTCCCTTGTTTCGCCGTGACATGGGTGCCACAGAAATTATAACGCTCACCACCAAGCTGAAAAACAACGTGGTTTTGAAAAAATGACTGCAATTCATCGATATGTGCTTGGTGTGATTTTTGCCCGCCAGCAAACACCAACCCTGAGCGAAATTGCTTTTGGCGTAAATAACATAACGTAGTTTTAAGATATTGGGAAAAAGCAGACATAAAGATTCACACCAGTTTCTAGAGAAAACAAGTATACCAACACACTCGTCATTTATCAGTCGTTCGCAAGATCAAAAAAAGGCCGCGTAATGCGGCCAGTTTGATTTGATGGGCAATAATCCGTTAACTGAATTTAGCTTCAATGAAATCGAGGATATCTTTCATTGTTTTGTCATCCACTTTCTTTAGATTTAAAGCCAAGTTTGTGCCTTTGCGAGTATAACTAGCACGACCTTTGACTAAGTCGACTTTATTCGCGACTGAACGTTTACGCGGTGCTAGCTCTTCAATCCATCCCTCAAGTGTTTCTGACACATCTTTGGTCATACGAGCAACACCTTGAGCTTCACTGCGCTGCCAAACAAAACGACCTTCCTGATGGCACTTATTAAGTAGTTCCGCTTGTTTCTGATCATCTAATTCGTAAAACTGTTTATGCAGTTTTACGATTGTTGGACGGCCTAAATCAGCGACATTAGGATAAGCCTGCAACAATTCTAAAGGCAACGATGCCGCTTTCAATGCACCACTGACCAACGCTTCACTGCACTGAAAAATTTTCGCCAGAGCTTTTTGGTCGTCAGCTTCACCACTCTCGAGTTTCGCTTGCATCTCTTTACCTTTCTCATAAAGAGAAAGCGGTTTGTGCGCATTCGCCACATCCGATAAAAACTTCGCGTGTTCAGAGTTAATGTTGTCAGCAACATAAACAAGAAACTCTTTATTGGCTAGAATACAAGACATACGACGACGACTGCCGTCGAGCACTTCTATTTTACCATCGTTACGGCGGCGACCAACCGCTGGATATTGTTGACCACGTTCACGTAATGTCGTCAACACATCAGAAAGAGCATGCTCATTTAAGAAAGATTGCTCACGAGCGTTTTCCGAAAATACGACCGTTTCTGATTCAACGTCACTAGCAGGAATGCGCATTAGTTCAAATTGAACCAACTCTTCACCAGCGACCGCCAATTCAATAATCTGCGCTTGCTCTTTGGCTGCAGTTTGAGCCTCTAATGGTGTTGTCGCTCGACGTTTGTCCGCTTTACCGAATAATTTTGCATTTAAATCTGACGTTTTAATTGCCATTTTTTATTTATCCTTGATTCAGTGATGCCCAATGACTATGCAGCACACGCTCCAATTCTAAAGAACTCTTTTGGACAGCGTCTTGCGCGGTTGCCAAGGTTTTTTTACCACCTTCGAAATCGCTGATAGTCAAATCAAATACTGTGCTATAGGTATCCGCACAGGTCTCAAAAGCTCGACTGCGTGGTATCGTCGCCATCATAACTTGATCACCCAGCAGATAATTCATTTCTGTTAATACCGAGACTTGCTTCTTATTGTCATCTTCAAACATCGTAGGCAGTAAACGCGCAAACTCAAGACCTTGCCAATCTTCAGGAAACATTTCATAAACGGTTGGCAAATGCTGGAAGAAGTTAACTGTCGATGCCCAATCGAGTCGTTTCGCGGCGCAAGGGATAAGTAACGCATTGGATGCATACATCGCATTCCAGACTAACGGATCAACGTGTGGGCCAGTATCAATCATGATGACATCAAAATCATCAGCGATCTGGTCAATCAATTTCTCTTTCAATAATTTAACAATATCAAGAGATTGATTTTGAGAAAGATACTGCCAAGCTTCAGCATTGAACATTGCATCTTCTGGAAATGCTGAAACGGTTTTTAAATTTGGGTATTGCGTTGGTAGCAACACATTTTTATGAAGAAATTCATTATTAACCTCAACACCATCAGGTACGTTGTCCAGCATAACATCCACTGCAGAGTAGATATTATCATGATCGGTCAGGCTGATTTGTGGGTTTAGAAAAAGACGTAAAGAACCTTGTGGATCCAAATCTATTAAGCAAATACGGTAACGTTTATCTAGATTTAACGCTAAACACGCCGCTAGATGGACTGCGGTCATTGACTTCCCGGTCCCACCTTTTTGGTTCTGAACATTAATAATCCAAGGCTTATTGTCTTGGTTTTTTTTGCGTTCATGAAACTTGGGAATACCTGCTGCATCCATCAGCATATGAGCTTCAGACAGAGTAATTGAATAGTGATTGGCGTTATTTTTGGTGAACTGATGCCCTTCATTTTCCATTTTAGAAATCGCATCGTCCAACTTACGACGCGTTAAACCAGAACGTGTTTCCATCAATGCTTTGGACATCGCAGGGAAATGTTCATCACGACGCTCTTCCAAAACAATCTCGATGCGATCAGCTTGAACTTGTGCCGTCTGCTCAGCGAGTTGATTGAGATGTTGAATGGTCTGTTCTCTTGTCATTGCCAAATTCCGTTATCAAATGTGTTGGCAACAATTGTACAGCAATTAACACTATATTCAACCAAAAGGTGAACACCCAACAATAGATAAGAATCACATTAAAGAGATTATTTTTGACCAAATTATAGACTAAATCACAAAAAGTAAACTTTGGGTCTAATTCATTAAAAATTAGCCCATAAATAATCACCCATAACTCGCTTGAAATAACAAAACTTTTAAAATGTTACATCGTCACTTATTTACAATGTAAACAAATTTTTTACCATTCTGACCGGAACGATTATTTATGTCGGCTAAATTACGGTCAATGACAAATAAACCAGAAATTATAAAAATTTGTTACTCGCGATAGTAAAACACCGCAATCTATACCAAACTCCCTCGTTAAACGCACATTCAACCACTGTTCTATGGAAAGATGATCAAGGAGTGACACTTGATCATCTTTCCGAGAAAATCGACCACCTAGGAACAATGATCAAGGAGGCTATCGTTCCTAGACAGATGTAAATGAAAAAGCTAACCGATGATCCTTTATCGGATCAATGATCAAGTAATGTTTGCGTCCGGAAGCATGGGTTTTGAAGTCTAATTTACGGTTGAGTGCCGATGAACTCTGTAATTCAATATAAATCCTTGCAAGAACGGCAAGTAATCGAAAAACAGTCTCTTAAATCGGTCAACAACGTAGCTCATCTTGATCATGCTTTCGCACACATTTGCGATTCCAGTTACTCACAAACAAAGTTTGGACTGTATTTCGACATAAAAATATCAATATAAACTTTACTAAAGCCTGTATTTACATTGATACCATGATCATCGTTCCGCTGAATTTTGAGCTGGTAACGCGCGAATTCGGCATTAAGAGCGATGAATAAATAGCGTCATTGTGGATAAGTTGTGAAGAGTTGATGATCATGTTTTCGGGACAATGATGATCATGGATTCTATAACGCGTTGATCATGCTTACACGAAGATTTGATCATGCTTTCAATACGTTAATGATCATGCTTTCGATCTCGGCATGATCATGCTTCTGAAGAGAGATTTTTTTATCTTTTTTATAACAATGACTTACAAGCAACAATGCAGCCTGATCATTAGATCATATAATCATTTAAGATCAGAATAATCAAAAAGATCAGTTATTTAAAACCTCTATTTTTTTCTTTATTTATGATCTGTTTTTCTTTATTCTTTTGGAACTATAGCGAAATTACGGCTAACGTGATATGGATCATAATTAATGAGCTCGGAAGAAAAAATACTGGTTAAAGCCCCTAGAAGCCATAAAGACGGGCATTTGTTTGAGATTACAGAAAGTGCAATTGACTGGATCGAGCAATATCAGCACTTTAAAGGCGTAACCAAAAGCATTGTCGAGCTACTTAATTTGATCTCCCTACGTGGCTTTAGCAGCAAAGATGGTTTGGTATCAACAACAGAGCTTATCGAAGCCACTGACGGCCAACTGACCCGCGCAGCCATCCAACAACGTTTACGTGCAGCCGTCAACATTGGTTTGTTTACGCAAGAATCTGTGCGTTTTGAACACGGTTTGGCGGGTAAAACGATGTTACACCGCTTTGTCAATCCAAGTCAGTTAATTTCATTATTGGGCTCGACCAGTTTAGTGACTGAATCAGTCAAGCAATCAGAAAAACAAAAGCGTTCAAAAGCGCTGGCTCAAACCCAAGTCAATAAACGTCTACTCCATGAGCATGGTTTAAATACGCCACCAGCGATGAAGGATGAAGCGGATCAATTTGTCGTATCACCAACCAATTGGGCCGGGATCATTGACCAGGCACTAGCACCACCTCGAACTCGCAAAAGCTATCAGAAAACCATGGTATCCATATCTGGTACTCGTGCAGTGATCGAAACG